>NZ_JBFBGU010000001.1:1151033-1524012 GCF_040684855.1 Actinoplanes sp. NPDC089786
CGCTGACGCGGTCACCCTCGGGCCGCTGACGCGGTCACCCTCGGGCCGCTGACGCGGTCACCCTCGGGCCGCTGACGCGGTCACCCTCGGGCCGCTGACGCGGTCACCCTCGGGCCGCTGACGCGGTCACCCTCCGGCCCGCAGATGCGGTCACCCTCGGGCCGCTGATGCGGTCACCCTCCGGCCCGCAAACGCGGTCACCCTCGGGCCGCTGACTCGGCCCGCCTCGCTGGAGGGTGGGTTGCGCTGCGCGACGAGCCGCCGCCTCCCCCACCCCGGCACAGGGTGGGTCGGAATGTAGCGCGCCGGTGTGACGAGACCGGGAAGTTATCCACAGGCGGGCGGAGGTAGCCTCGCCGCGTGGTGCGTCGTGTGGTGGTGGCTCTGCTGGTGCCGGTGACCTGGTCGCCGCCCGGTGTTGATCTGGGTGCGTGGCGGGCGGCGCTGGCCGAGGATGTGGTCGATCTGCTGGCCCGGCTGGCCGAGGCCACGCCCGCGATCGCGGCCACGCCGGCCGACAAGGCGCTGGCCGAGGAGATTGCCTGGCCGGGGACGGTTGTCTACGAGGTGGCGACGGCCACGATCAGGCCGGTGCTGGAGGCCGCCGCCCGGGACGGCTTCGATCAGGCCGCGGTGATCGCCGCCGACGCCCCGGACGTGCCGGGGATGCTCCTGGGGAAGCTACTGCGCCCGCTGGAGCGCAAGGCGGTGGCGGTCGCGCCGGGGCTGGGGGTGGCCGCCCAGCTGCCGCCGCCGGAGTGGCTGACCGACCACGACTTGGACGGCGCCACGCCGATGGCTCTGCGCCGGACCGCGCCGCAGCCCAGCGACGTCGAGTCGACTCCGGAGTGGCGCCGGCTGCGCGGCCCGGCCGACCTGGCCACCCTCGACCCGGCCCTGGAGGGCTGGGAGAACACCCGAGCCCTCCTGGGCGGCTGACCTAAGCCACGACATGCGCGGCTGACTTAAGCCCACAACATGCGCGGCTGACCTAAGCCCACGACACGCGCGGGCGACCTGTAGCCACGATGCGGCGGGTTGACGGGACGCCACGATGTGGGTGGCGGACCTGCGCCTGCAACGCGGCCGGTCGACCTGTGGGGAGGGGGCGGTTGAGCTCGGCGGGACCTCGCCGAGACTGTGGAGAAGCCCAGCCGCTCACGCACGCCGAGCCGTCGCCGGAGGCGAGGCGACCTCGGCGGGAGCTGCGGTCCGCACCACCCGCCGAGCTACGACCTCGATCTTAGGCTTTGGGTTCTTCGTCCGGTTCGTCAGAGGAAGACGGGCCATCCAGCTCGGAGATGTCCCAGTCGAGCTTGGCCTCGGCGAACGCCGCCGGGTTGGCGAAGTCTTCGTCGGTCGGCAGCAGGTCGGGGTGGTCCCAGAGCGCGTCACGGCCCGCGATGCCGCGGTGTTCGGCGACCGCCGCCCACAGCGCGCCCGCCTCACGCAGCCGCCGCGGCCGCAGCTCGAGGCCGACCAGCGCCGCGAACGTCTGCTCGGCCGGGCCACCCGCCGCGCGCCGGCGCCGGAACGCCTCGCCCAGCGCGATCACCGACGGCAGCCGGTCACCCGCGGCCGTGTCGACGACGTGGCCGACCCAGCCCTCGACCAGCGCCAACGCCGTCTCGAGGCGGGCCAGGCTGGCCTTCTGCTGTGGTGTGTCCTCGGGCGTGAAGATGCCCTCGAGGGCCATCGCCTGCATCGACTCGGGGTCGGACGGGTCGACGCGGCTCATCGCCTCTTCGATCGCCTCGCGGTTGACCGTGATGCCCGCCGCGTACGTCTCGACCGCGTTGAGCACGTGGGCCCGCAGCCACGGGACGTGCTGGAAGAGCCGCTGGTGGGCCGCCTCGCGCAGCGCGACATAGAGCCTGACCTGGTCTTCCGGGATCTCCAGGCCCTCGCCGTAGGCCTTGATGTTGGCCGGGACGAGCGCCGCCGTGCCGGCCGGGCCGAGCGGCAGGCCGATGTCACCGGCCGACAGCACCTCGGCGGCGAGCTGACCGAGCGCCTGCCCGAGCTGGCCGCCGAACAGGGCGCCGCCCAGCGTGGCGACCATCGACTGCATCGGGCCGAGCTGGGACTTCGCCTCTTCGGGGACGAGGTCGCTCATCGCGCCCACCATGCGGCCGGCGATCGGGTCGCACAGCTTCTTCCACACCTCGAGCGTGTTGTAGATCCACTCGTTGCGGTTCCAGCCGGCCATCGCGCGGACGCCGCTGGGCATGGCGGACACCGGGTCGAGCCAGAGGTCGGCGAGCCGTAGGCTCTCTTCGACCTGGTTGCGCTCGACGATGGTCACGGCGGGGTCGCCGGAGCCCTGGAGCTGGCTCGCCGCCACCTGGCGGGCGAGGTCCCAGTTCACCGGGCCGCTTCCGCCACCGGCGAACATCTGCTGCAGCTGATTCATGAACTGCTGCATCTGCTGCGGATCGGAGGGATCGGGCGGCTGGGCCCCCGGCAGGGAGAAGCCGAACGGGATATCAGGCACGTGGTCAACGGTACGCGCGAATTGGGTTCCCGGTACCTATGCAGGTGTCAGCTCAGAGAGAACTCAGGGTGGGTGGGTACGCTCACGCGCATGAGACGTCGCGGTGTCACGGTAATCCTCGGCGCCCTGATCACCGCGCTGCTTGCCATCGGGGTCATGGCCGTCCCGATGCCGTATGTCGTGTTGAAGCCCGGTCCGACGGTGAACACGCTCGGTTCGGACAACGGCAAAGAAGTGATCCAGGTGACGAAGGCGACCACGTCGACGTCCAAGGGGCAGCTCCGGCTGACCACCGTCGGGGTGCAGAACGACGTCGAACTGGTCTGGGCGATCCGCGGCTGGTTCAGCAACGACCAGGCGGTCGTGCCGCGCGACGTCATCTACCCGCCGGACCAGACCGAGGAACAGGTCGAGGAGACCAACAAGCAGGAGTTCCAGGGCTCGCAGTCCAGCGCCGAGACGGTCGCGCTGCGCAAGCTCGGTTACCCCATCCAGACGTACGTCGCCGACGTCACCGCGAACGGCCCGTCGGCCGGCAAGCTGGTCAAGGACGACATCCTGACCTCGGTGGACGGCACCACGGTGACCAGCCCCGCGAAGCTGACCGAGCTGATCCAGGCCAAGCCCGCCGGCACCGAGCTGACGCTGGGCTACACCCGCGCGGGCAAGCCGGCCACCGTCAAGATCAAGACCGCGGACGACAAGGGCACGCCGCGCGTCGGCGTGCAGATCGACAAGAAGCAGCCGCACCCCTTCGACGTCACGATCGACCTGACCGAGATCGGCGGCCCCAGCGCCGGCCTGATGTTCACGCTCGGCATCATCGACAAGCTCGAGCCGGAAGACCTGACCGGCGGCAAGATCATCGCCGGCACCGGGACCATCGACGACGAGGGCAACGTCGGCCCGATCGGCGGCATCCCGCAGAAGCTGGTCGGCGCGAAGGCGGCCGGCGCTCAGATCTTCCTGGTCCCCAAGGACAACTGCGCCGAGGCGCTCCGCAACGCGGTGACCGGGCTGCCGATGGCCGAGGTGGCCACCGTGGACGACGCGCTCACCGCGCTCAAGACCTTCAATACCGGTGGCACACCCAAACCGTGTACCGCTGGCTGACAATGCGTTGCAAACGAGTGGGTGGAGTTTACGTTGGTAATGCGTAACAGTCCCCTGCCGAGGATGAGCCGGCGCGGTCGCGTCACGGTCGGCGTCCTGGTCGGGGTCTTTCTTCTTTTCACATTGCTGGGCTGGGGCATCGACCAGTACACCGATCTCCTCTGGTTCCGCGAGGTCGAGTTCGCCAACGTCTACACCGGCGTGCTGTTCACGAAGGTGTTGCTGTTCCTGGCGGTGGGCGCGGCGATGGCGCTTCTGGTGGCGGGCAACCTCTACCTCGCGTACCGGCTCCGGCCACTGCTCCGCCCGCATTCGGCGGAACAGGCCACGCTGGAGCGCTATCGAATGGTGCTGGCCCCGCGGCTGGGCACCTGGATCGCCGTCCTCTCGATCATCGTCGGCTTCTTCGCCGGCGTGAGCGCACAGAACCGCTGGAAGGAGTGGATGCTCTTCCAGAACGCGCAGCCGTTTGGCGTCCGCGACCCCCAGTTCAACGTGGACATCGGCTTCTACGTCTTCGACTACCCGCTGTGGCGCTACCTCCTCGGGGTCGGCTTCACCGCGATCGTGCTGGCGGTGATCGGCGCGCTCGCCGTCCACTACATCTTCGGTGGGGTACGCCTGCAGGGCGTCGGCGACCGCATGACACCCGCCGCCCGGGCCCACCTGACCTCGCTGGTCGCGGTGTTCGTGCTGCTCAAGGCGGTCGCGTACATTCTCGACCGGCGCGCGCTGCTGCTCGAGCAGCATGTGTCACCCGGTCTGTACGGCGCCGGGTACACCGACGTGAACGCGTTGTTACCGGCCAAGGAGATCCTCGCGTACATCTCCATCGTGGTCGCGGTGGCGATCGTCGTGTTCTCCAACGCGGTCATGCGCAACCTGGTCTGGCCGGGCGTCTCGCTGGCCCTGCTGGCCATCTCGGCGGTCGCGATCGGCGGCATCTACCCGCTGGCCGTGCAGAACTTCACCGTCCAGCCGAGCCTGCAGGACAAGGAAGCGCCCTACATCCAGCGGTCGATCGACGCGACCAGAGCGGCCTTCGGCATCGCACAGACCGATATACGCCCGTACGCCTCCGGCAACACCAGGGCGCCGGCGAATCTGTCGTCGAACACCAGCGCCCAGAACGTGCGGCTGATCGATCCACAGCTGGTGTCCGAGGCGTTCACCCAGTCCCAGCAGGTGCGCGGTTTCTACGACTTCGGCGCCAAGCTGGACGTGGACCGCTACACCGTCGAGGGCAACACCCGGGACTACGTGGTCGGTGTCCGCGAGATCAACGACCAGCAGCTGACCGCGCAGCAGCGCAACTGGCTCAACCGGCACACCGTCTTCACCCACGGGTACGGCCTGGTCGCCGCGCCCGCCAACCAGGTGTGCAGCGGCCTGCCGCACTTCGTCTCCGGCTTCCTCGGCGAGCAGAAGGCCGACCCCAGCCAGGACGCCGCCTGCGCGCCGTCCGAGCAGATCAAGGTCGAGCAGCCGCGCGTCTACTACGGCGAGCAGGCCACCGAGTACGCGATCGTCGGCCAGGCCGACAAGGACCGCAACGTCGAGTTCGACCGCCCGCAGCCGGGCGACAGCAACGCGGAGGAGCGCTACACCTACGAGGGCAAGGGCGGCGTCCCGATCGGGTCGTTCGGCCGCCGGCTGGTGTTCGCCATCAAGAACACCGAGAGCAACTTCGTCCTGTCCGACGCGGTCAACAACAACAGCAGGCTGATGTACGTACGGAATCCGCGCGACCGGGTCGAGAAGGTCGCCCCGTTCCTCACCATCGACGGTGACCCGTACCCCGCCGTCGTCGACGGCCGCATCCAGTGGATCCTCGACGGCTACACGACCAGCAACAGCTACCCGTACTCGCAGCAGGTCAACCTGCAGACCGAGACCCGCGACGAGACCACCAACCAGGGCACCTTCGCCCTGGAACGGGACAACGTCAACTACATGCGCAACTCGGTCAAGGCCACCGTCGACGCGTACGACGGCACGGTCAAGCTGTACGAGTTCGACGGCCAGGACCCGGTCCTGAAGGCCTGGAACAAGGCCTTCGGCGGCAACCTGATCGTCCCCAAGAGCCAGATCCCCGAGTCCCTGGAAGCGCACTTCCGGTACCCCGCGGACCTGTTCAAGGTGCAGCGCAACCTGCTGGCCAGCTTCCACGTCACCAACGCCGGCGAATACTTCTCCGGCCAGGACTTCTGGCAGGTCCCCAACACGCCGGACGCGCCCCAGGAGGGCGTCAAACAGCCGCCGTTCTACCTGAACGTGCAGCTCCCCGGCCAGGACAGCACCAGATTCCAGCTCACCTCGGCCGTCACCCCACGCAACCGCGACAACCTGGCGGCCTTGATCTCCGGCAGCTATGTCGACGGCCAGCCCAAACTGGAAGTCCTCGAACTACCCGACCAGACCGCCATCCCCGGCCCCGTCCAGGTCCACCAGCGGATGGCCAACAACGCCGAGGTCAGATCCCAACTGACCCTTCTGTCCACCAGCACCCAATCCACGGTGCTGTACGGAAACCTGATTTCCTTGCCGGTGGGCGACGGCATGCTCTACGTAGAACCCATCTACGTCAAAGGCACCCAGGCCAACGCCACCCCGCTGCTCCAGAAGGTCCTGATGTCCTTCGGCGACGGCAGCCAGTACGTAACCCTGGCCAACAACCTGGAAGAGGGTCTGGCCGACCTGATCAAAAAGGGCCAGGCCGCCGGCACCGGCAACAACCCGCCGGCCAACACCGAAAAGCCGCCGACCACCGGCACCAACCCGCCGGCGACGGGCCCCGTGGCCCAGGCCGCAGCCGAACTCGACACGGCCATCAACAACGCCCGGGACGCCCAGAAGAGCGGCGACTTCGCCCGCTACGGCCAGGCCCTGCAAAACCTCGACAGCGCCATGACCAAGTACCAGGACGCCGTCCGAGCGGCCGGAGGCACCGTCACACCCAACGCCTCCACGCCACCCAGCCCATCAGCAAGCGCCCCCGCGCCCAACCCAAGCCCCAGCGGCTGACGGATTTCGTGGCCCGCCCCCTGTGGGGCGGGCCACGCCCACCCGTTTTGCAGGTAACTGAGCCCCTGCGCTACTGTTAACGAGCCGACGCGGGGTGGAGCAGCTCGGTAGCTCGCTGGGCTCATAACCCAGAGGTCGCAGGTTCAAATCCTGTCCCCGCTACAGAGATGGGAGACCCCTGTCCAGCCCTTCGGGCTTGGACCGGGGTCTCTTTCGCTATTCCGCGATGGGGGCCGAGCCCCCAAACCCCCACGGTGCGGTGGTTGCGGTTTTCGGGGTTGGTTTCTGGTGGGTGGGCTTGTTGGCCTTCGGCCTCACCTCTTCGCTTGGCCTTCGGCCTTTGCTTGAGTTTGGGTGCGGTGGGGCTTTGGGCGCGCTTCCTGAAGCGTTGTTTGGGCTGGTCGGGGGTGTGGTGGCGGGGGAATGGGTGTGCCGGGTGCTGGGGGGCGGGCGGGCTGCGGTAGGCTTTGTGAGGCGACGCGGGGTGGAGCAGCTCGGTAGCTCGCTGGGCTCATAACCCAGAGGTCGCAGGTTCAAATCCTGTCCCCGCTACGACATGAAGAGGCCCGGTCCAGCACTGCTGGATCGGGCCGCTTTGTGTTTGCGGTGGGCGGGCGGGCCTGGGCCAAGCGTGAGGTGATCTCACGCCTCGAGCGCGAGGGCCGTGACTGACAACGGCAAGGCCTCGGGGCAGTGAGGGTGATTGGCTGGCCCCCGAGCCCCACCACGAAGCCGCACTGCGAGTGCCGGCGCGCCCCACCATTGGAAGCCTTCGCAGTGCCCCGGGTTTGACCGAAACCGCACCCCAAACGGCAGCCCGCCGCTGGGAGTCCAAGCCGGGCCCCGCGCCTGCACCCTCCCCTCCCGCCGGTGAAGGTTTTGACTTCGCCGCAACATCCAACGAGGGCGTGGGCGGCCTGACGGCTCGGACGGCAGCACCAACCGACGGCCCGGTGTCCTAATGTTTTGACCTTCTGGAACGAGACGACGGCGGCCTGATTTCGCGGTGTGTCAACCTTCCGCTCCGACCTGGTAGCGGTGCTGCATGACGTTGTCGCCGATCAGCATGTACGGGCGGCCGCTGTTTCCCCATGTTCCGATCTGCGGCAGCTGTCGATGGCCCGGTGTCCTCGTGACCTCGGCCTCGGCACGCAGTGCCGCCGATGGCCGGCCGTTGAGCTTGAGCTCGAAATTCCGTTGCGCCTTCCTGGGAGCCCGTTACCTTGGTCCCTAGGGACCACGACGGGGGGAGTGCTATGACTGAGGCGGCGAACAAGATCGAGCGGGTTCAGCTCGGTGTGCGGCTGGAGGCGCGGCTGGTGAAGGTGCTTAAGGGCCTGGCCGAGTTCAACGATGAGACGCTCGGGGAGCTGCTCGAGAAGATCATCCTGCATTCCTTCGAGCCGGTGCCGGGAGACGAAGGGGAGTCCAGCGCGAGCCCCCACAGCAAGGCCCAGCTCAAGGCGATCGAGGACCTCAAGAAGGTCTACGGCCTCGACTACGAGACGCACGGCGCACGAGACTTCCCCAAGCAGTCCTCAGCCGGCTGACGCCTTCGACGTCAAGGCTCCGACCCGCGTTGACCAAGACGGCGCCGTTGGCGCTGATCAAGGACCCCTCCGGGCCCCAGCCGGCGGGCCGGCTGGAGGGTCGGCAGGCTTGCACTCGTCGGCGGGGACGTCACCGGCGGCTCGTGAGTTATGACCGCGTTCCCCACCGCGCCGGCCGGCGATGAATCATCGGGTACTCCGGCCGGATCCGGCGAGCCCACCGCACCGGCCTGACAGCCCGCGGCGGGGAGTGTCAGGCCGGTACCAGCCCTGTGTGCGTTCCCTGCCAGCCGCGCCCACCAGGCTCGACGGCATGACGATCACCCTGCGGCCGGGCACCACCGTGATGTTCACCGGCGACTCGATCACCGACCTGTGGCGACCCGACGGCGAAGGCCGGTGCGGCTACCCGCTCCTGGTCGCCGGCGAATGGTGCTTCCGGCACCCGGACCGGCCCATCACCTGGCTGAACACCGGGAACGCCGGCGACAAGGTCAGCGACCTCGAAGCCCGCTGGCAAGCCGACGTGCTCGACGCACGCCCCGACCTGGTGTCGATCCTCGTCGGAGTCAACGACAACAGCTGGCACACCCTGGACCCGAGCGGCCACGAGATCTCGGCGGACGAGTTCGCGGCGGGGTACGGCCGCCTGCTCGCTTCCCTCGCCGGGACGGGCGCCGAGATCATCCTCATCGAGCCGTTCCTCCTGCCGATCCGAGGCGTCGTCGAAGCCGGGATCCACCGCGACGGCGAATCCGGCGCCGTGCTCATCGACGACGACGTCCGCCGCGCATGGCGCACCGGCCTGAACCCGAAGATCGCGGCCGTCCGGCAACTCGCCGTCGAGTACGGCGCGCACCTGCTCGCCGCCGACGGCATGTTCGCCGGCCTCGCCGCGAGGACCGGACCGGAACACTGGTCCGAAGACGGGGTGCACCCGACGCCGGCGGGCCACGCCGCACTCGCGGATGCCTGGCTACGCCTGGTGGCGTGACTCCGCCTGTCTTAGCGGGTGCCGGGGAGGATGGCGGCGCTCGCGTTCGCGGCGCGCGTGATTCGAAGGCGGGGTCAGGGGCGCCCGCCCCAACCGCAGGTCACGGCCAGGTAGAGGTTGGCAATGAGGTTCGATTGCAGACAGCGCTGTCAACGCTGTTTCGGCTGTTGGGCGCGCTCCCAGCCACCCCGAGACCAGGAAAGAACGACCTGCCCATTGACAGCGCTGTCTAATCCGGCGCAGGATCGGCCCAGGGCCGATGTTTCGGGCGTGTTAATGGGATGACGCCCCTGTCCAGGAGGTGGGTCGAGCATGACTGAGCTTCCTGCGGGTCGCCCCACCGTCTATGACGTGGCGCGGGTGGCCGGGGTCTCCATCAAGACTGTTTCGCGGGTGGTCAATCAGTCCGCGGGGGTCTCGGACAAGACGCGACAGCTGGTTCTCGGTGTGGTCGAAGAGCTGGGGTACGTCGTCAATCCGGCGGCGCGCAGCCTGGTCACCGGGAGCAGTAGCACGATCGGGGTGATTGTCGACTCGATCGCCGACCCGTTCTTCGCCTCGCTGGTCAGCGTGGTCGAGGTGCGGGCGCTGGCGGCCGGGTTCAGCACCCAGGTGGCGTCGACCTGGCGGGATCCGCAGCGGGAACGGGACCAGCTGCTGCGCATGACCCGGGAGAATGTCAGCGGGCTGATGCTCGCCCCGACCATGGGGGATCACAGCTGGTTCGCGGCCACGGTGGGGGATGTGCCGGCGGTGCTGGTCGACCGTGGGTGGCCCGGTTCGGGGCTGGACATGGTCGGGGTCAACGACCGGGCGGGCGCGAAGCACGCGGTCGAGCAACTGCTGAAGGCGGGGCATACGCGGATCGCGTTTCTCGGTGACGACACGGAGCTGACGACGACCGAGCACCGGCGGGAGGGATATCTGGCCGCGATGGATGCGGCCGGAGTGCCCGTCCCCGAGGAACTGGACCGGGGGTCGCTGGCCATGACCGATCCGGGCGTGGGGGCCGTGACCGAGTTGCTGGAGCTGCCCGATCCGCCGACGGCGTTGTTCTCGTCGAACGCACGGGCCAGCCTGGGCGCGGTGCGGGCGTTGCACATGACCGGGCGTACCGATGTGGCGCTGATCAGCTTCGGGGACTTCGAGCTGGCGGACGCGCTGCAGCCGGGAATCACCGTGGTGGACCACGATCCGGCGCTGATCGCCGCCACGGCGGTCGAGCGGCTGCTGGCCCGGATCGGCGGGGCCCAGCTGGTTCCGGCCGAGATTCTGTTGCCGACACCGCTGGTGAAGCGGGGATCCGGAGAGGTGCCATGCAACCGGTCTTGATGCCGCCGAACATCATCGATCACTTCTACCGGGGTGGCGACCGGCTGACCGCCTTCCGGGGCGTGCCGCAGCATTCGCCCAGGACGCCGGAGGAGTGGCTGGCGGCGACCGTGCACCGGGCCGGCGAGCCGGAGGTGGGACTGAGCCGGCTGGCCGACGGGTCGCTGTTCGCGAAGCTGGTCGAGGCGGATCCGGAAGGCTGGACGGGGTTCGAGCACGGCGGCCCGGGCGCGGGTCCGGCCGACACGGGCCTGCTCGTGAAGTTTCTGGACGCGGGGCAGCGGCTTCCGGTGCACGTACACCCGACACGATCTTTTGCTATAGCAAATTTGCACTCTTGCTATGGCAAAACCGAGGCGTGGCACATCCTCGACGTTCGCGGTGACGATCCGGCCGTGTGGGTCGGGTTCCGCGAGGACGTCGACGAACGCGAGCTGGCGGCGCGGGTGGACGCTCAGGACTCGGAGTGGCTGCTCGGGCACATGAACAAGATCTCGGTACGGCCGGGCGACGGGATTCTGGTGCCGGCGGGGCAGCCGCATGCGACCGGCGCGGGCATCTTCCTGGTCGAGGTGCAGGAGCCGACCGACTTCTCGATTCTGCTGGAGTGGTCGGTCACCACCGCCACGCGCGACGAGTCGCACCTCGACCTGGGGTTCGAGACGGCGTTGCGCGGGGTGAGCCATCGGGCGACAGGCGCCGACGAGCTGGCCTCGCTGCTGCACCACCTCGATCCCGGCACGCGCGACGGCGGTCTGCTCAGGGCGCTGCCGGCCGCGGCGGATCCGTTCTTCCGAGTCGATGTGGCCGCGCCGGGCGGCAGCGACGAGGCCGGCGGTGTGAAGGCCGAGAGCGAGGCGGTCGGCGGCGAGAAGGTCGGCGGTGCGAAGGCCGGCGGTGAGGTAGCCGGCGGCGAGGTGGTCAGCGTGCCGCGCGGCTTCGCCGTCGCGATCGTGCTGGCTGGTCAGGGTGAGCTGGGCTGGTCCGGGGGTGGCGTGGCGATCAAGAGCGGTGAGGTGTTCGCGATCCCGGCCGGCCTCGGCGACTGGACCGTGACGGGCCCGGCCCGGGTGGCGATCTGCCGGCCCGGTGTGGGGTGGCCCGACCTGACGTGATGCGTGAGTTTCCCCCCCGACGGAGGTGCAACATATGACAACGGTTCTCAGAGCCGAGGGCCTGTCCCGGTCCTTCGGGCACGTGATGGCCCTCAACGCGGCCGATTTCGACATTGATCAGGGCGAGGTGGTGGCCCTCATCGGTGACAACGGCGCGGGCAAGTCGACCCTGGTCAAGGCGCTCACCGGCAACCTGCAGCTGGACTCCGGCCAGATCGAGTTCGAGGGCCGGCCGGTGACGCTGGAGTCGCCGACGGCGGCCACCCGGCTGGGCATCGAGGTGGTGCACCAGGACCTGGCCCTGGCGCCGCACCTGAGCCCGGCGCAGAACATGTTCCTCGGGCGGGAGATCTCGGCCAAAGGTGTGCTCGGCTGGCTGGGCTTCATGGACAACAAGGCGATGCGCGACCGGACGCGGCAGCGGCTGGCCGATCTCGGCGGCACCGTACGGGCGCTGAACTCGCCGGTCGGCTCGATGTCCGGCGGCCAGCGGCAGCAGATCGCCATCGCCCGGGCGATCGCGTGGGCCGACAAGGTCGTCTTCCTGGACGAGCCGACGGCCGCGCTGGGCGTGGTGCAGACCAAGAACGTCCTCGACTCGATCAAGCGGGTGCGTGACCGCGGCATCGCCGTGGTGCTGATCTCGCACTCGATGCCCGAGGTGCTCGAGATCGCCGACCGCGTCCAGGTGATGCGGCTCGGCCGGCGGGTCGCCACCTATCGCGGTGCGGACACCAACGTCGAGGAACTGGTCGGCGCGATGACCGGCGCCCTGGACTTCAAGGAGGCGGCGTGACCACGGCGGCTAGGACCAAGGTGGAGAACGCCCGGGACGAGGACGACGAGTCGGGCACCCTGCTCCAGCGGCTGGCCGGCACCCAGGCGGTGTGGATCCTCGGCGTGCTCGTGGTGATCATCGCCTTCTTCTCGATCGCCGGCGGCGACCGCTTCCTCTCCGCGGCCAACTTCTCGCTGATCAGCCAGAACCTGGCCGTGCTGGCGGTGCTCGGGGCCGGGATGACCTTCGTGATCATCACCTCCGGTATCGACCTGTCGATCGGTTCGGTGCTGGTCTTCTCGTCGGTGATCTCGGCCAAGCTGATGGATTCGATGGGCGGCGACGGCGCCGGCGTGGTCCTCGTGGGCATCCTGGCCGCGGTGGTGGCCGGCGCCGCCTGGGGCTGGCTGAACGGCTTCCTCATCGCGTACGCCAAGATCCCGGCCTTGATCGTCACCCTCGGCACGTTGTCGGCGGCTCTCGGCCTCGCCTACGTGCTCAGCAAGGGCATCAACATCACGGTGAGCGCGGAATCGCTCACCGACTTCGGTATCTACACGCGGTTCGCCGGGCTGCCGGCGCTGCCGCTGGTGGCGCTGGTGATCGTGGTGATCTTCGGCATCGCGCTGCACCGAACCCGGTTCGGCCGGCACACCTACGCGATCGGCTCCAACCAGGAGGCCGCCCGCCGGGTGGGCATCCGGGTCGACCGGCACCTCATGCTGGTCTACCTGATCACCGGTGTGCTCGGTGGCATCGGTGCGGTGATGTACCTGGCCCAGTTCGGCACCACGACGATCGGCGGCCAGTCGCTCACCAACCTCAATGTGATCGCCGCCGTCGTGATCGGGGGAACCTCGATCTTCGGCGGCTACGGCTCGATGTTCGGCACGATCGTCGGGCTCTTCATCCCGGCCATCCTGCAGTCCGGATTCGTGATCATCGGCGTCGACCCGTTCTGGCAGGGCGTCGCCGTGGGCGCCGTACTCATCGCCGCCGTCTATGTCGACCAGACCCGTCGCGCTGCCGCGCAGCGTGGCGCCCCCCGTGCAAAGCAAGCAAAGGAAGGTACCAAGGAATGAGAAGAGGGAATGTCCTCGGCGTCATCACTCTGAGCGCCGCGGTCGTGGTCTCCGCGTCGGCCTGCTCGTCCACCAAGGACGACTCGGCCGGAGGTGGCACCGGTGTCGTCACGCAGCCGTCCAGCTCCGCCTCGTCGGCCGCTCCGGAGATCCCGCTGCCGACCAAGGCCAGCAAGAACTACAACATCACGTTCATCCAGGGTGTCCAGGGTGACGCGTTCTACATCAGCATGCAGTGCGGCATCCAGGAGGAGGCGGCCAAGCTGGGCGTCACCGTCAACACCCAGGGCCCGCAGAAGTTCGACCCGACCCTGCAGAAGCCGATCTTCGACTCGGCCCTGAACGCCAAGCCGGACGCGATCCTGATCGCGCCGACCGACGTGAAGGCCATGCAGGCCCCGCTGCAGGCGGCCGCGGCCTCCACCAAGATCGTGCTGGTGGACACCTCGACCGAGGACCCGTCGTACGCGGTGTCGCAGATCGCCTCGGACAACGAGGGCGGCGGCAAGGCGGCCTTCGACGCGATCAAGCAGCTCGCCCCGCAGGGCGGCAAGGTGCTGGCGATCTCGGTCGACCCCGGTATCTCCACCACCGACGCCCGGGTGAAGGGCTTCTCCGAGGCGGCGGCCGCGGACGGCAAGTACCCGTACGTCGGCGTGCAGTACTCGCACAACGACCCGGCCACCGCCGCCCAGCTGGTCACCGCGGCCCTGCAGAAGGACCCGGACATCGTCGGCGTCTTCGCGGCGAACCTGTTCGCGGCCCAGGGCTCGGCCACCGGCATCCAGCAGGCCGGCAAGAAGGGCAAGGTCAACGTGATCGGCTTCGACGCCGGCCCGGACCAGGTCAAGGCCCTGAAGGACGGCACGGTGCAGGCGCTGATCGCGCAGCAGCCGGGCTACATCGGCAAGGTCGGCCTCGGTGAGGCCGTGGCCGCGCTGGACGGTGGCCAGGTGACCAAGGAGGTCCAGACCGGATTCTCGATCATCACCCAGCAGAACGTCGACGGCGACCAGAAGGACGCGGCCTACAAGGCCAGCTGCTGACGATGGCGCCCGGGGTCAGCGGTCGCGGTTGCCGCGGCCGGTGATCCCGGGCTCCTGGTCGGGGGCGCGGCGGGAGCCGATGCGGCCCCGGCCCGAGTTGGCGGCCATCCGCGCGGCGGTGCGGCGCATCGACTCGGCGCGGGCCGCGAGGTTGGTGGTCGGCAGGTCACCGAGATTCCGCGCGGGCGCCTCGCCGGAGCGGGGCTCGGAATGCAGCGGCATCCGCAGCGGCAACTCGATCACGACGGCGGTCGGCCCGTCGTCATCCGGCTCCGACACTGATTCCGGCGACGAAGGCGCAGGCGCGGGCGAAGGCAAAGACGCGGGCGAAGGCGCAGGCGCGGGCGACGAAGAAGGCGCAGGCGGCGGAACGGCGGAGCTGACCATGTTCGCCACCCGGGCGGCCAGGTCGGCGGCCCGCGAGGCGATGTCGGGCTCGACGAGCTGAGCCTCCTGCTCGGCCCGCTCGGCCATGATCGCCCGAGCCGCGTCGGCGGCCCGGCCGGGACGATAGTTGATCAGGCGGGTGCTCTCGGCGCGGTCGAGCAGCGTCGGCTCGGGCGCCGCGGCCGGACGGTTGACCAGCAGCGAGCCCAGGATCGAGACGGTCTGACCCTCGCCACCCTGGTGATTGCGGAACTCGGGCCCGATCAGCAGCCGCGACAGCATGCGGACCTGGTTGGCGTCGATGCCCAGCCTGCCCGCGTTGTCGATGCGGAAGCGGGTGATCGACTGGCGGATCATGTTGGCCACCCGATCGGCGTCGCCGGCCGTGGCCAGGTCGCCGCCCGCGAAGACCAGCGCCGGGAACGAGCCGTCGGCACCGCCGCAGACCAGCTGGATCTGGGTGGCCGCCGCGCCGCGGTCGTCGCTGCGGGCGCCCGGCTGCACACGAAGATGTTGGGGCCAGAGCCAGCGCAGCTCGCCCGAGCGGACCCGCTCGCCGTCCTGGGGACGGTGCGCGTAGATCACGCGGCGGTCGGTGACCAGCACGTCGGTGGCCTCGGGCAGGGTCCACCGGGGCATCGAGGCGGCCTCGTCGAACGCGTATTCCGCCACGCCGCAGCGCCCGCGCCACATCGGCCGCTCGCCGCCCTCAAGGGGCCCGACCACCTCGTCGCCGGCCGAGAAGCCGGTCGGCCCGGCCGAGGAACCGGCGGAACCGGAGGAGCCGGCGCCGGCAGACGCGGCCGAGGAACCGGCCGAGGAGTCGGCATCGGCCCAGGAGGAGGCCGGCACAGCCGAGGAGGAGGACAGGAAGTGCTGTTCGAACATGCGCACGCCTCCCGTCGGCGCCACGATCCGGATCGTCGTGGCCGCATCGATTACATCGGTGCGACATCGACGACGACAAGTCCGCGCGCCGGTATTTCGCGTGTTGGCGGATAGATGACACTTGAGGACTGGCGAACTGGCACTTTCGGACGATAAGTCCGCGCCTCCCGGCTGATCCGGCGCGTGAAGCGGTCAGGGACGGACGCTGAACAGTCCCGCCGGAGGCTCGGGGGAGGCGACCGCGTCCGCATCGGTCATCGCGGCGGCGCCACCGGCAAATCGGTCCAGATCAGACTCCACGCGCCCCGGGAACCAATCGCCCGCCGCGCGCCGGGACAGCGCGGCCACCGGCGGCGGGGTCGTCCCGGCCACCACGACCAGGTTGCCGAAGCGGCGGCCGCGCAGCACCCCGGCGTCCGCGATCAGGCAGGCCTCGGGCAGCGCGGTCCGGATCGTGGCGACCTGGGCCCGGGCGTGCCGCAGCGGCGGCCCGTCGGCGATGTTGGCGATCAGGAAGCCGGCGCCCAGCACCCGGGCCACCTCGGCGAAGAACTCGGCCGAGGCCAGGTGGGCCGGGGTGCGGGCGCCGGCGAAGACGTCCAGCACGATCACGTCGTACCCGCCGCTGGTGGCCCCGCCGACGACCTCGCGCGCGTCGGCGACGCGTACCCGGATCTTGGCCTTGGTGTCCCAGGGAAGCTCGCGCCGCACCAGCTCGACCAGGTCGCCGTCGATCTCCACCACCCGCTGCGGCGAACCGGGCCGCGTCGCGGCCAGGTAGCGCGGCAGCGTCAGCGCGCCGCCGCCCAGGTGCAGCGCGCGCAGCGGTTGCCCGGGCGGGGCCAGCAGGTCGAGCGCGGTGGCCATCCGGCGGACGTACTCGAACTCCAGGTGGGTCGGGTCGGCGAGGTCGACGTACGACTGCGGGGTGCCGTCGATGCGCAACGTCCACGACGAGGACCGGTCCGGGTCGGCCACCAGCTCGGCTCGACCCGACCTGATCACCTGTTGTCGTCGGGGCATCGGGTAAGTATCGGTCAGCTCTACCGTGATCTGATGTTGACCCGGGCCCGAGTGGCCACCTCGATCATGTTCGCCGTGCACGGCTCGGTGACCGGCACGTTCGCGGCCCGCCTGCCGTGGATGGCCGACCACGTCGGTGTCGAGGTCGGCGGCCTGGGTGTGGCGCTGCTGATGCCCGGTGTCGGCGCGCTGCTGGCCATGCCGTTGTCCGGGCGGCTGGTCCACCGGTACGACCTGCGGACGCTGACCCGGCTCCTGATGCTGTGCTGGTGCCTGGCGCTGGTGCCGACGGCGCTGGCCGGCTCGCTGCCCCTGCTGTGCGCGGCCCTGGTCCTGTACGGCGCGACCGCCGGCGTGGCCGACGTCGCCATGAACGCGCACGCCGTGGTGGTCGAGGAGCGTCTCGGCCGGTCGGTGATGTCCGGCTTCCACGGATTCTGGAGCCTGGGCGGGCTGGCCGGCTCGTCGGTCGCCGCGCTGGCCGCGAAGTTCGGCGTGGACGGCCGGGTGCACTTCGCCGCCGCGGCCGCCGTGCTGTGCGTGATCGCCGCGGTCGGGGCGACCGGGCTGCTGCCGCACCGCCCCGAGCCGGAGGTCGACGAGCCGCCGGCCTTCGCGCTGCCGTCCCGGGCGGTGCTGCCGATCGGGCTGGTCGGCCTGTGCGCGGTGTTCGCCGAGGCGGCCGGACTGGACTGGTCGGCCCTGTACGTGCGGAACCTGCTCGACGGCTCGGCCAGCACCGCCGCGCTGACCGTGGCCATCTTCTCGGTGGCCATGGCGCTGACCCGGTTCGCCGGGGACGCGGTGGTGCGGCGGCTCGGCGCGGCCCTGACCGTACGGATCGCCGCGGGCTGCGCGCTGGCCGGTGCGGTCGTCGTGGTGCTGGCCCGGGTGCCGGTCGTCGCCATCGTCGGGTTCGGGCTGGTCGGGGTGGGCATCGCGGTGGTGGTGCCGCTGGTCTTCGCGGCGGCCGGCCGGCTCGATGATCAGCCGGGGCGCAACATCGCCGGGGTGGCCGGCATCGCGTACGGAAGCAGTCTGATCGCACCCGGCGTGCTCGGCGGCATCGCCCACCTCTCGTCCCTGACGATCTCGTTCATCCTGGTCGCGATCCTGCTCGCGGCCATGGGCGCAGCCGCGGGGGCGCTGCGCGCCCGCAACGCCTAGGGTGGGGCGGGTGAGCGTGAAGAGCCTGACCCAGACCGAAGCCGAGGAGCGCGCCGCGCTGCTCGCCGTGGAGCGGTACGACATCGCGGTGGACCTCACCGACCTGCCGACCGGCCCACGGGTCCGCAGCAGGTCGACGATCACGTTCACGTGCACGACCCCGGGCGCCGAGTCGTTCGTGGACGCCGCCGCGACCGTGGTCCGGGCCACCCTGAACGGCCGCGAGCTGGGCCCCGCCGCCGACGGCCGGCTGCCGCTGCCCGGGCTGGCCGCGAGCAACACGCTGGTGGTCGAGTGTGAGCAGCCGAACACCCAGGACGGCGCCGGCGTGCACAAGGCGGTCGACCCGGGCGACGGCGAGGTCTACCTCTGGATGTCGTTCGAGCCGGACGAGGCCCGCTGGGTGTGGGCCTGCTTCGACCAGCCCGACCTGAAGGCGCCCCACGCGTTCACCGTCACCGCGCCGGCCGGCTGGACGGTGACCAGCAACTCGGGCCACGCCCAGGTCAGCGCGTCCGGGTCGTCGCAGGTGTGGGCGTTCCCGGCCACGCCGCCGCTGTCGCCGTACAACACCGTGATCAACGCCGGGCCGTTCTACGAGCTGCGGCGTCAGATCGACGGGTACGACCTGGGCCTGTACTGCCGCCGGTCGTTGGCCGCGGTGCTCGACCGGGACGCCGACAAGCTGTTCACGGTGACCGAGCAGGGCCTGCGCTTCTACGGCGAGCAGTTCGGCATGCCGTTCCCGCAGCCGCGCTACGACCAGGTCTTCATGCCCGAGTTCGGCGGCGCGATGGAGAACTACGGCTGCGTGACCTGGGCCGACACCTTCCTGCGGCGGGCCGAGCCGACCCCCGCCGAGGACGAGCTGCTGGCCAAGGTGCTGCTGCACGAGATGGCCCACATGTGGTTCGGCAACATCGTGACCATGCGCTGGTGGAACGACCTGTGGCTGAACGAGGCGTTCGCCGAGTTCGCCTGCAACTGGTCGGCGGCCGAGGCCACCGCGTACACCGACGCCTGGGCCGGGCATCTCGCCGACGACAAGCTCGACGCGTACGTCGCCGACCAGGGCCCCACCTCGCACCCGATCCACCAGCGGATCACCAACGTGGCCGAGGCCGCGTCGATCTTCGACGCGATCACCTACCCCAAGGGCGCGTCGGTGCTCCGCCAGCTCCAGGTCTACGTCGGTGAAGAGGCGTTCCGCGTCGGCATGACGGCATACTTCGCGCGTTTCGCCTGGCAGAACACCACCCTGCAAGACCTGATCGACGAGCTGGCCGCGGTCAGCGGCAAAGACCTCAACGCCTGGCGGGACGGCTGGCTGTCGCTCGCCGGCACCGACCGGCTGACCCTGGTGTCGGCCGGCGACCAGATGGTGCTCGAAGGTCGGGGTCCGGCCGGCCCGCCGCGCCCGCAGGTGCTCGCGGTCAGCGCCTACCAGAAGCAAGATCAGGCTTTGGTACGCACCAAGCGCGCGCTGGTCGAGGTGC
Source organism: Actinoplanes sp. NPDC089786 (assembly GCF_040684855.1). Lineage (NCBI taxonomy): Bacteria > Bacillati > Actinomycetota > Actinomycetes > Micromonosporales > Micromonosporaceae > Actinoplanes > Actinoplanes sp. NPDC089786. The sequence goes on from NZ_JBFBGU010000001.1 coordinate 1,170,523, forward strand.
AGTCCGAGCGGACCCCCGTCGACCTGCCCGTGGGCGCCGACTTCTACCTGGTCAACGACGACGACCTGACGTTCGCGACGACCCGCCCCGCGGCCCCCGAGATGGCCGCCGCGCTGCCGACCGCCATCGCCCGCGGGGTGGCCGTGGCGACCCTGTGGGACGCCCTGGTCACCGGCGAGGCGACCGCCGCCGAAACCGCCGCCGGCCTGGTCTCGGTGCTCGACGTGGAGACCGCGCCCGCGGTGATCGAGCCCTACCTGCTGCTGGCCGGCGACGTGGCCGAGTACTGGTCGCCGCCCGCGGCCCGGGAGGCGATCGCGGCCGAGGTGGCCGACGTCTGCCGCCGCCTCGCCGCCCAGCCCGGCAAGAGGCGGATCGCGCTCCGGACCCTGGCCCGGGTCACCACCGACGCCGACGCCCTGCTCGAGGCGGCCGGCGACGACGTCGACCTGCGCTGGCGGGCGCTGATCAAGATGTCCGAGCTCGGCGCCGACACGTCGGTCCTGGTCGCCGACCTGCTGTCCCGCGACACCGACCCCGACGCCAAGTACCGCGCGCTGACCGTGCGGGCGGCGGCGCCCGACGCGGCGGCCAAGGCCGAGATCTGGCAGGCCCTGGCCCTCGACCGCACCGTGCCGATCGGCGCCACGAACGCGGTGACCACCGCCTTCTGGCGCCCCGGCCAGGACGAGGTGCTCACGCCGTACGCCGACAAGTATTTGACCTTGCTTCCCGTCCTGCACCGCAGCGGCATGATCGTGGCGATGCACTACACCCGCCGCCTGTTCCCGGTCTTCACCAGCGACGAGGCCTACCTGACCCGGGCGCGCGAGGCGGCGTCCGGTGACGTCGCGCCGGTGGTGCGGAAGAGCTTGATCGAGCGCGCGGACCAGATCTCCCGCATGCTCCGCACCCGCTCCCTGACCAAGGCCTGACGTCGACATCGAGGGCTCCGAGCTCCGCCTCCTAGAGTCGTCGGACGAGCGCGAGCCGGCCGGCGTGTGACGGACCGCTAGCGAGCCGGGACGAAGCAGCGGCCGTCGGCGACGCGCTCGTCATGGGCCTCGTGCGCCTCGTGGAGCAGTTCCATCAGCTCCTGCTCCTGGCGGACGCGCAGACGGTATTTCGGTGGGAGCTGGCGGATGTTCTCCTCCTCGGTGAGGAGCTTGTGGTAGATCTCGTCGCAGTACGCCGGGTCCTGCTCGATGTTCAGGAACTCCCTGGCGTGGCGGCGGGCCGCCGACACGTACGTCTGGGCCCGGCCCTTGGGGCTGAGCAGTGACGCCACCACCGTGACGATCAGGACGGCGACGATGAAGCCGAGGGACGCGCCGGTGCTGATCTCGACCACGTCGATGTGCTCGCCACCGTTGATGAACGGCACGTTGTTCTCGTGCATGGCGTGCAGGGCCAGCTTGACGCCGATGAACGCGAGGATCGCGGCCAGGCCGTAGGACAGGAAGACCAGGCGGTCGAGCAGGCCCTCCAGCAGGAAGTAGAGCTGGCGCAGGCCGAGCAGCGAGAACGCGGTGGCTGTGAAGACCAGGTAGACGTCCTGGGTGAGGCCGAAAATGGCCGGGATCGAGTCGAGCGCGAACAGCAGGTCGGTGCCGCCGATCGCCACCATGACCAGCAGCATCGGGGTCATCACCCGCTTGCCGTCCTGGACGGTGAAGAGCTTGTCGCCGTCGTAGGTGTCGGAGGTGCGCAGGAAGCGCCGGGCGACCCGGATGATCAGGTTGTCGGCCGAGCGTTCCTCCCCGTCGTCCTTGTTCCTCAGCAGGTTGCCCGCGGTGACCAGCAGGATCAACCCGAACGCGTAGAACACCCAGGCGAACGAGTTGATCAGCGCCGCGCCCAGGAAGATGAACCCGGTCCGGGCGATCAGCGAGAACACGATGCCGAAGAGCAGCACCTTCTGCTGGTCGGCGCGCGGCACCTTGAAGCTGCCGAGCAGGATGAGGAAGACGAACAGGTTGTCGACCGAGAGCATCGCCTCGGTCACCCAGCCGGCGAAGTACTGCGCGCCGTGGTCGGGTCCGGCGAAGATCAGGACGCCGAGCCCGAAGAGCACGGCGATGCCGATGTAGATCGACGACCAGATGGCCGCTTCCTTGATCGAGGGGATGTGCGCGCGGCGGACGTGGAAGACGAAATCGAAGAGCATGAGCCCGGCGATAGCGACCACAGTCAGCACCCAGACCAGCCCGGACACCTGCATGAGCCCATGCTAGGGGGAAACAGCGGTCCGCGCCGAGCGCAGTTGCGAGGCGGTCAGGAACAGCGCGCCGCGAAGATCAGCTTCGCGCAGGTCGGCACCCCGGAGATCGGCGCCGGTGAAATCGGCCCTCTGCAGATTCGCCCCCCGAAGATCGGCGCCGATCAGCCGCGCGCCCCGGAAGTTGGCGCCGCGCAGGTCCATTCCGCGCATCCGGCGGCCGATCAGGTCGGCGCCGCGATGGTCGGGTCGTGGCCCGGCGCCGGCTCGGGCCAGCTCACTCGCCCGTTGCAGCAGCGGGTTCACCCGGCGCCGGTGCGCGTCCAGGTCGAGGGCGGCGAGCTCCGCCGGCGTACCCATGGTCAACTGCTCGGTCTGGTCGAGCGCTGCGCGCAGCTTGTCGTGTACGCGCGCGGCGGCGTCCAGCTCGAGCGCCTCGGTGACGTACCAGAGCAGCTCGTGCAGCTGCCGCATCACGGGCAGGGTGGCGAACATCGCCCCGGCCAGCTCGGGCGCCGACCGCCAGTCGCGGCCGCCGAAGGTGTGCTGCGTCACCTGCTGACCGGCGCCGAAGCAGTCGAAGACCACGCACCCGCGGAAGCCCCGATCGGTCAGCTGCTGGTGGATGCCGCACCGGAAGTCGTCGGCCAGGTTGGGGCAGGGCCGGCCGGCCGGCTTGTCGATCGCGAAGTCGGATGACCTCGCGAACGCCGGCGCAACACAGCAGAGTCCCGCACATCGGGCGCAATCGGCCACGAGTTCTACCGGCTTTGAGGGCATGAGTCCAGGTTTAGCATTTAACGCTCCGTACTGTCGATCCGGTTGCAACACCTAGTACGACCAGCTAAAAAGGCTGGCCGCCCCGGATGATCAATACACAGGGTAGTTACTCATAGGCTCGCGGCATCGACCCGAGCGATGGAGATCTGTGATGCGCGTACGTTCACCGCGGCTGGTTGCCGCGCTGGCGGCGGCGGGGATCGGGCTGGGCAGCGCGCTGCTCGGCGCCGGCCCCGCGATGGCCGCCACCGTGCCGACCTTGACCGGCCCGGCGAGTGTGGTCGGCTGGAACTGGGCAACCCTGCACGGCAAGGCCGACCCGGGCGCCACCATCCGGTTGCGGGAGGCCGCCTACGTCTACCGCGACGACATGTACTACTCGGAGGCGTTCTTCCCGGAGGACGTCGTCACCGCGACGGCCGACGCGAACGGCGACTTCACCCTGCGCCGCCGGCTCGACTCCGGCTTCGTGTTCGTCGCCGAGGCCAACAACACGGTCGCGCTGCGTTCGGCGCCGCTGTACGTCGGCATCGTGCCGAAGCCGACCCTCGAGCTGAGCGTCTCCGGCACCAACGTGTCGGTGCGCGTCGTGTCCGAGCCGGGCCAGGCGTTCCTGCCGGTCAAGATCCAGCGGCAGTCGGGCAGCACCTGGCAGACGCTGGTCGAGGGCCAGACCGAGACCGAGGGCGTCTACCAGACCGTGCTGACCGGTCAGAGCGGCGCGCAGAACTACCGCGCCTCGGTCGGCCCGGACGACGCGAACCGGGTCCTGGTCGGCAACTCGGTGGTGGTGGGCATCAACGGCGGCCAGCCCAACCCGCCCACCGACCCGACCACGCCGCCGACGACGCCCACCAAGCCGCCGACGACCACCCCGACCAAGCCGCCGGTGAAGCCGGCGCCGGCTCCGCTCGTGGTCAAGCCCGGTGACGTGCGCTTCTCGCTGATCGTCTTCGACCCGGCGGGCAAGGACACCACGAGCAAGCTGAACCAGGAGTACTTCCGGATCACCAACTACACCTCCAAGACCTTCAACCTGAAGTACTGGACGGTGAAGGACCGGGCCGGGAACACCTATCGGTTCACCACGGACTTCTACCTGCGCGGGAAGAAGAACGTGTACATACCGACCGGCAAGGGCACGAACGGCAGGCCCTCGAACTACCGGTACTGGGGCCGTAAGGGCTTCATCTGGGACAACGGCGGCGATTCGGCCTACCTCCGGACCGGCACCAGCAAGCTGATCGACAGCTGCCGGTACACGAAGAACAGCAAGGGCAAGACCTACTGCTGATCGGGTACGGCACACCAGCACCGGCCTCTCGGGTTCCCCCCAACCCGAGGGGCCGGTTCGTCGTCGGCGCTGCTCCACCGTTGGCGCTGCTCCACACGTTGGCGCTGCTCCACCGTTGGCGCGGGCGAAGCTGTCCGCGCCGGGCGAAACTATCGGCGCAGGGCGAACCGGGCCCGCGTGACCCCGCCCGCGGTGATGACCGAGAGCGCGTCGCAGATCTGGCCGACCAGCCACAGGCCCATGCCGCCGACCACGCCGGGCACCGGGGGCAGGTAGCCGGCCAGCGGGCCCGGCGGGTGTGGCCCGTCGTCGGCGACCTCGCACACCACCGCGCCCGGGTTGAGCCAGACGCGCAGCTCGCGGTGGGCGCCGCCGTGCCGGATGCCGTTGGTGGCGAGCTCGCTCAGGGCCAGGATCAGCACCTCGACCCGGTCGGGCGGGAGCCAGCACTCGGCGGTGGCCCGGTTGCGCAGGTGGGCGCGCAGGTCGGCGACCGAGTCGGCGATCGGCACCTCGACCAGGGGCTCGCCGGTGGCCGGGTAGGGCGGCTCCTCGATGGCGGCCAGCAGGGTGCGGGGCTCGACGAACTCGTCGCTGCGGGTCCAGCCGCCGTCGTAGAGGACGTGGTGGGTGCGGCGGGCGGCCTCGATCAGCTCGGGCGCCAGGGCGCTGCGGTCGTACGGGCACAGCAGGTGCCCGTTGAGGCCGGCCAGGGAGGCGTTCGTCGCGGACTCCGCGCGTACCCACGAGGGATCTTGACCTTGGAAGTCGATCTCGTTGATCAGCCGGGCCGACGGGCGCCCCGCGGTGGCCGCCGTGCGGAGCAGCCGGGACCACACGCCGATCGAGCGGACCGGCCGGATGTGCCAGTCTTCGGTCGGCTGGAAGCGCACCTGGCCGGCGTCGGCGCCGAGAGCCTCGCGCACCAGGGCGACCCGGTCGGTGCCGGCGGCCATCGCGATGGCGTCGCCGTGTTCCACCCCATCGCGGATGAAGCGCACGAGGAAGTCGCGGTAGTCGTCGGGGGAGTCGTACAGAAAGGCCGAATGCGAGAAGCGCATCGTCGAAGCGGCCGGCTCAGAGGGCCACGTGACATGGGTGGATGTCTCGTTGCGCACGTCCGGCACCTCCGCGCGACAACCGTAGCATCGGCTTCGGGCCGGATCGCCGCCGGCGACCGATGCGGGTGAATACCACCTGGCTTTCGCCAAAACGGTCATCGTGCCCGGATCGTCCCGCCACACTGGCCACACGGGACCCGTCGGCCACGGACGGGACGGACAGGAGGGATGCCACCGTGTCGGGCTCTAGCAGTGTGCTGGCCGAGTTCACCGGGCGTCCCCTCGGGCCGCCACCGGCCGACGCGATGGCCGAGATCCTGGCCGCGGCGGCCGCCGAGCACAGCCGCTCCCGGCCCGCGCTGCGGATCCGCCGGCACGACTCGGACGAGGGACCCGCGTACTGGCGCTGGGACTGCGTCCGCTGCGGCGAATACGGTGGCGGCCGGCATCACCCGGACGCGATCACCCGGGCCCTGCGGCACTGCGGCGAGCACCCGGAGCACCGGTCGTCGCTGCTGCCGCCGACCCGGTGCCGCGAGCGCTCGGCGCAGCCCGTGGCCCACCCGATGTTGTTCGCGGTCGACGACGACCCGCCGCCGCCACCCCTCTAGGGGCGGGTGTCGCCCTCGCCGGTGCGCTTCTGCGCCTCGTCGACGCCGCGGTCGATCTGGCCCGAGTACTTGTGGCCGGTCCGCTTGTCGACCTCGTCGCCGACCTTCTCCAGCACCTGGTCGACCTGCTTGTCGTGCTTGTCGGCGAATTCCTTGGCCTTGTCCAGGAAGCTCATCCCGCACCCTTTTTCGCGCTCAGCACGCCGGCGATCCGCCGGACGCGTGGGTCCACCACGATCTGCTCCAGGCTAGTGGTGATCGGCATCCGCCAGTTCGGGTACTCGTCCGTGGTCCCGGGAAGGTTCGGCTGGTCCAGCACCCCCAGCACGTCGTAGAGCGACGCGGTCACCAACCGGCACGGCGTACGCGCCAGGAACTCGTGCATGGCCACCACGATCTCCTCCGAGCTGCTGTCCGGGGTGATCAGGCCTTCCTTGGTCAGCGCCAGCAGCAACTGCGCCCGGTCGGCGTCGGCCGCGCGCTGCTCGTCCTCGACCGTGCCGGCCAGCTGGCCCAGCCGCGCGCGGACCCGGACCTGCTCGCCGGTCAGGAAGCCGGCCGCGGTCGGCAGGTCGTGGGTGGAGACGCTGGCCAGGGCGTTGCGCGGATAGTCCTCGGCCGGCACGAAGACGCTGTCCGGGTCGTCCCAGTCCCGGGTGAACCAGAGGACCGCCGAACCCAGCATGTTCATCCGTTCGAGGCCCTCGGTGACCGCCGGCTGCACGGTACCGAGGTCCTCGCCGATCACCACGGCGCCGGCCCGGTGCGCCTCCAGCGCCAGGATGCCGAGCATCGCCTCCGGGTCGTAGTGCACGTAGGTGCCCTCGGCCGGGCCCAGGCCCGGCGGCACCCACCACAGCCGCCACAGCCCGGCCACGTGGTCGACCCGCAGCCCGCCGGCGTGCCGGAAGATCCGCCGCAGCATGTCCCGGTAGGCCGCGTAGCCGGTTTCGATCAGCCGGTCGGGCCGCCACGCGGCCAGGCCCCAGTCCTGCCCGAGCTGGTTGAACGCGTCCGGCGGGGCCCCGGCGTGCACCCCGGCGGCCAGCACGTCCTGGAGCAGCCAGCCGTCGGCGCCGTTCGGGTCGATGCCCACGGCCAGGTCGAGCACCACCCCGACCGGCATGCCGGCGGCCGCCCGGTTGGCCGCTTCCAGTTGTTCCTCGACCAGGCGCTGGACCCAGATGTGGAAGGCGACCCGGTCCTCGTCGGGGCGGCCGGGGTCGGCCGGCCAGGTCGGCCAGTTCGGGCCGTGCCGTTCGGCCAGCGCGCAGAACTCGGCGAACTCGGTGAGCCCCGGATCGGCGTCCCGATCGACCTGGCCTTTCCCGGGGAAGAGGAGTTCGAGGGCGGCCCGTTTGGCCTCCCACACCGCGGTGTAGTCGATCAGCTCGGTGTCGGCCGGCCGTAGGGCGTCAACCTGTGCCTTGACGGCCGGGCTAGCCGACTTGTATTGGTTTATGTCGGAAATGCGCAGGTAGAGCGGATTGGCGAACCGGCGGCTGGACGGCGAGTACGGCGAGGCCGGCACCGGCGTGGTCGGGGTGATCGCGTGCAGCGGGTTGAGCAGGACCAGGCCCGCGCCGTGGCTGTTCTCGATGAACGTCCGCAGGTCGCCGAGGTCGCCCATGCCCCAGGAGCCGGCCGACCGCAGCGCGTACAGCTGGAGCATCCAGCCCCAGGTCTCCGGCGGCTCGGGCAGCTCGACCGGCACCACGACCAGCGTGACCTCGCGGTCGCCGTGGCGCAGCCGGTGCCAGCCCAGCGGCAGGTCGGCCGGGACCGCGGTGACCTCCCGGACGGCGCCGTCCTCGCAGGTGATCCGGGACGGGCCGGGCAGCGGGCGGGTCGTGCCCTCCCGCACCACCACGGTGCCCGGGAGGTCCTGCTTGGCCGGGACTGCGGCCAGCGCGGCCCGCACCGCCGCCGGGGTGCTCGCGTCCACGCCGAGCAGGCCCAGAACCCCGATCACCGACTCGGGGGCGACCTCGCGTTCTTCGCGGTGCCAGTCCTCGTACGAGGTGGCCACCCCATGCGCCGCGGCGAGCGCGCTCAGATCCACATCCATGCCCCCAGCCTCTCAGCCATTGCCCCGATGGGTCACGATGGGTCGCATGTCCACAGCTCTGAAGTGGTGGTCGCGGGCTTCCGCCGCGGTCACCGGTCTCGTTCTGACCCTGGTCATCCCGGTGCACGCGTGGGCGGCAAGCACCGGCGTGGCCGATGTCGCCGTCGAGGCGGCCAAGTCGCGCCGGGGGCGCGGCGGCTTCCTCCCGATCATCGGCGGCCTCTGCTGCCTGCTCGTGGTGGGCGGTGTCATCCTGGCCATCGTCCTCATCTCCCGGCGTCGCAAGCGCTGATTTCCCGCTTTCTCCGCGAACCCGGGCGCGGCCGACCTAGCGTGGAAGGCGTGGCGATCAGGGCTGGGGCAGTGGCGTTCGGCACCGGTGTGGCCGCGCTGCTGACCGTCCCGCTGGTCGTCACGGTCACCGCGGACGCCGCCAGCGACATGGCGCTCTCGCCGGGCCGCGGGGTGATGGCCTCGGCCGGATCCGGCGCGGCGGCCGCGGTCGACGGAGACCTCGGCACCGCCTGGACCACGCCGGCCGTGCTCGGCAGTCAATGGCTGCGGGTCGATCTGGGTGCGCCGCTCCGGGTGGTGCGGGCCCGCCTGACCTGGGACAAGGCGTACGCCTCGGCGTACCGCGTACAGATCTCCGCCGACGCCGCGTCCTGGACCGATCTGGCCGTGGCCGGCGACGGTGACGGCGGCACCGACGATCTCAAGCAGCTCGGCGGCGCCGGCCGCTACGTCCGGGTCCTCGCGCTCCGCGGCGGCGGTTCCGGCTTCGCGTTGCGCGAGTTCCAGGTGTACGGGCCCGGTCCGGCCGTCCCGGCCCGCGCCGAGTCCGGCATCAACCCGGCCGCGCCGCTGACCGACGTGAAGCCCAAGGAGATCGCCCAGCAGCTGGTCTCGTCGGCCGAGAACTCGTCGCTGAACTGGCGTGGCCAGTACGGCTACCTCGAGGACATCGGCGACGGCCGCGGCTACACCGGCGGGCTGGTCGGCTTCACCTCGGGCACCTCGGACATGCTCGCGCTGGTCGAGGAGTACACCCGCCGGAAGCCGGACAACCTGCTCGCCCGCTATCTGCCCGCCCTGCGTGCGGTCGACGGCTCGGACTCGCACGCCGGCCTGGACCCGGGTTACCCGGGGGCCTGGAAGAAGGCCGGCACCGACCCGGTGTTCCAGAAGACCCAGGAGGACGAGCGGGACCGGATGTACTTCGGCCCGGCCGTCACGATGGCCCGCGCCGACGGGCTCCGCGCCCTGGGCCAGTTCGCCTACTACGACGCGGCGGTCATGCACGGGATGTCCGGCCTGCGGGGCATCCGCGAGGCCGCGACGGCCAAGGCGAAGACGCCCAAGCAGGGCGGCGACGAGATCACCTGGCTGAACGCCTTCCTCGACGCCCGGGTGCGGGCCATGAAGACGGAAGAGGCGCACAGCGACACCACCCGGGTGGAGACCGCTCAGCGCCTCTTCCTCAAGTCGAGCAACCTCGACCTGAACACGCCGCTGACGTGGAAGGTCTACGGCGACCGCTTCTCGGTCAAGTAGCTCAGGTCCGCGTCCACTTCTGGTTGGTGGTGCCGGCGCAGTCCCAGAGCTGGAGCTGCGCGCCGTTCCCGCTGTTCCAGTCCTTGACGTCGACGCACCGGTTGGCCGAGACGTTCACCAGGTCGCCGGCGCCGGACAGGGTGAACCGCTGCACCGGGTTGCCGTTGCAGGTGACCAGCTGGATCGGGGTGCCGTTGGCGAGCGCGCCGCCGGCCGGGTCCATGCACTTGCCCATCGCCCGCAGCGTGCCGTCGCCGTTGAACGACCACTGCTGGGCGTTGCTGCCGTTGCAGTCGTAGAGCTGGAGCCGGGCGCCGTCGACCGGGTTGGCGGCCGGGATGTCGATGCACCGGTTGCTGAAGTTCGACCGCAGGCCGCCGGTCGGGGACGGGGTGCCGCCGTCGGTCCAGGCCGAGACGCGGACCCAGTCGACCAGCATGGTCTGCGGGAACACCGTGCTGGCGTCCGGGTAGCCCGGCCAGTAGCCGCCGACCGCCACGTTCAGGATCATGAAGAACGGGTGGTTGAAGACCCACTGGTTGCCGTTGATGTTGGACGGGGTGATCCGGAAGAACTCCGAGTTGTCCAGGTACCAGACGATCAGGTTGGGTGACCACTCGACCGCGTACTGGTGGAAGGCGTCGGCCAGCGGCGCGCCGATGGTGCGGCCGCCGCCGATGCCGCCGGCGCCGGAGTAGCCCGGGCCGTGCACGGTGCCGTGCACCGTGTTGGGCTCGAAGCCGACGTTCTCCATGATGTCGATCTCGCCGTCGGCCGGCCAGTTGCCGCCGCCCAGCATCCAGAAGGCGGGCCAGATGCCCTGACCCCGGGGAATCTTGAGGCGGGCCTCGAAGCGGCCGTAGGCCTGGGAGAACTTGTCCGCGGTCAGGATCCGGCCCGAGGTGTACTCGCAGCGCCCGTAGTGGCACTGGTAGTTGTTCGGGTTCTCCTGGCGCGCGGTGATCGCCAGGTTGCCCTGACCGTCGTGCACCACGTTGCTGGTCGAGTTGGTGTAGTACTCGCGTTCGTTGTTGCCCCAGCCGCCGCCACCGATGTCGAACTTCCACTTCGACTGGTCCAGCGGCGTGCCGGCCAGTTGGTTGAACTCGTCCTGCCAGGTGATGGGCCCGACGGCGGCGTCGGCGACATCGTTGCGTGAGGTCGCTACCAGTCCGCCCGTGAGTGTGACCGCCACGGTCGCGACGGCGAGCAAGAGCCTTGTCCTGCGCATGGGGATCCTCCGGGGAGAGGTGCCGTTAACTTTTAGTAGTCTTTATAGATTGACCACCATCAGTCAAGACAGCTCGGTTCCGGAACCACCTTCTACTGCGCCTTGAACAGCTCCGGGATGGCCGTGGGCTCCCAGCCGGGCAGCGAGGTGTGGGTCGACAGCACCTCGTACGTGACGCCCTTGAACTCGACCTTGGTGCCGGCCGTGTAGAGGTGGAACGGCTCCCAGGCCTCCGCGGCCGGGGGCTGCTCGGCCGGGGGCTGCTCGGCCGGGGGCTGCTCGGCCGGGGGCTGCTCGGCCGGCGGTTCTTCAGCCGGCGGTTCTTCGGCCGGCGGGGCGCTGGGCTCCTCCGAGGCTGGGGGCTCTTCCTCCTCGGGCGCGGCCGTCGAGACCCGCACGAAGTCGACCAGCATCCGCCGCGCGGTCCGGTCGCGGTCGACCTCGCCCGCGGTCACCTCGAGGGCCACCGCGAACGGCTCGTCCAGGTCGGTCTTGGTGCGCAGGAACTCCCGGTCGTCGATCGTCCAGATGACCTCGCCGAACGACCAGGTCACCGCGTACGAGTGGAAGTCGGCCGCGAGCGACTGCTCCGACTCCAGCTGCCCGTCGACGTCGGCGCCGAACGACCCGCGCAGCACCTTGGAGCGGTTGCCCCGGTTGTCCATGACGTCGAGCCGGGAGTCGTCGGCCCCGAGCATCCGGAAGACCGAGCGCACCGATTCGCCGTCGGCGACCCGGACCCGCGCCTCGACCTTGCCCGCCGCGGCCTGGAAGGTCTGCTTGGTCTGCACGCCCGCGTCGGCGGACCGGTCCCGCCGGCCGGGCCGCGCGAAGATCGCCACGTTGCCGTCGCCGTCCAGGCGCACGCCCTGGCCGTCGGCCGACCACTTCGCCGCGTCGGGGTCGTCGCCGCGGGCGCCGTCGAACTCGTCGGCGAACACCGGGACGAGGGTCGGGGTCGACTGGGCCGCGTCGGCCCGGTCGAATCGGGTGGGCAGCCAGACGGCGGTCGCGAGCCCGGTCGCCGCGACCGCCAGCGTCACCACGGAACGTGTGCGCAGGGTTCGAGACGGAGCGGAGTGGCGGGCGACGAATCGACGATCGCGTTGCATGGGACGAAGGTCCTCCTTGTCGGCGGCCTCCTGTAAAGGCAGAAGAACTTTCGGATATTGCCGGGCCGGGCGCAAGCTCGCCTCTGATACTTAAAGATTCCTTAAGAAGACCGGGTCGAGACGCGAACCCTCGTCCCTTCTGGACTCGTGTTCAGCCGCAGGTCATCGGTCAGTTCGGCGGCCAGCCAGAGCCCCCGGCCGCCCGGTTCGTCGGCCCGCGGGCGATGGGGGTGATTAAGCGTCGGTTCAGAGATGCCGGGCCCTCGATCGGAGACCTCGCAGACCACCGACCCGGTCTCCCGCCACAACGCAACGTGACCTTGCCCGCCACCGTGGCGTACCGCGTTGGTCAGCAACTCGTTCACCGCGACCACAAAATCGTCCAGCCGTGACCCGCTGAGACCGGCCCGTCCGGCACAGGACGCGACGGCGTGCCGCAGGCCGGTCACCCGGTCGCGGTCGAAGGCCTCCGACAGGAGGATCTCGGCGCCGATGCGTCGACCGTATTCCAGCGCTGATCATTCCGCAGGACACGGGGCCCACCGCCGGTGTGGGAAGGTCGGCGGGTGAGCGTCGCGGAAAGACGGCCGAGCAGCCCGCTGACGCCGCTCTGGCGGGCCATCGCGGTGTTCCGGATCGCGGCGCTGGTCTACGTCGCCGTGCTGGTGGTGAACGACGTCCCCGAGTACGCGCGGCCGATGCTCGCCTGGCCCGTCCTGGGCGTGATGGCGACGTGGACGATCGTCACCACCTACGCGTACGCCGACCGCACCCGGCGCCGCCCGCCCCTGCTCACCGCCGACCTGCTGATCACCATGGCCGTGCTGGCGGTCAGCTTCTGGGTGGTCGGGCGCCCGGCCCTGGCGGACGGCACCGCCACGCTGGCCGTGGCCTGGCAGACCGCGCCGGTGCTGGCCTGGACGGTCGCCCGGGGCCGCCGGGCCGGCATCGTCGCCGCGCTCGCCATGGGCGCCGTCGACCTGCTGATCCGCGCCCGCAGCAACCAGGCCACCACGGGCACGGTGCTGATGGTGCTGGCCGCGTTCGCGGTCGGCTACCTGGTGCGCCTGACCGAGGAGTCGCACGCCCGGCTCCAGCGGGCGGTCGAACTGGAGGCGGCCACCCGGGAGCGGGAACGGCTGGCCCGGGACATCCACGACTCGGTGCTGCAGGTGCTGGCGCTGGTGAAGCGGCGCGGGGCGGGACTGGACGGCGAGGCCGGCGAGCTGGCCCGGCTGGCCGGGGAGCAGGAGGTCGCGCTGCGGGCGCTGGTCGTCGGCCCGTCCACCGGCCCGGCCGGCGAGGTCGACCTGATGACGCTGCTCGCCGGGCACGCCTCGACGACCGTGTCGGTGGCGGCGCCGGCCGGGGCGGTGCTGCTGCCCGGGAACGTGGCCCGGGAGGTGGCCGGGGCGGTCGCCGCCGCGCTGGACAACGTGACCCGGCACTGCCCGCCCGGCACCAAGGCGTGGGTCCTGGTCGAGGACGAGCCGGACGCGGTGACGGTCAGCGTGCGCGACGACGGCCGCGGGATCGGGCCGGCGCGGCTGGCCGAGGCCGAGGCGCAGGGCCGCCTGGGGGTCGCGCAGTCGATCAAAGGCCGGGTGGCGGCCCTGGGCGGGCGGGCCTCGGTGCAGAGCGGCCCGGCCGGCACCGAGGTGGAGCTGGTGGTCCCGCGTGCCCAACTACCCTGATCACGTGGTGCGAGTGATGGTGGTGGACGACCACCCGATGTGGCGCGAGGGCGTCAGCCGCGACCTGACCGCGGCCGGGTACGAGGTGGTGGCCACGACCGGCGAGGGCCGGCAGGCGGTGCGCATCGCCGCCGCGGCGCGGCCCGACGTCGTGGTGCTCGACCTCCAACTGCCGGACATCTCCGGGGTCGAGGTGATCAACGGGCTGCTGGCGGCCGTTCCCGGCGTACGCGTGCTGATGCTGTCCGCGTCCGGCGAGCAGCAAAGCGTCCTGGACGCGGTGAAGGCCGGCGCCGGCGGCTACCTGCTCAAGTCGGCGGCCCTGGACGAGTTCCTGGACGCGGTGGCCCGGACCGCGGCCGGCGGCACCGTCTTCACGCCCGGGCTGGCCGGGCTGGTGCTCGGCGAGTTCCGTCGGCTGGCCGGGGAGCCGCCCGCGCCGGCCGGCCCGAGCGCCCCGAAGCTGACCGAACGCGAGACCGAGGTGCTGCGCCTGGTCGCCAAGGGGCTCTCGTACCGGCAGATCGCCGAGCGGCTGGTCCTGAGCCACCGCACGGTGCAGAACCACGTGCAGAACACGCTGGGCAAGCTCCAGCTGCACAACCGCGTGGAACTCACCCGCTACGCGATCGAGCAGGGCCTCGACTAGACCCTGCCTACTCGTAGGCCGGCGGGCGGGTCTCGTGCATCGCCAGTTCCTCGGCCGAGGCTCCGCCACCGGCGGCGCCCGCGTCGTACGCGACGCTGTCTTCCTCGTTGTCGAAGCCGCCGCCCTCGTCCGGGGCGACCAGGCGGCCCACCGTGGCCGGGTCGTCGTCGTCGAGCTGGCCGTCGTCGTAGAGGGAGACCTCCGAGTTCGGGTCCGAGGTCGGGCCGGCGCCCCACTCGTCGGCGAGCCGGTTGCGCTCCTCGGAGCTGTCCACGGTCTCGTCGTTCGGGTCGCGGCGCGCCGGGATCGGGTCTTCGGCGCCGACGTCCGGCTCCTCCTGGCGCAGCCGCCGGTCGAGCCCCTCGCCCTGCCGGGCCTCCTCGGCGGTGTCACCGAAGCGGTTCGAGCCGCCCGGGCCCACGCCGGCCAGCGCGGCCGGGTCGGCGCCATCGGCCCAGCGGGGGCTGTTGACCTCGTCGTACGCGCTCGAGTCGTCGTCCGCGGTGTCCGGCAGTCCGGAGGCCTCGGGATCGGTCACCTCGGCCGGGTAGTCGTTGTCTCGCATGAGCGAAACCTACCCCCGCGGAGCGTCCGGTATGCGTTCCGCGGCCTCCGACAGCTGGGCCCAGACGATCTTGCCGTGGGGCAGGGCCAGGCTGCCCCAGCGGTCGGCGACCGCGTCGATCAGCAGCAGGCCGCGACCGCCGTACGAGGTGGGCGCCACCGGCCCGGTGAACCGCGGCGTGTGGCCGGACCGGTCGCGGACCGCCACCCGGATCGTCCGGCCCTGCCGGGACAGCAGCACGGTCATCGGGGTGCGAGCATGCGCCACCACGTTGTTGACCATCTCGGTGACGACGATGGTGGCCGAGTCGGCCAGGTCGGCGCAGCCCCAGCCCGTGCACGCGGCGGTGACCAGCTCGCGGGCCCGGCGGGCGGCGCCGGTCACCGGCTCCAGGTCGAGCTCGCGGCGGTCGTCCGGGTGGGCCGGGCCCAGCGTGTCGAGGGCGTCACCCCGGTCGGCGTAGAGCGGCAGCCCGGTGTCGGCCCAGCCGTCGGCGCCGTTCACGGCCAGCACCATCCGGGTGGCCGGCCAGGCGGCGTTCTCGGCGGCGACCTCGGTCAGCACTCCGGCCGACCCGGCGTCGGCCGGTCGCAGGCGCTCGACGTCGACCACCAGGGCCTCGGGCTGCCCGGCCAGCACGTCGATCAGCGCCGAGCGGACTGCTGGGGCGGCGGCCGGATCGAGCACCCCGGAGAGCCGGATCACCGGAAATGTCTGATCGGTGTCCACCAGGTGTGCAACCTCGCTCGGCATGATCGCTCCATTGTGCATAGGGCCGCTCTTCCCCGCATATTCGGAGCAAGGACCCCATGACCGATTAGTCCCGAATGTGAGTTATGGGCCAATCGTGCGGTAAAGGGGTGAACGCCATGCTCATGCCAATACCCGCTGAGCGTGACCTCATACACGCGAACGGAGCTCAGCGCGAGCTACGCGAGCTTCCTTCACCTTCACCGCCGGGGCGGTGGCGTGGTGGTGCTGCGGTTCGGCGTACCTGGTCAGGCCGATCACCGAGGCCAGCGTGGCCACGAAGCCGACACCGGCCAGCCACTCGCGACCAGGGAAGATCTGGTCGCCGAGCAGGAGCAGGCCGACGATCGCCGCCGGCACCGCGCCCGCCGCGTCCATCGCCGCCACCGCCGCCGTGGTCGACCCGCGCTGCATCGCCAGGCCGAGCAGCAACTGCCCGATGATCGAGTGTGCGATGAGGAGGTAGAGCAGCGGGTTGGAGCAGAACCCGCCGACCGAATGCTCGCCGGCCAGCGGGCGGGCGGCGATCGCGGCCGCCGAGAACGCGATCCCGGCCAGCGACCCGAGAACCACCGATCCCATCGCGCCGTGCAGGCGTACCGCGAAGAAGCCCAGCGCCGCGATCACCGCGATCGCGACGGCCAGCCCGACCACCCCCGCGGTCCCCATCGGCCGCGAGTGTGCCGGCTGGGCCGACAGGACCAGCGCGGTGATGCCGCAGAGCAGCAGCGCGAGCAGGCCGATCTCGGCCCGGGGCAGGCTCCACTTGAGGATCACCACGCCGAGCAGAGCGGTCACACCCAGCCCGGCCGCCACGCTGGCCTGCACCAGGAACAGCGGCAGGTCGCGGCGGGCCAGGAAGGCGAAGACGAAGCCGAGCACCTGGCAGCCGAGGCCGAGCAGGTAGGTGCGGTGGCCGGCCAGCCGGAGCAGCAGACCCGGGTCGAAGGTGTGGTGCACGGTGGTGCGGGCGATCGCCTTGGACTGCAGAAGGTTGGCAACCCCGTACGCCGCGATCATCGCGGCGAGGAAGAACCAGCCCGGGGACACCACGGGAGCGAGGATAGACCAGCCGGGTAGCGGGTAGGCCGCGTCCCGTGGACCCGGCCTATCCGTCCTTCCGGTGCGTCAGGCGCCCGAGCAGCTCATCGTGCAGCAGACCGTTGGTGGCGATCGCGCTGCCGCCGCCCGGCCCGCCGGCGCCGTCCAGGTCGGTGAACCGCCCGCCCGCCTCGGAGACGATCGGGATCAGCGCGGCGACGTCCCACAGCGACAGCTCGGGCTCGACCATCGCGTCCACGGCGCCCTCGGCCAGCAGCATGTAGCCGTAGAAGTCGCCGTAGGCCCGGCTCCGCCACACCTGCAGGATGATCTCCAGCATCGGGTCGAGGCGGCCGCTCTCGGCCCAGCCGGACAGGCTGGAGTAGCAGAAGCTGGCGTCGGCCATCCGGTTCACCTTGGAGACGGCCAGCCGGGTGGCGGCGCGCTGGTGCTTCCCCGCGTACGCGCCGTGACCGACCGCGCCCCACCAGCGTCGCCCCAGGGCCGGCGCCGAGACCAGCCCGGCGACCGGCACATCACCCTCCATCAGGGCGATCAGGGTGCCCCAGATGGGCACGCCGCGGACGAAGTTCTTGGTGCCGTCGATCGGGTCGATCACCCACTGTCGCGTTCCCTTGGCCGGGGAGGTCACGCCGTACTCCTCGCCGAGCACGCCGTCGCGCGGGCGGGCGCGGGCCAGCGTGGCGCGGATCGCCTTCTCGACCGCGGTGTCGGCGTCGGAGACCGGGGTCAGGTCGGGCTTGGACTCCACCCGCAGGTCGAGCGCGCGGAACCGGGCCATCGAGATCGAGTCGGCCGTGTCGGCGAGCAGGTGGGCGAGCGCGAGATCATCGGCATAACCGGCCATTCAGGGAGATACCTTTCAAGATCAAATTCTTGTCGCGCCTTGGTGGGTGGTGCTGACCGCTGCTCCCGCCGAGGTCGCCTCGCCTTCGGCGACGGCTCGGCCTGAGTGAGTGGTCACCCTTCTTCTTCTGTCAGCCCCGAGCCGGCGGGCTCACCCGCTCGCGTCTTCCTCGGTCAGCCCCGAACCGGCCGGCTCACCCGCTCGCGACGACAGGAGGCGGCGGTAGGAGGCCAGCCGCCGAGGGTCGGCGTTACCCGCGGCCACCCACTTCTCCAGCGTGCAGTCGGCGCTCATGTGGTCGCAGTGCGGCTGGTCGTCGAGGGTGCCTTCGACCAGGTCGGGGAAGCCGTGCAGGAGGCTCTCGGCGCTCACGTGGGCCAGGCCGAAGCTGCGGATGCCCGGGGTGTCGATGATCCAGCCCGGGTCGTCCTTGCGGCGGCCGACCCGGGGGAGCCGGAGCGCCACCGCGCTGGTCGACGTGTGCCGGCCCTTGCCGATCGCGCTGACCACGCCGACCGCCCGCAGCGCGGCCGGCACCAGCCGGTTGACCAGGGTGGACTTGCCCACACCGGAGTGGCCGACGAGCACCGACATCCGTCCCGCGAGGCGGGCGCGCAGGTCGTCCAGGTCGCTGTCCGGCCGCAGCAGCACGTAGGGCAGATCGAGCTCGGCGTAGTAGTCCAGCACCTGCTCCGGCCCGGCCAGGTCGTTCTTGGTCAGGCACAGCAGCGGTTCGATGCCGGCGTCGTACGCGGCGACCAGGCACCGATCGATGAACCCGGTCCGCGGCGGCGGGTCGGCCAGCGCGCTGACGATGACCAGCTGCTCGGCGTTGGCGACGACGACCCGTTCCAGCCGCCCCTCGGGCGTGGTGTCGTCATCGTCGGCGGTGCGCCGCAGCACCGACGTGCGCTCGGCGATCCGCACGATCCGGGCCAGCGCTCCCGCGGCCCCCGAGGTGTCGCCCACCAGCGCCACCCGGTCGCCCACGACGACCGACTTGCGCCCCAGCTCCCGGGCCCGCATGGCGACGACGATGTCGTCGTCCCCGCCTTCACGCACACACCCGTAGCGCCCGCGGTCCACGGTGATCACCAGGGCGTCCACCGCGTCCTCGTGCTTCGGCCGGGTCCGGGTGCGCGGGCGCGACGACCGCCCCGGGCGCACCCGGACGTCGTCCTCGTCGTACTCCCGCTTACGTGCCGGCAGGGTTCAGCTCCTCGCGTTCACGACATCGGCCCAGAGTTCCGGGAACTCCGGCAGCGTCTTCGCGGTACAACCTACGTCGTCCAGGCTGATCCCCTCGACGGCGAGCCCGAGCACCGCCGCCGCGTGCGCCATCCGATGATCGTCGTACGTGGCCCAGGCCACCGCCCGCAGCGGCCCCGGCGTGATGTCCAACCCGTCGTGGTGCTCGGTGACCCCGGCGCCGGCCTTGCCGAGCTCGGTGGCCAGCGCCGCCACCCGATCAGTCTCGTGCGACCGGATATGCGCCACCCCGCGCAACCGCGACGGCGAGTCGGCCAGCGCGGCCAGCGCGGCCAGCACCGGCGTCAACTCACCCACCTCGGACAGGTCGGCATCGATCCCGTGCAGCGACCCCGTCCCGCGTACGGTCAGCCCTTCGGAGCCGCTGACCACCGCCCCGCCGAGCTGACCCACCAGCTCAGCCAACCGCTCCACCGGCTGCCAGCTCTCCGCCGGGAATCCCCGCAACGTCACCGACCCGCCGGTGACCAGCGCCGCCGCGAAGAACGGCGCCGCACCGGACAGATCCGGCTCGATCACCCATTCCCGCCCGCGCAGCTCACCCGGCTCGACCGCCCACACATCCGGAACACTCTCATCCACGACGCCCCCCGCGGCCCGCACCATGTGCGTGGTCATCCGCAGATGAGGCGCCGACGGAACCGGCGGCCCCTCATGCCGGAGCACCAGCCCCTTCTCGAACCGGGGCGCCACCAGCAGCAGCCCCGACACGAACTGACTGGACCCCGAAGCGTCGATCACGGCCTCGCCGCCCTCGACATGCCCCGTCCCCCGAACCGTCAACGGCAGCCCGCCCGTACCCGAGGCATCAAGATCGACCCCCAGCGCCCGCAACGTGTCGACAATCGGCCGCAACGGCCGCCGCCGGGCCTGCGGATCCCCGTCAACAGTCACCGTGCCCTCAGCCAGAGCAGCCAACGGCGTCCCGAACCGCATGACCGTCCCCGCCTGCCCCACATCAATGGTCGCCGGCCCCCGCAGCCGCCCAGGCGTCACCGTCCACACCTCGTCATCCGTGGTGTCGACCCGAGCCCCCAGCGCGGTCAGCCCCGCCGCCATCCGCATTGTGTCGTTGGCCCGCAGAGGCCGCACAACGCGAGACTCCCCGCCGGCCAGCGCACTGAGCACCAGAGCCCGAGCAGTCATCGACTTCGACCCCGGCAACCGCACCGAAGCAGAAACAGGCCCAGTCCCCACCGGAGCATCCCAAGACGTCACCCACCCATTCTGCCGTCCCCCACCGCAGCGCCGCGAGAGGCGGCCATCTCCCGCGGGTCGGGACCGGGGCGACCGCCGACGGAGTGGCAGGCGGCCCTGCGGGTCGGGGCCGGGGCGACCGCCGACGGAGTGGCAGGCGCCCCCCGGCGGCGGCCTGCCGCCAAGCGCAAGACGCCCCGACACCTCAAGCCCCGAGGGCCGCGCTCGGCAACGGCGGGGTTCCTGAGCTTGTCGACCTGACACCTCCCCCCAAGCGCGACCCGTCACCGCAGCGCAGCCAAGTCGCCGCCTCCCGCAGCGCGACCCGCCACCGCAGCGCGTCCTCTTCCCGCTGACCGGCGCGACCAGCGATCTCGCCTCGCGCGACCCGGCCGCTGCCGCCCGGGCGGCCATCTCGGCCAAAGTTGGCAAGCTCCACACAGCGGCGGGCGAGTATCGGCAGCTCGCGCTCCCCGCCGGCGGTAGTCATCGCGGACGAAAACGATCTTGAGCAGGTCGCGGCCACCGCCACCGCCCCCACCCCTCTGGGCGGGCAGGAATGTAGCTCGGGGATCTGGCCGGGCGCCGTCGCTGTCCACAAGACGTGTGTGCTGTGGAAAAGCGAGGCCAGGTCGGAGCCGAGATCAGCACCCGAGAACGACCGGCCGCTGGCTGGGCGCTGGGAGTTGCCACGGCCCGGTCGGGGGCGAAGGTCAACACATGAGGACACCGGGCCGTCGGTGAGGGGGCCGTCCGAGCCGTCAGGCCGCCCACGCCGGCGCTGGGCGTTGCGGTGAGTTCAAGGACTTCACCGGCGCCCGAGAAGGCGCGCCGACCGCGTCGGCCCACACCACGGGAGCGCCGGCGAGCCGCCCGAACCGCCACGAAAGACGCCCTGACGCACCCACCCAGACGTCGCGCGGAGGGTCGTCGCCAGCCCGGAACCGGGGAGCGTGGGCATGCCCCCACGGAGCGTCGTCAACGGCGTACTGTCCACGGCATGTGCGGCCGGTACGCGACAACCAGGAGCGACACCGACCTGACCCTGCTCTTCGAAGCCGACGACGTGACCGACGGCTTCGCCCCGAGCTGGAACGTGGCCCCCACCGACCCCGTCCCGGTGATCCGGCTGTCGGCGAGACGAAACAATGCCCGGGTGCTGGATCGCGCAAAATGGGGTCTCATCCCCGCCTGGTCGGACGATCCGCGGGCCGGATCCAAGATGATCAACGCTCGGGCCGAGACGGTGGCCACCTCGCCGGTGTTCGGGCCGGCCTTTGCCAAGCGGCGCTGTCTGGTGCCGGCTGACGGCTGGTTCGAGTGGGTGCGGGACGGGAAGCGTAAGCAGCCCTATTTCATGGCGCCCGCGGACGGTTCGGTGCTGGCCTTCGCGGGGCTCTGGAGCATGTGGCGCAAGGACACCCTGACCAGCACGATCATTACCACCGAGGCCACGGGTGAGCTGGCCCGCGTCCATCATCGGATGCCGTTGATCCTGCCTCGCGACCGCTGGCGGGAATGGCTCGGGTCGGAGAGTCCGCGGCTTGATCCGGTGGATGCCGCCGAGATCGAGATTCGGCCGGTGGGGTCGGAAGTCGGGAAGGTTCAGAACAATGGGCCTGGATTGATTGAGCGGCACGTGCAAGAAGTGGAAATTCAGACACTCTTCTGACTCCCGATTCGCGACGTTGATCGGGATATGTCGTGACTGCTGACTGTGAAGTTTGTTTCGAGATCGACACGAACCCTTGCCTGGATCTTGTGTCTCGGGATAGAAACCACCGCCGGTTGTGGTGCCGTCTGCACGGGGTGGATGGCGCAAGAGTCGGTCCGCCGCGCCCGAGAGGGGGCGGGGGACGGGCGCTGACCACGGGTTAAACCGGTCCCACGGGGGAGGTGGGCTGATGACACGGGCACGTATGCCGCGTCCGCACGAGGTCGCCATTGCACGAAGCGACCCGAGGCTGCTTGGGGCGATCGACCAGCGCAGGTCCGACGAGGCCTGGCGCGTTCGCGGCGCCTGCCGCACGGTCGATCCGGAAACGTTCTTCCCGGCTCCGAACGAGCCGACCGAAAGCGCCGTCACGCTGTGTGGCTCCTGCGTTGTGCAGGGGCCGTGCCTGGCGTGGGCGCTCCAGGTGGGCGACTGCCACGGCGTCTGGGGCGGCACCACGCCGCGCGAGCGCCGGGCGATGCTGGTGGCCTGGCGCGAGCGCGTCCAGCCCAACGGCGAGGCGGTCGACGACGGAGCGGACGAGGAGGATCGCAAGCTTCTGACGCTGATTCCGATCAGCAGGTAGCAGGATTGGGGCTGTGAAAAGCCTCGTCATAGATACGCCGCGCGGGCCGGCGGAGGTCGAGATCAGCGACCCCGCCGGCCCGCCCGTCTCCCTGCTGGTCCTCGGCCATGGCGCGGGCGGCGGAGTGCATGCGCCCGACCTGACCAAGGTGCACGACGTCGCGGTCGCCGCGGGTGTTCGGGTCGCGCTGGTCACTCAGCCCTATCGGGTGGCCGGGCGGCGCGCGCCGGCGCCGGCCGATCAGTTGGACGAGGCTTGGGTCCATTGCGTACGCGAGCTGGCCGACGGCCTTCCGCTGGTGGTGGGCGGCCGGTCGAGCGGGGCCCGGATCGCCTGCCGGACGGCCGGCGATCTCGGCGCGGCGGGCGTGCTGTGCCTGGCGTTCCCGCTGCATCCGCCGGGGAAGCCGGACCGGACCCGGGCGGGTGAATTGCCCGTGGACCTGCCGACCCTGGTCGTCAACGGGGATCGCGATCCGTTCGGCGTACCTTCGCCCGAGGGTTTGATCGAGGTTGTCGTGCGGCCGGGGGCAACCCATGACCTGCGCAAAGACCTCGTGGGCACGGGCGCCGTGGTGTCTGCCTGGCTGGCCCGCAACGGCTGGGCCGGCTAGCGGAATGCCGACCGGTGTCCCGCCGTTACACCACCCGGACGACCCTACGTCGGAAGAGGTGGAAGAGTGCCAGCCGGAATGGTGGAACTCGATCGGGACGGCCGGGAAGTGAACCGGGTGCGTAATCTTCTGAGATCCCCGGAGTGGCCGGCCGCGGAGCAGACGGTGAGCGTCAGCACACCCGCGGTTTTCGAGCCGGTTCCCGGGGCACTAGCCGTATCCTCGGCGCAGCGGTCGAGGGGAGAGGAACGCGTGGCCCAGAGAGAACGTACTGACGAGCGCCGCACCCGCTTCGAGCGGGACGCGCTGCCGTTCGTTGACCAGCTCTACGCCGCCGGCCTGCGGATGACCCGCAACCCGGCCGACGCGGAAGACCTGGTGCAGGAGACGTTCCTGAAGGCATATGCGGCATTCCACCAGTTCGAAGAGGGCACGAACCTCAAGGCGTGGCTGTACCGCATTCTGACCAACACCTACATCAACTCGTACCGGAAGAAGCAGCGCCAGCCCGTGCAGGCGCCGACCGAGGAGATCACCGACTGGCAGCTCGCGTCGAGCGAGTCGCACACGTCGGTGGGTCTGCGCTCGGCCGAGACCGAGGCGCTCGACCGCCTTCCGGACAGCGACATCAAGGAAGCGCTGCAGGCGCTGCCGGAAGACTTCCGGCTCGCCGTCTACCTCGCCGACGTCGAGGGGTTCTCCTACAAGGAGATCGCCGACATCATGGGTACGCCGATCGGCACGGTCATGTCCCGTTTGCACCGTGGCCGGCGTAGCCTTCGCAGGCTGTTGGAGAACTACGCCGTGGACCGGGGTATCACCCGGACCGCGACGGAACCCCAGGAGGCGTGAGCGGGATGGGCGACGAGGAGAAGAAGGCCGACTGCGGCACCGTTCTCTCCGAGGTGTATCTCTACCTCGACCTGGAGTGCAGCGAGACCCGGCGGACTCTGATCAAGCAGCACATCGACGACTGCACCGACTGCTTCCACGAGTACGACATCGAGTACGAGGTGAAGGCCCTGGTCGGCCGGTGCTGCGGCGAGGAGACCGCCCCGGCCGAGCTGCGCGCCCGCCTCCGCGCGAAGCTGCTGGAAGTGTCGAAGGAAGTCTGAGGCGATACCGAAGAAGCGAGCCCGGTCCGATCGGACCGGGCTCGCTTCTGTGTCTAGCTGTTCGGACGCTTGCCGTGGTTGGCGCTGCTCTTCTTACGAGCCTTCTTCTTGCGTGCCTTCTTAGCCATAAGTGACTCCTCTCGACGCGACGATGGTAGTCGCCCCGTTCGCTCAGATCATGATGGGATACTCACCGACGGTTGGGTCGGACGAAGGGGAGTGCCATGGCTGAGGAAGTCCGCGCCGAGATGGTGGCGAACGTGTGGAAGGTCGTGGCCGCCACCGGGGACACCGTCGCCGAGGGTGACACGCTGGTGATCCTCGAGTCGATGAAGATGGAGATCCCGGTTCTGGCCGAGTCCGACGGCACGGTTTCCCAGCTCGCGGTGAACGAGGGCGACGTGGTGCAGGAGGGCGACCTGATCGCCGTCATCGACGGCTAGGTCGCTAGCGGGTCAGCCAGCGCAGCAGCAGGCGGCGGTCCCGCTTCGGCTTGCGGGAACGCTGACGGGGGATGCGCGGGCGGCTGCGCTCCTCTTCGGCGCGGGCCACGGCGGTGGCCAGCTCGCGGGTGTCGTCGCGCAGGTCGGGCGTGGCGAGCGCGAGCCGCGCGACCGACCAGGCGATCGGCGGCCGGTTCTTGCGGGCCGGCCCGGCCAGGTTCATCAGGCGGCCGGTGACCAGGCCGGTCACATCGGTCCGGGCGGCGGGATCGACCCAGGCGTACGCGATCAGCGCGAACATCGCCGCCTCGGTGATCGCGTCGGCGCCGCCCACGGCCAGTTCGACCAGCCGGCGGCGGCGCACGGAGGTCATCCAGGGCTCGTCGGTGTCGTGATGGAGCAGCCCGAGGCAGGCCCAGACCCGGGACGCGCGGCGCTCGTCCTCGGTGCTGCCGGGCGGGTCGGTGAGCAGGGCCATGAGCTGCTCGGGCGGGACCAGCACCAGGCCCAGCGCGGCGTCGTAGGCGGCCGGCGGGTGGGGCCAGGTGACCCGGGCGATGCGCAGCAGCCGTTCCACCGACACGGCGGTCGCCGGCTCGGTCGACGGTGGCCGGCGGCGCGGGTCGTCGTCGCCGCGGGCGGCCTCGGGCACCCCGCCCAGCCACGGCGTGTTCACGCAGCACTCGGCCAGGTCGGTGTGCTCGTGGGTGTCGTCGGGGTGGTCGGCGGCGAAATCGGCCAGGGCGACCAGGTGGCTGAGCTTGCCGTCGGCGCGGAACCGCAGCCGGTGGGCAGTGTGCACGGCGCAGTCGAAGTCGGGGTCCTTGGCCAGCGCGCGCTCGACCCAGGCCAGGGCGTCCTCCATGCGGCCGGCGTCGGCCAGGGTGGCGGCGATGTCGGCGTACACCGACAGGTCTTCGGGGTCGTGGGTGACGGCCCGGCGCAGCGCCGCCAGGGCCTCACCGACGCGGCCCGCGCTGCGATAGGCGTAGCCGAGCCAGATCTCGGCGAGCTTGGACGGCCTGGCCCGCGCGCCGCGCTGGGCCCACTCGACGGCGGTCTCGGGTTCGCCGACCCGGCGGGCCAGCGCCGACCCGGCGCCCAGCAGCAGCGCGTGTTCGGGGTGGGCGGCGATCGCGTGCCGGAGCACGGTCAGGTAGGGGCGCAGCATCGAGCGGGTGTTCCCGGCGTCGGGGTCGCCGATCGCGGTGCACAGCTGCATGACGTTGCGGGCGAGCAGGCCGGGCTCGACCCGGACGCCGAGCGAGGGCTCGGTGACCCAGGGGACGCCGGCCCAGTCGCGACCGGGGGTGTGTCCGCTCGCGGCGAAGAGCAGCGGGAGGCCGTCTTCCGGGCGGCCGGCGGCGGCCAGCAGGTGGGCGCGGGCCACGACGGTGCCGACGAACGCGTTCTGCTCCAGCGGGAAGAGCTCGAGCGCGCCCCCGGACCGGGCGGCCAGGCGGCTCAGCAGCTCGTGGGTCTCCGGCAGCGTGGGCGCGAGCGCGATGGCCCCGGCCAGGTGGTCGGCGGCATGACGCATCTCACCGCGCTCGATCGCCGCACGCGCCTGCTCGAGGTCGCGGTCGGCGGAACGCCGGGGCTCCTCCATGTCGGTCGTGGGCCTTTCCCTCCGAAGATGTGCCAACGCGTGCAATTTGCGCGCCGCCACGCGCCCGAGCGAAGCCTAGGCGACGATCGTGAATATGTCAGTCCCTGACCGGTGCGCAGAGATGCTCGAAACATTGCGGCCAGATGCTCTTTCGTGCAGGATTGCGCATGGACTGAGCAGGATATGCGCGAGGAGGACGTTGTGGCGGATCTTGGCGCGGGCATGGCCGCGGACATCGCGGAGCAGCCCGAGGGGTACGCACGGCTCCTCGAAGGCGAACACGCGGCGGCGATCGCCGAGGTCGCGAGGCGGGTGGCCGAGCGCCGCCCGAGACACGTCGTCTTCGTCGGCCGGGGCACCTCCGACCACGCCGCGCTGTACGGCGCCTACCTGACCGAGATCCGGCTGGGAATTCCGGTCGGGCTCGCCTCGCCGAGCGCGATCACCCTCTACGGCGCACGGCCCAACTTCTCCGACGCGCTGGTGGTCGGGGTCAGCCAGAGCGGCGGCTCGCCCGACCTGACCGGGGTGCTCAAGGTGGCCCGCGAGAGCGGCGCGCTGACCCTGGCGGTCACCAACAACCCCGATTCGGTGCTGGCCACCACGGCCGAGCTGTCCCTCGACGTGGCGGCCGGCCACGAGCGGGCGGTCGCCGCGACCAAGACCTACACGGCCGAGCTGCTGGCCCTGCTGCTGCTCGTCGAGGGGGTCCGCAACGGCGACGGCACGCTGCCGGCCGAGGAGCGGGCGGCGCTGGGCGAGCTGCCGGGGCTGGCCGAGCAGGTGCTGGCCGACCGGGGCGCCGACGACCTGGCGCAGCGGTACCGGTTCGCGTCGCGGATGGTCACGACCGGGCGGGGGTACGCGTACCCGACCGCCCGCGAGACCGCCCTCAAGCTGATGGAGACGTCGTACCTGCCGGCCCTCGCCTTCTCCGGCGCCGACCTGCTGCACGGGCCGCTCGCGATGACCGACCCGGACGTGCCGGTTCTGGCCGTGGTCGGCGCCGGGCCGGGCGGGCAGGCGATGAGCGACGTGGTGCACCGGCTGGGCGAGCGGCGGGCCGACGTGGTCACCATCGGGCCGGCGGACGCCATCGGCGCCTCCGGGCGGCTGGCCGTGCCCCCGGTCGACGAGCGGTACGCGCCGCTGCTCGACATCCTGCCGCTGCAGCGCCTGGCCATGGCCCTGGCGCTGGCCCGCGGCGGCGACCCGGACGCCCCGCGCGGCCTCAAGAAGGTCACCACAACGCTCTAGAAACAACGGCGTGGCAGGCTTACCGGGTGTCCACCCTGCGTGATCTGGCCGAGGAGCACACCGGCCTGGGCCCGGCCGACATCGATCAGCTGCACCGGCTGGCCGGCGACTGGCAGCTGCTGTCCGACCTGTCCTTCGCCGACCTGCTGCTGTGGGTGCCGGTGCGGCCGGACGGCGGGCCGCGCTCGTTCCTCTGCGTGGCTCAGGTGCGGCCGGTCACGGCGCCGACCGCCTATCAGGACGACCAGGTCGGCAAGATCGTCGGCGGGCCCGAGGTCGCCCACCTGGACGTGGCGTTCGCGCAGGGGCGGATCTGGCGGGAGGGCGACCCGGTCTGGTACGGCGACACCCCGGCCCGGCACGAGGCGATCCCGGTACGCCGGCACGAACCGCCCGCCCCGGACACGTACCCCGAGGTGATCGCCGTCATCGGGCGGGACACCAACCTGTCCACCGCGCGTACTCCCAGCCAGCTCGAACTCAACTACCTGACCACGGCCGACGACCTGGCCCAGATGGTCACCGACGGCACGTTCCCGCCGCCGCGGGTGCCCGGCGAGACCACGTCCGCGCCCCGGGTCGGCGACGGCCTGATCCGGCTGGACGCGGCCGGCAAGGTCACCTACGCCAGCCCGAACGCGCAGTCCGCGTACCGCCGCCTGGGTTTCAACGCCCATCTGGTCGGTGAGGAGATGTCGGCGCTGTTCACCCGGCTGGCCGCCGACCCGCTGGAGGGCACCGACGCGGCCGAGCGGATCCTGGCCGCGCTGCGCGGTGAGTCACCACCCCGGCAGGAGGTGGAGGCGCGCGGCGCGACCGTGCTGATGCGGGCGCTGCCGCTGCTGCCGGCCGGGGTGCCGATCGGCGCGCTGGTGCTGGTCCGGGACGTCACCGAGGTACGCCGCCGGGACCGCGCGCTGATGACCAAGGACGCCACCATCCGGGAGATCCACCATCGGGTGAAGAACAACCTGCAGACCGTGGCCGCGCTGCTCCGCCTGCAGGCCCGCCGGGTCGACGTGCCCGAGGCCAAGAACGCGCTGGAGGAATCGGTACGCCGGGTCGCCTCGATCGCGCTGGTCCACGAGACGCTGTCGATGTCCAGCGACGAGGCGGTCGAGTTCGACGGCATCGTGGACCGGGTCGCCACCGCGGCCATGGAGGTCGCGTCGACCGAGGTCTCGGTGAAGATGCGCCGCGAGGGCTCGTTCGGCGTGCTGCCCGCCGAGATCGCCACGTCGCTGGTCATGGTGCTCAACGAACTGCTGATCAACGCGGTCGAGCACGGCTTCAACGACGAGGGCGAGGGCGCGCGGCCCGAGGCCGGCGCCGAGGTGGTGGTCACCGCACATCGGTTCCGCAAGCAGCTGCACGTGACCGTGGCCGACAACGGCCGGGGGCTCCCGGACGACTTCCAGCCGGACGCCGGCGGGCGGCTCGGCCTGCAGATCGTGCGCGCGCTCGCCACCGGTGAGCTGCGCGGAACCATCGAGCTGCGCAACCGGTCCGACAGCGGAACCGAAGCCGTGCTGGTGGTGCCGCTGGGGAAGCGGTGAGTGCCTGTGCCGTGACGCACACTCCCGGAATCTGGACTGCTCTGGCCGAGATTGGTTCGGCGTGGCAGGCTAGGCCGCATGACCGCTGCAGTTGACCGCCGCTTCGTGGCTCGACGCCACGTCGACTACGGCCGCGTCCGCAGCGCCATCTGTCCGGCTTCCTGACGCCCCGACCTTTTTCGTCGGGCGCGAATGACGCGCCGGCCTTCTCCTGACACTGAAGTCACGAGCCTCCCACCTGAGAGTGGCCGTGCAGCGATCCGCCGCGCCCACCACCAGCAGGAGGAACGCCAAGCATGGCGATCGACAGCACCCCGGCACGACCCGCCGCCCGGCCGCGCAAGGCCCGGGGCGAGGGGCAGTGGGCGCTCGGTCACCGCGAGCCGCTGAACCCCAACGAGCGGATCAAGAAGGACGACAACCCGCTCAACGTGCGCGCCCGCATCGAGAACATCTACGCCCACGCCGGGTTCGCCTCGATCGACCCGCAGGACCTGCGGGGCCGGTTCCGCTGGTGGGGCCTCTACACCCAGCGCAAGGCCGGGATCGACGGGGGCCGCACGGCCGTCCTGGAGCCGCACGAGCTCGAGGACGAATACTTCATGCTCCGCGTCCGCATCGACGGCGGCGCGCTGAACCTCGACCAGCTGCGGACCATCGGCGGGATCGCCACCGAGTTCGCCCGCGGGTCGGCCGACGTGACCGACCGCCAGAACATCCAGCTGCACTGGATCCGGGTCGAGGACATGCCGGAGATCTGGCGCCGGCTCGAGGCGGTCGGGCTGCAGACCACCGAGGCCTGCGGCGACTGCCCCCGGGTCGTGCTGGGCAGCCCGGTCGCCGGTGTCTCGGCCGACGAGGTGCTCGACGCGACCCCGGCCATCGACGAGATCCTGCGGCGCTACGTCGGCGACCCGCGATACTCGAACCTGCCGCGCAAGTTCAAGACGTCGATCGGCTGGCTGGCCGACAGCCCGTACGAGTCGAACGACTTCTCGCTGGTCGGCGTGGTCCACCCGCAGCACGGCCCGGGCTTCGACCTGTGGGTCGGCGGCGGGCTGTCGACCAACCCGCGGCTGGCCGAGCGGCTCGGCGTCTGGGTGCCGATGGACGACATCCCGGACGTCTGGGAGGGCGTGGTCGGGATCTTCCGCGACTACGGCTACCGGCGGCTGCGCAACCGGGCCCGGCTGAAGTTCCTGCTCGCCGACTGGGGCGTGGCCAAGTTCCGCGAGGTGCTCGAGAAGGAATACCTGGGCCGGGCGCTGATCGACGGGCCGCCGCCGGAGCTGCCGGCCAAGCCGCTCGACCACATCGGCGTCCACAAGCAGCAGGACGGTCGCAACTACGTGGGCGCGGCGCCGGTCGTGGGCCGGTCGTCCGGCCAACAACTGACCGAGCTGGCCGACCTGGTCGAGGCGGCCGGCTCCGATCGGGTACGCCTCACCGCGTACCAGAAGCTTCTCGTCCTTGACGTGGCCGACGAGAACGTGGAGGGGCTGATCCGCGGGATGCGCCAGATCGGCCTGGAGGCGCGGCCCTCGGCGTGGCGGCGCGGCACCATGGCCTGCACCGGCATCGAGTACTGCAAGCTCGCGATCGTCGAGACCAAGGCCCGCGGCGAGGAACTGGTCGCGCGGCTCGAGGAGCGGCTGGCCGACTTCGACGCGGACATCTCGATCCACATCAACGGCTGCCCCAACGCCTGCGCGCGGACCCAGGTCGCGGACATCGGCCTCAAGGGCCAGCTGGTCATGAACGCGCACGGCGAGCAGGTGGAGGGCTTCCAGGTCCACCTCGGCGGCGGCCTCGGCATGGCGCAGGGCCAGACCGCCGGTTTCGGCCGCAAGGTGCGCGGCCTCAAGACCACGGCCGAAGAGCTTCCCGCGTACGTCGAGAAGCTCGCCCGCCACTACCTGGACGGCCGGTCGTCGAAGGACGAAACCTTCGCCACCTGGGTCGTCCGCGCCGACGAGGGGCTGCTGACATGAGCGACGCGCGATCGGCCCCGCTGTACTGCCCCTACTGCGGGGAAGAGGATCTGCGGCCCAACGAGGCGTCGCACGGCGCGTGGGAGTGCCACTCCTGCGCCCGAGTTTTCACGGTCAAGTTCAACGGGTTGCTATCTAAGGGTGTGAACCGATGACGGTCGTGACCGCCACTTCTCTCGGTCTGGTGTCCCTGGGGGCGCCGGCCGCCCCCTCGCTCGAAGCGATCGCTCTGGAGGCCGCGGCCAAGCTCGAAGGCGCGCCCGCCGAGGAGATCGCCAAGTGGGCGACCGACACCTTCGGCGCGCGCTTCTGTGTGACCAGCTCGATGGCCGACGCCGTGGTGGCGCACCTGTTCTCCCGGGTCTCGCCCGGCGTCGACGTGGTCTTCCTCGACACCGGCCTGCACTTCCCCGAGACGCTGAAGGTGCGTGACACGGTCGCCCGCACGATGAACGTGAACGTGCGGTCGATCCGGCCGCTGCGCACCGTCGGGCAGCAGGACGGCGAGTACGGCCCCCGGCTGTTCGCCCGCAACCCCGACGAGTGCTGCTTCATGCGCAAGGTCGAGCCACTGGAGCGGGCCCTCAGCGACTACGACGCCTGGGCCACCGGGCTGCGCCGGGACGAGTCGCCGACCCGGGCCAACACGCCGGTCGTCACCTTCGACGCCCGCAAGGGCAAGGTGAAGGTCAACCCGATCGCGGCCTGGAACCAGCAGGACGTGGACAGCTACATCTCGCGCTGGGACGTGCCGGTCAACGAGCTGTTCAAGAAGGGGTACGGGTCGATCGGCTGCTGGCCGTGCACCCGCCGCACCAAGGCCGGCGAAGATCCGCGGGCCGGCCGCTGGGCGATGTTCGAGAAGACCGAATGCGGCCTTCACGTCTAGGGCGCCTGCCGTCGAACTCTCCTGTCTCCACGCCGGGGGTCATCCTCGTCGCGCACGGCAGCCGGGATCCGCGGGCGGCGGCGGCGACCACGGCTCTGGCTTCGGCGGTGGCGGCCGCGCACCCCTCGTGGGCGGTGCACGCCTCCTATCTGGACCACGCCGGGCCCCGGCCGCTCGACGTGCTGCGCCGGCTGTCCCGGTCGGGGTGCCGCCAGGCGGTCGTGGTGCCGCTGTTGCTGACCGCGGCCTACCACGGCAAGGTGGACATCCCGGCGGTCCTCGACGAGGCCGCCTCGCTCGATCTGGACGTCGCCCTGACCGACGTCCTCGGACCGGTGTCCGATCTGCTCGTTGATGGTCTGGTCCGGCGGTTGCCGTCGACGGAACTGGACGCGGTAGTGCTGGCGGCGGCGGGAACTCGCGACGCCGCCGCCCGCACGACCGTCGCCGACGCGGCGGACGCCCTGGGCGCCCGGCTCGGCCTCCCGTCCGCCGTGGCGTACGCGTCGGCGGCCCCGCCCACGGCCGGCGAGGCGGTCCGGTCCCTGCCCGGCCGGGTCGGCGTGGCCTCGTACTTCCTGGCCCCCGGCCTGCTCTACGACAAGGCCGTCGAGTCGGCGCTGGAGGCCGGCGCGGTCGCTGTGGCCCCGCCCCTGACCGACGCGCCGGAAGTGGTGTCACTCATCGAAGGCCGCGTCCGAGCGGCCCTCAACGTGGGGCTGCTCGCCGCTTAGGGTTGGTGGCATGACCGTTGGCGTGATGCTGCCCCGCGACCTGCCCGCCTCCTCCGTGCTCGACTATGCGCGGCGGGCCGAGGATCTCGGGTTCGAGTCGTTGTGGGTGGTCGAGGATCTCGGCTTCCGGGGCGGCGTGGCCCAGGCCGGCGCGGTGCTGGCGGTCACCTCGCGGATCACCGTCGGCATCGGCATCCTGCCCGCCGGGGCGCGGAACGCGGCGTTCGCGGCCATGGAGCTGGCGACGCTGGCGCAGCTGTTCCCGGGGCGGCTGATCGCGGGCCTGGGGCACGGGATGCCGGGGTGGATGCGGTCGGTGGGGGCCTGGCCGGGTTCGCCGCTCACGCTTCTGCGGGAGTACGCCGTCGCGGTGCGGACACTGCTGCGGGGCGAGCCCGGGCCGGCCGCGGGACGGTACGTCTCGGTGCCGGACGTGGTGATCGCGGAGAGCCCGTCGGTCGTCCCGCCGGTGGTCCTGGGCGTACGCGGCCCGAAATCGCTCGCCCTGGCCGCTGAGGTGGCCGACGGGGTGCTTCTGGCCGAGCCGGCCACGCCGGCCTACATCGCGGCTTCGGCGACCGGGCCGGCGGTCATCACCTACGACGCGGCCATCGTGGACGGCGACGGCCGGGCGGCGCGGGAGCGGGCCCGGCCGGGACTCGCCTGGGTCGGTGAGCCGGACTGGGCGCCCCACCTCGCGCCGCTGCCGTTCGCGTCGGAGATCGCCGAGTTCCGCGCGCGATGCGCATCGCGCGACGAGTTCGCCGCCACCATGCCGGCCGAGTGGGTGGACGCGCTGGCGCTGGCCGGCACGCCGGACGAGGTGGGCGCGAAGATCGCCGCCCGGCACGCGGCCGGCGCCACCGGCGTGGTGCTGATCCCGGCCGACCCCGGCCGTCTCGACGACCTGGCCCGAGTTCTCTAGGCCGAGGCCTGCTGGCGCTCGGGGATGGCGACGTCGCGGTACCAGGCGATCTTGTTGCGGATGTACTGGCGCTGGTCCTCCAGCTCGGCGATGCGCCGGGTGACCTCCTCGTCGTGCTCCTGGAGGATGCGCATGCGTTCGTCCTCGGTGTCGGCCACCCGGGTCAGCTCGGCGTAGCGCTGCATCCGGGAGATCGGCATGCCGGTGTCGCGGAGGCAGCGGAGCGTGCCCAGCCACTCCACGTCGTTGTCGGTGAAGGCCCGCCGGCCGCCGGCCGTCCGCCCGATGTGGGCGAGCAGCCCGATGCGCTCGTAGTAGCGGAGGGTGTCGATGCTGAAACCGGTTTTCTCGGCCACCTCGCCGGGGGAGTAGGTCATGCTCCCATCTTCCTCTCAGGATCCACTGCGGACGGTGCGCGGATCGAAACTAAACGCTGTCGCGAGCATTTTCGAGATCATTTCGCGAACGTATAGGTGATCGAATTTCTCCGCAGTCGCGCTGTCACGCACAGCAGGGATCCCTAAACAGCAAGCGGCCCCGGAACCGATGGACCCGGGGCGCAAATGCTGTGTAGTTGGGAATCAGGCGGTAGGAGCGCCGACCCGAAGGCCACCGCGACGCTTCACGGCACGCCGTTCGTCCTCGCTCATACCGCCCCAAACGCCGGCGTCCTGACCGGACTCGAGGGCCCAAGCCAGGCACGCCTCGGTCACGGTGCACCGCCGGCAGACGGCCTTGGCCTGCTCGACCTGCAGGAGTGCGGGGCCAGACGTCCCGATCGGGAAGAACAGCTCCGGGTCCTCGTCGCGGCAGATCGCATGGTGACGCCAGTCCATGGCGGCAACACTCCTTGTTTCGGGTGGGTGATAAACAATTGCCGTGCGGTCTTACTCATATGCGTACGCGATTGGCGACCCGACGGACTGCATCCGCCCCATCACCCATGCGTTAGCAAGCTTTGGGTTCGGCTTCCGTTGCTGCGCTTCTTGATTAGGAACGCGCGCGAGCGGTTGCCGGTTACTTCTTATCGCTTGTGAATGCTTTCACGAACTCTCGCGATGTCAAGGGTAGCGCCGGAAGTTTCTCCGAGTGGGTGAGCTGGCCCACAGCCCCTATGTCCGGTTCTGCCCGCTATCCGCAGGACCGGATGACCAACGCCTCCATCAATGTAGTACGGTCCCGGCCCTAAAGCCGAGTGTTCGACCGAATTTTTGTAACGGATCGTGATGATCGCTCGATCTCGTTACTCCCCGGTACCCCGTACTCAGCAGATCACACGCAGGGCATCCGGAACGGACACGAAGTGCACCTTCTGGCGCTCACCCAGGTAGTCACCGTCCAGCTGGAACGGTTGGGGGCGGCTGGACAGCACGGTGAACTCGTCCTGGTCGTGCAGCTTGAGCACCTGCTTGCCATGCGGATCGCCCTTGCGGGAGGCCATCTGCGTCACTGTCCGTATCGTGCTCGGGACATAGAGCTGCCGGGTGGCCAGCACGTCAAGCCCCCGGTCGAAGGATGCGTCCGGGTTGGGGTTGATCGGGCGATCGCCCAGGTATGTCCACGGTGCTGTGTTCTGCACGATGACCATGCTGAGTTCGGGCTGGGTGTCCTCGCCCGGGCGCTCCACCGCCAGGGGCGGCGTCCGGCGGTCCTCGCCGCTGAGGAACTGCGCCACGATGGACCGGACGTAGAGACCGTGCGTCGAGGTGCGGCCGCGGCGGCGGGCCTGCTCGACCCGGCGGACCACGGCGGCGTCCAGGCCCATGCCCGCGCAGAAGGTGAAATAGCGGTCGTCGGCCCGGCCGAGCCCGATGGTGCGGTGCCGGCCGTCGCGCAGCCCGTCGAGGATCACGCTGGTGCCGTCGGCCCAGTCGTGCGGCAGGCCCAGCGCGCGGGCGAAGACGTTGGTCGAGCCGCCCGGGACCACGCCCAGGGCGGGCAGCCGGTAGCAGGACGCGGCATCCGGATCGCCCAGCGCGGGGTCGGCGGTCATCAGCCCGTTCACGACCTCGTTCACGGTGCCGTCCCCGCCGAGCGTGACCACCACATCGACGCCGCTCTCGGCGGCCGCGCGCGCGAGGGCGGTGGCGTGACCCCGGCGCAGGGTGTATTGCACCTCGAGGTCGACCGCGCTGCGCAACGCCCGGACCAGCACGTCGCGGCCGCGTTCACTGGTCGTGGTGGCTTTGGGGTTAACCACCAGTAACGCACGCATGGGCGGCACTGTACATCGCGAGCGCCTACGGGGCTGTCGGTATGGTGCTCCGGTGACCGGTGCCGAATCCGACATTCCCGGGGCGTTGACCTGGGCCACCCGGCTGCTCTATGTGCAGGCGGCCGGACTCGCCGTGCTCACCGCGTACCTCATCGTCGAGCTGGTGACGACCGACGACGTGCAGGTGGGTGTGGCGATCTCCCTGATCGTGCTGGCCGCCCTGGGCGCCGCGGCGATCGTCGTGGTGGCGCGTGCGCTGGGCCGGCGGGCGCGCGGGGCTCGAGGACCGGCCATCGTGGTCCAACTCTTCGTGATCGCCTCGGGCGGCTTTCTGGTACAGACCGGTCCGGCCTGGGCCGGCTGGGCGCTGATCGCCTGGGGGCTGCTGATCGGCGTGCTGATCATCCTGCCGGCGAGCACCCGGGCCCTGGGCGTCGACTGAGCCGGCCAGGTTCCCGAGTTGGCCTGCGCTAAAGGCATCCCAACTGCGGTTTTCGCCTTACCCTGAGCCTGTGACCGGATCAACGGTACGGCCGCCGGCGTACCAGCTCCTGGCCGACGAGCTCCGCAACGAGATCACCTCGGGCCGGCTGCAGCCCGGCGAACGGCTCCCGCCCGAGCCGGAGTTGTGCGTGCGCACCGGGGTGAGCCGCAGCACCGTCCGTGAGGCTCTGCGCCTCCTGGCCAGCCAGCACCTGATCGTGACGACCCGCGGGGTGACCGGCGGCAGCTTCGTCGCCCACCCGGACACCACACAGATCGCCGAGGCGCTGACCACCGGGTTGACGCTGCTCAACAACTCGGCCGAGATCGGCCTGGCCGACCTGCTGGAGCTGCGCCGGGCGCTCGAGGTGCCGGCCGCCGGACTGGCCGCGGCCCGCCGCACCGACCAGCACCTGTGCGAGATCCGCGCGGCGCTGTTCGACCCGGACCTGGACGAGCCGGGCGTGATGCTCCGGGCGCACGGCGACTTCCACGGCGCCGTCGCCAAGGCCACCGCGAACCCGCTCTTCGAACTGGTCACACGGCCGCTCTACCAGGTGTCCTTCGGGACCGAGCTGATCGAGACGGCGCCGCTGGGCTATTGGCAGCGGATCGACGCCGACCACCGGGAACTGCTGGCGATGATCGAGGCGCGCGACCCGGCCGGGGCCACCGAAGCGGCCCGGCGCCACCTTGACTTCCTCGCGTCGCTCTAGGCCTAGTTCTCGGTGCGTCGGGTCAGCAGCCGGATTGTCGCGGTCTGACCGTTGGTCTCGGCCTCGGCCGAGGTGGTGAGCGCGGTCAGCACCTTCCAGGCGAAAGACGACTCGGACGGCAGCCGCGCCCCGCGCACCGTGCTCACCGCCACCTCGACGGTCAGCGCGTCGTCGGTCACCGCGAACCGGCATTCCAGCTCGGCGCCGCGGGTGGCGATCGCCAGCAGCATGGCACAGGCCTCGTCGACCGCGATGCGCAGGTCTTCGATCTCGTCGAGCGCGAAATGGAGCCGCGCGGCCAGACCGGCCGTCGCCGTGCGGAGCACGCCGAGGTAGCCCCCGTCGGCGGGCACCGTGAGCAGCACAACATCGTCGCCGATGGTCGGCTCCTGATGGGCCTGAGTCGCTTGAGTCACCGTTGCCATCCTCCCGATGGACGAGACTCTAGCCGCTGATCGTCCGATGCGGGGAGGCCCACAAAGGTGGGCGCGCCCCCACACGGAGGCGCGCCCACCTTCAGGACCTATGTCCGTCTTGTGACTCAGGCCTGCTTGGTCTCCCAGAAGATCTTGGAGATCTCCTCGATCTTGCCCAGCAGCTGGTCGGCCACGGCCGGGTCGAGCGAGCCCTTCACGCCGGAGGCGCCGGCCAGCTTGGTGGCCTCGTTGAAGAGCTGGTTGAGGTTCGGGTACTTCTCGAAGTGCGGCGCCTTGAAGTAGTCGGTCCAGAGCACCCACAGGTGGTGCTTGACCAGCTCGGCCCGCTGCTCCTTGATGAAGATCGCCCGGGTCCGGAACTCCGGGTCGGTGTTGGCCTGGTACTTCTCGGCGATCGCCTTGACCGACTCGGCCTCGATCCGGGCCTGGGCCGGGTCGTAGACCCCGCACGGCAGGTCACAGTGGGCGCTGACCACGGTGCTAGGCATGAGGAAACGCGGAAGTCGCATCAGGACCCCTCCATTGGAATTTGCGATGATCCGTGGACGACAGTACCCCTTACCGAACGCGCGTAACGCAACGGAAGACTGATGCCGTGAGGTTGCAACTGCCACTGTTCGCGGCACTGGTCCGCGGCCCGTCCATGACGCCGGCGCTGCGCGACGGAGACGCGATTCTGGTCCGTCGCGGCGGACGCATAAACGCAGGTGATGTGGTCGTGGCCCGATTCCGTTCCGGTCCCGGCCTGCTCGTCGTCAAACGGGCCGCGCACGAGCAGGACGGTGGCTGGTGGGTAAGGGGCGACAACGAGTTCGTGACCGACGACTCCCGCGCGTTCGGAGTGGCGGATGTCATCGGGAGGGTTTTGTGGCGTTACTGGCCGCGACCGGGACGGCTCCAGTAAGGTCCTTTGAATCCGGGTGACCCCCGCATCGCATGCCGCCGCCGCGCAGACTCGCGCCGCCGACCGGCTGCCTTCTTCCACAGATGCCTTTCCGGGAGTCACCGTGTCCTACTTCAGTTTTGAACTCGATCCTGCCCTGGCCGCCGATCCCGTCTTCGACCTGCACCAACGCGGCAAGATGGCGATCACGGCGACCGTCCCGCTGGAGAGCCGCGACGATCTGTCGCTGGCCTACACGCCGGGCGTGGCCCGGGTCTGCGAGGCGATCGCCGCCGACCCCGGCCTGGCCGCCGACTACACCTGGACCAGCAACGCCGTCGCGGTCGTCACCGACGGCTCGGCCGTGCTGGGCCTCGGCAACATCGGCCCGCGGGCCGCGATGCCCGTGATGGAGGGCAAGGCGGTGCTGTTCAAGCAGTTCGGCGGCGTCGACGCGGTGCCGATCTGCCTGGACACCCAGGACACCGACGAGCTGATCGCCATCGTCAAGGCGCTGGCCCCGTCGTTCGGCGGCATCAACCTCGAGGACATCAGCGCGCCCCGCTGCTTCGAGATCGAGCGCCGGCTCGACGCGGCGCTGGACATCCCGGTCTTCCACGACGACCAGCACGGCACCGCGGTCGTGGTGCTGGCCGCGCTGCGCAACGCCACCAAGCTGCTCGGGCGGCGGTTCGCCGACCTGCGGGTGGTCATCAGCGGCGCGGGCGCGGCCGGGGTGGCCATCGCCAAGGTGCTGGTGGCGGCCGGGGTGGCGGGGGCGAACATGATCGTCTGTGACTCGCGCGGCATCGTGCACGCGGAGCGTGCCGACCTGAACCCGGCCAAGGCCGAGCTCGCCGCCTTGACCAACTTCTCCGGGCGCACCGGCGGCGTTACCGAGGCCCTGATCGGCGCCGATGTGCTGGTCGGCGTCTCCGGCGGCACGATCGGCGAGGACGCGCTGGCCGGCATGGCCCCGGGCGGGATCATCTTCGGCCTGGCCAACCCGACGCCCGAGGTGATGCCGCACGTCGCCCACCGGTACGCCGCGATCGTCGCCACCGGGCGCAGCGACTTCCCCAACCAGATCAACAACGTGCTCGCCTTCCCGGGCATCTTCCGGGGCGCGCTCGACGCCCGGGCGACCACGGTCACCGAGGGCATGAAGGTGGCCGCGGCCGAGGCGATCGCCGAGGTGGTCGCCGACGACCTGCGGCCCGAGGCGATCGTGCCGTCGCCGCTCGACCCGCGGGTGGCGCCGGCCGTGGCCGCCGCGGTGGCCGCGGCCGCCGAGCGCGAGGGGGTGGCCCGGCGGTTGTCCACAGGCTCCACAGCCGTCGCCGCCCAACCGGTCTAAGTTCGAAGGCATGCGAGCTG
Organism: Actinoplanes sp. NPDC089786; assembly: GCF_040684855.1. Lineage (NCBI taxonomy): Bacteria > Bacillati > Actinomycetota > Actinomycetes > Micromonosporales > Micromonosporaceae > Actinoplanes > Actinoplanes sp. NPDC089786. The sequence continues at coordinate 1,210,028 of NZ_JBFBGU010000001.1, forward strand.
CGTACGCCACGAAGGCGAACCCTGAGGACCCGCTGTCCGCGCTGACCGTCGGCGACCTGCCGGAGGCCACGCCACCAGAGGGCTGGGTGACCGTCGACGTGCGAGCCAGCTCGCTCAACCACCACGACCTCTGGTCGCTGCGCGGGGTCGGCCTGCCCGCCGACCGGCTGCCGATGGTGCTGGGCTGCGACGCCGTGGGTGTCGACCCGGCGGGCGACGAGGTGGTCGTCTACGCCGTCGTTCCCGACCGGGCCGACCCCCGGGGCATCTCGCTGCTCTCCGAACACTTCCCGGGCACGCTGGCCGAGCGGGTGTCGGTGCCGGCCGAGAACCTGATCCGCAAACCGGCGGGCATGTCGGCGCTCGAGGCGGCCTGCCTGCCGACCGCCTGGCTCACCGCGTGGAACATGCTGACCACGCGGGGCCGGGCCGCCGAGGCCGAGGCGGTGCTGGTGCAGGGCGCCGGCGGCGGGGTGGCGACGGCCGCGGTGGTGCTCGCGGTGGCGATGGGCAAGCGGGTCTACGCGACCAGCCGCGAGGAATGGAAGCGCGAGCGGGTGACGGCGCTCGGGGCCACGGCCGTCGAGCCTGGGGCGCGGCTGCCCGAGCGGGTCGACCTGGTGATCGAGTCGGTCGGCGCGCCGACGTTCGACCACTCGATGAAGAGCTCCAAGCCCGGGGCGCGCATCGTGGTGTGCGGGGCGACCGGCGGCCACCAGGCCACGATCGACCTGCGCCGGGTCTTCGCCATGCGGCTCGAGATCCTGGGCGCGACGATGGGCTCGGCCGACGAGATGCGGTCGCTGCTGGCGTTCCTCGACGAGCAGGGGGTGCGCCCGGTGATCGACGCGACCTACGGCTTCTCCGAGGCGGCGGCGGCCTTCGAACACCTGCACTCGGGCAAGATCTTCGGCAAGGTGGTGCTCGACCACTCCCGCTAGCTAGAGCTTGTCGGTCAGCGTGGCCAGGCCGCCCTTGGTGGCGTCCCGCTTGAGGCGGCCACGGGCGGTCGCGTCGCCGTAGAGGGTATAGCGCAGGAAGTCGGTCGTCGTGGCGATCACCGGGGCGAAGTCCTTGGTGAGGGCCACGTGGCCGCCCTCGGTGACGGTGAGCAGCGCTTTCGGCCAGCGCACGGCGTCGTAGGCGGCCTTGCCGTCGGCGTAGGGCACGGTCTTGTCGAGCTTGCCGTGCACGAAGAGCATCGGGGCGGCCCTGCCCTGGAACGGCACCGGCAACACCTGGCGGCCGGAGAGCACGACGCCCGCGACCAGCCGGGCGTCGCGGGTGCCGCTGAACAGGCCGACGGTCGTGATGCCGCCGGCCGAGTGGCCCGCGGCGGCGATCCGGGCCGGGTCGATCAGGTCGCCGTGCTCCTTGCCGTAGGCCAGCATCCGGGTGATCACCTCGGAGACGTCGGCCGGCTGGTTGATCACGTCCAGCGGGTCGTAGTCGCGGGCCCGGTACCTGGTGTGCGGGAAGGCCGGCGCGGCCACCACGAAGCCGGCCTTGGCCCAGGCTCTGAGGATGGTGGCGTAGGCCTCCGGCTCGGAGGTGAGGCCGTGGCTGAAGACGATCAGAGGGAACGGCTTCTCGCCCGAGGTCGGATACCAGACCGTGGTGGGGAGCGGGCGGTCCTTACCGCGCTGGAGGTCGAGTTCCCTCGTGGTGATCGGCAGCGTCTCGGCCGGCGCCCGGCGCGGTGATTCTGATTTGTCGGGTAGGGCGGGCGCCGAGGATGGCGCGACGGGGGCTGACGTGGCCCGAGTTGGTGGGTCGGTGGGCCCGTCGGTGGGCTGGTCGCCCGGTGAACAAGCCGCGGTCAGCGCGAGCAGGACGATCAAGATCAGGTGGGTACGCCTCGGCACGCGGCAATTGTGCCTGGTCGCCGGAGGTGGATGCCGTAGTCGGGCGCGCCCGGGGAACAAGGGCGGCCGGCGGTCAGGCGGGGCGTGTCAGGCGGCGGGGCGGGAGCGGATGACGGCCAAGCGGCGTTCGACGCGGTCGACGGCGGCGCGGAGCAGTGGGGCCCGGCGGGTGTGGGCCTCGGCGTTGGGTGAGTCGGGACCGTGCCGGTCGAGCATGTCGGCCAGGCGCTGGTCGAAGCTCATGGTGCGGCCGTTGGGGCCGACGGTCTGGTCGGCGTAGGTCAGGGCGTCGCTCACCACCGACGTCTCGCGCGGGAACCGGCCCAGCTCCTCGGCGAGGCCCCGCACCTCGGCGACGCAGAACGCGCCGGAGTGGTGCCCGACCAGCCCGGCGATCCGGTCCGACCAGCCGGTGGAGCGGAGGTGGCGGGCGCCGTCGAGCGGGTGGAAGCCGGAATCGAGCAGCTCAGGGGCGTACCCGATGTCGTGCAACCAGGCCGCGGCCTCGAGCACCTCGCTCTCGGCGGGGCCGACCGTGGCGCCGATCTGCTCGGCCCGGCGGGCCACGCCGATCGTGTGCCGCCAGCGCTCCGGGAGGCCGGTGAGCAGGATCTGGGCGACATCGCGCGCCTTAAGGACCAGCCGGGCCGGCCCGGGGATGGTGCTCATGGCATGGATCATCTCCCGGTGAGTGTCAATGGGGAAGGACTGTTCAGGGTCCTGCGAAGGAACGCCGTCACGGTCCGGTCCATCGCGGCGTACCCGGGTTTGTCCGGGCGCATGAAGGCGGCGTGGGTGGCGCCGGGCAGCACGACGAAGCGTTTCGGCCACGGCGCCTCGGCGTACGCGGCCCGGCCGTCCGCGATCGGGATGACCTTGTCGTTGTCGGCGTGCAGGAAGAGCAGCCGCGCGGGCGGGCCGCCGAACCGGCCGGGCGCCATCCAGCCCGCGATCACCACGCCGGCCACCAGGCGCCGGTCGTGGCCCGGGCGGAACAGCCCGGTCGTGGTGAAGCCGCCCGCCGAGTGGCCGACCGCGGCGATCCGGGACGTGTTGATGTGCCCGTACAGCGGGTCGCTCCGGGTGCCGGCCAGCGCGATCACCTTCCGGAGCAGGTAGGCCGCGTCCGCGGGCTGGTTGACCATGTCGGTGCGGACGTACGGGTCGGCCTTCCGGTTCGTGTACGGGTACGCCGGCGCCGCCACCACGAAGCCCGCCGCGGCCCAGCTGGCCACCGCGGGGGTGTTGCCCTCCGGCGACCCGTGCAGCCCGTGGCTGAACAGCACCAGCGGGAAACGGCCCGGCCGTGGGCGGGCGTCGCGACGAACGGTGATCCAGGCGGGCGCCGGGGCCGGGTCGGGGTTGTCGGCGGTGGTCACGGCCGGGAAGAACAGCACTGTTCGCAGCGGCCGATCCCGACTGCGGGCCCAGGTCACCTCCCGGGTGCCGACCGGGTAGCGGGCCGGCGCGAGCGAGGCCGTGGCCGCCGGCGGAGGCGAGGGGGTGGCCGAGGGCGCCGGCGGCGTGCCGGTGGGGGGCGGTGAGTCGCACGACGCCAGCCCCAGAACTGCGCAGAGTGCCACGGCGATCACAGCCCGTCCCATGAGTAAACGGTAGGCCGACACGCCCACGAACGAGGGAAAATGTCCATCTGACCGGTATCACCTGGGACTTCGTGACGCGGGATGCGCAGCTTCGCTAGGGTGTCGCGCATGTCTGACGAGACCGTTGATCCCAGTGGTAACACCGAGGCGTTCCGCGCCTTCTCCAACACCCCGCCCGAGCCGGAGCCGGCCGCGAGCAAACTCCCGCTGATCATCGGCGGCATCGTGGCCGCCGTCATCGTGGTCGGCCTGGTCGTCTGGCTCGCCCTCTAGGGCGTGGTCGGGCTCGCCCTCGCCTCTGTGGCAGCGCTCCACAGAGGATCTTTTCCCGAGTTGTTTCTTGATCTGTAACGTGACCGGTGCCACATTGATGCGGCACCTCTGCGGTTCGGCGGGGGTCGATCCAACGTTCCCGCCCTGCCGCAGAGAAGGACCGGTCGTCAGATGCTCGTGCGTAACCTGTTATCCCAGGTCAAGGGCGTGATCGGGGTCGTCGACGCCACCGCCGGGGCCGAGGACCTGCGCCGGCACCTGATGGTCCCCGACGACCTGCCGTTCTCGGCCGACGTCGCCGATGCCACCCCGGACAGCCTGCTGGTCTGCATGCTCGGCCCGCAGGGCGGCACGCACACCGCGCCCGAGGACCTGGCCCGGACGCTGCGGGCGGTTCCGGCCGGTGTCACGGTGCTGATCCTCGCCGGGTGGCCGCCCGACGCGTTCCCCGACAACGTGGCGCTGGCGACGTTGGCCGACGGCCACTGCCAGCTCACCGACGCCGTGACGCTGACCTCGACCGGCCGCTACGGCATGCACGTCGCCCTGCTCGCCGAGCGGGTCGAGACCGTGCGGCCGCGCCGGGCGCAGCTGTCCGCGGTCCCCGACGCCGAGCCGCCGACCCTGCCGGACGGGTCGCTGGCGACCCGGCTGTGGCTGGTCAACCAGCCGGTGCTGGCCGAGCGGACCACCGGCCCGCTGCGCCGGCAGGTCCGTGCGCTCACCGACCGGGTCACCCAGCTGTCGGCCGAGCTGACCGACGCGCAGAAGGACACCGGCGAGGCGCGGGCCGAGCTGAAGGCACGGGGCAAGGAGCTGGCCCGGGCCGAGAAGCGCATCACCGCGCTGGAGCGCTCGGCGTCGTTCCGGCTGGGCAAGACGCTGGTGGACGGCGCCCGGCACCCGGGCAAGGGCGTGCTGGCCGTGCCGATGACCGTGGCGAGCATCTGGCGGGACCGCCGGGCCCGGGTCAGCGTCGTCGCCGCGCCACGACCGGAGCCGGCCACGCCGCCGGTCGAGGCCACCCACCGGGCGGTGCCCATCCCGGTGCCCGGTTCGCCGGGACGGGTCGTCACGATGACCGCGCCGAGCGCGTTGATGGTGCCGCGCTACCTCGACCAGGACGGGCTGGCCGGGTACGAGCCGACGTCGATCCCGTGCTTCCTGGCGGCGATCGAGACCGCCGGGCCGGGCGCGGTGCTCGACATCGGCGCGAACGTCGGGCTCTACGCCGCCCTGGCCGCGGCCGTCTCCGACCGGGACGTGGTGGCCTTCGAGCCGTTCCCGACGCTGGCCGAGGTGGCCGAGCGGCTCACCGCCGACAACGACCTGAAGATCCAGGTCGAGCGGATCGCCCTGAGCGACCACATCGGCACGGCCGCCTTCTACCTGTCGGACTCGTCGGACAGCTCCAACTCGCTGGCGGCCGGCTTCCGCGACTCGACCCGGCAGATCGACGTCGCGGTCGAGACGCTGGACGCGTACGTGCGGCGGACCGGCATCGTCCCGGCCGTACTCAAGATCGACACCGAGAGCACGGAACCGGACGTGCTGCTCGGCGCGGCCGAGACGCTGCGCGAGCACCGGCCCTGGGTGCTCTGCGAGGTGCTGCACCGCCGCGGCGAGGACCGGCTGATGGAGGCGATGGCCCCGCACGGCTACCGCTGGTACCACATCACCGATCGGCTGCCGTACGCCGAAGCGCAGGTCATCGCCGGCGACCGCACCTATCAGGACCTGATGTGGCTGTTCGCGCCGGAGGAGCCGGACGACTCGTTCTGGGCCCGCGTCGCGGCCCAGCGCACCGCGGTCGAGAAGACCCGGGGTTAGCCGAGCGCCGTCCGGGTCTGGGTGGCGATCTCGCGTTCCTCGTCGGTGGGCACCACGCAGATCGCGGTCGGCGACGCGTCGGTCGAGATGATCGGGTCGCCGACCGCGTTGCGGGTCTCGTCCAGGGTCAGGCCCAGGGCGGTCAGGCCGGCGACGGCGGCGGCGCGCACGGCGGGGCTGTTCTCGCCGACGCCGCCGGTGAAGGTGACCGCGTCCACCCGGCCGAGCACGGCCGCGTAGGCGCCGACGTATTCGCGGATGCGCCGGGCGTAGACGTCGAAGGCCAGGGTCGCCTGCTCGTCACCGTCGGCGCGGCGGCGCAGGATCGTCCGGACGTCGTTGTCGCCGGTCAGGCCGAGCAGACCGGCGCCGCGGGTCAGCGAGCGTTCGATCTCGTCCAGCGGCATCCCGGCCACCCGGTGCAGGTGGAAGACCACCGTGGGGTCGAGGTCCCCGCTGCGCGTACCCATCACCAGGCCGCCCTGCGGCGACATGCCCATCGACGTGGCGACGCTGCGGCCGGCCTCGACCGCACAGGCGGAGGCGCCGTTACCGAGGTGGAGCGTGATCACGTTGACCTGGTCGGGGCGCTTGCTCAGCAGGGCGGCGGTCTGCCGGGACACGTAGGCGTGCGACGTGCCGTGGAACCCGTACCGCCGGATCTGCCACCGCGAGGCCAGCTCGGCGTCGATCGCCCAGGTCACGCCCTCGGGCGGGATCGTCGCGTGGAAGGCGGTGTCGAAGACCGCGACCTGCGGTACGCCGGGCAGCAGCTTGCGGGCCACCGCGATCCCGGCCAGCGCCGGCGGGTTGTGCAGCGGCGCCAGCGGCACCAACCGCTCGATGGCCGCGACCACCTCGTCGTCCAGCCGCGTTGCCGCGGAGAAGTCGGGCCCGCCGTGCACGACCCGGTGCCCGACCGCGTCGAGACCGTCCAGGTCGAGGTCGGACATGATCGACCGCAGCGCCGACTCGTGGTCGGGCGCGTCACCGTCGGCCTCGCCGATCCGTTCGACCAGCCCCTTGGCGACCGTGCCGAGGTCGTGGGAGAACAGCCGATATTTCACCGACGACGAGCCGGTGTTCAGCACGAGAATCATGAGGCCGCCTGGATCGCGGTGATCGCCACCGTGTTGATGATGTCCTTGACGGTCGCGCCGCGGGAGAGGTCGTTCACCGGGCGGCGCAGGCCCTGCATGACCGGGCCGACCGCGACCGCGTTGGCCGACCGCTGCACGGCCTTGTAGGTGTTGTTGCCGGTGTTCAGGTCGGGGAAGACGAACACCGTCGCCTGGCCGGCGACCGTGCTGCCGGGCAGCTTGGTCGCCGCCACCGCCGGGTCGATCGCCGCGTCGTACTGGATCGGGCCCTCCACCGGCAGGTCGGGCCGGCGTTCCCGGACCAGCTTGGTGGCCGCCGCCACCTTCTCGACGTCGGCGCCCGCGCCCGAGCTGCCGGTCGAGTAGGACAGCATCGCGACCCGGGGCTCGATGCCGAACGCGGCCGCGGTCTGCGCCGACGACAACGCGATGTCGGCGAGCTGGGCGGCATCCGGGTCGGGGTTGACCGCGCAGTCGCCGTAGACCAGCACCCGGTCGGCCAGCAGCATGAAGAACACACTGGAGGCCACCGTCACGTCGGGCACGGTCTTGATGATCTCGAAGGCGGGCCGGATCGTCGCCGCGGTCGTGTGGTTGGCCCCGGACACCATCCCGTCGGCCAGCCCGGCGGCGACCATCATCGTGCCGAAGTAGTTGACGTCGCGGACCACGTCATAGGCCAGGTCGAGGGTCACGGCCCGGTGTTTGCGCAGCTCGGCGTAGCGCGAGGCGAAGTCGTCGCGCCACTGCGAGGTCTCCGGGTCGACCAGCCGGGCCGCGCCGATCTCCACGCCCAGCTCGCGGGCCCGCCGGGTGATCTCGTCCGGGTGGCCGAGCAGGGTCAGGTCGGCCACCCCTCGGCGCAGCAGGCTCTCGGTGGCGCGCAGGATCCGTTCCTCGGCGCCCTCCGGCAGCACCAGGTGGCGCCGGTCGGCGCGGGCGCGGTCGATCAGGTCGTTCTCGAACATCAGCGGCGTCACCCGGGACGACCGTGCCACCTCGAGCACCTCGGCCAGCGCGGTCGTGTCCACATGCTGCTCGAAGGCGCCCAGCGCGGCGTCGATCTTGCGCGGGGTGGTCGCGGTCAGCCGCGCCTCGATCCGGGCGGCGGCGGCAATGGTGTGGTAGCTGTCGGTCGGCACGACCAGCATGGCCAGCCCGGTGTTCAGCCGCTCGATCACCCGGACCGCGCGCGGGTCGGGGTGTTCGCCGATGGTCAGCACCAGGCCGGCCAGGGTGACGTTGCCGGCCGCGTGCGCCGCGCTGACCGCCACCAGCACATCGGCCCGGTCGCCCGGGGTGATCACCAGCGCGCCGTCGACCAGGTGGTCGAGCACGGCCGGCACGTGCGCGCCACCGACCACGTAGTCGAGCACGTCCCGGTCGAGCGCCGCGTCGCCGCCGCTGACCACGGTCGCGTCGAGGGCGGCGGCCACCTCGGCCACGGTCGGGGCGGCCACGGCCGGCACCTCGGGGATGGCCCAGGCCGGCACGTCGAGTCCGGCCGGCGCTTCGACGCCGACGGGCACACGGTTGGCGATCAGCGCGATCACCGTCGCGTTCAGATCGGTGATCGAGTGGTACGCGCTCCGCGCGGCCGCCGCCAGCGCCTCGGTGCTCCGGTGCTCGCCGCTGATCACCGGGATCACCACGCTGCCGAACTCGGTGGCCAGCCGCGCGTTGAAGGCCAGCTCGCGGGGGAGTTCGTCGCGCCCGTCGTCGTGGTGCCCGTCGGCGAAGTCGCTGCCGATCACCACCACCGAGGCGCAGCGCCGCTCGACCTCGCGGTAACGCTCGACGATCCGGCTGATCAGCTCTTCCCGCTTGCCGTCGGCGACCAGCGCGGCCGCCTCGGCGTAGGTCACGCCGTAGGCCTCCGCGTAGGGCGCGACCAGGGGGTAGCGCGTGGTCAGCAGGGTGAGGAGCGGATCCTCGCGATCCGGCACGAGGGGCCGGAACACCCCGATCCGGGCCACCTGCCGGGACAACAGCTCGACGAGTCCGAGCGCGACCGTGCCCTTGCCGACCCCGGGCCCCAGCCCGGCCACGTACACGCTGCTCGCCACGCCCCCAACCTAGTCGGTGTCCCGGAGGTAGGCGTGGTGAGCAGCGCCGTTGCACCCGGCGCCGGTCTTCTCCCGCCAGCCGTAGTGCAGCTCGCCGGCGAGACGGGTCGGCGTCTCACCGCACAGCGGGTCACGGGAGGCGACGCCGAGCTTGCCGCGGAGCGGGTCGAGCAGCGTTCCCGGCCGGAGCAGCAGCAGGTCGCCGACCAGCCGGGGGGCGCCGGGATAGGGCAGGGTGGTCCGGGCCGAGCCGTCGGGGCGTTGCAGGAACCAGCCGGCCGGGTCGTGACCGAGGCAGTACGCCGCCACGCAGTCCAGCTTGTCCGCGCCGGCCGGCCGGATCACCTGCCGTTCCTCGCCGGTGACGAGGTTGCGGAACCGGGTCCGATCGGCGCTGTGGGCCCACACCGTCCCGTCGATCTGCATCCGGTCGTACACCCGCAGGATCGTCGAGGAGGAGGAGGTCGCGCCGGTGAACCGGATGACGAAGTCCTGGTCCGACATGTATACGGCGTCCGCGGTGGCGTACACGCCGGTGATTCCCGGTGGGCCGGTGGTGTCGCCGGCGAGCTGTTGGAACAGTCCACCGGCCACCGGCGAGGTCATCAGCTCGGCGTTGTCCTTCTCCCGCTGGACCCAGGCGATCGTGGTCGAGGAGATGGAGGCCGCGGTGACGGAGGCGCGGCCGCGGAGCGAGTCGACCAGCAACCGGTACGTCCTGTCGGCCACCGCATAGCTCCAGAACGCCGTCGAGGCGTCGTCGGTCCCGGGCAACGGCCGGCCGAACACCAGCAGGTGCCCCTGGTCGATCCGGCCGACGACGGTGGCCGCACGACCCGGCGCCGGATCCGGCGGGTTGCCGGTCACGGTCGCGCCCGGCCAGGTCTCGGTGATCAGCGGCGGCCTCGCGGGCAGTGCCGGGAGGAGGAAATCGGTGGTCGGCAGCGCCCGCTCGACCGGTGGCCGCAGTACCACCCACCCGCCGACGGCCAGCACCAGCACGGCCGCGAAGGCCGCGGTGATCGTCTGCGTGCGCCGCTGCCGCCGGTGTCCGGCTTCGACCCGCTCCAGCAGATCGGCCGGGGGTACGGGTGCCCGCTGGGCGATGTCGCGCATCGCCTCGTGCAGATCGGTGTTCGTCATGAGGTCACCTCTTCCAGGGCCGCGATGCCGGTCTCGCGAAGCTTGGCCAGGGCCCGGGAGGCCTGGCTGCGCACGGTCCCGTGGCTGATGCCGAGCACCGCCCCGATCTCCAGGTCGGTGAGGTGCTCGTAGTAGCGCAGGACGAGGACCGCGCGCTGCCGTGACGGCAGGGTGGCGAGCGCGGCCCAGATCTGCCGGGCCTGGCCCGACGCCTCGGCCCGATCGAGCCCGCCGTCGCTGAACGGGAGGTCGGGCAGGACCGCGCTAGGCGTCTCCCGCCGCCTGCGCCAGCGGGCTATCTGCAACCGAGCCATGGTCGTGCGCACGTACCCCGTGGGGTCGTCCTTGCGCACCACCCGCGACCACTTCGCCCGCAGTTTGATCAGCGCTTCCTGCACCAGATCGTCCGCGTCGTGGTGGTTGCCGCTCAGCAGGTAGCCGTACCGGTACAGCGCCGGCCCCCGATTGCGGACGAAGTCCGCGAAGAGCCTCTCGTCCCCCATGGGCCCGCCCTCCCTCCGATCCAGGACGCCGAATCGGCCGGAGGTGTTGCACGGTCAGTCGGCGAGAAGCGCCCGGAGGTAACCATCGGGCCGGGCCAGGAATGATCGCCAGTGCGTGACCAGCTCCAGTTCCTCCCACGCCACACGCCGGATCCCATGCGCGCCGAGCTCCAGAATGGTCGCTCCCGGCAGCGCCGTCAGCACCGGCGAGTGCGTGGCCACCACCACCTGCGCGCCGCTCATCCGCAACACGTCGAGATGCGCCACCAGCCGCAGCGTCGAGGTGAACGACAGCGGCGCCTCGGGCTCGTCCATCAGATAGAAGCCGTACCCCCGGAACTTCCGTTCCAACAGCTCCAGAAACCCTTCGCCATGACTTCGGTCATGCAGATCGGCGTCGACCGGCGAAGGCAGATTCTCCAGGTACGTGTACAGCCCGTGCATGGTTTCGGCCCGAAGAAAGTACGAGTTCACGCGGCGCCCAGGCGTCCGGATCACGCGTAGTGAGGCGCCCAGTGGGGACTCGGAGCTTCGGGTGCTGTGCATGGCCCCTTTGGAGCCGCCCTCAACGTTCAGCCCATGCGCCTGAGCCAGCGCCTCGACCAGCGTCGACTTCCCCGACCCGTTCTCACCGACCAGAAACGTCACGCCGGCCGGAATGTTCAGCCCGCTCTCCAGGATCGCCGCGACAGCCGGGATCTTGGCCCACCAGGCGTCACGATCAACCTCGGCCCCGGCCTCCAGCTCAACCCGCCGAACAGGCCGATCAGTCCTCATCATCCTCTTCGCCGCGAGCCAGGAACGTGGCGAACCGCTCGATGGCCGTCTCGAACTCCGGATTGATGTCGACGAAGCTCTGCAGCTGAGAGGCGACCCACTCGAGGGTGACGCTCTCCTCGCCGCGCCTCTCGACCAGCTCTTCGATCCCGCGATCGGTGAAGTACATGGCCCGAATCCTAGGCACCGAGAAAAAGCACAACGGGCTCTGGGGCGGGGATGGCCCACGGAGGGACCAAGCCTGACCGCCCGGAGTGGGTCATCCCCGCCCCAGAGCCCTACAGTGCAACCAACTACGGCCTGGGCAGAGCCGCTTCGACCAGAGCCGACTGCTCAGCCTCGTGCATCCTGGCCGACCCGACGGCCGGAGCCGCCGCAGCCGGACGGGAGATGCGGCGGAGCCGGACCCCTTCGAGGTGCTCCAGCAGGTTCAGGGCCACGAACGACCAGGCCCCCTGATTGGCCGGCTCCTCCTGCACCCACGCGAAGTCCTCCGCGTTCGGGTACTGGCTGAGCACCGCCTTCAGCTCCTCCACCGGCAACGGATAGATCTGCTCCATCCGGATCACCGCCGTGTCGGTGATGCCACGCTCGGCCCGCGCCTGGAACAGGTCGTAGTAGACCTTGCCCGAGCACAGCAGCACCCGCTTGACGTCGGCCGGGTTCAGCGGCGTGCCGTTGACCCCCGCGTCACCCATCACCGGCTGGAACGTGCCCTCGGTGAAGTCGGCGACCGACGACACCGCCAGCTTGTGCCGGAGCAGCGACTTCGGCGAGAACACCACCAGCGGCTTGCGCTTCGGCGACAGGGCCTGGCGGCGCAGCAGGTGGAAGTAGTTGGCCGGGGTCGTCGGGTTGGCCACCCGCATGTTGTCCTGCGCGCACATCTGCAGGAACCGCTCGGGCCGGCCGGAGGAGTGGTCGGGTCCCTGGCCCTCCTGGCCGTGCGGGAGCAGCAGCACCAGCGACGACTGCTGGCCCCACTTGACCTCGCCCGAGCTGATGAACTCGTCCACGATCGACTGGGCGCCGTTGACGAAGTCGCCGAACTGCGCCTCCCAGAGGACTAGCGCGTCCGGGTTCTCCACCGAGTAGCCGTACTCGAAGCCCATCGCGGCGTACTCGCTGAGCAGCGAGTCGTGCACGAAGAACCGGGCGTTGCCGCTGGTCAGCGAGCTCAGCGGGAGGAAGTCCTTGCCGGTCTTGTTGTCGACCAGGGACGCGTGCCGGGAGACGAAGGTGCCGCGCCGCGAGTCCTGGCCGGCCAGCCGTACGGTCACGCCCTGGGCCAGCAGCGAGCCGAACGCGACCAGCTCGCCGAAGGCCCAGTCGATGCCGCCCTCGGCCGCCATCTTGGCCCGCCGCTCGAGCAGTTGCTGGACGCGCTTGTGCGGGGTGAAGCCCTCGGGCAGGTCGATGTGGGCCTGGCCGACCGACTGCACGGTGGCCGCGTCGACCGCGGTCTGCACCTCGGGTTCGGGCTCGTCGGCGGCCGGGCGGGACCGGTTGGTCGAGCCGGCCGCGTCGCGGGTCGCCTTGAACACCTGCTCGAGCTGCTGCTGGTAGTCGCGCAGCTGTTCCTGGGCGTCGTCCACGGTGATGTCGCCGCGGCCGATCAGCTCCTCGGTGTACAGCTTCCGGACGCTGCGCTTGGTGTCGATGATCTCGTACATCCGCGGGTTGGTCATCGACGGGTCGTCGCCCTCGTTGTGGCCGCGGCGGCGATAGCAGACCAGGTCGATGACCACGTCCTTGTTGAACGCCTGGCGGTACTCGAAGGCCAGCCGGGCGACCCGGACGACGGCCTCGGGGTCGTCGCCGTTCACGTGGAAGATCGGCGCCTGGATCATCCGGGCCACGTCGGTGGAGTAGAGCGACGAGCGGCTGTACTCCGGCGCGGTGGTGAAGCCGACCTGGTTGTTGACGACCACGTGCACGGTGCCGCCGGTGCGGTAGCCGCGCAGCTGGGACAGGTTGAGCGTCTCGGCGACCACACCCTGGCCGGCGAACGCGGCGTCGCCGTGCACCAGCACCGGCAGCACGGTGTAGCCGTGCAGGCCCAGGTCGAGGCGGTCCTGCTTGGCCCGGACGATGCCCTCGAGCACCGGGTCGACGGCCTCCAGGTGGGACGGGTTGGCGACGACGCTGACCGTGGTCGAGTGTTCGCCGTCGGGCGTCGTGTACTTCCCGGTCTGACCCAGGTGGTACTTGACGTCGCCGGAACCATGCGACGACCGCGGGTCCATCTGACCCTCGAACTCGTTGAAGACCTTCTCGTACGGCTTGCCGACGATGTTGACCAGCACGTTGAGCCGGCCGCGGTGGGCCATGCCGATGACCATCTCGTCGAGCCCGCCCTCGGCCGACGCCTTGAGCACCTCGTCCAGCAGCGGGATCAGCGACTCGCCGCCCTCCAGCGAGAACCGCTTCTGCCCGACGTACTTGGTCTGCAGGAAGGTCTCGAACGCCTCGGCCGCGTTCAGCCGGTTGAGCACGTGCTTCTGCTCGTCGGTGTCGGGTTTGGCGTACTTGATCTCGATGCGGTCCTGGATCCAGCGCCGTTCCTCGGGGCCCTGGATGTGCATGTACTCGATGCCGATCCGGCGGCAGTAGGTGTCACGCAGCACGCCGAGCACGTCGCGCAGCTTCATCCGCTGCTTGCCGGCGAAACCGCCGACCGGGAACACCCGGTCGAGATCCCACAGGGTCAGCCCGTGTTGCAGCACGTCGAGGTCGGGGTGCCGGCGGATCTCGAACTCGAGCGGGTCGGTGTCGGCCATCAGGTGACCGCGCACCCGGTAGGCGTGGATCAGCTCGACCACCCGGGCGGCCTTGTCGATCTGGCCCTCGGAGGTGCGGGCGACGTCGCGCACCCAGCGCACCGGCTCGTACGGGATCCGCAGTGAGGTGAAGATGTCGTCGTAGAAGCTGTGGTCGCCGAGCAGCAGCTCGTGCATCACCTTGAGGAACTCGCCGGACTGGGCGCCCTGGATGACCCGGTGGTCGTAGGTGCTGGTCAGCGTGGTGACCTTGCTGACGCCATGCTCGGCCAGCGTCTCGTCGGACATGCCGGAGTACGGCGCCGGGAACTCCATCGCGCCGACGCCGACGATGGCGCTCTGGCCGGTCATCAGCCGCGGGATCGAGTGCACGGTGCCGATGCCGCCGGGGTTGGTCAGCGAGATCGTCGTGCCGGCGTAGTCGTCCATGGTCAGCTCGTTGCGCCGGGCCCGCCGCACGACGTCCTCGTACGCCTGCCAGAACTTGCGGAAGTCGAGCTTCTCGCAGTTCTTGATCGACGGCACGACCAGGGTCCGGGTGCCGTCCTTCTTCTGCAGGTCGATCGCGATGCCCAGGTTGATGTGCTCGGGCTGGACCAGGGCCGGCTTGCCGTCGATCTGGGCGAACGAGTTGTTCATCTCGGGGTGTTCGCGCACCGCCCGGACCAGCGCCCAGCCGATCAGGTGGGTGAAGCTGACCTTGCCACCGCGGCCACGGGCGAGGTGGTTGTTGATCACGATGCGGTTGTCGACCATGAGCTTGGCGGGGATCGCGCGCACCGAGGTGGCGGTGGGCACCTCGAGCGAGGCGTCCATGTTCTGCACGATCCGGGCGGCGACACCACGGAGCGTGGTGACCGCGGCCCCCTCGGGCGCCTTGCCGTTCGAGGCGGCCTTCGGGGTGGGCGCGGCCTTCTCGACCGGCGCCGCCTTGGCCTGGGGTGCGGGTGCGGGCTTCGCGGGCACGGTCGGCTTCGCCGCCGCCATCGTCTTCGCGGCCGGCGCGTCCGTGCCCGCCTTGGCCGCCGAGGCGGTGGCGTTGGCCGCGGTCGCCTCGTCCGGCGAGACGATCGACCCGGTGGCGGACGCCGGCTTGTAGTCGGCGAAGAAATCGTGCCAGGCGGGGTCGACGCTGGAGGGATCGGCGAGGTAGCGCTGGTACATCTCGTCGACGATCCACTCATTGGGGCCGAAGTCGGCGAGCGGGTTGTCCTGCGAAGTCTGCTGGGTCGACACTTGCGTGTTCGCCTCTTTCACCGTTTGTCAGCACGCGCGTCCGTCATCGCGCGGACGGGAATGAACGGTGTCAAGGTTACGCTGCGCGTGAACCTTGGGGGGCTCGGCCTAGCTGACGTCCCGGCGGCGCATGATCAATGTCCCGATCAGGCCGGTCACCAGGGCATAGCCGATCAGCACGACGGCGCCTACCCAGCGTGGTGGGTTACCGGGGAGGTCGGTCCCCGAGATCATCAGTTGTGACGCGGTGGTCGGCTCGATCACCCGCAGCTTCTCGAACACCTGGGCGACGTACTCGGTCAGCAGGAAGAACACCGCCTGCGCGCCGAGCGGGCCGATCAGATAGCCGATCGAGAGGGTCAGGGTGGCGGCGATCTGGCTGCGGATCAGCACGCCGGCGCCGACGCCGAGCACCGCCCACAGCACGAAGGCCAGCGCGTTCAGCCCGATCGCCCGCCACACGCCGGCCTCGCCCAGCTGCACCGGCAGGTCGAGCTGGCCCAGGAAGAACGGCACCACGGCCAGGTTGAGCAGTGTGGTGATCAGCCAGAACCCCAGGGCCAGGAGCATCGCGGCGGCCAGCTTGGCCAGGATCACCCGTTCGCGGTGGGGAGTGACCAGGAACGTGGTGGTCGCGGTCAGGTGGAAGAACTCGTTGGTCACCAGGATCGCGCTGAGCAGCACGACCAGGAGCACGCCGAAGAACTGCCCACTGGTGTAGAGGCTGGTGGCGACATTGATCGCCTGATTGGTGGCGTCCAGCAGCGCGGCCGACTCGGGGTCGACGTTCGCGTCGGCGGGCAGATTGCTGGTGACGTTGGTGGTCCCCCAGTTGAAGAGGACCGACATCGCCCACAGCGGTACGAGGATGACGGTGAAGATCCACCACAGCGAGGTGGTGAAGATCTTGGTGAGCTCGGCCTGGATGAGCCTCATCGAATTCCCGCCTGTCCGGCCGTGAGCTGCAGGAACACCTGTTCCAGGTCGGCGCGTTCGCTGGTCAGCTCATGCAGCTCGACCTGCGCGGTGAACGCGGCGTGCCCGATCTGGGCCGCGTCCAGCCCGGTCACCATCAGCGCGCCGTCCGGCAGCGGGGTGATCGCGGGATGGAGTGCGGCCAGCGCGGTGGTCAGTTTCGCCGGTTCGGGGGTCCGCACCCGCACCTGCACGGCGGCGCCCATCGAGCCGAGCACGTCCTCGACCGGGCCCTGCCGGATCAGCTTGCCGGCCGCCACGATCACCACGTCGTCGGCGAGCTGTTGCATCTCGCTCAGCAGGTGGCTGGAGACCAGCACCGTGCGGCCCTCGCCGGCGAGCGTCTTGAGCAGGTCGCGCATCCACCGGATGCCCTCCGGGTCGAGACCGTTGGCCGGTTCGTCGAGGATCAGCACCCGGGGGTCGCCCAGCATGGCCGCGGCGATGCCCAGCCGCTGCCGCATGCCCAGCGAGTAGCCCTTGAACTTGCGCTTGGCGGCCGGGGTGAGCCCGACCAGGGCCAGCGCCTCGTCGGCCCGGGAGGCCGGCAGGCCCGCCGCCCGGCAGATGACCCGGAGGTGGTTGCGGCCGGTGCGCCCGCGGTGGGCGCTGGACGCCTCCAGCACCGCGCCGACATGGCGGATCGGGTCGGTCAGGTCGGCGTAGCGCCGCCCGCCGATGGTGGCCGTGCCGGCCGTCGGCGCGACCAGGCCGAGCAGCATCCGCAACGTGGTGGTCTTGCCCGCGCCGTTGGGACCGAGGAACCCGGTCACCCGGCCCGAGCGCACCGTGAACGACAGGTCGTCGACGGCTCTCAGCCGCTTGTACTGCTTCGACAACCCTTGGACTGCGATCTCCACGCCCCCGGTCACCGCGCCAACATACTGGTTCGCCGCCCGCCGTGGTGCCCACGCTCCGGCGCCACCTTCCACGTGTTCACTTCGTGGACACATCAGACCACCGGATCGGTCATTCCATCGGAAGTTGTGGCCCTTACACAGAGGGGTATGACAGTACTTCTGACCGCCGACGCATCCACCGGGACCAGTGGGTACACCCTGCTGATCGCGGACAGCGCGGATCAGGTGGAGGCGGCACAGCGCCTCCGGCACGACGTCTTCGCCGGTGAGCTCGGCGCCACGCTGCACGGAGCGGTGGACGGGCGGGACATCGACGATTTCGACGACTACTGCGACCACCTGATCGTCCGCGAGGACGGGACGGGCACGGTGGTCGGCACCTACCGGATGCTGCCCCCGGCCGCCGCCGACCGGGCCGGGCGGCGCTACGCCGACGGCGAGTTCGACATGAGCCGCCTGCACCCGCTGCGCGACCAGCTGGTCGAGACCGGCCGGTCCTGCGTGCACCCCGACCACCGCGGCGGCGCCGTGGTCAACCTGATGTGGGCCGGCATCGCCCGCTACCTGCATCTGAAGAACCTGCGCTGGCTGGGCGGCTGCGCCTCGATCCCGCTGGACGACGGCGGCGACCTCGCGGCCGGGGTCTGGGCCCGGGTCTCCGGCAAGCACATGTCACCGCCGGCGCTGCGGGTCACGCCGCGCACCCCATGGCTGAACCCGGAGCGGCCGGCCGGCGACAAGTCGATCGCGGTGCCCCCGCTGCTGCGCGGCTACCTGCGCCTCGGCAGCTGGGTGTGCGGCGAGCCGGCCTACGACGCCGACTTCCACTGCGCCGACCTGTACGTGCTGTTCTCGCTCGACCGGATGGACCCGCGGTACCGCCGGCACTTCTTGGGCGGGGCGCGATGACCTTCTGGCAGCCGACCTCCACCTGCGGCGACGAGTGCCGGCTGGGCGGCGACCACCGGGTCGCCGGGATCCGCGTGGTGCTCCGGATGACCGCCCTGTTCGGGGTGCTCCTGGCCGCGCTGGTGGTGGTGCCGATCCGCCGCGGCGGCTCGGTCCAGCTGATCGCCCGCGGCATGCTCGGCGCCCTCGGCGTACGCATGAGGTGGCGCGGCCCGGCCCACCGCCCCGGCAGCCTGCTGGTCGCCAACCACGTCTCCTGGCTGGACATCCTGGTGCTGCTCGCGCTCGAGCCGGTGCGCCTGGTGGCCAAGCACGACGTCGAGGCGTGGCCCGGCATCGGCGGCCTGGCCTCGATGCTCGGCGCGATCTTCGTGGACCGGACCAGGCCCAAGCGGCTGCCCGGGACGGTGGACGAGGTCACCGGCGCGCTGCGGGCCGGGCGGTCGGTCGCGGTGTTCCCGGAGGGTACGACGTTCTGCGGCCCGGAACGCGGCCGGTTCCGCCCGGCGATGTTCCAGGCGGCGGTGGACGCGGGCGCTCCGGTCGTACCCATCACGATCCACTACGGGACGACGGCCGCCGCCTTCATCGGGGACGAGACGCTGTTCTCCTCGGTCCGCCGGGTGGCGGCGCTGCGCGGGCTGACCGTGACCGTGGTCGGCGCGCCCGCCCTGCGGCCCGACATCGGCGCCGACCGTCGTACCCTGGCCCGGGCCGCCCAGGCCTCGGTCGGCACCAACCCGATGGCCTTGGGGCTGGCGGCCTGAGCTCAGCCTTTAGTCCGTTTTAGGGTGGCGGGTGGGGCGGCGGACGTCAATCACGCGGCTCACAGAAAACTTTCAGCGTCCATGCAGGCAGAGTGCAGTCGCTGGGAGAAAGATGTGGGGCATGGCCACTCAGACCCAGCCCAAGCAGAGCGAGGCGAAGCTGCTCGTCGTCGAGGACGATGCGAACATTCTCGAGCTGCTCTCCGCCAGCCTGCGGTTCGCCGGGTTCGATGTGAGCACGGCGACCAGCGGCAGCGCCGCGGTGACCGCCGCCAAGAGCGCGAACCCCGACCTGGTCGTCCTCGACGTGATGCTGCCCGACCTCGACGGCTTCGAGGTGATCCGGCTGATGCGCGAGGGCGGCGCGCGTACCCCCGTGGTGTTCCTCACCGCGCGGGACGGCACCGACGACAAGATCCGCGGCCTCACCCTGGGCGGCGACGACTACGTCACCAAGCCGTTCAGCCTGGAAGAGCTCACCGCCCGGATCCGCGCGGTGCTGCGCCGTACGACGGCCGGCGACGAGGCCCCGTCCCGGCTCACCTTCGCCGACCTCGAGCTCGACGAGGAGACCCACGAGGTCTACCGGGCCGGCCAGCGGGTGCAGCTGTCGCCGACCGAGTTCAAGCTCCTGCGCTACCTGATGCTGAACGCCAACCGGGTGCTCTCCAAGGCGCAGATCCTCGACCACGTGTGGAAGTACGACTTCCGCGGTGACGACAACATCGTCGAGTCGTACATCTCCTACCTGCGGCGCAAGGTCGACAACGTCCAGCCCCGCCTGATCCACACCCTCCGGGGGGTGGGTTACGTCCTCCGTAAGCCCGCGGCCTGACGATTCCCCGGTGTCCGTCACCGTTGTTCCCCAGTCACCGGCGCCCGAGACGCCACCGCCCTCGCCGCGGAGCGCGAGCCGGCTCCGCACCACGCCGCTCCGGATCAAGCTGATCGCCTCGGTGCTGGCACTGGTGTTCGCCGCGCTCACCCTGATCAGCGTGTCCAGCACGTTCGCGCTGAAGTCCTACCTCGTCGGCCGGATGGACGACGAGCTCGCGGCGTACACCGAGCAGACCCGGATGGACTTCCGCGACATCACCTTCGCCCAGATCGGCACGCTGCAGACGGACACCAGCTTCCCCAGCGACTACATGCTGTCCATCCGCTCGACCTCGGGCATCGGGCGGACGTTCTACAACAACGACAAGCTGTCCGACGACGACATGCCGCCGTTCCTCACCAACGCCGAGGACATCGAGGGCCGGTTCGAGGAGCAGCCGTACACGGTGACCTCGCTGAACAAGCGGGAACACTGGCGGATGCGGATCACCTTCACCGACTCCGGCCAGGTGATCTACGTCGGGCGGAACATGGGCGAGATCGACTTCGCGATGACCCGGCTGGTCTGGATCGACTCGCTGGTCGGCTTCGGGGTGCTGATCGCGCTGGCCGCGGTGGGCGCGGCGATCGTACGCACCAGCCTGCGCCCGCTGGTCGAGATCGAGCAGACGGCCGGGGCGATCGCCGCCGGTGACCTGAGCCGGCGGGTGCCCGACCCCGAGCCGGACAGCCCCGAGCCGATGACCGAGCTGGGCCGGCTGTCCCGCGCGCTGAACGCGATGCTCACCCAGATCGAGGCGGCCTTCACCGCCCGCGCCCAGTCCGAGACGGCGGCCCGTGCGGCCGAGTCGGCGGCCCGGGACGCGGCCGACTCGGCCCAGGCCTCCGAGTCACGGGCGTTGCGGTCCGAGGGCAAGATGCGGCAGTTCGTCGCGGACGCCTCACACGAGCTGCGTACGCCGCTGACCACCATCCGCGGGTTCGCCGAGCTGTACCGGCAGGGCGCGGTGGCCGAGGGCGAGGACGTCGTCCGGCTGATGCGCCGGATCGAGGACGAGGCCTCCCGGATGGGCCTGCTGGTCGAAGACCTGCTGCTGCTGGCCCGGCTCGACCGGGAACGCCCGCTCACGCTGGCCCCGGTCGAGCTGCCGGTGCTGGCCATGGACGCGGTGCAGGCGGCGCAGGCGATCGCGCCCGAGCGCCGGATCGACCTCGACGTCCGCGACGAGCCGGACAAGCTGGTGGCGTACGGCGACGACGCCCGGCTGCGGCAGGTGATCGGCAACCTGATGACCAACGCGCTGGTGCACACTCCGGCCGATGCACAGGTGACGCTCAGGCTCTACGCCGAATCGGGCAACCGCGCTGTGATAGAGGTGGCGGACACCGGGCCGGGGCTGAACGCGGAACAGCGCGAGCACGTGTTCGAGCGGTTCTTCGTGGTCGACGAGGCGCGCACCCGGCGGGCCGACCGGGCGGCCACCGGCACCGGCCTGGGGCTGGCCATCGTGGCGGCCATCGTGCGGGCCCACCACGGCACCGTCGACGTGCTCGGTGAGCCGGGCCAGGGCGCCACCTTCCGGGTCGCTTTGCCCGCAGTCGATGGGGAAAGTCACCCCACGGCATAGGTGTCACCATTCACAGAAAACATCCAGCCGTAACACAGTCTCGTCGGAGACCGAGTGGGCAAGGTTGGACCCATGAACGAGCACGAGACCAACCCGCAGCGGCACGAGACTCCGGCTACTCCGGAGCCGTCGCACCTGCCCGCGGCTTCCTCACCCGCGGATGCTCCCGTCACCGGCGCTCCGGTGTCCGGTGCCGCTCCGGAGCGGGGAGAGTCCGAGCCGACGGCCGCGCAGCCCACCGTCCAGCAACCGGCCGCCCAGCCCACGGCCCAGCAGCCGGTCGTGCACCCGGCGGCCGGGCCGCTGCCGCCCGCGTCGCCGTGGTCCTCGCCAGGTCAGCCAGGTCAGCCGGGTCAGCCGGGCCACCCCGGTCAGGCCGGCCAGCCCTACGGCCAGCCTCAGCAGCCGCATCAGCCCGTGTGGGCCGGCGCGCCGCAGCACCCCGGTCAGCAGCACCCCGGTCAGCAGCACCCCGGTCAGCAGCACGCCGGCCAGCCCCATCCTGGTCAGCCGCACGCCGGCTATCCCGGTCCGGCTCCCTACCCAGGCGCCTACCAGCCCGGCGGGCAGCAGGCGCCCTGGGCGGCGCCGGTGGCCACCGAGACGGCGACCCGGCCGGCCTCCTCGGGCCGGGGCCGGAGGGTCTTCGTGGCGGGCGCCGCGGCCGTGCTGATCGCGCTGGCCGGCGGTGGCATCGGCGCCGCGACCGTGCTGGCCATGGACGACAACGACGGCTCGTCGACCGTGCAGACCGGCAGCTCGTCGGTGACCCGGGTGGTCGACCGCTCCTCGCTGGCCCAGATCGCCTCCGCCGTGCAGGACAGCGTCGTCTCGATCACCACGGGCAGCGGCGAGGGGTCCGGCGTCGTGCTCAACTCCAACGGCGACATCGTCACCAACAACCACGTGGTGTCGACCGCGCAGGGCGGCAAGGTCAACGTGATCTTCGCCGACGGCAAGAAGGCGACGGCCACGATCGTCGGCACCGACGAGCGGACCGACCTCGCGGTGATCCGGGCCACCGGGGTCTCCGACCTCAAGCCCGCCACCCTCGGCGACAGCGCCCAGATGCAGGTCGGCGACACCGTGCTCGCCCTGGGCAGCCCGCTCGGCCTGGAGGGCTCGGTCACGGCCGGCATCATCAGCGCCAAGGACCGCACCATCAAGTCGGAGGGCAGCGAGCCGAGCCCGCAGGATCAGCAGCCGAACCCGTTCGGCGGCCAGGAGCAGCAGCAACAGCAGCCGTCGGGCGGCGCCCAGTCGATGTCCGGCCTGCTGCAGACCGACGCCCCGATCAACCCCGGCAACTCGGGCGGCGCGCTGGTCAACACCAACGGCCAGGTGATCGGCATCAACTCCGCGATCTACACCTCGGGCGGCAGCCAGGGCAACATCGGGCTGGGCTTCGCCATCCCGTCCAACAAGGTCAAGCAGGTCGTCGACGCGCTCATCGCGGGCAAGAAGGTCAGCCACCCGGCGCTCGGCGTCAGCGTCGCCGAGGCCGAGAACGGCGGGGCGCTGGTGCGCTCGGTCACCGCGGGCAGTGCCGCGGCCGGCGCCGGCATCCAGCAGGGCGACGTGATCATCTCGGTCAACGGCAAAGCGGTCAACGACTCCGACGACCTGATCGGCGTGATCCAGGGCGCCTCGGTCGGCTCCAAGGTGTCGATCGTCTTCAGCCGGGACGGTGCACAGAAGACGGTCACCGCCACCCTGAAAGAGGCGAGCTGATCTAAGCGCGGCTCCGCCCGGGGCCATTCGGGCGGCGCCACCTCCCCATGCGGTGGGTGATCTCGGTCAAGGGGGTTGACCGGGATCACCCACCGCTCCTCTTTGCGCTGTTTGTGTTCGTATCGGTACCCGTTCTCGCTCAGGGGCTCGCTTTGCCAGGTCCCGACCGCTTACCCTCGCCTCCGGCGTGGGCGCGCGGCGCGCGGAGCGAGAGGCAGCACAGTGACGTACGTCGAGACCCGGATGAACGTCTGGGAGGCGTTGGCGGGTCGGCCGCCGGGCGAGCCGATCGGACCGGCCGACCCTGGATTGTGGGCGGCCATCGTCGACCGGCTCAACCCGGCCCGGGCCCGCCCGGTGCTGCGGGCCGGTGTCGAGGCGGTCGCACTGGCCAGCGTGCGCGGCCCGGCGTACATCATGGTTCGCTCTCCCGACGACGGCTCCCGCGCCTGTTATCTGCGGCTCACGCCGGAGGAGTGGGAGCTCGCCCAGATCATGGACGGGACGCTCACCGTGGCCCGGCTGGTCGCCGAGTTCGCCCGGATCGCCGGCCGGCTCGCGCCCGACCAGGTCAAACGGGTGGTCGCCGACCTGGCCGGCAACCGGATGCTCGAGGAGCTGCCGCTCGACGCCTTCCGCCCGCTCGAGTCGGTCGTCCGCAAGCCGCTGCCCGCCCGCGTGGGCCGTGGCCTGCTCAACGCCGCCCGCGGCCGGCGCATGCTGGTCACCGACATCGACGGCCTGGTCACCGCGCTCTACCGCGGCGGCGCCCGCTTCCTCTTCACCAAGCCCGCCGCGATCGTGCTCGCGCTGATCGCCGTCGCCGGGCTGGGCGTCTTCGGCTGGACCTGGATCAGCGGCTCCGAGGCGCTGTTCCTGACCAACGGCTCCTACCTGCTCGGCGCGGTCATCCTGCTGCTGCTCAACGTGGTGGCGCTGGCCTGTCACGAGCTGGGGCACGCGCTCGCCACCAAACACGCCGGGCGGGAGGTGCCGGCGGCCGGTCTGCTGGTCTACTTCGGCATCCCGTCGGTGTTCGTCGACACGACCGACGTGTGGATGGCCGGTCGGAAGGCCCGCCTGCTGGTCACCGCGGTCGGCCCGCTCACCGGCCTGGTGCTGGCCGGCGGCATGCAGGTGGTCGGCCTGTTCGTGCCCGCGGTCGCCGGGCTGGCCTTCAAGCTGGCCTTCGCCTGGTACATCAACGTGCTGTTCAACCTCAACCCGTTCATCGCGCTGGACGGCTACTACCTGCTGATGGACTGGCTGGAGATCCCCAACCTGCGGGCCCGCGGCCTGTCCTGGGTGGCGAGCCGGCTGCGCGGCCGGCCGCCGCGCTGGGCGTCGCTCGACCGCGAGGGGCGGATCATCGCGCTGTACGGGGTGCTCGCCCTGCTCTGGCTGGCGGTGGCCGCGAACCTGGCCTACCGGATGTGGTCGGACCGGGTCAGCGGGGTGGCCACCGGCCTGTGGCACAGCGGACCGGCGGCCAAGCTGCTGCTGGTCGCGATCGTGCTCGGCCTGTGCGCCCCGCTCATCCACCTCGGGCTGCGCCGGTTGGGCCGCTGGTGGCGCAAGTCCCGGGCCCGCAACGCCGAGAAGCACCGCGAGGCCGACCTGCCGCGCCGGCTCGACGCGCTGCGCAACTCCGACCTGGGCGGGCTGCCCGAGCACGCGCTGCACGGGCTGGCCGTCCGGGCCCGCTGGGAGCGCCCGTCGCAGGGTAAACAGGTCGTGATGGCCGGCGGCCCGCAGACCGCGGTCTTCGTCGTGGTCGACGGCGCGCTGCAGGGACGACGGCCCGGCGACCCCGGCGGCACGATCCGCCACCACGTCGGCCCCGGCGGCGTGGTCGGTCTGGGCAACGCGCTGACCGGCCGGGCCACCTCGCTCGACTGGCACACCGCCGGCACCACGCTGCTGAGCGTCCCGACCGCGACCGTGGCGACCGTGATCGGCCCGCTGCCCGGCCCGCCCCCGGTGGACCGGGCCGAGGCCGAGGCGCTGTTCGCGGACACCCCGGCGCTGGCCGCGCTGGCCGGTGACGAGCAGCTGGCCCTGATCGCCTCGGCCCACCCGGTCGACCTGGAGCCGGGCGCGCCGGTGATGCTGGTCAGCCCGACCCAGGCGGTCGTCGTCGAGTCGGGCGTGATCGCCATGGCCGACGGGACCGAGCTGCGCCGGGGGACCCTGGTCGGCCCGGTCGGCGACGGCAGTCCCGGGATGGTCGCTCAGTCGCGTACCCCCGTGCGGTTGTGGGTCATGCCGGACGCCTCGAGCCTGCCGCCCCTGGTCGGCGGCAACCCGCTCGCCGGGGCGACGGTCGTCCAGGGGCACGGCGCGCCGAAGTTCGGCAAGAACCCGGACGACTACCCGCCGCTGATCGTCCCGCCCGGCCCGCCGGACGGCACCGAGGACCCGGAGGTCGACAAGCGCTTCCTGCGCCGGATGTGGTGGCTCGTCCTGCTCGTGCTGCTGCTCGCCCTGCTGCTCACCACGGCCAACCTCGCGCCCGGGCCGGCCTGGGCCGAGATGCCGACCAGCCGCGCGCTGCTCACGTCGGAGCGGGGCCGGCTGACCCTCACGGTCGGCGACCAGGTGACCGTGCTGAACCCGGGGGAGCGGCGGTTCGTGGCGGCCGGCGCCAAGATCGAGGTGAACGACAACGCGACCGGGCTGGTCACCTTCACCGGCGGCGCGGCCGCGCTGCTCTGCGGCGGGTCGACCACCGAGGTCGGCGCGCTGACCACCGGCCTGGGCCGGGACCGGCGGCCGAGCGGGGTGCTCACCCTGGACGGCGGTCGCCTGCTGGCCGACACGACCAGCACCAGCGGCGCGTACCGGCCGCTCGACCTGACGGTGAACCGGCCGCTGGGCGGGGTGACGAACACGGGCCAGGCGTGGTTCTCGGTCGACCCCGCCGCGGTCACCGTGTCCACCGGCAAGGTGACCGTGGACGGGCAGCCGTCCTCGCCGACGAACGGCAGTCTGTCGTGCGGTGACGGCGTGACCGTCGAGCCGCCGGCGGCCGGGCCGAGCGAGGAGCCGCCGTCCGAGCTCCCGTCGGAGCCGGCGACCACGCCGTCCGAGCTCCCGTCGAGCACGCCCCCGGTCGAGGAGCCCGACCCGGATCCGCTCCCGCGGCCGAACGGGAACAACAACCCGGGCAACAACGACGACGATGACGACGACAATCCGCCGGCGAACAACCCGAATCCGGGCAATCCCCGGCCGGGCAACCCGAACCCCGGCAACCCGAACCCGGGCACGTCGTCCAACCCGCCGGACCCGGAACCATCCGACTCGGAGGAGCCGGAGCCGAACCCGTCGCAGTCGTCCGGCAATCCGAGTCCGTCGCAGAGCAGCCAGCAGCCTCCGGTCATCTCGATCCGGCCGGAGAACCTGCCGAGCGGGCCGATTATCGTGATCCCCGGCTGATGATGATCACGATGGAGGAGTGCTGACGTGCTCTGCTGGTTCTGCGCGAAGGCGGCGCGGGCGACCTGCCGGTTCTGTGGCCGAGGCGTGTGCGAGGACCACGCGCGCTTCGGTCCCTACCTGCTGCAGGTGAGCCGCTCGGAAATCCGGCAACGGGCGGAGGCGCTGGTGGTCGAGGACGCCGTCCAGTGCGGCACCTGCCGCCCCAGACCCCAACCGGTGGCCATGCCGGAAATGGACTGATGGGGCGATATTTTCGCTGGACCGGCTCGTCTATGTTGACCACATGAGCGACTTCGACGACGTGCTCGAGCGGCTGCTCACCGACCAGTCGTTCGCCGCCGCGCTGGCTGAGGACCCGGACAAGACGCTGTCCGGGTACCGGCTCGACGAGGACGAGATCGAACTGCTGCGCAGCCAGGTCTGCGCGGACACCGGCGGCGCGGCCGCGGTGGTCGAGGGGCGTACGACGAAGTCGAGCACCTTCGGGCTGTTCTCGTCGCTCGGTGATTGGTCCGAGTTCGGCTCGGCGGCCGGTGTCGCCGCGCGCGCCACCGGGGACGCCGTCGGGCCGGGCGGCAGCGGCGGCATGGTCCAGGCCCATTCCGCCCTGGGCGACGCGCCGCCTGCGCACGACCTCGACGACGTGCCCGCCACGGCCAAGATGGGCGACGCCGCCTCGGTCGCGCACGCCGAGGTGGTCAAGGCCACCCAGGTCGAGCACGAGCCGCTGGCCCAGCCGGCGAAGGCGCCCGAGCCCAAGGTCGAGGCCGTCGGCGACTACCGCAACAAGGTCGACGCGAACGGCGACGGCCACTGGGACAAGGCCACCTACTCGGCCCGCGAGGACGGCGGGGTGGACATCATGGTCGACGTGAACCACGACGGGAAGGTCGACTTCGTCGGGCGCGACTTCGACCGCGACTGGAAGGTGGACGAGGCCACCATCGACCGCGACAAGGACGGCGTGTTCGAGAAGACCATGTACGACGACAACAACGACGGCTGGCTCGACCGCACCGTGTGGCAGAACGACTGATCAAGCCGCACCATGTGGTGATGGTCGCCGTTAGTGTCGACGCGCTCACCAAGATCTTCGATCCCGGGGTCGTGGCCGTCCAGGATGTCACCCTGGAGGTCGCCTCGGGCGAGTTCCTGGTGCTGCTCGGCGCGCCCGGCAGCGGCAAGACCACGCTGCTGCGGCTGATCGCCGGGCTGGAGACGCCGACCACCGGCGAGATCCTGATCGGCGGCGTGCCGCTGGCCGAGCGGCCCGACCGGGAGGCGGCGGTCGCGGTGGTCTTCCAGAGCTACTCGGTCTACCAGCACCTGACCGTGGCTCAGAACATCGGCTTCCCGCTGCGCGGCGGCCGGCCGGACGTCGGTGAGCGGGTGACCGAGGCGGCCCGGCACCTCGGCATCGACGACCTGCTCGGGCGGCTGCCCGCTCACCTGTCCCGCGGCCAGCGCCAGCGGGTGGCGATGGCCCGGGCGATCGTCCGCCGCCCGGAACTGCTGCTGCTGGACGAGCCGCTGTCCAACGTCGACCCGCGGATCTGGGCCGAGTTGCGCGGTGACATCGTCGCGCTGACCAAACGCCTGGGAATCACCACTATCTATGTCACGCACGACCGGGCCGAGGCCGTCTCGATGGCCGACCGGATCGCGGTGCTCGATCACGGCAAGGTCGTGTGGGAAGGATTTTCGCCGTTCACAGGGCTGGACATGATTGGTTAACAGTCCTAATAATTAGCCATGCGTCGATCCCTTGTGATGGCTACGGCCGCCTTGCTGGCGGCGGCCGGGTCAGTGGTCTCTATGGCGTCCAGCGCCGGCGCCGCGGTCGCCTGTGCGGCGCCGTGGAGCGCGACCCAGGTCTACGTGGGCGGCAACAACGCCTCCCAGTCCGGGCACAACTACCGGGCCAAGTGGTGGACCCAGAACGAGAGCCCCTCCTCGCACAGCGGGCAGTGGGACGTCTGGGCCGACGAGGGTGTGTGCGACGGCGGCACCACCCCGCCGACCGATCCGCCGACCGATCCGCCGACCGATCCGCCCACGGATCCCCCCACCGACCCGCCTCCCTCGAGCACCCTGCCCAAGCACGCGCTGATCGGCTACCTGCACGCCAGCTTCGCCAACGGCTCCGGCTACCTGCGGATGTCCGACGTGCCCGCCGACTGGGACATCATCAACCTGGCCTTCGGTGAGCCGACCACCCCGACCTCGGGTGACATCCGGTTCACCCTGTGCCCGGCCGCCGAGTGTCCCGGCGTCGAGACCGAGGCGCAGTTCATCGCGGCGATCCGCGCCAAGCGCACGGCCGGCAAGAAGGTGCTGCTGTCCATCGGCGGCCAGAACGGCCAGGTGCAGCTGACCACCACGGCGGCCCGGGACAAGTTCGTCCAGACGGTCGGCGGCATCATCGACAAGTACGGCCTGGACGGGGTCGACGTCGACTTCGAGGGCCACTCGCTGTCGCTGAACACCGGCGACACCGACTTCAAGAACCCGACCAGCCCGGTGATCGTCAACCTGATCTCGGCGCTGCGCTCGCTGAAGACCCGCTACGGCGCCGGGTTCGTGCTGACCATGGCCCCCGAGACGTTCTTCGTGCAGCTCGGCTACCAGTACTACGGCTCCGGGCCGTGGGGCGGGCAGGACCCGCGGGCGGGCTCCTACCTGCCGGTCATCTACGCGATGCGCAACGACCTCACGGTGCTGCACGTCCAGGACTACAACTCCGGGCCGATCATGGGGCTGGACAACCAGTACCACAACATGGGCGGCGCCGACTTCCACATCGCGATGACCGACATGCTGCTGGCCGGCTTCCCGGTGGCCGGCAACGCGGCCAACCAGTTCCCGGCGCTGCGTGAAGATCAGATCGCGTTCGGCGCGCCGTCGTCGGTCAGCGCCGGCAACGGCTACGTCGGCCCGGCCGGGGTCCAGCAGGCGGTCACCTGTCTGGTCCGGGGTCAGAACTGCGGCGGGTACGCGCCCCGCAGCGGCACGAACCCCAGCTTCCGCGGCCTGATGACCTGGTCGATCAACTGGGACAAGTACTACAGCTGGGAGTTCCGGACCAACCACGAACCGTTCCTGAACGCCCTGCCCTAGCCGCTCTTCGCGATGGCGTTGGCGACCGCGACCCGGTGCACGTCCGGGTCGGACCAGCTCCAGTTCGGATGCGCGCGGTTGGTCAGCAGCACCACGACCAGCCCGCGCTCCGGCGCGATCAGCAGCGACGTGCCGGTGAACCCGGTGTGCCCGAAGCTGCTCGGCGAGGCCAGCTCGCCCATGAACCAGGGCTGGTTGATCTCGACGCCCAGCCCGTGGTCGGCCGACCGGTCCGGCCGCTCCTGGTCGATCGCCGGTTTGCCCCGGTTCACGTTGGTCAGGGCGCGTTTCACGATCTCGGCGGAGAGGATCCGCTTCCCCTGGTACGCCCCACCGTCCAGCAGCATCCGGCCGATGACGGCGACGTCCCGGGCCGTACCGAAGATCCCGGCGTGCCCGGCCACCCCGCCGAGCCGCGCGCAGACGTCGTCGTGCACCACGCCGCGCAACAACCCGCGTGAGGTGCGGGCGTCGGTCGCCACCAGCCGGCCCTTCGCCGCCCAGCCGAGCGGCTCGAACCCGGTGTCCCGCAGCCCGAGCGGCCCGGTGATCTGCTCCCGCAGCGCCTTGTCCAGGGTCCGGCCGGTGAGCTTCTCGACCAGCTGGCCGAGCACCATCAGCCCGACGCTGGAGTAGCGGAAGGTCCGGCCCGGCACCGCGCCGTCGACCAGCGGGATCCGCGGCACCTGGGCCCAGCTCGCCCTACCCGCCCCGACCGGCAGCCCGCCGGTGTGCGCGAGCAGCATCGCCACGGTCACGTCGTCCTTGCCGAACTCGGGCAGATAGCGGCTGACCGGCGCGTCGAGGTCGAGCTTTTTCTGGTCGACGAGCCGCAGCGCCATCAAAGCCGTGTAGACCTTGGTGATCGAGGCAAGATCGAAGATCGCGTCGGTCCGCATGGGCACGCGCTTGTTCTTCGGCAGCTCCACCGGCCCCGCGGCGTACCGGACCGCGTCACCGGCCGCGACCTCGACCCGGGTCGCGCCGTCGGCCACGACCAGGGCGACGGCGCCGGCATAGCCCGGGTGGGCCGGGTTGTCCTTGGTCGGGCGCAGGTACTTGTGCAGCACCGCCTCGACGTCGGCGGCGTAGGGCGCCTTCTTCGCCGGCGCTGTCGTCACCTTCGGTGGCGCTGACGGCGCGGCCGACGGGCTGTCCACCCATGACGAGGCGGGGCGGGCGGACGGGCCGCAGCCGCTCAGCGTGGCGGCCACTCCGGCGCCGAGGAGGACGCGTCGGGCTAGAGGCACGGCGACGATGGTTGCACCGGGGTGGGTTGCAGGACAACCCGGCGCGGGGGCAGCGGGGGTGACCACCTACGGCCTGGCGTGTGTGCCACGCCCGGGTTGCGTCGCGCGTACCTCAGCCTGGTGTTGATCTTGATCGGCGGCGAGTTCGCTGGTTATGCCGAGAGCGGACTTCGCCCAGAGGTGAATCGCTGGGCTGGGTGGCCTGGGGCGGGGGAAGGTGGAGGGGATCCGAATAGGTGAGAGGGTTGGTCCATGAACGTTGACGAGATTTCCATGCGGGCGGGCGGCGCCTCCTTCGATGACCAGGTCTTCGAGCGGCTGCTCCGGGAGCGGATCATCTTCCTCGGCTCCGAGGTGAACGACGAGGTGACCAACCGCATCTGTGCCCAGCTCCTGCTGCTGGCGTCGGCCGACAGTGAGAAGGACATCGCGCTGTACATCAACTCGCCGGGCGGGTCGATCAGCGCGGGCATGGCCGTCTACGACACCATGCAGTACATCAAGAACGACGTCGCCACGATCGCGATGGGCATGGCCGCCTCGATGGGGCAGTTCCTGCTCTGCGCGGGCACGGCCGGCAAGCGGTACGCGCTGCCGCACGCCCGGGTGATGATGCACCAGCTCTCCGGCGGCATCGGCGGCACCGCGGCCGACATCGCCATCCAGGCCGAGAGCATGCTCCACATCAAGACCGTGATGAACGAGCGGATCGCCTTCCACAGCGGTCACACGCCCGAGGAGATCGAGCGCGACTCCGACCGCGACCGCTGGTTCACGGCTCAGGAGGCCAAGGAGTACGGCCTGATCGACCACGTGATCCGCAGCGCCAGCGACGTCGGCTCGACCCCGGCGCCGATGCCGGCCTGACCGATACGCACCACCGCGAGACGGGCACCGCACCTGGTGCCCGTTTTGCGTTTGGTGGTTCGGGGTAGGTGGTGGGGCAACCCCGACTCGCTGAGGAGGTGTGCTGACGATGAGGCTCCCTACGTTCTCCCGCCAGTCCGCTACCGATACACCGACCGAAGAGCGGCCCGCCGCCGGCACGAGCACGGTGGCCAAGCCCGACGAGACCACCACCCGCCACTTCCGGACGCCGGGCGGGGCGGCGACACGTGAGCAGGACGGTGGCCGGGCCAAGGTCGCGCCCCGCGACACGACGACCACCACCGACAGCGACACCACGGCCACCACGCTCGAACAAGATCGCGTACGCGAGGACCGGGTCGCTCCGGCCGGACCTAAGCCCCGCGCCAGCCTGCTGGCCACGCTCGGCCTGGTCCTGGGCGTCGTCGGCGCGCTCCTGGTGCTCTCCGGCCCGCTGCTGGGCTACGGCCTCGGCGTCGCCGTGCTCGCCCTGATCCTCTCGCTGAGCGGCATCCACGCCACCGGCCGCCGGCACGTCGCCGGCAAGTCCGACGCCCTGCTCGGCATGGTGCTGTCGCTGGCCGCGATCGTCGTCGGCATCCTCGCCCTGACCGGCTCGCTCAGCTGGCTCGGCACCGACATGCAGCCTGTCAATACCGCTCGCGAGTGGCTTGACGCACAGTTTGTTAACCGTTTCTAGGGGTATAGCACCATTACGGAACCGGGACGGCCTTGGCCGGACCCGCCCCGAAATGTTCCGGCGATGCGCTGGAAAGACTGGACAGGGCCGACACCCGATGCGGGGTGTCGGCCCTTCCGCGCAATGAATCGCTGGTCGCATGGGCGGCAACGCAACGAACTGATCGTGGCGAGCAAGGTTGATCTGCGGCGCCGGCCGGGGTTTCCCGCATACCGTTGCGGTCATGGCCACCCGCCGTCTCCGGAGCGCGCGGTTCGAGGCGCCGCACTCTTGGAGGTTCGGATGACGACAGTGGATCTGCGTACGCCGGGGGAGCTCGCCGACGCCGAGCGCTGGACCGCCCACAACTACCACCCACTGCCCGTGGTGATCGCCGAGGCCGAGGGCGCCTGGGTCACCGACGTCGACGGCCGCCGCTACCTCGACTTCCTGGCCGGCTACTCGGCCCTGAACTTCGGCCACCGCCACCCGGGGCTGATCGCCGCCGCGCACGCCCAGCTCGACCGGGTCACGCTGACCAGCCGCGCCTTCGTGCACGACCAGTTCGCCGGCTTCTGCCACGGGCTGGCCGAGCTGTGCGGCAAAGACCTGGTGCTGCCGATGAACACCGGGGCCGAGGCGGTGGAGACCGCGATCAAGGTCGCCCGCAAGTGGGGTTACCAGGTCAAGGGCGTGCCCGACGGCCGGGCGAACATCATCGTGGCCGAGAATAACTTCCACGGGCGGACGACGACGATCGTCAGCTTCTCGACCGACGCCGACGCGCGGGACGACTTCGGGCCGTACACGCCGGGCTTCACGATCGTGCCCTACGGCGACCTGGACGCGCTGACCGCGGCGATCGACGACCACACCGTGGCCGTGCTGCTGGAGCCGATCCAGGGCGAGGCCGGCGTGCTCGTGCCGCCGGCCGGCTACCTGGCCGGCGTACGCGCGGCCTGCACCGACCGCAACGTGCTGATGATCGCCGACGAGATCCAGTCCGGGCTGGGCCGCACCGGCCGCACCTTCGCGATCGAGCACGAGGACGTCGTGCCCGACATGTACGTGCTGGGCAAGGCGCTGGGCGGCGGCATCGTGCCGGTGTCGGCGGTGGCCGCGAACCGGGACGTGCTGGGCGTGCTGAAGCCGGGCGAACACGGCTCCACGTTCGGCGGCAACCCGCTGGCCTGCGCGGTCGGCGCCGAGGTGGTCAAGCTGCTGGGGACCGGCGAGTTCCAGGAGCGGTCGGAGCGGCTCGGCCGCCGCCTGCACGAGGGCCTGGCCGCGCTGACCGGGGTCGTCGCCGTGCGCGGCCGCGGGCTCTGGGCCGGCGTCGACATCGACCCGTCCCTGATGACCGGGCGCGAGGCGTGCGAGCGGCTCGCGGCCAAGGGTGTCCTGGTGAAGGACACCCACGGCTCGACCATCCGCCTCGCGCCGCCGCTGGTGATCACCGAGGCGGAGATCGACCTCGCGCTGGCGAAGATGCGCGAGATTCTCTAGCGCTCGAACTTGCGGATGGCCATGGTCGGCGCGTCGGACATGACCGAGGTCGGCTGGCTCACGCCGCCGTTCGCCCACAGCTTGGCCCGGCCCACGTTGACACCGGCGTAGAGCTCGACGACATCATCGGGCGCCAGCACCCGCACCTCATCGCGGGCCAGGGTGACCCGGTCGTCGTCGTCCCCCGACCCGCCGGGCCGCACGCCGGTGCCGTTGGTGGAGACGTCCTGGACGGTCAGGTCCTCGCCGTTCAGGGAGAACTTGGCGTGGCCGCGGCTGATCCACTTGCGGGCGTCCTCGGTCAGCCACTGGCCGAGCATCACGCCGTCGTTGCCGTCGGGGGCGCGGCCGACCACGACCGGCTGGCCGTCGGCGACCACGAACCGGCGCCGGTTGACGTCGTCGATGCGGACCGAGAGCACCTCGACCCGCGGGCGCGGGCCGGCGTCGGTGAGCCGGGTGCCGTGCCGCGGGCAGGACGGGGCGCCCGCCTTGATCGCCGGCGGCGGCTGGGCCACCGGGTTGGCCGTCTTGCGCATGTCGGCGAACGGGCTGTCCGAGTCGCCGCCGCCGAAGTTGGAACAGTTCGGCTCGGCGCAGCGCCACACCCGGGCCAGCAGCTTCGCGCCCATCGGGGACGGCTCGCCGACGGCCGGGATCTCGCCGCGGCCGACCCGGGCCACCAGCACCGGGCCACCGGCGCCGGGCACCGCGGCCAGCAGCCGGCCCGGCTCGTCGACCCACGGGCGACGGTCGCGGAACTGCTCGGCGCGGTTGCGGGTGAGCACCGGCAGGCCGATCAGCTCGGCCACCTCGAGCACCCGGTCGCCCATCTCGGGCACCACCTCGATGACGCCGTCGTCGGCCCAGCGGCGGATCACCATGCGCTCGTTCGACGTGAGGTCGGCGTCGGAGAGCAGGCCGCGCGGCGCCACCGCGTACACCGGGACGCTCTCCTCGGCCACGTGCCGGCCGAGCGCGTCGATGACCAGGCCGAGTCGCAGCATGCTGGCGGGACGGCCGCCGTCGAGATCGGCGTACCGGACCACCTCGGACAGATCGACCACGGCGCGGGCCAGCGCCGGGTCGGTGGTGAGCCGGGCCT
Source organism: Actinoplanes sp. NPDC089786 (assembly GCF_040684855.1). Taxonomy (NCBI): domain Bacteria; kingdom Bacillati; phylum Actinomycetota; class Actinomycetes; order Micromonosporales; family Micromonosporaceae; genus Actinoplanes; species Actinoplanes sp. NPDC089786. The sequence goes on from NZ_JBFBGU010000001.1 coordinate 1,244,877, forward strand.
CGATGGCGTCGAGGACCTTGCTGACCTCGAATCTCACTGATGACTCCCTGGGCGCGCGCGATTACCTCGGGCCATCATGCCGCCTGCCTGCGAGCAGGCGAAATCGGGGCTCGTTTGTTCCGCCGCCGTTTTGGGCACATCGGTGCCGCGCCGGTGTCAAACGGACGCCGGCATTCCTGGGGAGGACCGATATGCGGACCCGATCCGTGCTGGCTCTTTTGGCCGCCACCGCACTCGTGGCGGGATGTGATCCGGCGAGCCCCACGGACCCCGGCACACCTTCTTCGTCGACGCCGACCGAGAGCGCGTCCACCGCCGCCGACCCGGCCGCCGCCCAGGCCCTCGGCCAGGCCACGGCCGCTCTCGGCAACACCAGCTTCAAGGTCACCATGACCTCGGGGCCGGGCTTCAAGCTGACCGGCCAGATGGACGCACCCGGCGGCAAGGCCTCGGCCGAGATGAAGGCAACCGGCAGCAACACCGAGATCACGGTGCAGACCCGGCTGATCGGGCAGGATCTGTACGTGCAGGTCCCCGGCGTGACCAAGGCCGGCACCTGGACCCGGATCGACATGTCCCGGCTGCCCGAGGGCGCCAACCTGGGCCTCAAGCCGGGCCAGATCGACCCGGCCAACACCGCCCAGCTGCTGTCCTCGACCACCGACGTGACGCAGTCCTCGCCGCGTGAGTTCAAGGGCACCCTCGACCTGACCAAGGCGAGCGGGCTGGCCGGCGTCGACCAGCTGACCATCCAGAAGTACGGCTCGACGGCGCAGAAGGTGCCGTTCACGGCCGGGCTTGACGAGCAGGGCCGGCTGTCCGCGCTGACCATCCAGCTGCCGGCGGTCAACGGCCAGCAGGTGGAGCCGCTCGAGGTGCTCTACACCGACTACGGCGTGACCGTGCCCGAGCTGAAGCCGGCCGCCGCCGAGGTCGTCGAGGCCCCGGCCGACCTCTACTCGACCTTGGGCGGCAAGTAGCGGTAGGCGAGGGGCGACGGCTGGTTCGCGCTGATCCACTCGTCGATCCTCGCCCACCAGTCGTACAGCCAGGTGATGCGCTCCTGCTCGGTCGCCGGGATCTCCTCCGGCGGCACGCTCCAGAAGCGCATCACCAGCTTCTTGTCCATGGGCAGCTCACGCCAGATGTCGGCGACGGTGACCATCCGGTCGAGTCCGGTGTGCGCGACGAAGACAACACCGGAGTCGGGGGCGGCGTCGATCGCGGCGAGCAGCCCGCCCGGCTTCGGCGGCAGCAGGTGTCGCAGGTCCTCGGCCCGCTCGGCCAGGTCGGGCAGGCCACGGGCGCGCAGCCGCTCGATCGCCCGGACCCGCCGCCGCGGCGTGAAGTTGCCGCCCTCCGGGAAGATCACGAACGCGTCGTTGTCGTCCAGCCCGTCGGCCAGCGCGCCGACCTCCTGCTCCAGCGTGTCCGAGGCGACCTTGCCGGGCAGGATGAAGCGGTTGGGCAGCCGGTTCAGCAGCACGTCGACGGCTGGGTCCCACTGCAGGGTCGCCTTCAGCACGATCCGTGGCTCGCGGGCGAACCAGTTGACCAGGGCGTGGATCAGGATGAACGAGTCGCCCGGCCCCGCGTGCCGGCTGGCCACGATCTCCGGCCGCCCCGGCAGCGCGGTGTCCGGGTCGGTGCCGACCACGTCCACCTTCAGGTGCAGCGACCAGCGCGCGATCCAGAACAGGAACCGCAGGAAGGCGCCGGTCACCGCGTAGTGGGCGCGCTGGAAGCCCGGTGAGCGGATGGCCGCGCCGAAGCCGGACGCCACCCAGAGCACGAACAGGGTCACCAGGGCGGCCGCGTCCCACACCACGTAGACGACGGCCAGCCAGACCAGCCGCGGCACCCGCAGATGCCCCGGCATGAACGGTGACAGGGCCAGCGCCACGATCAGCCAGATCGGCAGCGTGGCCAGCAGCGCGACGGCGACCACGACCAGGACCGGCGCGAAGACCACGCGGCGAACCCAGATCGGCGGCATCAGTCGCCGCCCGCGGTCAGGTGCTCGTCCAGGTAGCGGCGCGACGCCGTGTAGGCCCGGCTGATCCGGCGCCCGACGGCGGCCATGTCACGGTAGGCCCAGGGCGAGTCGTCCCGGCTCTCCCCGCCGCCGGTCGGCAGCACATGCACGGCCACATCGTCGGGCAGCGCCGCAACCTCACGCGCGAACCGGTGTCGCCGCGCGATCTCGAACGCCACCTGAGCCACCTCCCACGGCCGTTTCGGCACGGCCAGCGGGCGCTCGATCCGCCCCACCTGAAGGACGAAGATCAGCTTGGCCCCGACCCGCACGGCCTCACCGATCGGGACCGAGTTGACGATGCCGCCGTCCACGAAGTGTTCGCCGTTCAACTCCATCGGCGGCAGCAGCCCCGGCACGGCCGACGAGGCCAGCACGGCGTCGACCAGCGGCCCACTGTCGAACCAGTGTTCGGCGGCCCGCTCGATGCTGGCGGCGCAGCACCGGAACGGGATCTTCAGGTCGGCGAACACCGAGTTCTCGCCGAGCTCACTCTCCAGCAGCTTGCGCAGCGGCAGCGGCGAGTGCAGATGGGTCCGGGCCGCGAACCGCCGCATCTGCCGCCCGATCGAATCCCCATAGACGGCCGCGGCCTCCGGCGACGTCCACAGCCGCACCAGCCGATCCGTCGACCCTTCACTGGGTTCGGCCGCGACCAGCGCCCCGTTCACCGCCCCGATCGACGTCCCGACCACCACATCAGGCCGAAACCCACCCCGGAACAGCGCCCGCAACATCCCCACCTCAACGGCGCCGAGCACACCCCCGCCCCCAAGCACAAACGCCACCGACCCACCCATGGCCCCATCCTGCCCCACCCCCCAGCCCCAAGGTCAAAACCTCACCCCGCGCCGCTTCCTCAGCCCTCGGTTCTTCAGATAGCCCTCGGTTCTTCAGATCCAAAGCCCTTTTCCGGTACGCCGGGCCCAACCCCGCCGTGGCCCACCCGCCGGCCAGTCGATGGTCACCCTCCCTGCCCACCCGCCGGGTTGTCCCGGGTGGTCAACGTCCCTGCCCTCGACTCTCACCACCTGATCGACGTGTTCGACCAAGCTCCACACCCGCTCGTGTTTCACGCTCGTGTTTCACGCTCGCGCTTAACGCTCGCGCCTCACGCCCCGCGCCGACGTTTACGGCCAGTCGCTGGAGCTCGAGATCCGCGCGATCCTGATCGAGCCGGCCGTTCGTGGTGGGCGGTACGGGCCGGCCGGCGGGTCCACGTCGGCACCGTCACGGTCGTCGAGATCCGTTCTGGCCGGCTCAGGGCTGGCGGTGGTCGGCCAAGACACCTCTGATCGCGCCGTGGGGCGTCATCGGGCCGGCGCTGCCGTATCCCCGCGACACCCGCGCGATCGCACTCGCACCCGGTCGACCAGGGGCCTGTTATCCACAGCAACACTCCCCTGTGGACGACGGGCCGAAATCGTCGTACCGCCGCGCTACGTTCCACCCACCCATGACAGGGGTGGGGGGAGGTGGCGGCGCCGCGGCCGATTTTCGACCGCGGCCTGAGAAGCGACAGCCCGGGGCGGTGGCCGCAGGTTCGCCGGTTGCTGATCGTCGGGCCTGGCGCTGCCGAGACGTTCTTGCTGACCGCCGGCTACCTGACCGATCGGCTGCCCGCCTTGGTGCTGACCGGCGTCGGCTTCGGTCTGTGCGGATCCGGCCACCCGGATCGGCGCCCCTGGCCGACGTTTCTCGCGCGCAGGCCGGCCCGGCTTCGGGCCCCGCGAGACGATGCGCGAGATCGGCGGCGCGGCCGCGGCCCGGTGCCGCCTGCCGATGGTCGAGGTGGACGCCACGCTCACGCTGACCGGTCCGGATGGGTGGGCCGCCACCGGGCTGATGGCCTTACTACTCCATGTGGGACCCCGGCCTCGGAGCGGTGCGAGGGTTGCGCCTGGTGCGACACGCATGTGGCGGAACTGTCCTATCGGCAGGGCTTCCGCCTGGAGGACGGCTTCATCCTGCGATCGACAGTGGTCGCGGGTGACCACCCGGGACAACCTGGAACGGGGGCAAAGGGGGTGACCGCCGACTGCCTTGCGCGTGGGCCACGGTCGATTTAAGTCGTGCGTAACCATTAAATGGGTTTGAAGGGTAGTGCTCTGACCGGGGAAGATCACGCTCGGTGAGTTGATGATCACCGATGCGGTATGGCGGCTGGCCAGGGGGCACGGTAGTCATTACGGATGCTGCCGACGCCATCCCCCCAAATGGCGGCTACCCACCTGCCCAGACACTCGCTCGATGGCGAGCCCGGCGGGCGGCACCGGCGGCCCGAGACGCTGGCCGACACCATGCCGCGCCGGCCCACGACGCGTGCGGCCACCGAGACGACCTCGGGGCCGAAGCGCCGGCGACGCGGCCGCCATGTGCGCCCGGGCGACCCGTTCTCGATCACCGTGCGGTCGCTGACCACCCGCGACGCCGACGGTGAGCGGCCGGTCATGGGCTCCCACCGCGCGCCGGGCACGCTGCCGCTCGAGGCGTGGGTGCTGGCCGGTCGGCCGAAGCAGCAGGCGCTGCTGGCCGGCCTGGTCGCGGTCGGCCTGACGCTGGTGATGATCCCGGTCGCGCGAACCGCGAGCCCGAACGATCCGGTGACCGTCGCCGGCCGGTCGACGGTGGCCGAGCAGGCGGCCCGCACGCCACAGACCGGCGGCGCGGCCCCCGACGCGGGCGGCGCCAAGCCGGGCCGGCCCGAACAGCACGACCAGCCGGCCAAGGCCAAGCCGCCCGGCGGTGCCCCCGGGGCCAAGCAGCCGGTCACCCCGCCACAGAGCGCGCCCCCGTCCTCGGAGGCGCCGCTCGTCGAGGTGCCGCCCGGCGACGGCCCGAACCGGTCGCTGCGCACCACCGGGTCCCGCACGGTGGCGCTGACCTTCGACGACGGTCCCGACCCGGTGCAGACGCCGCTGATCCTGTCGATGCTGGCCGAGTACGACGTAAAGGCCACTTTCTGCCTGGTCGGCGAGCAGGTCGAGAAGCACCCCGAGATCGTCCGCCAGATCGTCGCGGCGGGACATACGCTGTGCAACCACACGTGGGACCACGACCTGAAGATCGGCAAGAAGAAGCCCGGCCAGATCCGCGCCGACCTCGAGCGCACCAACGCCGCGATCCAGGCCGCCGCGCCCGGCTCCGAGGTGCCGTTCTTCCGGGCGCCCGGCGGCAACTTCTCCGACCGCCTGGTGCAGGTGGCCTACCAGGAGCGGATGCGCTCGCTCTACTGGGAGGTCGACCCGCGCGACTGGGAACACGGCAAGGGCGAGAACGACGAGGCGCACGTCAAGCGGGTGGTGACCGAGGTTCAGAAGTCGGTCAAGCCCGGCGCGATCGTGCTGTCACACGACTTCAACCAGCCCGACACGATCATGGCGTACGCCCAGCTGTTGCCGTGGCTCAGCGCGAACTTCGAGCTGGGCGTGCCGCCCGTCGGGGCCTCGCTGCCGCCGGTGGCCGCTGACAGCTAGGACACCAGTAGAGGTTGCGCGCCGCCAGCTCGCTGCGCGCGATCGGCGTCCCGCACACCAGGCACGGCTGCCCCGTCCGGCGGTAGACGTAGACCTCACCACCATGCCGATCGACCCTCGGCGCCCGCCGCATCACCTCCGGCGTGTGCGCGGTGTGCACGGTGTCGATCCGCCCCTTGACCACGCCCTCGCCCATCAGCGCGCGCAGATCCGTCCACATCGCCTCCCACAACTCGGGCGCCACTTCCCGCCCCTTGGTCGTGGGCTCGACCCCGGCCCGGAACAGCACCTCATTGGCATAGATCAGCCCACACCCCGCCACAATCGACTGATCCATCAACAGCGCGAACACCGGCCGCCCACTGCCGAGCACCACCTTGCCCGGATTCTCGGACCCCTCCCGCAGCGGGTCTTCCCCCAGCCGCGCGATCAGCCCGCCGACCTGCCCTTCGTCGAACACCTCACACGCCGTGGGCCCCCGCAGATCCAGCCAGTGGCGATCACTGCCCATCCGCATCCGCACCTGCCCCACCGGCGCCGGCGCGGGCAGTTCCCCGTCGCTGACCTTCCCGTACAGCCCCAGATGCACATGCACCCACAGCCCGCCGTCATACCGATGCAACAAGTGCTTGCCGTAGGCCTCGGCCGCCTCCAACACCCGCCCGTCGACCAGCGCGGCCCCCGCGGTGAAGCGCCCCTGCGGACTGGAGACGGCAACGGTCGCCCCGGCGAAAAGCTCCCGATGGCGCGCGGCGAGCCGATGAATCGTGTGACCTTCAGGCACGCCCTCACGGTACCCATTCGATGGGTACGCTCACCGCACGGTCGCCGTGGCCCACACGCGGGCTGGTCGCAGGTCACCCTCCCTGCCCCCGTTCCGGGTTGTCCTGCGTGGTCACCCCGGCCACCACCTCGCCGACACCGGCACTCCCTTGTTCGCAGAGCCCCTCCAGACCACCCCGACGGCGTGCGGGTCGAACTCGGCCAGAACGAGCCCGCCGAACCGATGAACGACCGGCTCCTCGGCACTATCGGCGCCGTCCTGCACCGCTACGCCGACATGACCACCGCCGACCTGCGTTCCCTGGTGTGGATCTCCGGCGCCTGGCCGCTCGCCCGACAGCCTCGCGCCGAGACCGGGCACATCGCCTGGTCGTGGCTGTCCGACTGGTTCGGCCGGCCGGACGAACGCGAGGGCTGCCCTTCGAGGGAGTATCTCGAGGGGCAGGCCGCCGCGTACATCGCGAGGCGGAAAACGACCGCCGCGGGGTGACATCCCCTTCGAGGGAGCGCGTATGCCCGCCTGGCCCGGCAAGCCGGCAGGTGACGTGCACGCACCAGATCCGCGAGAACGATTGTTTGTGACTTCATCGGCGATCTGTGAGCGACTCGGTAACCCTTGACCGTCCGATTCCGTTTGCGCGAGTCAGGAGCACACCGCGTTCCAGCGGTTTGGCGCAGGTCGGTGAGGTCAACGAACACGGCGAGCGAGTCGCGGACGGTCGGCGCGCGGCGTCCGAAGGCCGCCGGTTGACCGGTCGTCTCACCACGGGGACGGGTCGGTGCGGAGGCGGCTGTAGAGGTGGCCGTCGCGCCAATCGCCGGCTCGGAACTCGCAGGAACGGACGACGCCCTCGAGGTGGAAGCCGGCCTTCGTCAAGGACTTCTGCTCGGCGATGTTCTCCGCGTGGGTCCCGGCCTGGATGCGTTGCACCGGCGTGTGGGTGAACAGGTAGTCGCACAGCATGGCCTGCGCTCGCCAGCCGAAACCCCGGCCCCGCCACTCGGGGAGCAGGGCGATGCCGATCTCCCAGTGGCGGGTCAGCCCGTCGAAGGTCCCGGCCGTCCAGGTCACGTAGCCGGCCGCCACGGTCTCGCCGGGTTCGACGATCAGGCGGCCGCCGTCGGGGCCGAGGAAGCCGTCCTCGGCGAAGCGGCGGGCCACGGCCCGGGGGTCACGGAAACCTTTCCAGTCCAGGCCGATCAGCCCGGGCTCGACCGCGAAGCGTTGCAGCATCGGCAGGTCACGTTCATCGACGGGACGCAGGCGGACCGTGGCCTCATTCATGACAGCCGATGTTAGGCGCTGCTGAGGGTGGCGGCGATGAAGTCGAAGGCGGCGGGGATGGCCGTGCTCCAGTAGGCGAAGTTGTGGTTGCCGTCGCCGTAGCTGCCCGCGGCGCGCCTCACCGGCAGGGCCCGGACGTTGTCGTAGAGGTTGTCGTCTCGGCCGCACCACAGGCCGATGGGGGTCGGCCGGAGATTGGGAGCGGCCCGGAAGACGGCGTCGCCGGGTGCGACGGCGGGGGAGAAGGCGGCGACCGCGCGTACGAACGACGGGAACGTCGCCGCCAGCAGCAGGGCCCCGGAGCCGCCCATGGACCATCCCCAGGCGGCCAGCCGGGTGGTGTCGAAGTCGCGGGCCGCACACCAGGCGGGGATCTCCTCGTGCGCCATGCGTTGCGGGTCGTCGTCGCCGTGCGGCTTCCAGGCGAGCTGGTCGCCGGTGGCCCCGGCCAGCACGAACGGCGCCGCGCCGCGCTGGACCGCCTCGGTGAGGAAGCGGCCCAGCCCGAGCCCGGCGAAGTCGGCCGGGCGTTTCGAGCCGCCGTGCAGGATCAGGCACACCGGCAGGCCGCGGCCGTCGCCGTAGCCGTCGGGGACCGCGGTGTAGAAGTCGACCGTCCGGCCGCGGGCCTCGGAGTGTTCCTGGGTGAGGCGTTCGTCGCCGGCCGGCGCGGTCGGCATCACCTGGGCCGGGCCGCGGTTCTCGCGGAGGTAGAGGCCGGCCGCGGCCGCGGTGACCGCGACCGATCCGGCGGTGAGCAGGGTCCGTCGGCTGATACGTCGCACGACGGGTACAACGGGTGTCAGGAGATCCAGGTCGTGGCCGGCCCGGCGGCCGCGACGGCGGCGATCAGCAGAAGAGCTAGAGGGCGTCGGCGGCCTTGCGCGCGGCGATCAGCACCGGGTCCCAGACCGGCGCGAACGGCGGCGCGTAGCCGAGGTCGAGGGCGGTCATCTCCTCGACGGTCATCCGGTTCCAGACCGCGATGGCCAGGGCGTCGATGCGTTTCGCGGCCTCGGAACGCCCGACGATCTGGGCGCCGAGCAGCAGGCCGGTGCGCTTCTCGGCGATCAGCTTGATCGTCATCGGCGCCGCGCCGGGGTAGTAGCCGGCCCGGCTGGTCGACTCGACCGACGCCGTTACGAAGGCGTACCCGGCGGAGGAAGCCTCGGCCGACGACAAGCCGGTGCGGGCCACCTCGAGCTCGCACACCTTGGTCACCGCCGTGCCGATCACGCCGGGGAAGGTGGCGTACCCGCCGCCGATGTTGATGCCGGCCACGCGGCCCTGCTTGTTGGCGTGGGTGCCGAGCGGCACGTGCACGGGACGTTTGCTGACCCGGTGGATGGTCTGCACGCAGTCGCCGGCCGCCCAGATCCCGTCGAGCGGGCCGTCCTCGCCACGCACCCGCATCCGCAGGTCGGTCATCAGCCCGCCGGTCACGCCGAGGGGGAGGCCGGCGCGGGCGGCGAGATCGGTGTTCGGGCGTACGCCGAGACCGAGCACCACGATGTCGGCCGGCAGGGTGCCTTCGGGCGTGACGACGCCACGCACCCGCCCGTCCCGCAGGGCGAGGCCGCTCACGTGGGCGTCCGTGCGTACGTCGATGCCCTGCTTCTCGATCGCGTCGTGCACCAGCGCGCCCATGTCGGGGTCCACGGTGGCCTTCATCGGCTGTGGCGACTTCTCCAGCAGCGTCACCTCGAGCCCGCGCTGCACCATCGCCTCGGCCATCTCGACGCCGATGTAGCCGCCGCCGATGACGACCGCGTGGTGGGCCTCGTGCGTGGACAGCCAGCGATGGATCGCGTCGCCGTCGTCCAGCGTCTGCACGCCGAAGACGCCGGGAGCCAGCGCCCACGGCGGTGTCTTCGGGACCGCGCCGGTCGCGTACATCAGATGGTCGAAGCCCTCCCGGACCTCGCCGCCGCCTTCGAGGTCGTGGGCGACGACCTCGCGCCGGTCGAGGTCGAGGCCGACGACCTCGTGCCGGAGCCGGACGTCGAGGCCGTTGGCCCGATGTTGCTCCGGCGTCCGGGCCACCAGCGAGTCACGCTCCGCGACCGCGCCGCCGATCCAGTACGGAATGCCACACGCCGAATACGACGTGAAGTGACCGCGCTCGAACACCACCGCGTCGAGGTCGTCCTCGAGCAGTTTGCGCGCCTGCGACGCCGCGGACATGCCGGCCGCGTCACCCCCGATGACGACGAGCTTGGTCGTCATGGAGACGTGCGTCCGCGCGTTGTCGCCGCCAGCCAGTTCACCACGTCGTCGACGCTACCCCGGGCGGCGAACACCGCGCGTTGTCTTGCCGCGCCCGTGCCGTGCTCGCGCAGCCGCGCCACCAACTCGTCGACCGTGTCCAGGTCGCCGTGCCGGTCCAGTTCGGGCTTGGCCAGCTCGTACAGCTCGTCCATCAGCGCCCAGGCGGGCCGGACGCGCTGGGTGACCGGGTCGATGTTGTCGCCCTCGAGCCCGTCGTGCGCGGCCCGCCAGTGTGCGGCGGCGAGCAGCGGCTGGGGCACGTCCGGGGCGCGGAGGCCGTCGCCGACCTTGCGCACGAACGACGAGACCAGGCCGCGGGTGAGCGCGGCGAGCAGCATCGCGTCGTCGAGGGTGGGGCAGACGTCGCCCATCCGGATCTCCACGGTCGGGTAGCTCGCGGAGAGCCGGGCGTACCAGTAGAGCATCCCCTCGTCGAGCATCGCGCCGGTCGCCTCGAGCGCCTCGACCAGCTCGAGGTACTGCTGGTGGGAGTGCAGGTAGGGGGTGGGGCCGACGGTGGGCCAGCGCTCCCACATCATCGAGCGCCAGCTGGCGTAGCCGGTGTCCTGGCCGTCGGAGAGCGGCGAGTTCGCGGTGGCCGCCTGGAGCACCGGCAGCCACGGCCGCAGGAAGTTGAGCACCTGCACGCCGGTCTCCGGGTCGGGCACCGAGACGTGCACGTGCATGCCGTTCATGCCCTGGCCGGGGGAGAGGTTGCCGAAGCGCTCACGCATCCGGTCGTAGCGGGGCTTGTCGGTGGTCCGGGCCGGTTCGCCGGGCGCCGGCGCGGATCCGATCGCGATCAGGCGTACGCCGGCCCGCTCGGCCGCCTCGGCCACGCCGCCGCGGAGGCCGCGCATCGCCTCGTGCAGGGCCGGCAGGGCGAGCTGGGGCGGGCTGGCCACCTCGATCTGGCTGCGCTGGAACTCGTGCTGCACCGACTCCCGGATCGCGTCCGGGATCTGGTCGAAGACGTCCTCGACGGCCTCCACGGCGTGCGGCTCGGTCGCGTGGACGAGCAGGTATTCCTCCTCGACCCCCAGGGTCAGCAGGTCCTGCGACTCGGCCCGGTCGGCCAGCTCGTCGGAGATCGTCGTGGCGTCGCTCATGCGGGCTCGGTTACCCGAACGCCTGGGCATAGACACATATGCATATTGACAACGGCTCGTAACGCGGCTGAAACTCCCGTGAGAGCGCTCTCACATCCCCGAAGGAATCCCCATGAGTAGAAGAAGACGGCTACTCGCCGTAGCCGCGACCACCCTCGCCCTCGGTGCCGGTTCCCTCGTCGCCGCCGCGACCGCCGACGCCGCCCTGCCACCGCCACCGTCCGGCTGGTCGCAGGTCTGGGCCGACGACTTCACCGGCTCGGCGAACACCCTGCCGAACTCCTCCGACTGGATCATCGACACCGGTACGGCGTATCCCGGCGGTCCCGCGCAGTGGGGCACCGGCGAGATACAGACGTACACCAACTCGACCGCCAACCTGGCCCACGACGGCTCCGGCAACCTGCGGATCACGCCGATCAAGGGCAGTAACGGTCAGTGGACCTCGGGCCGCATCGAGACCACGCGCAGCAACTTCAAGCCCCCGTCCGGCGGGGTGCTGCGCATCGAGAGCCGGCTCCAGATGCCGAACGTGACCGGCGCCGAGGCGGCCGGCTACTGGCCGGCGTTCTGGGCCCTCGGCGCGCCCTACCGCGGCAACTACCAGAACTGGCCGGGCATCGGCGAGCTCGACGTGATGGAGAACGTCAACGGGATCAACGCGGTCTGGAACGCCCTGCACTGCGGCGTCAACCCGGGCGGCCCGTGCAACGAGACGCTCGGCCTGGGCACCAACCGGCCCTGCCCGAACAGCACCTGCCAGGGCAACTTCCACACCTACTCGATCGAGTGGGACACCAGCGTCTCGCCCAACCAGCTGCGCTGGTACGTCGACGGAGTGCAGTCCCACACCGTGACGCAGAGTCAGGTCGGCGAGCCGTACTGGTCGAACATGACCTCGCACGCCGGCTACTTCATCCTCTTCAACGTGGCCATGGGCGGCGCTTTCCCGAACGGCGTCGCGGGGTCCTCCACACCGACCGCGGCGACCGTCTCCGGCCGCTCGATGCTGGTCGACTACGTCGCGGTCTACAGCCGCGGCGGTGGCTCGACGCCGCCCACCGACCCGCCGCCGGGTGGTTCGCGCGACGCGTTCGCGCGGATCGAGGCCGAGTCGGCCAACGCCTCGGCCGGCACCCAGACCGAGACCTGCTCCGAGGGCGGTCAGGACGTCGGCTGGATCGGCAACGGCGACTGGCTCCAGTTCAACAACGTCAACTTCGGCTCGGGCGGGGTACGCGACTTCGTCGCCCGGGTGGCCTCCGGCGCCGCAAGCGGGGTCAGTGGCCTGATCGAGGTCAGGGTCGACAGCCGGAGCAACGCGCCGATCGGCAGCTTCGCCCTCGGCAACACCGGCGGCTGGCAGAACTGGACCTCGATTCCGGGCAACGTCGGCAACGTCTCGGGCGCACACACCGTGTACCTGACCTTCGCCAGCGGTCAGCCGGCCGACTTCGTGAACGTCAACTGGATCCAATTCCGTAGGTAGATATCGAAGGGTGCCTCTTGCCAGGATCAGTTAACAGTCCTAATAATTACGGGACCTCTGATCCTGGAAGGGGCACCCCCCATGCGCCGTTCCCTCGCTCTAGGTCTGGCCGCCGCGCTCCTCGCCGGCGGCTCGGCCGTCTATCTGGCCTCGGCCGCGAACGCCGCGGTCGCTTGTGAACCCGCGTGGAGCGCCACGCAGGTGTACGTCGGCGGCAACCTCGCCTCGCAGAACGGTCACAACTACCGCGCCAAGTGGTGGACCCAGAACGAGAGCCCGTCCAGCCACAGCGGACAGTGGGACGTCTGGGCCGACCAGGGCGCCTGTGGCGGCGGAACGACCCCGCCGACCGACCCCCCGACCGATCCGCCCACCGATCCGCCGCCCGGCAACCCCGGCGACCCGCTGCCCAAGCACTTCCTGACGGGTTACTGGCACAACTTCGACAACCCGGCCAACGAGTACCGGCTGAGCGCCGTGCCGGCCGGCTACGACCTGATCGCGGTGGCCTTCGCGGACGCCACCGGCACGCCGGGCGCGGTGTCGTTCAACGTCGACGCCGGCCTGAGCGCGGCCCTCGGCGGCTACACCAACGCCAACGTCAAGGCCGACATCGCCACGCTGCACTCGCGCGGCAAGAAGGTGATCATCTCGGTCGGCGGCGAGCGTGGCACGGTCAGCGTGGGCGACGCGGGCGCGGCCACCACCTTCGCCAACTCGATCGTCAACCTGATCAACGAGTACGGCTTCGACGGCGTCGACATCGACCTGGAGAACGGGCTCAACCCGACCTACATGGCCCAGGCGCTGCGCAGCGTCCGCAGCCGGGTCGGCGCGAACCTGATCATCACGATGGCGCCGCAGACCATCGACATGCAGAACCCGGCCGGGTCGTACTTCAAGCTGGCGCTGGACATCAAGGACATCCTCACCGTCGTCCACACCCAGTTCTACAACTCCGGCGCGATGCTCGGCTGCGACAACAACGCCGCCTACGGCCAGGGCACGGTGAACTTCATCGTGGCGCTCGCCTGCATCCAGACCGAGAAGGGGCTGCGGCCCGACCAGGTCTCGGTCGGCCTCCCGGCCAGCCCGGGCGCGGCCGGTGGCGGCTACGTCTCGCCCGGCGTCGTCAACCAGGCGCTGGACTGCCTCGCCAGGGCCACCAACTGCGGCTCCTTCAAGCCCCCGCGGACCTACCCGGGCATCCGCGGCGCCATGACCTGGTCGATCAACTGGGACATGACGACGGGCAACACCTTCGCCAACACCGTTCGCCCCCACCTCAACACCCTGCCCTAGGACTCGTTCCACATTCGCCTTCGAGGCAGTTCCGCCGGCGGCGAATGTGGAACGGGTCCTGCCCACCACCCCCCGTACGAAGGGCCCATCCCCATGAAACTCCGCAGCAAACTGCTCACGGTCGCGGCCGTGGCAGTGACGGGCTCGGCGCTGGCCGTGCTCCCGATGGCGGCGTCCAACGCGGCCGAGGCGTGCGCCCCGGCCTGGACCGCCTCCCAGGTCTACGTCGGCGGCAACACCGCCTCCCAGTCGGGCCACAACTACCGCGCCAAGTGGTGGAGCCAGAACGACAGCCCCGCCACCCACAGTGGACAGTGGGACGTCTGGGCCGACCAGGGTGTCTGCGGCGGAACCACGCCGCCGACCGACCCGCCGACCACGCCGCCGCCGGACAACCCGCCCGGCGGGACCAAGATGGCGTCCGCGCCCTACCTCTACCCGGGCTGGGGCAGCCCGCCGACCGACATCTCGGGCTTCATGCGTGAGACCAACATCCGCGCCTTCACCATCGCCTTCGTGCTGGCCAACGGCTGCAACCCGGTGTGGGACGGCGGCGGCAGCCTGACCAGCGCGCCGCACTTCACCACGGTCAGCGCGATCAAGGCGGCCGGCGGCAGCGTGGTCCCGTCGATCGGCGGCTGGCAGGGCAACAAGCTCGGCCCGAACTGCTCGACCCCGCAGGCCCTGGCCGGCGCGTACCAGAAGGTGATCGACACACTCGGCCTGAACGCGATCGACATCGACATCGAGAACACCGACGAGTTCGAGAACTACACGGTGGCCGACCGGATCGTCGACGCGCTGGCCATCATCAAGCGCAACAACCCGAACGTGAAGACGATCCTCACCTTCGGCACCACGCCGACCGGGCCGAACGCGCACGGCATCCGGCTGATCCAGCAGGCCAAGGCCAAGAACGCGAACATCGACATCTTCACCCAGATGCCGTTCGACTTCGGCGTCGGTGGCGGCGACATGTACAACGCCACCGTGGGGGCCACCGAGGGCCTGAAGAACCAGCTCCGGTCCACGTTCGGCTGGAGCGACCAGCAGGCGTACGCGCACATGGGCATCTCCGGCATGAACGGTGTGTCCGACCAGAGCGAGATCACCACGCCGCAGACCTGGACGCGGATCCGCGACTACGCCAAGGGCAAGGGCCTGGCCCGCTTCACCTTCTGGGCGGTCAACCGGGACCGGAAGTGCACCGACGGCAGCACCGGCGCCGTCTCGCACTGCTCCAGCATCAACCAGGAGCCGTGGGAGTTCACCAAGATCAGCGCCGGCTTCTGAGGCGCCTCCGGCCGCGGCCGTCAGTCCACCGGACTGGCGGCCGCTCGCCGTTGCCGCACCTTCTTGGTCACCCACCAGACGATCGCGACACCCAGGAAGGCGTAGACCGCGTAGTCGATCCAGTGGCTGTACTGCTCGACCCGCTGCCAGCGGGAGCCCAGCAGGTAGCCGCCCCCGACGAAGAGCAGGTTCCACACGCCGCTGCCGATCGCGGTCAGCATCGTGAAGATCCCCAGCGGCATCTTGTTGGCGCCGGCCGGGATGGAGACCAGGCTGCGCACGACCGGCGCGCAGCGGCCGAACAGCACCGAACTCCTCGCGTGCCGCTCGAACCACCGGTCCGCCTTGTTCAGGTCGCTCAGGTCGACCAGGGGCACGTGGTCCAGCCAGCGTTTCAGGCGGTCCTCGCCGAGCGCGTACCCGAGCCAGTAGAGCGCGAGCGCGCCGATCACCGACCCGGCCGTGGCCGCGATCCAGACCAGCACCACGTTGACGCTGCCCTCGCCGGCCAGATAACCCGCCATGGAGAGCACGATCTCGCTGGGGATGGGCGGGATCAGATTTTCCAGGGCGACGAGCAGGCCGACGCCGGCCTCGCCCAGTGACTCGATCACGGACGCCACCCACCCGGTGAGCCCGCCCGCCTGACTGAGGTCTGTTTCCGCCATAGATCTCGAACGTACCCACGAAACCTGGAAGGATTCTGATCGTCGATATGCCGATCATCGGTATATGCTCATCGGCATGACCGACACGCCGATGCGGGAGCCCACGTTCCTGGTCCTGACCGCGCTCGCCGCCGGCCCCCAGCATGGTTACGCGGTGATCGAAGACGTGGCGACGATGACCGGTGGCCGGGTCAAGCTGCGCGCCGGCACCCTCTACGCCGCCCTCGACCGGCTGCGCGGCGACGGTCTGATCGAGGTCGACCGGGAAGAGATCGTGCAGTCCCGGCTGCGCCGCTACTACCGGCTCAGCGCGCGTGGCGCGCAGGCGCTGGCCACCGAGTCGGTCCGGCTCCGCGAGCAGGCGGCGATCGCCGAGAAGCGGTTGCGCGCCCGCGGCGTTTCAGGGGCGGCCGCTCCGGTCACTTAAGGGCGGCATGAGCGACCGGTGGTACGAGAAGGCCGTCATCTATTGCCTCGATGTGGACACGTTCGCCGATTCGAACGGCGACGGCTGCGGTGACTTCCGCGGGTTGATGGGCCGGCTCGATTATCTGGCCCGGCTCGGCGTCACGTGCATCTGGCTCAACCCGATCCACCCGACCCCCAACCGCGACGACGGGTACGACGTCTCCGACTTCTACAACGTCGACCCGCGCTTCGGGAACCTGGGCGACTTCGCCGAACTGCTGCACCAGGCCGGCAACCGCGGCATCAAGGTGATCATCGACCTGGTCGTGAACCACACCTCCGACCAGCACCCGTGGTTCCAGTCGGCCCGCGAGTCGCCCGATTCGCCGTACCGCGACTGGTTCGTCTGGTCCGAGACCGCGCCGTCCGACCGCCACCAGGGCATGGTCTTCCCCGGTGAGCAGGCGACCACCTGGACCAAGGACCGCAAGGCCGGCCTCTGGTACTACCACCGCTTCTACAAGTTCCAGCCCGACCTCAACATCAACAATCCCGAGGTACGCGAGGAGATCAAGAAGATCTGCTCGTTCTGGCTCCAGCTCGGGGTGGCCGGGTTCCGGATGGACGCGGTGCCGTTCATCATCGAGCAGACCGAGCCGGGCAACCCCGACTCGCCCAAGGACCTCGACTTCCTCAGCGATCTGCGCCAGCACGTGCAGTGGCGCAAGGGCGACACGGTGCTGCTGGCCGAGGCCAACGTCGAGCCGGCCGAGCTGACCAAGTTCTTCAGCGACGCCGGCGGCTCGTCCAGCCGCATCCACATGCTCTTCGACTTCATGCTGAACACCCGCCTGATGCTGGCGCTGGCCCGGGAGAACCCGGAGGGCATCGTCGACGCGCTCCAGGACACCCCGAAGCTGCCGGACGGCGGCCAGTGGGCCACCTTCCTGCGCAACCACGACGAGGTCGACCTGTCCCGGCTCACCGCCGACCAGCGGGCCGAGGTGTTCGCCAAGTTCGGGCCGGACGAGAACATGCAGCTGTACGGCCGGGGCATCCGGCGGCGGCTGGCCCCGATGCTCGGCGGCGACCGGCGGCATCTGGAACTGGCGTACTCGTTGCAGTTCAGCCTCCGCGGCACCCCGGTGCTGCGTTACGGCGACGAGATCGGGATGGGCGACGACCTGGCCCAGGACGGGCGCAATGCGATCCGTACGCCGATGCAGTGGAACCTGCTCGCCAACGGCGGGTTCTCGACCGCCCAGCCCAAGGATCTCGTCCGTCCGGTGATCTCCGGCGGCGACTACGGGTTCGAGACGGTCAACGTGACCCTCCAGCGGCACGACCCGCAGTCGCTGCTGTCGTGGTTCGAGCGGATGATCCGCACCCTGCGCGAGTGTCCCGAGGTCGGCAGCGGCAGCTGCAAGCACGTCGACGTGCCGGTGCCGGAGGGCGTGCTGGTGCATCGCGCCGACGACGCGACCGGCACCATGGTGTTTGTGCACAACCTGTGCAACAATCCTGGCGTCGTCGATCTGAGTAGCCTCGCCGAGGACGCGGAGTCCCCCAACGACGTGCTGGCCGATCAGGAGTACTCGGATCCCGGCGCGCTGGATAAGTTGGACATCGCGGGATACGGCTACCGCTGGATCCGGCTCCGTCGTCACTTGTGAGTCTGGGAGGACATCCATGTCGCGTGTAGCGATCGTCACCGGTGGTGGGCGGGGCATCGGCGCCGCCACGGCCCGGAAGCTGGCCGCCGACGGGCTGACCGTGGCCGTCGTCGACCTCGACGAGGCCACCGCCGGTGAGACCGCGGACGCGATCAAGCAGGCCGGTGGCACGGCCGTCGCGGTCGGCGCCGACGTCTCCGACGCCGCACAGGTGACCGCGGCAGTGGAGCGGGTCGCCGCCGAGCTCGGCGGCCCGACCGTGCTGGTCAACAACGCCGGGGTGCTGCGCGACAACCTGCTCTTCAAGATGAGCGACGACGACTGGGAAACCGTGATGGGCGTCCACCTGCGCGGCGCCTTCCTGTTCACCCGGGCCGTGCAGAAGCACATGGTGGACGCCGGCTGGGGCCGCATCGTCAGCCTCTCCAGCACCTCCGCGCTCGGCAACCGCGGCCAGGCCAACTACGCGACGGCCAAGGCCGGCCTGCAGGGCTTCACCAAAACGCTGGCGATCGAGCTGGGCCGCTTCGGGGTGACCGCCAACGCGGTCGCCCCCGGTTTCATCGCGACCGATATGACCCAGGCGACCGCGGCGCGGGTGGGTGTGGATTGGGACGATTTCGTGAAGAACGCCGTGAGTCAGATTCCGGTCGGCCGGGCGGGGCGCCCCGAAGACGTCGCGAACACCGTATCCTTCCTGGTCAGCGAGGGCGCCGGTTTCGTGTCCGGTCAGGTGATCTACGTGGCCGGCGGTCCCCGCGGGTAGACCTGTTTCAGATTCACATCCGAGGCGATGAATCCGAGGCGAATCTGGACCAGGTCTCAACGCCCGGTTGCTCTCGGGCGCTACAAAAGACCTGTGGAGAAGCGGACTGTGAAACGACGGATGACCTCCCGCAGCGTGTCGCTGACCAGCACCTTCCTCCTGCTCGCGGCAGGCGGGACGGCCGCGTGCGACAACGGCAACGACAGCCAGGACGAGGGCTTCTACTGCGCCGACGAGAACGGCACGATCGTCGACGAGGACCACTGCGACGACGACGACGGCAACGGCGGCGGCGGGGGCGGATTCTTCATCTGGCACTCGTCGGGCTACCGGTCCGGCTACCCGGTGGGTTCCCGGCTCCCCTCCGGCGGCAGCAAGTTCGCCTACAACGACCGGGCCGCGCGCTCGTCGTTCGGCCTGCCGTCGAGCGGCCGGATCAGCAACGGCACGATCAAGACCGGCTCGGTGGGCAAGGGCGGCAGCGGCTCGTCCAGCAAGTCCGGATCGTCCGGCTCCAAGTCCGGCAGCTGAGGTGAAACGGGTTCCCTACGGTCCGGTCCGCGACGGCTGGCGGCTGACCAACTACAGCCTCGGTCTCACCTACAACGACACCGAGCTGCCCGACGGCTCGATGATCTCGTACTGGCAGGAGGGGCCGTACTACGACTTCTCGGCGGCCGAGATCGAGGAGCTGGAGACGGCCACCACCACGCTGTACGCGATGTGCCTGGAAGCGGGCGACTGGATCGTGCAGCAGTGCCCGCGGCGCACGGTCGAGGGCCGCAAGCAGGGCTACTTCACGTCGGTGTGTACGCCGGAGACCTGCTTCATGGCCCGGATCGGCATCCCCGAGTACGCCCACGAGCAGATCATCCGGACCTGGTTCGACGGCGACGCGGAAACGTGGACGCACTACGACAAAGATCCGGACATGCGCTTCCCGATGGAGACGCCGGACTTCTCGCCGACCATCTACGGGCGGTTCGACCTCTGGTACAACGGCGCCGGCAGCGTGCCGCGACTGCTCGAGTTCAACGCGCAGACGCCGACGTCGCTGGTCGAGGCCTCGGTCATCCAGTGGCACTGGGCCGACCAGACCAACCTGACCCAGCACCCGTGGCGGCAGTGGAACTCGATCCACGACCGCCTGGTCGGCTGGGAGGCGGCCGACGGCGAGCCGGCCGACCCGGGCGCGTGGCGGCGCAACATCAACAAGCTGCGTGAGGCGCGCACCTGGCTCCCCGAGAAGCCCAAGATCTTCTTCGCGTACGAGACGTCGGAGACCACCGGCGAGGACCGGATGAACGTGGCCTACCTGATGGCCACGGCCGAGGAAGCCGGTTATCCGGTCGAGCTGATCGCGATGAGCCAGATCGGCTGGGACGTGGCCGGCGACCGGGTGCTCTTCGTCCCCGCGCCGGGCCAGGAGAGCAAGGCCGAGCCGATCAACATCATCTTCATGCTCTACCCGTGGGAGTGGTTCTGGAACGAGGAGGGCGGCAAGGCCTTCTTCCGGAACATGGCCGACCCCTCGAAACGGGGCACGGTGTGGATCGAGCCGCCGTACAAGGCCGCGCTGCTCGGCAACAAGGCGCTGCTGCCGGTGCTGTGGAAGCTGTTCGGCGACGACCCGGTGCGCGGCAAGTACCTGCTGCCGGCGTACTTCGCCGAGTCCAAGGCGGCCGGCACGCTGAAGAACTACGCCCGCAAACCCATCTGGGGCCGGGAAGGCGGTTCGGTCACGCTGGTCCGCGAGGACGGAACCTCGACCGACAACCCCAGCGAGTACGGGGCGGACGGGCGTTTTGTCGTCCAGGAGTTGTGCGAGCTGCCGTCCTTCGACGGGCTCGAGGGCACCGTGCACCCGGTCATCGGCTCGTGGCTGATCGACGGCGAACCGGCCGGGATGGGCATCCGCGAGGGCCTCGGCGAGGAGGGCCTGATCACCAAGGACCAGTGCAACTTCGTGCCGCACATCATCACCTAGGGAGAGCGCTCGTGGACCTGGCCGGGATGGCGCGGGACGTCATCGACAGCAACCGCTACATGGTGCTGGGCACGACCGAGCCGGACGGGCGGCCGCGGGTGTCGCCCGTCTACTTCACGCACAACGGCTACCGCGACTTCTACTGGGTCTCCGGGCCGGACGCGCACCACTCGCACAACGTCCGCGAGCGCTCCGACGTCGCGATCGTCATCTACGACTCGACCGCGGCCGTCGGTGAGGGCCGCGCGGTCTACCTGACCGCCCGCGCGCACGAGGTGCCCGAGGAGGACCTGCCGGCCCGGGTCGCGGTGGCGTGGGCGACCATCCCGCCCGGCGGCGCCCGCGCGTTCGACCCCGAAGAGCTGCGCGGCGAGGCCGACCTGCGGCTCTACGTGGCCCGGGCGACCCGGCACGAGGTGCACATCCGGGGCGGCGACCCGACCTACGGCACCGGCATCGACACCCGGCGCGAGGTCATCGTCTGACCGTGGTAGCCCAGGGCGGCATCCGGGCACCGGATGCCGCTCCTGGCCGCCACTGCGGAGTCAGCGGGTGGCCGGGCGGTGGCGCCAGACCCACCACAGGCCGATGAACGGCAGCGCCAGCGGGACGTAGCCGTAGCCCTGGCCGAACCTCGACCAGACCGTGGCGTCCGGGAAGGCCACCGCGTCGACGATGGTCAGCGTGCCCACCACGAGCACGCCCAGCAGCTCGATCGAGCACGAGGTCAGGGCGAGCGCCCGGCCGCGCGGGCCGCCGACGGCCAGACCCACGGTGGCCGCGATGTAGACCAGGCCGGCCAGGCCCGACAGCAGGTAGGCCAGCGGCGCCTCGGAGAAATGGGTGCTGATCTGCACCAGCGCGCGGGCGCTGGCGGACAGCGCGAAGATGCCGTAGACGAGCAGCAGCACCCGGCCCAGGCCGGAGTTGAGCGCCGCGTCCCGCGGGCGGGTCCTCGGTTCAGCCACCGGTCACCGACGCAATCTGCTGCAGCCGCAGCACCAGCACGGGCATGACCAGCGCGGCCACGCCCAGGATCAGAGTGCCCCACCGCGTCGGCTCCATCCGGGCCAGCACGAACGCCGTGGGCATGAACGCCACCGCGGTGAAGAGATAGCCGACGAACGTCGCGACCTCGGCGGGCCGGGTGCCGCCGAAGAGACCGACGACGGCCACCAGGCAGAGCACGGTCACCAGGGCGCCGAGGGCCAGGGCGGCGTACAGGTCGAGCCGGCTCGGGGCCCGGTCCATGGCACTGCGGATCAGGAACCAGACCGCGAACACCAGCGCCACCACGATGGTCGCCACCGACAGAGGACCGTTCACGCGGGACAGCGTAGCCACCTCGCGGCCCGTGTTAGCTTGCGCCATGCGCTTCGGACTTCTCGGCACCGGGCCCTGGGCCCGGCTGGCTCACGCCCCGGGTCTCGCCGCCCACGACGAGGTCGACTTCGCCGGCGTCTGGGGACGCGACCCATCGAAGGCGGCCGCGCTGGCGTCGGAGCACGGCGTCGCGACCTATCCGGATCTCGAGGACCTCCTGGCCGACGTCGACGCGGTGGCGATCGCGCTGCCGCCGCACATCCAGGGAGACCTCGCGTTGCGGGCGGCTCACGCCGGTAAGCACCTCTTCCTCGACAAACCGGTCGCCATGACCGCGGCCCAAGCCGGTCAGATCGCCCAGGTCGTCCACGACAAGGGCCTCAAGTCGGTGGTGTACTTCACCCGCCGGTTCCTGCCCACGCTCGCGGACTTCATCGACTCCGCGGCGGCCGAGGGCGGCTGGATCGAGGCCCGGGTCGACCACGTCGGCACGATCTACGACGAGGGGAACCCGTTCGGCGAGTCCAAGTGGCGGCGGGAGATGGGCGGGCTCTGGGACGTCGGACCGCATGCGACCGCGCTCGTGGTGCCGATCCTCGGAGCGGTCACCGAGGTGTCGGCCATCGTCGCGCCCCGGGACATGACCTACCTGACGTTGCGCCACACGACCGGAGCGGTCAGCAGGATCACACTGTCCGTGGACGTGCCGCCGGCCGCCGCGCGCGAGGAGGCGGTCCTCTTCGGCGAGGCCGGGATCCGGCCGGTGCCCGACCCCGCGTGGGATCCGATCCTCGCCTTCGGCAACGCGATCGACGCCCTGCTGGCCGGGGACACCCGGATGGACGTGGCCTTCGGGACGTCGATCACGGCGGTGCTCGAGGCGGCCGCCGAGTCGGCTTCCAGCGGACGCGTTGTCACGGTCACGACGGCCTAGAACAGTGGTAGGCCGTGGCGGTGTCCGGGCGGGAAATGGCGCCATGGGCTACCACTGGCGGGACCACCGGGACAACCCGGCGGTGGGGCACCGGGGGTGACCCACCGGCCGGCCCGCGGGTGGGCCACGCCGGCGATGGGTCGGGCGTACCCATAAAGGGTTTTTGTGGTGGACCCATCCGACGCGCTGCCCGCGCCGAAGAACGGTTGTGACGATCGATGCGGCGAAAGGGCCATTCATGACGGAGCGTGCCCGGAATCTCTCCGCCGTGCCCGAGCCGCCGCCGACCGACGCCGGAACGCTGCTGCGTGAGGTCGCGCAGGGTGACGAGAAGGCCTTCACCCGGCTGTACGACATGGTCGCGCCGCGGGTGTACGGGCTGATCCGTCGGGTGCTCCGTGACCCGGCGCAGACCGAAGAGGTGACGCAGGAGGTCATGGTCGAGGTGTGGCGCACGGCGGCCCGCTTCGACACGTCGCGTGGATCGGCCACCTCCTGGATCTTCACGATCGCCCATCGGCGGGCGGTCGACCGGGTGCGCTCCGAGCAGTCCGCGGCCGACCGGGTGATGAAGGTCGGCGTGGGGCAGGTCGAGATCCCGCACGACGAGGTGGTCGACGAGGTGACCGGGCGGCTGGAACGCCAGCAGGTGCGGCGCTGCCTCGACGACCTGACCGGCCTGCAGCGCCAGGCCGTGACGCTGGCCTACTACCAGGGCCACTCCTACCGTGAGGTGGCCGAACTGCTGTCCACCTCGCTGCCGACGATCAAGACGCGGATGCGCGACGGCCTGATCCGCCTGCGCGACTGCCTGGGCGTGGAGTTGACGGCATGATCACTACTGACATCCACGCTCTGGTCGGGGCGTATGCGCTGGACGCGGTCGATGACCTCGAGCGGGCCGCGTTCGAACGGCACCTGCGTGACTGCGAGAGCTGCCGCACCGAGCTGGACGAACTGCGCGAGACGGCCGCGCGCCTGGCCGACAGCACGTGGTCGGTCCCGCCGCCGCGCCTGCGGACCTCGGTGCTGGCGGCGGTCGCGCAGACCCGTCAGGTGCCGCCCGCCCCCGCGGTGGTCACCCCGGCCGCCCGCCCGGCCCGTCGCCGCTGGCTCGTCGCCGCGGCCGCCGCGGTGGTCCTGGCCGGTGGGACCGGCACGGCCGTCTATCAGGTTCAGGAGCAGCGGGTACGCGACAAGACGGCGATCGCCGCGGCGGCCGCCCGGCAGGAGGCCCGCACCCGGGACATCCTGGCCGCCCCCGACCTGGTCGTCCGGACCGCCCCGATGATCGGCGGCGGCAAGGTGACCGTGGCCCAGTCCACGGCCCGGAACGCCGGCGTCATCCTGCTGGGCGCGGACGCGGCCCCGGCCGGCGGCAAGGTCTTCCAGCTCTGGACCATCCGCGGCACCGCGCCAACCTCGGCCGGCGCCCTGCGGGTCGGCCAGACCAGCGCGGTCCAGATCGTCGACGGCCTCCCCGGCGCCGACATGGTCGGCGTCACCGCCGAACCGCCCGGCGGCTCGAAGACCCCGACCGTGCCCCTGGTGTCCCAGGTCCCGCTGGTCTGATCGGTGGACCTGGGCATCATCGGCCCGGCGGCCGGCCTGTTCGCGGTGACGAACATCGACGACATCGTGATCCTCGCGCTGTTCTTCGCCCGGGGCGCCGGACACCGCGCGACCACCCGCAACATCGCCGCCGGCCAGTATCTCGGCTTCACCGGGATCCTGGCCGCCGCGGTCGCCGCGGCCTTCGGGGCGACGTTCCTGCCCGCCGCGGCCATCCCCTACCTCGGCCTGCTGCCACTGGCGCTGGGCGTCAAGGCGGCGATCCAGTCGTGGCGGCACCGCGACGACCCCGCCGAGGAGGCCGCGGACCGGTCGACCGCGCCGCGGATCCTCGAGGTCGCCGCGGTCACGTTCGCCAACGGCGGCGACAACATCGGCGTCTACGTGCCGGTCTTCGCGACCGCCGGCGCCGGCGGCATGGCCGGCTACGCGGTCGTTTTCCTGATCCTGGTGGCCATGTGGGTGGCGGCGGGCCGGTTCTTCGCAACGCGCCCGGTGATCGCGAGGGCACTCAGCCGCTGGGGACACGTCCTGCTGCCCGTCGTCCTGATCGGCCTCGGGCTGCTGATCCTCATCGAGGGCGGGGCGTTCGGCCTCTAGCCGTTCCGGGGCAGCCGTTTGCCCGGGCCTTTCCTCCCCCATCGCGACCGCCGCCCGCCGTCACGATCACCGACGCCCGCCAACGCGACCACCGCCCGCCATCGCGACCACCGATGCCCGCCTCGGCCGCTCTGCTCGTCATCGTGCGATAGCGCCGTGCTGCCCGTTGCCCGGACGAGGGCAGTAGTCCCTGACGCGCTTTTGCTCTGCGCACTCATACGCACCCCCTTGTCGTGCGCCAAGTGTCGCCAGAGGACGCGCAGGTCACCGACCCTGAGGGCTTGCGCGCACCCGACGATGTGCCGGGTGCGCGGGGGCGAGAGTGATGACCCCGCCGCCGCCGGCGTGCACGAAAGCGCTGTTCAGCGCGAGGAATGCGGGTGACTCGCGACTAGAGGTGAGTATTTGTGCGCAGAGCAAAGCGGTGGGGAAGGCAGGTGTGGCCAGCGCGGACGGGCGGCGGGGGGTGGGGGGCGGTGTGGCGGTTGCCGGGGTGGAGGTGGAGGAGGTGGTTGCGCGAGAGGCGCGTTCACGGCCTTGCCTGGCAGGGGGTCGCGGAGTGGGGACGGAGCTCGGTGGTGCGGTTGGGGCCTTGCCTGTGCGTACGTTGCGTATTGGGGGTTGTGCATTGCGTTCTTGGCGGGTGGCGGACCATCATCTCGAAGGGTGTCGATGGATGGGAGTCTCCGGGTGACCGCTTCGCAGAGCAGGGCTTCGCAGCGCAAGGTGGGGCGGGGCGAGTTGAGCCCGGGGTGCCCGGTGCGGGTGGACGAGGACGGCGTGTGGCAGGTGCGAGATTTCGCCACGGCGCGGGAGGTGCTGCGGAACACGGCTACGCGGCAGGCCGGGTTCGCGGCTGAGCATGCGACCCGGGCTGAGGGGCGGATGCGGGTGCCGGTGCTCTATCGGGACGGGCCGGAGCATCGGGAGCATCGGCGGCAGACGGCGCGGTTCTTCACGCCCAAGCGGGTTGACGCTTCGTACCGGTTGTTGATGGAGCGGCTGGCCGACGAGCAGATCGCGACGCTCCGGCGGGAAGGCGAGACCGATCTGACCAAGCTGTCGTTCGCGCTGGCGGTCGCCGTCACGGCCGAGGTGATCGGGCTGACCGAAGCCGGGCCGGGGATGGCGAAGCGGCTGGAGAACTTCTACAAGAAGCACGCCTCGGCCAACCGCGTGACGGCGTTCGCCCGGCGGCGGCGCAACGACTTCCACCTGGGCCAGTTCTACTGGTACGACGTCCGGCCGACGGTGCGGGCGCGCCGCGCGGAACGGCGGGACGACCTGATCTCGCACCTGCTCGACGAGGGCTGCAGCAGCGGCGAGATCCTCGGCGAATGCGTGACGTTCATGGCGGCCGGCATGGTGACGACCCGCGAGTTCATCATCGTCGCGGCCTGGCATCTGTTCACCGACGACGCACTCCGCGCGGACTACCTGGCGGGGGACGAGAAGCGGCGGGTGGCCGTCCTGCACGAGATCCTGCGGCTCGAGCCGGTGGTGTTCGACCTGTTCCGGCGGGCCACCGAGGACATCGTGGTGCCGGGGGCGGTGATCCCGGCCGGCGCGCTCGTCGACGTGAGCCTGGCCGCGGCCAACGTCGACCCGTCGGTGGTCGGCGCGGACGGCGACCGGGTGTGCCCGGCCCGGCCGCTCGGTGAGGGGGTACGGGACGAGGTGCTGGCCTTCGGCGAGGGACCGCACCGCTGCCCGGGGTCGTACGTCGCGATCCAGGAGACCGACATCTTCCTCACCCGGCTGTTCGCCGAGCCGGGACTGCGCATGGTCTCGTCGCCGGTGGTGGGCGCCCGCGAGGAGATCTCCTCGTACGAGCTGACGAACCTACGGGTCGCCGTCACGACGTAGCACCGCCGCCGTCGTCCGGGTCAGGTCGCCGGTGGCCAGCAGGTCGAGCAAAGCGCCGCGGAGCAGGGCCAGGGTCGCGGTGCGCTCGGCCTCGCCCGCGGGGGTGTCGCGGATGGACTCCGGCTGGGCCGCGGCCAACAGGTCGAGCCAGTCACGGACGGTTTCGGGGGCGAAGGACGACCACGGACCGTCCGGTTCGATGAGTGACCGGGCGTAGGCCTCCGTCCACAGGGTCAGCAGCGCGCGGAGGGCCGGGTCGGAGATCCAGCCCCACACCAGCCGCGTGGTCGCGGCCAGGTCGCCGGGTGGCGCCGAGCGCAGCAGCGCGATCTCGTCGGCCCGGGCCCGGGCCAGCAGCTCGCGGATCAGGCCGTCCTTCGAGCCGAAGAGGTACAGCAGCACGCGCGGGCTCGACCCGATCGCCGCCGCCAGCGGGCGCAGCGACAGGTCGGCCAGGCCGTGCGCCAGCGCATAGCGGTACGCGGCGTCCAGCAGCTCTTCCCGGCGCGGGCTTCCCATGGCGGCCAGTCTACTGAAACACTCGTTTCAGTCTTCGCGCGGGAGGTTCGTTATGTCGGTGCTGGTCAGACCCCTCGGTGAGCCGGGCGACCTGGGCTGGGTGGTGATGGCGCACGGTGAGATCTATGCGGCCGAGTACGGCTGGGACACCACGTTCGAAGAACTGGTGGCCGGGATCGTGGCGGAGTTCGCGGAGAAGCGGGACCCGGCTCGCGAGGCCGCGTGGATCGCCGAGGTCGACGGGCAGCGGGCCGGGTGCGTCTTCTGTGTCACGGCCGACGAACACACCGCCAAGCTGCGGACCCTGCTGGTCGATCCGGCGTTCCGCGGGCACGGGCTGGGCGCCCGGCTGGTCGGCGAGTGCGTGTCCTTCGCGGCGGCGGCCGGCTACCGGCGCCTGACCCTGTGGACCAACGACGTGCTCACCTCGGCCCGCAAGATCTATCAGGCGGCGGG
The DNA here is from genome assembly GCF_040684855.1 of Actinoplanes sp. NPDC089786. NCBI lineage: Bacteria > Bacillati > Actinomycetota > Actinomycetes > Micromonosporales > Micromonosporaceae > Actinoplanes > Actinoplanes sp. NPDC089786. The sequence continues at coordinate 1,272,689 of NZ_JBFBGU010000001.1, forward strand.
CTTCACGCTGGACGACGAAGGTCCCGAACACCGGTTCGGCGCGGACCTCACGTTCCAGAACTGGTCCCGTACCCTTCCCTGAAGTTCCTTAAAAGCATGTGTTGAGCGTACGATAGGGAATCATGGAGTGGCACTCACCCGAGCAGGTCGCCGACCTTCTGGGCCTGCATGTGCGGACGGTGCGGGGCTACATCCGTGACGGCCGGCTGCCCGCGGTCCGCATCGGCAAGCAGTACCGCATCGCCCAGAGTGACCTCGACGCGTTCACCGGCCGTCCTGCTCCGGCCGGGCCGGCGGTGAGTGTGACGGCGGTGGTCGAGTTCGACGACGTGCCGGCGGCCCTGGCCGACCGGATCGCCACCCTCGTCGTGGCCGGCGTGCAGGGGGTCGACGGGCTGCGCGTGCAGGCCGTCCACGACGCCTCGCGCGCTCATCTCAAGCTCATCGTCCTCGGTCCGCCGGGCGTCACGGGCGACGTGCTGCACACCATCGACGGGCTTCTCGAAGGGGAGACACGATGACCGACCAGGTGATCGAGCGGCGCAACGGCACACCGGTGCTGGTGTGCGCGGCCGAGGGGCCACGCATCAGCACGCCACAGGACGCGCTCGACGTCATCGGCGGCGCGTTCGGGCAGGCCGACGTGGTCGCGATCCCGGCCGGGCGGCTCGACGACAGCTTCTTCCAGCTGCGGAGCGGGCTGGCCGGCGAGATCATGCAGAAGTTCGTCAACTACCACATCCGGCTGGCCGTGCTCGGCGACATCGGCGCGCACGTCGCGGCCAGCGACGCGCTGCGTGACCTGGTGCGCGAGTCGAACCGTGGCCGGCACATCTGGTTCGTCACCGACCTGGACGAGCTGGATTCTCACCTGTAGAACGCCCGCGGGGCGGACCGGTGGGAAGGGCCGCCCCGCGGACGGGATCAGGGAACGGTGCGCTCGATCGCGGCCGGCCCGTCACGTTCGAGCTCGACCCGGGCGGCCTCGACGTTCGCCGGTGTCGGGTCCTTGCCCTCGGCGACGGCCAGGTCTTCCGGGTCCCACGGCTGGTCCGCGCCGGTCCGGATCTCGGGCTGCGCGCCCGGCGCCACGAACTGCGGGTTGTCGTCGTCGGGGCCGCCCCCGGTGATGAACGCCTCCACCGCGACGTCGTCCTCGACCGCGGCCGCGACCTCGGGCGTCTCCTCGAGCGGCGGCTGATTCGGTTCGACCATTCTTCCTCCCCTGGGAACGCTCCTCCGGGTCCCTTACCCCTGTGCGGGGCCCGCTACCCGCGATCTTCCCCCGGCGCAGCCGTACCCCGTCCGGGTGGTTGTCGCATTTCATCATCGACGCACCGGCCGGGGCGGCGTCCACTCGGACCTGCCGTCCGCCGCCGCCCCTGCTAGAAGCGGCCGCGACCTGCGTCGATTAGCCCTTGCCGGCGCCCTACACCATGCCGCTCGGTGCGAAACGGACGATCAGTGAGTCCGGGGGCGAACCGAGCGTGAAGCGGACAGCGACTGCGCTCTTCGGATGGACGCTGAGTAGCCGGGCGAATACGTTCTCGCTTGTTGCATGTGCACAAACCCTGGCTGGAGCACATGCGTGGGTGAGGAGAACTTGAGCGTAATGACCGATCGCGAGGAACCCCGGCGGTGACGAACCTGCCGGATACCGAACGCGACGCCTGCGACGTGGTGCAGGCGTTGGGCGGTCTCGCTGCTCTGCTGGCCCGGCTCCAGCCCGACGACCCGGCGTTCGACGAGGCCGTTCGCGTGCTGCGGAACCTCGCCGACGACGGGTCGGTCGCGGCGCAACGCGTCGTCGCCTACCTGCAGACCCTTCGCGGAGCCGGCGACGGCGAGGCCGCGGCCGTGCCGCCCCGCCTCGCACCCTGGCGCGACTGGGTCCCCCCGCGTGGCCACCTGCTCGGCGAGCCCGGCCCGATCCAGCACATCGGCGAGCTCCCCCAGCCCCGCCGCACCGATCCCGGCGAATAGCCCCTCACCGGCGCAGCGTCGCCGACGGCGATTCGCCGTAGGAAGCGCGGTAGGCCGATGCGAACCGCCCCAGATGCGCGAACCCCCAGCGGTGGGCGACCGCGGCCACCGTGTCCTTGGCCGGGTCGGCGTGCCGCAGGTCGTCGAACGCGCGCTGCAGACGCACCTGCTGCAGGTAGCTCATCGGCGATCGGCCGGTGTGCTTGCGGAAGCCGTCCTGCAGCGACCGCACGCTCACCCGGGCCAGCACGGCCAGATCGGCCACCGTGAACGCCCGCTCCGGCTCGGCCTCGATCGCGTCCTGGGCGCGGCGCACCGCCCGCGGCGGGCTCGGGCGGGGCGGGGCGGTCAGCTCGTCGTAGTAGCGATGGGGCAGGGCGTAGAGCAGGCCGCTGAGGATGAGCCGGCGCATCCGGCCGGCGATCGGCGGCAGGGTGACCAGGCTGTCCGGGTGCCCGCACTCGTCATGCATGAACCGGACCAACTGGCACCAGCTCTGCCCCGCGCCGTCGCCGAGGTCGATCTCGGACGGGAGGTTCAGGGGTCCCTCGATCGGGTGACCCAGCAGGACGGCCAGTTCCGCCTCGAGGGCGATGCGTTCTATCTTCACATCGATCTCGGCCGAATCGGCGCTGTGCAGCGTGTAGACCGGGTTGCCGGGCCCGAAGACGGCGCCGGTGGACGCGTGCGCCAGCACCTCACGTCCGGCGTGCCGCGACTGCATGCTGCCGGCCGTGGGCATCGTGACGTGATAAGCGTCCAATTCCGACGCTATGAGGGTCACCGGGGCCCCGAAACTGAGGTGCCCGATCGTCACGGGTCCGAGTTGGATCACTTCGGCGGCCACCTTGAAGCTGCCGTGACCCTCGGGCGCACCCACCGAGATCGGGTAGTAGTACCGATTGAGCATGCTCCGTACCTGATCGACATCCGCGCTGTTGAACAGCGACATTACCGGGCGATCAGACATGGCTGAAGGCGATCCACCGCATACCCAGAGTAAAGGGGAAGCGGGCGCCAGGCGTCAACGTTCATGACTGCCCCTGACCGTTCCAGCACATTCAGGCCATATGAACTACTCTGGCGTTCCACGCCTACGTGGCGTAACTTGCAGACCAGCGGAACGTTGTTGGAACGCGGTCCCGAGGCGCCAAGGGCAGGGCGCCGACATGCGCCGCAGGTCAGCGCATCGGGACCCCCGCGGGAGAGGTTGGCGTCGGCCGTACGACGCCAGAAAGAGGGCTGCCGTGTATCTGCCGATCACCACGCGCCAGCTGGCCGACGGCACCGTCGAGATCGCGCCGAGCGGCGAGATCGACCTCGACAACGCCCACGTGATGCGAGACGCCGTCAACGACGTGCTCACCTCCTCGACGCCAGTCAAGATCTGCCTGGATCTCCAACGCGTGATGCTGATCGACAGCATCGGCATCGGCATCCTCGTCGCGTGCTTCCACGCGGCCGCCGCCAGCAACGTCAAACTCGTGGTCAGCCACCCGAGCCCGACGGTCTACCGGCAGCTCTGGGTCTCCGGCCTGGTCGGCCTCCTGGGCTGCGCCGAGCCGCCGTCCCCCCGCACGTCGGTGGGCCTCCGCCCGGCCTGATCAGGTTGACTGCAGGGCATGAACGTCCTGCGGTCGATCGCCCTCTTCATCGTGGCCGCCCTGGCCGAGATCGGCGGCGCCTGGCTCGTCTGGCAGGGCATCCGCGAACACCGCGGCCTGCTCTTCGCCGGCCTGGGCGTCCTGGCCCTCGGCGCCTACGGCTTCGTCGCCACCCTCCAGCCCGACCCCCATTTCGGCCGCATCCTGGCCGCGTACGGCGGGGTGTTCGTCGCGGGCTCCCTGCTCTGGGGCGTGGTGGTGGACGGCTTCCGGCCTGATCGCTGGGATCTCATCGGCGCGGGCCTCTGCCTGGTCGGCGTGGTGGTCATCATGTATGGGCCGCGGGGGTGAGGGAAGGTGAGTACGCCGACGCGTGGGAAGAGGACGCCGGTCTTCTTTCTTGGGTACGGCTGCGTGGTTGGCCAAACGCAATGGCCGCTGCTGTTCCCGCTCCGCGGCCCGGGGGTGCGGCGCCGGGCCGTGAACGCGTGTCTCGCGTGAGGATGTTGGTCGCGCGGCGGGGGTTCTCAATGGCGCGGCGTTCCGTTTGTGGGCTCACGTAGTTGTCCGCTGCGGTGGGCATTGATTCGGCGGGGTCTTGCGATGTCCGGGCGCGCGCTCGGGTTGGGTGCTTTGGCTGTCCACTTTCGACATTGGGCGTGGGGGCGGGCGCCGACTGATTCGGTGTGGAGCCTTTTGCGCTGGTCGTCGAATGTGTTGGTTTTCCACAGTGGTGGTGTCCTGTGGATAGCCGCGGCGAAATGTCATGCGTTGCGGCTACGTTTGCGCCCACCCAGTGGCTGGGTGGGGGAGGTGGCGGTGCGCCGGATTGAAGTCGATCTTGGGGAGATGCTGCTTTCTTGTGGCGGTGGGGCGGCGCTGTGGTGTTTGCGGTGCGGGAACCTGAGGGGAGCTCGGCGGGGAACTTCGCTTGGTCAGGGACGGCGGCTGGGTGATGGCGAGTGGGTGCCTGGGGTGCGGAGGGGCGGCGGGTGACGTCGGGGGCTTTGCTGCTTTGAGTCGTGCGGACAGCTAGAGCGAGGTCGGACCGTGGCGGCTCAGCCTGGGCGTTGGAATGCGCGGTGAGGCGATGCGGTGCGCGGCGATGCGTGCACGGCGCGGCGATGCGGTGCGCGATGCGGCGGTGCGGTGCGGTGCGCGGCGATTCGGTGCGCGATGCGATGCGGTGCGGGATGCGGTGATGTGCGGCGATGCGGGGCGGTGGGCGGCGGTGCAGGGGGCGGCGCGCCATGGTGGTGTTCGGCGGGATGGCTTGAGGGTTGTTGCGCGGCGCGATCGGGAAGGCGGCGCCGGCGGCGGGTGCGTGGTGGTGTGACGGCGGGACTGGCCTGGGCGGGTCGGTCACGCGAGAGGCGCGTTCACGGCCTTGCGCTGCACCCCGGCCGCGGAGGGGGAACAGGACTCGGTGTTGCGGTTGGGGGCCTCGGCTGGGCGTACCTGAGCGGTTTGATCTTGAGGTGGATTCGCTGGAAAGGGAAGGGCGAGGCGGGCCACGTGCGATGCGGCCCGCCTCGGAAGGAGGGAGATCAGTCGGAGAGCATGCGCTCCTGGGCGGCTCGTTCGTCGCCGCTCAGGGTGTGCAAGGGCTTTTCCCTGATGAAGAGGACGGCTACTACGGCCAGGGCGGCGATGGGGGCGCCGACCAGGAAGAGGTCGGCGGTGGCCTGGCCGTAGATGTCGGCGATCACGGACCTGATCTCGGGTGGGAGTTTGGTGATGTCGGGGACCTCGGTGGAACCGCCGGTTGCGGGCAGGGTAGGGAACTTCTCCTGGAAGAGGGTCGTCACCCGGCTGGCCAGGACGGCGCCCAGGGCGCTCACACCGATGGCGCCGCCCAGGCTGCGGAAGAACGTCACCGAGGAGGTTGAGGCGCCCAGCTCGGCGGCGGGCACGTCGTTCTGCGCGGCCAGCACCAGGTTCTGCATGAGCATGCCGACGCCGATGCCCAGGACGGCCATGTAGATCGAGACCGTGACGACGCTGGTGCCGGCGCTGATCCGGGAGAGCAGGAGCATGCCGGCGACCATGATGACGGCGCCGGCCACCAGGTAGGCCTTCCAGCGGCCGTACTTGGTGATCAGCTGGCCGGCGACGGTGGACGAGACGAGCAGGCCGAAGATCATCGGCAGGCTCATCAGGCCGGCGATCGTCGGGGTCTTGCCCAGGGAGAACTGGAAGTACTGGGACAGGAAGACCGTGCCGCCGAACAGGGCCACGCCGACCAGGGTGCTGGCCACGATGGCCAGGGTGACGGTGCGGTTGCGGAAGATGCTGAGCGGGATGATCGGCTCGGCCGCGCGGGACTCGACCAGGACGGCCAGGCCGAGCAGGAGGACGCCGCCGGTCACGAACGCGGCCGTGGTCCAGGAGGCCCAGGCGAACCGGTTGCCCGCAAGGGTCGACCAGATCAGCAGGTCGGAGACGCCGGCGGTGATCAGGAACGCGCCGAGCCAGTCGATCGAGACCTGTTTGCGCGGGGTCCGCGGCAGGTGCAGTGTGCGCTGGAGCAGGAAGATCGCGGCCAGGGTGAACGGCACGCCGATCAGGAACGTCCAGCGCCAGCCGAGCCAGCTGGTGTCGACCAGGACGCCGCCGATCAGCGGGCCGGCGATGGTGGCGACGCCGAAGACCGCGCCGAAGAGGCCGGAGTAGCGGCCCAGTTCGCGCGGCGGGATCATGGCCGCCATCACGATCAGCGCGAGCGCGGTCATGCCGCCGGCGCCGACGCCCTGCACCACGCGGCTGACGATCAGGACGCCGACGTTCGGGGTGAAGCCGGCGATCAAGGAGCCGGCCACGAACAGCGACAACGAGAGCTGGATCAGCAGCTTCTTGTTGTAGAGGTCGGCCATCTTGCCCCAGAGCGGGACGGTGGCGGTCATCGCGAGCAGCTCGGTGGTGACGATCCAGGTGTAGACGGACTGGGTGCCGCCCAGGTCGGCGATGATGCGCGGCAGGGCGTTGGCGACGATCGTGGACGCCAGGATCGACACGAACATGCCGAGCATCAGGCCGGACAGCGCCTGCAGCACTTCGCGCCGGGACATGCGGCCGGAGGACTCGGTGTCCTCCATGACCGCGGGCTCTGAGGTCATCTCACGTCCTTGGAAGGATCAGGCTTGGAAGGATCGGGCAAGCCCGCGGCGAGTGCGCCGAAGGCCTCGTGCACGTGATCGGCGAAGGTTCGAGGCGAGTCGGTCTTCGCCCAGGTGAGCAGCGCCGACCGGACGGCGGCGCCGGTGACGAACGCGGCGAGCAGCGGCCACCCGGTCTCGGGGGCGACTCCGACGCGTGAAGCGATCGCCACGATCAGGTCGTGTTCGGAACGCGCGCTGCGGGTCATCATCCCGGCCACCAGCTGCGGATTGTCGGTCATGACGCGGATCCGACGGCGCCAGATCTCGCGGTCCTGCTCGATGGCGGCCACGACCGGTTCGGCGGCCAGGAGCAGCGCCTCGATCACGGACAGCGAAGGGTCGGCGGCCAGGAACCGGGCCCGCATGGCCGCGTCGTCGGCGGTGTGGTCGCCGATCAGCGCCTCGTCCTTGGTCGCGAAGTAGTTGAAGAACGTGCGCGGCGACACGTCGGCGGCGGCGCTGATGTCCTCGACCGTGACGGCGTCGAGCCCGCGCTCGTCGACCAGGCGCAGGGCGGCTTCGGTCAGGGCGGCCCTGGTTTGTTGTTTCTTGCGATCACGCAGGCCCGAATCGTTCACGCAGCCACAGTACGACCAACATGCAGTCGCTGCAAACTTTTATCGGCTGCATTGGCTAGCGTGGCGGTTGTGCTGCGGCTCCGAGTCCTCTTCCTGGTGTACGCCTTCGGCGTGCTCGCCGTGACGGTGGTGCCGGTGCGCGCCTTCGACTACTGGGGCCACGTCCCGTGGCAGGCGATGATCCGCTGGGTCCCGTTCGTCGTCGACCCGGTGAGCATGGTCCTCAACGTGGTGATGTTCATGCCGTTCGGCGTCCTCGTGCCGCTGCTCTGGCAATGGGCCGGCGCCACCGCGCTCCGCCTCAGCCTGTGCGCGCTGGGCGCCTCGCTCAGCATCGAACTGACCCAGCTGCTGCTCGACATCACGCTCGGCGCGCGCCGCACGGTCGACATCAACGACCTGATCGCGAACACCGGCGGCGCCCTGATCGGGCTCTGGCTGCTGCGGCTGGCGCGCCGGGAGAGCAAGGCTCTGGCAGGCTGAGCGGCATGCCAACCGAAGAACCAGGCTGAGCCGCATGCCAACCGATGAGCTCCGGGCCGCGATGACGGACCGGGTCGAGCGGGGCGAACTGCCCGGCCTCGTGACCCTGGTCGCCCGGGACGACGATGTGACGGTCGAGGAGATCGGCGTGACCGCGTTCGGCGGCGACGTGCCGATGCGGCGGGACACCCCGTTCCGGATCACCTCGATGACCAAGCCGATCGTGGCCGCCGCCGCGCTGATGCTGGCCGAGGACGGGCTGTTCGATCTGGAGGAGCCGGTCCGGCGACTGCTGCCGGAACTGGCCGGGCAGCGGGTGCTGCGGGCGTACGACGCCGAGCTGGACGACACGGTGCCCCTGTCGCGGCCGGTCACCGTGGATGACCTGCTCACCTTCCGGCTCGGGCACGGGATGATCGTGGAGCCCGAGATGGACCCGCCGGTGCCGGTGGTCCGCCGCGGCGAGGAGCTGCGCCTGATGTTCGGGCCGCCCGAGCCGCGGTCGCCGTTCGGGGTGGACGAGTGGATCGGGCGGTTCGCGAGCCTGCCACTGATCCATCAGCCCGGCGAGAAGTGGATGTACAACACCGGGTCGCTGGTGCTGGGCGCCCTGATCGCGCGGGCCACCGGTCAGTCGCTGGGCGCCGTGCTGACCGAACGGATCTTCGAGCCGCTGGGGATGCGGGACACCGGCTTCTCGCTGCCCCGCGAGCGGGCCGAGCGGTTGCCGGCCCAGTACGGTCCCGAGCTCACCGAGACCGTCGCGACCCGGCCCGAGCACTGGGTCGAGGAGCCGCCGTTCCCGTCGGGCGCGGGTGGCCTGGCGTCGACCGCGGACGACTACCTGACCTTCGCGCGGCTGCTGCTGAACCGCGGCGTGCACGGCGGCACCCGGCTGCTGTCCGAGCACTCGATCGACCTGATGACCACCAACCACCTGACCCCGGAGCAGATCGCGGGCGGCGCCTTCCTGCTGAGCGGTCAGGGCTGGGGGATGGGTCTGGGTGTCGGGCCGACCCGGTACGGCTGGTCCGGCGGCTACGGGACCGACTTCTTCGTCGACCCGTCCCAGCGGCTGATCGCGATCGCCCTGACGCAGGTGTCGCCGTTCCTCTGGAACGGCGGGATGGAGGAGTTCATGAAGCTGGCGTACCGGTCATGACCAACCTGGACGCGGTCACCGCGTGGGTGGAGAACTACCGGCGGGCCTGGGAGAGCAACGACCCGGCCGAGATCGGCGCCCTCTTCGCCGAGGACGCCGCCTACTACCCGGAGCCGTGGGGCACGCCGTGGCGCGGCCGGGCCGAGATCGTCGCCCGGTGGCTGGAGCGGCGGGACGAGTCGCGCACGTGGAGTTTCACGTGGCATCCGCTGATCGTCACCGACGAGGTGGCAATGCTTGAAGGCGAGACCACCTACCCGGATCGTACGTATTCCAACCTGTGGGTGCTCCGTCTGGACAATGCCGGTCAGGCGCGGCAATTCACCGAGTGGTGGATGGACCAGTCAAAGAAAAGCTGACTGCATGGGACACGTAACTTTGCGTGATAGTGGCTCGTTGATCCGTGTGGATCAGTAGGATTTGACCTTGCAAAAGCGACATCGCCCACTACTCGATCCGTGAATGTGAATTGAATTCCCCGGGATCGGGGTTCGCGAATTCGGCATTTGGTTGGCAGACTGCCTCGGGTGGAGGTGCAGGAGAATCTGGGCGGCCGCTACAAACTGCTGAATGAGCTCGGCAGTGGCGGCATGGCCGTCGTGTGGAAAGCCCACGACGAGGTCCTGAACCGGCCGGTGGCGATCAAGGTGCTCGCCGGGCGGTACGCGGGCGACGACCAGTCACGGGCCCGCATCCAGGCCGAGGCGCGCGCCGCCGCCACCATCTCGCACCCGAACATCGCGCAGATCTACGACTACGGCGAGTCGGACGACGACGAGGCGAAGCTGCCGTACGTCGTGATGGAACTGATCAACGGACCGACGCTGGCCGAGCGGGTGAGGCAGGGCCCGATCCCGCCCCGGGCCGCGTTCCGGATCGGCGGCGAGGTGGCCGCCGCGCTGGCCGCCGCGCACGCGCACGGGCTGGTGCACCGCGACATCAAACCGGCCAACGTGATGGTCACGCCGGCCCGGGCCAAGGTGGTCGACTTCGGCATCGCGGCGTCGGCCGGCCCGGGGCGGCCGGACGACGAGCTGCTCGGCACTCCGGCCTACCTGGCGCCGGAGCGGCTGCTCAGCGACCGGATCGAGCCGGCCTCCGACGTGTACGCGCTGGGCGTCCTGCTCTACCGGATGCTGGCCAACAACTCGCCGTGGAGCGTGGACACCACCACGCAGATGCTGGACGCCCACGTCTACGTCGAGCCCGAGCCGCTGCCCGACCTGCCCGGCGTCCCGGCCGCCGTGACCGCCCTGGTCAACCGCTGCCTGCTCAAGGACCCGGCCGAGCGCCCGACCGCCGCCGAGGCGTCCGAGACCCTGCTCGAGGCGGCCGACGAGCCGATGGTGATGACGAACGCCGCCAAGGCGGGACCGGGCGTGAAGGCGGGCAACGCGGCCCGCGGGGGTGGCATCAAGACCGGCAACGTCCGTACCGGCGGCTTCAAGGGCGCCAACGCGGCGCCGGTCGCCGCGGCCGCCACCCGGCCCGAGGCGCCGGCCGCGAGGACCGGCAACCGGCGGAAGTTCTTCGTGGCCGGGGGAATGGCCGTCGCCGTGATCGCGGCGCTGCTGGTGTGGACGTTCCTGCCGGAGACGGCCGAAGGCGGCAACGAGCCGGAGCAGGCCGGGCCGGCGCCGCCCGCACCGGTCTCGGCGGCGCCGGTGGCGACCCGCCCGGCGACCCGGCCGACCACCCCCGAGGGCGGGGGCGGGCAGGCGCCGCCACGAAAGGATGACTCGGCGGTCACACCGACGGCGGCCGGACCGTCCAGCCTGCTGCCGAGCACCAGCGCCGGCGGCGGCCCGCCGCCGAGCGCGGAGCCGAGCGACGAGCCGTCCACCACCGGCTCGGCCACGACCGCGCCGCGCACCAAGGTGCTCACCTCGAAGGCCGGCCGGGTGACGGCCCGGTGCACCGAGGCCGGCAAGGCCCACCTGCTGGCCTGGGAGGCACAGGACCCGTGGAAGGTCGATCGGGTCAACAGCGGCCCGGTGCTCGCCGCGAGCGCGATCTTCAAGTACAAGGCTCAGCGGTTCCGGATGACCGTGACCTGCGTGGCGGGCGTGCCGACGACGGTCAATCTGCCGCTCTAGATTTGAGCCGGAACCCGAGATTCCTACGTATCACTGTCGTGCGAATCGTCAGGAAAGCCAAGGGTTCATGAGGGAAGCGGCGGGCCGTCGGCAGGCCGTCCGGATCAGCGACGTGGCGCGCGCCGCCGGGGTCAGCAAGACCCTGGTCTCGTACGCGCTGAACGACCGCGCCGGGGTCAAGGAGTCGACGCGCGCCCACATCGTCGCGACCGCCAGGTCGATGGGCTGGACCCCGAGCTTCCGGGCGCGGGCGCTGTCCGCCTCCCGGGCGTACACCGTCGGACTGGTCCTCCGGATCCCGGCCGAGGGCCACTACTTCACGGGCCTGCTGGCCGGGCTGCAGAGCGTGCTCTCGACCTCGCAGTACTCGCTGCTCACCGAGGTGGTGGACGGTGACGAGGCGGAGGAGGACGCCTACCGGCGGCTGGCCCTGGGCGGCCGGGTCGACGGCCTGGTGCTGACCGACCCGCGCCACGACGATCCCCGGTTCCGGCTGGTGCGCGAGGCCGGCCTGGCCTTCGTGAGCCTGGGCCGCCCGCCCGAGCCGACCACCATGCCGGTGCTGATCCACGACGAGTCCCGGGCCATCGCCGACGCCGTGGCCCACCTGGCCGCGCTCGGGCACCGCCGGATCGCGCAGGTCGCCGGGCCGCAGACGGTCGCGGCGGCCGGCCGGCGTCGCCGGCTCTACCAGAAGGTCCTGCGCGAGCACGACCTCGACGACACGAGCTGGCTCGAGGCCGACCACACCGCGGCCGGTGGCCGGGCCGCGACCGTGAAGCTGCTGGACGAGGAGCCGCGGCCGACCGCGATCGTCTACGCCAACGACCTGATGGCGGTGGCCGGGATGAGCGCGATCCACGAGCGTGGCCTGCGCGTCCCGGCGGACGTGTCGGTCATCGGCTGGGACGACCTGGCCGTCGCGCCCTACCTGAATCCGCCGCTGTCCACGGTCGGCCGGCACCCGTTCGAGGACGGCCGGGCGGCCGCGCGGCTGCTGCTCGAGGCGATCGACGGCCAGGAGTTCGCCGAGCCGGTCCCGGCCGCCGACCCCACGTTCGTGGCCCGCGACTCGGCCGCCAGGCCAGCGTGACCATGTCGGCGTCGTAGCCGGCCGTCCACCGCACCGGCAGAACTCCAGTGCAGCTCGACATGCAGCCCCGTCACGTCGTCCGCGAAGGTCGCTCAGAGCAAAAGGCGCGGGGGAGACGTCTACCGGTCGGAGGAAGAGCACGCCACCGGCCCCGTAGCATCGCCTCCGTGACCGACGCTGACCTGGTCCGGGCGGCTCGCGCCGGGGATGCCGCGAGCCTGGGTGTGCTGCTTGATCGGCACCGCGCCGGGATGTACGCGGTCGCGCCGCCGCCCGCGAGGCCGGTTGCCGCTGGGTGGTCGCCGAGACGGGCTGGTCGGACGCGACGCCCCGGCATTCGTCGCTGAACAACATGAAGCGCGCCGGCCTGCGCCCCAACTACATCCGACCCAGCTGGCGCTGGACCGCCGCCTGATCGAGCCGCCGGAAGGTGTTGAACAACAGGACCGCGGTCGTGGCGGTCAGGGCCATCCGGACCACGTTGAGGACGTTCCAGGTCCACGCGAGCGTCCGGTCACCGCCGTCGCCGAACAGCGGGGTGACCACGGCCGCCACGATCACGGCGTTGAGCACGGTCAGCGCCAGCGCCGCCACCGCCGCCCGCCGATAGGCCGTCCGGTCGATCAACCACAGGATCAGGATCACGAGGCAGGTCAACACCGTGACGGGTACGAAGTAGAGCGTCGGCCCGGTGGTCACGAAGAAGGCGTCCAGGCGCGCCATCTGGGCCGGGGTGTCCACCACCCAGTTCGGCGAGAAGACGACCGCCTCGTAGAGGTTGCCGAAGAACCAGCAGGCCAGCCCGAGCACCGCCGCCAGGGTCCACCACTTGTGCTCCATCGCGTCCCTCCCGCCGTCAGGTGCCTGATGGTACCGTCAGGCACCTGATGGTGGGAAGATGGGCGATCGTGAGCCGGTCCTTCGTACCCCTGGATCCCGACGCCCAACTGGGCTACCTGCTGGTCGTCAGCGCCGACCGGATGTCCCGGGCCTGGCACGCCGCGATGCGCGCGCACGGCATCAACCCGCGCCAGTTCAGCATGCTGGCGTCCATCGCCCATGATCCCGGCCTCAGCCAGGCCGAGCTGGCGCGCCGTGTCCTGATCACGCCGCAGAGCCTGAGCGAGTCGATCGCCCGCCTGATCGAGGCGGACCTGATCGCGCGTACCGAAGCCGCACCGGGCCGCGCCGCCAAGCTGGCCTTGACCGACGAGGGCCGCACCCTCCTGGCCGAGGCCTATCCCGTGGTCGAAGCCGTCAACCGCGACAGCTTCACCGCGCTGGCGCCGGCCGAACGGGCCGAACTGGCCCGTCTCCTGCGCAAGCTTTCCGGCGACCCGGGGTGACCGGTCGAACCGCCCACGGCCCGCGCGCGTAGTGGATGGCGGACGTCGGCCATGCTGGTGGGACGGTCCGGCGCCACGGTGGGTGGCCCGGTACCCGATTTCACCCATCGGAAATCACTGCGTGTCAGAATCGGGACGTAATCGGTTGAAGTCCGGGCTCCTGCCATGCGATGGAGGCTCGCGCAGTTCCTTCGGATGACTGCGAATGAAATAGTCTGTGCACGTCGCTGTTGCGGCGGTGATCGATGTATGAGGAGTCCACGTGTCTCAGGATCGAGTCAGCCGACATCAGATCGAGACTCGTGACCAGCGCGTCCTCACCTTCGAGGTGGCCGGGCATCCGCAGGGTTCGGCGGTGTTCCTGTTGCACGGCTCGCCGGGCAGCCGGATCGGCCCGCGACCCCGCGCCAGCGTCCTCTACCGCTTGGGCATCCAGCTGATCAGCTACGACCGGCCTGGTTACGGTGGGTCCACCCGGCAGGCGAAACGCGCCGTGTCCGACGCCGCCGGCGACATCGCGGCGATCGCCGACCACCTCGGGCTCGACCGCTTCGCGGTGGTGGGCCGCTCCGGCGGAGGACCACACGCGCTGGCGGCCGCGGCCCTGTTACCCGACCGGGTGCGACGCACAGCGGTGCTGGTCGGTCTGGCGCCGTCGGATGCCGAAGATCTCGACTGGCTCGGCGGCATGACCGACGGCAACGTGCGTGAGTACGAGACCGCCGACAACGACTGGCCGAGGCATGTCGAGCGGTTACGGCTGCTGGCCGACCGGGCCCGCCGCGACCCGCAGGTCATGGTCGACTTCCTCCGCGGTCAGATGACCGACTCCGATCGACAGGTGGTCGACGACATCGCGATCCGCCGGCTGCTGGCCGAGACCTATGTCGAGGCGTTCAGCCAGGGCCCGTACGGGTGGATCGACGACCTGGCCGCGTTCCGGGCCGGGTGGGGGTTCCGGCTCGCCGACATCGCCGTGCCGGTGTTGCTGTGGCACGGCGCCGAGGACAACTTCTCCCCGGTCAGCCATGCCCGGTGGCTGGCCGAGCAGATCCCGCACGCGGAGATCCGGGTGCAGGCCCGGACCGCGCATTTCGGCGCCGTCGAGGTGCTGCCCGAGGTGTTGAACTGGCTGGTCGCCAAGCCCTCGCTGACCCTGACCTAGACCCTAGAACGGGTGCGGGTCGAGCAGCCGGTGCAGATAGCGGCCGTCGTAGAGGGCCGCCACCGCCGGGTGGTGCTCGCCCAGCACGGCGACCAGCCGTTCCATCACGTCCCCGTCCTCGGCGGCGGCCCGCCCGGCCGCCTTGCGCATCAGCGCCTGGTTCGCCGCGCAGCGCAGCGTGTCGGGGTGGTCCGGTCCGAGCACGTCACGGTGCACCTGCATGAGCGGCTCGATCATCTCCAGCGCGACCGCGACCTCGCCGGTCTCCGCGTACAGAACCCCGAGGTTCAGGCTCGCCGCCAGGGTGTACGGATGGATCGGGCCGAGCACCTTGGTCAGCCCGTCCGCGGCCCGTCGGACGAAGTCGAGCGCCTTGGCCAGGTCGCCGTCGGCCCGGTGGGCCGCGCCGAGGTTGTTGAGGCAGACCAGCGTGTGCGGGTGGCGCTGGCCGAGGTTGGAGCCGTAGGCCAGCCGGACCTCGTTGAGCTCGCTGATGGCGGTGGAGATCTCCTCGATGGCGAGCAGGCTGACCGCGCGGCTGAGCCGGCAGGCCAGAGTGTCGGGGTTGGTGGGACCGACCACCTCGTTGAGCTGCTCGTACGCGTCTTCGAGCAGGCGGGCGGCCGGTTGGGAGTGGCCCGCGCTGTTCAGTGACACCGCCCAGTTGGCCCGCGCGCTCAGGGTGCGGTGGGAGGTCGGGCCGAACACCTCCTCGTACTGCCGGGCGATGTCCTCCAGCAGCTCCACCGACCGCCGGTATTCGCCGGCCTCACGCAGGTCACGGCCCAGGTTGGTGCCGGTGCCGAGCGTACGGGCATGGGTCTCGCCGTTGATCCGCTTGTTGCGTTCCCACAATTCCTGGTCACGCGCGCGGGCGCCCCGGAAGTCGCCGGCCAGGCGCTGGGTGGTGGCCAGGTTGCTCAGCGCGGAGAGCGTCCGTGAGGAGTCCTCGCCGAAGTGCTCGACCCAGGTCGCGTAGGTCAGCTCGTCACGCTCGCCGGCCGCGGCGTACCGGCCGAGCGCGCGCAGGTCACCGCCCAGGCCGCCGGCCGTCATCAGGGTGTGCGGGTGGGTCGGCCCGAGCAGGTCGAGCTGTTCGTTCAGGACCGCCTCGTCCAGGGCGCGCGCATCTTCGAACTGGGCCATCTGCCGCATGATGTTGGCGACATTGAACCGCAGATGCAGGATCTGGCGGCGCAGGATCGGCTTCGCGCGTTCGGGGACGTCGTGGAGCATCTCGCTCCAGCGCCGGTCGATCTGCTCGCCGAGCTGGCGCCCCTCGGTCAGGCCGCCGGTGTACCACAGGTAGCGCACCCGGTCGATCATGAGCTGGCGGACCAGCTCCTCGTCGCAGGAGGTGGCCCGGGACAGCTCCAGGTGGGGCCAGAGCATGCGGAACCGGCCCCACGAGCGCGAGTCGTCGATCTCGTAGCGCGGGCGCAGCCCGGCCAGCACCAGGTGGATCTCGTGCCGGGCCTCGACCAGCTCCTGCTCGTTCATCCGGTTGCGGACCACGTGCTGCAGCAGGCGGTGCACCTGGAGCTGGCTCCGCCCGACGTCGAGCTTGAGCAGGGCCAGCCGGTTGATGTGCTGCACCAGGGTGGCGCGGTAGTCGCGCTCGGACACCAGCGGGTCGTACCGGCTCAGCACGGTGGCCAGTTCGTCGCTGTAGACCAGGTCGAGGGAGATCTCCGGTGCCAGCACCGAACACAGCTGCAACAGCCGGTAGGCCGCGCCGGACCGCTTCTGCAGCAGGCCGAGCGAGAGGTCCCACACCTCGTCGATGGTGCGGTCCGGGCCCTTCTGCTCGACCCGCCGCAGGTACTCGTCGACCTGTTCGCCGGTCTCGGCGAGCCACGCGCCCGCGGCGGCCACCGCGATCGGCAGGTCGCCCAGCGACTCGGCGATCCGGTCGGCCTGTTCGATCCGCACGGTGCCGACCCGCTGCCGCAGGTGGGCCACGCTCTCCCGGCGTTCGAAGACGTCGATCAGCACCGGCCGGGCGAACTCACCCCACTGGTTGTTCCGGGAGGTGATCAGGACGTGCCCGCGCCCGCCCGGGATGAACGGCAGGACCTCGTTCACGTTCTCGGCGTTGTCGAACACGATCAGCCAGCGGGCGTGCGGCGCGCCCTGTTCGAGCGCCGCGATCACCGCCTTGGCCACGTCGAGGACGCCGGACTGCGGCAGCGGCAGCTCCAGGCGGTTGCCGAGGTCGGACAGCGCGATGTCGATGAACTCGGCCTGGTCGGCGTCGATCCACCAGACCACGTCGTAGGCGTTCCGGAAGCGGTGGGCGTACTCGAGGGCGATCTGGGTCTTGCCGATGCCGCCCATGCCCTGCAGGGCGACCGGCATCAGACCGGACAGCACCACGCGCTGGCCGCCGCGCAGTTGCGCCCGCAGATCGCGCAGGTCGGCCTCGCGGCCGGTGAACCGCGCGTTGCGGGCGAGCGGGTTGAACACGGCCGGCGGCTCACCCGGGAAGCGCACCCCGATGACCTGCGCGTCGACGTCGTCCGCGGTCAGGCCGACCAGCCGCAGGATGCGGTCCATCGCCACCTCGGACGACTTGCCGGCGATGAACGCCGACGGCATCGAGCGGAAGGCCGACAGCGGCGCGAGGTCGTCCAGGTAGATCGCCAGCGGGGGCCGCGTGCCGGTGCGGTCGCGTGGCACCACGTCGGTCCGGGCGCCGCGGTTGGCGTGCGACACCAGCGTCAACCGCGTGCCGCCCGATCCGGTGTCATCGGTCGAGCCGTTCGCGTCGTGCACCTGGAGGCCGGCGGCGGACAATAGCGCGCCGATCCACTCGGCCCAGGCCAGGTCCTCCGGCGCGTACTCCAGGGTCACCTCCTCCTCGGTGAGCGAGACCCGGCGGGTGAACCGGCTCACCGTGCGCGTACGCAACGCCTCGTCCATGACCGGCAGCGACCGCACCTCGCCGTCGGTGATGTACTCGGTCAGCCGCTCGAACGCGGCCAGCATCGAGGTGGTCTGACCCGGGGGATCACCGAAGGTCGAGAGAATCTCCTCGTACGCGTAGTACGGGCGGTAGGGCACCTCGACGGCGTTCCAGTACCGGGTGCGGTCGGCCGGCGCCATCCCGGCCGGGAGCCCGGGGAACAGCTGCATGGCGAACGCCCGCCCGGCGTCGGCCTTCTCCTTCTCGGCCGGGTCCACCCGCATCGGTACGGGCAGCACGCGGATGTCCGGGCGGCTCGGGTTCTGCCCGATCGAGGTGGCCACCCGGGCCGCGCCGGCGATGCCCTGCTCGCTGAAGGTGAAGCAGTCGACCAGGATGTCGGGCAGGTGGATGGTGCAGATGTCGGCGACGTCGCTGAGCCCGGTCCGGCTGTCGATCAGCGTGTAGTCGTAGTTGTTCTGCATGTCCTGGCGCAGGGCGTCGAAGAACGCGCCGCCGCCGAGCTGCTCGTAGAAGTCGTCCCAGTTCATGCCGGTCAGGCTGGCCGCGTACTGCTGGTTCTGCCGGCCGGCGGACAGGAAGTCGAGCTGCCCGCCGTCGCGGAAGTGGTTCCAGTCGAGGGAGAACGCGTACTTGCGGGACCGGGCGAACTGCTCCTGCCAGCCGGGTCCGCGTTCGACCGTGCGGGTGGTCTGCCACTCGTACTCGCGAACCATGTCGATCACCCCGCCGGTGGTCTCCACGGTCTCGGTCCGGATGAACGGCGCGAAGAACCGGTGCAGGCCGGGCGACTCGAGGTCCCAGTCGGCGACCAGCACCCGCTTGCCGTTGGCGGCGAGGATCCAGGCGACGTTCGCCAGCGCCATCGTGCGTCCGGTGCCGCCCTTGAACGAGTAGAACGTCACCACTCGGCCGTTCCGCTGCTCAGTCATCGTCGCTTCTCTCGGGTACGGGTGGGCCGGACCGGTCGGGCGGGCTGATCCGCGGCCGGGGCGAACCCTCCGGGACGTGGTCGCCGGTTCGCCGGAAGTGAAGATAGTGCCGGCGGACCTCACTCACCGCGGCCGGCAGCAGCGCCGCCAGCTGCTCCACATCGAGCGCCTGGTAGACCCGGGCCGCACCGAGTTCGGTCAGCCGGGCCCGGGTCCGGGCGACGGCGTCGGCGCCGTGTTCGTTATAACGTGGATCTTCGCGATCGGTCACCACGATCGGGGTGACCCACCGGTGCAGGTGACCCCGCACGGCGGCGAACCGGTCCACGTCGTCCGGCGACGGCCACGGGTCGATCAGGACCACCGACGGCGACCCGTCCAGGGCCTTGAGGTCGGAGGGGCGGTCGACCACCTTGGTCGGCAGGCCGAGGCGTTCGGCCACATTGGCGACGTATTCCGCGATCGGGGGGTCGAGCGCCCCGCCGAACGGCTTCCACGTCACCGGCCGGCGGCGGTTCCCGTCGCGACCGGTGAGCACGCCGACCACGAACGGTGTCTCGCTCGAGGCCGGCTCCGGCACGGTGACCTCGTCGATCGCGACCGCCCGGCTGGCCGGCAGCCGGTGGCGGCCGGTGACCTCGACGATCCGGTGGGCCAGCCGGTCGATGATCCGGGCGTAGTGCTCGCGGTAGGAGGCCAGCCGGCCCAGCGCCCGCAGGCCGTTCTCCGAGTACTCCGCGATGCCGGCGCCGAGCGGCAGCGCCGCGCTCACCTCGGCCACCCGCTCGCCGGCCGGGAACGGCGTCCACAACACCGGGAGGACGTGGGCGCGGGCCTCGTCGGGCCGGCCGGCGTACGCCCGGTCGAGCCGTTCCAGAAAGACCGCGCGTTCGCGCATCGGCCAGGACTTGTTGAAGTAGCCCGGCGAGTACAGCGGCACGAAGACCTCGGCCGTGCCGAGCCGGTCGGTGAGCATCGCCTTCCAGTCGGTCCCCGGCTCGACCAGGTAGTCGACGAACCCGACCTGGGCCGGGTCGGCGCCGAGCAGACCGGCCACCGCCTCGGACAGGTTCTCGAAGCAGGTGCGGACCCAGACGTCGGTGTCGGTGTCGCGCCGGCCGGACGTGTTCAGCGGAGCCGAATGCGCGTAGCTCAGGAAGAAGCGGCATCGTCCGGAGTTGGCAGCTGCGTTCATGGTGCGCCCTCCATGAAGCTGGTACGAAGGTCGTCGATGCCGTCGGGGATTCCGGGCTCGACCCGGTATCGGCTGTGGACCCGCTGGATGTGCAGGGCGAGCTTCCACACGATCGCCTCGTAGATCGCGGTCTGCCCGGTGCGGGCCAGCCCGAGCAGCCCGTCGGCCAGGTAGCGGGCGGTGTGGTCCTCGTCGGGGAGGCCGGCCGGCACGAACAGGTTGACCGCGGCGATCGGTGGCGGAAGCTGACCTTCGAGCGGTGTCCACAGCACCGGGATGATCGCGCTCTCGATGCCCGGGGCCGGGCGGCCGCGGGGTACGACGGCCCGGCGGGTGAAGATGTCCCACTCCCGCGGGCACCAGGTGCTCTGGAACAGGTAGGGGTGGGAGATCAGACAGACCAGCACCTGGCAGGTGCCCGCTGCCTGGAGCACACCCTTCTGCCACAGCTCGCCGCCGCCGCGACCCAGGTCGAGATAGCCCGGGTCGCCGCCCACGGGCGAGCCGATCAGTTCGTTGACCAGCTCGTTCAGCTCGTCGAAGAGTTTGATGACGTTGCGGTTGGGCTCGCGTGGGGGACCGACCGAACGGGATCGGTCCGGCCGCGAGTAGCTGAGGAAGAACACCGGTGCGCCGGGGTCGTCGTCGGCGGTCATGTCTGTCATGTACCTGACTCCCCTCCCGGCGTCCTGTTCTCAGACAACCATCCGACCGCAAAGTCCACTGCGGGGCGGATCGGCACGATCAGGACGGGTGACTGTCCGATGCGTCCGGACACCGCGAGCCCGGTCCGTTCGAAGGCGGCCCCGAGCTGCGGGAAGTCACGGTCGTCGTGATCGACGCCGAGGAATCGCTCGGTGGCCCGCCGGCCGTCGCGCTCGACGAAGCAGCGGTACCACTTGTGCTGCGGCTGCTTCACCCGTTCCTCGGCCAGGTGCAACGCGGTGCAGGCCTCCCAGCCGCAGCCGATCATCAGCGCGTGGGCGCCGTCCTGGTAGAGCCGGCCCAGCGGCGAGCGCTCACCCAAATGACAGTCGAGGTCGTGGACGGACATCAGCTCGGCCGCGCGCGGGCCGACCGCCGAGAACGACGTCTGCGGATGGGCGCTGCGGACCGCGCCGGGTGATCGGCGTACGAACTCGGCGAACGCGCCGCAGCCGCTCGACGGCATGTCCGGGGTGAACCCCGGCATCGACGCGATGTAGGCGTTCCGCTGATCGTCGTCCAGTCCCTCGGTCGCCGCGCGGAAGGCCGGGCTGGTCGTGGAGTTGTGCGACGTCTGCGTCGGCACGATGATCGTCCCCTCCGGACCGGCGGCCTCGTGCAGCGCCCTGAGCAGCGCCGCCGGCCCGCCGGCCACCGGGCCGAGCCGACGCAGCGAGACGTGCACGAGGAGGTCGCCGGCCGGCAGGCCGAGTGCCCGCAGGCCCGCACCCAGGTTCACACCGGCAACTTCTCGATCGTGGCGGCCAGCCGGTCGACGAACCGCCGGCCCGGCTCGGTCAGGGCGTCGGACGTCCCCAGCGCGATGACCGCCTCGGCGATCCAGCCCCGATATCTCGCGTAGTGCTCGGCCGTGCCCGGCTCACCGCGTTCGGCCCGCGCCCGCCACATGTCGGCGACGGCCAGGTGGGCGTAGGTGCCCTGCAGGGCGCTCTCGGCCGGGCGGGCGTCGGGGCGCCAGCCGACCCGCAGCAGATCGGTGGCGTCCGGCTCGACCAGGTCGACCAGGTCGAGCAGGGCGCCCAGCTTGGTGTGCTGGAACTCGTGCACCAGCAGGATGGCCAGGGCCCGCGGGTCGGGGCTCCAGGCGACGCCGGTGGCGCCGAACGCCTGGCGCGACGTGGCGCTGCGCAGCGTCTCCGCGTCCGGTACCAGCGGGGTGATCGTGGTCAGGCCGGCGGCCACCCCCGCGGCGTAGCCGGGCGCGTCCCGGGTCACCGTCTGCCACGCCGGGCCCAGCACCCGCTCCCAGTCGCGCACCTGCGCCGGCGTCAGACCGCCGACGGCCGGCCAGCCGTGGCAGTCGCGGTAGGGATCGGCATCCTCCAGCCGTACGGTGAGGTCGTCCCGCGCGATCGTCACGGTCGGAGTCAGAACGTGGTCGTGCGCCCCGTTCACGCTGGTCACACCATTGGCGAGCGAAAGCGTGCCGAGGGTCGGCAGGTGCACGCCACCGTCGCGCGGGCGGACCGCCACCTCGACGTCGGCCCGGGCCAGCACCGCGACCGCCGCGGCCAGGTCGGCCAGCCGGTCGGTGCCGCCGGCTCCACTGAGGACACGGACCGCCCAGACCCGGACGAACGGATGGGTCAGCACCCGGCGCACCGCCTCGGGCGCCCGCCGGTCAAGCTCGCTCAGCAGCTCCCACGCGGCCGCGGCGGTCCGGCCCTCGGGGGCGTCGGCGACGGCGACCAGCAGGGCGCGGGTGATCGACTCCTGGGCGGCCGCCAGCCGGGCGACCGCGTCGGATCCGCCGCCGCCGGACGCGAGATCGTCGAAGACCGACTCGGGAAGACCGGGCTGACCGGTCCAGGCGACCGGCGTCTCGCTGTTCATCGCGGCGATGAGTCCCTTCAGATCGGCGCAGTACACCGACGGGTTGTCGAACCCGGTAGCGGAGCTGAAGCGATGGGCGAAGAGGCCGCCCCCGCACTGCCGGACCACCGGGCACGCGCGGCAGGTGGCCGACAGGCCGGCCAGACCACTCTGGCGGACCCGCATCGCGGGCGCGGCGAGCAGCTCGTCGGCCGACGCGGTGAACACGGTCAGCCCGGTCGCCGCGGCGCCGTGGAAGGTGGTCTTCATCGAGTCGGGCTGCTCCCAGGACCCGTCGGACTCCACCACCGCGACATCGCCGCGGTCGATGCCGACGGCCTCGGTCGCGCTGGGCCGGCCGGCGGCGGTGGCCCGCAACGAGTCGAACAGCCGGATCGGCACCGGACGCCCGTCGGCCAGCCAGCGCCGGTACAACCGGATGAGCCAGTCCGCGTGCGGCGCCTCGGGCGGGTTGTCCCAGGTCGCATGAGGCAGCAGCAGGTCGATGCGGGGCGGCTCCTCGGCCAGCAGGGCCTCGTAGACGGCGATCGGATCGTTGCGCGCGTCGATGGTGCAGAGGATCCCGGCGTACGCCGGCCGGTATCGATCCGAGCGCAACAGCGCCAGGCCGCGCAGCGTCCGGTCATGGCTGCTCGCTCCGTTGCGGTAGCGGCGGTGCCGATCGTTGGCCGCCTCGTCGCCGTCCAGCGAGACGCCGACCCGGACCCCGAACTCGAGCAGCAGCTCGGCCATCGGCTCGGTGAGGCGGATGGCGTTCGTCTGGAGACGCACGTCCAGTGCGGTGGTCGCGCCGATGCTCCGGTGCAGGATGGTCAGAACCTCGCGCAACCGGGTCGCCCCCAGCAACAGCGGCTCGCCGCCGTGCAGGACGACCCCGACGGCGGAGAGCTGGTGCCGGGCGGCGTGCTCGGCGATGCGGGTGGCGGTCTGCCGGACGACCTCGGCCGACATGATCGCCGGCCGGTCACGCCAGGTCTGGTCGGCGTGCTCGTACACATAGCAGTGATCGCAGGCCAGATTGCAGAGCTGGTGGACCTTGAGGACGAACTGACGCAGCGGTCGTGCCGGTGCCGGTGCGAGCTCAGACAGCGGACTGGAAAGAGGAGACCTCAGGAGGCCGCTCCCGCGATGGCACCCGGTCCGTGGGGGCGGCCGAGCGCAGGATTCGGTTGACGATCGCAGTGACGTCTCGCGCAGCCCCGCGATCGAGCGGGATTGGCAGGGTCAGCTGGCGTGATGTGGGTTCTTCCACGGCGCTTGTCTCCCCGGGGACCGGTCGGCACGCACGCTCATCCGGTCGGAACGAGCGGGTGCCCTAGAGCATAGACATCATTCGACATAAAGTCACCACGATCTGACGGACCGTGGCGGCTGCTGTTCATGATTGTGGGTATGACGGACGAGCCGAAGCCGGGGACCTTGTGGACGGACGCGGTCGGACCCTCCACTTACGAGGGCTCGGGCGAGAAGTACCAGGCGGCGATCCTTGATCAGTACAAGCTCTACGTGGAGATGGCCGATCGGATCAGTGCCCGCCGCGCCCTGGCCAACACGTTCTTCCTGACCCTCAACTCCGCCATCTTCACCAGCGTCGGCGTCTTCTGGTCGGTCCGGCCGACCGGTCCGGCCGGCTGGCTGGCGCTGCCGTTCGTGGCGTTGATGGTGCAGTGTGCGGCGTGGTTCTGGCTGCTGCGCTCGTACCGCGAGCTCAACAAGGTGAAGTACCGGGTGATCGGCGACCTCGAGGAGAGGTTGCCGGCCTCACCGTTCTGGCGGGCCGAGTGGAAGGAGGGCTGGCCGACCCGGCGGATCTTGCGCAACGCCCCGCTGTCGGCGGTCGAGCAGATCCTGCCGGTCTTCTTCATCGTCCTGTACGCCACCGGGCTGCTGATCGTGCTCACCTCCTGAACCCACAAAAGCCCCGGCGCACGGCCGGGGCTTTCGTGATCACTCAGTGGGTCAGGCCGGTTCCGGCGGGGTGGCCGGGCGCCGCGGCATCTTCAGGACCTCGAACTGGTCGGTGTGGCCGCGGAGCGCGCCGGTCGCCGGCTGGTCGGCCTGGGAGCGGAGGGAGTTCTCCCGCTCGGGCTCGGCCTCGTGGGCGCCGCCGCTGGAGTCGGGCACCTCGGCGTCCGCGGGCAGCGGAACCTCGGGCTCGTCGGCCGCGTGCTTCGGACCGGCCTTGGCCAGGCGCTTGCGTTCCCGCCGGGCCCGCGACTTCTCCTTGCGGTTCTCCACCATGGTGTAGAGCGTCGGCACCAGCACCAGGGTCAGCAGGGTGCTGGTGACCAGGCCGCCGATCACCACGATGGCCAGCGGTTTGCTGATGAAGCCGCCCTCGCCGGTGAGCCCGAGCGCCATCGGGAGGAGCGCGAAGATGGTCGCGATCGCGGTCATCAAAATCGGCCGCAGCCGGTGTCGGCCGCCCTCGATCACCGCCTCCTGCACGCCCATGCCCTGCTGTCGATAGTGGTTGATCAGGTCCATCAGCACGATGGCGTTGGTCACCACGATGCCGACCAACATCAACACACCGATCAGGGCGGGTACGCCCAGCGGGGTGCCGGTCGCCAGCAGCAGCGCGATCGCGCCGGTGGCGGCGAACGGGATCGAGATCAGCAGGATGATCGGCTGCACGATGCTCTTGAACGTGGCCACCATGATCACGAAGACGATCGCGATCGCGGCGAGCACGGCCAGCCCGAGGTCGGCGAACGCGTCCGCCTGGTCGGCGCTGGCGCCGCCGATCTCGTAGGAGGCGCCGGCCGGCAGGTCGAGAGCGTCCAGGTTCTTGGTCAGGGTCTGGGTCACCGCGCGAAGGTCCTTGCCGGTGAACGTGCCGCTGACCGTGACGCTGCGGTCGCCGTCGACCCGGGTGACCTCTTCCGGACCGTCCACCTGGGCGACCGTCGCCACCCGGGACAGCGGGATCGGGCCCCGCGGGGTGGTCAGCGGCAGCGCCTTGAGCTTGGCCTCGTCGGCCGGCGGCGTGCTGAACGCGATCACCACGTCCTGGCTGGCGCCGTCGACGCTGATCTGACCCGCGGGCGCCGGCCGGAACGCGCCGGCCACCGACTGTCCGATCTGGCCCTCGGTGAGCCCGGCGGCCGCCGCCTTCTGCCGGTCGACCGTGATCTGCAGCCGCGGCACGCTGGCGGCCAGCGACGACTTCACGTCGGTGACGTCGCCGAGCCCGGTCAGCGTCGTGCGGACCTTCTCGGTGGCCTGGGTCAGCGCGTCGTTGTCGGCCGCCTTCACCTGGACCGACAGCTCACTGCCGCTGAGGCCGGTGCTGCTGTCCCCGCCGACCGTGATCTCGCCCAGGTCGGACTGCTTGCCCAGCTCGGCGCGCAGCTCATCGCCGACCTTGACCGCGTCGGCGTCCTCGTCGAGCGCGATGTTGAAGTCGGCGCCGCTGGCGCCGCCGGAGCCGGCGAACGGGTTGAACTCGCCCTGGCCGACGGTCACCTGGTACGACTTCACGTCGCCCCGGGCCGAGACGATCTTCTCGACCTTCTTGGCCGCCTCGTCGGTGGCCGCCAGGCTGGTGCCGACCGGCAGCTGCTGGCTGATGTTGACCGAGTCCTGGCCGGACTGGTCGATGAAGTTGGTCTCCAGCCGGGTCGCGAGGGCGCCGGTTCCCCCCAGCACGAGCAGGCCGATCAGCACCGTGGTCCAGCGCCGCTTGGTGGCGAACCCGATGATCGGCAGGTAGCCGCGCTGCAGCGGGCTGCGCCGCTCCTTCGCCTCGGCGGCCTGACGGGTCGCCTCGGACTCGGCGCCACCGGCGGCCGGCCGCAGGAACCAGTAGGCCAGGATCGGCACCACGGTCAGGGACACGAACAGGGACGCGACGAGCGCCACCGTGACCGTGATCGCGAACGGCGCGAAGAGCTGCCCGACGAACCCGCCGACCAGCGCGATCGGCGCGAACACGGCCACCGTGGTCAGCGTCGAGGCGGTCACCGCGCCGGCCACCTCACGCACGCCGGTGGTGATGGCGTGCACCTTCGTCTCGCCGTACCCCAGATGTCGTTTGATGTTCTCGAGCACCACGATCGAGTCGTCCACGACCCGTCCGACCGCGATGGTCAGCGCGCCCAGGGTGAGCAGGTTGAGCGAGTAGTCGCCGATCCACAGCCCGATCAGCGCGATGAGCACCGACAGCGGGATGGACACGGCGGTGACCAGCGTGGACCGGATGGACAGCAGGAAGACCAGGATGACGATGACCGCCATCACCAGGCCGAGCAGGCCCTCGGTGGTCAGGCTCTCGATCGAGCGCTCGACGAACGGCGCCTGGTCGACGATCACCGTGAGGTCGGCCCCGGACGCGTCGCGCAGGGCCGCGAGCTTGTCGTTGACCTCGTGCGAGATCGCCACCGGGTTGCCGTCGGGGGAGGCGGTGACCGCGATGCCGAGGCTGTTCTTGCCGTCCGTACGCGTGAACGAGGTGGCCGTGGCCTCCTTGCTCTCGACATCGGCCACGTCGGACAGCTTCACCGGCCCCCGGGCGCCGCTGAGGTAGAGGCCCTTGAGCTGGTCGAGCGTGGTCAGCGGGGTGCCGACCTGGACGCTCAGCGCCTTGTCGCCCTCGGTGACCGCGCCGGCCGGGATCGAGATGCCGTTCGCCCGGAGCAGTTCGGTGAGCGCGGTCGGCTGGACGCCCCGCTGGGCCATCGCGGCCAGGTTCGGCGTGATCACGACCTGTTCGCCGCGGGTGCCGGTGACCTGCACGTCACGGACGCCCTCGATCGCGCTGAGCTCGGGGACCACGGTCTCGTTGAGCTTCTGCGCCAGCGCCTTCTGGTCGGTCGCACCGGTCGCACCGGCGCCGCCGGCCGCCGCGGCCAGCACGATCGCCGGGATGTCGTCGGTGCTGCCGGCGAAGACCGTCGGCTCGACGCCGTCCGGCAACTGGGCCTGGATCCGGTTGATCGACGTGGTCAGCTGGTTGACCGCGTCGTCGATGTCGGTGCCGAACTCGAAGGTCACCGAGATCGTGGCGAAGCCCTCGCGGGTGCTCGACTGCACCGTGTCGAGGCCGTCGGCGCCCTTGATGGCGTCCTCGATCGGCTTGGTGACCTGTTCCTCGATGATCTCCGGGGAGGCGCCCGCGAGCTGCGCGCCGATGAACGCGCCGGGGAACTCCAAGGACGGCAGCAGTTGCTGTTTGAGTGACGGGATCGCGTAGACACCGAAGCCGGTGATCACGATCGCGATGAGTGCCACGAGCCCGCGATTGGCGAGACTCAGCCTGGTCAGAACCGACATGTGCGCTCCCCCGAGAATGGTTCGGTCAGCACTGATAGTTTGCCCCACGCGAACAAATGGTTTTCGGCCGGGGTGGGCTGGTAGCGTTCGTCACCAGTTGGACACAATTCGGCCATCAGCCGGAGACACAGGAGAACGCGGTGGCCGAGAACGAGCAGCTCATCGCCGATATTATGGTCGCGCAGCAACGGCTCCAGCGGCTGTTTGCCTACGACCGCACGGATCCGCTCTTCACCTCGCATCTGACCCTGACCCAGATCAAGATCCTGATGCTGCTGGCCCGTCACCGCACCGTCTCCGGCGGCGAACTGGCCCGCATGCTCGGCGTCGGCCTGGCCGCGCTGAGCGGAATGATCGATCGTCTGGTCGCCCAGGACCTGGTCGCGCGCACCGAGGACCAGCGCGACCGGCGGGTGCGCCAGATCGGCCTGACCAAGGCGGGCAGCGAACTCATCGGCGGAATCTTCGACGCCGGCATGGAGAAACAGCGAAAGCTACTCAGCCGGCTCTCAGCAGATCAGCTGCGGACCATCGCCGAGGCCACCACCCTGCTGGTGAAGGCGGCCTCGGACGAGTTCGTGTCAGAAGACGGCCCGGAGGTACGGGACCCGAGCTGCCACCAGTGACACCGCGAACGACGCCACCACCACGACCGCCCAGGCCGCGAGCATGACGCTCAACGAGGCGGCCTCGGCCACCGCGGGCACCAGGCGCCGCACGATCTCGAAGATCAGCAGATGCGCCAGGAAGACCCCGAACGACGCGTCGGACAGCTTCTTCATCACGTTGCTGACACGTGGGCCGGGGGCGAAGCGGTGGCCCAGCCCGGTCGCCACGAGCATGACGCAGATCGAGGCCAGCGCGGTCGCCGCCCCGAGATAGCTGGTCGGCACGAGCTGCTGCAGGATCGGGTACGCCGGCTTGTGGCCGTACTGCCAGATCACCTCGGCGAGCAGCGCGACGCCGGCCACCGCGGCGGCGACGACACCCCAGACCGGCAGCACGACGCGGTGCAGGGCCCATCCCGCGATGAAATAGCCGACGTACGGCAACCACATGGTCAGCGCGCCCAGCGCGATCGGCCGGGGCGTCCCGTTCAGCGCGGCGGCGCCCGAGGCGGCGAAGACCAGCAGCGTGAAGCCGAGCACCGCCGCCGCCGTCACCGCCGTCCGCCGCCGCCCACCACTGTGGAGGAAGGCCGCGATCAGCGGCGCGACCAGGTAGAGCCCCGCGATCAGCCAGAGGAAGTAGAGGGCGGTGTAGACCTTTCCGTCCAGCAGCCAGGCGACCACGGTCGCGCGGTTCAGCTCCTCGCCCTTGAGCCAGGCCCGAGCCCCGAAAAGATAGATCAGATGCCAGACGATCAAGGCCGGGATGACGCGTACGAGACGCTTCTGCCAGAAGACCGCCGGCCCTCGTTGATGTGCCCGGGGCGACAACACCAGCGCCCCGCTGATCATCACGAAGACCGGCACCACCCAGACCAGCCCCAGATCGATGGCGACGGCCGCCCACCAGCGCCGCGACCCGGCCAGATCGTCATTGCCCAGCATCATCCCGACGACGTGGATCGCGACCACCCCGCAGATGGCCGCCACCCGGAGCGCGTCGAGCTCCCATCGCCGACGCTGCGCCGGCGCCGCCGCCGGCTCCCCGGTGCCCTTCTGGGTCGGCAGAACAGCGACATTTGGGATTACCTGGGTCACATCCCGGTCAACGAGTCATAACGTCCCTAGGTGTTTCATTGACCCGCCGCGGTTGGGGCGGGACGAAGACTCGAGCGGTGATCCGATCTTGATCTCTCGGCCTCGGTGGGGTCAGGACCAGATCGCGCACCGGACGGGCCAGGGGTTGCTCGACGTAGCGGTGCACCAGCCAGGCCAGGCCCATCATGAGCGCGGTCGTCGTGGCGATCGTCACCCAGACCGGCACGGTGCTGTGCTCGTGAACAGCACGGATGAGGGTGTGACCGAGCCGGGAGTGCAGCAGGTAGAGAGGGTAGGTCAGCGCGCCGGCGACGGTGAGCCAGCGCCACTGGATGCGGTCGGTGAATCCGAGCGCGACCATCAGGAGCGCCGCGAAGGACAGCGTGACGATCACCATGCCGGGCCACGCCGGCACCGGGAAGCCGGAGTGGATGTCGCTCATCCGGTCGTTGACGCGGGCCAGGCAGACCAGCCAGGCGAAGCCGGTGATGGCGAGAAGCAGCGGCGCCGGGCCGAAGCGGTGGATGAGGTAGAGGGCGATGCCGCCGATGAAGTACGGGGCGTACTCGCTGATCGTCAGCGCGTTGAGGGCCGGGTTGTTCAGCGTGGGCACCAGCACGGCGACGGTCATCCAGACCGCGCACAGCAGCACGACCCGCCGGTAGGTCAGCCCGCGGGCGAGCATCAGCGCCATGATCAGGTAGAACTTCAACTCGACGAACAGCGTCCAGTAGACGCCGTCGATCGCGCCGTGGCCGAGCGGCTGCTGCAGCATGGTCAGGTTGACCAGCAGGTCGATGGGCCGCGGCCGGTCACCGTCGGTGACGCCACCCGAGAGTGGGTACGCCATGGCCACGACGCCGGTGATGACGACGGCGGCCCAGTAGGCGGGGAACAGCCGGCTGACCCGCGAGGCGAAGAACTGACCGAGGGTTCGTCCCCAGCTGCTCATGCAGATGACGAACCCGCTGATCAGGAAGAACAGCTCGACGCCGAGCAGACCGTAGACGGTGACGTGCACGGTCGTCGGCAAGAAATACTCCGGCACCCGTACGCCGTCGATCCGCCACGCGACGGTGTAGTGGAACGACAGGACGGCCAGGGCGGCGAGCAGCCGGAGGCCGTCGATCACCGCCAGCCGGGAGCGCCTCACAGTTTCGTCAACTTCAGTGCGTAGGCGTCGAACTGGCCCCCCTGATCGAACACCACGGTTACGGTCCCCTCACGCGGCATGGTGAACTCGTAGTCGCCGGCTTCGCCGTCATCGGTGCAATCGAGCACGCCGTCCTGATCGACCTGGTCGTCCAGCATGATCGTGAACGGCAGACTCGCCGGCCCGGAGCAGCCCACCGTCAACCGGTAGAGGCCCTCTGCGGCCTCCAGCTCCACGTTCTGGCCGGACGCGTCCATCTCGTCGGTGTAGGTGGCCCCCGGCACCAGCGCGGCGGCGACCTCGGCCTTGTCGAGCCGCCCGGACCCGAACTCGCTCGACGCGCTCGGCCCGGCCTCGTCGAGCCGCCCGGGCTCGAGGTCGCTCGACGCGCTCGGCCCGGCCGACGCGGAGGCCGCCGGCAGAACTGTGCCGCCGCTGGTGCGCTGAGTGACGATGAAGGTCCCGAACGCCGCGAGGACGACGGCGGCCAGGACGGACGCGCGGACGGTGGCCCGCCGGTGCACCGTGCGGCGTGCGGCGTCCGGGCCCGGCGGCCGCACCTGGGGCAGCGCCCGGCCCCGGAGGTCGTCGAAGAGAGGGCTCAGCTGGTCAGGCACGACGGACCTCCGGGTGCTCGGGCTGATGCAGCTGGACGGCGAGACCCGCGCGGCCGCGGTGCAGCCACGACTTGACGGTGCCGACGGCGACCTGCTCGCGCTCGGCGATCTCGGCCACGCTCATGTCGCCGAGGTAGTGCAGGACCACGGCACGGCGCTGGACCGGCGGCAGTGTCGCGAGAGCCTCCACCAGCTCGATCCGCTCGGTGGTCGGGCCCTCCACGTGCGGTTCGCGAGGCGGTTGCCGGCGCAGGAAGGACAGCGCCGTCCGGGACCGCCGCCAGCGGCTGACCGCCAGATTCCAGGCCACCCGGCGCACCCAGGCCACCGGGTCGTCGTAGCGCGCGACCTTGGACCAGCGGCGCAGCGCCCGGCAGAACGCCTCCTGAACGACGTCCTGCGCCTCCTGCCGGTCGCCGAAGTACGCGTACAGCTGCACGGTCAGGTCGGCGTACTGGGCGGCGTACACCGTGTCGAAGTCCGCAGGGGGCTCATCAGCCGGCATGGGCCCCTCCGTAGCGACTCTCATGGCGACTACACGCGGTACCGACGATCAAGGTTGCAACCAATTCCTCGATCCCGTGTTCGTCATCATCGGGAACTGAACGCCATCAGGCGGCGCAATCACCAGGACCGCTCTGTGCTCGAACGTGGGCGGGCGCGTTGCGCAAGGCGCGCGAGGCCGCGGAGATCGCGGGCCGTGCTGCGCGAAGTGCCTCGACGGCGGCGTGACTGAGCTGCGGCGTCGGATGAACGCCCTGGCGGTGCTCGAAACTTCGGCCCGAATACGGGTCAGATGCCCTTGAGGCGGCCGGCAATGACCGGGTGACAGCCGGACAGATGTTCGGGGGCCGGCCTGTAAGTTTCCACTGCTCAGAGGCCCGAAACGGCTGGCTGGATTGGTGCCCCCGGCAGGATTCGAACCTGCGCTTTCGCCTCCGGAGGGCGACGCGTTCATTCGGCTCGCACTTGCCCTGAGCTGCGGCTTCGCGGCCGACGGACCTGAGCGGCGTAGGACTTCGGCACGTATGAGGCACGGTCGTGCACAGACCGCTCACCGAGATCTCGCCTGGGCGGTCTAGCACTCCCACTCGTTGGCCTCGATGCTTGGGAGATAGAGACAAACCGCCCGCTCTTGTCACCTGCGCGGCAGGCCTAGCGTGCCATGCGGCGCTAATCGCGGGAGATGTGTTGCTAGTCACACACGGTTGGTTACGAACCGTGTACCCACTGTCGGAAACCCGTCGCATCCACGGTGCCCGCTAGACAGCTCTGAGCACATAGTGTGATGTAAGCCACATAACTGATCACGAGTGACGGGACCAGCCTTGGGCGGACGTGCTCCTCAGATACGGCAGCTTCTGCTTGAGATCGCCGGAAGACTCTTCCTTTCCGAAGCTCACCTGGTTGAAGTTATTCGAGATCGAGTCGGCCGCGCCCTAGACCGAACCCTCGTCTTAGCCAACGACGCGCCAGTAGATGCCGCGGTACGGCTAGTGCTGGAGGATCCCGAGTTCGGACATCCGACAGAGCGACTGGGCGCCTATAGAGAGGTTTACGAAACTGCGAGCGCTGCCATCAACCAGTATCGGAGTGAACGGGCCTCTGAAGACGCCCTGGATAACGAAGATGATGAAGAGCGAGAACCGCATTTCTCACCAATACTCAAGTTCGTAGCATTTCTCATTTGTGTCGCGCTACTCGCCCTGTGCGCCCTATCCGCGAAGCTCAACAGTTGGATCGAAGGCCTAAGCCCTGGGAGGAATATCGCCGCCTCGGCTTTGCCCGCCTGGAGGCGCATCGTCCAAAACTGGCATTCCATTTCCGCAATTGACCAGGCGTTCACGTGCGCTGGATTGATATGCGTTACGCTTCTGGTCATCCTAGTTTTCCGGACGATGAAGCGACAGCTTAAAAAGGCTTGGAACAGCGAAATAGCTGAATATGCAGAATTGCTGCGACCGACGCTCCGAGCTCTCCTGAACGAGTTATCGAATGAAGACGAAGATGTGCTCTACATAGATCGAGCTCCCGGGCTCGGAGACACGGACGCTGTTGAACGCCTGATTTCCAGGCCCGAGCTGGATCAAATCAGAGTCCTAAATACCACGTTGGGCGCACGCGCTATTGCGGTAAGTGGCCCGAGGGGTGTGGGAAAGACCGCTCTACTAACCGCATTTTCGAGGCAACTGCATGGAAATCATGGACCGACGTTAAAAGTATTGGTTTCGGCTCCCGTCACCTACGATGCGCGAGAGTTTCTGGTTCACCTCTACATTCAGATTTGCGAAAGAGTTCTTGAAGCTGCGGGTAATCCTTCGAGGCCCGCATCGAGAATCGCCCTTGCCAGTATCCGGAAGTTAATCAGAACCGCTGCCATACTAGCCGCATTCTCCGCATTTTTCGCGTCGTTGTTTCCTGGATTCCGCGCGGTCGTCGAAGGCCTTGGCATTGATTTACCGAGTCCGGGATTAGCGTCCTACCTGGGGCTACCAGCGCTGATTGTTGTTTGGAAAGTTACCGATCGCCTCCGATCAGGGCTGGTCTGGCAACCGACTTCAGCCATCGTCCGTAGAACGCACCGAGAGCTGCGGATGCTTAGATACCTGCAAACATCCACGTCGGAACGTTCCGGCTTCTTCAAGAAGGCTGGCGTCGAACTTGGCGGAAAGGCAGTGCGCCAACTCGCTCAGCAACCCACCACTTTGCCTGAGGTTGTCAGCTCGTACCGATCATTTGTCGGAGCTACGGTGCACTGGCTAACCAGCATCCGGCAGGGCGAACCACACTTACTCATCTGCATTGACGAGGTCGATCGAATAGCGAAGGCCGAAGACGCAGAACGATTTCTCAATGACGTGAAAGCGATTTTCGATGTTCGCGGCTGCAGTTACATAGTTACCGTCTCGGAGGACGCACTCGCGGGATTCGAGCGGAGAGTTATGCGGGTTCGGCCGGCACTCGACAGCGCATTCGATGAGGTTGTCAGGCTCCAACCATTCACTTTTAATCAATCTCTACAACTCGTCACGCGGAGCGTTATCGGGCTCCCTCCAAAGTATGTCATGCTCTGCCACTGTATAGCGGGTGGTATTCCGCGAGACTTGGTAAGAGCGGTAAGGGCGATTTTTGCGCATAGGCACCGCACAGAGGCAACCGACATCGACACAATCGTGGAAGAACTGGTAGCTGGTGAAGTTCGTGCGCTGAAACGAGGGCTGCTTGCGAGGGTGGTGGGGAATGATGATTTCTCGTCCGCACCCCAAGTTCTTAGCGTCTTGGGTGATGATTCCAAGATGACCGCAAAAGGATTACTAGAAGCGGCTTCATCCCTGAGTTTACTTGAGACTGAGAGATCATCCACCGAGGCTGTGGCCAAAGAGCTTGCATCGGCCCTTTGCTTCTACGCCACAATTCAAGAAGCCTTCGTGAGTCGTAGCATCTACCTCGCAAATAGTACCCAGATCGTTGACCAGTTGGCCGCCACTCGCGGCCTGCTTCCTGTTAGCTCGTTGCTGGCTATGGATAAACTCAACCGTCTAAGGCGAACAATCAAGCTGAAGACCATCGCCGACGAAAGTAGCTCGGGGATGAGCGAAAAAGGCTCCAGTCACTAGAATGGTTGATAATCTCCATGGATTCGCCGTGTAGAGTTTCGAAATGCAGCCGACAAGCCGGTAATCGGACTAGGCAGCAAGGCGCGACGATGCCGTCTAAATCGCAAACGGCATATGCGGTACCCTGCGTTCACCCGATATGACATGGAGTGTTGGCTATGAGCGCAGTCGAGCGGACCCTTGTACTACTGAAGCCTGATGCGGTTGCTCGTGGGTTGGCTGGGCGGATTCTTCAGCGGTTTGAGGAAGCCGGGCTGAAGGTCGTGGGGACCAAGATGGTGCTGATGGATGCCGAGCTGGCGAAGAAGCACTACTTCGACCTGGAAGAGCGGTTCGGGAAGTCTGTGTTCGAGGTGACTGCGAACTTCATGCAGACCGGGCCGGTTATCGCCCTGGTGCTGGAGGGCGTGGCAGCTGTCGCCAACGTTCGCCGGCTTGTGGGGTCTACGTTCCCGAACCAGTCGGCGCCGGGGACGATCCGCGGGGACTTCGCGCACACGTCGAAGGCGTACACCGAGGCTCAGCACACCGTTGCTGCCAACCTCATCCACGCCTCCGGCAATGTTGAAGAGGCTAAGTACGAGGTTGACCTGTGGTTCGACAGCGCTGAGCTGTTCGAGTACCCGAGCGTGGCCGAGCGGTACCTGTTCTGATGGTTGACGAGGACGTCGCTCAGCGCCCCTCGCTGAGCGAAATCCGGAAGCAGTACGAGGAAGAGCTTCACTTCCAGGACGACCGGGCTGCTGCGGAGTACGCCTATGCCCTGGCTGTCCGGCTGCGTGAGATTGGGCTGATCGGCGAGGCTCGGCGGTTTGCCGCTGAGTGCGTCGAGCTGGCCGAGCGTCTGCCGGCTAAGACGCTGGACGACGTCGTGTCATCTCGGCAGTCTGTCGGAGGCGTTCCGCTGCCAGACCACTTCCATGATGGTGTGGTCCGGGCGCGGCTCGCTGACCTGCTCGGCGCGGCCTGAGCCGGAGAGACGTCAGCGCAGGTTGGCGTCCAGGTGCTGTTGCACCGGCTCGTAAAACGGATATGGGACGTACTCGGTGAGGGTGGCGCGGTCGCACCACGCCACCTCTGCCAGTTCTTCCTCATCGCCTACGTGGGCGGTTCCGCTCACGACCTCGCAGGCGAAGTAGTACATGGTGCGGCCCGTGTTGGGGTGGACCCGCCAACCAAGGTCGCTGGTCACGCGTACGGTCAGGCCGGTCTCTTCCTCAGCCTCACGGACGGCGCCGGCGCCAGGCGTCTCACCAGCCTCGACCTCGCCCGCCGGGAACTGCCAGGAGAGCTGGCCTTCCTTCACCCGGCGCCGGGCCATCAGGACTTTGCCGTCGTTGACGATGACTGCGGCCGCGATGGGTGGGCGCTCGTCGGTTTTGGGATCACTCATTGTCGGCCTCCAAGGCGCGCAGGACTGGCTCGTAGATGCGTTGTTCGGGGATGAAGCGGGTGACGTCTGCCTTGGCCGCCCACAGCGCGCTGGTGTTCTCGATTTCGTCGCGGTTGACGACGTCGCCGGCGAGGTAGTCGCAGAGGAAGTAGGTCGCGTTGACGCCGGAGAGCGGGTGGACGCGTGATCCCAGCTCGTCGCGGATGACGCAATGGATGCCGGTCTCGGCGAGGGTTTCGCGGATGGCGACGGTTGCGGAGTTGGCGCCGGGCTTGACGATGCCGGCGGGGAACTGCCAGGTGATGCCGCTCGGGTCGGCGTCACGGCGACAGACCAGCAGGACTTCGGCGTCGTTGACGACTACCGCGATCGCGACCGACAGGGCTACGGCGCCGCCGACTGCTGCGGCTTCTGCGTCGTCTTCGGCCTTGAGCTGGCGAGCGAAGCGGAGCTTGGCCGGCTCATCGGCTCGGCTGTAGGCGGTGTCCAGCGCCCGTTGTAGCTCGGGTCGGATGACGATCTCTGGGCGCTCGCTCCAGGCGGCGATCGTGCGTTTCGCTACGCCGATCAGGGCGGCCATCTCGTCTTGCGACATGCGCAATGCGGCTTGAAGTGCGGTGGCGTGGCGACCGGTCCATTGATCGATGACCGTGTCTCTGGCCGGCTGACTCATGCGGCTGCCACCGATGACCGATCGCAGGGCAGGCTCGACTGCGCTTTCCGCGTACGGCGCAGGCGGTATCCCATCGGTCAGTTGGGAACCACGAGCGTCGTGCCGGTCGGGAAGGTCTCCACCTCACCGCTCGCTCGCGTGACGGTCACCGCGGCGGCGGAGGTGATGGTGTCCCCCGGCGCCAGCTCCACACGCTCGGGCGCCTCGGCGACAAACGTGCCGTGGCCCTGGCGGATCTCGATGAGTCCCTCGGCGCGTAGCACTGCCATGGCGCGGCGGACGGTTTCGCGCGCCAGGCCGAATTCGTCGTGGAGATCTTTCTCGGAGGGCATCCGCTGGCCGGGTTGCAACTCTCCGTTACTGATGCGATCCCGCAGGATGCCGGCGAGCTGCCTGTAAGCAGCGCCTTCGCGATCCGGGGTAATCACATGCTCACGTTAGGTACAGGCATATGGTCGGCTAGTGGCGTATGCGTCTAGACGTCTGTATCTTTTGCGGCATAGTCATCACGCCAGCCTCACTGGCGCTCACCCGCCTCTGGGGCCACTTGACCGGGGAGCCAGACATGGCCGGAAAGACCACTTCCAAGCGGCGCAACTGCCCGCTCTACTGCACGATCGACCACAGCTTCGATGCCACGCAGCACGTGCACCACATCGCGGAGGTCTACGTGCCACGCGGACACGTCGCCGTCAACGTCAACTTGGTCCGCGGCGACGGAGCCGACGAGATCGAGCTGAGCGCCGGCCGGGACGGACTTGAGCCGGCCATCACGCACATGACGGCCAATGAGGCGCGGACCCTCCGCGATGCGCTCAACGTCGCGGTCGCCTTGCTGGATCGCACGTAAGCCTCCGTGTGCGCGTGAGCCCCGGGTGCCGATGGGCGCCCGGGGCTCGCTACTTCACCGGAACTGCATCAGAGATGCATTCGCGATGGTCGTTGCCTCATCGGCAGCGCACGGCTTTCCCGGTTGACTTGGTCTTACCGGAAAGCAGCGCTGACGAGAGGAGGTGAAGAGCCGATGTTGGATCAGGCTTCAGAGGATCCGCGGCGTGGCCGGGATGCTTGCCACTCCCGGACGGCCGCCGGCCGCCAAGCGGGCGAACGCCCGAACGTCCGGTCGGGGGCCGGCGCCTGGCCGCGCGACACGTAAGACCGCCAGGTGGCAGGACTGATCGGCACTCCCACGGAATCCAGGAACGCCACGACGTCATCGGTCGTCCACCAGTCGCGGGGCAGTTTGTCGCTCGCTTCAGCCATCACCGGCGAGGTTACGCGATCCGTCGTCGCCTCCGCTGATCACCACTCGCCATCCCGCATCTACGCCGGACGGCTCGTTTGCTCGAATACAACGTCGCGTTGTAGCGTCGCTCTCATGAACACAACGCCACGTTGTATTCGGCTCATGTTTCGTCCGGTCGGCATCCCTCCGAAAGGACACCCGTGTTCCGCGTACCCGATGAACCCACCCCGGCCCACCTCGCAGCGATCGAGCGCGAGCAACGCCTGCTCGACGCCGAGATTGCGCTGGTCGACGCCGAGATCCGCTTCCTCACCGCAGAGCCGGCACCGACCCAGCTCGACTGGCGCCGTCTGCGCCGCGCGCAGAACCGCGTGCTGCGCGAGATGGTCGCGCTTGTCGAGCGCTACCTCCGCTCGATCGACGAGGTGGCCTGATGCTGGCGACCGCGGTGGAAACCCATGTCAGGAGACCCAGATGAGCCTCGGCATCTTCTCCCTGATCCTCATTGCCGCTCTCGTGATGCTCGGCATTGACCGCAGGACGCGCGGCCGGATCGTCTTCACGGCGGTGTGCGCGCTGATGCTCGGTCTGGTCATCGCGGGCAGCAGCGGCGTTCTCGCGAAGCCGTCGCATGCGCTGGTCGACGGCGTCCGCTCGGGCCTCACGTCCATCGGTCACTCGCTGAGCGGCAGCAAGTGAACTCCACTCAACTGATTCGGGTGCGGTGGGGCGTACGCGGCGCATTGGTCCTCGGGGTTGCGGCCTCGGTCGCGGCGAACATCCTGCACGCCCTGCCAAACCCGATCAGCCAGACGATCGCGGCGTGGCCGCCGCTGGCGCTGCTGCTGACCGTCGAGCTGATCTCCCGGATTCCCGTGCATCGCCAATCGCTGGCGGTGGTGCGGCTCGCGGCCACTGCCTCAATCGCTGGCATCGCGGCCTGGGTGTCCTACTGGCACATGGCCGGCGTCGCGGCCCGATACGGCGAGGTGGGGGCTGCGCCGTATCTCATCCCCTTGTCCGTGGACGGGCTGATCGTGGTCGCGTCGATCTGTCTCGTCGAGCTGACCGGCCGGATCCAGCTCGTGGCGAGCAACCCGGTGGCCAAGGCGGCCGCCAAGGCGGACATCCCGGCGGACGCCAAGCCGGACACGCGGCGGACGCGCAAACGGGACACCGGCACGGCGGTCGCACGGCTGCGGTCCCGTCATCCCGATCTGTCCAACCAAGAGATTGCCGCCCGGCTCGGCGTGACCGATCGCACGGTGCGACGCCACCTGTCCGCCGCCGCGTGATCCAGAGGAGAAACCTATGTCCGACAACGCAGAGGACCGACTCTCCATGGTCCTGAACGCCCTTGGGGACAACGCCGAAGACGTCGCCCACCTTCTGGAGTACGGCGGATGGCGCGGGCTTCAGCACAACCTCGACGCGTGTCCGGTCGCGCTCTACCTGCGCACGGTCGTCACAGACGTCACGGAAGCGCAGGTGGGCCGGAAGCGCGCCAAAGTGCGCACCACCGACGGCACGGACGTCATCGTCTACCTGCCGCCCGCGGTCGCCGGCTTCGTCGTGGCCTTCGACGTCGGCGCGTACCCCCGCTTGATCACCACCATGACCGACGACAACGGCGACGTGATCGACGACCTCGAACGCTAGGTCCGCCCGAGGCGCGGCCCTCCGGCCTGCAAACCAACGGCCGCGCCTCGGCCCACCCGATCGGCCAACAGACCTCCCGGAGGAACAACCATCATGGCAACGCCAAACCCCGAAGGCGAGTTCGACTGGACCGCCGCCGAGGCCGACGTCGTCCACTTGGGCGACACGCGCCGCAACCGGCGCCCGGAATCCTGGTCGGCCGATATCGACGACGAACACGACGAGGTGGGCGACCAGCCGATCCCCGTCGACCCGCCCATCACTCCGCCGGCGGTCACGAGGCTGCCTATCGTCCCCGCCTGGCTTCGCTCCAAGACAGAAGCCCTTGCTTTCGTACGCTGGTTTGCTGGCCACTATGCGCACATCAGCACGTACCACCTTCTCCGCCTGCCGCTGTACCTGTGCCGGCTCGTCTTCCGGTCACCACGCGGCCTGCTCCGTTCCCTCGCGGCGACGGCGCGGTGGTCGTCTGATGCCGAAGGGCGACCCGTCCGGCTGGCGGCCGTGCGCCGTGAAGACGCCGAGGACTACCTCCGGTTGTCGCGGCAGCGTGACGGCCGGGTGCGGCTCCGCACGCTCATCCTGATTCTCGCCCTGGGCGTCGGAGCATCGGCCGTGACAACGATGCTCGTCGTGGCTCCCCGATGGGCCTGGTACTGCGCCCTCGCCGCGATCGCTGGCCTGTTCGGCGTGATCGGCTCGTCGCCGGACAGACCGCTGATGGACGTCGCGGCGATCAAGCCGCGTGTGCGCAAGCTGACGGCAGATGTGCTGATGCGGGCGTTCCTTGCGGCCGGGCTGTGCAAGGTCGACGAGCCGATCACGTTTCCGATGCCGATCATGCGGGACGGTCCGGGATGGCGGGCGGTCATCGATCTGCCGTACGGGACCAAGGCCGACACCGCGATCAAGAAGCGCAACGACCTCGCCGCAGGGCTCGACCTGGACGAGGTGCAGGTCTGGCCGGAGCGGGTACGCGGCGCGGCGGGCTCCGCTCGACGGCTGGCGCTGTGGGTCGCGGACGAGGATCCGTACGCGAAAGCCTCTGCTCTTTGGCCCTTGATCGCGAAGGGCAGCGTGGACGTCTTCGAGCCGTTCCCGTTCGGCGAGGACCAGCGCGGGCGGCCAGTGCGGTTGCTGCTGATGTTCACGTCGCTGCTCATCGGGGCGATTCCGCGGATGGGCAAGACGTTCGCCGCACGTGTGCCGGCGCTCGCCTGCGCGCTGGACCCGATCGTCGAGCTGCACATCTACGACGGCAAGGGCGGCCAGGACTGGCGGGTTTTCGAGCGCGTCGCCCACCGGATCGGCTTTGGCGTACGCGACGAGGTGGTCCTGGCGCTGGTCGAAGACCTGCGCGCCCTGGTCGCCGACATGAACCGGCGCTACGACACGATCGCGACGCTGCCGGCCGACATCTGCCCCGAGTCGAAGGTGACTCGCGCCATCGCCGAGCGGCGCGCGCTCAAGCTCTGGCCGATCCTCGTGCTGATCGACGAGTTCCAGCGCTACAGCGGGCACCCGGTCCACGGCGCCGAGATCGTCGAGCTGTTGACCGAGCTGTGCAAGGTCGGCCCGTCGGTCGGCATCATGATCGAGCTGGCGACCCAGAAGCCGGACGGCAAGGCGGTGCCGACTGATCTGCGCGACAACATGGGTACGCGGTTCGCGCTCAAGACGATGACGTGGCAGTCGTCCGAGGCTGTCCTGGGAGCCGGCAGCTACACCGCTGGGCACGACGCGTCGCGATTCCAGCGGGCGCATAAAGGTGTCGGCATCCTGCTTGGCGCTGACGACTCCGGCGCTGCCGAAGATGCCGTGACGGTGCGGACCAACCGCACACCGCTCGCCGACATCGACGCCGTCATCACCCGGGCACGTGCCCTCCGCGAGGCCCACGGAACGCTCACCGGGCACGCGGCCGGCGAACTGGCCGACTCGGCCGATCCCGCGGCCACAATCCTCGACGACATCCTCACCGTGGTCCGGGTCGACGAACCCAAGGTCTGGTCGGAAACCGTGGCCGCGCGGCTCGCCGAACTGCGGCCTGAGACGTACGGCGAGTGGAAGCCGGAGCAGATCGCGGCAGCGCTCAGGCCCTACGGCATCACGGTCGGCCGGCAGGTATGGGCCACCGATCCCGCGACCGGCGAGAAAGCCAACCGCAAAGGCATCCATCGCAACGACGTGGCGGCCGCGGTGGCTGAACGTAACCAGCGGCGCAGAGCCGCGTAGGGCTAGCAAGCCGCTAGATCTAGCCCCGAACACCGCTAGGGCTAGCGGCACCGCTAGCCCCCTCCAGCCCGATTCACCAGGACGCTAGCCCGCTAGCGGCCATGGCCGAATGCACCCCAAAACCGCCCTGGAGGCCACCAGTGGACGCCGCCCGCCTCGCCGCTAGCCTGCTCTGCCCCGCCTTGATCGCCATCACTTTCAGCTACGCCGCCCTGTGCGCCGCCAAGCCGTTTCGCTCGTGCCGTAGGTGCTCTGGCACCGGCACGCGGGGCTCTCGACGTGGCCGGCGTGGGCGGTCGTGCCGCCGCTGTGACGGCGTCGGCATCCGCATCCGGCTTGGCCGCCACCTCTTCAACGAGGTTCGCCGGCTCTACCGCGACGGCAGCCGATGAGCGAAGCCAGTCCCCGACTCGACAGGACTTCCACACTGTGACCCGCACTCCACCGCACGACGAGGCTGCCGAGCGAGCCGTGATTGGTTCCGCGCTTCTCGCTCCCAGCCTTGTCGCGGACCTCGCCGACGTCGTGCAGGCCGACGACTTCTACCGCCCGGCACACGCCGAGCTGTGGCGCGTCCTTGTCGGCCTGCACGCCGCGGGAGCGCCAGCAGATGCGATCGCCGTCACGGCTCACCTCGCCAACGCCGGATCGCTGGTCAGGCTAGGGGGAGCGCCCTACCTGCACACCATGATCGCGGCAGTCCCTTCCCCAGCGAACGCGTCGCACTACGCCCGGATCGTTGCGGACCACGCACGGCGTCGAGACGTTGCCGACCTGGGAAGCCGGCTGACCCAGCTCGCCAGCAGCACCGGAGACACCCGCGACGTGCTCGCTGCTGGTCGTGCTCTTCTCGCTTCCGTGCCCTCGGCTGCTTGGCCGGCGCCGATGCCGTTGACCGCACGCACACTCCCGCGGCCGTTCCCCGTGGAGGCTCTCCCGGCGTGGCTGGGTGACATGGTCGGCGCCGTCGCGGA
The DNA here is from genome assembly GCF_040684855.1 of Actinoplanes sp. NPDC089786. NCBI lineage: Bacteria > Bacillati > Actinomycetota > Actinomycetes > Micromonosporales > Micromonosporaceae > Actinoplanes > Actinoplanes sp. NPDC089786. Next base: position 1,315,516 of record NZ_JBFBGU010000001.1, read on the forward strand.
GTTCACACAGACTCCGGCAGACCTAGCCGGCTGCATCGCGCTCGCCGTACTGTCCACAGCGGCTGGCGGGCGGGCCGAGGTTGAGATACGCGGGTCCTGGCGCGAGCCGGTCAACCTGTTCACGGTCGTGGTGCTACCACCCGGGTCGCGGAAGTCGGCCGTCTTCACCGCCTTGGTTCGGCCTCTGCTCGCGGCCGAGGCTGCCCTGATCGAGCGCACTCGTCCTGCGATGGTCGAGGCCGAGCTGGCTCTCCGCGTCGCGGCGAAGGCCGCGGACCGAGCTGCGAACGCTGCGGCAGCCGCATCCGATGCGGCGGGCCGAGATCGCCTACTTGCCGAGGCTGCCGCTGCCGCGATGAACGCCGATTCCATCAGCGTTCCGCCGTTGCCGCGCCTTGTCGCTGATGACATCACGAGCGAGCAAGCCGCTTCCCTGCTTGCCGAGCAGGGTGGCCGGCTTTCAGTGCTGTCGCCAGAGGGCGGCATCTTCGCCACTCTCGCCGGCCGGTACTCCGGAGCGCCAAACCTCGAGGTCTTCCTTAAGGGCCACGCCGGCGACATGCTCCGCGTCGATCGCCGCTCTCGACCTGCGGAGCGTGTCGACCAGCCTGCACTGACGCTCGGCCTGGCCGTACAGCCAGAGGTGTTGCGCGACATCGCGCAGATGCCGGGGTTCCGCGGCAAGGGCCTGCTCGCCCGCATCCTCTTCGCCGTACCGGAGAACACCGTCGGGCGCCGTCGGATCGGCGCCGACCCGATCTCTCGCACAGTCAGCGACGCCTACGCCGCGAATCTGAGTGCCTTAGTCCTTGGTCTGGCCAGCCGCCGCGACCCTATTCTCCTGCCGCTGACGCCCGAGGCTAACGAACACATGCTGGCGATCGAGCGGGACATCGAGCCGCGCCTGGCGCCGTCGGGGAGTTGGGCACACATCGTCGACTGGGCCAGCAAGTACGCCGGCGCTGTCGCACGCATAGCCGGACTCCTGCACCTCAGCGAGGTCGGACCGAGCGGGTCGATCGGTGCCGGCATTTTCACTCGTGCCGCCACGATCGGCGCCTACTTCGCCGAGCACGCCCTGGCCGCCTTCGACGACATGGGCGCAGACCCGACCGTCGAAGACGCGCGGCACATCTTGAGTTGGATCGGACGGACTCAGACTGAGCGATTCACCAAGCGTGACCTGTTCAGCGCCATGTCCCGCGGCCGATTCCGCAAGGCTACGGATCTCGATCCGGCCCTGAACCTGCTTTTGGGTCACGGCTACCTGGCGACTGTTGCAGCGCCCGACCGCCGAGGCGCAGGACGCGCGCCGTCGCCGACCTGGCTCGTCCACCCGGAGGTCATCCGGCCGGCGGGCACGGTCAAGCCCATCAGCGCAGGGCGGGCCTCGTGAACGCATCTCGTCGTCCGCAGAATCCGCGGAATCCGCTCTATGGCAGTTCTGCGGGCGATCTGCGGATTTCGCGGATTCTGCGGAGCCCATCACGTCTCGCTCCGCGGGCGCCTCCCCGCCGCGCTGAGAGCCCTGGTGATGAGAAAGCCCGACGCAACGACTCAGGGGAGGCCCGACTTTGGCTGCCAGACAGGCCAACAACAAAACGGTCATCGACCTGGCGCAGGAACGCGAGCGCCGTGGCCGCTCTGGACGCGCTGACGCGACGCCCAAGGCGTATCTGACCGTCGCTGACTTCTGCACGGAGATGGATGTCGCGCGATCCACCTTCTACGACTGGCGGGCCAAACGTCTGGCTCCCCAGTGCATCAAGCTCCCGAACGGCGAGCTGCGGATCCGTCGGAGCGAGTTCGAGCGGTGGCTGGCCGAGCACGAGGAAAGGGCGGCATAGGTGCCCACGACATACGACGTGCGGATTCACAAGACGGACGTCTACAAGGGCTCGCGTACCACGACGCACTGGGTGCGGTGGAGCGTTGCGGGCGCTCCCAAGAAGGAGCCGTTCAAGGAGAAGCGGCTCGCCGAGAGCTTCCGCTCCGATCTGGTTGGCGCGGCCCGCAAAGGCGAGGCGTTCGACGTATCTACCGGCTTGCCGGTCTCAATGAGCCGAGCCGGCGTGCAGATCTCTTGCTACGAGCTGGCGTGCAGGTACGTGGATCTGAAGTGGCCTCGGTCGGCCGCTATGACCCGCAAGACGACCGCCGAGGCGCTGACAGCCGCATTACCTCACCTGTTCAAGAGCACGCGAGGCAAGCCTGATGCCCGCCTGATCCGCACGGCTCTCCGTCGGTGGGCGTTCAACACCGTCTCGCGTCAGGGCGAGGACATGCCGGCCGACATCCGCGCTGCGCTCGCGTGGGTGGAGCGCAACACTCGTCCTGCGACGGATCTTGCCAACGCGGCAGTGGTCCGCACGGTTCTGGACGGGATAACGCTGAGGTTGGACGGCAGAGAAGGTTCGCCCGTGGTCGTCACCCGCCGGCGGAAGATCTTCACGGCGATGCTCGAATTCGCGACGGAGATCGATGCGACGACGGCCAACCCCTGGCCTGCGATGAAGTGGACGCCTCCGAGAACGGCTTCCGGCGGCATCGACCGCCGTAAAGTCGCCAACCCGGTGCAGGTGCGAACGCTGCTTGATGGCGTACATGACCAGGGCCGGACCGGCCCACGGATGGTTGCCTTCTACGCCTGCCTCTACTACGCAGCGATGCGGCCGGAGGAGGCGGTAGGGATCATCTTGCCCCGCAACCTCGTGCTGCCGGCCACGGACGACGAGTGGGGCAAGTTCGTGCTGGAGGTGGCCGAACCACACGCAGGAAAACACTGGACGGACAGCGGCGAGAACCGTGATACCCGGCAGCTCAAGCAGCGCGCGTTGGGGGAGACGCGCGAGGTGCCGTGCCCTCCTCCGCTTACCGCGATCCTGCGGAGTCACGTCGGTGAGTTCGGCCTCGGACCTGGCGGCCGGCTCTTCGTAGGCGAACGCAACAAGCGTGAGCTTCCGATCTTGACTATCAACCGCATCTGGCGACAGGCACGAGCGGCGGTGTTCACGCCGGAGGTCGTGGCATCCCCCTTGGCCGAAACGCCGTATGACCTGCGACACGCCGCAGTGTCGACCTGGCTGAACGCAGGAATCTCACCGACCCAGGTGGCTGAATGGGCAGGTCAGTCAGCCGAAGTCCTCTGGAGGAACTACGCGAAGTGCTTGGACGGAGGAGAGGCTGAACTGAAGCGTCGGATCGAGGCCGCTTATTGTGTATAGCAGTCGCCCGATGCGCTACGGGCCAAGAGGCGACCCGTTAGGCACCTTGACAGCTTCGTTCCGCTCCCCACTCAGCCGCGCTCGCCCTGAATGCGATCTTGCGATATATTGCCGTCGTGGATATCGATTCCATTGTGCAAACCGTAACCGCAGTCGCCACACCTCTTGCCGCCTTGGTCACCGTTCTAAGTCGGCGGCAGAGACTGCGGAAGGACATCCGTGAGAATCTCTCGCTTGTGGAAGAGATCGAAAAGAATCAGACTCTCCGCGAGCACACCCCTACGGCGTTCTGGATTCACGGTCGAATCACGCTCGATGTCGCGCGCCTGACCGGACAGAAACTCGGCACACCGAAGAAGCCCGTACCTGTCGGCTCATTAATCCTCGCTGCCATCATATTCGTCGGCTTCGGAATTTGGACCTACTACATTGTTCGAAACGGCTTCCAGTGGTACGCCGTTTTCCCCGGTGTCGTGTGTGCGATGATGCTTATATCCATCATGGGCATGTTCATGAATCGCGAGTTGCCGCCGGATCAAGATCCCGCTCTCCCACCTGGAGCCACTCCTGTTGCAGGAATGAGCGAAGGGGAGAAGATCGCCAACCGCATCGCTTTGTCAGAGTCGGGAATGAGCGACAGGTATGCCGAAAGCGGCCCTGTCGGAGTAGTTTACAAGTTCATCGAGGCTGCACGGGATGGCCGTCATGAAGATTGGCTCATTGCGGTAGATCAGAACTGGATTCTATGCCGCGTTCAAAGCTGGATTTGGGAAAATGAAGACCACACAGATGATGACCTTTCCCGACTAGATGAACTGGCGCAATCTCTATCCACCGAGGGGCAACCTGAAGGGCTGTGGGAGAGATTCCTGAACGATGAACGCGAGCATTTGCAAAATCTTTGGCGGGACGTGGATATCGATAGGCTAGGCGCGGGAAGCACAAAGAGAAAGATCGGACCAGGGTACGAGCTCGTTATTCTTGTTCCGACAGGCGATACAGATGGATACCTCGTCCAGTCTGCAACAGTTGTTCAGGGCGCCTTCACCTTCGTGGTCCACAAGGTCAACACTTCATGGAAGGTGGCTAACCATGTCGGGAATGCCTCACCGAGTCCCGGATGGCCGCCAGCTTGGTGGACAACGAGCGAAGAAATTTAGCGTTCCCGCCTATAGCGAATTGCCGACGACGGACGCCTCGCCGTCGATTGTGTCAGCCGCCTCGGAAACCGTCACACTGAAAATCTCAATGAACTTGAGGGTGATTCCTACTCGACGCTAAGTGCGAGGACGAACGCAAGCCGTCTGTAACCGGTCGATGGTCATCCTCATGGACGGTGGCGACCTTAGCGCTTAGGCCGATGGCCGCGAAACAAGCTTGCTCGACCTCAAGTGCCCCATCTGCCCTAGCCCGTCGCACTGGTCTGAGATCCGCAAGGTTTAGAGACACGCAAGGCTGCTAGGGAAGTCATCTACCTGCTCGAAGGGTCCGGCAGCGAGATCTGGCGCAACTACGCAAAGTGCTTGCACGGTGGCCAGTCCGAACTGCGACGCCGTGCCGAGGCCGCTTATGGCGGTGGGCAGCTCAACCCGTTAAGCGGGCCGCGTCTCTTAGCAGTTCGCTGGATCGATACAACCCTGAGCAGGAGCAAGAGAACGCGGACGAACGTCGGCGGAACTTCGGCACCTATTCGGCAAAACTAGCCGTGGAAAGCCAGTGATGGCCGGATGCGGCCGGACAGGCAACCCGAGCCAGAGACCGCCTTGCTGCTGGTCAGTGGCCCTGGGGTCCTGGTGGACTCTGGTGCCCCCGGCAGGATTCGAACCTGCGCTTTCGCCTCCGGAGGGCGACGCTCTATCCCCTGAGCTACGGGGGCTCAGGAACGCTCAGAAGCCTAGCAGGCACCCAGGAACACCCACCAACCGGATACCTCCCGGGCGGGTTGGCTACTTGGTGGCCTGGGCCTTCTTGAGCAGGTTGTCGATCAGGTTGAGGTCGCTCTGCTGGCCGGTGACCATGGAGCCGGCCAGCCAGGTGACGTCGGGGTTGTCGGTCTGGTCGAGGATGGCCTGGGCCATGTGCAGGCCGCCCAGGTGGTGTGACCTCATCAGGGTCAGGAACTGGATGTTCAGGTCTTGGCCGGTGGCCTTGCCGAGTCGGTCGATCTCGGCGGGGGTGGCCATGCCGGGCATGAGGCCATTCTTGACCGAGGCGGCGCCGCCGGGCATCCAGCTCATGGCCGGCTTGGAGCCGGTCGGGCTCAGGCCCCAGTCGCGCAGCCAGGCCTGCATGTAGCCGACCTGGCCGTGCTGGGTGAGGGCGATGTCGGCGCTGAGGCTGAGGATGTTGGGGTCGGTGGTGCCGGCGTGGGCGATCATCGCCATCTGGACGGCCTGGGCGTGGTGGGTGCTCATGTCGCGCAGGAAGCCGGCCTCGGGCGAACTGTCGCCGGGCACGCCGGCCTTGCGGGTGGCCAGGAACGTGCCGCCGGCGCCGAGGAGCAGGCCGACGATCAGCAGGGTGGCCAGCCAGGCCACGCCGAAGCGGAACTCTTGGCGTGGCTCGGCCACGTCGCCCGGAGCGGCCGCCCCGGGCGACGATGTGGTGACGGTCATCAGCTGTCCTGGGGCGTCGTACCCACCGCGTTGACGCCGTCGGAACAGACCGCGCCGGGCTCGACGGAGGCGTTCTGGCGCAGGGCCTTGATGAAAGCGTCGATGCGGGCGTCGTCGACCGAGTCGAGTTTGAGCTGGTAGCCCCAGGCCTGCAGGGAGACGTTCTTGTCGAGGTTGGCGATCGGGCTCATCAGCGAGTAGGGCTGGCCCTCGATCTTGCCCTTGAGCTTGGCCACCTGGTCGGCGGGCAGGCCCTGCTTGTAGGTCAGCCAGACGGCGCCGTGCTCGAGGCTGTGCACGGCGTGCTCGTTGGGGATGGGCTGGTCGTAGACGTCGCCCATGCAGTTCTCCCAGCGCGGGTTGTGGTCGCCGCCGACGGGAGGGCTGGTCTTGTACTGCTGGACGCCCGCCTTGTGGTTGCGGGCGAGCAGGGTGGCGTCCTTGTCATCGCGGTAGTTCACGATGCCGTCGATGCCGGCCGCGCGCTCCTCCCACGGGGTGCCCGCCTCGTTGCTGCTCTTGGCGGCGGCGTACACGCCGTACCCGATGATGCCCGCGGCGATCAGGACGACGACGCCGGCGACGACGATCGGGCCCCAGTTGCGCCCACCGGCGACCTTGACCGGGGTGACCGGCTTACGGCCTTTGCCCTTCGGGCCGCCCTTGGCGCCACCCGGGCGTGTTCCGCCAGGCTTGCCGGCCGACGCCTTCTTCGCGCCGGTCGGGGGCTTGCCCTGGCCGGAGGTCTTGTCGACCTTCACCGTGGACGGGACCCGCTCGGGACCCGGGGTGCTCATGCTCATCGTGCCTCGTCAATCCATCCGCAAGTCGATCGCCACCCAGCGGGACGCCGCCAAGCACGAAAGTCTACCCGGATAGCATGGCTCGGTGACTCCCGCCGACCTCGCTGCCACTGTTCTCTCAGCTGCCCGTGCCGTATTCGTTGCCCGGGGACTGGATTTCGCCGCCCTGCCGGCCGCGACGACCGTGGAGCGACCCCGCAACCCCGAGCACGGCGATTATGCCTCGACGCTGGCTCTGCAACTCAGCAAGAAGGTCGGAGTGCCGCCCCGCGATCTGGCCCAGGCGCTCGCCGCCGAGCTGGGCGCGCAGCCGGGCATCAAGTCGGTGGAGATCGCCGGGCCGGGCTTCCTGAACATCCGGCTCGACGCCGCGGCCGCCGGTCAGCTGGCCCGCGACATCGTGCTGGCGGGCGACCAGTACGGCCACACCGCCCGCCTCGCCGGCCAGCGGATCAACCTGGAGTTCGTCTCGGCCAACCCGACCGGCCCGGTGCACATCGGCGGGGTCCGGTGGGCCGCGGTCGGCGACGCCCTGGCCCGGCTGCTGCGCGCGGCGGGCGCCGAGGTCGGCACCGAGTACTACTTCAACGACGCGGGTTCACAGATCGACCGCTTCGCCAAGTCGCTGTACGCCTCCGCGACGGGCGAGCCGGTGCCCGAGGACGGGTACGGCGGCGAGTACATCGCCGAGATCGCGGCGACGGTCAAGGCCGAGGCGCCCGACGCCGACCTGGAGACGTTCCGGGTGCGCGGCGTCGAGCTGATGTTCGCCGAGATCAAGCAGTCGCTGACCGAGTTCGGCGTGCGCTTCGACACGTACTTCAACGAGAAGGACCTGCACGACCGGGGTGAGTTGCAGACCGCGCTGGACCGGCTGCGCGCGCAGGGGCACACGTTCGAGGCGGACGGCGCGACCTGGCTGCGCACCACCGACTTCGGCGACGACAAGGACCGGGTGCTGCGCAAGTCGGACGGCGACTGGACCTACTTCGCCGCCGACTGCGCGTACTACCTGGACAAGCGCGAGCGCGGCTTCGACCGCGTGGTGATCATGCTGGGCGCCGACCACCACGGTTACCTCGGCCGGATGCGGGCGATGTCGGCGTGCTTCGGCGACGACCCGGCGGTCAACCTGGAGATCCTGATCGGTCAGCTGGTCAGCCTGGTGCGCGACGGTGAGCCGGTGCGGATGAGCAAGCGGGCCGGCACCGTGGTCACGCTGGAGGACTTCGTCGAGGCGCTGGGCGTGGACGCGACGCGGTACGCGCTGGCCCGCTACTCCTCCGACTCCCCGATCGACATCGACGTCGACCTGTGGACGTCGGCCAGCCGGGAGAACCCGGTCTACTACGTGCAGTACGTCGCCGCCCGCACGGCGAGCGTGGCCCGGCAGGCCGCGGCGGTCGACCTGACCCGCGGCGAGCCGGACGCGTTCCACGCCGATCTGCTCACCAACGACAAGGAGAACGACCTCCTCAAGGCGCTGGGCGAGTACCCCGACACCGTCAGCCGGGCGGCCGAGCTGCGTGAACCACACCACGTGGCCCGCCTGCTGGAGAAGATCGCCGGCGCCTACCACCGGTTCTACGACGAGCCGGCCTGCCGGGTGCTGCCCAAGGGCGACGAGCCGATCGGCGACGGCAACCGCGCCCGCCTGTGGCTGAACGACGCCACTCGTACGGTGATCGCGAACGGTTTGGGGCTGCTGGGCGTCAGCGCACCGGAAAGGATGTAAGGCGTGAGAGCGCATGAGGCGGGTGCCCTGCACGGTGACCTGGGCACCCGGGGGCCGGCGTGGCTGCGTACCCCCGAGAATGTGAACGCCCTCGTGCCGGAGCTCTGGCCGCGGACGGTGACCCGCGCCGAGGCCGGCGATCTGACCATCGGCGGCGTGAGCGTGCGCGAGCTGGCGACCGAGCACGGCACCCCGGCCTACCTGCTGGACGAGGACGATCTGCGGGCCCGCTGCCGCGACTTCAAGGACGCCTTCAGCGACGCCGACGTCTACTACGCGGGCAAGTCCTTCCTGTGCAAGGCGGTGGTCAAGGTGGTCGCCGAGGAGGGCCTCTTTCTTGACGTGTGCACGGGTGGGGAGCTGGCCGTGGCGCTGGCCGCGGGCTTCCCGCCGGAGCGCATGGGCTTCCACGGCAACAACAAGTCGACGCGGGAGTTGCGGCGAGCGGTGGACGCGGGCGTCGGCCGGATCATCGTCGACTCGTTCCAGGAGATCGACCGCCTGAGCGAGATATCCAGGCGATCGGGCCGAAGGCAAGCTGTTCTCGTACGCGTCACCGTCGGCGTCGAGGCGCACACCCATGAGTTCATCGCCACCGCCCACGAGGACCAGAAGTTCGGCTTCTCGCTGGCCGGCGGGGACGCGTTCGCCGCCGTCACCAAGATCCTCGACGAGGACGTGCTCGATCTCCGCGGGCTCCACTCGCACATCGGCTCGCAGATCTTCGACACCAGCGGCTTCGAGGTGGCGGCCCGCCGGGTGCTGGAACTCCAGGCCCGGATCCGCGACGCGCGCGGCGTCGAACTGCCCGAGCTCGACCTGGGCGGCGGCTTCGGCATCGCGTACACCACGCAGGACGATCCGTCCCCGGCCGGCGATCTGGCCAAGCGGATCAACAAGATCGTCGAGAGCGAGTGCGAGCTGGCCTCGCTGGCCAAGCCCAAGCTCTCGGTCGAGCCGGGGCGCGCGATCGTCGGCCCGGCGGTGATCACGCTGTACGAGGTGGGCACGGTCAAGGACGTCGACGGGATCCGGACGTACGTGAGCGTCGACGGCGGGATGAGCGACAACATCCGGACCGCGCTCTACGACGCCTCGTACAGCGCCACCCTGGCCTCGCGGAAGAGCGGGGCCGAGCCGCTGCTCGCCCGCGTGGTGGGAAAGCATTGTGAGTCCGGGGACATCGTCGTGAAGGATGAATTCCTGCCCGCCGACGTGCAGCCCGGAGATCTTCTCGCCGTGCCCGGCACCGGCGCGTACTGCCGGAGCATGGCCAGCAACTACAACCACGTGCCGCGCCCGCCGGTGGTCGCGGTCCGGTCCGGCGCCGCGCGGGTGATCGTCCGCCGGGAGACCGAGGAAGATCTGCTCGCATTGGATGTTGGATGAGGTCTGTGAAACTCGCGCTGCTCGGCTGTGGCACGGTCGGCTCCGAGGTCGTCCGGCTGCTGCACGATCAGGCCGACGACCTGACCGCGCGGATCGGCGCGACCCTCGAGATCGCCGGCATCGCGGTCCGCCGCCCCGGCCGTGAGCGCGGCGACGTACCCAAGGATCTCTTCACCACCGACGCGCTGGGCCTGGTCAAGCGCGACGACGTCGACATCGTGATCGAGGTGGTGGGCGGCATCGAGCCGGCCCGCACCTGGCTGACCGAGGCGTTGCGCGCGGGCAAGAGCGTGGTGACGGCCAACAAGGCGCTGCTCGCGGAAGAGGGCGCGGCGCTGCACGACGCGGCCGCCGAGGGCAACGCCGACCTCTACTACGAGGCGTCCGTCGCGGGGGCGATCCCGCTGCTCCGGCCCCTGCGCGAGTCCCTGCACGGCGACCGGGTGACCCGGGTCACCGGCATCGTCAACGGCACCACCAACTTCATCCTGTCGTCCATGGACGAGAGCGGGGCCGGCTTCAGCGAGGCGTTGGAAGAGGCCACCGAGCTGGGGTACGCCGAAGCCGACCCGACCGCCGACGTCGAGGGTTTCGACGCCGCCGCCAAGGCCGCCATCCTCGCCTCCCTGGCCTTCCACACCCGGGTCACCGCGGCCGACGTGTTCCGCGAGGGCATGACCGCGGTGACCGCCGGCGACATGGCCAGCGCCAAGGCCATGGGCTGCACGATCAAGCTGCTGTGCATCGCCCAGCGCGGCCCCGACTCGACCGGCCACGAATCGGTCAGCGTGCGGGTGCACCCGGCGATGATCCCCCGGTCACACCCGCTGGCCAGCGTGGGCGACGCGTTCAACGCGGTGTTCGTCGAGGCCGAGGCGGCCGGTCAGCTGATGTTCTACGGCCGCGGCGCCGGGGGCACCCCGACCGCCAGCGCCGTGCTGGGCGACATCGTCGCGGCGGCGCGCAACCGGCTCACCGGCACCCGGGCGCCGAGCGAATCGGCGTACGCGAAGCTCCCGATCCGCCCCATCGGCGAAGCCGTGACGCGCTACCACATCAGCCTCGACGTGGCCGAGCGCCCGGGCGTGCTGGCCGCGGTGGCCGGCGTCTTCGCGCGGCACGAGGTGTCGATCGCCACGGTCCGGCAGTCGGGCCGCTCCGAGGACGCGCAACTGGTGATCGTCACCCACGGCGCGCCGGACGCGAACCTGGCCGCGACGGTTGCTGAGCTGGGCAAGCTCGATATCGTTCGGTCCATCGCCAGCGTGTTGCGGGTCGAGGGTGGGGACTAGTCATGACCGACTGCACCGAGCGGCAGATGCCGGCGCCTGCCTACGGCGCCGCAGGCGAGGGCCAGAAGGGCATGACGAAGGAGGCTCTGCGATGTGGCACGGACTGATCGAGGCGTACCGGGACCGGTTACCCGTCGGGCCGGACACTCCCGTGGTGACCCTGCATGAGGGGAACACCCCGCTGGTGCCGGCGCCGGTGCTGTCGATGCGAACCGGGGCTGACGTCTACCTCAAGGTCGAGGGGGCCAACCCGACCGGCTCCTTCAAGGACCGCGGTATGACGATGGCCGTGTCCAAGGCGGTGGAAGAGGGCGCCAAGGCGATCATCTGCGCCTCCACCGGCAACACCAGCGCGTCGGCCGCGGCGTACGCGGCCAGGGCGGGTCTGACCTGCGCGGTTCTCGTGCCCCAGGGCAAGATCGCGCTCGGCAAGCTGGCCCAGGCCCTGGTCCACGGGGCCAAGCTGCTCCAGGTCAACGGCAACTTCGACGACTGCCTGGCGCTGGCCTCGAAGCTGTCCCAGGACTACCCGGTCTCGCTGGTCAACTCGGTGAACATCTTCCGGCTGCACGGTCAGAAGACGGCGTCCTTCGAGATCGTCGAGGCGCTCGGCGACGCGCCCGACATCCACTGCCTGCCGGTCGGCAACGCGGGCAACATCTCCGCCTACTGGATGGGCTACCAGGAGGAACTGGACGCGGGCAACATCAAGAAGACGCCGCGCATGTTCGGTTTCCAGGCCGCCGGCGCCGCCCCCATCGTGAACGGCCAGGTGGTGCCCGAGCCGTCCACGATCGCCACCGCGATCCGGATCGGCAACCCGGCCAGCTGGACCAAGGCCCTCGACGCGCGCGACGCTTCCGGCGGCCTGATCAACGCGGTGACCGACCGCGAGATCCTGACCGCCTACCGGCTGCTCGCCCGCGAGGTCGGTGTCTTCGTCGAGCTGGCCAGCGCGGCCAGTGTCGCCGGCCTGCTGCAGCAGAGCGAGGCCGGCCTGATCCCGGCCGGCGCGCGGGTGGTGTGCACGGTGACCGGGCACGGCCTCAAGGACCCCGAGTGGGCGATCTCCACGGCGCCCTCGCCGACCACCATCAAGAACGACGTGCTCGCCGCGGCGAAAGCCCTCGACCTGGCGTAATCGTTGGTCCCTGCGTGGCACCCCAACCGCGCACCCCACGACAGTGGGAACTCGATGCTCTCCGGGTCTTCGCGATCGCCGGCGTGGTCATGATCCACGTGTCCGGCCTGCTCCTCGCCCACGACGACCTGATCGGCACCGCGCGGCGGCAGGCGGCGGTCGCCGTGAACGTCGGCCTGACCTGGGTGGTCCCGGTCTTCGTGATGATCAGCGGCGCGCTCACCCTGTCACCACGGGCGCACGCCGACGGACCGGTCGCCTTCTACCGCAAACGCTTCGCCCGCATCCTCCCCGCGCTGCTCGTCTGGCATGTGATCTACCTGGTCGTGGTCCGGTTGTGGATGCGCGGCGAGCCGTTCCACCCGCGCGTGGTGGTCGTCGGCCTCCTCGACGCGAAGATGTTCACCGCCCTCTACTTCCTCTGGCTGATCGCCGGCCTCTACGTGATCGCCCCGGTGATCGCGGCCTTCCTCGCGGGTGGCGGCCGGCGGCGCGCGTTCGGCGTCGCCGGGGTCGCGCTTCTTTGGACCCAGCTGGTGTACGCCCTGAGCACGCTCTCGTCCCTGCTGGGCGAACCCCGCCCGATCCACCTCGGCGCCTGGACCCAGTGGTGGCCGTACGTGGGGCTGTTCGTGGCCGGCTGGGCGCTGCGTGACGTCGTGCTGCGTCCGGTCGGCCTGGTCATCGCTTCTGTCGTCGGGTGTGCGGCGGTGGCCGAGCCGATCTGGCAGTACGGCGTCCACGGCCCCCGCGCCCTGGTCCTGCTGCCGATCACCCGGCTGGGCCCGATGATGGCCGTCGCGGCGATCAGTTTCTTCCTGGTGGCGATCGGTCTCGGCGCCCGTCTCACGCCCGGCCCGGGGGTGGCCGTGGTGTTGCGCCGCCTGTCCGACGCCGCGTTCGGGGTGTTCCTCGTCCACCTGCTGATCCTCGAGGTGCTGAAGCCGGCCGTCCCCACGCGCTCGCTCTGGGCGCTGGCCGGCGCGTTCGTCGTCACCCTGGCGGCCTCATTCATGATTTCCCTGGTGGCGGGCCGCATCCGGTACCTCAGAATGATCTTCTAGAGCCGACTTTGAGGAGGCCCGCGATGGCCGGCACACCGGACGACCCTTGGCAGCTGACCACCCCGCCCGGCAAGGGCGCGTTCCAGATGTGGCGCGACGAGCAGGCCGACCCGCCCGCCCTCGTCTGCCAGGTCGGCGCCACCCAACTGCGCTACCACCTGCGTGCCGTCGACGACCTGCACGCCATGCTCGTCGCCCACGGCGAGTGGATGCCGCTGGGCGGCGCCGACGAGCAGAAGCCGGCCGCCGACGGCGACCGCGCGATCGTCGTCATGGAGGTCGGCCGCAGTCAGCACGTGAGGCAGTCGTAACGCCCAGCGTGGCAATGTTCCGGCCCGATCTCAATGTGGCTCCTGAGGTCAGCACAACGGCCGCTACACCAACGCCGTGCTCACCGAGCAGGGATGGGAGCTGGTTCGCGCGGCGGCGCCGGGGCACGTCGCGGCGATGCGCAGCCTGGTCTTCGAGGGGCTGACGGAGGAGGAACTGCGCGACCTCGGGCGGCAGGTCGACCGGCTGGCGGACGCCGTGGGCCGGCCGGCCTGGCGAGAGTGATCGGCCCGGAAACGGCGTACGTGATCGGCTGGGAAGCGGCGTGCGTGATCGGCCGGGGAGCGGGACGACCCGGCGGTGGGCGCGGAGCCGGACCACGACGGTGGCCGGGCCCGGGTCACGAGCACCGGCTGTGCCCGTACCCGTCGAACGGGTTTGATCTGTAGCGTCGGGTCACGTGAGCTCATTCGGGGTGGTGGGCCGCAACCGCGACTTCCGCCGGTTGTTCGCCGCCGAGCTGGTGGTCTTCGGATCCGACTGGTTCGTGATGGTGCCGTTGCTCGTGCTGCTGCCCGAGCTGACCGGCAGCGGGGTGTGGGGCGCGCTGGTGCTGGCCGCCGACACCGGCATCATCGCGCTGCTGCTGCCGTACACGGGGACCATCGCCGACCGCTACGACCGTCGCAAGATCATGATGATCGCGAACCTGGCCGCGATCGTCGCCGTCGCCCTGCTGTTCCTGGTGCGCTCGGCCGCGACGGCGCCGCTGGCCCTGGTCGCGGTGGGCGCGGTCGCCGTGGCCAAGGCGTTCTACTCGCCGGCCGCGTCGGCCGCACTGCCCAATGTGGTCGATGCCGAGGATCTGGCCGCCGCCAACGCGATCGCCGGCTCGGCCTGGGGCACGATGACGATCGTCGGCGCGTCGCTGGGCGGCGTGGTGAGCAGCTTCTTCGGCCCGTACGTGAGCTTCGCCGTGACCGCCGTCTGCCTGCTGCTGGGGGCGCTCGCCACCAGCCTGATCCGCCGCCCGTTGCAGGCGCCGCGCACGTCCGACGGGAACGTGCGAACCTGGCACGCGCTGGCCGAGTCGTTCCGCTACATCGCGGCCCGGCCAAGGATCCGCGCGCTGGTCACGGTCAAGTCGGCGGTCGGGCTGGGCAACGGGGTGCTGACCGTCTTCCCGTTGCTGGCGGGGCTGTTCGGGGTGGGCGCGCTGGGCGCCGGCCTGCTGTTCGCGGTGCGCGGCGCCGGCGCGCTGGTCGGCCCGCTCGTCATGGCGCCGGTGCTCCGCCGGCGCAGCTGGTTGCTGCCCGGTCTCGCCCTGTCCATGAGCCTGTACGGCCTCGGCTACCTCGGCGTCGCCGTCTCGCCGTGGTTCTGGCTGGTCCTGGTGCTGGTCTTCGTCGCGCACTTCGCCGGCGGGACCAACTGGGTGCTGTCCAACTACGCGTTGCAGGGTGAGGTGCCGGACCGGCTGCGCGGCCGGGTCTTCGCCACCGACATGATGCTGGCGACGCTGGCCATCGCGGTGAGTCAGCTGGGGGCGGCGGCGGTGGTCGATCACGTCGATGAGCGGGCGATTCTGGCCGGTTGCGGTTTGATCACATTGGTGTACGCCGTCGGCTGGCGGATCGCCACCCGACGACTGAGCCTCACTGAGCCGGCGGCTGATAGTGCGGCGGAAACGGGTCGCGGGGGCGGCTGACCAGGGCCGCGAGCAGCAGGGCGATCCCGACCGCGGTCAACGCGGTCAGCACCAGCCCGACGCCGGCGCTGATCAGGCCGAAACTCGACACTTCGAGGTCGAGCGACGAGACAAGGCTGGGGAACGACATCGTCCAGATCGTGGTCAGGACGAGTTCGGCGGTGAGCAGGGCCAGCCCGATGAAGGCGAACGTCGTGCTGCGCGGACCGAGCCGGGCACGACGCGAGCCGACCAGGACAAAACCGACGATCATCACCACGAGCAGGGGCAGCTGGACGACGAAACTCGAGAACGCGAACGCCATGACCAGGCACGTTATCGGGTGGGTGCGACAATGATCGGGTGGCCCTGACCTTCGTCGCCGGTTCGGCGCATGTGCGCACCCCGGCGACCAGTGCGAACCTCGGCCCGGGCTTCGACGCGCTTGGCCTGGCCCTGTCCCTGCACGACGAGCTCAGCGCCTCGGTGACCGACGCCGGCTTCCGGGTGGAGATCTCCGGCGAGGGCGCGGGCGAGCTGCCCACCGACGCCGGGCACCTGGTGGTCCGGGCGATGCTGGCGACCTTCGACGAGCTGGGCGAGCGGCCACCCGGACTGGCCGTGAGCTGTGTGAACCACATCCCGCAGGCGCGCGGCCTGGGTTCCTCGTCGGCGGCCATCGTGGGCGGCGTGCTGCTGGCCCGCGGCCTGGTCATCGGGGGTGAGGCGCGGCTCGACGACGCCGGCGCGCTGCGGGTCGCGGCCAAGCTCGAGGGCCACCCGGACAACGTCGCGCCGTGCCTGCTGGGCGGCTTCACGATCGCCTGGACCGAGGGCGCCGGGGCGCGGGCCGTCACGATCGACACCCATCCCGGCGTACGCCCGACCGTCTTCGTCCCGGCCGAACGCGGCTACACGGCCTCGGCCCGCCGCGCGCTCCCGCCCGAGGTGCCACACGCCGACGCCGCGTTCAACGCCGGTCGCTCCGCCCTCCTGGTGCACGCGCTCACCAACGACCCCACGCTGCTGCTCGCGGCCACCGAGGACCGCCTGCACCAGGGGTACCGCGCCGAGTCCATGCCCGGGACGGCCTCCCTGGTGGCCGGCCTGCGATCGGTCGGCGTGGCCGCCGCGGTCAGCGGGGCGGGGCCCTCCGTGCTGGCATTCACCGAGGTCCCGGGCGATTTCCGGGCGGGCCGGGAATGGCGCGCCGTGTCGTTGGGCGTGGATGGCACCGGAGCCCTTGCGAAAGGGAGTATGGTTAGACACGCCGAGCGGAGCACTGTTGCCGCAGGTCGCACGAGTTGACTACGCTCAGGACCTAGCACAGCCGCGAGGCAAGGCGATCTACCGCGGTTCGGCGCGCACCCCCGAGAGCATGGCAGTTCTTTGCCTCTTCTCTTCTCTCTCACCAAGGCACACGCCGGGCAGCAGCTCCCCAGATCGGAAGACCGGTGCACTCGCCGAGACCTATCCCGTCGTCATGAGTCGGGGTCGGGAGACCGTCGAGCTGCCGTGCTGCACAAACTCCCGCGCCGCTGGCGGTTGTGGGATCCGAGGCACCCGGCCACCAAGGCTGCAGACCCGGGTGACTTGGCTTTTTTCGACGGAAGGAATCCATTGAGCGACACCACCGACGTGACGTCGGGTGTTTCTGACGTCGCTGACGACGGCGCCGGCACTCCGACGGCCACGAAGCGTCGCCGTGGCGGCACCGGCCTGTCCGCGATGCTGCTGCCCGAGTTGCAGAGTCTCGCCGCGTCCCTCGGCATCTCCGGCACCGCCCGGATGCGCAAGGGCGAGCTGATCACCGCGATCTCCGAGCGTCAGGCCGGGGGCGCCCCCGCGGCCGCCGCCGAGCCGGTCCGCGCCTCGCGAAGCCGTTCCAGCGGCTCCACGGCGCGGGTGGCCGAGGCCCCGGTGGTGGCCGACGCTCCGCCGGTCGCCGTCGCGACCGCGCCCGTGGCGACCCCGCCGGCCGCGACGATCACCGACGCGCCGACCGCTCCGCAGCCGAACAGCGCGCCCGAGCAGGGCGTTCCGGCCGGCGAGACGCAGGCCGCGCCGTCCGGCGAGACCGAGCAGCGCGAGCGTTCCGAGGGCCGCGAGCGCAACGATCGCGGCGGCCGCAACCGCAACCGCGGCGACCGTGACCGTGGCGAGCGCACCGACCGGGGCGACCGGGGTGAGCGCCCCGACCGGGGTGAGCGTCCCGACCGGGGTGAGCGCCCCGACCGGGGTGAGCGTCCCGACCGCGGCGAGCGCAACGACCAGGGCGGCGAGCGCCCGGGCGGCGATCGGCCGGTCGGCGACCGGCCCGACCGTGACCGCAACGAGCGCAACGACCGGGACCAGCGCAACGACCGCAACGACCGCGGTGGACGCAACGACTCGGACGACGACGACAACGACGGCAGCGATGGTGGCCGCCGGAGCCGGCGCAGCCGGTTCCGGGACCGGCGCCGGGGCCGCGACCGTGACCAGGGCGACCGCGACGGCGGCGGCGGTGGTGGCGGCAGCGGAAACACCGACCGCGCTGACCGCGGTGGCCGCGAGCCGCACGTCGCCGAGGACGAGGTGCTCGTCCCGGTGGCCGGCATCCTGGACGTGCTCGACAACTACGCCTTCGTCCGGACCACCGGTTACCTCTCCGGCCCGAACGACGTCTACGTGTCGATGTCCCAGGTCAAGAAGCACGGCCTGCGCCCGGGTGACGCGGTCACCGGCGCGGTCCGGTCCGCGCCACGAGACAACGCCGGCGACAACAGCGGCAACTCGCGGCGGGACAAGTACAACCCGCTGGTCCGGCTGGACACGATCAACGGGATGGAGCCGGACGAGGCCCGGCGGCGGCCGGAGTTCTACAAGCTGACTCCGCTCTACCCGCAGGAACGGCTTCGTCTCGAGTCCGAGCCGCACATCCTGACCACGCGGGTCATCGACCTGGTCATGCCGATCGGCAAGGGGCAGCGCGCGCTGATCGTGTCGCCGCCCAAGGCCGGTAAGACCATGGTGCTCCAGGCGATCGCCAACGCGATCACGCACAACAACCCCGAGTGCCACCTGATGGTCGTGCTGGTCGACGAGCGGCCCGAAGAGGTCACCGACATGCAGCGCACGGTCAAGGGCGAGGTCATCGCGGCCACGTTCGACCGGCCGCCGCAGGACCACACCGCGGTCGCCGAGCTCGCCATCGAGCGGGCCAAGCGCCTGGTCGAGCTGGGCCACGACGTGGTCGTGCTGCTCGACTCGGTGACCCGGCTCGGCCGGTCGTACAACCTGGCCGCGCCGGCCTCGGGCCGGATCATGTCCGGTGGTATCGACTCGACCGCGCTCTACCCGCCGAAGCGGTTCCTCGGCGCGGCGCGCAACATCGAGAACGGCGGCTCGCTGACCATTCTCGCCACCGCGCTGGTGGAGACCGGCTCGATGATGGACACGGTCATCTTCGAGGAGTTCAAGGGCACCGGTAACGCCGAGCTCAAGCTGGACCGCAAGATCGCCGACAAGCGGGTCTTCCCGGCCGTCGACGTCAGCGCCTCCAGCACGCGTAAGGAAGAGATCCTGCTGGGCAAGGAGGAGCTGGCCATCGTGCACAAGCTCCGCAAGGTGCTCAGCTCCCTGGAGTCCTCGGCCGCTCTCGACCTGTTGCTCGACCGGCTCAAGCAGAGCCGGACGAACATCGAGTTCCTCATGCAGATCGCGAAGTCGACACCGGGCGAGTAATCGCACGCTGAATCGCCGGACGCGGTCCCTTCCATGGTGAAGGGGCCGCGTCCTTTTTGTCGCACACCGTGTGTGAGCTGCCGCGACCAGGGTCGTGCGAACCTCGCTGCCAGGTTCGACGCGAGGTGGGGAGGCAGCGATGAAGGTGCCGGGGTACCGGGACCATCCGACCGAGCCGTGGGACCCGGCCGCCCCGGCGGACCCGAGGGAGGCCGAGGAATTTCTGCGGCAGTGCTACCTCGACAACGCCAAGCTGGGACCGGTCGAGCCGCGGCTGGCCATCGTCCGGGCCCAGATCGCCGCCACGGGCACCTACACGCACACCACCGAGGAGCTGGCGTACGGCGCGAAACTGGCCTGGCGCAACGCGAGCCGGTGCATCGGCCGGCTCTACTGGCGCAGTCTCGTGGTGCTGGACCGGCGCCGGGCGCGCACCGCGGACGACATCTTCTCGCTGCTGGTGCACCACCTGACGGCTGCGGGACGCGACGCGATCCGGCCGGTGATCAGCATTTTCGCCGCGGCGGCACCGGGCCGGCCGTACGCCCGCGTGTGGAATGAGCAGTTGATCCGCTATGCCGGTTATCCCGGGACGGGCGGATGCCCGGTCGGCGACCCGCGCCAGGCGCGCTTCACCGCGGCGATGCAGGGATTCGGCTGGCGCGGCAAGGGCGAGGCGTTCGACGTGCTGCCGCTGGCGATCGAGACGCCGGCCGAGGGGGTCCGGCTGTACGAGCTGCCCGAGCGCGCGATCCGCGAGGTGCCGATCACCCACCCCGAGTACGACTGGTTCACCGAGCTGGGCCTGCGCTGGCACGCGGTCCCGGCGATCTCGAACATGCGGCTGACCATCGGCGGCGTGCACTACCCGCTGGCGCCGTTCAACGGCTGGTACATGGGCACCGAGATCGGGGCACGGAACTTCGCCGACACCGACCGCTACGACCTGCTGCCCACGGTGGCGGCGCGGCTGGGCCTGGACACCAGCCGGGAGAGCACGCTGTGGCGGGACCGGGCGCTGGTCGAGCTCAACCGGGCCGTGCTGTGGTCGTTCGAGCAGGCCGGCGCGAAGATCGCCGACCATCACACCGAGTCCCAGCGGTTCATGACCCACGTACGCAACGAGGAACGCGCCGGCCGCCCGGTGCCGGCCGACTGGACCTGGATCGTGCCGCCGATGTCGGGCGGCGTGACCCCGGTCTTCCACCGCTACTACGACGAGCTGGACCTACGCCCGGCGTTCTATCTGGACGACGAGGCGGCCACCCTGGCCCGTGAGGGCTCCAGGCACTGCCCGCACGCGCCGGATTAGGGCCTGCCCTAAGCGAACTCGTTGACCGCGGCGCCGGGCGGGACGGTGGCGAACTGTGGGCGTACCCAGCAGAGAAGTTTGTGTGGCAGGTCGGCGGCGGCGATCCGGCCGGCGCTCCGCACCACGAAGCCCTCGGAGGCCGCCGGGTCGCGGGTGCGCGACCAGATCGTGCGCGCTGCGGACAGGCCGACGCCGCGGTAGAGGACCGGGACCACCGGCAGCTCCAGGCGTTCCGCCCAGTCCACCGTGTCGTCCCAGCCCAGCAGCGTGCCGGTTTCGTCCCAGATGCCGAAGACGATGAAGACGCCGGGCAGGTCCGTGTACGCGATCCCGCGGCGCGCCCACATCGACTCGCCGCAGACCCGCCACTCGTCGGGGATGCGGTGCGCGATCATCGTCCACAGCGCGGTCGCCGGGCGGTCCCACGCCTCGGCCGGCGTGCCACCGGGACCGTGCACGGCGTCCCGGGTGAAGGTCAGCTCGCCGCCGTCCAGCTTCTCGGTCACCACCAGCTCACCGTCCAACCACGACAGGTCGGGCTGGACCGGGCCGCCGGCCGAGCCGGGCAGGTGATGGAAGCTCATTTCAGGTACTTCCGGTGCAGGGTACGGATGCCCGGCTCGCCGACCCGTTCGTCCGCCGGCCGGGCCGCGTCGCGGCGGATGCACACCTCGAGCGGCACCCGGGTGAAGTCGTGGATCTCGAACTTCGCCCCGAACCGGCGGGCCAGCGCGCCCCACTCGCGGACCAGGCCGCGGCCGAGGTTGGTGTCGTCGATCATCACGTCCGCCCTCGCCTCGAGCAGCCTTTCCACCGTGCCCCGCTGGACCGTGCTGACCAGCCCCTCGGCCCACGGAGTGTAGAGCGGGCGGCCGTGCAACATTCGTCGGAGTTCGTCACGATTCACCCGGACCACCCACGGCTGGAGCCGGCGGGCGAAGGTGGTCTTGCCCGAGCCCGGCAGGCCCCGGGTGATCAGCAGCCTGGTCACCCCGACATCTTGCCCTGATGAGCGGGAATGCGGCGAGGGTGGCTCACGTTTCAACCCCCGGAAGCCCAGTACGCCGCACCACATGGCAGACTGGTACATCGGCCACTGGTTCCGGTTCACGCCCATTGAACAGCAAGGGCGACCCGGCGACCGCCATTCGAGAGGACCGAGCGACTCATGAAGCCCGACATTCACCCGCAGTACCAGGCGACCGAGGTCATCTGTTCCTGCGGCAGCACCTTCACGACCCGCAGCACCGCCAAGGGCGGCGAGATCCGCGTCGAGACCTGCTCCGCCTGCCACCCGTTCTACACGGGCAAGCAGCGCGTGCTGGACACCGCGGGCCGGGTCGCCAAGTTCCAGGCGAAGTACGCGAAGGTCAACGCAGCCAAGAAGAAGTAGCTACCTCGACGGCGCCCGCCCCGGAGATCCGGGGTCGGGCGCCGTTTGCGTTCTTCACCGACCCGGGAGAGCACCGTGAGCAACGACCGGTTGTCCAGCCTGCTAGAGGAATACAAGAACCTCGAGAAGCAGATGGAGGATCCCTCCATCCACGCCGACCAGGCCCTGGTCCGCCGGGTCGGGCGCCGCTTCGCCGAGCTGGCGCCGCTGAACACCGCCCACCTCGAGCTCGAGGCGGCCCGTGCCGACCTGGCCGCCGCCAAGGAACTGGCGGCCGAGGACCCGAGCTTCGCCAGTGAGGTCGAGGCGGTCGCCGCCATGCTCCAGCCGCTGGAGGAGAAGCTCGGCGAGATGCTCGCCCCGCGCGACCCGCACGACGCCAAGGACGTGATCGTCGAGATCAAGGCCGGCGAGGGCGGCCAGGAATCCGCGCTGTTCGCCGGTGACCTGCTGCGCATGTACACCCGGTACGCCGAGCGCCACGGCTGGACCGTCGAGGTGATCGACTCGCAGGAGTCGGACCTGGGCGGGGTCAAGGACATCTCGGTGGCCGTGAAGACCAAGGGTGTGCCCGCGGGCGGCCACGGCGTCTGGTCCCGGCTCAAGTGGGAGGGCGGCGTGCACCGGGTGCAGCGGGTCCCGGTCACCGAGTCGCAGGGCCGGATCCACACCAGCGCGGCCGGCGTGCTGGTGCTGCCCGAGGCCGAGGATGTTGACGTGCAGATCGAACCGGGGGACATCCGGGTCGATGTGTTCCGTTCGTCCGGTCCGGGCGGCCAGTCGGTGAACACCACCGACTCCGCCGTCCGGATCACCCACCTGCCCACCGGCATCGTGGTGAGCTGCCAGAACGAGAAGAGCCAGCTGCAGAACCGCGAGTCGGCGATGCGCATCCTGCGGGCCCGGATGCTGGCCGCGGCGCAGGAGCAGGCGGACGCGGCGGCGTCGGACGCGCGCAAGGCCCAGGTGCGTACGGTCGACCGCTCCGAGCGCATCCGCACCTACAACTACCCGCAGAACCGCATCACCGACCACCGGATCGGCTACTCCGCGTACAACCTCGATCTGGCCCTCAACGGCGACCTGGACGGCGTGCTGGACGCGCTGGCCGAGGCCGACCGGCAGGCCCGGCTGGCCGGGGACGCCGACATCAGCCGACGTCAGTGACCACGATCTCCTGATTGGCCGGGTCGGCGAGGACCAGGGCCGGGTCGGGGTTCGCGCCCTGATCGCGACGGTTCAGGCAGACCAGGCGTGAGCCGGACATCTGGCAGCCCTGCTCGCCGAACGGTGGCAGCGCGCCGGCCAGCCGCAGCGTGTTGTCCGGCTGGAGGACGTTGACGGTCATCCGGGTCGGCTGCTCCCTGGTGAAGCCGAGCAGCACCAGGCCGCCGGTCTGCTGGTCGGTCACGACCATGCCGGCCGGGAACCGGGCCACCAGCCGGCCGGTGCGGATGTCGAGGACGCCGTTGCCGCCGCCGTCGTGCGACTCGACGAACATCCGGGTGTCGCTCAGCGGGTGGCCGTAGTCCCAGCCGTCGCTGCGCCACGTCGGGCGGCCGGTGTGCGGGTCGAGCGCCTCCATGCCCAGCCGCGAGGAGCCGCGGCAGATCAGCCCGAGGCAGTCGAAGATGCCGCCGAGCTGGGTGTTCTCGGTGAACTGGCTCCACCGCGGGCGCAGCGTGGCCACGTCGTGGGCGGAGACGTTCATGGCCCCGTTCTCCACGGTGACCGCGATCAGGACGTCACCGAAGACCATCAGGTACGCGTACGCGTCGTCGCCGGGGTCGGCCGGGAGCCACGGCAGCTTGCCGGTCCGCACGACCTTGCCGTCGGCCAGGCTGTGGACCTCGACGCCGCCGATCCGGTCGACCATCAGGATCTCGGCCGGCTCGTCCGGGGTGCCACCGATGAGGGTCGTGGTGCTGACGAAGGCGGCCTCTTCGGGGGTGTACGACCACAGCGTCGCGCCGTCGGCCACGCGCACCATGTGCAGTCGCAGGATCGAGCCGCCGCGGGCGCCCCACTCGACCAGCAGCGTCCGGTCGGCGCCGATCCGGCCGTACGGCTCGCCGCGATGCCGCCAGCGTTCCCGGCCGGTGGCCGCGTCCAGCGCGATGACGCTGCGCGTCGGGTTGCTGCCGTCCGCCTGCTGTTCCGGCTGGGGCACCATCACCAGGCCCGGAACACCGGCGTCGACCGAGCCGCCGCCCGCCTCCTCGAGCGCGACCTTCCACCGCAGCTTGCCGTCGGCCATCGCCCGCGCCTCGAGCGTCGGCCGCTGGTCCTCGGGGCCGCGTGGTTTGGTGCCGGGCAGCGCGGTGCTGGGGAACTGCGGGGTGAAGGACCGCTGCACGTAGAGGGTGTCGCCCTGCACCGTGAACGGCTCCTGCGTGGCCGGGATCCGCCACGAGGTCCGCAGGCCTCGCGGCTCGGGCCGGGACGAGCCGGTCACCCCGAGCACGGTGAGCAGGGCGATCACGGCGACCAGGCCCCGGCGCAGATCACGCGGGTGGAACGGGCGGGCGGGCGCCGGGCCGGCACTGCTCGTGGAGACCTCGCCGAGCTCGATCACCGTCATGCTCTGCTCACCTTGGCATGCCCTTCTGGCCCTCGCCGGCGAGCCCGTGGACACGCGCGAGCGAGCGCCGGTCGGTGCGGGCGCTCATGCCGGAACGGCCGGGATCCGGTTCGCCGCTGCTGCCGCCAGCGCCGCGGCCAGGGTGCGGCCGTTCACGCCGACCTCGGACCAGCCCGCCGCCATGCCGATCGGCGTTCCGGGCACGATGGTCTGCCAGTTCTCGGCCGCGGTGGCCGCGCTGATCCGCCGGGACACCTCGGCCGCCTGGGCCGGGCCGGCGCCCGGGAGCACCACCACGAACTCGTCACCGGCGAACCGGGCCACGAAATCACCGCGCCGCATGACCCGATTCAACACCCCGGCGATCCGCTGCAGGACGAGATCTCCGCGCTGGCGGCCGTGCCGGGAGTTGACCTCGCTGAACCCGACCAGGTCACAGACGCCGACCGCGGCCCGTTCGCCCCGGGACAGCATGCCGGTGATGTAGCGCTCGAGCTGCCGGCGGTTGGGCAGGCCGGTGAGTGGGTCGGTGAGCGTCTCGTCGCCGTACCGGCCGTGGTCGCGCGGCTCGACCCGCTGGGCGTCGATCCGGGCGGCCACGCCGTCCAGGTAGCCGTCGCGGAGCCGGTCGATGCGCTGGGCGGCCAGCCGGAACGCGTGCCGGTCGGCGGCGTGCGCGGCCGCGTGGTCGCCGGCCGCGGTGTAGCAGATGCTGCGCAGCCGGGCCGGTTCCGCGGCGCCGAGCACGTCGGCCGCCACCGGGACGGCGTCGAGCTGGGCCAGCGCCTCGGCCGGCTTGCCGTCGGCGATGGTCAGGCAGACGCCGCCGAGGTGGCGCAGGTCGCGGGTGCGGGCGCTGTCGCCGCCCCGGGACAGCCAGCTGGTCGCGTCGGTCTCGGTGCGCTCGCCCAGCGCGGCCCGGCGGGCCAGGGCGTAGCCGTACACCGCCCGGCTGTGTGGCCGCAGTTTGGCATCGGCGCCGGTCGCCACGTATCGGGTCAGCTCGGCGTCGATGTCGCGCAGCACCCGCAGGCAGCCGTCGGTGTCGCCGTGGTGGTCGAGGGAGACCGCGTTGCGGAGCCGGATGCCGGGCGCCGCGAACACCTCGGGGGCCAGACCGGCCGCGGCGCCCACCTCGCGAGCCTGCTCGATCGCGGTCAGCGCGTGGCCGTGGAAGCCGAGGTACGAGTACGCCATGGCCAGGTCGTGCCAGCCCCAGGCGGTCTCGGTGTCGCCGTCGGTGACCGCGGCCAGCGCCCGGGACGCCTGCACCAGATGGGTCACGCCACGGTCGAGCGCGCTCTGCAGATGGGCCGCGAGCGCGGCGAAGGCATGCATCTGGCCGCGCAGATAGGGGTCGGGGACCTCACGGACGGCCTGGGCCGCGGCCGTCATGGCCGAGGCGAACTCGGCCACCCGGCCCAGGTTGATCAGGGCGCCGAAGCGCTGGATCAGCGCGTACGCCCGGGTCGTCGGATCGGTCGTGGCGTCCAGCACACGGTCGAGGATCGGAAGAGCCTTGGCTGACTTGCCACCCTGCTGCAGACGCCCGGCCTCCCGCAATTCCCCGACATGATCCGCGAGCTGGTCCAACCAACTCACCAGGCGCCTCCCCGGCCGCTCAGCGTCATACGCGACGTTCCATGATTATGCCGTGACACCGCGAGACGAACACCCCTCGCCCGGCATGGACCGGACACCGCTCGCACCGATTCTCAGACGGGCTACATCTTCGCTGGTCGATGCCGGGGTGGCCAGTCCGCGTACGGATGCCGAACTCCTCGCCGCCCACGTGCTCGGGATCGGACGCGGCCGGCTGGCCCTCGTCGACACGGTCCGGGCGGACGAGGCCGGGCGTCTCGACGAGCTGATCGCCCGCCGCGCTCAGCGGGTCCCGTTGCAACACCTGATCGGCTCGGCCGCCTTCCGCCACCTCGAGCTGGCCGTCGGTCCCGGCGTCTTCATCCCGCGCCCGGAGACCGAGCTGCTGGCCGGCTGGGGGATCGAGCACACCGCGCCGGGCGCGACCGTGGTCGACCTGTGCAGCGGCAGCGGCGCGATCGCCTGCGCGGTGGCCGACGAGACGCTGGCGGGCCGGGTGATCGCGGTCGAGCGGTCGCCGGAGGCCCTGGTCTGGCTGCGGCGCAACGCCGGGGACGCGGTCGAGGTGATCGAGGCCGACGTGACCGACCCGGCGCTGCTGCGCGAGCTCGACGGGGCGGTGGACGTGCTGCTGTGCAACCCGCCGTACGTGCCGGACGGCACCCGGGTGCCCGCCGAGGTGATCGTGCACGACCCGCTCGAGGCGGTCTTCGGCGGTGGTGACGGCCTGGCGGTGATCCGCCCGGTGATCGCGCTGGCGGCCCGGCTGCTGGGTACGGGCGGAGCGCTCGGCCTCGAGCACGACGACACCCAGGGCTCGGCGGTGCCCGGCCTGCTCCGCGCCGACGGGCGGTTCACCGACGTCACCGAACACCGTGACCTGACCGGCCGCCCGCGCTTCGCCACCGCCCGGCGAAGGTGACCGCGCGGCATCGCGGTGTGGTGGAGCCGACAGGGTGATCAGGTGGCCATGGCAGACTGCACCTCGTGATGCTCTACGACTGCCGGACCGTGGCCGACCGCGATCGCGGGATCGCCGCCGCCGTCGATGCCGCCAAGAGCGGTGAGCTGGTCGTTTTCCCCACCGACACGGTCTACGGCATCGGGGCCGACGCGTTCACCCCACACGCCGTCCGGGCCCTGCACAGCGCCCGGGGCATGGACCAGCAGGTGGCGCCCCCGGTGCTGGTCGGCTCGCGGCACACCCTGGACGGCCTGGTCTACTCGCTGCCCAAGGCCGCGCGTGAGCTGGCCGACGCGTTCTGGCCGGGCGCGCTGACCATCCTGGTCGAACACTCGCCGAGCCTGCAGTGGGACCTGGGCGAGACCGACGGCGTGGTGGCCGTGCGGATGCCGCTGCACCCGGTCGCGCTCGAGGTGCTGCGTGAGGTCGGCCCGATGGCGGTCACCACGGCCAACAAGGTCGGGGCCGGCGCCCCGGTCACCGCCGAAGAGGCTCGCGAACAGCTCGAATACTCCGTACGCGTCTATCTCGAGGCCGGCCAGGCGGCCGACCCGGCGCCGAGCACGGTCGTCGACGTCACCGGTGACGTGCCCCGGGTGATGCGGGTCGGCTCGATCCCGTGGGAGAAGCTGCGCGACGTGGTGCCGGACATTGCCGCCGCGGAGGCCTGACCGTGGCGCCCTTCACCGTCCTGCATGTCTGCATGGGCAACATCTGCCGGTCGCCGATGGCCGAGCGGTTGCTCGACCGGGCGGTCCGCGACCGCGCTCCGCAGGCGGGTGACCTGGTGCGCAGCGTGAGCGCCGGCACCGGGGGCTGGCACGAGGGCGAAGAGATGAACCCGCCGGCGGCTCGACAGGTGCGCGCCCGCAACGGCACGCCCGAGGGCTTCGCCGCCCGCAAGCTGCGCGGCGACTTCCTGGACGACGCCGACCTGATCCTGACCGCCACCGCCGACCAGTACGACTACGTAGTGGCGCTGCGCCCCGACGCCGCCGGCCGCACCTTCGTGCTGGGCGAGTTCGGGCGCCTGGTGGCCTCGATCGACCCGACCGGCCTGCCGCCCGCCTCGGCCGACGCGCCCGACGCCGTGCACGCCCGCGGCGTGGCCATCGTGGAGGCGGCACACGCCCTGCGCGATGACAAGGAAGCCCTGCCCAGCGACGATCTGGACGACCCGTGGGGCCGTGGCGACCAGACCTTCCAGCGGGTCGGCGACGAGATCGAGGACACCACCGTCCCGTTCGCCACGCTGCTGCTCCCGTGACCGTCGTCCCGCCCGACGAGGCCGGGCTGCGCCGGGCCGCCGACCTGCTGCGCGCCGACTCGGTGGTCGCCTTCCCGACCGAGACCGTGTACGGCCTGGGCGCGCATGCCTTCTCCGAGAAGGCGGTGGCCGAGATCTACCGCCTGAAGAACCGCCCGTCCTGGAACCCGCTGATCGTGCACGTGGCCGGCGTCGCCGAGGCGCGCAAGCTGGCCGCGGAGTGGCCGGACGTGGCCGACGACCTGGCCGCCCGGTTCTGGCCCGGCCCGCTGACCCTGGTGGTCCGCCGCGCGCCGCACCTGACCGTGGCCGGCGCCGCCAATGACACGATCGCCATCCGGGTGCCGGCCCACGACGTGGCCCTGCGACTGCTCGAAGCGAGCGGCCTGCCGCTCGCCGCGCCCAGCGCGAACCGGTCGGAGGGGCTGTCGCCGACCACCGCCGAGCACGTGGTGCGCGGCCTGCCGGACGTGCCGCTGGTGCTTGACGGTGGCGCCTGCCGGTGGGGCATCGAGTCGACCGTGCTGGACGTGGCCGCCGGCGCGCCCCGGCTGCTGCGGCCCGGAGCGCTGAGCCTGCGGGCGATCCGCGAGGTGATCGGCCGGGTCGCGTTGCCGTCGGAGCAGGTCGCGGACGGTAGCGCCCGGCCCTCGCCGGGGATGAGCAAGCGGCACTACGCGCCGCGCGCGCGGCTTGTTCTCGCCGACACGATCCCCGAGCGGGAACGAACGTCCGGCCTGGTGACCCTGGACGACGTCGAGGGCGCGGAGGTCCTGGGCCACGACCCGGCTGAGTACGCCGCCGACCTCTACGCGGCGCTGCACCGGCTCGACGACCGGGGCGTCGCCACGATCATCGTCCAGAGGCCGCCGGCGACCGAGGAGTGGCTGGCCGTACATGATCGTCTGAATCGCGCGGCGGCGCGCTAGCGGCCCGGGCGATGTTGCGGACCATGGCGCCGAAGACCAGGCCGTGGAACGGCAGGATCGCCGCCCAGTAGACCTGCCCGGCCAGCCCGCGCGGCAGGAAGATGGCCCGCTGCAGGTAGATGCTGCGGTCCGGCCCGTCCGGCACGGCCCGCATCTCGAGCCAGGCCCGCCCCGGCACCCGCATCTCGGCGCGCAGCAGCAACAGCTCGCCCGGGCGGATCTCCTCCACCCGCCACCAGTCCAGCGCCTCGCCGACCTGGAGCCGATCCCGGTCCCGGCGGCCCCGGCGCAGGCCCACCCCGCCGGCCAGCCGGTCGGCCCAGCCGCGCACCGACCAGGCCAGCGGGATCGAGTGCCAGCCGTTGTCGCCGCCGATCCCCTCGATCACCCGCCACAGCGAGGCGGCCGGAGCGTTCACCCGGCCGGCCCGCTTGTCCTGATGCAGCGTGCCGCCGGACCAGTCCGGGTCGCTGGGCAGCGGCTCGGCCACCGGGTCCAGCCCGGACGCGGTCGACCAGCGGGTCTCCACCTCGGCGTCGCGGATCTTGCCCAGGGCCCGGCGGACGGCCTCGTCGAAGCTCAGCGTCTCGCCCGGCACGTACTCGAGGATGTCCTGCTCGTGGGCGAACGCCTCGTGGATCAGGCTGCCCACCAGCGGCCGGGCGATCGCGCTGGGCACCGGGGTGACCAGCCCGACCCAGTGCGCGGACAGCCAGGGGGTGAGCGGGCGCAGCGGCTTGACCCGGCGCCGGGGCAGTCCCGCGACCCGGGCGTACCGCTGCATCATCTCCAGGTAGGTCAGCACGTCGGGGCCGCCGATGTCGAAGCCCCGGTTCACGTCGGGCGGCAGGCCGGCGCAGCCGATCAGGTAGCGCAGCACGTCGCGGACCGCGATCGGCTGGATCCGGTTGCGCACCCAGCGCGGGGTGACCATCACCGGCAGCCGCTCGGTCAGGTAGCGCAACATCTCGAAGGACGCCGAGCCGGAGCCGATGATCACCGGGGCGCGCAGCACCGCGGTCGGGACCGGGCCGTCCAGCAGGATCTGGGCGACCTCGGCCCGGGAGCGCAGGTGGGCCGACTGGGTGCCGTCGGCCGGGGGCTGGGGGCCGCCGAGATAGACGATCCGGCGTACGCCGGCCCGGTCGGCCGCCTCGGCGAAGTTGCGGGCCGCCTCCCGGTCGCGCCGCTCGAAGTCGGGCTTGCCGAGCGAGTGCATCAGGAAGTAGGCGACCTCGATGCCCTCGAACGCGGCCGGTAGCGTGCTCGGATCGGACAAATCGCCCTCAACGACCTCGACGTCGGACGCCCAGGGCACGTCCCGGAGCCGGGCCGCGCTCCGTGACAGACAACGAACCTCATGGCCCTCGACGACCAGGCGAGGCGCCAGGCGCCCGCCGATGTAGCCGGTGGCGCCGGTGACCAGACAACGCATAACCGCACTGTGCCCGCGTGCTCACGAACTAACCCATATGCTGCGAGCAGGCAGCGAGGCCGTCCGAGGGAGCGGGTATGGACACGTTCTGGGGTCCCGACTTCGACATGCTCGCGCACACCGATCCCGAGGTCGCCGCGATCGTGCTGGGCGAGCTCGACCGCCAGCGTTCCGGTCTCCAGCTGATCGCCAGCGAGAACTTCACGTCCCCGGCCGTGCTGGCCGCGCTCGGCTCGACGCTGACCAACAAGTACGCCGAGGGTTATCCCGGGGCGCGCTACTACGGCGGCTGCCATGAGGTGGATCAGGCCGAGGAGCTGGGCGTACGCCGGGCGCGAGAGCTCTTCGGGGCGGAGCACGCGAACCTCCAGCCGCATTCCGGCACGGCGGCCAACCTGGCCGCGTACGCCGCCATGGTCCAGCCCGGCGACACCGTCCTCGCCATGGACCTGCCGCACGGCGGCCACCTCACGCACGGCAGCCGGGTCAACTTCTCCGGCAAGTGGTTCCACCACGTCGGCTACCGGGTCCGCCCGGACACCGAGCTGATCGACTACGACGAGGTCCGCGAGCTGGCCCTGGCCCACCGGCCGGCCCTGATCATCTGCGGCGCCACCGCCTACCCGCGGCTGATCGACTTCGCCGCCTTCCGCGCCATCGCCGACGAGGTGGGCGCCTACCTGATGGTCGACGCGGCGCACTTCATCGGGCTGGTCGCCGGCCGGGCCGTGCCGTCCCCGGTCCCGTACGCCGACGTGGTCACCTGCACCACCCACAAGGTGCTGCACGGCCCGCGCGGCGGTATGATCCTCTGCCGCGCCGCCCTCGCGCCGCGCATCGACAAGGCGGTCTTCCCGTTCAGCCAGGGCGGCCCGATGATGCACGTCATCGCGGCCAAGGCGGTCGCGCTGCGGGAGGCGGCCCAGCCCGCCTTCGCCCGGTACGCGGGCCAGGTCGTCGCCAACGCGCGGGCGCTGGCCGAGGGCCTGGCGGCCGAGGGGATGCGCCCGGTCACCGGCGGCACCGACACCCACCTCGCCCTCACCGACCTACGCGGGCTGAAGGTGAGCGGTTCCACCGCCGAGGGACGCTGTGACCGGGCCGGGATCACCCTGAACAAGAATGCGATCCCGTACGACCCGGAGCGGCCGATCGTGGCCTCCGGGATCCGGGTGGGCACGCCGTGCGTCACCACCCAGGGCATGCGGGAGGACGAGATGCGGCGGATCGCCGGTCTGATCGGCACGGCGGTACGCGACGAGGCCGACGTCTCCGGTGAGGTCGCCGAGCTCGTGCGACACTTTCCCGCCTACGGAAGGCAGGAGGTGTTCGCGTGACCGAGAAGGACCGCGACCTCGACGTCGAGGAGACCGTTCCGGCCCAGCGCGCGCATGCCGGGGTGATCAAGACGATCCTGGGTCACGACGAGGACGACGATCGTCCGCTGCCCGACCTGCCGCCGCTGCCCGAGGACCCGCGCTGGCGCATCGAGCACCTGCCGTTCGTGCTGGCCGTCGGGTTCGCGCTGGTGCTCTGCGCCGCGTCCGCCGGCTTCCTGATCGGCGGGACCACGGCCGCGGTGGGCGCCGCGGCCGGCCTGCTCGTGGTGACCGCCGGCGTGAGCCTGACCACGCTGGCGATCGCCTGGGCCGACGCGATCCGGCCGCAGCTGGTGATGCCGATCGGTCTGACCGCCTATGTGGTCAAGTACGCGGCGATCGTCTTCCTCATGATCGCGGTGGCGAACTCCGGGTGGCCGGGCGGTGAAGCGATGGCGTGGGGCCTCGCCGCCGGCGCCGTGCTGCTGACCGGCGTGCAGGTCTTCTGGTTGAGCCGGATCGCTCGGCAACGCACGCCGTGATATCCGGAAATTGTGCGTTTAGGCAGGCCAACGGGGGACACCACACGCCCGTTTTGGTGACAGATGCGCGTCACTCATGGCGTCGGCTTGCCGGGCAGGAGTACTGTCTCGCTCCAGTTGAGCGCCGACCCGCGCCCGGACAACATCACGTTGCCTGGGGGGTCTTGGCTAGGCTCCTGTTTCCGGCTGATATCGTTCGCCCGTCATGGCCGGTCAGCAGCCCCCTTCCGAACCTCCCAAGGATGACGCCCCACCCCCGATCAATTCGAGCGGTGGTTGGACGGCGATCAGTTACCTCATCGGAGGGATGCTCGTCTGGGGTGGGATCGGCTGGCTGGTGGACCACTACCTGCTCGGCACCAAGGGCATCGCGATGGGTATCGGCGCGGTGATCGGCGGTGCCGCTGGTGTCTACCTCATTGCGCGCCGGCTCGGCGCCTGACCTGGAAGGGCTCTCGGTGACCGGTCAGACGTTGACTGTCCTCGCGGCGGATGTTCCGTTCCCGCCCAGCGTGGAGGACTTCTACCTGCCCAGCATCGTCCCCTGGGGCGGGCACGCGGACACGTGGTTCACCAAGATCACGTTGATGCTGTGGCTGTCGGTGGCCATTCTGATCATCTTCTTCATGGTCGCCTATCGGAAGCCTCAGCTGGTTCCGTCCAAGAAGCAGTGGCTCGCCGAGTCGATCTACGGCTTCGTGCGGAACAACATCGCGGTGGACATGATCGGCAAGGAGGGCGTCCGTTTCGCGCCCTACCTGGCCACGCTGTTCTGCTTCATCTTCATGATGAACCTCTGGGGGATCATCCCGTTCTTCCAGATCTCGCCGAACTCGCACATCGCCTTCCCGATCATTCTCGCCCTGATCAGCTGGGTGTTGTTCATCTACCTCGGCTTCAAGAAGCACGGGGTCGGCTACCTGAAGATCGCGCTGGTCCCGCCGGCGCCGTGGTTCATCCTGCCGATCCTGGTGCCGATCGAGTTCTTCTCGAACTTCATCGTGCGGCCGTTCTCGCTGGCCGTCCGGCTCTTCGCGAACATGTTCGCGGGCCACATGCTGCTGCTGGTCTTCACCCTCGGCGGGTTTGCGATGATCAACTCGAACGCGCTGCTCGCGCCGGTCTCGGTGCTGAGCTGGCTGATGACGATCGCGCTGACGTTCCTGGACTTCGCGATCATCGCGCTCCAGGCGTACGTGTTCACGGTCCTGACCGCCAGCTACATCCAAGGCTCGCTCGCCGAGGGGCACTGACCCGCCGCCTCGGTCCCTGATTTCCCTTGTAACACCCGTTGTCGTCCCGCATGAGACCTCATGCGAGATACGAGGAGGAACCCGGAAATGCCTTCGACGCTTCTCGCCGAAGTAGTGGGTAGCACCGCCGCCATCGGTTACGGCCTCGCGGCCATCGGCCCCGGCATCGGTGTGGGCCTGGTCTTCGCCGCTTACATCCAGTCGACCGCCCGCCAGCCGGAGGCGGCCCGCATCACGCAGCCGTTCCTCTGGATCGGCTTCGCCGTGGTCGAGGTTCTCGCTCTGCTGGCGATCGCGTTCGGCTTCATCTGGGCCGGCGAGCTCTGATCCCTGCCTCGTTAGGAGGTGCCCATGCCGTCATCACTCATCTTCCTGGCCGCTGAGGGCGGCGAGGTCAAGCACAGCCCCATCGTTCCGCTGTGGCAGGAGCTCGTTCTCGGCTCCATCGCCTTCGCGCTGATCTGCTTCGTCCTGATGAAGTTCGTCTTCCCGCGGATGGAAGAGACCTTCCGTGCCCGGGTCGACGCGATCGAGGGCGGGATCAAGCGGGCCGAAGAGGCCCAGGCCGAGGCCAACAAGCTGCTCGAGCAGTACCGCGCGCAGCTCACCGAGGCCCGCACCGAAGCGGCTCGCATCCGCGA
Source organism: Actinoplanes sp. NPDC089786 (assembly GCF_040684855.1). Taxonomy (NCBI): domain Bacteria; kingdom Bacillati; phylum Actinomycetota; class Actinomycetes; order Micromonosporales; family Micromonosporaceae; genus Actinoplanes; species Actinoplanes sp. NPDC089786. The sequence continues at coordinate 1,349,700 of NZ_JBFBGU010000001.1, forward strand.
CGAGGCGCGCGCCGACGCCGAGGGCATCCGTCAGGACGTCCTGGCCAAGGCTCGCGAGGAGTCCGACCGCATCATCGCGGCCGGTCGCGAGCAGCTCGCCGCCCAGCGCGAGAGCATCGTCCGCGACCTGCGCTCCGAGGTCGGCACGCTGGCCGTCGACCTGGCCAGCAAGATCGTCGGCGAGTCGCTCGCCGACGAGGCTCGCAGCCGTGGCACGGTCGACCGCTTCATCGCCGACCTGGACGCGACGGGCGGGCGGCGCTGATGGCGACGGCCACCCGCGAGGCCTACGGTGCGGCGGAGGAGAAGCTCGCCGCCGGCACCGCCCAGGCCACGGCCGCGCAGCGTACTCAGATCGCCGACGAGATCCTGTCGGTGGCCGGGTTGCTGCGCGGCGAGCCCCGGCTCCGGCGTGCGCTGACCGACCCGGCCCGGCCGGGTAGCGACCGCGCCGAACTGCTGGTCTCGCTGCTCGGTGGCAAGGTGTCGGCCACCACGGTGGACGCGCTCGCGGTGCTGGTCGCCGGCCGCTGGTCGCGGCCGAGTGAGCTGCTGAACGCCACCGAGCGGCTCGGCGTGGACGCGGTGCTCGGTGCCGCGGACAAGTCCGGGAAGCTGGCCGACGTCGAGGACGAGCTGTTCCGGTTCGGCCAGATCGTCCGGGGCAACCCCGCGCTCTCGGTCACGCTCAGTGACCCCGGAGCGCCGTCCTCCCGCCGGGTTAAGCTGGTGGAGGACCTGCTCAAGAGCAAGTCCCAGCCGGCCACCGTGCGGCTGATCCAAGAGGCGCTCGAGGGCTTCGGTGGCCGGGGCTTCGAAGCCTCGCTGACCCGGCTGGTCGAGCTCACGGCCGCGAAACGGGACCGCGAGGTGGCGTACGTGATCGTCGCCAAGCCGTTGACCGACGCCGACGAACAGCGCCTCGGCGCGAAACTGTCCGAAATCTACGGCCGCCAGGTCTCGCTGAAGGTCGACGTTGACCCGCGGGTCATCGGCGGCGTCAGCGTCCAGGTCGGTTCCGACCTTTACGACGGCACGATCCTGCGTCGCCTCAACGAGGCGAAGCAGGCGTTCGCCAAGTAACTGATTCTTGACAGCCCCCTCGGTGACCGATGTACCGAGCTGACTAGAGAAGGCAGAGGATGGCCGAGCTGACCATCTCCTCGGACGAGATCCGGGGGGCGCTAGAGCGCTACGTCTCGTCCTACACGCCCGAGGTCTCCCGTGAGGAGGTCGGCATCGTCTCCGATGCGGGCGACGGCATCGCTCATGTCGAGGGTCTGCCCTCGACGATGGCGAACGAACTGCTCGAGTTCGAGGACGGCACGCTGGGTGTGGCCCTGAACCTCGACATCCGCGAGATGGGTGTCGTGGTGCTGGGCGAATTCGCCGGCATCGAAGAGGGGCAGCAGGTCAAGCGGACCGGCCGCGTCCTCTCCGTGCCGGTCGGTGACGCGTACCTGGGACGCGTCGTCAACGCCCTGGGCGAGCCGATCGACGACCGCGGCGAGATCGAGAACGAGGGCTTCCGCGAGCTGGAGCTGCAGGCGCCGAACGTGATGGCGCGGCAGCCGGTGAAGCAGCCCCTGCAGACCGGCATCAAGGCGATCGACGCCATGACGCCGATCGGCCGGGGCCAGCGCCAGCTGATCATCGGCGACCGCAAGACCGGTAAGACCACGGTCGCGCTCGACACGATCATCAACCAGCGCGCCAACTGGGAGTCCGGCGACCCGGAGAAGCAGGTCCGCTGCATCTACGTCGCCATCGGCCAGAAGGCCTCCACCATCGCCAGCATCCGCGGGACGCTGGAGGAGAAGGGCGCTCTGGAGTACACGACGATCGTGGCCTCCCCGGCGTCCGACCCGGCCGGTTACAAGTACATCGCCCCGTACACCGGCTCCTCCATCGGGCAGCACTGGATGTACAACGGCAAGCACGTCCTGATCGTCTTCGACGACCTGACCAAGCAGGCCGAGGCCTACCGCGCCGTGTCGCTGCTGCTGCGCCGCCCGCCGGGCCGTGAGGCGTACCCGGGCGACGTCTTCTACCTGCACTCCCGGCTGCTGGAGCGCTGCGCCAAGCTCTCCAACGACCTGGGTGGCGGCTCGATGACCGGCCTGCCGATCATCGAGACCAAGGCCGGCGACATCTCGGCCTACATCCCGACCAACGTCATCTCGATCACCGACGGCCAGATCTTCCTCGAGGGCGACCTGTTCGCCTCCGGTGTGCGTCCGGCCATCAACGTGGGCACCTCGGTGTCCCGGGTGGGCGGTTCGGCGCAGGTCAAGGCCATGCGGTCGGTGTCCGGCCGGCTCCGCCTCGACCTGGCCCAGTTCCGTGAGCTGGAGGCCTTCTCGGCCTTCGCCTCCGACCTGGACAAGGCGTCGCGGGCCCAGCTGGAGAAGGGCGTGCGCCTGGTCGAGCTGCTCAAGCAGCCCCAGTACTCGCCGTACTCGGTGGTCGAGGAGGTCCTGGTGATCTGGGCCGGCACCACCGGTCAGCTCGACGACATCCCGGTCGGCGACGTGCGCCGGTTCGAGGGCGAGATGATCGAGTGGTTCAAGCGCCACCGCAGTGACGTGCTGACCAGCATCGAGTCGACCGGTCAGCTCTCCGACGACAACGTCGAGAGCCTCCAGTCGGGCATCAACGAGTTCAAGGACCTGTTCAAGCAGGGCGACACCGGCGTCAAGCTGAACGAGCCGGACGCCGCGCCGCTCGAGGGCGAGCAGTCGCACGAGACCGTGACCCGCGAGGTCCGGCCGGCCAAGGACGAGAGCTAGCCATGGCCGGTCAGGTACAGGCCCTGCGGCGGCGCATCCGCACCGTCAAGTCGACCAAGAAGATCGCCAAGGCGCAGGAGCTCGTGGCCACCAGCCGGATCGCCAAGGCGCAGGAGCGGGTGAACGCCTCCAAGCCGTACGCGGAGGCGATCACCCAGGTCCTCACCGCCCTGGCGTCCAACGCGTCGGTCGACAACCCGCTGCTCAAGCCGCGCGACACCGTGCGGCGGGCGGGCGTCCTGCTGATCACCAGCGACCGTGGCCTGGCCGGCGCCTACAACGCCAACGCGATCCGCACCTGCGAGCAGCTGATCTCCCGGCTGCGCGAGGACGGCAAGGACGTGGCGCTGTACGTGATCGGCCGCAAGGGCACCGGTTACTACCGGTTCCGGAACCGGGACATCGCGGCGAGCTGGACCGGCTTCTCCGAGCGGCCCACGTTCGACGACGCCAAGAAGGTCGGTGACTCGCTGCTGGAGGCCTTTGTGGCCGGCGCCGACGACACTGGCGAGAGCCACGGACCGGACGGCATCCAGGGTGTCGACGAGTTGCACATCGTCAGCACCCGGTTCAAGTCGCTCATGACCCAGTCCTCGGAGGCGCATTTCCTGGCGCCGATGCAGGTCGAGGAGCGCGAACGCGAGCCCGGGCTGCGCCCGGCCTACGAGTTCGAGCCGGAGGCCGAGGAACTGCTCGACGCGTTGCTGCCGAAGTACCTCAACACGCGGATCTACGCGGCGTTGCTCGACTCGGCGGCCAGCGAGTCGGCGTCCCGCCGGCGGGCCATGAAGAGCGCGTCCGACAACGCGGACGACCTGCTCAAGCGGTACACGCGCGAGATGAACTCCGCGCGGCAGGCTGCGATCACCCAGGAAATCAGTGAGATCGTCGGCGGCGCCAACGCGCTGGCCGCGGCGGGAAGTGATGAGTGATGACTGCTGTTGCTGAGCCCACCAAGACGGAGACCGGCGTCGGCCGCGTCGTCCGGGTCATCGGCCCGGTCGTCGACGCCGAGTTCCCCCGTGACCAGATCCCCGACATCTACAACGCCCTGCACGTGGACGTGACGCTGTCCGAGGGCACCCGCACCCTGACCCTGGAGGTCGCCCAGCACCTGGGTGACAGCCTGGTCCGGGCGATCTCGATGCAGCCCACCGACGGCATGGTGCGCGGCAGCGAGGTCCGGGACACCGGCGAGCCGATCTCGGTGCCGGTCGGCGACGTGACCAAGGGGCACGTGTTCAACGCCCTGGGCGAGGTGCTCAACGTCGACCCGTCGACGCTGGACATCCAGGAGCGCTGGCCGATCCACCGCCAGCCGCCTCCCTTCGCCTCGCTCGAGCCGAAGACCGAGATGCTGGAGACCGGCATCAAGGTGCTCGACCTGCTCGCGCCGTACGTGCGCGGTGGCAAGATCGGCCTGTTCGGTGGCGCCGGCGTGGGCAAGACGGTGCTCATCCAGGAGATGATCATCCGGGTCGCCCGGAACTTCGGCGGCACCTCGGTGTTCGCCGGCGTCGGCGAGCGCACCCGTGAGGGCAACGACCTCATCCTGGAGATGGACGAGGGCGGCGTGCTCGACAAGACCGCCCTGGTCTTCGGTCAGATGGACGAGCCGCCGGGCACCCGGCTGCGGGTCGCGCTGAGCGCCCTGACGATGGCGGAGTACTTCCGGGACGTCCAGAACCAGGAGGTGCTGCTCTTCATCGACAACATCTTCCGGTTCACCCAGGCCGGCTCCGAGGTGTCCACGCTGCTGGGCCGCATGCCGTCCGCGGTGGGTTACCAGCCCACCCTGGCCGACGAGATGGGCCAGCTGCAGGAGCGGATCACGTCGGTGCGGGGCAAGGCGATCACCTCGCTGCAGGCGATCTACGTGCCCGCCGACGACTACACCGACCCGGCCCCGGCCACCACGTTCGCCCACCTGGACGCGACCACGAACCTCGAGCGGTCGATCTCCGACAAGGGCATCTACCCGGCCGTGGACCCGCTGGCCTCCAGCTCGCGGATCCTGGCGCCGGAGTACGTCGGCGCCGAGCACTACGCGGTCGCCCGTGAGGTGCAGCGGATCCTGCAGAAGTACAAGGACCTGCAGGACATCATCGCCATCCTCGGCATGGACGAGCTCTCCGAGGAGGACAAGGTCACGGTGCAGCGGGCTCGCCGCATCGAGCGCTTCCTCTCGCAGAACACGTACGCCGCCGAGCAGTTCACCGGCGTGCCGGGCTCGACGGTTCCGCTGAAGGAGACCATCGAGGCGTTCAAGAAGATCTCCGAGGGGGAGTACGACCACTTCCCCGAGCAGGCCTTCTTCATGTGCGGTGGCCTCGAGGACCTCGAGAAGAACGCGCACGAGCTGATGAAGGGCTGACCTCAGCCAGTCGTCGACGCCGCGCCGGACCGTCAGGTCCGGCGCGGCGTTTGCGTTTCCTGCCCCGTTCGACGTCGTTTGACCAGGTCATGGGTGCACCTTCCGCTCAGGTTCGGCGGTTAGTGTTGGCGGGTATCAAGCGCTGGATGGCAGGAGAACTGGTGGCTGAGCCCAAGAGGAAGGCGCCGTTGTGGGCGCGGCTGTGCGCCATCTTCGGCTGCATCCTGATGGCGATCAGCGGCGGCACGATCGTGGCCAGTCAGGTGCTGGCCGCCAGGGTGGCCGGGGCGGTGGAGAGTCGTAAGTTGCTGCCCGGCGACGGCCCGGCGCCGCCCAAGAAGGTCGACATCAAGGGCCCGCTGAACATCCTGCTGGTCGGCATCGACCCGCGCAACGACACCACGGCGCCGCTGTCCGACTCGATCCTCGTGGTGCACATCCCGGCCAGCATGGACCAGGCGTACCTGTTCAGCGTGCCCCGCGACCTGATCGTGGACATCCCGGCGTTCCCCAAGACCGGTTTCCGCGGCGGCACCGCCAAGATCAACGCCGCGATGTCGTACGGCAGCTCGGTCGGCAACGGCAAGCACGACGTGCCACAGGGCTTCAGCCTGCTGGCCAAGACCGTGAGCAAGCTGACCGGCATCAAGGACTTCGACGCCGGCGCGATCATCAACTTCGGCGGCTTCAAGAAGATCGTGGACGCCATGGGCGGCGTCACCATGACGATCGACCAGACCGTGAAGTCGGAACACCTGGCCCCGGACGGCTCGGCGCGGCCGCGCTCGGAGCGGTGCCGCAACCCGAGGTCGAACTGCGACCACCCGTACATCGGCCCGCAGAAGACCTACAAGCCCGGCACCTACCACCTGGAGGGCTGGGAGGCCCTGGACTACGTCCGGCAGCGCTACGGCCTGAAGAACAGCGATTACGACCGTCAGCGCCACCAGCAGCAGTTCGTCAAGGCGATGGCCCAGCAGGCGCTCAGCAAAGACGTGGTGAGCAACCCGGCCACGCTCGACCGGGTGCTGCAGGCGGCCGGCAAGTCGCTGATCTTCGACGGCAACGGCAACTCGGTGGTCGACTGGGGCCTGGCGCTGAAGAACATCCGGCCCGGGAACATGACGCTGATCAAGCTGCCCGGCCGTTCGGTGATCACCAACGGGTCGTACAAGGGCGAGGCCCTGCAGTCCACGGCCGATCCGTTCTTCGCGTCGATCCGGGACGGGACAGTGGCCACGTTCCTGTTGGACCACCCCGAATTCATCAACAAGGCCTGACCACCTAGACTTTCACTCGACTGAGTTTTACAGAGCTGAGGAGACCTCGTGGCCAACCAGCTGCACGTCCAGGTCGTCGCCGTCGAGGAGAAGATCTGGTCCGGCGAGGCCGAGATGCTCGTCGCGCGCACCACCGAGGGCGAGATCGGCGTTCTGCCCAACCACGCCCCGCTGCTCGGCCTCCTCAAGGAGCCGTCGCAGGTGCGGGTCAAGCTGGCCGGCGGCGAGCAGCTGACCTACGACGTGACCGGCGGCTTCCTGTCGATCGACGCGGACGGTGTGACCGTGCTGGCCGAGAGCGCGTCGCCCGCTCAGCCCGAGTCCCACTGACCTCGCGATGCGGATTCTGGAGATCGCCGGAATCTGCGTCGCCGCGCTGCTCGCGCTGCTCCTCCTGCTCTTCTTCCGCCGCCGGCTGCTGATGGCCGGCGGCGGAACCATCCGGTTACAGGTCCGGGTCACCACGATGGTTCCCGGTCGTGGCTGGTCCGCCGGCGTCGGCCAGTTCATCGGCGACGAACTGCGCTTCTACCGCATCTTCACCTTCTCGATCCGGCCCAAGCGGGTGCTCAACCGGCGCACGCTCACGGTCGGCGCGCGCCGCCTGCCCGAGGGCCCCGAGCGGCTCATCCTTCCCGGCGACTCGATCATCCTGGCCTGCACCACGCCCGACTCGCCGGTCGAGATCGCGATGGCCGAGTCGACGGTCACCGGCTTCAGCTCATGGCTCGAGGCCGGCCCGCCCGGGCCGCCCGGCAGCAGCCGGCTGATCCCGCGTCATCACGGCGGCCCGGCGCCGAGCTAGCCCTTACCGCACCGAACCGCCCGGCACCCATTTGACGTCGCCGTCCGGGTTGGCCGTGCGGGACAGGATGAAGAGCAGGTCCGAGAGCCGGTTCAGGTATTTCGCCGGGAGGTCGCCGGTGCGGTCCGGGTCGTCGGCCCGCAGCGCCCAGGCCGAGCGTTCCGCCCGCCGCGCCACCGTGCGGGCCACGTGCAGCAGCGCCGCGCCGGGCGTGCCGCCGGGCAGGATGAACGAGTCGAGCGCGGGCAGTCCCTCCAGGTATTCGTCGCACCAGCCCTCGAGCCGGGTCACGTACGCCTCGGTGATGCGCAGCGGAGGGTACGGCGGGTCGTCGGCGATCGGATTGCACAGGTCGGCGCCCACGTCGAACAGATCGTTCTGCACCGCGGTCAGCACCGCGCGTACATCGGGCTTGAGGTTGCCCAGCGCCAGCGCCACCCCGACCGCGGCGTTGCACTCATCGGTGTCCGCGTAGGCCACGATCCGCGGGTCGGTCTTCGCGGCCACCTCGTTGTTGCCCAGCCTGGTCTCGCCGGCGTCGCCGGTACGGGTGTAGATGCGGGTCAGATGAACGGCCATCCCCCAACCCTACGGACCGCGGGCGGCCGGGCACCCCTACCATGGCGCGGGTGGATGTGATCAGGGTCAAGGGCGGTGTGCCGCTCAACGGCGACGTGCGGGTCGGCGGCGCGAAGAACTCGGCGCTCAAGCTGATGGCGGTGGCGCTGCTGGCCGAGGGCCGCAGCGTGGTCGAGAACGTCCCCCGGATCACCGACATCGCGATCATGGCCGAGGTGCTGCGCCGGCTGGGCTGCCAGGTGACGCTCGCGGGCGAGGAAGAATTCAGCTCAGCGACCATCGACGTGCCCGCCGAACCGGGCAGCGAGGCCGACTACGACCTGGTGCGCCGGCTGCGCGCCTCGATCTGCGTGCTGGGCCCGCTGCTGGCCCGCCGCGGCTACGTCCGGGTGGCCCTGCCCGGCGGCGACATGATCGGCTCCCGCGGCCTCGACATGCACGTCTCCGGCCTGGCCCGGATGGGCGCCGACATCTCCGGCGAGCACGGCTTCGTGATCGCCTCGGCGCCGGCCGGCCTCAAGGGCTCCAAGATCTGGCTCGACTTCCCGAGCGTCGGCGCGACCGAGAACCTGCTGATGGCGGCCGTGCTGGCCAAGGGCGTCACCGAGATCGACAACGCGGCCCGCGAGCCCGAGATCGTCGACATCTGCGAGATGCTCACCGCGATGGGCGCGCGGATCTCCGGCGCCGGCACCTCGACGCTGGAGATCGAGGGTGTCGAGGCGCTGCGGCCGGTCCGGCACACCACGGTGGGCGACCGGATCGTCGGCGGCACCTGGGCGTTCGCCGCGGCCATGACCCGGGGCGACGTGACGGTCCAGGGTGTGCGCCCCGAGTTCCTGACCGTGGCGCTGGACAAGCTGGTGGCGGCGGGCGCGGCGGTCGAACCGGGTGACAACCAGTTCCGGGTGCGGATGGCCGACCGCCCGAAGGCCGTGGACATCGTGACGCTGCCGTACCCCGGTTTCGCGACCGACCTGCTGCCGATGGCGCTGGGACTGGCCGCGGTGTCCGACGGCTCGTCGCTGATCACCGAGAACATCTTCGACGGCCGGTTCATGTTCGTGAACGAGATGGTGCGGCTGGGCGCGGACATCCGGACCGACGGCCACCACGCGGTGGTGCGCGGCCGGGCCCGGCTTTCCGGGGCGCCGGTGCGGGCGACCGACATCCGGGCCGGCGCCGGCCTGGTCATCGCCGGCCTGTGCGCGGACGGGGTGACCGAGGTCGGCGAGGTGCACCACATCGACCGCGGCTACCCGAACTTCGTGAACGACCTGGCCGCCCTCGGGGTCGAGGTGGAGCGGGCCGACGTACCCGAGCCGACCTTCGATTTCTGATCAGAGCATCAACCGGCGCGCGGCTTCCAGCTCCTCGCCGAAGACCAGCACGGCGATCCGGCCGTCGCGGCGCATGCCGAGCGTCGACCGGATGCCGGCGTCGGCGAGCAGCATCCGGATGTCGTCGGCCTCGTCCGTGGTGTCGGTGACCGCGGCCGCGCAGAGCAGCCCGAAGTCGTCCGGGTCGAAGAAGATCGCCAGGCCGCCGTACGGGTCGTCGGCCTGCTCGATCCAGGACAGCCCGAGCCGCCAGAAGACCAGGCCGAGCAGGCCCACGACAGCGACGGCAAGCAGCGGTCCGAAGAGGTACCAGCCGTCGCTCGGGGCCATGGGCACAGTCTGGCACCGAGGATCGGCGATTTTCCGAAGAATTGACTCGATAGAGTGGCTGAGCCTGCGTTAAGGAGCAGGCGTCGGTCTACTGGGAGGTTGAACATGGCGGGTCGGCTCGCGGTCATTGGGTCGGGTCTGATGGGATCCGGCATCGCGCAGGTGTCGGCGCAGGCCGGTTGGCAGGTGACCATGCGCGACGTCGATGACGCCGCCACCGGCCGGGGGCTGGCCGCCATCCGCGACTCGCTGGGCCGCTTCACGGCCAAGGGGAAGATCAGCGAGGAAGACGCCGAGGCGACCCTGAGCCGGATCACCACCACCACCGACCTCGACGCGGCGGCCGACGCCGACATCGTGGTCGAGGCCATCTTCGAGCGGCTCGAGGCCAAGCACGACGTGTTCCGCCAGCTCGACAAGATCTGCAAGTCCGGCGCGATCCTCGGCACCAACACGTCGGCCATCCCGATCACCCAGATCGCCGCGGTCACCCAGCGGCCCGAAGCGGTGGTCGGCATCCACTTCTTCTCGCCGGTGCCGATGATGAAGCTGGTCGAGCTGGTGCGCGGCTACCAGACCTCGGACGAGACGCTGGCCGAGGCGCGCGATTTCGCCGAGGAGGTCGGCAAGACCTGCGTCGAGGTGAAGCGGGACGTGGCCGGCTTCGTCTCCAACCGGCTGTTCTCGGCGCTGCTGGTCGAGGCGATCAAGCTGGTCGAGTCGGGGGTGGTCTCGGCGGCCGACCTGGACACGGTGATGAAGCTGGGCTTCGGGCACACCATGGGCCCGCTGGCCACGGTGGATCTGACCGGCCTCGACGTGATGCTCAACGCGACCGGCAACATCCACCGCGACACCGGTGACGCCAAGTTCTTCCCGCCTGAGCTCCTCCAGCGCATGGTCACCGCCGGCGACCTCGGCCGCAAAACCGGCAAGGGGTTTTACACCTACTGATCAATGGGATGCGGCGAAGCTGAGGGAGAGCAGGGCGGCGGCGATCATGCCGCCGAGGAGGGTCAGGCCGATGCCGCCGATGTCGAGGCGGGCCTGGAGGCGGCGGTGGGCCCAGAGGGCGGCGATCGGGACGCCGGCCGAGGGGGCCAGGAGGAAGCAGAGCCAGCCGATGGCCCGGACGGCCTCGCCGCCCATGATCCCCGAGTCGCCGATGGTGACCAGGCCGGCGGCGATCAGGCCGGTCATCCCGGCGATCAGGGCGCCCAGCAGGGGGAGCAGGGGCAGCGTCCAGCGGGGGAGGGGGCGGCGCGCGGGTGGTCGTACCGTGAGGTCGATCCGCTCGGCGGCGCGGGAGAGCAGGGCGCGCGCCGAGTCCCGGGGCGGCTGGGCGTCGTCGGTCGGCCGGCGCTGCAGGGCCACGCGGGGCAGAGACTCCACCGAGGATGGTTCCGGCACCTCGCCCAGGGCCCGGATCCGCAGGCCACGCGCGCGGCGGAGCTGGTCCCAGAGGCGGGCGGCCTCCCGGTCGACGTCGAGGACCTGTGCCGCGGCCGCGGCGGCCCACCGGTCGGCCGAGGCCGCCTCGCCCTCGGCGCGGGCCAGTTCGCCGGCCGCCCGGGCGGTGCTGTCCTGGTAGGCCTGTTCGGCGCGGTCCAGGTCGGCGTCCCGGCGCCGGGTGATGTCGGCCAGCGCGTTCATCATGAGCTGGTAGTCGCGGTCACGTGGGGTCATGGTTCACCTCGTAAGGGATGATCACTTCGGGGACGCGGTGCACGGAACGGTCGAAGAACAGCGCCCGGCGGGTGCGCGGGTACCACGCCGGCCCGCCCGGCACCGGGCACAGCGGTCCCAGGTCCGCGCCTTGCACATCCAGCGCGACCCAGGCGCCGATCGCGTCCAGGCGCGCGCCCGGCCCGCCCAGGTCGTCACGCAGCCGTGGCACCGACCGCCACCAGCCGAGCACGTGGGTGCGCTGGGACGGCCCGTCGGCCAGCATCCGCCGCAGCCGGTCCTTGTGGCCGGGCACCGCGTCCAGCGCGTACCCCAGGACGTAGTGCGGGATCTCGTCCGGGATCACCTCGAAGAGCTGGGCCAGGTCGGACTCGTCGTACCAGTCGGCCTCGGGCAGCTCGGCGACCAGCCGGGCCGCCGAGTGCTGCGCCTCGGGCAGCGTGCAGACCACGCTGAAGTGCGCCGGCCCCTGCGCGGCCAGCGACAGCGCGGCCGAGGCCAGGATGGCGCAGGCCTCGTCCACCCGGGTGCCGAGCACGGCCAGGTTCCGTCCGGGCATCCGGCCCAGCCGCAGCCGCGCCGGCCGGGCGGCGACATCGATCCGCTCGCCGAGCACCGCCCCGGGCGAGGAGCCGCCGGCACCCGGCGAGGACCCGGCCGCACCCGGCGAGAAGCCGGCCGCGCTCGACCTGAACCGCGGCAGCGCCGGCACCGTGTCACCGTCGAAGAGCCGGGGCGGTGAACACCCCGCCGGCCGGGCCCGCCACAGCCGGCGCTGGAGCGTACGCCAGGAAAGCCGGTCCGACGCATCCGGGAGCCGCACGATCTGATTGGCCCCGGCGACGCCGGAATCGGTGTTGACCACCGCGTGGAAGCGCGGGATCACCGCCGCGGCCAGGTTGTTCTCGGCCAGGATGCGCCGGGCCTTGGGCAGCGCGATCCGCAGCGTGAACTGCCCGATCAGCCCGGACCGGCCCCACAGCGCCTCGATGCCGGAGACGTCCTGGCTGGCCAGCACCAGGTGGATGCCCTGCGAGCGGCCGCGCCGGGCCAGGTCCTCGAGCAGCGTGACGGCCTCCTCGGCGACCGCGTCCCGGCCGGCCAGCAGCACCTGGAACTCGTCGATCACCGCGACGATCCGCGGCCAGTCCCCGGCCGGGTCCTCGGCGCGCAGCTCGGCCAGCTTGGTCGCCTCGTGCCGCTTCGCCGCCTGGGCCCGGGTCCGCAACTCGTCGCCCAGGTGCCGGAGCAGGGCCAGGCCGAACTCGCGGTCGTGGTTGACGTTGACGCCGGCCAGCCGGACGTGCGGCAGCCAACTCTCGTCGCGCGGCCCGGGCGTGAACCGGGCGAAGGACACGCCCTCCTTGAAGTCGAGCAGGTACAGCGCCAGCTCGGACGGGTCGTACCGGGCGCACAACGAGCCCAGCCAGGCGTAGATCAGGTTGGTCTTGCCGGATCCGGACGGCCCGCCGATCAACGCGTGCGGCGGGTCGTCGCCGAGCGGCACCTCGACCAGCGCGCCGTCCGGGCCGTCGCCGATCGGCGCCACCAGCCCGTGCGCGGACGACCGGCTCCAGATCTTCTCCGGCTCGAGGTCGGCCAGGCGGGCCGGTGGGGGGCCCTCACGCAGGCGCTCGGCGGCGCCGCGGCAGAACGCCGCGATGCGCTCGGCGGGCGGTGGCGGGTCGAGGCGGATGGGCAGGTCACCGGTGGTGTCGGTGGTTCCCGTGCCGTGGCGTACGACGATCCGCTCGGCCCCCTCGACGGCCGCACCGCGGATGATCAGGTGGACCCCGCACGCGACGCCGGCCCGGAGGATCCGGTCGAGCTGGGCCCGCTGCGCCGGAGCGACCTCGGCGTCGAACAGCAGCACCACCACCCGCCACGGCTCCGGTCGCGGCCCGACGGTGGCCGCGGTCAGCTCGGCCAGCGACCCGAACTCGCCGGCCAGCACCGTCTCGTTGACCCGGCAGATGTGCTCGACCAGGTCGTCCAGCATCGGGCCGAGCCCACCCGGCCCGACGAAGGTCAGCCCGAGCGGCGCGAACGCGGCCAGCGTCCCGCCCAGCCGCTCCGGGTCGTAGACGGTGAGCTTCACGTCGCCCGGCCGGGTCGTGCCCAGCGCCCGCAGCAGCACCCCGGAGATCACCCCGTCGACGGCGATCCGGTCGTCGCCGCTCACCTGCAGATGGGCCGCGTCGAGCAGCGGGACCAGGGCCGGCATGGTGGCGTGCTCGAAGTCGATGGTGCCGATCCGGAGCAGCCCCGGGCGGCCGCCCTGTTCCGGCTCCGTCGGCGACCACATCCGCCAGGACGAGCTGGCGGCGCCCGGCGCGCACAGGGCGGCCAGCGAGCCGGCGTTACCGGCCAGCGCGTTCGCCTCGCCCTGGAACCGTCGCTCGATGGTCGAGCGGGCGGAGTCGCGGGCCTCGGCCAGCTGGGTCAGGCAGGTCGCGTACGCGTCCCGGACCAGTCGCCGGCGTCGTTGCGCCTCGGCGCGGGCCGACTCGGCGGCGGCCAGCACCGCTCGAGCGGTCCCACGGGCTTCGGCGAGCTCGTGCCGGACCGCCTCGACAAGCGCGTTGCGGTGGTTACCCACCCGGAGATATTAGCCACTTTCAGGCTTAATGCCCGATTTAGGAGCTGCGTGTCGGTGGCGCCGCCAAGGTGCCGGCCCGGGTCAGCCACCGAGGATCCGTACGCATCAGATCGCCCCACAGCCGGGCCGCCACCATCGCCGCGCCTTCCCGCTGCCACTGCCGCAGCGAGCGGCGCGGCACATAGCGGCGGAACCACTCCAGCGCGCGCCGCGAATCCCGGTCCAGCCCGTCGCCCACCGGCTTGCGGTCGTACGGCCGCAGCCCCACCACGCAGCAGTAGTGCAGCGCGTTGTAGTGCCGCCACTCCTCGGTCGTCCCGAACAGCCCGTCCGGCTTCAGCCGGGCCACGCTCTCCTGGAGCACCGCCCGCAGTTGCAGCGCCCGCGCCATCGGCTTCTCGGCGTTCTCCCCGGTCAGCCGCCGGTCCACGGTCGGCAGGTCGATCAGCGGGCTGCGCAGCAGACGCGCCAGGTCGCCGAAGTTGTCCAGCGCCTGACCGGTCAGCCGGCGGAACTCGTCCTCGCTCACCGCCAGCAGCGTGTGCCGCTCCCGCCGGCGCGGCAGGGCCTCGCTGAGCAGGGCCAGCGCCTGCCGGTCCTGGCGGAGGCGGTCGTCGTGCGGGAAGGCGATCCGGTCCAGGCCGCGGCGCACCGGGCCGAACAGGCCGGCGTACGCCATGACGACGCCGACGATGACGAACTGGAGCACGGTGACCAGCCACCGGTCCGGCACCGCCAGCATGGTCAGGGTGGCCAGCCCGCCGACCAGCAACGCGCCCATCGCGGCGCCGGTGGCGGAACGGCGCAGGTCGGGCCAGAGCCGTTCGCCGGCTTCGGTCGCGTCGGACACCGCCACCAGGTAACCCAGCACCGCCAGGTCGAGGCCGGCCGCGGCGAGCACCAGGGCCGGGGCGCCCAGATCGATCGGCACGAGCAGCGCGACCAGGGTGAACGTGTAGAGCAGGGCGACCACCGTCACGGCCGCCGGGAGCACCGACGGGCGTACCCGCTCGCGGAAGCGCCAGAGCAGCACCAGCCCGCCGACCAGCGGCGCCACCGCCACCAGCCGGATCGCGCCGGGCGCCACGATCACCGCGGCCAGGAAGACCGCCGAGGTCACCAGCCAGCCCCGGTCGAGCGGCGCGCGCTCCGGCATCTCCTCGGGCAGCAGCCCGATCGCCACGCCCGCCCAGAGCAGCGCGGGCACGCAGAGGAACACCTCGGCCACCGGGCCGGCCGGCGCGATCGTCCAGGCGGCCACCCCCACCGCGTACGCCACCAGCGCGGCGGCGGCCCGCCAGAGCAGCCGGCGGCGCGGGTCACGGCCGATCAGATAGCTCGCCAGCCAGCAGGCCAGCGCGAAAACGGGTACGGCGACGGAGGGCACGACGTCAGTCAATCAAACGCGCGCTTTCCGCTTTCTGAAGACCCATATCGCTGTGGACACCATCAGCACCAGGGCCAGCAGAACCAGGATCGGCAGGAGGATGGCCAGGATCGACAGCACGACGCTGGACACGTCCTCGGCGGTGCTCGCGACCGGCGCCCCCACCCCCGCGGTGCTCGCGTTCACCACCGGCCGGGCCGTCGCCTTCACCCCGTGCACGGTCAGCGCGATGATGACGCCCGCCGCGACCGGCACCCACTGATGCGACGAGAAGAACGACCCCGGGTCGCTGACCGTGACCGTCTCGGACGACGACCCGGCCCCGAACGCCAGCCCGCCCGCCGTCGGCCGCACCACGGTCTGCACGACGTCGTTGACGTGGTCGACCACCGGCACCTTGTCGGCGACCACCTCGATCGCCAGCAGCACCACGAGGATGCCGATCACCCAGCCGTTGGACAGCCACTGCCACCCCGACGGCAGGTCGATGAGATCGGTGTACCGGGCCATCAACCCCATCGTGAGCAGCGGAATGTAGGCATTGAGCCCCGCGGATGCGGCCAGCCCGGCTCCGGTCAGCGCTTCGAACACGCCTTCAGGATGGCACCGCCACGCACGTGCCGCTGTGCTGCCGCTACCCTCGTCGGGTGCGCCTGGTCATCGCGAAGTGCTCCGTGGACTATGTCGGCCGCCTCTCCGCCCACCTGCCGTCGGCGATCCGGCTGGTGATGGTGAAGGCCGACGGTTCGGTCTCGATCCACGCCGACGATCGTGCGTACAAACCCCTGAACTGGATGAGCCCGCCCTGCAAACTGCAGGAGGCCCCCGGCGTGTGGAAGGTCGTCAACAAGGCCGGCGAAGAGCTGCGCATCACCCTGGAGGAGATCTTCCAGGACACCTCGTACGAGCTGGGCATCGACCCCGGCCTGGTCAAGGACGGCGTCGAGGCCCACCTCCAGGAGCTGCTGGCGGCCCACCCCGACACCTTCGGCGAGGGCCACACCCTGGTCCGCCGCGAGTTCATGACCGCCATCGGCCCGGTCGACCTCCTGCTCCGCGACGAGTCCGGCGCCGCCGTGGCCGTCGAGGTCAAACGCCGAGGCGACATCGACGGCGTCGAACAACTCACCCGCTACCTCGAGCTGATGAACCGCGACCCCCTCCTGTCCCCGGTCAAGGGCGTCTTCGCCGCGCAGGAGATCAAGCCGCAGGCGAGGGTGCTGGCCACCGACCGGGGCATCCGCTGCGTCGTCGTCGACTACGACAAACTCCGCGGCATGGAACGCGACGAGCTCACCCTTTTTTAGAGATCAAGATCAAGATCAAGATTTTAAAGATCAAGATCAAGCTGTCGTACCTGGGTGGTGCGTGCAGACCGCAGCTCCCGCCGAGGCCGGGCCCGCGGCTCCTGGCCGCTGCGCGTCCATAACAGAGCCGCGAACCCTTCATTCTGCGTAAGTGGTCACCCAACCCCCGGCCATGAGCGGATCACCGCGAGTCTCCGGTCTACGGTCGTGAGTCACGCCACGAAGAGCAAGCATTAATCCGTGACCGGGCCTGATGATTGCGCGAATTTTGCTCAGCGGCGAAGGCGCCGCCACCTCCCCCACCCAGCCACTGGGTGGGCGGCAAACGTAGCGCGCGAATTCGACGATCGCGCGGTTATCCACAGGGCGACTGTCGGGCGACCGTGTGATTCGGATGACGCGAGAAGAAGCGTCAATCGGGATGAGCCGCCAGCGGCTCGATGAGCGGCGTCCGCGCGGAAGGGTCGGGAGTGAGCCACCGGTCATGTCGTCGGCGGGCAGCAGCGCCGCCCAGTCAGTGGCCTCGCGGGACTGAATGCCCGGCCAGTAGTTCTGCTCGTCCGCCGAGGGGCCTCAGGACGGCTTGGCCAACTCGACCCGCGAAGGGTCGGTGGTGCCGGACAGGTAGAAGCGGGCGCCCAGGGCCGCGAAGCCCACCTGGACCGCGACGCCGACCCAGGTCAGCGGGCTGCCTTCGGCGATCAGGACGATGGCGGGCAGGCCCAGGAGCAGGAGGTCGTAGCCGACCACCGAGGCCAGGGCGGGGCCGGTGGACACCGTACCCATCGGGGTTTCCAGGGGTAGCAGGGAGTTGTCCACGAAGCCGACGCGGGCCCGGCGGATGGCGGCCGCGGCGCCGACGGGGCCGAGCGCGAGGCCCAGCGCCCACCACGGGCCGGGCGGCAGGGCCGACAGCAGTTGCAGCAGGGTCAGGGAGGTGGCGCTCCACAGGGCGGCCAGGACCGCCGGCACGATCAGGCGCTGGGTGAGGGCCTGGCGGGAGCTCAGCGCGAGCATGCGGAGCATCACGGGGTTGGCGGCGTCGCTGCGGGTGTTGGCGGCCGTGGTGCCGGCCGCCAGCAGGGCGCCGACCAGGACCGCGATGCCCAGCAGCCAGGTGGGGGCGTGGCTGAGCAGGGCGGGCAGGGCGGTGGCGAGCATCAGCCAGAGGAGGCGGCGGGGGCGGCGAAGGGCCAGGCGCAGGTCCTGGGCGGTCAGCACCGGCAGGTGGGCGTTCAGCCCGGCGGAACGCAGTTTGCGGTGGGCCCAGTACTGGCGCTCGAGCATGTCGGCCACCCAGGACGGTTCCACGCCGAAGGCCGAGTCGGCCAGGGTGCCGGCGGTGCGGGAGGCGTCGAGGATGCGGTCGGCGGGGGTGCGGTTCAGATTGCGTACGGCCAGCACGAAGAACGCCCCGACGACCAGCGCGAGGGCGCCCGTGGCCGGCCCCACCAGGCTCGGGAAACCGGAGACCAGAGGCGCTCCGACGGCCGCGTCGGCCACCAGCCCGGCGAGACCGCCCGCCACCACCAGGGCGACAACGTTGTCCAGGAGCCGGGCCCACCGGCGGCCGGGCTGGGCGGCCAGCGCGACCAGCAGCACCCCGAGGCCGGCGACCGCGCCGAGGATGATCAGCACGAGGGGCAGCGGCCGCGGGCTGGCGTGGCCGGTGATGGCCAGGGCCGCCACGGCCGACAGGATGAAGGCGAAGACCGAGGCGACCGCCAGCGACGGCCACAGCAGACGGCGCCGGCTGACCGGCGCGGTGAGCAGCCAGGAGGCGGCGGGGCGGCTGATCGCCAGCGGGCCGAGGCGGCGCAGGGCCAGGTACAGGCCGCCGGTCAGGACCGTGGTCAGGGAGCCGGCGGCCAGGCCGGAGATGTCCGGGTGGGTCGGCCAGACGAGGCCGTGGATGTGGTTCCAGAACATGCTGCCGAGGATCAGCACCGACAGCACGATGACGTAGAAGGTTCCGAAGCGTTCGCCGCGCTCCAGGTGGGCGACCTGGGTCTGGTGGATCCAGCGGCGGACCGGCCGGACCGCCACCGTGGTCACGTGGTCGGCCCCGGGGAAGACGACGAAGCGGGCGAGAGCGACTCCATCGTGGTGATGTCGGTGCCGGAGGCCGCCGCGAAGTCGTCGTCGTGGCTGGCCATCAGGATCGAGCCGCCGGTCTTCAGGTATTCGGCGATCAGGTCGGCGACCAGGGCCCGGCCGTCACGGTCGAGGCGCTGCTCGGGTTCGTCCAGGATGAGCAGGGAACTGGGGCGCAGGAAGGCCAGCGCGAGGGTCAGGCGCTGCTTCTGGCCGGAGGACAGGGACGCGGGGATGGCGTCGCGGTGTCCGGTCAGCCCGAACTGCTCGAGCGCGTCGTCGACGCCGGCCGCGGCCGGGTCTTGGCCGTGCGCGCGACAGACCAGTTCGGCGTGCTCGCGGGCGGTCAGGCCGGGATACCAGGTGGGCGGCTCCACCGTGGTCACCACGGCCCGCCAGTAGTCCGGAGTGGAGCCGGGGCGGCCGCCGAAAACCCGGATCTCGCCGTCGTCGGGGCGCTGCAGGCCGGCCACGCAGCGCAGCAGCGTCGACTTGCCGATGCCGTTCTCGCCCGTGACACAGACGCCGGCGCCGGCCGGGACCAGCAGACCGACGCCGTTCAGGACCGGGGTCGAGCCGTAGCCGACCACCAGCCCGTCGACCTGCACCGCAGGGTGATCTACCACCTCTGGAACGCTAGCAGCGCCGGTCACGGCTTTCGGGCGTACAGCATCTTGACGGTCTTGATCAGCCGTTGCATCTGGGCCGGGGTGCGCTCGAAGGTCATCGCGGGGATGAGTGACGGGCCCCGGCGCACCGAGACGGCCTTGGCCCGGGCGAACTCGCGCAGCCCGTCGTCGCCGTGGATGCGGCCGAAGCCGGAGTCGCCGACCCCGCCGAACGGCAGGTTCGCGTTGCCGACGAAGGCGAGCGCCGAGTTCACCGCCACCATGCCGGAGCGCATCCGGCGGGCGATGCGGATCGCGTTGGCCTTGCCGAAGACGCTGCCGCCCAGCCCGTACGGCACCGCGTTGGCCTTGGCCACCGCCTCGTCCGCGTCGGCGACCTTGGTGATGGTCAGCGTGGGACCGAACGTTTCCTCCCGGACGGCCGCGGATTCTTCGGGTACGCCGACCAGCACGGTCGGGGCGACGTATGGCGCTTGCACCGAGTCGCGTCCGCCCAGCACCGCCTCGCCCCCGGAGTCGAGCGCGTCGTCGATGTGCCGCTTGATGATCTCGATCTGCTTGGGCATGGTGATCGGCCCGATCTCCTGCCCGGTGCGCAGCTTGCCGGCCTTCTCGGTGACCGCCGCGACGAACGCGTCGTAGACCGGGGCCACCGCGTACACCCGCTCGATGCCGACGCATGTCTGCCCGGCGTTGGTCATCCCGCCCCAGACCGCCGCCTCGGCCGCCGCGGTGACGTCGGCGTCCGCGTCCACGATCATCGCGTCCTTGCCGCCGGCCTCGATCACCATCGGCGTCAGCGTCTCGGCGCAGGCCGCCATCACCTTCTTGCCGGTGGCGGTGGACCCGGTGAACGCCACCTTGTTCACGCCGGCCCGGCACAGCGCCCCGCCGACCTCGCCCAGCCCGTGCACCGCCTGGAAGACCGGGTGCTCGGGCACCACCTCGGCGAACGTGTCGACCAGCCACTGACCGACGATCGGGGTGTATTCGCTCGGCTTGAACACCACGGCGTTGCCGGCGGCCAGGGCGCCCGAGATCGACCCGATCGGCGTGAGGATCGGGTAGTTCCACGGCCCGATGACCGCGACCACCCCGTACGGCTGATATTCCAGGTGGCCGCTGTGCTCGAGGACCATCACCCGGCTGCGGACCCGGCGCGGGCCGAGCACCCGCTTGGCGTTGCGGGCGGCCCAGTCGATGTGTTCGATCGCGGCGGTCGCCTCGACGATCCCGTCGGCGACCGGCTTGCCACCCTCGAGCTGGGCGAGCTCGCCCAGCTCCTCGATGCGCTCGGCGATCACCGCGCGCCAGCGCAGCAGCCGCTCCTTGCGCCCGTCGAAGCCCAGCCCGGCCCACCAGTCCCCGGCCGTGCGGGCCGCCGCCACCGCCTCGGTCACCGCGGCCTCGGCGGCCACCGGTACCCGCCCGGCCTCGGCCCCGGTGGCGGGGTTGGTGGAGATGAGCAGGCCGTCCTCGATCGCCGGGACACCCGGCGTACGCGTCGCCGTCATGAATGTGA
Organism: Actinoplanes sp. NPDC089786; assembly: GCF_040684855.1. Lineage (NCBI taxonomy): Bacteria > Bacillati > Actinomycetota > Actinomycetes > Micromonosporales > Micromonosporaceae > Actinoplanes > Actinoplanes sp. NPDC089786. The sequence continues at coordinate 1,370,421 of NZ_JBFBGU010000001.1, forward strand.
GCTTAGTTCGCGCACGTATCCTTGGTACCCGTGAGCCCGCGACGAAATCGCCCGCGCCGGGCGGCCGCCCCCGAGCCTCCCCGTGAGGAGAACGTGCGCCGCGGTATCGAGGGCGTCCAGCAGTACCAGGACGGCGAGTGGATGGTCCGGTCCATCTTCGGCGGCGCGGCCACCAAGACCTACCTCTGCCCGGGCTGCATGCAGCAGATCCAGCCCGGTGTCGCCCACGTGGTGGCGTGGCCGGCCGACGAGCGGGGCGACGCCGGCGACCGCCGCCACTGGCACACCGGCTGCTGGCGGGCCCGTGACCGGCGTGGCCCGTCGGCGGAGCGGTCGCGGAACGCGCCGAGGTATGGGTAAGGATGATCGAGTGAGTGCACCCATCCGCGCCAACAGCGTGCTGCCCGCTGAGCGGGACGACATCGAGCTCGAGACGGCCGACGGCCTGACCCTGGTCGGTGAGCTGGCGCTGCCGCTCGACCGCCCGCCGGTGGCCACCCTGGTCTGCCTGCACCCGCTGCCCACCCACGGCGGCATGATGGACAGCCACGTCTTCCGCAAGGCCGCGTGGCGGTTGCCGGCGCTGGCCGGGGTCGCGGTTCTGAGATTCAACACCCGGGGTACGAGCAGCGTGCGCGGCACCAGCGAGGGCTCCTTCGACAACGGGAACGGCGAGCGGTTCGACGTGGCCGCGGCGATCGAGTTCGCCGAGTTCCACGACCTGCCCAACATCTGGCTGCTGGGCTGGTCGTTCGGCACCGATCTGACGCTCATGCACGGCCTCGACCCGGCGGTGGCAGGCGCGATCCTGCTGTCGCCGCCGCTCCGCTTCTCCCAGCCGGCCCACCTGGCCGCGTGGGCCTCCTCGCGGAAACCGCTGGTCGCGCTGGTGCCCGAGCTGGACGACTACCTGCGCCCGGCCGAGGCGATCGAGCGCTTCGCGGTGGTGCCCCAGGCCGAGGTGATCGGCGTCGACGGCGCCAAGCACCTGTGGGTGGGCGACGCCGAGACCGTGCTCGACGAGGTGGTCCGCCGGGTGGCGCCGGCGGTGGCGACGCCGCTGCCGGCCACCTGGGACGGCCCGATGGAGACGGGCGACATGAACGCGTACGCCAACCGCACGGTCGCCGCCTTCGCCGACACGCCGGTGCCGAAGCCGCTCTCGGAGTAGTGCTCTCGAAGTAGTGGTAGCTCAGAGCGGCATCCGAGCCCCGGATGCCGTTCCGAGCTACCACTGGCCTACTTTCGCTCGGCCGCGGGGAGCACGACCTCGCGGCCGATGAGCTGGATCGCGGCCACCATCGGGATCGCCGCCAGCGCGCCGATCACGCCGAACAGGGCCGCGCCCACCAGCGCCGCCACCACCGCGGCCACGTCGCTGACCTCGACCGAACGCCGCATCACCCGCGGGTAGATGAAGTAGTTCTCGACCTGCTGGTAGAGCAGGAAGAAGCCGGCGCAGACCAGCCCGGCGGTGAGCGAGTGGGCCAGCCCGACCAGGCTGACCACGATCGCGCCGAGGGTCGCGCCGATCTGCGGGATGAGGTCGAGCACGGCGACCACGACGGCCAGCGCGAAGGGGTACGCCAGGCCGAGGATGAGCACCAGGATCCAGGTGCTGATGCCGGCCAGCAGCCCGATCATCACCGCGCCCACCATGTACGCACCGACCTTGGTCAGGATCTCGTCGGTGAGCAGCTGCACCCGCTCGCGCCGGGTGGCCGGGACCATCCGGAACGCGCCCTTCTTGATCCGCTCGAACGCGGCCAGGAAGTAGATCGTGAGGACCAGCACGGTCAGCACGTTGAAGATCGTGCCGAAGATCAGCCCGGCCGCGCCGGCGATGCCGCCCAGCGTGTTGCCGACCGTGCTGGCGCTGATCGCGCTCTGCGCCTTGGCCAGCAGGTCGTACCGCTGGATCAGGTCGCGCAGGGTCTCGTTGCGCTGGAGGCTCTCGATGTAGCCGGGGATGTTGCTGATCAGCTCGCCGCTCTGGGTGACCACCGGCGGCACCAGGGCGACGAGGGCGCCGCCGAGCACGATCAGCCCGACCAGGGCGACGATCGCGACGGCGCCGCCGCGCGGCACGCCCCACTTCTGGATGCGGGTGACGGCCGGGTTGAGCCCGATGGCGAGGAACATCGCCACGAAGATCAGGACCAGGATCGAACCGGCGCCGCGGATGCCGTTGAACGCCGCATAGGCCAGCAGCGCCCCGATGGCGCCGAGGAAGCCGATGAAGAACGGGTTGCGCCGGTCGATCGGGGGACCGGGCGTCCCGAAGCGCGGCGTGGCATCGGCCGGTTCCTCGGGAGTCGGTTTGTCGTCCTCGGGCGGCGCGGGCGAACCCTTGGTCTCGTCGGCCGTCACCGGTCTACCTCCGGGGGAGCGTCAGTCGGCGTCCGCGCCGGCCTTCTAGGACGGCGGAACCGTCACCTTAGCGGACGCTGTGACCTTCCCGGGGGCGGGCGCGGCGTCCTGCTTCTCGGCCACCTTCTCCACCGGCTTGTCGGCCGGTTTCTCGACCGGCGCCGAGGCGACCACCGGGGCGGGCGCCGGGTCGTCGTCGTAGTCGTCCTCGCCGTCCGGCGAGGCGGCCGCGGCCATCACGGCGGCGGCGGCCAGCTCGGCCACCCGCTTCGCTTCCCTCTGCACCTGGCGGCGGACGTCGGCGGCGCGCCGCTCGGCCGCCTCACCGGCGCGCTTGGCCTCGGCCACCCGCTTGAGCTCGGCCTCGAGCTGCTTCTGCACCTCGGCCAGCCGCTGCTGCACCCGCTCGGTCTCGCGCTCGGCGCCCTGAGCCCGCTCGGCCGCGGTCCTGGCCCGGGTCTCGGCCTCGGTCACCTTGGCCTGCGCGGCGGCCAGCTCTTCCGACGCCTTGGCCAGTTTCGCCTGCTGCGCCTCGATCTCCTTGCGCACCTTGGTGGCCTGCTCGTCGGACTTGCGGAGCACGTCCTCGGCGTACTTGTCGGCCTCGCTGCGAAGGTCGGCGCACTGCTTCTCGACGCCGGTGCGGAGCTGGCCCAGCTCTTGCACCACGGTCTGCCGGCGCTGCACCAGCTCGTGCTCGAGGCCGGCCTTGAGCTCGCCGCGCTCGCGTTCGGCCGCGGTGCGCTGGCTGGCGACCTCCATCGCGGCCTTCTCGCGCAGAGCCTTGACCTCTTGGTCGGCCTGCAGGCGGGTGGACTTGGCGTACCCCTCGGCCTCGCTGCGGGCGCGCTGCGCCTCGGCCGTCGCCGTCTCGTTGAACTGCGCCGCCTCGGCCCGGGCCCGGCTCAGCGTGGACTCGGCCTCGGCGCGCATCTGCTCGGCGGCCTGCCGGCTCGCGGCCAGCGCCTTCTCGGCGGCGGCGCGCCGGGCGGCGTCGGCCTTCTCCTCCTCGGCGCGCCGGGCGGCCAGCGCGATCTCGAAGTCGCGGATGCCGTCGTGGGCGTGCGCCTCGGACTCGGCCCGGATCCGCTCGGCCTCGGCCAGCCGGGCGGCGATGTCGTCGGTCGCCGAGTTCTTGATGTCGGCCGCGACCTCTTCGGCGGCGGCCAGGATCTGTTCGACCTTGGGGCCGAGGTGCCGGAAGGACACCTCGCCGCCCACCCCGCCCTGCCGGCGGGCCTGGGTGAGCTCCTGCTGGAGCCGGTCGACCTGCGAGGCCATCGCCTGGATCTGCTGATAGGCCTGTTCCCGCTCGGTCGACAACGCCGAGATCTCGTTCTCGGCCCGGGCGACGTAGCGCTCGACCTGCTTCTTCTCGTAACCCCGCAGGGCGGTCTCGAAGCTGGGCTCGGAGGCCGCGTCCCCACCGAGGCCGAAGATTTCACCGCCGTGCGACATGCTGTCCATCCTCACATACGCATCGTCCGCTGATGTGCCGATACACACCGGCTTGGACGGAAGGTGCGTCTGGTTGTGATTTTGTCAGGTGCGCCGGGCACGCAAGCGATCGGGCCGCACCGGAGTGTTCTCCAGTACGGCCCGCATCGATTCATGCCACCGAACTACCGTCGCGCACTAACCCCGAAATGTGCAACCGCTGTACGCCGTCGGCAACGTCTCAGGAGTTCGTCTTGGCGGCCACCGGCTTGTCGCCGGCGTCCTCCTTCTCGCCGTCACGCTGGGCCGGAGCAGCCTCGGCGGGCTTGTCGGACTTCTCCGCGGCCGGCTTGGTGGCGTTCTCGACCGCCGCCTTGGCCGCGGCGCCCACCGAGGGCACCAGGCCGGAGAGCCCGGAGAGCATCTGACCGAGCTGGTTGGTGACCTGGTCCTTCTGACGGGTGAGATCGTCGACCTCGCGGCGGGCCGCCTGGGTGGTCAGCTCGGCCTCGGTGCGGGCCTCGCTGAGCAGCCGGTTGGCCTCGGAGCGGGCCTCGGTGACCGTCTTGTCGGACAGGGCGCGGGCCTTCTCGACCGTCTCGTTGGCGTTCCGGTCGGCCTCGACCCGGCGGTGCTCGGCGCGCTGCTCGATCTCCTTGGACCGGTCCTCGGCCGCCCGGGCCCGCTCCTCGGCCTCGGCCACCATCTTCTGGGTGGCGCTGACCTGGGCCGCGTGCCGCTGGGCCTCTTCCCGCTCGGCCTTCTCGCGGCGCTCGGCGATCTCGAGGGCCAGGGCCTGCAGGTCTTTGTCGCGCTTGTCACGGGCGTCGGAGAGCATCTTGGTCGCCTCGGCCCGCTTCTCTTCGGCCTCGCGGCCGGCCTTGGCCCGCTGCTGGGTGATCTCGCGCTCGGCGGTCGCCCGGAGCGCGTTGACCTCGCGCTCGACGGTGGACTTCAGTTCGGCGACCTCGTGCGCGGTGACCGTACGCAGCTGCTTGGTCTCGCGGTCGGCGTCGCCCCGCAGCGTGTCGGCCTCACGCCGGGCCTGCACCCGGGTCTCGGCCGCCTCACGCTCGGCGTGGGTGCGCATCTGACCGGCCTCGCGCTCGGCGGACGCCTTCATCGCGGCGGCCTCGGCCCGCGCCTTGTCGGTGATCTCGCGGGCCTCCAGGCGGGCGGCGGAGAGAATGCCCTCGGACTCCCGCTTCGCCTCGCTCCGGTGGTCGTTGGCCTGTTCCTCGGCCAGCCGCAGGATCTGCTCGACCCGGGTGCCCAGCCCGGACAGCGTCGGTCTGTTGTTCTCCTCCAGCTGTTTGTTGCTGTCGGCGAGCTTCTGCTCGAGCGCGTTCAGCCGCTGCTCGGCCTGGCGCAACCGGCGCTGCGCGTCGTTCATCCGCTGCTCGGCCTCGGCGCGGGCCTGCTCGGACTGGTTCAGCGCGGCGACCAGGCGGCCGAGGTGGGCGTCGACCTGGCCACGGTCGTATCCACGCAGGACAACCGTGAAGTCGTGCTGAGAATTGGCGGTCTCGAAGAACGCGAGATTTTGGTCCTGCTGCTGGGGCATTGCGCCATCCTTGCGAACCCCCCTGAGGCATGCAAGGGGGAGGGGCCCTAAGAAATAGCCCCCTAAGATCAGCTTCGTCCACCGGTCGAGGGTGTCCGCCCGCCGTTCGGCCGGGCGGGGTCCGGCCGCGCGTGCAGCCCCTCACCTGCTGTGTCACGGTTTGACCGTGGATCATCCCATCGTTGCGGCCGACGATGTGGACGATCCTGCCAGGCCAGGCGGGTGCGGCGGGGACGTTTCACTCGGTCGGCGTACAAATCAGGCAGGTTGCACCAATTCCACCAGCACGCCGCCGGCGTCCTTGGGGTGCACGAAGTTGATCAGCGAGCCGCCGGTGCCCCGCCGGGGGTTGTCGTAGAGCAACCGCAGGCCGCGCGCTCGCAGAGCCTCGCTGCTCGCCCGCACGTCGCGCACGGTGTACGCCAGCTGCTGGAGCCCGGGGCCGCCGCGATCGAGGAACTTGGCGATCGCCGAGTCGGGCCGGGCGGGCGCCAGCAGTTGCAGGCGTGGCGCGGCCGGATCGTCGCCGACGGCCAGCATCGCCTCGCGTACGCCCTGTTCCTCGTTGGTCTCCTGATGGACGCAGCGCAGACCGAACGTCTCGGCGTAGAAGGCCACAGCCTCGTCCAAGTCGGGCACGGCCACGCCGACGTGGTCGATGCGCAACAATCCGACGAGGGGAAGATCCGTCATACCGGATAGTGTGTCACCCTAACCATCGTTCAGTCGGCGGAGGATCAGTGGGCACCTCGGTAATCGTCAGCGGCGCTCGTACACCCATGGGTCGTCTTCTCGGCAACCTCAAGAACGTGCCGGCCACCGTGCTCGGCGGCCACGCCATCGCGGGCGCGCTGGAGCGGGGCGGCGTGCGGCCCGACCAGGTGCAGTACGTGATCATGGGCCAGGTGCTGCAGGCCGGCGCCGGGCAGATCGCGGCGCGGCAGGCGGCCGTGGCGGCGGGCATCCCGATGACCACCCCGGCCGTGACCGTCAACAAGGTGTGCCTCTCCGGGCTCGACGCGATCGCGCTGGCCGACCAGCTGATCCGGGCCGGCGAGTTCGACATCGTGGTGGCCGGCGGCATGGAGTCGATGACCGGCGCGCCCCACCTGCTGATGAACCACCGCCAGGGCAGCAAGTACGGCGACGTGCTGGTCCGCGACCACATGGCGGTCGACGGGCTGATGGACCCCTGGGACGGCGTCTCGATGGGCGAGTCGACCGAGCGCAGCGGCTCCGAGCTGGGCATCACCCGGGCCGAGCAGGACGCGTTCGCCGCCCTCAGCCACCAGCGCGCGGCCGCGGCGCAACGCGAGGGCCGGCTGGGCGAAGAGATCGTGCCGATCAAGGTCGGGCTGCGCGAGACCGACAAGGTCGTCGACACCGATGAGGGCGTACGCCCGGACGCCACCGCCGAGACCCTGGGCCAGCTCCGGCCCGCCTTCACCAAGGACGGCACGATCACGGCCGGCAGCGCGTCCCCGATCTCCGACGGCGCCGCCGCGGTCGTGGTGATGAGCCGGGCCAAGGCCGAGGAGTTGGGCCTGACCTGGCTGGCCGAGATCGAGGCGCACGGCAACGTGGCCGGGCCCGACTCGTCACTGCAGTCCCAGCCGGCCAACGCCATCCGGCACGCCCTGGGCAAGGCCGGGCTGACCGTGGCCGACCTCGACCTGATCGAGATGAACGAGGCGTTCGCCCAGGTCGTCCTCCAGTCGATGCGCGAGCTCAAGGTCGACGAGGACCGGGTCAACGTGAACGGCGGCGCGATCGCGCTGGGCCACCCGATCGGCATGTCCGGGGCCCGGCTGGTCCTCACGCTGGCCTACGAGCTGCGGCGACGCGGCGGCGGCCGGGGCGCGGCGGCCCTGTGCGGTGGCGGCGGCCAGGGCGACGCGCTGATAATTTCCGTTCCGTGAGCCTTTCTCTACCGGAACTGGTCGCGCGAGCCCGCGACGGCGACGCTCGGTCCGTCGCCCGCCTGATCAGTCTCGTCGAGAACGGTTCGCCTCAGTTGCCGGCCGTCGCGGCGGCCTTCGCCGCTGACACGGGGAAGGCTCAGGTCGTCGGGCTCACCGGCTCGCCCGGGGTGGGCAAGTCGACGACCACGAACGAGCTGGTCCGGTCCTTGCGGGCCGCGGGCAAGCGGGTCGCGGTGCTGGCCGTCGACCCGGCCAGCCCGTTCTCCGGCGGCGCGATCCTCGGCGACCGGATCCGCATGCAGGAACACACGTCCGACCCCGGCGTCTACATCCGCTCGATGTCGACCCGCGGCCAGCTCGGCGGCCTCGCCGCGGCCACGCCCCAGGCGGTGCGGGTGCTGGAGGGCGCCGGCTGCGAGGTGATCCTGGTCGAGACGGTCGGCGTGGGCCAGGCCGAGGTCGAGATCGCCCAGCTCGCCGACACCACGCTGGTGCTGCTGGCGCCCGGGATGGGCGACGCGATCCAGGCGGTCAAGGCCGGCATCCTGGAGATCGCCGACGTCTTCGTGATCAACAAGGCCGACCGGCCGGGCGCCGACAACACCTACCGCGACATCCAGGGGATGCTGGCTCTCGGCGAGCGGGCCGCGGGCGACTGGCGGCCCCAGGTGGTGCGCGCGGTGGCGATCAAGCGCGACGGCATCGACGACGTGGTGGCCGCGATCGACAAGCACCGCCAGTGGCTCACCGACTCGGGCACGCTCGGCGAGCGGCGGGAGCGGCGGGCCGCCGTCGAGGTCGAGGCGATCGCGCTGGGCACGCTGCGTGCGCGGATGGGCTCACTTCGGGTGGGTACGCCGCTGAGCGCGCTGGCGGCCCGGGTGGCGGCGGGCTCCCTCGATCCGTACGCGGCCGCCGAGGAACTACTGAAAGCGCTCTAACGTCTCCTGGATCATCGTCCGGTCCCAGGTCAGCGTGCCGTCGGCCAGATCGTCGATCAGCCCGCGCAGCCAGCCGATCTCCGCCCGCAACATCGCCGCGCGGTATTCGTCCTCGATCAGGAAGAGCCGCGGCAGCCCCGGCGGCGCCTGCTCCTCGATCGTGGCCAGCTTCGCCGCCTGGGCCGCGGCCCGGGCGGCCAGGAGCTCGCGGACCTTCTCCGGCCCGAGGATGGCCAGGAGGGCCAGCGCGACCGGGAACTCCGGGAACTCCCGGGCCGGCGCCGGCAGCCGGCCGGCCACCCAGCGGTGCAGCTCGTCCCGCCCGGCGGTGGTGATCTCGTAGGTGGTGCGTTCCGGCCGCCCGCCATCCCGCGCGGTGCCCGCCGGCCGGGCCAGGCCGTCCCGGACCAGCCGGTCGAGCGCCTGGTAGACGCTGTTGCGCTGGGCCACGTTGACCAGCTGGTCCTGCCCGCGCTCCTTGATCATCTGCTGCATCCGGTAGGGGTGCATCGACTCCTCGAGCAGCAGCGCCAGCAGCACGATCGCCAGGGGCGAGTGCCTTATCGCTCGATCAGCCATGCGACAGAGCCTAGGGGTTGATTCAGGGTTGTCTGCCATAGTCATGGCGTGCATAGTTAACCCATGACTAAAGCGATTGTTGCCGGCGCCGGCTACGCGGGGACCGCCACCGCCCTGGCGCTGCACCGCCTCGGCTGGGAAGTCGAGATCCACGAGGCCCGGGCCGAGGGCGCGGCCGAGCTCGGAGCGTTTGTCACGGTCGCCGTCAACGGCATCGCGGCCCTGCGTACGCTCGGTATCGACCCATCCGTGGCCCTGGCCGGCGGTTTTCCCACCCCGACCTGTGTGCTCTGGAACGGGGCCGGTCGCCGGCTGGCCCAGGCGCCGCTCGGCGGACCGACCGCCGACGGGCTGGTCACCACCACGATCCGGCGGGCCGACCTCTACCTCACGCTGCGCCGGGCGGCGCTCGACGCGGGCGTCCCGATCCACTACTCGAGCCGGGTGACCGAGGTGGCGCACGACGCCGACCTGCTCGTCGGGGCGGACGGCATCAACTCCCAGGTACGCCGCAACCTCGATCCCGCCCAGCCGCACTATCTCGGCCTGCTCAACGCCGGTGGCTTCACCGAGGGGCCGGTCGGCGCGGACTTCGACCCCACGCCCGGCCTGGTGCACATGACCTTCGGGCGGCGGTGCTTCTTCGGCTGGAGCGTGGCGCCGGACGGGTCGGTGTGGTGGTTCGCCAACCCCGGTTCGCGTACGCCTCACCATGGCTCTTTCCCCGGCTGGCGGGAGCATCTGATCGACCTGCTCTCGGCCGATTCCGGTCCCGCCGCGGCGATCGTCCGGGCCACGCCGGAGGCGCTCGGGCCGTGGAACACGTACGACCTGCCGAAGGTGCGGACCTGGCGCTCGGACAACGTCGTGCTGGTCGGCGACGCCGCACACGCCGCGTCACCGTCGTCGGGGCAGGGCGCGTCGATGGCCTTCGAGGACGCGGTGGTGCTGGGGCAGGCGCTGGCGTCCTCGCCTTCCGTGCCGGCCGGGCTGGCGTGCTACGAGGAGATCCGGCGGCCCCGGGTGCAGAAGGTCGTTCAAGCAGGCCGGCGCAACGGCAGCGGCAAGGCGGCGGGGCCGGTGGGCGCGGCCATCCGCGACGCGATGATGCCGGCGATGATGCGGATGCTCTACCGCAAGGGCAACCCGCAAGCCTGGATCCTCGATCACCGAGTGTGACCGTCCCACATGGCGGAACCGGTTCCGCACCTTAGGGGAAGCTTAAGTCGGTCGATACCTCATTGACCGTTCGGGCGGGGCGAGGGAACTGTTAACCAACCTTTCGGTTCCCCTTTTCCCCGCTCGAAAGGACCCCCTCGTGTCCCCTCACAGACTCCTCGCCGGCGCCCTGCTCAGCGTCGTCGTGGCCGGCCTCGGTGTGGTGGCCGGCACCACCGGGGCGCTCGCCGCCTCCTCCGGAACCCTGGTCAGCACGGCCAACAACAAGTGCCTCGACGTCACCGGCGGCTCCACCGCCAACGGCAACCAGCCCCAGATGTGGGACTGCGTCAGTGGGAGCGCCAACCAGACCTGGACCTTCGCCGACAACGGATCCGTGCAGGCCCGGGGCAAGTGCCTGGACGTCGCGAACAACTCGACCGTGAACGGCGCCGTCGTACACCTCTGGGACTGTTTCGACACCGTCGCCACCCAGAAGTGGACGCTGACCGCGAGCCACGACCTGGTCAACGTCGCCGCGAACAAGTGCCTCGACATCAAGGACAACAACCTCGCCAACGGAGCCAAGGTGCAGCTGTGGGACTGCGGCGGCGGCGCCAACCAGAAGTGGACCTTCGCCGGCGCCGGCACCCCGCCGCCGACCGACCCCACCGCCCCGGACCTCGGGCCCAACGTCACCATCTTCGACCCGTCGATGTCCTCGTCGACCATCCAGAACAAGCTCACCCAGGTCTTCAACCAGCAGGTGGAGAACCAGTTCGGCACCCAGCGGTACGCGCTGCTGTTCAAGCCGGGCAGCTACAACGTCGACGCCAACGTCGGCTTCTTCACCCAGGTCGCCGGCCTCGGCCACACCCCCGACCAGACCAACATCAACGGCCATGTGCACGTCGAGGCCGACTGGTGGCACGACGGCTCGCAGAACGCCACCCAGAACTTCTGGCGCTCGGCCGAGGGCCTGGCCGTGACCCCCGCCGACGGGCAGGACCGCTGGGCCGTCTCGCAGGCCGCGCCGTACCGCCGGATGCACCTGCGGGGCCGGCTGGCGCTGTCCGACGGCGGCTGGTCGTCCGGTGGCTTCATGGCCGACACCAAGGTGGACGGTCAGATCGACAACGGCTCGCAGCAGCAGTTCATCTTCCGCAACTCGTCGATGGCGGGCTACGTGAACAAGAACTGGAACGCGGTCTTCGTCGGTGACCAGGGCGCCCCCGGCAACACCTTCCCCGACCCCAAGTACACCAACGTGGCCCAGTCGCCGGTCATCGCCGAGAAGCCGTACCTCTACATCGACAGCGCCGGGGCGTACCAGGTCTTCGTGCCCTCGCTCCGCACCAACGCGGTCGGCACCAGCTGGGCGAACGGCAACCCGGCGGGCTCCTCGCTGCCGATCTCGTCGTTCGCCATCGTCAAGCCCGGCGACACCGCGGCGACGATCAACGCGGCCCTCGCGGCCGGCCAGAACCTGCTCGTCACGCCCGGCGTCTACCACCTCAACCAGACGCTCAACGTGACCCGCCCCAACACCGTCATCCTCGGCCTCGGCCTGGCCACCTTCATGCCCGACAACGGCGTCGACGCCATGCACATCGCCGACGTCGACGGGGTCCGGCTGGCCGGGGTGCTGTTCGACGCCAACACCACCAACTCGAACATCCTGCTCCAGGTCGGCCCGCCCGGCTCCACTCTTTCGCACGCCACCAACCCGACCGTTCTCTCGGACGTGTTCATCCGGGTCGGCGGCGCGGTGGCCGGCAAGGCCACGATCAGCATGCAGATCAACAGCAACAACGTGATCGGCGACCACGCCTGGATCTGGCGGGCCGACCACGGCATCAACAACAACGTGGTCGGCTGGAACGTCAACCCCGGCCGCAACGGCCTGATCGTCAACGGCAACGACGTGACCTTCTACGGCCTGTTCGTCGAGCACTTCCAGCAGTACCAGACCATCTGGAACGGTGACCGCGGCCGCACGTACTTCTACCAGAACGAGATGCCGTACGACCCGCCGAACCAGGCCGCCTACATGAACGGCAGCGCGCAGGGCTGGGCGGCGTACAAGGTCGCCGACTCGGTCACCACCCACGAGGCGTGGGGCCTGGGCAGCTACTGCTTCTTCAACGTCAACTCGTCGGTCGTCAACGCCCGGGCCTTCGAGACCCCGGCCAAGCCCGGCATCCGCTTCCGCAACATGATCACGGTGTCCCTGGGTGGCACCGGCACGATCTCCCACGTGATCAACAACCTGGGCGCCGCGGCCCGGGCCGGTCACACCGAGGAGCCCCTGGTCTCCGGCCCCTGATCCGCCCCGGCCCGGTCGCCTCGTGCGACCGGGCCGGTTGCATGTCCCCGGTTCAGGGGGTACTGATGCTCCGGTGAAGAGGATCGCGCTCGCGCTGTTAGCCGGTGGACTGGCGCTCACCGCGTGTTCGTCACCGTCATCCTCGTCATCTTCCTCAGTTGTGCCTTCCGCCGGGACCTCGCTGGCCGAAACCACCGTTCGCGCTCCTGCGGGCACCGATGCCGCGCCGTTCGACCAGGCCCGCCGGCTCCAGGCCCCGCCCGGCTGGACGGTGACCGTCTGGGCGCGGGTCGAGGGCGCGCGCCTGCTGGCCTGGACCCCCGACCGGCGGCTGCTCGTCTCACGACCCAAACTCGGCGACGTGGTCGCCCTGGCACCCGGGAACGGCGACGCCGCACCAACCGCCAGCACCCTGGTCACCGGCCTGAACCAGCCCCACGGCCTGGCCTTCCACGGCGACACGCTCTACCTGGCCGAGAGCGACCAGGTCGACGCCTACACCTACGCGGCCGGAAAGGTGTCCGGCCGCCGCGTCGTCATCGACGGCCTGCCCGACGCCAAGAGCCCCGAACTCGGCGGCCAGTACGCGCACGCGCTGAAGAGCGTCACCGTCGGCCAGGACGGCGCGCTCTACGTCTCGGTCGGCTCGACCGGCAACATCTCGGCCGAGGACCGCGACGCCACCCCCGAACGCGCCACCATCCTCCGGGCCCCCGCCGGCGGGGGCCGGCCCACCGTGTTCGCCCGGGGCGTCCGCAACGGCACCGGCCTGGCCGTCGACCCCGACGGCGCGGTGTGGACCGCGGTCAACAACCGGGACAACATCGGCTACCCGCACCAGGGCGACAATCAGGGCAAGGTCATCCCCGCGTACGTCAACGACCACCCGCTCGAGCCCCTGGCCCGGCTCCAGCAGGGACGTGATCTCGGCTGGCCGTACTGCAACCCCGACCCCGACGTGAAGCCGGGCCAGGAGAACTCGCCGCTCAGCTACACGGCCCGACCCTTTGTGCGGGACATTCAGACCAATGCGGATGGCGCCAAACTCGACTGTGCGACGTTGCCTCCGGTCGAGCAGGGCATGGGGGCGCATTCGGCTCCGCTGGGTCTGAGTTTCGCGGTGTCGCCCGGGCTGGGCGGCGCGTACGGGGCTGGCGCGCTGGTTGGCGTACACGGCTCGTGGAACCGCAACCCGCCTCGCCCGCCTGAGGTCTCGTTCTTCGCCTGGCGTGATGGAACGCTGGGGCCTCAGCAGACGTTGCTGACCGGGTTTCAGGTGGCGGACGGGTCGCGCTGGGGGCGGCCGGTGATGGCTGTGCAGGGGCCTGACCGGGCTCTTTACGTGAGCGACGACCTGGCCGGCGCTGTTTATCGCGTCACCGCGCCGTAAGGCTTCCGGTCGCGCCGGGCCGTGGCCCTGCTGCCGGCGCTGCTGACCGCGGCGTTGCCTCAGGTCGCCACCCATCACCTGACCGAGGAACGTCTCCAGCGCACCATCTTCTCGGCCGCCCGCGCGTCCTCGGTGGAGGGCCCGGCCGTCGTCGCCGTGCGGGACGCGCTGCGCCACGCCGCGCTGGCGGCCGCCGCCGACCGTGACGACGTCGAGGTCATCCCGCGTTCCTGAGGAGGAAGGTCACCCAGCCGACGTACGGGCGCCACCCGCCGGCGATCGACTCGAGGCGGGCCAGCGGCGGCTCGGGGCCGAGGTCGTAGAGGTCGCCCATGATGTGGTGCAGCTGGGGCGTCTCGCGGGGGAACAGGTCGACGGTGCCGGCGCCGCGGATCAGGGTCAGTTCGGCCGAGAACGGGCCGATGCCGGGGAGTTTCTTGAGATGCGCGAGCGCCTCGTCGACGGTCATCGAGCGGAGCAGGTCCACGTCGAGGTCGCCGGCCGCGGCCGCCTCGCCCAGGGCGCGCAGGTTCTCCACCTTGCGGATCGTCATGCCCGGCATCGGCTCGAGCGTGGCCAGCCGCTCGGGCGTCGGGAACGAGAAGGACACGTGGTCGCCGAAGTCGACCCGGTCGCCCAGGTCCTCGGCCAGGCGGCGGCGCAGGGTCGCGCCCTGGCTGCGCGAGATGCGGTGGGTCAGCAGGGCCCAGGCCGCCGCTTCGTACGCGCTGCCGAACAGCACCGGCCGCAGCCCGGGGAACTGGCGCTGCAGGTCGCCGACCACCTCGTCGCGTTCGCCGACGGCGCCGAAGCCGCGGCCGTCCACGTCCAGTGACAGGATCCGGCTCACCTGGCCGGCGATGTCGGCCGGTGCGAGACCGCCCGGGTTGGACACCACGTGCCCGGTCAGGTCGTCGCCGATCCACACGCCGACCGTCGACCACGTACCGTCGGCGGGGAACACCAGCTCCACCCGGGGCGCGCCGTCGAAGGCCGGGAACGACTCCTGGAAGCGCGCGGCCTCGGCCAGCGAGAACGGCCCCTGCGCCGACAGCTGAAAGTTCATCCCCGCATCAAATCACCTAGGGTCTGTCCTGCCGATCAACCGGGGCCCCGCCTCGCTCTCGGCTGATCGGCAGGACAGAACCTAACCGATCGTTCAGTTCCTGCCCTTAGGATGTGGCTCATGGACGCAGCGGACATCGTCGCCGGTCGGGAGCGCTGGCAGCGGCGCTACGACGCGGCTCGGAAACGGGACGCCGACTTCACCACGCTTTCCGGTCTGAATGTCGACCCGGTGTACGGCCCGCGTGGTGATCACCCGGGCTTCGACCGGATCGGCTGGCCGGGCGAGTTCCCGTACACCCGGGGCCTCTATCCCACCGGCTATCGCGGCCGGACCTGGACCATCCGCCAGTTCGCGGGCTTCGGCAACGCGCGCCAGACCAACGAGCGCTACAAGATGATCCTGGCCGCGGGCGGCGGCGGGCTGAGCGTGGCCTTCGACATGCCGACGCTGATGGGCCGCGACTCCGACGAGCCGCAGTCGCTGGGCGAGGTCGGGCACTGCGGCGTGGCGATCGACTCGGCCGCCGACATGGACGTCCTCTTCGACGGCATCAAGCTGGAGGACGTCACCACGAGCATGACGATCTCGGGGCCGGCCGTCCCGGTCTTCGTGATGTACCTGGTGGCCGCCGAGCGGCAGGGCGCCACGCTGCGGAACCTCGACGGCACCCTGCAGACCGACATCTTCAAGGAGTACATCGCGCAGAAGGAGTGGCTGTTCCCGCCCGAGCCACACCTGCGCCTGATCGGCGACCTGATGGAATACTGCGCGGCCGAGATCCCGCGCTACAAGCCGCTGTCGGTGAGCGGCTACCACATCCGCGAGGCCGGCTCGACCGCCGCGCAAGAGCTCGCCTACACCCTCGCCGACGGTTTCGGGTACGTCGAACTGGGCCTCAGCCGCGGGCTGGACGTCAACACGTTCGCGCCCGGCCTGTCGTTCTTCTTCGACGCGCACATCGACTTCTTCGAGGAGATCGCCAAGTTCCGGGCGGCCCGGCGGATCTGGGCCCGCCACCTGCGTGACGACTACGGCGCGACCAGCGAGAAGGCGCTGTGGCTGAAGTTCCACACCCAGACGGCGGGGGTCAGCCTCACCGCCCAGCAGCCGGTCAACAACGTGGTGCGCACCGCGGTCGAGGCGCTGGCCGCGATCCTCGGCGGCACCAACTCGCTGCACACCAACGCGCTCGACGAGACGCTCGCACTGCCCACCGACGAGTCGGCCGAGATCGCGCTGCGTACCCAACAGGTGCTTTTGGAGGAGACCGGCGTGGTCAACGTCGCCGACCCCCTCGGCGGCAGCTGGTACCTCGAGGAGCTGACCGACCGGATCGAGGCCGAGGCGGAGGAGATCTTCACCCGCATCCGCGAGCTGGGCGACGACGGCAGCATGACCGCGGGCATCCTGCGCGGCATCGAGGACGGCTGGTTCACCGCCAACATCGCCGAGGCGGCGTTCGTCTACCAGCAGGCCCTGGAGAAGGGTGACAAGCGGATCGTCGGGGTCAACGCCCACACCAGCACCGTCGCGAGCGAGCTGGAGATCCTGCGGGTCTCACACGAGGTCGAGGTGGTGCAACGGCGCGAGCTGGCCGATCGCAAGAACAACCGCGATGGGGTACGCCTCCGTCAGGCGCTCGATCGCCTGGTCGAGGCCAGCCGTTCCGACGAGAACATGATCCCGCCGATGCTGGAGGCGGCCCGGGCCGAAGCCACCCTCGGCGAGATCTGCGGCGCCCTCAAGGACGAATGGGGCATCTATCGCGAGCCCGCCCGCTTCTGACCGCCCAGAGGTGTTGCCTATAGGTGCGCAGAGCTGCTCTGCGCACCTATGGGCACCACCGGCCGGGGTCGCCGATGTGACGTCGGATATCACCTGCCCGGCGGCGCGGCCGACAAACTGCTCTGCGTGCGAGACTAGGGAACCATGAGCGACCCACGGAGCACTCCGTCGATCTTCACCCGCGGCGCGGTCGATCTCAGCGCGCTGCGCCCCGCTCCGGCCCGCCCGGCCCCGTCCGGTCCGCCCGCCGCCGCCCCGCCGGCGGCCGACGGCGCACCCCAGGCCCCGCCCGCCGCGATCGGCGCCGCCGTCATCGAGGTGACCGAGGCCAACTTCCAGACCGAGGTGCTCGAGCGTTCCCTAAGTACCCCGGTGCTGCTCGACTTCTGGGCCGACTGGTGCGAGCCGTGCAAGCAGCTGTCGCCGGTGCTCGAGAAGCTGGCGGCCGAGGGCGGCGGTGCCTGGGTGCTCGGCAAGGTCGACGTCGACGCCAACCCGCGGCTGGCCCAGGCGCTGCGTGTGCAGGGCATCCCGATGGTGGTGGCGGTGGTCGGCGGCCAGCTCGTCGAGGGCTTCACCGGGGTGCTGCCCGAGGCCCAGGTCCGGCAGTACGTCGACGCGGTCCTCAAGGCCGGTGGCGTGGCCGTGACCCCGGCCGAAGACCCGCGTCTCGACGCCGCCGACGACGCGCTGATGACCGGCGACCTCGATGAGGCCGAGGCGGCGTACAAGAAAATCCTGGCCGAGACCCCGCAAGATCACGCCGCCGAGTCCGGCCTGGCCCAGGTCGAGCTGTACCGCCGGATCCAGGGCGTGGACGCCGCCACGGCGATGGCCAAGGCCGAGGCCGACCCCGACGGCCTCGCGGCGCAACAGCTGGCCGCCGACATCGAGGTGCTCAGCGGGCAGGCGCCGGAGGCCTACCAGCGCCTGGTCGCCCTGGTCAAGCGCACCAGCGGCGACGAGCGCGACGAGGTCCGCAAACATCTGCTGTCGCTGTTCACGGTGGCCGGACCGGACGACCCGGCGGTGTCCGAGGCTCGCCGCGCCCTGGCCCGCGCCCTGTTCTGAAGAAGAATGGCCTAGGAAGGGGAGGGCCCCGCATGCGCCGTATCGCCATCCTCGACGCACCGTCCAATCTCGGTCTGCGCCCGCCGACCGTGACGTCGGTGCCGGGGTGCGCCAAGGCGCCCGGGGCCCTGCGTGACCACGGCCTGCTCGATCGGCTGCACGCCCGGGACGCCGGCTGCCTCACGCCGCCGCGCTACGACCCGGGCGACTGGCGCCCTGGTGACGGGGTGTGCCACGCCGAGCAGATCAATGCATACTCCCGCCGCCTGGCCGACCGGATCGCCGACATCCTCGATGCCGGCGAGTTCCCGGTGGTCCTCGGGGGCGACTGCTCGATCGTGATCGGTTCCGGTCTGGCCATGCACCGGCTCGGCGCCGAGATCGGCGGGCGCATCGGCCTGGTCTTCGTCGACGGCCACTCCGACTTCCGTCACCCCGGCAACGCGTCCTACGTGGGCGCGGCCGCCGGCGAAGACCTGGCCCTGGTCACCGGCCGCGGCCAGCCCGACCTGGCGGCCATCGAGGGCCGGCGCCCCTACTACCGCGACATCGACGTGGTGGTCATGGGCATCCGCGCCCAGGACGAGTACCGCCTCGACCTCCAGGCCGCCGGCATCGTCACCCGCCCGGTCCCCGCCCTGCGGGCCGAGGGCGCCGCCCGCAGCGCCCAGTGGGCCCGCGACCAGCTGGTCGACTGCGCCGGCTACTGGGTCCACGTGGACATGGACGTCCTCGACCCGGCCGTGATGCCCGCGGTCGACGCGCCGTCACCCGGTGGCATCGCCTTTCCCGAGCTCGAGCTGCTGCTGGCCGGCCTGGTCGACACGCCCGACTGCCTCGGCGTGGAGATCACCGTCTTCGACCCCGACTACGACCACGACGGCTCGTACGCCGCGGAGATCGTCTCGACCCTCGTCGCCGGCTTGTCGCCCCTGCGGACGGCCCCGGCCCGCCCCGACCTCGACGCCGCCCGCCAAGACCTGGCCGAGCCTCCCGCAACCGACCCGGTGACCGAGTCCGCCGCCTGGGCCGCCGAACGCTCCGCCACCAACCCGGCCACCACCGTGGCGCCCGCCAACCTCACCACGGACCTGGTGGTCGCCGACGTCGCCACCGGCCCGGCTACGACGAACGTGGTCGCCGACCCGGTCGCGACAGACGTAGACCGCGACCCGGTCCCGTCCAGCCTGCCCAACGACGCCGTCGCGGCGGACGTGATCGACGACCCGGTGACGACCGACCTGGCCGACGACCCGGTGACGGCGGACGTGGTGGCCGACCCGGTGACGACCGACCTGGCCGACGACCCGGTGACGGCGGACGTGGTGGCCGACCCGGTGACGACCGACCTGGTCGACGACTCGGTGTCGACCGATCTGGCCGACGACTCGAGTGTGGCCGACCTCGTCGACGGGTCGGCTGTGTCCGACGTCGCCGATCGGACCGCTTCCGTGGAGCCCTCGACCGACCCCGGCCAGGGGGAGAACGACGAGGACGACGCCGACCAGGACGACGCCGACCAGGACCTCGGAGACGAGGATCCGCTCGAGACTTCGGAGGAGCCGACGCCGGTCGAGTCCACCGACGAGGCCGAACCGACCGACGAGGCCGAGCTGAGTGAGCCTGCGGCCGAGGCCGAACCCATCGAGGCTGGCGCGGACTCCGAGCTGATCGAGGCGGCCGACGAGGCCGTCCCTGCGGGGCCTGCCACGGCGGCCGAGCTCGCAGACCTGGCCGACCAGTGGGGCGACGAGGTCAAGGCCGAGACAACCGACAACACCGTCAAAACCGACTCACCGAACGAGCCGATCAAGACCGAGACGGACGACACCGTCGCGGCTGATACGGACGACACCCTCGCAGCTGAGCCGGAAGACATTATCGAGGCTGAGGCCGGTGCCGCCGAGCCGGACACAGACCCCGCAGCCGAGGACGAGCCCCGCGCCGAGGACGAGTCGCAGGAGGACGAGCCTGAGCTGGAGCCCGCCGCCAAGCTCAACGGCAGGGGCCGGGGCGACGCCGCGCCGGGCCGGCCGATCGTGCCGCGCCCGTTGGGGTCCGCGCCGCTGCTCGACTCCGAGCCGTTGCCGGCCACCCGCCCCGGGATGCTGCGTCCGCGGCCGCCGGAGGACAGCGGCTTCAGCCTGCCCGTCCAGCGCCCGGCCTTCGATCTCGGCTCCGGGGAACCGGCCGACATCGCCTAGCGCCGCCGCGGTGCCTATGTGCGCTCAGAGCAGCTCTGAGCGCATATAGGCAACAGGGAGCGAGCGGTCAGGCGTTCAGGGCGGTCAGGCGTTCAGGGCGGTCAGGCGTTCAGTGCGGTCAGGAAGCGGGACGCGACCGGCACGGCGGCCTCGGCGCCGGCGCCGCCCTTCTGGACCATCACCGCGAACGCGATGTCGCCCTGCCAGCCGACGAACCAGGAGTGCGTGTCGGTCGAGCCGGCCGCGAACTCGGCCGAGCCCGTCTTGCCGTACACCGGCTTGCCCTTGATGCTCTTCAGCGCCTTGCCGGTGCCGGACGTCACCACCTCGCGCATCATCGCCCGCAGCGGGTCGACGGCGGCCTTGTCGAGCGCGGAACCCTCGGCCGCGGGCTTGGGCGGAGCGGGGTCGAGCACCAGCTTGGGCTGCACGAACTTGCCGCGCGCGACCGACGCCGTGGCGCCGGCCATGGCGAGCGGGCTGACCGCGGTCTGACCCTGGCCGAAGCTGGCCTGGGCGAGCTCGGCCGGACTGTCGGCGGGGGACGGCTTGCCGCTGGACGCGGGCACGCCCAGGTCCCATTCGGCGCCCAGGCCGAGGGAGGCCGCCGCGGTCTTGAGACCGTCCGCGCCGAGTTTGGGCGCGAGGTTCACGAACGCGGTGTTGCACGACTTGGCGAAGTCGGTGTGGAACGGGACCTTGCCCAGCGCCATGTCGTTCGCGTTCTTGAACGTCTTGCCGCCGACCGCGATGCTCTTCGGGCAGTCGGCGGTGGCGTCGGGGGTGACCGCCTTCTTCTGGAGCAGGCCGAGCGCCGAGACCATCTTGAACGTCGAGCCGGGCGGCACCTTGCCGGTGAGCGCCACGTTGTCACTGCCGCCGTCGGGGCCGTTGCTGACCGCGAGGACCGCCGAGTCGCTGATGCGTACGGCGACCAGGGCGCTGGGCTGCTTCTCGGCCGCGGTGGCCTGGTCGGCGGCGGTCTGGGTGCGTACGTCGATGGTGGTCTTGACCGGCGTGCCGGGCACCGGTTTCGTGCTGTAGACCTGGGCCGGGTCTTCGCCGCCGCGCCGGATCACCACGGACAGGCCGGCGGTGCCGCGCAGCTTCACGTCGTACCTCTGCTGGAGCCCGCCGTGTCCCACCTTCTCACCCTGGGTGAGGGTGTTCTGACTGCGGTCGATGTCCTCGGCGGTGGCCAGGTCGACGGTGCCGAGCAGGGCGCGGGCGAACATGCGGCTCGGCGCCAGCTCGCGCTGCTCCTCGGGGAACGTGGTGCCGGGCAGCGAGCGTACCTGGGACCTGATCTTGAGGTAGTCCTCGCGCCGGACCGTGATGATGTCGACGCGGCTGTTCTCCGGCGCCTTCTTGATGCGGGCGGGGAGGTCCTTGAGGGTCAGCGTGACGTTGATCTTCTTCAGGGCCGCGGTGAGCCCGGCGGTCAGCGCGCGCACGTCGGTGACCTTGACCGGGTCGAGGGCGATGGTGACCACCGGCCGCGGTGTCACGATCGGCTTGCCGGCCCCGTCGAGGATGGTGGCCCGCTCGGCGGCGACCCGGCGCAACGCGAGCTTGTCCCCGCCGACCAGGTCTTTCTGCACGATCGAGGGCTCCCAGATGACCCGCCAGCCGTCGCTGTTGCGCTTGGTCAACCGGACCGTGCTCGGGTACGACCAGAGCACGCCCCCGGGGAGCGTCCAGTCGATCTTGATCGCGCTGGTCGCGATCTCGCCGGTCTCCTTGGTGTCGCCCGACCGGCTGACCACCAACGAGTTGACCGGCAGCTCACCGGCCAGCCCGGTGAGCTCGGTGGTGACGTCGGCCGCCTTCATCGGCGCCCCGGCCGCCGTGACAAAGCCCACCTTTGACATGTCGCCCGATCTCCAGCCGGCCAGGAAGTCGTCGAGCGTGTCGCCCGGGCCGTCGGATCCGCAGGCAGCGGCGCCGCCACCGAGCATCACGAGGCCGATGAGGGCCGCGAGGCCACGCCGCATCGTTTTTCCTTCCGAGGGGTACAAGACGTCGAGAAACTTAGCGAACGGTAATCACATCTCGGCCGCAAGACTGTCCTGCGGTGGGTGATCTGTATCAAATTCCTTCCCGGATCGGCACTTTCGCGACCTTGGCGTGACCGACGCCCCGGACTCCGGTCGGAGCCACGTCGTAGGCTGTGCGGGACGTGTTTAGCCCACAGAGCCGTGGGCTGAGGGGAGTGCCAGGCATGGCCGTCGCCGACGAGGCAGCAACCGATTCCGACCCTGAGATCGACTTCGTACCGGGTCCCGGGCTGGCTGTGACGGGCCGGCTCGGCACATCCGAGGACAGCGAGCTCGAGGAACCGTTGCCGAATGCCGAGCGGCTGGTGGCCGAGGCGGTGGCGCTGTCCGGCGCCGACCACGTGTCGGCGTCCCTGGTCGATCGCTTCTGGCGGTTCGCGCCCGACGAGGAACTGGTCGGGTTCACCGCCGACGAGATGCATGCCGCCGCGCTGCAACACCGCGAACTGGCCGCCTCCCGGCTGCCCGGCGAGCTGAAGCTCGACATCAGCCCGCCCGGCCGCGAGGAGCCGCGGACGGTGGTGTCGATCGTCACCGACGACATGCCGTTCCTGGTCGACTCGGTCATCGCGCTGCTCACCGCCCACCAGCTCGAGGTGCACCTGCTGGTTCACCCGCTGATCGTGGTGCGCCGCGAGCCGCTGGGCGCGTTGTCCCAGGTGGAGGCCGAGGTCGAGCCCGACGACGCGATCGACGGCGACCTGGTCGAGAGCTGGATCCGGATCGAGATCGACCCGGTGCGGGACCCGGCCGCCCGCGAGCAGCTGCACAACGAGGTGCGGCGGGTGCTCACCGACGTCCGGGACGCGGTCGAAGACTGGCCGAAGATGCGCCAGCGGGCCCTGGTGATCGCCGACGAGCTGGCCGCCGCGCGTGGTTCCGAGCACAAGCTGCCGGTGCCCGACAAGGACGTCACCGACTCGGTCGAGCTGCTCAAGTGGCTGGCCGCCGACCACTTCACGTTCCTCGGCTACCGCGAATACGTCCTGCGCGACGACGTCCTGCACACCGTCGAGGGCAGCGGCCTGGGCATTCTGCGCGGCCCGGGCACGCCGCGGGCGTTGTCGTCGATGACCCCCGAGGCCTATCAGCGCGCGCTCGAGCGCCGCCTGCTGGTGATCACCAAGGCGAACTCGCGGGCCACCGTGCACCGGTCGTCCTACCTCGACTACATCGGCGTCAAGGTCTTCGACGAGAACGGTGTGGTGGTCGGCGAGCGTCGCTTCCTCGGCCTGTTCTCCAGCTCGGCCTACCGCACCAGCGTCCGTGAGCTGCCGGTGGTCCGCCGCAAGGTGGGCGAGGTCCTCGACCGCTCCGGCCTGTCCCCGCGCGGGCACAGCGGGAAAGACCTGCTCCAGATCCTCGAGACCTACCCGCGCGACGAGCTCTTCCAGATCAAGACCGACGATTTGTACGAGGCGGTGATCGGCGTCCTGCGGATGGCCGGCCGCCGCCAGCTGCGGCTGTTCCTGCGCCGGGACGGCTACGGCCGGTTCATCTCGTGCCTGGTCTACCTGCCCCGCGACCGGTTCACCACCCAGAACCGGCTCTGCATGCAAGAGATCCTGCTGCGCGAGCTGAACGGCATCGGGGTCGACTACACCACCCGGGTGACCGAGCGGATGCTCGCCCGGGTGCATTTTGTCGTCCGCACCGACCCGGCCGACCCGCCCGGCCAGGTCGACCCGAACGCGCTGGCCGAGCTGCTGGCCGACGCCACCCGCATCTGGGACGACGACTTCTCCCTGGTGCTTGAGCGCAAGCTCGGCGAGGAGCCGGCCAAAGACCTGTTCGCGCGGTACGCGACAGCGTTCCCGGACAGCTACAAGGACGGTCACACGCCGTACGAGGCGGTGCAGGACCTGGCCAAGCTGGAGCTGCTCGAGGAGCCCGGCCAGCTCGAGATGCACCTCTACCGCAAGCGGCGGCTGGGCACGACCGGCGAGCCCGAGCCCGACGACCACGACGTGCGGTTCAAGGTCTATCGGTACGGCGAGCCGATGATGCTGTCGGCCGTGCTGCCGGTGCTGCACTCGCTCGGCGTCGAGGTGGTCGACGAGCGGCCGTACGAGGTGCGCCGGCCCGACGGCACGGTGTACCTGTACGACTTCGGGCTGCAGCCGCCGACCGAACACCGTGACCTCTCCGAGGTGCGTCCCCAGGTCGAGAACGCGTTCGCCGCCACCTGGCGTGGCGAGGCCGAGGTGGACGGGTTCAACGAGCTGGTGCTGCGCTGCGGTCTGACCTGGCGGCAGGCGGTCGTGCTCCGGGCGTACGCGAAATATCAGCGGCAGACCGGAACCCTCTTCTCCCAGCGTTACGTCGAGTCGACCTTCGTGGCCTATCCCGAGATCGCGCGCCTGCTGGTGCGGCTTTTCGAGACCCGGTTCTCGCCGCAGCTGGTGGTCGGCGAGCAGGAACGAACCCGGCTCTCCGGCGAGCTGGCCGAGCAGGTCACCGAGCTGCTCGACGGGGTCGAGAGCCTCGATCAAGATCGCATCCTGCGGTCGTACCTGACGATGATCCAGGCGACCCTGCGCACCAGCTTTTTCCAGCGCGGCCCCGATCAGCGACCCAAGTCCTACATCGCGTTCAAGCTCGATCCCCAGGCGATCCCGGGCCTGCCACAGCCCCGCCCGAAGTACGAGATCTTCGTCTACTCGCCTCGGTTCGAGGGCGTCCACCTGCGGTTCGGTGCGGTGGCCCGGGGCGGCCTGCGCTGGTCCGACCGCCGGGAAGACTTCCGCACCGAGATCCTCGGCCTGGTCAAGGCCCAGATGGTCAAGAACGCGGTGATCGTGCCGGTCGGCGCCAAGGGCGGCTTCGTGCTGAAGCAGAAGCCGGGCGATCGAGACGAGGCGGTGGCCTGCTACCGCCGGTTCATCACCGCCCTGCTCGACGTCACCGACAACATCCAGTCCGGCAAGATCGTGCCGCCGCGTGAGGTGGTCCGGCACGACGCCGACGACCCCTACCTGGTCGTGGCGGCCGACAAGGGCACGGCCACGTTCTCCGACATCGCCAACGAGATCTCGGTCGGCAAGGACTTCTGGATGGGCGACGCGTTCGCCTCCGGCGGCTCGGCCGGCTACGACCACAAGAAGATGGGCATCACCGCCCGCGGCGCGTGGGAGTCGGTCAAGAAACACTTCCGCGACATGGGTACGGACACGCAGACGCAAGACTTCACCGTGGTCGGCGTGGGCGACATGTCCGGTGACGTGTTCGGCAACGGGATGCTGCTGTCCGAACACATCCGGCTGGTGGCCGCCTTCGACCACCGGCACATCTTCCTCGACCCCGACCCGGACGCCGCCACCTCGTTCGCCGAGCGGCAGCGGCTGTTCGACCTGCCCCGGTCGAGCTGGTCCGACTACGACACCTCGACGGTCAGCGAGGGCGGTGGGGTCTATCCGCGTGCGGCCAAGTCGATCCCGATCTCGCCGCAGGTGCGGGCCGCGCTCGACCTGGGCGAGGTGACCGCGATGAGCCCGGCCGAGCTGATGCGCGCGATCCTGCTGGCCCCGGTCGACCTGCTGTGGAACGGCGGCATCGGCACGTACGTGAAGGCGGCCGCCGAGACGCACGCCGACGTCGGCGACAAGGCCAACGACCCGATCCGGGTCAACGGCCGCGACCTGCGGGCCCGGGTGGTCGGTGAGGGCGGCAACCTGGGCCTCACCCAGCGGGGCCGGATCGAGTTCGCCCGTAACGGCGGCCGGATCTTCACCGATTTCATCGACAACACGGCCGGGGTCGACTGCTCCGACCACGAGGTGAACATCAAGATCCTGCTCGGCGGCGCGGTCGCCGACGGCGAGATGACCCTGCCCGAGCGCGACGAGCTGCTGGCCACGATGACCGACGAGGTCGCCGCGCTGGTCCTGCGGGACAACTACGAGCAGGCGATGGCGCTCAGCAACGCCACCTCGCAGGCCCACTCGCTGCTGCCGGTGCACCGGCGGATGCTCACCGACATGGAACGCTCCGGTCACCTCAACCGCGAGCTGGAGGCGCTGCCCACCGACGACGAGCTCGCCGTACGGCACGAGGCGGGCGACGGCCTCACCGCACCGGAGTTCGCCGTGCTCCTGGCGTACGTGAAGATCGGTCTTGAACGTGAGGTTCTGGCCGACAGCCTGGTCGACGAGCCGTGGACGAACCAGGTCCTGGCCCACTACTTCCCGACGCCGCTGCGGGAGCGGTTCGCCGGCCGCATGGCCGGACACCGGCTGCGCCGCGAGATCATCGCGACCGTCCTGGTCAACGAGGTGGTCAACCGCGGCGGGACGTCGTTCGTGTTCCGCGCGATGGAAGAGAGCGGGGCGTCCGCGGCCGACGTGGTCCGCGCCTACATGGTGGTCCGCGAGGTGTACGGCCTGAACGACATTTGGCACGCGACCGAGCAGCTCGACCACCAGGTGCCGACGACGGCCCAGGTCAAGGTCTATCTGGAGTCGCGGCGGCTGCTCGACCGCGCCACCCGCTGGCTGGTCAGCAACCGGCGCTCGCCGATCGACGTGTCGGGCGAGATCGAGCGGCTCGGCCCGGGCGTCGGTGTCCTGCTCGGGGCGCTGTCCGACGTGCTGGTCGGCAACGAGCGCGAGTCGCTGGACAACCACGTCGCCCGCATCACCGGCCTGGGCGTCCCGGCCGATCTCGCCGAGCGGGTCGCGCACGTGGTCTACGGCTTCGGGTTCTTCGACATCCTGGAGACGGCGAAGGGCACCGAGCGTGACCTGATCGAGGTGGCGAAGGTGTACTTCGTGATCTCCGAGCGGTTCCAGATCGACGCGCTGCTGTCGCACATCTCCAAGCTGCCGCGCAACGACCGCTGGCAGACGCTGGCCCGAATGGCGCTGCGCTACGACCTGTACGCCGCGCTGGCCGGGCTGACCGCCGAGGTGTTGCAGTCGACATCGGGCGAGGCGACGCCGGAAGATCGGGTCTCCGAGTGGGAACACGAGAACGCGGCCTCGATCGCCCGGGCCGGCAACGCGATGGGCAACGTCGAGGACACGCCGGCCGACCTGGCGGCGCTGTCCGTGCTGCTGCGCCAGATCCGCACCTTGGTCAAGACCTCGGCGGCGCGGTGAGCTTGTAGGTAGGTACGGGTACCCCCTTGGGGTATGGTGGGTCGCATGGAGCGGCTCATCGAGCTCAACGTGGGTGGGATGACGTGCGCGGCGTGCGCCAATCGCATCGAGAAGAAGCTCAACCGGCTGGACGGGGTCACCGCGACGGTGAACTACGCCACCGAGAAGGCGCGGGCGCGCGTCCCGGAGTCCATCTCGGAAGACGACCTGATCGCGGTGGTGGAGAAGACCGGATATACCGCCTTCATCGACTCTCCGGCTGCCCCGCCGGCCGCGGCTGACCCGCTGCGTACCCGGCTGATCCTGTCGGTCCTGCTCAGCGTGCCGGTGATCGTGCTGGCCATGGTCCCGGCCTGGCAGTTCGACTACTGGCAGTGGCTGTCGCTGACCCTCGCCGCGCCGGTCGTCGCGTACGGTGGCTGGCCCTTCCACCGGGCCATGGCGGTGAACCTGCGGCACGGCGCGGCGACCATGGACACGCTGGTGTCGCTCGGGACGCTGGCCGCCTTCGGCTGGTCGGTGTGGGCGCTGTTCGTCGGCGACGCCGGGATGCCCGGGATGACCCACCCGTTCTCGCTGACCGCCCGCGGCGGCGACGCCATCTACCTGGAGGCGGCCGCCGGCGTGACCACGTTCCTGCTGGCCGGCCGCTACCTGGAGGCGCGGGCGAAGCGGCGGGCGGGCGACGCGCTGCGGTCGCTGCTGTCCCTCGGCGCCAAGACGGTGACGGTGGTGCGCGCCTCGGTGTCCACCGAGATCCCGATCGACCAGCTGTTGGTCGGTGACACGTTCGTGGTGCGGCCGGGCGAGAAGGTCGCCACCGACGGCGTGGTCGTGGACGGCGCCTCCGCCCTCGACCTCAGCCTGATCACCGGCGAGTCGGTGCCGGTCGAGGTGCGCGCCGGCGACCCGGTGATCGGCGCCACCGTGAACGCCGGCGGGCGCCTCCTGGTGCGGGCGACCCGGGTCGGGGCGGACACCCAGCTGGCCCAGATGGCCCGCCTGGTCGAGGCGGCCCAGGACGGCAAGGCGGCCGTGCAGCGCCTGGCCGACCGGATCGCGGCGGTATTCGTGCCGGTGGTGCTGGCGCTGGCGGCCGGGACGCTCGGCTACTGGCTGGGCACGGGCGGGGGCGTCACCGGCGCCTTCACCGCGGCGGTGGCCGTACTGATCATCGCCTGCCCTTGTGCTCTCGGCCTGGCCACGCCGACGGCCCTGCTCGTGGGGACGGGCCGCGGCGCCCAGCTGGGCATCCTGATCCGCGGCGTGACGGCCCTCGAGTCGACCCGCCACGTCGACACGATCCTGCTCGACAAGACCGGCACGGTCACGACCGGCGTGATGTCGGTGGTCGAGGTACTGCCCGCGGCTGTTCCGCCAGCGCTTCCGGCGGCACTTTCCCCAGGGCTTCCGGGGGCACTTCCCGCGGCGCTTCCGGCGGCGCTTCCCGCGGCGCTTCCGGCGGCGCTTCCCGCGGCCGACGTGCCCTCGCCGGCGGCGGCGCTTTCGGCGGCGGACCTGCTTCGGCTGGCCGGGGCGGTCGAGGCGGCGTCGGAGCATCCGCTCGGCCGGGCGATTGCCGCCGCCGCGGAGGCCGAGGGTCCGCTCCCGCCGGTGAAAGACTTCCAGGCGACGGCCGGGGTAGGAGTCCGCGGCACGGTCGAAGGCCGGACCGTCGAGGTCCGCCGAGCCGCCTCCGCCGGACGCGACGGCACGGACGAGCCGCCGGCGCGCGTGGCGACCTGGGTCGACGTGGTGGTGGACGGCCGCGTCGAGGGTCGGATCGCGCTCGCCGACGCGGTGCGGCCGACCAGCGCCGCCGCCATCCGCGGTCTGCGCGACCTCGGACTGGACCCGATCCTGCTGACCGGCGACGCCGAGCCGGTGGCGAAGGCGGTCGCCGCCGAGGTAGGCATCGAGCGGGTGATCGCCGGAGTCATGCCGGCGGGCAAGGTCGGGGCGGTCAGCGAACTGCAGGCGCGGGGCCGCTCGGTGGCCATGGTCGGCGACGGCGTGAACGACGCGGCCGCCCTGGCCCAGGCCGACCTGGGCCTGGCCATGGGTGCCGGCACCGACGTGGCGATCGAGGCGTCCGACCTGACCCTGGTCCGAGGCGACCTGACCGCGGCGGTCGACGCGGTCCGCCTCTCCCGCCGCACCCTGAACACCATCCGAGGCAACCTCTTCTGGGCCTTCGCCTACAACGTGGCCGCCATCCCGCTGGCCGCCGCCGGGCTGCTCAACCCCATGATCGCCGGCGCCGCGATGGCCCTGAGCTCGATCTTCGTGGTCCTCAACAGCCTCCGGCTACGAACGTTCAAAGCCGCCTGACCCCTGCGGCGCCGCCGCGCCCGAGGCGGTTCCGCGGCATCCGGAGTAGTGCCCCCATCCAAGGGTCCGCGGACGGCTGGCGAGTGCGCCAGGCTGGGTGACCGAGCATCCCCAACAAAGCCTCAAAAAGGAAAAATGAGGTCGCCGCGCCGCCACCTCCCCCACCCCGGCACTGGGTGGGCCGGAAAGGTAGCGCGGACTTGTGACGGGACCGAGAACTATCCACAGGGCCGGGGAAGAAAAGCGACGAGCCGGGCACTCAGCGATCGCTCCCGAGATCGACCGTGTGCCCGGCTCGCCCTGTTGTCACAGCCCGATTCGAACTGGTCCCGAAGTTCGAATCCGGCTGCGACGTCCCCAGATCCACCTGCCGACATGACGCTACGTGGCGGTAACTACGCGGCGGAAGATCCATCTGCGCAAACCATCCGTTCGGCCAGGCCGAATCCCCCAAGAGGGTAGCTCTCAGTAATTGCAGAGCGATGACCGAGAGTGATCAGTCGCGACGGAGGGAATCGATCAGGGTCAGGATCTGGCGCAGGGCCGGGCGCAGGACGCGCAGGCGGGACAGGGCCACCAGGCGGTCGATCAGGGGCACCGCGCCGTCGATCAGGCGGCGGGTGCGGCGCTGGCCGGGGGACTGGTCGTAGACCCAGAACAGCACCACGCCCATCCACCCCAGCCAGAGCAGCTCGGGCAGCTCCCGCCGCAGCTCGGGGTCGAGCTTGGCCGACGAACCCTCGACCACGTCACGGAACACGTCGATCGCCGCCTCCCGGGCCGGCGACGACTCCCGTGAGAACGGGCTCAGCGGGGACGTGGGCTCGGCCGCCGTCTTGAAGAACGTGGCGGCGAACGAGTGGTACGGCGCGTTCACGTCGATGCCGGCGTGCATCGTCGCGCGCAGCCGGGCGGCGAAATCGCGCTCCGACGACAGGACCGGCGCCACGGCCGCCCGGATCGACGACTGGCTGCGGTCGTAGAACCCCTGGATCAGGTGTTCCTTGGAGTCGAAGTAGTAGTACGCGTTGCCGACCGCGACGCCGGCCTCCTTGGCGATGGCACGCATCGTCGTCTCGGCGTACCCACGCTCGCGGAACAGCCTGAG
The DNA here is from genome assembly GCF_040684855.1 of Actinoplanes sp. NPDC089786. Lineage (NCBI taxonomy): Bacteria > Bacillati > Actinomycetota > Actinomycetes > Micromonosporales > Micromonosporaceae > Actinoplanes > Actinoplanes sp. NPDC089786. The sequence continues at coordinate 1,400,829 of NZ_JBFBGU010000001.1, forward strand.
CGCCGTCTCCAGGATCAGTTGCCGAGTCTGCTCGCCCCGCGCACGACTCCGGCGGGGCGGTGCGTCATCGGCAGGTGTCGTCACACACGTCACCGTAGTCCGCCCCACGAGTCTGGCGTCGGACGGCGCTCGCCGCCCGGATGAACTTGCGCGCCGCGGGCAGCAGCGCCGGCGTGCCCAGCCGCTCGGCCATCCCGCGGTAGTCGGCCAGCGTCCACAGGCAGGCCAGCCACGCGCCGTCATCGGCGTACACCTCACCCTGGTCGCTGATCACGGTCAGATCGCGCAGGGTCGCGGTGTGGTCCAGGCCGGGAAAGCGGGCCCGGGCCTCGGCGGAGCCGGCGGCGACAAACGCGAGGGGTACGAGCTGAGCACGGCTCTCGAGCCACCGATGGGCGGTACGGCAGATCGGGCAGCCCTCGTCGTACAGCACCGTGAAGAAACCGATCCGGCCGGCCCCGTGACCGGCCGGATCGGGCGACACCGTCATGCGGGGGCCGGGGGAGGGACGGCGGGGTGGCTCGGCCAGGTTCCGCCGGCGGCCGGATTCGGCGGCTGCTGCGGGTGACCGGGGAGGCGGCCGATCGGCGGCAGGGGCGGCTGCTGCTGTTGCTGGCGCAGGCGGCCCCGGCGGTAGCGGTTGAGGAAGAAGACGTTGAAGAAGTGCAGGACGCCCAGGACGAGCAGCACCAGGCCGATCTTCCAGCTCAGGGTCTCGAGTGCCTTGGCGGCGTTGGGGATGGTCGAGGTGGAGGTCATCGCCACGGCCACGTAACCCAGGTTGAGCAGGTAGAAGCCCATCACCAGGAGCTGATTCACCGCCCGGGCCAGTTTGCTGTCCTGGAAGACGTCTTCCAGGAAGACCATGCCGTTTCTGGACAGCGTGGTGGCTACCCAGACGGTCAGGCCGACGCTGATCGCCAGGTAGGCGAGGTACATCCAGACCTTGTGGTCCATGCTCTTCTTCTCCCTTGAACGTGTTCAACTACATCCTGGACCCATTGTTGAACGTGTTCAAGTGTGGGGGTGGTCACGAACCCGCGGTGGGCACGCTTCGGTGGGTTAGCGCAGGCCCAGAGCCTCGGCTGCGGCCTGGCTGTTGGCCTGGGAGGCGCCGTGGGTGGTGATGAAAGCTGAGGCGCCCTGCGGGCGCCAGGGGGAAGGCCAGCCCATTTCGACCACGGCTACGCGGTGCGTTTTGATCAGGGTCTCGATCAGGGATCTGGCCTCGGGGCTCTGGTGGATTCGGCGGCCGGCGACTATCACCGGGCGATCCTCGGGAGCCCAGGAAGGGTCGATCTCTGAAGGGGGCGCAACGAAGAGCAGCCGGTGATGGGCCAGGGGGGCCAGGCCCCAGGGGACGTTGCCCTCGGCTATGGAATGCGGGGCGTCCAGTTGGATCACGGTGGCGTTGGCCAGGCGTGTCGTGTCGCCCTCGATGTGGATGGCTTGGCGGGCCGCTTCCAGGCCGATGGTGGGGTTGTGCGGTGCGGGGAGTGGCGGGCGGTTGGCCCAGTTGGCCAGGGCTGCTGTGCGGGTGGCGGCGTCTTCCAGGCGGGCTGTTGGCAAGGTGCCGTCAGCTACTGCCTGAGCTATCTCTTCCAGGACGTGGTCGATCAGCTCGGGCGAGACGCGGGCGCCCAGGCACAGAAGGTCGGCGCCGGCCGTGAGGGCTCTTACCGCTGCGGCGCCTACGCTGCCGGCGGCCAGGACGGCGGCGGCCATCTCCAAGGCGTCGGTGATGATCGCGCCTTGGAAGGCCAGTTCCTGGCGGAGCAGGGTTTGGAGGATTGCCGGACTGAACGTGGCGGGGGCGTCGCCGGTCAGCGAAGGGATGCGGATGTGGGCGGTCATGACGGCCTGGGTTCCGGCCTCGATGGCTGCGCGGAAGGGCGGCAGGTCTCTCGTGGCCAGGGTCGCGCGGTCAGCGGCGATTGTCGGCAGTGAGGTGTGCGAGTCGGCTGTGGTGGAGCCGTGGCCGGGGAAGTGTTTGGCGCACGCGGCTACGCCGGTGGATTGGAGACCCCTGACCGCGGCGGCGGTGTGGCGGGCTGTCAGGTGGGGGTCGGCGCTGAAGGCTCGGGTGCCGATCGCGGGGTTGTGGGTGGTGGTGTTGACGTCGGCGGTAGGGGCGAGGTTGAGGTTGACGCCGACGGTGGTCAGATCGGTGCCTACTGATTGGTAGATGTCGTGGGTCAGCCGGGTGTCGTCGATTGCGCCTAGGGCGGTGTTCCCGGGATATGGACTGCCGGTCGCGGCGGCGAGGCGGGTCACGTCGCCGGCTTCCTCGTCTATCGCTACCAGGACATCGGGTCGTACGGACCGCAATTCCGCGGTGAGACTGGACAACTGAACCGGTTTGGTTATGTTACTCGCGAACAGCGTTTGCCCCGCCAGGCCATCGCTGAGGAGCCGCAGTGACCATCCGGGCGCGGCCGGGCCGGGAAAAGCGGCCAGCAGCGTCCGAAGGGCGAGACGACGGAGCCCGGAGTCGATCGACATGCTGTCCCCTTCCGCGAACAGACCGGGGAATCCCCGGTTCACGCGATTGCTCGATGCCCATTCGCATCCTCGCTGCATATCCTCGCCTGGGTGACCGGCCGCGGCTCCGGATGGTCATCCGTTCAATATGATAGGAAAGAAACCTAAATGGCAGGGGATACCATTATGGCCGCTACGCGTCTCCCGGGTACGCCCCGGTTGTTGCGGGCACTCAACGACCGCGCGGCGCTGGAGCTGCTGCTGACCCGCGGGCCGCTGACCAGGGCCCAGCTCGGTGAGATGACCGGCCTCAGCAAGGTCACCGCGTCCCAGTTGGTGGAACGGCTGGAGGAGCGCGGGCTGGTCCGGCGGGTGGGTGAGCAGGCCGGTGGCCGCGGCCCGAACGCGCAGCTGTACGCGGTCACGCCGGGCAGCGCCCACGTGATCGGCGTCGAGGTCGGTCCCGACCAGGTGATCGCGGCCTGCGCCGACATCACCGGCTCGATCAGCGGCCGGGTCGAACAGTCCACCAAGGACACCGACGACCCGGTCGGCGTGGTGCACAGCGCGGTGGTGCAGGCGGCCGGGCGGGCCGGCGCCGACATGTCGTCGGTACGCCGGGTCGTGCTGGGCACGCCGGGTCTGGTCGACCCGCGTTCCGGCGAGATCTCGTTCGCGTACGACCTGCCGCGCTGGCACCGCGGCCTGCTCGACGACCTCCGTCGCGACCTCAGCACCACGGTCGTGTTCGGCAACGACGTGAACATGGCCGCGGTGGCCGAGGCGACCGCCGGCGGCGCGGCCGAGGGCGTACGCGACTTCGTGCTCATCTGGGCCGGCCGCGGCGTCGGTCTGGCCACCATGATCAACGGCAAGCTGCACCAGGGCGCGACCGGCGCCGCGGGCGAGATCGGCTGGCTGCCGGTGCCCGGCGCCGAGGTCCCGCGCAACGTGGCCCGGCGCGGCGTGCGGGGCGCGTTCCAGGCGCTGGTCGGGGCGGACGCGGCCAAGGCGATCGGCAAGCAGCACGGCTTCCGTGGCGCCGAAGGGGCCGACGTGGTGCGGGCGGCGGTGGCCGCGGGCGAGGCCGGCGAGCCGGTGCTCGACGAGCTGGCCGGTCGGCTGGCGCTCGGCGTGGCGTCCATCTGTGTGGTCCTGGACCCGCCGCTGGTCGTGCTGGCCGGCGAGATCGGCCAGGCCGGCGGGATCGAGCTGGCGAGCCGGGTCGAGCGCGAAGTGGCGGCGATCACGCTGGTCGCCCCGAAGGTGGTGCCCGGTCAGGTGGCCGTCGAGCCGGTCCTGCACGGCGCGCTGCGGACGGCGCTCGACGCCGTACGGGATGAGGTCTTCGGGTCGACGACGGGGTGACCACCGCGGCCGTGATTGGATGGTGCCGTGCCTGAGGCTGCTGTCGCGATCCCGCCCCACGAAGACACCGTGATCGCGTTCGAGAACGTGAGCGTGGTCCGCGGCGGAAACCACCTGCTGCGCAACCTGAGCTGGCAGGTCGAGCTGGACGAGCGGTGGGTGGTCCTCGGCCCGAACGGGGCGGGCAAGACCACCCTGCTCAACCTGGCGGTCGGCCGCATGCACCCGACCCGCGGCGCCGCCTACGTGCTGGGCGAGCGCCTCGGTCGCACGGACATCAACGAGCTGCGGACCCGGATCGGCCTGACCACCGGTCAGTTCGCCGAGCGCATCCCGGCCGACGAGCAGGTGCTCGACGTGGTCGTCACCGCCGCCTGGTCGGTGGTCGGTCGCTGGAACGAGGAGTACGACCCGCAGGACGTGGCCCGGGCCCGGGCGCTGCTCGGCCAGCTGGGCATGGGCGGGCTGCTCGACCGTACGTTCGGCACCCTGTCCGAGGGGGAGCGCAAGCGGACCCAGATCGCCCGCGCCCTGATGACCGACCCCGAGATGATGCTGCTCGACGAGCCCACCGCGGGTCTCGACCTGGGCGGGCGGGAAGACCTGCTGGGCCGGCTGACCGAGCTGGCCGAAGATCCCGACGCGCCGGCCATGGTGCTGGTCACGCACCACGTCGAAGAGATTCCGCCGGGCTTCACCCATGCGCTGCTGCTGCGCGAGGGCGCGGTCGTGGCGGCCGGCCTGCTCGGCGAGACGATCACCGCCGACAACCTGTCCAAGACCTTCGGGCTGCCACTCGTGGTGGAGCGGCGCGGCGCCCGGTATACGGCCCGGGCGGCGTGATGAGACCCCGGGTCGCGGTGGTCGGCAGCGCCAACATGGACCTTGTCGGTCTGGCGCAGCGCCTGCCCGGCCCGGGTGAGACGGTCCTCGGCGACGACTTCGTGATGACGCCCGGCGGCAAGGGCGCCAACCAGGCGATCGCGGCGGCCCGGGCCGGCGGCGACTGCACGTTCCTGGGCGCGATCGGCTCCGACTCGTTCGGCGTCACGATCAACGCCCGGCTCGCCGCGGCCGGGGTCGATGTCACCGCCGTACGCACCAGCTACGGCTCGTCCGGCGTCGCGGTGATCATGGTGGACCGGGCCGGGGAGAACTCGATCCTGGTCAGCCCGGGCGCCAACCGCACGTTCGTGAACCTCTCCGACGCCGAGAAGTCGCTGATCGCCGGGGCCGACGTGCTGGTCTGCCAGCAGGAGATCCCGGTGGCGACGGTGACCGAGGCGGCCCGCGCGGCCCAGGCCGGCGGCACCCGGGTGCTGCTCAACGCGGCGCCCGCCCGTGAGCTGCCGCCTGACCTGCTCGCCGCGGTCGACCTGCTCGTGGTCAACGAGGTCGAGGCCCGGGCGATCAGCGGCGCGGCCGAACCCGACGTGGCCACGCTGCTTCGGGTGGTGCCCCGGGTGGTGCTCACCATGGGCGGGGCGGGCGCCTGGTACGCCGACCGGGACGGCACGTCGGTCAAGGTGCCGTCGTTCCGGGTCGAGGTGGTCGACACCACAGCGGCCGGTGACGCGTTCTGCGGGGCGCTCTCGGTGGCCTGGGGTGAGGAACGCGACCTGGTCGACGCGGTGCGCTGGGCCTCGGCGGCGGGTGCCGCGTGCGTACGGAAGGTGGGGGCCTATCCCTCACTGCCCAGCCGGGCGGACATCGACGAGATCTACCACGGCTGAGCCGCCGGGCGTGTCGAAGCGGACCGGCTTCGCGCCCACCAGCACGGCCAGGTGCCGCTCCAGGTTCGCCAGCTCGGTCGCGCCGATCTGCCGGGCCCATCGGTCGCGCAGGCCGTTGAAGATCTCCTCACCGGTACGCATCACCGCGAAGCCGAGCTCGGTCACCTGAAGCCTCTTGCGGCGGGCGTCGGCCGGATCCGGCTCGACCGACACGTACCCGCGCTCCTGCAGCACCGCGATCGTCTTCGCCGCCGACTGCTTGGTGACCGACAGGCGGCGGCCCAGCTCCGAGGCGTTGTCGGCGCCCGCGACGATGGCCCGCATGGCGAAGTCATGGACGGGACGCACGTCGTCATAGCCCCGCGAAGCCAGCTCGGTGACCGCGTCGTCCACGAGCGAGCGGAAGCCGCCGAGCAGGAGCAGCGCGAGATCGGCGCCGGAGCGGGAGGACATGGGAAGAGGCTACGACAGGTGGACGAAAGACAGTCAGGGTGTCTATTATTTAGACAGCCGGGTTGTCGATCCGGCCGGACGAAAGAAGCGATCATGACCCTGAACCACGTCTCCGCCGGCGCCGACGGATCCCCGGTCCTGCTGGTCCACGGGTTCCCCGAGACCTCACGGGCGTTCCGGAAGCTGATGCCGCTGCTCGCCGCCGAACACCGGGTCTTCGCCGTCGACCTGCGCGGGTTCGGCGACTCCGAGGTCGCGCCGGACGACTTCGACAGCGCGATGGCGGCCCAGGATCTGCACGAGCTGATCGAGCACCTGGGCGTCGGCCCGGTGCACGTCACCGGCCAGGACATCAGCGGCGGGACGGTGTTCCGGCTGGCCACCGACCACCCCGGGGACGTGCTCAGCCTGACCGCCATCGAGACCGGGCTGGCCGGGTTCGGGGCCGAGATGCTGGCCGACGTCGCCCACGGCGGGGCGTGGCACATCGGCGTGCTCGCCGCGCCGGGCATCCCCGAGATGCTGCTCGCCGGTCGCGAGCGGGAGTTCATCGCGGAGTACCTGTTCCCGTCGCTGACCGCGGCGCCGATCGCCGGCGAGGACCTCGACGAGTTCGTGCGCGCCTACTCGCGGCCCGGCGGCTGGCGCGGCGCGGCCGGGCTCTACCGGTCGTTGCTGCGGGAGGGTGACGAGCTGAAAGACCGCCGGGTGAGCGTGCCGGTGCTCGCGGTCGGCGCGGGCGCCGGGTCGTTCACGGCCGACACCATGGCCCGGGCCGCCGCGACCGAGATCAGCTCGGTGCGGATCGGGGGCGGGCACTACGCCGCGATGGAGGCGCCCGAGGAACTGGCGACGGCGCTGCTGGAGTTCTTCAGGCGCTGCGAGCGGAGTTGACGAAGCGGTGGACCTCGGAGCGGAGCACCTCGGCCAGCTGGGACAGGCCCGCCGTGCCCGATTCGTGGCCGCCGTCCACCGCGGTGGCGATGCCGTTCACCAGGTTGCCCATCTCACGGATGCTGCCGGTCACCGTCTCCAGCACGCCGACCGCGTCGGCCGCGGCCTGCTGCACGGTGTTGACCTGGCCCATGATCTCCTCGCTGGAGCTGGACGTCTCGTTGGCCAGCGTCTTCACCTCGCCGGCGACCACGCTGAAGCCGCGGCCCGCCTCGCCGGCCCGGGCCGCCTCGATGGTGGCGTTCAGGGCGAGCAGCCGGGTCTGCGAGGCGACCTGGTTGATCAGGTCGACCGCGTGCCGGATCTGGTCGGAGGCGTTGCGCAGCGATGCCTTGCGGCACACCTCGGCGATCAGCTTGAGCGCGTGGCCGGCGTCGGCGTCGGAGGCGGCCGAAGAGCTCGCGGGCCGCGCTGATCGCCGCCGGTTCGGGCTTGCGCCGGTTCGAGTGGTAGCCGACCACCTTGCCGTGCGCGTCGAAGGACGGCGTGACATGCGCCAGGACCCAGTAGTGGGCGCCGTCGGAGGCGAGATTCACGACGTACGCGAACAGCTCCTTGCGCTCCTTGAGCGTGTCCCACAGCAGCTTGAAGACGGCCCGGGGCATGTCCGGGTGCCGGATGCCCGTGGGACGTACCTGGGTCGCTCTCATGGTTCCCTGATCGTCCCTGGCCGCGACGTTTCCGGGCGGCGGTTTGGCGGAAAAGCTCAGCGCCGGATCGGGCCGCTGTCCAGGGCGCGTTGCAGGGCCCGATAGATCTGACCGAAGCGCTGCCGGTTGTCGGTTCGCAGCAGCAGCACGTCGGCCCCGCGGACCCGGCCCCAGATCTCCAGGTTGCGGCTGCCCCGGTCGTAGGAGCGGTCGATGCGTTCCAGCAGCACGTCGGCCAGTGGCAGGGCCAGCAGGCCGGCCAGGATGCCCCCGCCCACCAGGGCCACCGTCACGCTGGTCGACGCGCCGATGAGCAGCGCGATCAGAATGCCGAGGACGCCCACCAGGATCGGGATCAGGATGGCCAGCCCGATCGCGCCCCGGCCGGCCACCACGCCCCAGGACCGGCGCCCGCGGCGGTGCCAGACGGCGGCGAAATCGGCCAGCGCGAACTGGCGGCCGGACATCCGCACGCCGGCCGAGGTGACCACAACCTCGGCGTCCTTGTAGTACGTGATCATCAGACCCTCGGCGGGACGGCGAAGTGGTAGGCCAAGCCGGTATCCAGGCCGCAGATGGCGTCCTGGACTACCACTCTACGTAGGCTGGGCGTGACTTCATCGATGAGGAGACGCTTGTGGGCGAGTTCGTGAACCTGGAGACGGCGGACGGGATCGGCACGATCCGGCTGGACCGGCCGCCGATGAACCCGCTGAACACGCAGGTCCAGGAAGAGTTGCGGGTCGCCGCGCAGCAGGCCGCCACCGACCCGGAGGTCCGCGCGGTGATCGTCTGGGGTGGCGAGAAGGTGTTCGCGGCCGGCGCCGACATCAACGAGTTCACCACCCGGACCTTCCAGGACATGACGGTACGGGCGTCCGCGCTGACCGGCGCCTTCACCACGGTCGCCGAGATCGCCAAGCCGACCGTCGCCGCGATCACCGGCTACGCCCTCGGCGGCGGCTGCGAACTGGCCCTGGCCTGTGACTGGCGGGTGGTGGCCGAGGACGCCAAGCTGGGCCAGCCCGAGATCCGGCTCGGCATCATCCCCGGCGCCGGCGGCACCCAGCGGCTGGCCCGGCTGATCGGACCGGCCCGGGCCAAGGACCTGATCTTCTCGGGCCGGATGGTGGACGCCGAGGAGGCGCTGCGGATCGGGCTGGCCGACCGGGTGGCGCCGGCCGCCGACGTCTACGCGACGGCGGTCGCCCTGCTCAAGCCGTACGTGACCGGCCCGGCCCTGGCCCTGCGCGCCGCCAAGCTGGCCATCGACGGCGGCCTGGACCGCGATCTCGCCTCCGGGCTGGCCTGGGAGAGCCAGTTGTTCGCCGGCCTGTTCGCCACCGAGGACCGCGTCGAGGGCACCAATGCCTTCGTGGAGAAGAGAAAACCCAAGTTCCAGGGGCGGTAGCTACTCGCATCCGTCGATAGTTTGGCTTAGTGTTCGGCCCGTGACGGAACCGGTCCCGAGCGCGACGTCGCCGCGACGCACGGTGCGCGTGGCCGTCGCCCTCGTGGCCGGGCAGGCGGCCCTGTGCGCGGTGATCGGGTTCGTCACGTTCGGGCCCGGGCCCGGTTCCACGTCCGCCGGTCAGGCCGGCGCCGAGGCGCGCGCCCCGGTGGTGATGCCGACCGCGAACATCGGGCTGCCCGCCGCGCCGCTGCCGCCCGTACCCGGGAAGTCGACCGCACCGCCGCCGAAGCCGCAGGTGAAGCCCAGCCGGATCGGCCACGCGAAGGCGGAGCCGAGCCCGAAACGCACGACCAGGCGGGCCGCCGCCCCGCCGAAGCCGATCAGCGCGCCGACCACCACGAAGCCGGCCGCCTCGAAGCCCCCGGACATCGGCGTCGCGCCGACCGCCACGCCGGGGAACGAGTTCCAGCTCCCGGTGAAGAAGGGCGACGAGTGCGAGACCGAGGGCGACCGGGGCCGCACTCTGGGCGGCGACGCGGTGCGCTGCGCGAAGGGCGAGGACGGCGCCCTGAGCTGGCAGACCGCCTGATCACACCGAACCCCCTAGAATCGCCTTCATGTCCATCGACCAGGGTCGGCCCCGCCATGCCCTCGGCGTGGACTTCGGCACGTCCAACACGGTCGCGGTGGCGCAATGGCCGGACGGCCGCGCCCGCCCGCTCCTGATCGACGGCTCCCCGCTGCTGCCCTCGGCCGTCTACGCCGAGACCGACGGCCCGCTCTCGGTCGGCCGTGACGCCGTCTACAGCGCCCGGATCGACCCGTCGCGCTTCGAGCCCAACCCGAAACGCCGCATCGACGAAGACCGGGTGCTGCTCGGCGACCGTGAGGTACGCACCGTCGAGATGTTCGCCGCGGTGCTCTCCCGGGTGGCCGAGGAGTGGCGGAACGCGGCCGGTCCGGTGCCGCCCTCGGTCACGCTGACCTGCCCCGCGTCGTGGGGCGCGACCCGGCGCACGCTGCTGGCCGAGGCGGCCACGATGGCCGGGCTGAACGACGCGCGGCTGGTCGCCGAGCCGGTGGCGGCGGCCACCTACTTCGCCGGCGTGCTCGGGCGGGACGTGCCGATCGGGTCGGTCGTGGTGGTGCACGACTTCGGGGCGGGAACGTTCGACGCCAGCGTCGTCGCGCGTACCGCCGAGGGTTTCGAGGTGCTGGCCGTGGACGGGCGGGACGACGTCGGTGGCCTGGACATCGACGCCGCCCTGATCGACCACCTGGCCGCCGGGGACGACGGCTGGCGACCGCTGCTGATGCCCGAGACGCTGGCCGAGCGGCGGGCCCAGCGGCAGCTCTGGGACGACGTGCGGATCGCCAAGGAACGGCTGTCCCGGGCCCAGTCCGCCGACCTGGTGGTGCCGCTGCTCAACCACGAGGTGCACATCACCCGGGACGAGCTCGAGAAGCTGGCCCGGCCGCTGATCGACCAGACCGTGCGGGTCACCAAGGAGCTGCTCGACTGGGCCCAGCTGGCCGAGGGGCGGCTGGCCGGGGTGTTCCTGGTCGGCGGCGCGAGCCGGATCCCGCTGGTGGCCACGCTGCTGCACCGGGCCATCGGGGTGGCTCCGGTGGCGATCGAGCAGCCCGAGATGGTGGTGGCCGAGGGCAGCCTGCTCGCCGACGAGGCGCTGCTGGCCGGCGAGCCGGCGGCGCCGGGGCCGACCGAGGAGATGCCCAGGTACGGCGTGCGGCCGTCGCCGTCGCCCGGGCCCCCGCCCCCGCCCCCGGACGTGGTGCCGGACACCTTCGACTACAGCCAGTACGACTTCGGCCCGTCCGGCGGCGAGTCGAACCGCGAGCTGAGGCCGGCGGTCGACCCGTGGGCCGACGCGGCGCCGATGCCGTGGATCCCCGACCCGGCCGCGACCGTGGTCAAGGAGCCGTTCGGGCTGATCACTCCGACCTCGTCGCCGCCGTCGGTCCCGCCCGCCACCCGGCCGGTCCCGCCGGTCTCCCGGCCGTCCTCGCCGGCGCCGATGCCGACGAAGCCCTTCTCCGATTCGCGGCCGCCGCGCACGGTGGCCCGCCCGCCGGTGAGTCAGCGGCCGCCGGTGAGTCAGCGGCCGCCGGCGCCGCGGCCGCCGGTCCGGAAGAAGCGGGGCCTGCGGAAGTTCGTCCGGTTCCTCCAGGTCCTGCTGAGCATCGCCGTGCTGATCACCGCACCGGTGCTGGCGATGGCGCTGGCCTACGGCTACGGCAACGGCGATCCGTTCATCGACGACGTCGAACAGGTCTTCTACGACATCGCGCGATTGATCCGCGGCGGATAAGGTGAATGAGATTCACGACTGACGTTTCTTGAGGGGTGCTGCATGGCGGATTCGATCGAGGGCCACGGCGGCGAGCTGGCGCTGGCCATGCTGCGGGCGTACGGGGTCACGGAGATGTTCACGCTCTCCGGCGGCCACGTCTTCCCGCTGTACGACGCCGCCCACAAGGCCGGCTTCCCGATCTTCGACGTGCGCCACGAGCAGTCCGCGGTGTTCGCCGCCGAGGCGGTGGCCAAGCTCCAGCGCCGGCCCGGCCTGGCCGTGCTCACCGCCGGCCCCGGCGTCACGAACGGCATCTCCGGCCTGACGAGCGCCTTCTTCAACGCGTCCCCGGTGCTGGTGATGGGCGGGCGGGCGCCCGCCTTCCGCTGGGGCTCGGGCAGCCTCCAGGAGATCGACCACCTGCCGCTGGTCACGCCGGTCACCAAGTACGCCGCCACGGCCGCCGACACCGCCTCGATCCCGGGCGAGGTGTCCGCCGCCCTGACCGCCGCCCTCACACCGCACCGCGGGCCGGCCTTCCTCGACGTACCCCTCGAAGTGCTCTTCTCCTCGGACGACGCGGCGGCCCCGGTGGCCAACGCGATCGCCCCGCTCGAGGCCGACCCCGACGACGTGGCCAAGGCGGCCGCGCTGATCGCCGGGGCCGAGCGTCCGGTGATCATCGCCGGCTCCGACGTCTGGGCCGGCGGCGCGGTCGACGCCCTGCGCGCGGCGGCCGAGGCCCTGGGGGTGCCGGTCTTCACCAACGGCATGGGCCGCGGCGCGCTGCCGCCCGGCCACCCGCTGGCCTTCGCCAAGGCCCGGCGCCCGGCCCTGAGCGAGGCCGACGTGGTGGTCGTGATCGGCACGCCGCTCGACTTCCGGCTCGGCTTCGGCGAGTTCGACGCCCAGGTCGTCCACATCGTGGATGCCCCGTCGCAGCGCGCGTCGCACGTGTCGACCGCCGTCTCCCCGGCCGGTGACCTGGTTCAGATCCTCACGGCCCTGGCTCAGAAAAACGCCGACCACGCCGAGTGGATCGCCGGTCTGCGGACGGCCGAGGACGCCGGCAAGGCCCGGGACGCCGAGGCGATGGCGGCCGAGACCGACCCGATCAAGCCCGCCCGCATCTACGGCGAGCTGCGCAAGGTGCTGGCCGAGGACGCGGTGACCATCGGCGACGGTGGCGACTTCGTCTCGTACGCCGGCCGCTACCTCGAGCCCGCCCGCCCCGGCACCTGGCTCGACCCGGGCCCGTACGGCTGCCTCGGCACCGGCATGGGCTACGCGATGGGGGCGCGGGTCACCTACCCCGACCGGCAGGTCTGCGTGCTGATGGGCGACGGCGCGGCCGGCTTCTCCCTGATGGACGTCGAGTCGCTGGTCCGCCAGCAGCTCCCGGTGGTGATCGTGGTCGGCAACAACGGCATCTGGGGCCTCGAGAAACACCCCATGCAGGCGATGTACGGCTACGACGTGGCCGCCGACCTGCAGCCGGGCCTGCGCTACGACGACGTCGTCTGGGCCCTGGGCGGCGCCGGCGAGACCGTCGAGAAGCCGGGCGAGATCGGCGCCGCGCTCGACCGCGCGTTCGCGGCACATGTTCCGTACCTGGTCAACGTGCTGACCGACCCGGCCGACGCCTACCCCCGGTCGTCCAACCTGGCCTGAGCCCTACGCCTTGGGGGCGTCGTCGCCGTTCGCGTTGCGGTGACCGTCGGGCTCGCGTTCCTCGTCGCGAGGGCGTTCCGGCTCGGGCTCGTGCAGGTCGCGTTCCCACTGGGAGAGCAGCTCGCGATCGCGCCGGGCCTGCTCGGAGTTCATCGAGCGCAGGAACTCGGGGTCGTCGTCGGGGGAGGCCGGCCGCGGCCGGTACGGGTTCACGCCGTGCGCGGCGACCGGCCGGCCCCACAGGTAGTAGGCCATCGGCCCGATCAGGGGCACGAACAGGACCACCAGGACCCACAGCGCGCGGGGCAGGTTACGAACGCGGTCGGCCGCGAGGCAGCTGATCAGCGCGAGCACCAGCAGCACGAGCTGCGCGGCCGCGAGAAAGACGAACAACCGGACCATGACGCAATGATGACGCGCCAACCTGGGAACGGCATGGGTCAGAGGGTGACAACCAGTCCACCGATGACCGCGAGCCCCACCGTCAGCAGCGCGCAGGCCACCACGGTCCGGCGGCCCGGTTGTGGTGGGTGCCGGATCAGACCCCTTTTGCGGCGGTACGCGAGAGCGATCAGCCCCGCGCAACCGGCCATCGCCGCGCTCGCCGCCAGCAGCTGCCACGGCCCGGGGTCGGCGAAGGCGGGCCGCAGCGCCAGCAGGGCCGCGACGGTGCCGGTCATCGCCGTCCGCCGCCAGGCCAGCCGGGTGCGGGCGGCCGAGGCCCCGACGTCGTCCAGCATCAGAAGCCGCGCATCAGCACGGTGATCACCAGGATCGCGGCGCCGAACGCGACGACGATGGCCAGGATCGCCGGGAACCGCGTACGCGGCAGATCCTGCTTGAGCCGCATGGCCCGTTCGGTGCGGGCCCAGTGGTCGACCGCGCGCAACGCGACCAGGCCGCCGAGCACCAGCAGCAGCACCGCGATGGCCTCGCGCAGGTGGGCGATGGCCAGCGGCGGCAGGAACTGCGCGCAGGCCAGGCCGCCGGCGATCAGCGCCAGGCCGGTCCGGATCCAGGCCAGGAAGGTGCGTTCGTTGGCCAGCGAGAAGCGGTAGTCGGGCGGCTCGCCCACCCCTTCCGCCCGGTCGGGGTCGAACCACTGTCGCAGGTCGCCGATCACCGGCTGATTATCGACCCCCGAGGTGAACCAGGCCCGCCCCGGGCGTTGCCGGGACGTGGTAGAGGATGGGTCGAGAGTTTTTTCACTCCCGGTCCCCGTCCCGCACATGCTACTGGCGGGTAACCTTCGAGTGGCTGATGCCTGCCCCCACATTCGCTTGTGGGGCGGGACCTCGCGAGGCGAATGTGGGACTGGGCATTTACTACAGGAGGGTTGTCGAAGCGCGATGAACATCGTCGTACTGGTCAAGCAGGTGCCCGACTCCGGCGCCGAACGTTCGCTGAGCGCCACCGACAACACGGTCGAGCGCGGCTCCGGGAACGTCATCAACGAGATGGACGAGTACGCCATCGAGGAGGCGCTGAAGATCAAGGAGGCGCACGGTGGCGAGGTGACCATCCTGACCATGGGTCCGGACACCGCCACCGAGTCGATCCGCAAAGCGCTGTCCATGGGCCCGGACAAGGCGGTGCACGTCCAGGACGACGCGCTGCACGGCTCCTGCGCGGTCGCCACCTCCAAGGTCCTCGCCGCCGCCCTCGGCACGCTCTCGGCCGACCTGATCATCTGTGGCGCCGAGTCGACCGACGGCCGCGTCCAGGTCATGCCCCACATGCTGGCCGAGCGCCTCGGCCTGGCCGCGCTGACCGGCGCCCGCAAGCTCACCGTGGACGGCGACACCCTGACCGCCGAGCGGCAGACCGACGAGGGCTACGAGGTCGTCTCGGCCGCCACGCCGGCCATCGTCAGCGTCTGGGACACCATCAACGAGCCGCGGTACCCGTCCTTCAAGGGCATCATGGCCGCGAAGAAGAAGCCGGTGCAGACGCTGTCGCTGAGCGACCTGGGCGTCGCGGCCGACGAGGTCGGCTTCGCCGGGGCGACCTCCGAGGTGGTCTCGGCGGCCAAGCGCCCGCCGCGGTCCTCCGGAACCACGATCACCGACGAGGGTACGGGCGGCCGGCAGCTGGTCGAGTACCTCGCGTCCGAGAAGTTTGTCTGAGAGAGGCTGTCGTAATGGCTGAAGTACTGGTCGTCGTCGAGGCCTCGCAGGCCGCCGGCGTCAAGAAGGTCACGCTCGAGATGCTCACCATCGCCCGAACCCTGGGCGAGGTGTCGGCCGTCGTGTTCGGCGGAGCCGGCGCGGCTTCGTCCTTCGCCGAGAAGCTCGGTGAGTACGGGGCGGCCAAGGTCTACGCCGCCGAGGGCGACGACATCGACGGCTACCTGGTCGCGCCCAAGGCCACCGTGCTGGCCGACCTGGTGAAGCGGGTCTCGCCGGCCGCGGTGCTGCTCGGCTCGACCCAGGAGGGCAAGGAGATCGCCGCCCGGCTTGCCGTCAAGCTGGACAACGGGCTGCTCACCGACGCGGTCGAGCTGGCCGCGGACGGCACCGCGACCCAGGTGGTGTTCGCCGGCTCGACGATCGTGCAGGCCAAGGTGAAGCGGGGTCTCCCGATTGTCACCATCCGGCCCAACTCGGTCACCCCGGCGCCCCAGCCCGCCCCGGCCACGGTCGAGCAGCTCACCGTCGAGGTTGGCGAGAAGGACAAGCTGACCAAGGTGGTCGAGCGGGTCGCCGAGCAGAAGGGCTCCCGCCCCGACCTCTCCGAGGCGTCCATCGTGGTCTCCGGCGGCCGCGGCGTCGGCAACGCCGACAACTTCAAGCTCGTCGAAGAGATGGCCGACCTGCTCGGCGCCGCGGTCGGCGCCTCCCGCGCGGCCGTCGACTCCGGCTACTACCCACACCAGTTCCAGGTCGGCCAGACCGGCAAAACGGTGTCCCCGCAGCTCTACGTGGCGCTGGGCATCTCCGGCGCGATCCAGCACCGGGCCGGCATGCAGACCTCGAAGACGATCGTCGCGGTCAACAAGGACCCCGAGGCGCCGATCTTCGAGCTGGCCGACTTCGGCGTGGTCGGCGACCTCTTCAAGGTGGTCCCGCAGGCCGACGAAGAGATCCGCAAGCGCAAGTAGAACCACGTTCGCAGGACGGCCCGGCGGAATTCCGCCGGGCCGTCCGTGTCCGCAGTGGTAGCTCTGAGCGGTATCCGGGCCCCGGATACCGCTCAGAGCTACCACCGCGTCAGCGGCTCTTCCAGGCGGTGGCGCGGCGGGAGCGTTCGACGGCGCCGGGGAGGGCGGCGAGCAGGGCGTCGACGTCGTCGCGGGTGGAGGTGTGGCCGAGGGTGAAGCGGAGGGACGAACGGGCGCGGTCGTCGTCGGCGCCCATGGCCAGCAGGACGTGGGAGGGCTGGGCGACGCCGGCCGAGCAGGCCGAGCCGGTCGAGCAGGCGATGCCCTGGGCGTCGAGCAGCAGCAGGAGGGCGTCGCCCTCGCAGCCGGGGAACGAGAAGTGGGCGTTGCCGGCCAGGCGGTCGGCCGGGTCGCCGTTGTAGATGGCGTCGGGCAAGGCCTCGACGATGCGGGTGACCAGATCGTCGCGGAGGGCGCCGACGCGGGCGGCGTACTCGGCCTGGCCCTTCACCGCGGTCTCCACCGCCACCGCGAAGGCGGCCACGCCGGCCGTGTCGAGGGTGCCGGAACGCACGTCGCGTTCCTGGCCACCGCCGTGCAGGATCGGGGTGCAGGCGACATCACGGCCCAGCAACAGGGCGCCGACCCCGACCGGGCCGCCCAGCTTGTGGCCGGTCAGGGTGAGGGCGGCCGCGCCGCTGGCCGCGAAGTCGACCGGGATCTGGCCGACCGCCTGCACCGCGTCGGTGTGGAACGGGACGCCGGCCCGCGCCGCGACCGCGGCCAGCTCGGCGATCGGCTGGATGGTGCCGACCTCGTTGTTGGCCCACTGGACGCTGATCACGGCGATGTCGTCGTGCTCGTCGACCAGCGCGGCCAGCGCCGCCGGGTCGACCCGGCCGGCCGCGTCGACCGGCAGCCAGGTCGGGTCGGCGTCCTCGTGGGCGCCCAGCCAGTCGACCGCGTCCATCACCGCGTGGTGCTCGACCGCGGAGGCGACCACCCGGCCCAGGCCGGGGTCGGCGTCGCGGCGGGCCCAGAACAGGCCCTTGGTCGCCAGGTTGTCGCTCTCGGTCCCGCCGCTGGTGAAGACCACCTCGGAGGGGCGGGCGCCGAGCACCGCGGCGATCCGCTCGCGGGACTCCTCGACCAGCCGGCGGGCGCCCCGGCCGGCGGCGTGCAGGGACGACGCATTACCGACCTGCCGGGCCGCTGCGACATACGCGTCGAGCGCCTCGGGAAGCATCGGTGTGGTCGCCGCGTGATCCAGGTAGGCCATCAACAAGACAGCTTATGCCTACGCCTCGCGACGACGCCCGCACGCTTTCACCGGGGCCAGGTCCCGGGCTCGAGCGGCTTGCCGCCGAAGGTCAGCCCCTCGACGATGCCGATCGCGTCCGGCTGGGCCGCGCCCACCACCGACACCGAGTATCCCGCCAGGTCGGGGACCATGAGCAGGTCCTGGGACAGCCGGCGGAGGCCTGGATCGCCGGGCTGCCGCGGCGGGCTGGGTTTCGCCACCGACGCCCAGTACGCCGGCCCACCGGCGACTGTGATGTTCGGCTCCTCCCGCCGGGCGGGCATGCCCGCGTCGGCGACCACCACGAGGTCCTTCCCGTCCTTGCGCCAGATCACCTTGGAGCGGACCGTCCGTGGCGGGTTCCCGGTGAACGAGAAGTTGCAGCTGACGTACTCGTAGCCGGCCGGGATGTAGGACGCGCGGAACGCGACCCGGCACTCCCGCGTGCCGTCCGGGATCACCGCCTCGGCCGCGGCGATCGGGGCGCCGATGTCGGTGCCGGCTGACAGCACGAGGCCGTACCGGCCGTCCTTCAGCCGCCAGCGGAGCAGGTAGCCGCCGCTCTCGGCCGGATCGGTCCAGCGTCGCAGGGTGGCCGGGCGCCCGCCGACGGTGGCCGGCTGATCGCTCGTGCCCGGGACCGGGGTGACGTACTTCGAGCGGCCGATCTCATCGCCGGCCAGCGCCTTCTCCAGGGCGGCCTGATTGTCGGAGAGGTAGACGCTGAGGGTCGTCTCGGCCCGACTCAGGCTCATCGAGAGCAGCTCCACGCCCTGGCCGGTGTACACGTAGTCGACCTCGGCCCCGGCCGCCTTCTCGTCGATGTCGAAGTGCACGTCGCCTCCGAGCGGGCCGGCCGCCTGGTGTGGCGGCGCGGCCGGCGGCCGGAGCAGCGGGACCGCCAGCAGCGCGCCCAGCACCATCACCGCGGTTCCGGCGGCGGCGGC
The DNA here is from genome assembly GCF_040684855.1 of Actinoplanes sp. NPDC089786. Classification (NCBI taxonomy): domain Bacteria; kingdom Bacillati; phylum Actinomycetota; class Actinomycetes; order Micromonosporales; family Micromonosporaceae; genus Actinoplanes; species Actinoplanes sp. NPDC089786. Next base: position 1,419,212 of record NZ_JBFBGU010000001.1, read on the forward strand.
GATCCGGCGGTTGCGGCGGATCCGGCCGGCCCGGAGCACCGCCCGCCCGGTCAGGTCGCCCGGAACCGGCACCTCCCCGGCGTCGGCGTGCAACGTGTCGCGGAGCTTGTTCTCGATGTCGGTCACGGTCGGTCCCTCCCGTCGGCGATGGGGTAGCGGTCGCGCAGCGTCTGGAGGCCGCGCATGGCGTGCGTGCGTACGGTCACCTCGCGGCAGCCCAGGATCGCCGCGATCGTGCCGTCGTCGAGATCCTCGTAGTAGCGCAGGACCAGCACGGTCCGTTGCTTCGGAGGCAGCCGGGCGATCAGGCGCCGCATGTGGTCCCGTTCCACCACCGCGCCGGCCGTGTCCTGCGGCCCGGCCCGGTCCGGCCGGATGTCGGTCGGCACCTCGTGGCTGCTGCGCCGGCGCCACCACGCGCGCGAGGCGTTGAGCAGCACGCGGCGCACGTACACGTCGGGTTGGTCGGTCCGGCGGATCCGGTCCCACTTCAGATAGGCCTTGGCCAGCGCTTCCTGCACCAGGTCCTCGGCGCGGTGCCGGTCCCCGGTGAGCAGCGTGGCGAACCGGAGCAGCGCGGCGCCCCGAGCCGCCGCGTACTCCTCGAAGGTGGCCGGAGGGGCTTCCTCGGCCGTCATCGCCTGCGTCACGTCTCTCCGAGGCGGTGAGTGGTCCGTTCCGTTGACACGGTTACGCTTGTCATCATGCGGGTTCTTGCGGCGATGTCGGGCGGGGTGGACTCCGCGGTCGCGGCCGCGCGCGCGGCCGATGCGGGCCACGATGTCACGGGCGTCCATCTGGCGTTGTCCCGTAACCCACAGACCTACCGCACCGGCGCCCGCGGCTGCTGCACGCTGGAAGACTCCCGCGACGCGCGCCGGGCCGCCGACGTGATCGGCATCCCGTTCTACGTGTGGGACATGGCCGAGCAGTTCCACGACAGCGTGGTCGACGACTTCGTGGCGGAATACGCGGCCGGGCGTACCCCCAATCCCTGCCTGCGCTGCAACGAGAAGATCAAGTTCGAGGCGGTGCTCGACCGGGCCGTCGCGCTGGGCTTCGACGCGGTGGTGACCGGCCACCACGCGCGGCTGGGCGCCGACGGCCGGCTGCGGCGCAGCGTCGACCAGGCCAAGGACCAGTCGTACGTGCTGGCCGTGCTGACCGGCGAGCAGTTGTCGCGGTCGGTCTTCCCGCTCGGCGACTCGACCAAGGAGCAGGTGCGCGCCGAGGCGGCCGAGCGCGGGCTGGCCGTGGCCGGGAAACCGGATTCGCACGACATCTGTTTCATCGCGGACGGCGACACCCGGGGCTTCCTGCGCGACCGGCTGGGCGAGGCGCCGGGCGACATCGTCGACGCGGCCACCGGGGCGACGCTCGGGCAGCACCAGGGCGCTTACGCGTACACCATCGGTCAGCGCAAGGGTCTCGACCTGCGCGTGCCGGCGGCGGACGGGCAGCCGCGCTACGTGTTGTCGATCACCCCGGTCACCAACACCGTGACGGTCGGGCCGCGGTCGGCGCTGGAGGTCTCGCGGGTCATGGCGACCAGGCCGATCTGGCACGGCGCCGCGTCCTCGCCGGTCGAATGTGACATCCAGATGCGTGCGCACGGCGAGGTCGTGCCGGGCGTCGTGACGATCGAGGACACCATGCTGACCGCCGAACTGCGCACTCCCGCCCGCGGCATCGCCCCGGGCCAGGCCCTGGTGGCCTACCGGAAGGACCCGGCGGGCGACATCGTCCTCGGGTCGGCCACCATCGAGTCGGCCGACGCCGGTGCCTGACCGGCCGGAGTTCCCGTGGCCGGTCGGCGCCGCCACCGGGATCGGCTCGCTGCCCGGCACCGACATCGCCGAGGCCCAGCGCCTGATCTTCGGTGAGCTGCCCGACCTGCCCCACCTGGCCGAGTTGCCGGCGCGCGGGCCGGGCGCGGACATGATCGGCCGGAGCGCGGGCCTGCTCGCCGATCTGCCGGTGCAGGTCTACGTCGGGCGCTGGCAGGTGGCTCCCCGTCCCGGGCGCGACCTTCGCACCACCGCCGACCTGCGGGAACGCGACCTCGACCAGTTGACCGAGCAGGGCGCGGGGTACGCCGGGACGGTCAAGCTCCAGGCGGCCGGCCCGTGGACCCTGGCCGCGAGCGTCGACCTGCCGATCGGCGGGCGGCTGCTGCGCGACCCGGGCGCGGTGCGCGATCTCGGCGCGTCGCTCGCCGAGGGCCTGCGCCGGCATGTCGACGAGGTGCGCAAGCGGCTGCCCCGGGCGCGGGTGCTGTTGCAGCTGGACGAGCCGTCGCTGACCGCGGTGCTGGCCGGGCAGGTGCCGACCGAGAGCGGGCTGAGCGCCTACCGGGCGGTCGATCCCGCCGACGCGGCCACCGCGCTGCGCGGCGTGATCGAGGCCGTGGGTGTGCCCGTGGTGGTGCACTCGTGCGGGCCGGACGTTCCTCTTCAGGTGGTGCGCGACTCCGGTGCGGCGGCCGTCAGCCTCGATCTGTCGCTGCTGAAAGATCTCGACCCGCTGGGCGAGGCTCTGGAGGTCGGGCTGGGTCTGTTCGCCGGGGCCTTCGGGCTGAGCGACGCCCCGCCGACCGGCAAGCAGGTCGCCGATCGGGTGGCCAGGCTGTGGAAGCGGCTCGGCTTCCCGGCGGCCACGCTGCCGGCCCAGGTGGTGGTCACCCCGGCCTGCGGCCTGGCCGGAGCGTCCCCCGATTTTGTCCGCGCCGCCCTGAAAGCCTGTCGTGAGGCCGGCCGCCGTCTGGTCGAGGCGTAGCTCCCCGAAACTGTCAGGGGTGGGTACTAAATTGGCCTCCAAGCACGAAACACGGAGGTCAGGGTGCCCAACGAGATCGCGGAACCGTCGGCCGAGGTGAGCACGGCCCACGCCGAGCTGGCCGAGGAGTTGCTCGGTCATCAGTACCGCTATTACGTGCTTGACTCGCCGACCATCGCCGACGCCGAGTTCGACCGGAAGCTGAAAGAGCTCGAGGCGATCGAGCAGAAATACCCCTCGTTGCGTACGCCCGAGTCGCCGACGCAACGGGTCGGCGGCACGTTCTCCACGCTCTTCACCCCGGTCGAGCACGCCGAGCGGATGATGTCGCTGGACAACGTCTTCGACATCGACGAGCTCCAGGCGTGGTCCGACCGCACGGTTCGTGACGCGGGCGGCCCGGTGCCGTTCATCTGCGAGCTCAAGGTCGACGGGCTGGCCATCAACCTGACCTACGAGAAGGGCAAGCTGGTCCGCGGGGCGACCCGCGGCGACGGGCGCACCGGGGAAGACGTGACCTCCAACGTCCGCACGATCCGCGAGATCCCCGAGCGGCTGACCGACGACGACCCGCCCGAGCTGCTCGAGGTGCGCGGCGAGATCTACTTCCCGGCGTCCGCCTTCGCCGACCTCAACGCACTCCTGGTCGAGCAGGGCAAGGCGCCGTTCGCCAACCCGCGCAACGCGGCGGCGGGCAGCCTCCGCCAGAAAGACCCGCGGGTCACCGCCTCCCGCGGGCTGCGCATGGTGGTGCACGGCATCGGCGCGCGTAAGGGCTTCACCCCCGATTCCCAGTCCCATGCGTACGAAGCACTGAAGTCGTGGGGGCTGCCGACCAGCGAGCGGTGGAAGCTGGTCGACGGCATGCCCGGGGTCCGCGACTACATCGACTACTACCGCGAACACCGGCACGACGTCGAACACGAGATCGACGGCGTGGTGATCAAGGTCGACCCGGTCTCGATCCAGGGCCGGCTCGGCTCGACCAGCCGGGCGCCGCGCTGGGCGATCGCCTTCAAGTACCCGCCCGAAGAGGTCACCACCAAGCTGCTCGACATCCAGGTCAACGTCGGACGCACCGGCCGGGTCACCCCGTTCGCGGTGCTCGAGCCGGTGAAGGTGGCCGGTTCCACGGTCGGCCTGGCCACGCTGCACAACGCGCGCGAGGTCGAGCGCAAGGGCGTCTGGATCGGCGACACCGTGGTGCTGCGCAAGGCCGGTGACGTGATCCCCGAGGTGCTCGGGCCGGTCATCGACCTGCGGCCCGACGACGCGCGCCAGTTCGTGATGCCGACCGAGTGCCCGGCCTGCGGCACGACGCTCGCTCCGGCCAAGGAGAGCGACATCGACATCCGCTGCCCCAACAGCCGGTCCTGCCCGGCCCAGTTGCGCGAGCGGGTGTTCCACCTGGCCGGCCGGGGCGCGTTCGACATCGAGGTGCTCGGCTACAAGGCGGCCCAGGCGCTGCTCGACGAGCACATCATCACCGACGAGGGCGACCTGTTCGCGCTGACCGCCGACGACCTGATGCGCTCGCCGTTCTTCGTCAACAAGGACGGCAGCCTGGGCAGCAACGCGACGAAGCTGCTGGAGAACCTCGAGGAGGTCAAGGGCCGGCCGCTGTGGCGGGTGCTGGTCGCGCTGTCCATCCGACACGTCGGCCCGACCGCGGCGCAGGCCCTGGCCCGGGAATTCGGGTCGATGGAAGCGATCGAGGCGGCCGTCTCGTCCGACGAGGGCGCCGAGAAGCTGTCCGAGGTCGACGGCGTGGGCCCGACGATCGGGGTCAGCCTGCGCGAGTGGTTCACCGTCGACTGGCACCGCGACATCGTCCGCAAGTGGCGCGAGGCCGGCGTGCGGATGCGCGACGAGCAGAGCGACGACGGCCCGAAACCGTTGGCCGGCCTGACCCTCGTGGTGACCGGCACGCTGGCGTCCTTCTCGCGCGACGCCGCCACCGAGGCGGTCACCTCACGCGGCGGCAAGGTGAGTGGCTCGGTGTCGAAGAAGACGTCCTTCGTGGTGGTCGGCGACAACCCCGGCAGCAAGTACGACAAGGCGCTCCAGCTGAAGGTGCCGGTGCTCGACGACGACGCCTTCGCGGTGCTGCTGTCCGAGGGGCCGGAGGCGGCCCGGGCGGTCGCCGAGATCGCCACGGACGAGTGATTCTCCGGCCGTAGCGCGTTCGGCGGCCCTTCTCGATTTGATATCTGGCGAGTCTGTTTCGCGTAGATATGTCGGCCCACGCCTATCGTGAGGAGCATCGGCCGGTCGACGCCACCGTGGAGGTCGCATGGAGACCGCACAGCTACGCCGCGCGGTGCCCGCCGCCCTGGTGACGGGTACGACTTCACGGCGTCGGCGGCGGCCCTCCTCCCGGGCGGTGCTCTACGTTCTGGTGGCCGGCGCCGAGTTCCTGCTGTGGGCGGTCTCCGGGCCGGCCGGGCTGCCCTCCGCGTACTGGGTGATGGCCGTGCTCGCGGTCGCCGTGAACGTGCGGCCCTACCTGGTCGCCGATCGCCGCTCCAGCTCGATCATCCTGCCGTCCATCTGCTTCACCTTCGCGATCACCCTGGCCTGGGGCATCGTCCCGGCGCTGGCCGCCGAGATCGCCGCGGTCACCGTCGCGGCGAGCCGGATGCGCCGCCCGCTCCGGCGGACCGTCCACCTGATCGTCCAGCACGGCGTCGCCCTGGCCGCGGTGGCCGTCGTCGCGAGGGTCACCGGCCTGCACCCCGGCGGCGACCCCGGCTGGGACGACGCGCTGGTCACGGTCGGCGCGGCGGCCGCCTGGATGGCTGCCCGGCTCGGGCTGGCCGCGTTCGTCGCCCGCTGGCGGTCCGCGCCCGGCCCGCGCCGCGTCCGGCACGTCGAGCTGTTCGCCACGGCGGCGCTGCTGCTGCTCGGGCCGGTGGTGCTGGCGGCCGCCACGGGCGGGCCGGCTCTCGTACCCCTGGTGCTTCTGGCCCTGCTCGCCGTCCATCGCATGGTGCGGTCGACCGGCGAGTCCGAGCGGGCCGGCCGGGTCGACGCGCTGACCGGCCTGCCGAACCGCCGCGCCCTGCAGGCGTCGGTCGTGGAGCGTGGGCTCGGGCGCGGCCTGCACCGCCCCGAACGCCAGCTCGCGTTGCTGCTGCTGGACATCGACCGCTTCCGTACGGTCAACGACGCCCTCGGCCACGCCCTCGGCGACCGCCTCCTGATCGAGGTGGCCCGCCGCCTCGCCGCCGCCGTCCCGCCCCACGACCTGGTCGTCCGCCTCGGCGGGGACGAGTTCGCGGTGCTGGCCACCCGGGTCGACGGTCCGGCCGCGGCCTGCCGCATCGCCGGGCACCTCGGCGAGGCGCTGGGCCGGCCGTTCCTGCTGGGCGGCACCACGGTCGACGTCAGCGCGTCGATCGGCATCGCCGTGCAGAACGAACGCGGATCCGACGGCGCGGCGCTGCTCCGGCAGGCCGAGGCCGCCATGTACGACGCCAAGCAGCGGGGCGACCAGGTCGCGGTCTACGGGCCGGACGCCGCCCACTGCTCGCCGGACCGGCTGACCCTGCTCGCCGACCTGCGGCGGGCGTTGCTGGAGGACCGCGGGTCGGACGGGATCACGCTCTTCTACCAGCCGCAGATCGCCATCGCCACCGGCGAGGTGGTCGGGGTCGAAGCGTTGCTGCGGTGGCGGCATCCGACACGCGGGCTGGTCGGGCCGGAAGAGCTGTTGCGGGTGGCCGAACAGACGCCGGTCATGCGGATGCTCACCGCCCGGGTGCTGCGGGAAGTCATCGCCCAGCTCGGGGTGTGGCGTGCGGCCGGGCGGGACATCCGCGCCTCGGTCAACGTCAGCGTGCGCGACCTGCACGCCGGTGACATCGCCGATCAGATCTCGGCGCTGCTGGCCGCGGCCGGGGTGCCGGCCGGGATGTTGCAGCTGGAGATCACCGAGAGCGCGTTGATGGCCGATCCCCACCGGGTGGTCGAGACGATCACCCGGCTCGACCGCATGGGGGTGGCGATCAGCCTGGACGACTTCGGGACCGGGTACTCGTCGCTGCAACATCTGCGGAGGTTGCCGCTGTCCGAGGTGAAGATCGACCGGTCGTTCGTGCTCGGCATGGTCGGCGATCACAGCGACGCCGCGATCGTGCGGTCGGTGATCGGGCTGGCCGCGGCGCTGGGGCTGCGGGTGGTGGCCGAGGGGGTCGAGGACGAGCGGACCTGGCGGGCGCTGGCCGAGGTGGGGTGTCACGCGGCGCAGGGCTGGTTCCACGCCCGGCCGATGCCGGTCGAGGAACTCGGGGTGTGGTGGGCACGATATCGACCGATCCACCCGGCCTGTTGATAGGTTCCTCCGTCGTGGACGAGGCGGACGATGTACGGCGAATGGTGCTCCGGCTGGCGGAGGCGCTCGCGGCGCTGGGTGTCGACGATGTCGCTCGCGGCGAGGACGACCATCTCGCCGCCGTGGACGAGCTCGGCGGGCCCGACGCCTACCGGGCCTGGCTGGCGTCCGCCCTGCTCGGGGCGGCTCAGGCCGAGGCCATGGTGGCCGACCGGCTACCGCTCAGCCGCGACTCGCGGTACGCGGTGTGGCAGCGGCAGCTCGAGGCCGCCGGGGCGGGGGACGGCGCCCGGCGGGACGAGCTGATCCGGTGGCAGGTGCGGCGGGCCTGTGCTCAGCTGCCGGGCATCGCCCAGGAGAGCCGGGCCGACCCGATCCCGCTGGCCGCGGCTCAGGCCGCGGAAGGCTTGCAGACGCTGCTCGGGGTCGGGGCGGTCACCCGCGGCGCGGTCGAGAGCGGCGACGTGCGGCGGCTGGCGGCGCAGACCGCCCGGCTGCGGGAGGCCCGCAACGCCCTCCAGGCCGCCGTCGACAACACCGACGTCCTGCTCGAGCTGCTGGGATCGGTTGATCTTTAGAAGAGTGACCCAGCACGCACGTGGAGCGGAGCGACCCTCGGCGGGAGCGACGGTCTGTACCACCCACCCGGCTACGACATCAAGATTGTGAACTGCCCCGGAGGGAGACGCTCCGGCGGCGCGAAATAGACTTCGCGGGACGGACGAACGGCGACGGAGGACTCACATGGCTGCCATCTCGCGCGATGAGGTCGCGCATCTCGCGCGCCTGTCGCGGCTTGCGGTGACGGAGGAGGAGCTCGACCGGTTCGCGGGTCAGCTCGACGTCATCCTGCAGTCGGTGGCGCGCGTGGGTGAGGTGGCCGCCGACGACATCCCGCCGACGTCACACAGCGTGCCGCTGACGAACGTGTACCGCGACGATGTCGTGCAGCCCAGCCTCACCCAGGCCGAGGTGCTGTCCGGCGCGCCCGATCAGGCCGAGGGCCGCTTCCGGGTGCCCCGGATCCTGGACGAGGAGGTCTGACCGCCGTGAGTGATCTCACCCGGATGACCGCGACCGAGCTCGCGGGCCTGATCAAGGGCGGGGACGTCTCCGCCGTCGAGGTGGCGACCGCCCACCTCGACCGGATCGAAGCGGTCGACCCGCAGGTGCACGCGTTCCTGCACGTCGACCGCGAAGGCGCGCTGGCCGCCGCCGCCGAGGTCGACCGCGGCGACAAGTCGGCGCCGCTGGCCGGTGTGCCGGTCGCCGTCAAGGACGTGATGGCCACCAAGGGCGTGCCGACCACCGCCGCCTCCAAGATCCTGGAGGGGTGGCGGCCGCCCTACGACGCCACCATCGTCGAGCGGCTGCGCACGGCCGGCACGGTGATGCTCGGCAAGACGAACATGGACGAGTTCGCGATGGGCTCTTCCACCGAATACTCCGCGTACGGGGCCACGAACAACCCGTGGGACCTCGGGCGCATCCCCGGCGGCTCGGGTGGTGGCAGCGCGGCGTCGCTGGCCGCGTACGAGGCGCCGCTCGCCATCGGCACCGACACCGGCGGCTCGATCCGCCAGCCCGGCGCGGTCACCGGCACCGTCGGCGCCAAGCCCACCTACGGCGGCACCTCCCGCTACGGGCTGATCGCCTTCTCGTCCTCGCTGGACACCCCCGGCCCCTGCGCCCGCAACGTGGCCGACGCCGCCCTGCTCCACTCGGTGATCGCCGGCCACGACCCGCGCGACTCGACCTCCATCCCGCAGCCCGTCCCCGACGTGATCGGCGCGGCCCGGCGCGGCGCCGAGGGTGACCTGACCGGCGTCAAGCTGGGCGTGGTCAAGGAGTTCGCCGGCGAAGGCGCCGAGCCCGGCGTGCTGACCTCCTTCCGCGAGTCTCTCGACGCCCTGGTCAAGCTGGGTGCCGAGGTCGTCGAGGTGTCCTGCCCCCACTTCGAGTACGCGCTGCCGGCCTACTACCTGATCGCCCCCAGCGAGTGCTCGTCCAACCTGGCCCGCTTCGACGGCGTCCGCTACGGCCTCCGCGTCGGCGACGACGGCAACCGCTCACTCGAAGAGGTCATGTCACTGACCCGCGAGGCCGGCTTCGGCCCCGAGGTCAAGCGGCGCATCATCCTCGGCGCGTACGCCCTGTCCAGCGGCTACTACGACGCCTACTACGGCCAGGCCCAGAAGGTCCGCACCCTGATCACCCGCGACTTCGAGTCCGCCTTCGAGCGCGTCGACGTCCTGGTCTCGCCAACCACCCCCTTCGTGGCCTTCCCGTTCGGCTCGCGCACGTCCGACCCGTACCAGATGTACCTGGCCGACCTCTTCACCATCCCGACCAACCTCTACGGCGGCCCCGCGATCTCCGTGCCGTGCGGCCTGTCCGAAGGCCTGCCGGTCGGCTTCCAGGTGATGGCGCCGACCATGGCCGACGACCGCATGTACCGCGTGGCCGCCGCCCTCGAATCGGCCGTCGGCACACTGACGCCGCCGGCTCTTTAAGACCCTCAGGGGTACGCGCACAGCGAAGCCGGCGTGGCAGACACGCCGGCTTCGTGCTTGGTCAATGCCGTTGCCCCCGAGCCGGGTTGTCCCGCATGGTCGACGGCCCGACGACCGCGCCATCAACTTCGGCTGCCGCTGATTGCTCCACACCCGTGCCGGACGCCGTGGTGTTCTGTCGCCCGGCCGACGACCATCCCAGCGCCGCCCTCGCACATCCTCCGCGAGGGCGGTGACTGACGACGGCCGGGCCGCTGGGCAGTGGGGATGATTGGCTTGCCCCCGGGCCCCGGCCCTCAGCGGCACTGCGAATAGCGCTGCGCCCCACCATTGGAAGCCGTCGCAGTGCCCCGGGTTTGATCGGAACCGCTCCCGATCGCCGTGGAGCAACGGGGAGTCGAAGCCTGGGCGCCCGCCTGGCTCCCTCCCTCCCTCCCTCCCTCCGGTGAAGGTGCTGACCCGACCGCGAGGCAGGTCTGCGGAGTGGGCGGCCTGACGGCCGGAACGGCAGGTCTCACCGGCAGCCCGGTGTCCTCGTGTGTTGATTTTCGGCTCTGACTGGCGGTGGCAATCCACAGCATCTGTCTCCTGTGGACAGCTACGGAAGTTCGTCAGTCGAGCGAGCTACATTCCTTCCCACCCAGCGGGGGTGGGGGAGGTGGCGGGGCGGCGGTGCGCGGTGCGGCGGTGCGGGGCGGTGCGCGGTGCGGGGCGGCGGTGCGTTGAGGGCGGGTGGCGCGGTGCGGCGCGGGCGGCCGTGGGGGCGTGGCAGCGGTGCGGGGTGGCGGCGGTGCGGGGTGGCGGTGCAGTGTGGCGGTGCAGTGCGGGGTGGGGAGGCGGCGGTGCCGGTGGGTGGGGTCGAGACGGCGCTTAACCGTGGGCGGTGCATCGCTCTACGCCGCCGCGTCGCCGGTGTCACTTTGGCGGGCGCGAGCGGCACGGCGCTGCTCCGCAGGGTCGAGAACATGACCGCCCTCGAGCTCTGCGTGATCTGACTCTTCCCTGACGGCCAGCCGGCTCCCCTCCGCACGTTGACCCGCCCCGCGAATGCCTCCAAACGTCGGCGGCGCAGGCGTCGGCTCTACCAGATCCTCTACTGTGGAGGGTTGGCGATCGCCGACGATCCTTGGGGCCGTGCGGCGATGTTCCGCTCGATGGTCGACCGAGCGGATTCGGCCACAGCGGAGTGGGTCGACAATGCCTTGGCCCGAGCCGCGAAGGCGAGAATGGCGCCGCCGGGCACTGTCATTCCGTCCCTACTTGCCCGCCGTCTTGCTGCTGACCGACGATGGTTGTTCTGCGAGGCCGCCGCGTCGCTGCATCGGCCTGTGGCCAATGGGAACAGGGTCGAGGGGAAGTGGGCCGGGCGATGACGGTCGAGCGGGAGTGGGCCGGGCGATGACGGTCTAGCGGGAGTGGGCCGAGCGATAGGGCCGAGCGGGAGCGGGCAAAGCGATAGGGCCGAGCGACGAGGCCGAGCGGAAAATGGTCGAGCGCAAGGGGCCCGAGCGCAAGAGGGCCCGAACGCAAGAGGGCCCGAACGCAAGAGGGCCGGGGGAAGCCGGCCGAGCGGAGGCGGCCGAACGGGAGCGGGCCCAACGCAAGATGGCTGAGCGCAAGAGGATGGTGTCGCTGCTGCGATCGACGGTCTGGCGCGGAATCCGGGGCTCCCGCCGGCGTTGATCCGGCGGATGATCGCCGCGCGGGCCACCGCCAAAGTGGCGGAGCGACCCGGCCTGACCGAGGACATGATCGCGGCGATCATCGAGGCTGGTAAACATCGGTTTCTGCACACGTTGGCGCTCAACACGAGCGTGCCGCAATCCGTGGCCGTGCGGCTGTCGATGTCTTCCGACGAGATTGTTCGGGCTGCCCTCGCGGCGCGTTCGGGGCGTCCGCGCGAGGTGTATGCCGCGCTGGTCGAGGACCCGTTCCGATACGCCCGCGAGTGGCTCGCCCAGAACGACGATATTCCCGCCGATCTGCGCGCCCGCCTGACCGATGATCCGGACACCGAGGTGCGCGCCCTGCTCGGGCGGTGGTGGGTGGGAGCCCCCGACGAGGTCAGGCGGAAGCTGCTCACCGACCCGGTCGATCGCGTGCGAGTACGCGTGTAACACCTACTACGCGCGGCTGCCGAATCCCGTGCCGCCCGCCGATCTGGTGCCGGCGCTGGTGGCCGACCCGGTGACGCGCGCCGGGATGATCCGGCATCTGCCCGCTGGATCTTTCCTGGGTGACCGCGGATTCGGCTCTCCCTACCCCTGCTTCCGTGCCTCGGCCGCGCGCAGCACCACCTTGCCGCCCGACGTGCAGCGACGCCTCCTGGACGACGAGCGCAATGTGGTCCGGACGGCGATGTTCCGCAGGTTGGGCGACCGGATGGACCCGGCCACGGCGGAGCACATCGATCGGGCCTTCGGGCCGAATTGGAAGGTCCGGTGGCGCCCGGCCGACGATTACACGTTCCCGGTCGAGTTCCTGCGCCGCTTCGCGACCGACGACGATCCGCGGAGGCGGTGCCTGGCGCCGTGCGACCCGGATCTGCCGTCCGAGTCGTGCGCGCTGCCGACGATGATGCCGCCGTCCGTGGGGCGGTCGCGTCCCACCCGAATCTGCCCGGCTCGCCCTGCTGACCGACGGCTCGGTGGTTGTCTCGGACGAGGTCGCCGCCTCACCGCCTCACCGCATCTGCCCGTTGCCGGGATGGTGCGGTTAGTCTCGAAGCTCACGTAGGTCTCCGGCGATGGGGGCCGGCCTGCGGCGCGTGTCCCGCCGCAGGCCCGGCATGAGCAGGTCCCCGGCGAGGTCACGGGTCGGTTGAACGACCCGGTGATCCGCCCCTCCGGTCGGTGGAGGGGACACGCCATGCGTTATGTCGAGTTGTTGCGTCTTCCGGGGGCGGCGGCGTTCTTCGCGGCGGCGAGCATCGGCCGGGTGGGTATCGCGTCGAGTGGTCTCGCGGTCGTGCTGGCGGTGCGGTACGGCACCGGCTCCTATGCGACGGCGGGGCTGGTGGCCGGCTGCTTCGCGGCGGCCGAAGCGGTGGCCGGGCCACAGACGGCGCGGCTGATCGATCGGCACGGACAGACGCGGGTGCTTCCGGCCCTGTTGCTGGCGCATGCGACCGCGGTGGCGTTTCTGGTGGCGCCCGGAGGTCCACGATGGATGGCCGGGTTGCTGCTCGGCGCCACGGTTCCGCAGCTGGGGGCGCTGTCGGGCGCGCGGTGGGTGGCGTTGCTCGAACCGCCGGACCGGGCGGTGGCGTTCGCCCTGGAGTCACAGGCCAACGCGGTGGCGTTTCTGGTCGGGCCGGTCATGGTCAGCGCCGTCGCGGCGGCCGGGCGGCCCGTTCTGTGCCCGGTGCTGGCCGGCGGGCTGATCGTGGCCGGGGGACTGTGGCTGGCCGCCCAGCGGAAGACCGCGCCGGCGGGGATGCGCGGGGGGCCGGGACGCTCGGCGTTGCTGAGCCGGGCTTTCCTGGCGATGGCCGGAGTCAACGCGGCCCTCGGGGTGTTCTTCGGGGCGGTTCCGGTGGCGGTCACCGCGTTCACCGCCGAGCGGCACATCGAATACGCGGCAGCTGCGCTGTTCGCCGTGTCCAGCGGGGCCGGCCTGCTGGGTGGATGGCTGTACGGACGATGGCCGCGCGGCCGCCTCGCGACGGCGGCCGTTGCCCTGTGTGCCGGATCTGTCCCGCTGGTCCTGGCCGGCGGCCCGCTGCTGCTGGCGGCCGGGCTGGTGCTGACCGGCGCGGTGATCCCGGTGATTCTGGTGCTCGGCAACGTGCTCGTCGTCCGGATCGTCGACCGGGCGGCGCTGACCCAGGCCTACACGTGGCTCAACACAGCCGCCGCGACCGGGTCGGCGGCGGCCGTCTCCGCCGCCGGCTGGGCCATCGACCGCGGCGGTTCCCATGACGGCCTTCTGATCGCCGCCGGCGCCACCGTCGTGGTGGCCCTGATCGTGGGTTTTGGAGGGTGACCCAGCACGCACGTGGAGCGGAGCGACCCTCGGCGGGAGCGACGGTCTGCACCACCCACCCGGCTACGACCTCAAGCCTTTGATCTTCCGATTTCAGGCCGGCGTGGTCTTCGAGTCGAGCCACTTGTTGATGAGCGGCCCATACTCCTTGCCGGCTTTCTTGTTCACGAAGGCGATGAACGACGCGCGGTCCTGGTGGGTGTTCCGCTGGGTCTGGACCCAGTCGCGGGCCAGGGCGAAGAACGCCTTGTCGCCCAGCTTGTCGTGCAGTTCCTTGAGCATGGCGGCGGGGCAGAGGTAGACGTTGCTCTCGGCGAAGTACGCCGGGTTCGGTCGGCCGGGCGGGCCGGCCTTCTTGCGCAGCTTGGCGTCGTTCTGGCGGAGGTAGCGTTCCAGGTCGGCGTCGCTGAAGCCGTCGCGTTCCTGCTGCCAGAGATATTCCACGTACGTCGTCCAGCCCTCGTTGAGCCACAGGTCGGTCCACGTCCGGGTGGTGACCGAGTCGCCGAACCAGTGGTGCGCGTACTCGTGGACCAGCACGCTCTCGTAGTTGCCGGCCTGCTCCTTGTTCCACTTGCCGGTGACCTTGCCGCCCAGCGTGATCATCTGCTGGGTCTCCATGCCGGAGATCGAGTCGACGGTCACCACGCCGGCGGTCGGGAACGGGTAGGGGCCGAACTTCTTCTCCAGCCAGGTGATCGCGGCCGGGGACTTCTTGAGCACGGTGAGCAGGTTGTCGTCGACTTTGGGCCGGGTCCAGTAGGTGAGCGGCAGACCGTGCGGGCCGGTGGCGGTGGTCTTCTTGAACTTGCCCACGGCCAATGTCACCAGGTAGGTCGCGACCGGATCCTTGCTCGAGTAACGGAAGCCGGCCGACGGCGTGCCGCTCGCCACCGCGGACCAGCCCTTCGGCACGGTCACCGCGATGTCGTAGAGCGCCTCGTCGGACGGGTGCTCGTTGGCCGGGTACCAGGTCAGGGCGCCCCACGGCTCCTGCATGGCCCACAGCGAGCCGTCCTTGGTGACATGCAGGCCCAGGCCCTCGTCGGCGTCGCCGCGGCGGGACGGCATCGGCACGGTCTTCGGCGTCCCGTGGTAGTCGACGACGAGCGTGACCGGCCGGTCGGCGGTCACCGCCACCGGGACGGTCAGCTTCTCCTTGGCCACGGCGCCGGTCGCCGGGACGCCGTCGACGGTCACCTTGTCGACGGTCAGGGCGGTGAAGTCGAGCGACAGGCCGGCCGCGTCCTTGGTGGGGCGGATGCGCAGGGTCGCCGTGCCGGTCAGCGTCTTCGACGCCGGGGCCCAGTCGAGCTTCAGGTCGTAGTGCAGCACGTCCAGGCCGGGGTTGCCCCGCCGCGGGTAGAGCTTGTCGGCCACCGGCGCCGACTTCCCACCGGCCCAGGCGGCGTAGTCGACCGCCGGCGCCGCGGACGCCGAGGCCACGGGCGCGGGTGGGGCGGGGGCCGCCGGTGCGGAGGTGCAGCCCGCGACGAGAAGCGGGACGGCGAGGACGAGGAGGGCGCGGCGCATGGCGGAGACCGTACCCAAATGATCTTGACCCATGGGGGCAGGCCGAACAAAGCGCCTACTACGCTTGTCCCATGACCGTCACGACCCTGCCGTCCTACGACGATGCGATCAGCCGATACGAGCCCGTGATCGGCCTCGAGACGCATGTCGAGCTCGGGACCAGGACGAAGATGTTCTGCGGCTGTCCGACCGAGTTCGGCGCCGAGCCGAACACCCAGGTGTGCCCGGTCTGCCTGGCCCTGCCGGGGTCGCTGCCGGTGGCCAACCGGGCCGGCATCGAGGCGACCATCCGCATCGGCCTGGCGCTCAACTGTGACATCGCCGCCTGGTGCCGCATGGCCCGGAAGAACTACTTCTACCCGGACATGCCCAAGAACTTCCAGATCTCGCAGTACGACGAGCCGCTGTGCACCGACGGCTACGTGGACGTCGAGATCGACGGCGAGACCGTGCGGATCGGCATCGAGCGGGTCCACCTCGAGGAAGACACCGGCAAGACGCTGCACGTCGGCGGGGCCACCGGCCGCATCCACGGCGCCACCGAGTCGCTGGTCGACTACAACCGCGCCGGCATCCCGCTGGTCGAGATCGTCACCAAGCCGGTGCCGGGCATCGGCGCGCGGGCGCCCGAGGTGGCCCGGGCCTACGTCACCGAGCTGCGCGACATCATCCGCTCGCTCGGCGTCTCCGACGTCCGCATGGAGCAGGGCTCGCTCCGCTGCGACGTGAACACCTCGCTCAACCGGCCGGGCGCCGAGTGGGGCACCCGCACCGAGACCAAGAACGTGAACTCGCTGCGGTCGGTCGAGCGCGCGGTCCGCTCCGAGATCATCCGCCAGGCCGGCCTGCTCGACGCCGGCGGCCGGATCATCCAGGAGACGCGCCACTTCCAGGAGGACACCGGCGACACGCGCACCGGTCGTTCCAAGGAGGAGGCGACCGACTACCGCTACTTCCCCGAGCCCGACCTGGTGCCGATCGCGCCCGACCCGGCCTGGGTCGCGGAGCTCAAGGCGGCCCTGCCGGAACGGCCCAGCGTGAAGCGGGCCCGGCTGCGCGAGGTGTGGGGCATCAGCGAGGTCGACATGCAGTCGGTGGCCAACGCCGGCGCGGTCGAGCTGATCGAAGAGACGATCGCGGCCGGCTCGTCGCCCGCCGGCGCGCGCAAGTGGTGGATGGGTGAGCTGGCCCGCCGGGCCAACGAGACCGGCCTCGAGCTGGCCGCGCTCGGCGTGACGCCGGCCCAGGTCGCCCAGCTCCAGGCCCTGGTCGACGAGGGCAAGCTCAACGACAAGCTGGCGCGGGCGGTGCTCGAGGGCGTCGTGGCCGGCGAGGGCGACCCGGCCGCGGTGATGGCCGCGCGGGGGCTCGGGGTGGTGTCCGACACCGGCGCGCTCCAGGCCGCGGTCGACGAGGCCATCGCGGCCAACCCCGACGTCGCCGCCAAGGTTCGTGACGGCAAGATCGCCGCGGCCGGTGCGCTGGTCGGCGCGGTCATGAAGACCACGCGGGGCCAGGCCGACGCCAAGACCGTTCGCGAGCTGATCTTGGCGCGGCTCGGGCAGTAGATCTGGGGGTACGCCCACGGAGAGCCGGCGTGGCCCACACGCCGGCTCCGCGATGGGTCACCGCCGGTGCCCCACCGCCGGGTTGTCCCGCGGGGTTTCCGGTCCGCTCCCGATGGGGAAAATGGTGGGCCGTGGTCGACTACCCGCAGATGCTGCACACCGTCCTCGACGCCCTGAACGCGCGCGAGCTGGCCGATTTCTATCGCCACCTGCTCAACCTCAAGTACCGCCCCGGCGATGAGCCGGCCGGCGCCGAGGACGACCCCGACTGGCTGGTGCTGGTCGACGACGCCGGCGTCCGCAAGCTGGCCTTCCAGCGGGTCGACGAGCTGACGCCGACAACCTGGCCGCGCCCCGACGTGCCGATGCAGCTGCACGTCGACTTCACCGTGCCGAGCTTCGAGGAGCTGCAACGCCAGCGGGCCCGGGCCGAGTCGCTGGGCGCCACGATCCTGCTCGACCGCACCGACAACCAGGACGAGCCGCTGTACGTCTTCGCCGACCCGGCCGGCCACCCGTTCTGCATCTTCGTGGCGTAGCCGCCCGACATTCCCGGTGCGCATCGTCACCCTCGTCGCGTTCCTGGTGCTGCTGCTCGCCGCCCTGGCCGCATTGAGCATCGCGGGCTTCTACGCCGAGGACGGCCCGTCCGGTGACTACAGCTCGCCCGGCAGCTCCGACGGCAGCGGCGGCCACGATGGATCGGGGCGGAAGTCGCACCATGTGCCGTCGAAAGGGAACTCGCCCGCCTCGGCCAGCGCGATGATCTCGTGGCCGGCCGCGCGGACCCGACGCTCGTCCGGAACCCAGTAGGCGTCGGGCTCGGCGAGACGGGCGGTGAAGACCTCCTCGTCCTTCCAGCGCCAGGCGCGGTCGGGCCCGATCACCACATCGAGGTCCCAGTCGGCGGTGTCGAGGACGTCACCGTTCACCGCCGCGGGCGCCTCGATGTTGCCGTACCAGGCGATGAACGAACCGTCCGGCTCGAACAGCCAGCGGACCGAATAGTCGCGCCCGGCCGGGTGCCACGTCAGCGTCCCGCGCCGCGAGGTGATCGGAACCGGCACCCGCCGCGCCGACGACCACTCCGGCAACGGCGTCTGCGCCAGCCCCCGCCCGTCGGGCATGTTGAACAGCCAGCCCACGGTCCCCGCGGGCGACCAGAGCAGCACCCCGTCATCGTCGCGCCGCACCGGATGGAACGGAAACAGTCCACCGAGCTGATGCCGCTGCCAGTGCCGCACGTAGACCACCACGCCGCCATTCTGCCCGCCGCGACCGACGTCGCCGCTCCGGCGCGGCGAGGCGAGTCAGCGGGGCGGTGACCACCCGGGACAACCCGGCGGTGGGGCAGCGGGGGTGACCCACCGCTCAGCCCGCGGGTGGGCCACGTCGGCTCTTCGTTGTGCGTACCTTCGAATGTTCTTGATCTAGGGGCCTGATCGGGGGGTTATGGGGGTGACGCCGCTGCTGACGCTCGGGTTGGTGGTGGGCTCGGGCTCCTGGCCGATGACCTTGCGCTCCAGGGTGACCTCGGACTTGCCGGTGCCGCCGAGCTGGATGTCGTCGTAGGCCTTGAGCTGGTGCTGCTCGTCGAAGTAGAGGACGGACATCTGGATCGGGGTCGGCTCCTCCTTCTCCAGACCGCGCAGTCCGGCGCCGCCGGTGGAACCCTCGACCATCAGGCGGGTCTCCATGATCTCCTGCGGAGCCGACTGCGGGACCGGGGCGGAGGCCGAGGTCAGCGGCAGGACGGGAGGCTTGGGCAGGATGCTCACCCGGCGCTGGTGCAGGTGACCGGAGAGCACCAGCGGCACCGTGCCGGACAGCGGCGGCGCCATCGCCGGGTCGTGGACCAGGGCCAGGTCGACGCCGCCGGGCTGCGCCTCGATCGTGCCGGCCAGTTGCTCGCCCGCCCGGACCAGCGGTGACGAGGACGGGCCGTCGGCGTTGCCCACCACCGGCTCGGGCTGGTTGCCCTTGTCGGGGGTGAACTCGGGGTCGCCGATGCCGGCGACGGTCAGGCCCTCGATCGTGGTCGTCGTGTTGTCGAGGACGCGGGCGTTCGGCTGGCGGCGGACCGCGCCCTCGATGGCGATCGAGTCGTGGTTGCCGCGCACGTAGATGTACGGCGCGCCGATGGTGCCGATCTCCGAGACGTAGGTCTCCTCGGTGCTCGATCCCCAGTCGACGATGTCCCCGGTGTCGACCACCGCGTCGATGTCGAACTGCTTCACCACGGTGCGGATGATGTCCCACGAGGCCGGGTTCAGATGCAGGTCGGAGACGTGCAGGATGCGGGTGGAGTTCGCGGCCGGCTCGTACACCGGCAGGCTGGACACCGTCGCGTAGATCCGGCTCACGTTGCTGACCAGCTGGGAGAGCTGGTCGGCGTACCGGCCGTAGTTGTCGGCGATCCGGCGCGCGTCACCGACCACCGCCGGCGCGTTGACCAGCAGGCCCTCGTAGCGCGGCTCGCTGATCGAGTCGGGCCGCAGGGTGCCCGCGGCCAGGCCCATGCTGCCCGCGGTGATCGCCAGTGCCAGCGTCCCGGACCAGGCCATCCGGCGGGAGCTGCGGAACACCAGCGCCGCCAGCAGCAGCGAGGTGACCACCGACGCGCCGAGTGCCCGCAGCGCGAGCTTGACGACGCCCTGGGTGACGTCGTCGACCGCGCTCTGGCCGGCCGCGCTGATCGCCGTCGGGTCGTCGATCAGCGCCGCGGTGCGCTCCTGGTCGAGCGAGCCCAGGTTGACCTTCAGATGGATCGGCCCGGAGTGGCTGTCCAGGTGGAGCGACCCGAGCGGCGGGATGTCGACCTCGGTGCCGCCGGAGAACGACGGGCTGACCGACATCTCGGCGCGGAACGGGCCGACGGCCACCTCGGAATGGGCCAGCAGGAGCGTGCCGACGACCGTGCCGGCCACGCTGACCAGGGCGATCGTGGCACCGAGGCGTAGTCGTCCGGCCCAGCGGCCGGTCAGCGCGGGCCGCACGTATCTCGTCAGGAAGGAGCGCATCATCGTCAGATCGAGGCCGGCCTAGCTCCGGCCGGCGCCGCCGTCGGAGAAGACGAGCCGCAGGATGCGGTCGTCGCCGGCCTTGGGTTCACCGCCGGGCTCCTGGTTGGAGGTGGCGACCCAGAGCGAGCCGTCGGGGCCGGCGGCCAGCCCGCGGAGCCGGCCGTACTCGCCCTTGAGCAGTTCCCGCGGCTGCCCGATCAGGGTGCCGTTGCCGGTGGTGCTGACCAGCCACATCCGCCGGCCGAGCAGGCAGGCGGTGGCGATCGTGCGCTCCAGCACGGCCACGCCGGCGCAGGACGAGTCCTTGACCGGCCAACTGGCCAGCGGGTTGGTGAACGTGGCGTCGGGCGAGTCGCCGTCGGCCGCGGGCCAGCCGTAGTTCTTGCCCTTGGTGATCAGGTTGAGCTCACCGGTGGTGGCCTGGCCGGCGTCCGTCGCGTACATCCGCTTGCTGCTGTCCCAGGCCAGGCCGAGCACGTTGCGGTGGCCGGATGACCAGACCAGCGAGGTCTTCACCGGGTTGCCGGGCGCCGGCTTGCCCGCCGTGGTCATCCGGAGGATCTTGCCGCCGGTGCTCTTCGGGTTCTGCGCCAGCGTGCCGGCCTCGGTGGCGTCGGCCGTGCCGACGTAGAGGTAGCCGTCGGGGCCGAAGGCGATCTGGCCGCCGTTGTCGGTGTCGGAGCGGGGCAGGCCGGTGAGCACCGGGGCGGGCCGGCCGCCGATCTTGAGCTTGGCGACCCGGTTGTCGGTGGCGGTCGTGTAGTAGACGTACACCGTCTTGTCCTGGGCGTACTTCGGGGAGACGGCGACGCCGAGCAGGCCGCCGTCGCCGGCGCTGACCGGCTCGGTCAGCCGCTGCAGCTCGGTCACCTTGAGCCCGTCGGCGTCCGACTGCGGGCCGACCTGGAGGATGCGGTGGGTATCACGCTCGGTGACGAGGGCGCCGCCGTCCGGCAGGAACGCCATGCCCCAGGGCACGTCCAGGCCCTTGGCCAGCTCGGCGATCGCCACCTCTTGCTCGTCGTCGCCGCCGGGCGCGGCCGAACCGGCCGGTGCGGACAGCGTGGGCAGGTTGGGCGGTGCGCCCCCGACATCGGGATCGGGCGGCCCGAACGCGCACGCCGACGTGACGGCCATGGTGGCGGCGAGCACGACGGAGACGCTGCGGACGCGGGGCGACATGGGGTCCAGCGTAACCGCGCGCCGGAGCGGTCACCGCCGGTGACCCGTAGGGTTGGGCCCGTGAAGGTGTGGATCGCACATGAGAAGGGGCGCGGCCTGCTCGGCGACGTGCCACCCGGCGTGGTCGTCGAGGTGTGCGCGGACGCCCGGTCGCTGCCGTCCGACCCGGCCGACGTCGAGTTCTGGGTGCCGCCGTTCCTGGCCGGGGCCGACGTGGCCGCGCTGCTGGCCAAGCTCGGCGGGCTGCGGGTGATCCAGCTGCTGTCGGCCGGCGCCGACGTGTGGATCGGCCGGACCCCGCCCGGGGTGACCCTGTGCGACGGGCGTGGCGTGCACGACCGGCCGATGGCCGAGTGGGTGGTGGGCGCGGCGGTCGGGATGATGCGTGAGTTCCCCTCGTTCGCCCGTGCGCAGGAGCGTGGTGAATGGGCGTACGCCGCCCATGCGCCGACCCGGGAGCTGACCGGGGCCCGGGTGCTGATCGTCGGCGCGGGCTCGATCGGCGCCGAGATCGAACGGCACCTGGCCCCGTTCGACGTGACGGTCACCCGGGTGGCCCGCACGGCCCGGCCGGAACAGGACGTGCACGGCGTCGAAGAACTTCCCCGGCTGCTGCCGGACGCCGACGTGGTGGTGCTGATCGTGCCGCTCACCGAGCAGACCCGCGGCCTGGTCGACGCCGCCTTCCTGGCCGCCATGCCGGACGGCGCGCTGCTGGTCAACGGCGCCCGCGGGCCGGTGGTGGACACCGCCGCGCTGCTCACCGAGGTGGCCTCCGGCCGCATCTCGGCCGCCCTGGACGTGACCGACCCCGAACCGCTGCCGCCCGGCCATCCGCTGTGGCGGCTACCGAACGTGTTCATCACGCCGCATGTCGGCGGCTCGGTGCGCGGCATGCTGCCCCGGGGGTACGCCCTGGCCGGCGATCAGTTGCGGCGTCACCTGGCGGGCCAGGAGCTGATCAATCAGGTGACTGGGGGTTACTGACTTCCTGGCCGGCCGCCTTGAGGATCGCGGGCAGGTTGGCCGTCGTCACGCCGGTCAACGGCAACACCGAACCGTGGATCAGCACGGCGGACACCCGGCCGCGCCCGTCCGGGACCAGCTCGTCCACCTCGTCCCAGCTCACCGTGGTCGAGCCGAGCAGCGCGCGCACCCGGACCCGGTCGGGCCAGACGTCGGTGCCCGCCCGCAGCGCCCACACCAGCACGGCCAGCGGGATCAGGATGACCGGAGCCAGGGCCCACCGCGCGCCCGCGATCGGCAGCGTGCCGACCAGCGCGACCACGGCGGCGACCAGCAGGGCGCCGGACTTCCGGACGCGCACCACAGGCTTGCTGCTCACGGACGTCATCCTCGCACCTGGCCGTTTCGGTCAGGATTTGCCCCCGACGGGGTAAGACCGACGTCTCACGTTTGACCGTCGCCCGTCCATACCCGACGATCCGTTCATGCCAGGGGTGATGACCGACCCGTAACCTGATCGGGGGATCCGCGTTAGCCGATGCGGGCCCCTTCGACCGTGTGGAGAACCACCGACGTGCCATCGACCCGCTTCTACGCCGTGCCGGGCGCCGCCGCGCTCGTGCTGCTGGCGGGCGTCGCTGGACTGGTGCCGCCGCTGCCCGCGCTGGCCGTCGGCGTCGGCGTCCCCGCACTGTGGGCGTTCGGCGTGCTGGGCTGGTCGGCCTTCGTCATCCACCGCGCCTCCGGCGGCGTGTTCGCCGAATGCCGGGGCGCCGGGTTCGTCGCGCTGGGCGCGGTCTGCGCCGGGCTCACCGCGGCCACGCCGCTGGTGGTCAGCGGCCGGCAGACGCTGATCATCACGATCGGTCAGGGCCTGAGCGCGCTGTTCTTCATCCTGGGCGCGATGCTGCTGCCCGGGGCGTCGGCCTCCCTGGCCGTGCGGTTGCGGCGGGCGTTCGACGGGGTCGGGCTGGGCATCAGCCTCGCCTTCGCGGCCTGGCTGATCACCCCGATGAACGACTCGACGCCGACCGAACTGGGATCGACCCTGTGCTCGGCGGCCGGCGTGGCGATCGTGGCCGTGTCGGTGGTGCGGGCGAAGCCGTACCGCCGGGCGATCCTGATCTGCGGCAGCGGGGCGGTCGTGGCCCAGATCGGCATGTGCGTCATCGCCAACCTGCTCAGCTTCGGACACCTCGGGCCGCTGGTGCCGCTGTTCGCCCTGCCGGTGGTGGCCGGGCTCGCGCTGACCGCGTACGGCGGCACCCGGCGCAGCCCCACCCCGCTGGAGTACGCCGAGTCCCGCGAACCCGACCAGTACCTGACCGGCTACCCGCTGCTGGCCGTGCCCGCCGCGATCGGTGTCGTGGCCGCGGTCATCCACCTGGTCACGGTCGGCGAGTTCGACCGGGTGGCGATCGGGCTCGGTCTCACCATGGTCGGCATCCTCAGCCTCCGCGAGCTGCTCGTGGTCCGCGACATCCGGCGGTACGCGGGCCGGCTCAAGACCAAGGAAGCGCACTTCCGCTCGCTGGTCGCCGGGGCCACCGACCTGACCCTGGTGCTCAACGCCGACCTGGTGGTGACCTGGCAGTCGCCGGCCGCGGCCCGGCTGTTCGGGCTGGCCGAGGACGAGGTCGTCGGCCGCAACTTCCGGCAGCTCATCCACCCCGACGACGTGGCCGAGGCCCACCAGGTGATCAGCTCGGTGCTCGAGGGCGAACACGAGGACGGCCCGCCCGCCCTGATCACCGCGCGCCTCAAGGACGGCCAGCAGGTCTGGCGGGACACCGAGTCCACCGTGTCCGACCAGCGGTCGGTGCCCGAGGTCGCGGCGCTGGTCGTGCACGTGCGAGACGTCGGCGAGCGACGCCGGCTGGAACGCAAGCTGCACCGGATGTCGTACACCGACCAGCTCACCGGCCTGGCCAACCGCCGCGCGCTGATGCGTGACCTGCTGGAGTACCGCCGCCGCCCGGGACAACAGGGCACGCTGCTGGTGATCGACCTGCACGGGCTGGCCGAGATCAACGACTCCAAGGGCCGGGCGACCGGCGACGCGGTGCTGATCGAGGTCGGCCGCCGGATCCGCGGCCTGCTCGGCGACGAGGACATGGCCGCGCGGCTCGGTGGCGACGAGTTCGCGGTGCTGACCGCGGACGGCGCGGTGCTCGCGTACGCCCTGGCCACCCGCATCGTGACCCTGCTGATGGAGCCCTACCAGCTGCCCGGCGTGATCGTCGAGCTGCACACCAGCGTCGGCCTGGCCGAGCTGGCCGGCGGCAAGGACTCCGACGAGGTGATGCGCCACGCCGACCTGGCCCGCAGCCGTGCCCGCCAGCTCGGCCGCGACCGGGTCGAGTGGTACGACACCGACGTCGAGATCCAGCTGCACCGGCGGATGGATCTGGAACAGCAACTGCTCGACGCGGCCGACAACGGCGAGCTCGACCTCGTCTACCAGCCCGTGGTGAGCCTGAAGGACCGGCAGCCGGTCGGCGTCGAGGCGCTGCTGCGCTGGCGGCACCCCAAGCTGGGCACGATCATGCCGGCCGAGCTGCTGCCGATCGCCCGCGCCGTGGGCATCGCCGCCGACCTCGACGAATGGGTCCTCGACACCGCCTGCCACCAGCTCGTCAACTGGGCCGGCGGGGACAGCGACTTCTGGCTGTCGGTCAACGTCTCGCCCAAGGAACTGCTGACCGGCTTCACCTCGCGGGTCGAGAAGATCCTCCTCCGCCATCAGCTGCCGCCGGAGAGGCTGGTGGTCGAGGTGGCCGAGACGTGGATCGCCGAGGACGTGCCGGCGATCGTGGCGGCTCTGGCCGGGCTTCGCCGGCTTGGCGTACGCGCGGCGCTGGACGACTTCGGCGCCGGCCAGGCCTCCCTGTCCCACCTCCGGCGCCTCCCGGTCGACGTGCTGAAACTCGACCGGGTCCTGGTCAACACGCCGACCGAGGCGAACAGCGCGGCCGTCCTGGGCGTCGTGGTCAGCCTGGGCAAGCGCCTCGGGCTGGAGATCGTCGCCAAGGGGCTGGAGACCGACGACGAGATCACCCGGGCCCGCGAGGCCGGCTGCCTCTACGGCCAGGGGTTCGCGCTGGCCCGTCCCGCGCCGGCCGAGCGCATCGAGGCGTACCTCGACACGCACCGGGCCGCTCAGCCCTGAGTCTTGTCTATCCGGCTGGGGGTGCGGTGCTGCCGCGTGGGGTCAGTCGCGCCTGGGCCGCTTCGACGTGGTGCACCTCCTGGCCGGAGATGGCGTCGAGGAGCTGCCGGGCGGCCCGGGCGCCATAGGTGGCGATGTCCCGGCTCAGCGCGGTCAGCGCCGGATGCACCAGGCGGCACAGCGGCGAGTCGTCCCAGGCCACGATCGACAGGTCGGCCGGCACGCGCAGGCCCATCTCCTGGGCCACGGCCAGGCCCGCCACCGCCATCACGTCGTTGTCGTAGATCACCGCGGTCGGCCGCTCGGGCTCCATCAGCAGCGAGCGGGTGGCCCGCCCGCCCTCCTCACCGGTGTAGTCGGCCGGCACCGTCACCGCCGACTCGAAGCCCAGCGACCGGCAGATGTCGTCGAACGCCCGGCCCCGCGCCCGCGTGTGCATCAGTTCCGGCATGCCGCTGACCCGGGCGATCCGCCGATGTCCGAGCGCCGCCAGATAGCGCACCGCCTCGGCCACCGCCCCCGCGTCGTCCGACCACACCTGGCTGATCGACCCGGTGTCGCCCGGCCCGCCGATCACCACCGCGGGCAACTGCAATTCCTGGAGTACGGGGATCCGCGGATCGTCGTCGCGCAGGTCGCTGACGAAGACCCCGTCGACCCGCCGCTCGCCCCACCAGCGGCGGTAGACCTCGACCTCTTGCTCCGGGGAATCGACCAGCTGGAGCGTCAACGCGTACGACCGGGACGCCAGCTCGGCCTCGAACCCGCTGATCAGCCCCATGAAGAACGGCTCGACACTGAGAATCCGGGCGGGCCGGCTGAGCGTCAGCCCGACCGCGGCCGCCCGCGCCCCCGACAGGGCCCGAGCCGCGCTGTTCGGATTGAAGCCGATCTCCCGGGCGATCGCGATGATCCGCTCCCGGGTCGCCGCGGAGACCCCAGGCTGACCGTTGAGCGCATAAGACACCGCGCCCTTGGACACGCCCGCGCGCTCAGCGATGTCCGCAATAGTCGGCCGCTTCACTCACCCTCCCCGACGCACTCACGCTACCCGGCTGCACAAGTTACCCGACAGCCAGTGATCACTTGACCGGTTAAGCAACCGCCGACACCCTAACTCGCACCGAGGCGATCCTGGCTTAATCGTGACACGCCTCCACTATTGACACTCGCCGGGTCGCCCCATACGGTCACTCCTACTTACGCGGTTCAGTAAGTCACCCCGATTCGCTGTCGGGGCAGAGATCCGCCGCCGGGCGTCCCAATGCCTGTGGGGGCACGGGCGAGCTGGGGGGCGCGCCCGGGGCGCCGGCGGCGGGTCACAACCATTCCCAGCGGCGCGCTTTCCCGCACCCCGACACCGTCCCGGCCTACCAGGCCAGTCCGTAGTTTTCAGACCAAAAAACAACGGTAAGAACTGAGGGTTGATCAAGCTCTGTCCTGGCCCTTAGCGCGCCGTCCGTTTGGTGACGGTCGATGCTCAGGTGATGGGTTCGTGGCGACTCAGGATTTGTTCTCGGCCGATGAACTCGCGCGGCTCGGGGTTTCCCGGAGATCAACCGGGCGGAGTTGATCCGGTACTTCACGTTGACCGGGGCGGACGAGGCGTTCGTGCGTCATTCCGTACTGGTCGCAACGTGCTGGGCGTGGCGGTCCAGCTGTGCACACTGATGTGGCTCGGGTTCGTACCCGATGAGGTGGCAACGGCGCCGGACGCCGTGGTGGGCCGGTTGTCGCAACGGCTCGGGATTGCGATGGGTGAGCTGTTCGACCAGACGATCAGCGGCCGGGGAGCGGCGGCGAAGCAGAAGGTCGCCGAGGCTTTGGCCGAGCGGGCCAAGGGTGGGAGAACCGGCAGGCGTTGCTGGACGAGATCCTGACCATCGTGCTCGACACCGGGATCGGTGACGAGCAGATCGGTGCCGTGTTGCGTACCGGCATTGGCATGGACCGGATGCGCGCGGCGTGGGCGGAACGCCGTGAGCGGCTGCCGCGTGATCACGGCCAGTTGAGCATGCTGGACGCGTCGATGTCGTACCTGCGGCAGTTCGCCCCGGCGGTGCTCGCGGCGGTCCAGTTCGCTGGCGGGCCGAGTACCGAGCAGTTGCTGCAGGCGGTGAGCATGCTGACCGGGCTGTACGCGACCGGCACCCGCAAGGTCCCGGCGGGTGCCCGCGGAGGCCGATGCGTTGCGTGCTGAGCTGGCCGGGATGCTGCCGCGGGC
This sequence comes from Actinoplanes sp. NPDC089786, assembly GCF_040684855.1. NCBI lineage: Bacteria > Bacillati > Actinomycetota > Actinomycetes > Micromonosporales > Micromonosporaceae > Actinoplanes > Actinoplanes sp. NPDC089786. The sequence continues at coordinate 1,446,482 of NZ_JBFBGU010000001.1, forward strand.
GCGGTGTGCCGTACGACGTGCTGGCTTGGACCGCGGAGTGGTACTTCCCGCCTGAGACCCGGGAGGCGGCGAACGCCGCGGTGGTCAACTACCACCACCGACTCCCGCTCACGAGGGCGTTCGGCTCCGGCACTCTGTCGGCGTCGGACGGGCAGCGGTTCCCGGTCAAGGGCAAGTCCATCACCGCGCGGCACCTGTCGCGGTACTTCGCCCGCGGGCAGGGCGTCTCCACGTACACCCACGTCTCGGACCAGCACTCCACGTTCGACACGAAGGTCATGGTCGCGACGGCGCCGGAGTCGCACTACGTCCTCGATGGGTTGTTGGGCAACGAGACGGACCTTCCCGTGTTCGAGCGACGAGAACGTGCACTTCTACGGCACCCACTCCGTCGACATCGACGGGGAGCTGGCCCAGCTCCACACCGACGGCTACCGGCCGCTGCGGCTGAGCGATCCCACGGTGATCAGCTGACGCGGCAGGTACGCGTTGCGGGGAGGCGGGGGCAGGTCACGCCGGTCGCGGCGGGTGCAGTGCAGCGAGGGTGAGTTCGACGAGCCGGTCGCGGGCGGGGCGGGTGAGCGGCCCGGCGGCGGCGGCGCCGAGGGCATGCTGGCAGAACGCGGCGAGTTCACCGGCGGGAACGTCGCCGCGGACCGTGCCCGCATCGACGGCGGCCTGCACGACGCCAGTGAGCAGCTTGTGCAGGTGGTGCCGGGCCTGGCGGAGGTGCTCGGCGCGGTGCAGCGGGACGGCGAGGTCCGGGCCGTGCCCGGCCGTGCCGGGTTGGTGCCGGCCGCCGGACAGCTCCGCGAGGGTGGTCAGGACCAGCCGGAGCCGCTCGGCCGGTGCGGTATCGATTGCCGCGGCATGGGTGAGTTGGGTCAGATGTTGCTCGACCAGCCGCTCGTGCCAGGCCACGACGATGGCCTCGACGTCCGGGAAGTACTTGTAGAGCGTCGCCCGGCCGATCCCGGCGTGCGCCGCGATCTGCGACATCGTGACCGCGGCCAGGCCCTGCTCGGTGACCAGCGCGGCCGCGGCGTCGAGGATCGCGGCGTGCACCGTACGGCGGTGCTCGTCGATCGTCGTGCTCCACAGCCTCGGCACTCCGCCCACGATACACAACGCCCTGGCTATAGACATCGTGTCTTGTAACAAGACATTGTGTATTGCAAAAGTGGGTGAGCGTTGTTCCGATGTGAAGGAGGCCGTGGTGCCACGGTGGGTGAAGGGTTTCGTCATCGCAGGGCTGGTGCTGGTCGCGCTGGTGGCGGTGATGCTGCTGGCCGGGCACGGGCCGGGGCGGCACGGGCATCACGCGCTGCCGACGCCGGCTGCCGACGCGGTGAGGTCGAGGTGATCGGCCCTGCGGCGCGTCGGTTCGCGTTGGTGCTGCACGTGGGGGCGTCGGTGGGATGGCTCGGCGCGGTCGCCGTGTCGTTGGCGGTGGGCGTGCTCGGGCTGGCTGCCTCCGACGTGCAAGTGGTCCGAGGCGCGTACCTGCTGTTGGAGCCGTTGGGCTGGTGGACACTGATCCCGTTCAGCGTCGCGAGCCTGGCCACCGGACTGGTGCAGTCGCTCGGCACGCACTGGGGGCTGCTGCGGCACTACTGGGTGCTGATCAAGCTGGGGATGAACGTGTTCGCCACCGGCATCCTGCTGCTGTACACGCAGACCCTTGCGGTGCTCGCCGACACCGCCCGCGACCCGGCCGCCGGGGCGGCCCAGCTGCGTAACCCGTCACCGGTGGTCCATGCCGCCGGCGCGATCGTGCTGCTGCTCGTCGCGCTGGTGCTGTCGATCTACAAACCACGCGGTACCACCGCGTGGGCGACCGGAGCGCGGACGCCTGCCGGCACCGCGGCCTAGCCGGGCGGCGCCGTGGCCTCCGACACCCTTCCCTTATATACCCTAGGGGGGTATGTTCGGTGGCGAGAAGGAGGCCGTCATGGACCACGCACACCACCATCCGACCACCGCGTCATCGACCACCTGGGCCGCCGCCGCGCAGGCGACGCTGCACTGCCTCACCGGCTGCGCGATCGGCGAGGTGCTCGGCATGGTCATCGGTACCGCGCTGGGGCTGCACAACGCCGCCACGGTCGTGCTGTCGATCGCCCTGGCGTTCGTCTTCGGCTACGGCCTGACCATGCGCGGTGTGCTGCGCGCCGGCGTCAGTTTCCGCATCGCGCTGACGGTCGCCCTGGCCGCCGATACCGTGTCGATCGCGGTGATGGAACTGCTGGACAACGCGGTCATCGTCGCGGTGCCCGGTGCGATGAACGCGGGACTGACCAGCGTGTTGTTCTGGGCGTCGCTGGCGGGTTCACTGGTCGTGGCGTTCCTGCTGACCACCCCGGTGAACCGGTGGATGATCAGCCGGGGCAAGGGCCACGCCGTGGTGCACCAGTACCACCACGCCCACTGACCGGCACCTGGTACGCGGCGGCGGCCGCACCCCGAGCGGGGGTGCGGCCGCCGCGTCGCGTTCCTACACCTTCTTCAGCAAGTCCTGCATCTGGGTGATCTCCGCCTGCTGATCGGTGACGATCTTGTCGGCCAGGGCCTTGGCGTCCGGGCTGCTGCCCTGCGTGGACTCCTGCTTGGCCATCGTGACCGCGCCCTGATGGTGGGCGATCATCATGGTCAGGAACTGCTTGTCGAACGCGGCGCCCTTGGCATCCATGAGCTTGCTCATGTCGGCGTCCGTCATCGCGCCCGGCATCGGGCCGTGGCTCATGCTGCCCATGTCCATGCCGCCACTCATGCTCGGCATGGGAGCCGGCTTGTCCCACGCGGTCAGCCACCCGGTCATGGTGTCGATCTCAGGCTGCTGCGCCTGTTTGATCTTCGTAGCGAGGGCCTTGACGTCGGTGCTGGCGGCGCGGGTGTCGGCCAGCGACGCCATCTCGATGGCCTGCCGGTGGTGCTCGATCATCATCTGGGCGAACATCACGTCGGCGTCGTTGAACACCGTGTCCGCGCTGGCCGACGCGGCCGGTTCGGTGGTGGCCATACCCGACCCGTGATCCATCCCGGAGCTGGACGAGTCGGTGCCGCCGCAGGCCGACAACACCAGGGCGGCGGACACCGCCGCGCCGCCAATCAGGGCGCAGCGCAGCGCAGAAAAACGTATCAACACAACAAAGAAGCCTTTCGGTATCGGTGAACGTGCGCGGGCAAACCTCGGCGCCACACCCCAGCCCCGGAACGGAGCCGGCCGTGCGCGCCACGCGGTTCTAGATGCGCAGCACCGACACCGCGGCGAGCGTCAGACCGGCACGGCGCGGAGGCGGGCCGCGCGGTACCCGAAGCCGAGATCCGGACGAGCGGACACGCGCGCCGCCGGCGCGCGAGCGGGCCAGCAGCAGCACGGCCAACAGCACCAGCATCGCCAGGCCGGACAGCACCGCCAGGCAGACGCCCCAGCCGCCCATACCGCCGTGACCGCCGGCAGAACCGGCCGCATGCGGGCAACCAGGGCAGTCGTCGACCGCGCCGGCCGCCGCCGCGGCCAGAGCCGTATCGCCCATCATCACGGCCGGTGCCACCGTCAGCGTGGCCGGGCCGTGACTGGCGTGCTCGTGCATGCGCATCCCGGCGTGGCCGAGAGTGTGCATCGCCGCCAGGCCGAACAACGTGCACGCCAGCAGCACCCACCGGGCCACCCGCCCGGCGACAACCGTCGGCTCGCCTGTCACGGCAACCACGGTACCGGCCCCACCGGGCAAGCCGACTGCCCCAGGACGGCGACACCGCGCCCGTTCCACTTCCAAGGAAGTGGAACACCGAGGGCAACGGTCATCGACCCTCGACCGACTTGAATAATCGCCTGATCGGGCTAACATCGCTTCATGGCGATGAATCAGGATGGGTGCGTGACCGCGGCGGCCGCGGCCGGGATGACGCCGGCAGTCGCGCTGTTCCGCTCGCTGGCCGACGAGACCAGGCTGCGGATCGTAGCCCGTCTCGCCGCCGGTGAGGCCCGGGTGGTCGACCTGACCGGCGAGCTGGGGCTGGCACAGTCCACCGTCTCCAAGCACCTGGCCTGCCTGCGTGACTGTGGCCTGGTCGACTACCGCACCGAAGGCCGCCAGTCGTTCTACGCGCTGACCCGCCCGGAACTGATGGACCTGCTCGCTGCGGCCGAGGGCGTGCTCACCGCGACCGGCGCCGCTGTCGCCCTGTGCCCGGCCTACGGCACCGACACCACCGCGGTGACCCGGTGAGCGCCCCGACCCGCACAGCGCCGACCCCAGCACGGCGGGCCCAGCTCAACCGGCGCAGCCTGCACCTCGCCTACACGACCGCCGGCTACAACATGCTCGAAGGCGTCATCGCCGTGACCGCCGGCGCGGCCGCGTCGTCGGTCGCACTGCTCGGCTTCGGCCTGGACTCCTTCGTCGAAGTGTCTAGCGCACTGGTCGTGATCTGGCAGTTCCGCTCTCGGGTACCCGAGAACCGCGAGCGGCTGGCGCTGCGGCTGATCGCCGTGTCGTTCTTCGCCCTGGCCGCCTGGGTCACCGTCGACGCCGCGCGCTCACTGCTCAGCGCTGAGCGGGCCGAGACGTCACCGGTCGGCATCGGCATCGCCGCTGCCTCCGTCGTGGTCATGCCACTGCTGATCTGGGTCAAGCGGCGCACCGGCCGCGAACTCGGGTCGGCCACCGTGGTCGCCGACTCCATGCAGACCATGCTGTGCACCTACCTCTCGGTGATCGTGCTGGCCGGGCTGCTCCTCAACGCCACCCTCGGCTGGTGGTGGGCAGACCCGATCGCCGCGCTGATCATCGCCGCCGTCGCCGTCCGCGAAGGCATCGAGGCATGGCGCGGCGAACAATGCGACGACTGCGCCCCGCCTGCCACCGATGGCGAAGCCGACGGATGCGGATGCGCGCCCGGCTGCACCGACACCTGCTGCACCACAACGAGCTGACCCACCTGGCCACCAACGGCCGCAGCGCCGAGCTGACGGCCACACTCCCCGCCACCAGCATGACCCGCATCCCACAGGCCGGAATCACAGGAAACTGCGAACTGCCCCCGCGGCAACCCGCCATCTCGAAGCAGCCACCCCAGGCGCGTAGCCAGAAAAAGCCGGACCCGGGCCGCCAAGAGCGACAACCCGGGTCCGGACCAGAGACGACGACGACTTACTCAGGAACCTTGCGGTAGGCCCCGTCGCTGGCGCTGGTCGCCATCGACGCGTAGGCGCGCAGGGCCGCCGACACCGGCCGCTGCCGGTCGACCGGCGAGAACGGCCGCGGCCGCGACTCCTGTGCCGTCCGCCGCGCCGCCAGGTCTTCGTCGGAGACGTTCAGGGTGATGTTGCGGCCGGGGATGTCGATGGTGATCTCGTCGCCGGTTTCGACCAGGGCGATCAGCCCGCCGGACGCCGCCTCGGGGGAGACGTGGCCGATCGACAGGCCGGACGTGCCGCCGGAGAAGCGGCCGTCGGTGATCAACGCGCAGGCCTTGCCGAGGCCGCGGCCCTTCAGGAACGAGGTGGGGTAGAGCATTTCCTGCATGCCGGGGCCGCCGCGCGGGCCCTCGTAGCGGATGACCACCACGTCGCCCTCGACGACCTGCTTGCCGAGGATGCCGGCGACGGCGTCGTCCTGGCTTTCGTAGACGCGGGCGGGGCCGGTGAACTTCCACAGTTCCTCGGCGACGCCGGCGGTCTTCACCACGCAGCCCTCGGGGGCCAGGTTGCCGAAGAGGATGGCCAGGCCGCCGTCGGCGGTGTAGGCGTGGTCGACCGAGCGGATGCAGCCCTCGACCGCGTCGGTGTCGAGGGTGGCCCAGCGGTTCTCGGTGGAGAAGGGCTGGGTGGTGCGGACGCCGCCGGGGGCCGCGTGGAAGAGCTCGAGCGCCTCGTCGGAGGCGTGGCCGCTGCGGATGTCCCACGCGTCGAGCCAGGACGAGAGGTCGGGGGAGTGCACGGAGCGCACATTGGTGCGTAGTGCCCCGCCGCGGTTCAGTTCGCCGAGCAGCGCGGGGATGCCGCCGGCCCGGTGCACATCCTCCATGTGGTACTTCGGGCTGTTCGGCGCGACCTTGGACAAACACGGCACGCGGCGGGAGATCTCGTCGATGTCCGACACCTGGAAGTCGAGTTCGGCCTCGCGGGCGGCGGCCAGCAGGTGGAGCACCGTGTTGGTGGAGCCGCCCATGGCCACGTCGAGGGCGACCGCGTTCTCGAACGCCTCGCGGGAGGCGATGGCCCGGGGCAGCACCGACTCGTCGTCGTTCTCGTAGTACTGCTTGGCGATGTCGACGATCAGCGCGCCGGCCTTCTCGAACAGCGCCTTGCGGGCGGCATGCGTGGCCAGCGTCGACCCGTTGCCGGGCAGGGCCAGGCCGATCGCCTCGGTGAGGCAGTTCATCGAGTTGGCGGTGAACATGCCGGAGCAGGAACCGCAGGTCGGGCAGGCCGAGCGCTCGATGGTGTCGAGCTGGGCGTCGGTCACGTTCTCGTTGGCGCTGGCGCTCATCGCGTCGACCAGGTCGAGTTTCTCGTGCACGACGCCCTCGATGGCCACCGTCTTGCCGGCCTCCATCGGGCCGCCGGAGACGAAGACCGTGGGGATGTTGAGCCGCAGGGCCGCGATCAGCATGCCGGGGGTGATCTTGTCGCAGTTCGAGATGCAGACCAGGGCGTCGGCGCAATGCGCGTTGACCATGTATTCCACCGCGTCGGCGATCAGCTCACGGCTGGGCAGCGAATAGAGCATGCCGCCGTGGCCCATCGCGATGCCGTCGTCGACGGCGATGGTGTTGAACTCGCGCCCGACCCCGCCCGCCTCGGCGATCGAGTCGGCGACCAGGCCGCCGAGGTCCTTGAGGTGGACATGCCCCGGTACGAACTGGGTGAAGCTGTTGGCAATGGCCACGATCGGCTTGCCGAAATCGTCGTCGGTCATGCCGGTGGCGCGCCACAGGGCGCGCGCGCCGGCCATCGTCCGACCGTGGGTCGAGGTCCGGGAGCGCAGTTCAGGCATTCCTACAGTCTGCCACCGGCGGCCCGGGGACGGAGCTGTGGTCCACAGCACGGGACGCCGTTCGCAAAAACGTCACACTCCCCAAACGGTCGAAGATCCGGCACAGTGTTCCCGTGCACTCACCGTCCGGCGTGGAGCTGGCCGGGCTGGCGGGCCTGTTGGTCGCGGTCCCGGCCGTCGCCCTGCTGGCACGGTCCGGGCGCAAGCACACCGGCGGGGCCCGGCGCGCCCACCAGGTGCTGGCCGCCGGCGGGACGATCGTCTCGGCGGCCGCGCTGGCCGGCCTGCTGACCGCGATCAGCTCCCCGCACGACCAGGCGCAGGGCAACCGGGTGGCGCTCGCCTCCGCGATCGCCGTCGCGATGGCCCTCGGCACGATCACCCTGCTGGCCGGCACCCTGCTGCTGCCGGGCTCGGCCCAGCGCCGGGGCACCCTGCTGCGCAACCTGGCCGACGCCGGCATCGCCGCGGCCGCGCTGTGGTTCGTCGGCTGGGTCCTGCTGGCCCACCCGACGAACCTGCTCGGCGCGCACACCCCGACCGCCTGCCTGGCGCTGCTGCTGCCGGCGGCGGTGGCCGCGCTGGCCGTCGGGCTGACCGCGGTCCTGGCGTTGCACGCGTACCGGCCCCGGGTGGGCACGGTGCGCGTCTCGATCGGGGTCAGCCTGGTGGCGGTGGCCGCGCTCCTGCTGTCCAGCGGCATCTGCGGCCACTCGACCGTCCCGATGCTGACCGGCGCCCTGCTGCTCCCGGCCGGCCTGGTCGTCGTGGCCCGGGCGGTGCTCCTGGTCAACCGCCCGGTGCACGTGGTCGGCGACGTGACCCAGCGCGGCACCGCGTTCGCCTTCGTGCCGGTCGTGGCCACCGTGGCGGCCTGCTTCTACCACGTGGCCCGGGGCGGCTCGATCGATCTGGCCGGCCTCACCTCGGCCAGCGTGATGATCCTGCTGCTGGTCACCCGGCAATACCTCGCGCTCACCGACGTCCGGCGCTGGACGCTGCGGCTCAGCGAGAGCGAGGAGCACTACCGCGAGCTGGCGCACACCGACCCGCTGACCGGGCTGGCCAACCGCCGGGGCCTGGTCCGGGCGCTGCGCGAGCCCCACCCGGACGGTCGCGTCAAGTTCCTGGTCGGCATCGACCTGGACGGCTTCAAGAACGTCAACGACATGCGCGGCCACGACGTCGGCGACGCGGTGCTGGTCGAGGTGGGCGAGCGGCTGCGGCGCAACCTGCTGGCCGGGGACGTGCCGGCGCGGCTGGGCGGCGACGAGTTCGCGGTGCTCATGCACGCCACCCCGGACGAGGCCATGCTCGCGGCCAAGCGGCTGCTCGCGGTGCTCGGCGAGCCGTACGAGGTGGACGGCGGCTCGGTCTTCCTGTCGGCGAGCGTGGGCGTGGCGGGACACCCGGCGCCGGACGACACCAATGAGCTGATGCGCGACGCCGACCTGGCGCTGCGCTACGCCAAGCAGCGGGGCAAGAACCGGGTCGAGCGGTACGAGGTCCGGTACGACGAGCTGCTCCGCCGCCGCAGCACCCTGGAGAACGAGCTGCGCCACGCCATCGACCGGGACCAGCTCCGGCTGGTCTTCCAGCCGGTGGTGGCGCTGCCGTCGATGCGCCCGGTGGGCGCCGAGGCCCTGCTGCGCTGGCACCACCCGACGCTCGGCAACGTCCGCCCGGACGAGTTCATCCCGGTGGCCGAGGAGTCCGGCCTGATCAACCGGATCGGCCTCTGGGTGCTGCGGCAGGCCTGCCGGCAGCTGTCCGAGTGGCTGGCCAAGGGGCATGACGTCTGGGTCTCGGTCAACCTGTCGCCCAAGGAGCTGCACGCGGCCGACTACCCGGGCCGGGTGGCCGACGCGCTGAGCGAGCTGAACGTGCCGGCCCAGCGGCTGGTGCTCGAGGTGACCGAGCACGCGGTCGCCACCGACCTGGACGAGCTGGTCCGGCGGCTGGGCGAGCTGCGGGCCACCGGCGTGCGGATCGCGCTGGACGACTTCGGCGCCGGCTATTCGTCGCTGGGCCAGCTGCGCACCCTGCCGGTGGACATCCTGAAGATCGACCAGCGGCTGGTGAACGAGCCCGAGTCGCGCACCGGGACGGCCGCGCCGCTGGTCGACGTGGTGGTGCGGCTCGGGCACCGGCTCGGCCTGGAGGTGCTCGCCGAGGGCATCCAGACGCCGGCCCAGCGGGTGCTGGTCGAGGAGGCCGGCTGCCGGCTGGGTCAGGGCTCGCTGTTCGGCTGGGGCGTGCCGGCCGAACACCTCGAGGCCCAACTGCTCAATCTGCGTACGCCGATAGCGCCGAAACCGGCCCCCGCACCCCGCCCCGCGCCACCGCCGGGCGCCACCGCACGCAGCCAGGTGATCATGCTCGGGCCGGGAATGCGGCAGCTCAGAGCCCTTCTCCCGGCCGATCAGGACGCCCCTCCCCAGGAGGGTGATCAGAATGTGGGATCAGTTGACTCATCGCGTGAGATGGGGCAGGGTTAGCCACATGTGCCGGTCCATCCGAGTACTTAGTTGAGCGCGCTGACTCGCCAGTTGAGGTAGTCAGTGCGCTAGGTCCCGTGCAGTTCCTGCACAGGGCCTTTTTTGTTGCTCGGAACTAGATCACCTACGTCGAATCGAAGGCCTGTGCGATGACGAGACCACCCACTCCCGAGACCATGGCCCACCGACCCAGCCCCGCGACCGTGGCCGCCGCCGCGGCGAGTCACAGCGGGGTAGCGACCGGCCCGGTTGCGACCACCGGCGCCGGCTCGCTCGTCCGGTCGCTGGAGGCCCTCGGCGTCGAGGTGGCCTTCGGCATCCCGGGCGGCACGATCCTTCCCGCGTACGACCCGCTCTTCGACTCGAAGGTCCGGCACATCCTGGTCCGGCACGAGCAGGGCGCGGGGCACGCGGCCACCGGGTACGCGCAGGCCACCGGCCGGGTCGGCGTCTGCATCGCCACCTCCGGCCCGGGCGCGACCAACCTGGTGACGCCGATCGCCGACGCGTACATGGACTCGGTCCCGATCGTCGCGATCACCGGCCAGGTCTCCCGCCCGGCGATCGGCACGGACGCCTTCCAGGAGGCCGACATCCAGGGCATCACCCTGCCGATCACCAAGCACAACTTCCTGATCCAGTCGCCGGACGAGATCCCGCGGATCATCGCCGAGGCGTTCCACCTGGCGGCCACCGGCCGGCCCGGCCCGGTCCTGGTCGACATCCCCAAGGACGTGCAGCAGGCGCCGACCACGTTCTCCTGGCCGCCCACGCTCGACCTGCCCGGTTACCGGCCGACGCTGCACCCGCACGGCAAGCAGATCCGCGAGGCGGCCCGGCTGATCGCCGGGGCCAAGCGGCCGGTGTTGTACGTCGGCGGCGGCGTGATCAAGGCCGGCGCCACCGAGGGGCTGCGCAAGCTGGCCGAGCTGACCGGCATGCCGGTGGTGACCACGCTGATGGCGCTGGGCTCGTTCCCCGACTCGCACCCGCAACACCTGGGCATGCCCGGCATGCACGGCACGGTTCCGGCGGTGTACGCCCTGCAGAAGTCCGACCTGCTGGTCGTGCTGGGCGCCCGCTTCGACGACCGGGTGACCGGCAAGCTCGACTCGTTCGCGCCGGACGCCAAGGTGGTGCACGCCGACATCGACCCGGCCGAGATCGGCAAGAACCGGCACGCCGACGTCCCGATCGTGGGCGACGCCCGGCACGTGATCGACGAGCTGATCGCCGCGGTCACCGGCAGCGCCGGCGGCTCGGGCTCCTACCCGACCTGGTGGAAGACGCTGCACGACCTGCAGGAGCGCTACCCCCTGGGGTACGAGGAGCCGACCGACGGCACGCTCTCCCCGCAGTACGTGATCGACCGGATCGGCAAGCTGGTCGGCCCGGACGCGATCTACACCTCGGGCGTCGGGCAGCACCAGATGTGGGCGTCGCAGTTCATCTCGTTCGAGAAGCCGGGCACCTGGCTCAACTCCGGCGGCGCCGGAACCATGGGCTACGCCGTGCCCGCGGCGATGGGCGCCAAGGTCGGCCGGCCCGACACCGAGGTCTGGGCGATCGACGGCGACGGCTGCTTCCAGATGACCAACCAGGAGCTCGCCACCTGCGCGCTGGAGGGCATCCCGGTCAAGGTCGCCATCATCAACAACGGCAACCTGGGCATGGTCCGGCAGTGGCAGACCCTGTTCTACGAGGGCCGCTACTCCAACACCGAGCTGGGCACCCACAAGCACCGCATCCCCGACTTCGTGAAGCTGGCCGAGGCGCTGGGCTGCATCGGGCTGCGCTGCGAGTCCAAGGACGACGTGGACAAGACCATCAAGGCGGCGATGGAGATCAACGACGCCCCGGTGGTCATCGACTTCACGGTCGGCAAGGACGCGATGGTGTGGCCGATGGTTGCCGCCGGCACCAGCAACGACGAGATCATGTTCGCCCGGGACGTGCGCCCGGCGTTCGAGGAGGACGACCTCTGATGACCAAGCACACGCTGTCGGTGCTCGTCGAGAACAAACCTGGTGTGCTGGCCCGGGTCAGCGGCCTGTTCTCGCGGCGCAGCTTCAACATCGACTCCCTGGCGGTCGGCGAGACGGAGAACCCGGACGTCAGCCGCATCACGATCGTGGTCAACGCCGACTCCTCACCGCTGGAGCAGGTGACCAAGCAGCTCAACAAGCTGGTGAACGTCCTGAAGATCGTGGAGCTGGACCCGCATCAGTCGGTCCAGCGTGAGCTCCTGCTGGTCAAGGTGCGCGCCGATCGCGTGCAACGGGCCCAGGTGCTGGAGACCGTCGAGCTCTTCCGCGCGAAAGTGATCGACGTCGCTCCGGACACCCTCACGATCGAGGCCACCGGGAACCCCGACAAGCTTGACGCGTTGCTGCGCGACCTCGAGCCGTACGGCATCAAGGAGATGGTCCAGTCCGGCCTGGTCGCGATCGGCCGAGGCTCCCGCTCCATCACCACCGGCCCGGCGCTTCGCGCCGCCTAGTCCAGAAGGAAAAGCATGACCGCGGAAGTTTTCTACGACGACGACGCCGACCTGTCGATCATCCAGGGCCGCAAGGTCGCGGTGATCGGGTACGGCAGCCAGGGCCACGCGCACTCGCTGTCGCTGCGCGACTCGGGTGTCGACGTCGTGGTCGGCCTCAAGGAGGGCTCGAAGAGCCGGGCCAAGGCCGAGGAGCAGGGCCTGACCGTGAAGACGCCGGCCGAGGCGTCGGCGTGGGCCGACGTGATCATGGTGCTCGCGCCGGACACCGCGCAGCGCAAGATCTACGCCGAGTCGATCGCGCCGAACCTGTCGGCCGGCAAGGCGCTGTTCTTCGGGCACGGCCTGAACATCCGGTTCGAGCTGATCAAGCCCCCGGCCGACGTGACCGTGGCCATGGTCGCCCCCAAGGGCCCGGGTCACCTGGTGCGCCGGCAGTACGTGGACGGCAAGGGCGTCCCGTGCCTGGTCGCGGTCGAGCAGGACCCGACCGGTGAGGGCCTCGCGCTCGCGCTGTCGTACGCCAAGGCGATCGGCGGCGCCCGGGCCGGCGTGATCCGTACCACCTTCAAGGAGGAGACGGAGACCGACCTGTTCGGCGAGCAGGCGGTGCTCTGCGGTGGCACGACCGCGCTGGTGCAGACCGGTTTCGAGGTGCTGACCGAGGCCGGTTACGCCCCGGAGATCGCGTACTTCGAGTGCCTGCACGAGCTCAAGCTGATCGTCGACCTGATGTACGAGGGCGGCATCTCCCGGATGCGCTACAGCATCTCGGACACCGCCGAGTTCGGTGACTACGTCAGCGGCCCGCGGGTGATCAACGCCGGCGTCAAGCAGGAGATGAAGAAGATCCTCGCCGAGATCCAGTCCGGTGAGTTCACCAAGGCGCTGATCGCCGACGACGAGGCCGGTGGCACGCGTCTGCAGCAGTTCCGCAAGGAAGGCGCCGAGCACCCGATCGAGGTGACCGGGAAGAAGCTCCGCGACATGATGTCGTGGGTCGACCGTCCGATCAGCGAAACCGCCTGAACCCAGTCGCGACAAAGCGCCCGGCCGACGGTCTGAGAACCGGTTCGACCGGGCGCTTTGCGTCACCGGACGATTACCTGAAACGTGGGCGTTACGTCCTGCTTACCTGTTCAGCGCTGTTGCCAAATTGTGGACTGAACAGGCGCTTCGGAGTGGGTTTCGTCGGTTAGCCTCGCCAACATGCGACTGGCTGATTCTTTCCGGAGTGAGCGCTTCGGCGCGGTCCGGATTCATGAGCTGCAACGGGTGATCGAGCTCGACTCGGGCGCCCTGGCCGATGCCGGTCGGCCTGGCATCTCGGCGGGTTCTCGCGTCGTCGGACCGGATGCTCTCCGGGCCGTCGAGACCCAATTGGTGATCGTCGTGCCCTGCATGAACGAGACTCGGAGCGTCATCGAGGGGGTGCTCTCCGGGATCCCGCACGACTGCCTGATCGTGCTCGTCTCGAACAGCGATCGCGGCCCGGTCGACCGCTACGAGATCGAGGCGCAGACGGTCGAGCAGTTCTGCCGGCTGGCCGGCCGGTCGGCGATCACCGTGCATCAGCGCGATCCGGGCGTGGCCGCCGCGTTCAAGGCGGCCGGCATGGACGAGCTGATCGACGACACCGGTCTGGTCCGGGCCGGCAAGGGCGAGGCGATGCTGGTCGGCATGGCCCTGGCGGCGATGAGCGGACGCAAGTACATCGGCTATGTCGACGCCGACAACTACGTGCCCGGCTCGGTCCATGAGTACTGCAAGGCGTACGCGGCGGGCCTGCACCTGGCCGGCTCGCCGTACTCGATGGTCCGCATCTCGTGGCACTCGAAGCCCAAGCTGCGCGACGGCCGGCTCTTCTTCAACCGCCGCGGCCGTAGCTCGGAGGTCACCAACGAGTGGCTCAACCGGTTCCTGGCCGAGTTCTCCAACTTCGGCACCGAGGTGATCGCCACCGGCAACGCGGGCGAACACGCGATGAGCCTCGAGCTGGGCCTCAAGCTGCGGCTGGCCGGTGGTTTCGCGGTCGAGCCGAACGAGTACGTCGACCTGTTCGAGCAGTTCGGCGGCCTTCTCGAGAGCGCACACCCCGAGGTGATGGCCAGTTCCGTCCCGGTGGTGCAGATCGAGACGCGCAACCCGCACTTCCACGACAACAAGGGCGAGGAACACGTCCAGGTCATGCGGATGCAGGCGTTGAACGTGCTCTACCACTCGCAGATCACCCCGCCCGCGGTGCGTCAGGCCATTCTCGACTTCATGGTGGCCCAGGGCGCGCTCGAGGTCGGGCAGGAGCCGCCGCGCGAGCGCACCTATCCGCCGGTCGACACGCTCGCGCTCGACCTGCTCTACGACGCGCTGGACGCCGAGGCGCAGTCGTTCCGGCAGCTGGACGGGCTGGCGTCGGCCGGGTTCCCGGCGTCGCCGCCGATCCTGCGGGAACGCATCCCGGTCTGAATCCAAGGTTGCCACGACGTTTCTGACATGTGACGGCGGTCACTCCGATTCATCGATGTGACCGTCGTCATGCGTACCATCCGGCAATGGTGGCGATTACGGATGGAGACGCGTTGACTACTCCGGTCGTACTGATCGCCGAGGAGCTGGCCCCGGCCGCCCTCGACGTGCTGGCCCAAGGCTTCGATGTACGTCACGTGGAGGGCACCGACCGGCCGGCCCTGCTGGCCGCGCTGGCCGAGGCGGACGCGGTGATCGTCCGCAGCGCCACTCAGATCGACGCCGAGGCGCTCGCCGCCGCGCCTGGTCTCAAGGTCGTGGCCCGGGCCGGGGTCGGGCTCGACAATGTGGACGTCCCGGCGGCCACCGCCCACGGGGTCATGGTGGTGAACGCGCCCACCTCGAACATCGTCTCGGCCGCCGAACAGGCGGTCGCGCTGCTGCTGTCGGTCGCCCGGCACACCGCGAGCGCCAGCGCCGCGCTCAAGGCCGGCGAGTGGAAGCGGGCCAAGTACACCGGCGTCGAGGTGCAGGGCAAGACCGTCGGCGTGGTCGGGCTGGGCCGGATCGGGGTGCTGTTCGCGCAGCGGATGGCCGCCTTCGGCACCCGGCTGATCGCCTACGACCCGTACGTGCAGCCGGCCCGCGCGGCCCAGCTCGGCGTCCGGCTGGTCGGGCTGGACGAGCTGCTCCGGGAGAGCGATTTCATCTCGGTTCACCTGCCACGGACGCCCGAGACGGTCGGCCTGATCGGCGAGCGGGAGCTGGCCACGGTGAAGCCGGGCGTACGCATCATCAACGCCGCCCGGGGCGGCCTGATCGACGAGCAGGCGCTGGCCGACGCGCTGGCCGAGGGCCGGGTGGCGGGCGCCGGCGTGGACGTGTACCAGAAGGAGCCGACCACCTCGTCGCCGCTGTTCGCGTTCGACAACGTGGTGGCCACGCCCCACCTGGGCGCGTCCACCGTGGAGGCGCAGGACAAGGCCGGGCTGTCGGTGGCGCGCAGCGTGGCCCTGGCGCTGCAGGGCGAGTTCGTGCCGGACGCGGTGAACGTGCGCGCGGCCGGCGTGGTCGACGAGGACGTGCGGCCGCTGCTGGCGCTGGCCGAGAAGCTGGGCCGGGTGTTCACCGCGGTCGCCGGTGGGGTCGCGGCCGGCGTCACGGTCGAGGTACGCGGCGAGATCACCTCGCACGACGTGTCGGTGCTCCGGCTGGCCGCCGCCAAGGGCATCTTCGCCTCGGTGGTGGAGGAGCGTGTCACCTACGTCAACGCGCTCCAACTGGCCGCCGACCGGGGGGTCGAGGTCGAGCTGACCACCGCGGAAGAGGCGATCGAGCACGACAACGAGGTCAGCGTCCACGGCGCGCTGCCGGACGGCCGACGGGTCGGCGTGACCGGCACGGTGACCATGGCGGGCAGCCGGGAGATCCGCCGGATCACGGCGGTGGACGGCTTCGATGTCGAGCTCGGCGCCGACGGGGTCCTGCTGTTCTTCCGGTACGCCGACCGCCCGGGCGTGGTCGGCGCGATCGGGACGTTGCTGGGCGAGCACGGCGTCAACATCGCGGCGATGCAGGTGGCCCGGCGCTCGGCAGGCGGCGAGGCGCTGATGACGCTGACCGTCGACTCCTCCATGGACGCCGAGATCCTCTCCGCCGCGGCGGCCGCGATCGGCGCGTCCCACGCCAGCGCCGTCGACCTCAGAGGCGAATAGAGCAGCGGTGCCTATATGCGCTCAGAGCAGCTCTGAGCGCAGATAGGCATCAGCGGGTCTTCACGGGCGGGGGATAGACCGTGCCGTCCTGGAGGTCGAGCAGGTCGAGGTTCAGTTCGCCGGCCAGTTTCTCGATGCGCTCCAGCACCGCGTCGGCGCAGTTCTCGTCCAGCCGCATCTTGATGTGGTCGGCCGCGGCGTGCAGCGGCGCGCTCGCCCACGGGCTGCCGGACGTCTGAGACTGCGGTCCCCGATCGGGATATTCCGAGGTCAGGGCGTCATAGAAGGCGACGACGCGCGGGTCGGCGGGGCGCTGCGGATGATCACCGCGCGCGCATCGGGCGTTGGCCGCCCGCACCGCGTCCGGCATATCCGTCTTGTCCATGGCCCACACCACGAGGTCGAAACTCACCGGCGCATGGTGCCATACCGTCTGCCGCATCCGTTGATCCTTGCGCCGACACGCGGTGGATGCGTCTTGCGCGTTATTAGTCCGCATAGCTAGCGTTGGTACCGCCGTACCACGGTGCCGGGCGCGTCTTCGGGTGACGTTCTCGCTGCTTTCGTGCGGCTAGCACCCCCGGCGGGCGCGAGCCACGCGTTTTCGTCGTCACAACCCCCGCGATCGATTGCC
This sequence comes from Actinoplanes sp. NPDC089786, assembly GCF_040684855.1. Taxonomy (NCBI): domain Bacteria; kingdom Bacillati; phylum Actinomycetota; class Actinomycetes; order Micromonosporales; family Micromonosporaceae; genus Actinoplanes; species Actinoplanes sp. NPDC089786. The sequence goes on from NZ_JBFBGU010000001.1 coordinate 1,463,296, forward strand.
GCGATCGACGGGGGTTGTGTTCTTGGCGCACGGGTTGCCACCTGAACGTCCATTCAGTGGGACCATGCGACCGGAGACCGGGACACCCCGCTAGTCTTCACGACGTCGGAGCGGACTTGTAGGGAGCAGACGTGAGCGTGGCGCGGATCGCGGTGGTGGCCGGGGACGGCATCGGAACCGAGGTGACCGCGCAGGCCCGCAAGGTGGTCGACGCCGTGATTCCCGGCGTCGAGTGGTCCGACTACGACCTGGGCGCCCGTTTCTACAACCGCACCGGCGAGGTCCTCCCGCAGACGGTCGAAGACGAGCTCTCCGGCCACGACGCCATCCTGCTCGGCGCGATCGGCGACCCCAGCGTCCCGCCCGGCGTCCTCGAGCGCGGTCTGCTGCTCAAGCTGCGGTTCGACTTCGACCAGTACGTGAACCTGCGCCCCAGCAAGCTCTGGCCGGGCACCACCAGCCCGCTGGCCGGGGTCAAGCCGGGCGAGATCGACATGGTCGTGGTGCGCGAGGGCACCGAGGGCCTCTACGTCGGCGCCGGCGGCGTGCTCCACAAGGACACCCCGGCCGAGATCGCCACCGAGGAGAGCCTGAACACCCGGCACGGCGTCGAGCGGGTCGTCCGCGACGCCTTCTCGCGGGCCCAGCGCCGCGAGCGCCGCCACCTCACGCTCGTCCACAAGACGAACGTGCTGACCAAGGCGGGCAGCCTGTGGTCACGCACCTTCCAGTCGGTCGCCCAGGAATTCCCTGAGGTGACCACGGAATACCAGCACATCGACGCCGCCTCCATGTTCATGGTGAGCAACCCGCAGCGTTACGACGTGGTGGTGACCGACAACCTCTTCGGTGACATCCTCACCGACATCGCCGCCGCGGTGACCGGCGGCATCGGCATGGCGGCCAGCGGCTCCGTGAACCCGGAGCGGGCCTACCCGTCCACCTTCGAGCCGGTGCACGGCTCCGCGCCGGACATCGCCGGCCAGGGCATCGCCGACCCGGCGGCCGCCATCCTCTCCGCGGCCCTGCTGCTCGAGCACCTCGGGCACGACGACGCCGCGCGCCGAGTAACCGGGGCGGTCGCGGCCGAGGTCGCGTCCCGCACGCCGGGCGCGCCGACGCGTACCGCCGAGGTGGGTGACCGGGTCGCTACCGCGGCCTGAGCCCGTCCCCTTTCCCCTTCGCACTACTTCTTGCCGCGGACGATCTGTTTTAACGACCGTTCGGGTATCTTCGTGCACACAAAATCTTCCTAGAAAGCAGGTCACGTGCCATGAGTGGTGGTGACAGCAACCTCGATTTCGATGTCCGCCGAAACAGCGCGCCGGTGAGCGACCCGGAGCGGGCGGCGTTACTGGCCAATCCGGGTTTCGGCCGGATCTTCACGGACCACATGGTCACCATCCGCTATGCCGAGGGCAAGGGCTGGTACGAGCCGCGGGTCGAGGCGCGCGCGCCGATCCCGATGGACCCGGCCACCGCGGTGCTGCACTACGCCCAGGAGATCTTCGAGGGCCTGAAGGCGTACAAGCTGGCCGACGGCGGGGTGGCGCTGTTCCGGCCGGATGCCAACGCCGCCCGGTTCGTCGACTCGGCCAAGCGGATGGCGATGCCGGCGCTGCCCGAGGCGATCTTCCTGGAGTCGTTGCGGCAGATCGTCTCGATCGACCGGCAGTGGATCCCGCAGGACCCCGAGGGCAGCCTCTACCTGCGTCCGTTCGCCTTCGCCACCGAGGCGTTCCTCGGCGTGCGGCCGGCGACCGAATACCTCCACCTGGTGATCGCCTCGCCGGTGGGCGCGTACTTCTCCGGCGGGGTCAAGCCGGTGACGGTGTGGGTCACGCCCGACTACACCCGGGCCGCGCCCGGCGGCACCGGCGCGGCCAAGTGCGGCGGCAACTACGCGGCCGGGCTGGCGGCTCAGGCCGAGGCGGCCGAGCACGGCTGCGAGCAGGTGGTCTACCTCGACGCGGTGGAACAGAAGTACGTCGACGAGCTGGGCGGCATGAACGTCGTGCTCGTGCTGGACGACGGCACCCTGGTCACCCCGCCGCTGACCGGGACGATCCTGCCCGGCATCACCCGCGACTCGATCCTGAAGCTGGCCCAGCGGGCCGGCCGGGCGGTCGAGGAGCGGCCGATCAGCATGGACGAGTGGCGCGACGGCGCCCGGTCGGGCCGGGTCCGCGAGGCATTCGCCTGTGGCACCGCCGCGGTGATCACCCCGCTGGGCATGGTGCGGTCGGCCGACGGCGAGTTCACCGTGGCCGACGGCGGGGCGGGCGAAGTCACCATGGGCCTGCGCCAGGAGCTCGTCGACATCCAGCGCGGCCGGGCCGAGGACACCTTCGGCTGGGTCCAGCGCGTCTTCTAGCCGGCCGGTTCGAGCAGGTGGCCGCGCATCGTGGCCACCTGCTCGCCGGTCAGGCCGATCTCTTTGGCATAGGCCTCGACCGAGCCGTGCCGGTCGCGCAGGCCGTTCAGGAAGAGCGTCATCGCCCGCTCGGGTGAGTCGAACATGTGCTCGTTGCCCTCGACCGCCTCCGGGTTGACCTTGAGCAGGTACTCGGTCAGGCTCCGCATCGAGGCGGTGGTCAGCGCGTAGTCCGCGGCGATGTCGTCGTCGGCGACGCCCAGCAGGGCGAGGGCCAGCGCCAGGGTGACGCCGGTGCGGTCCTTGCCGGCCATGCAGTGCACGACGACCGGGGCCGCGTCCGGGTCGGCGATGGCGCTCAACGCCTCGCGCAGCGCCTCGGTGCCGTCCTCGATGAAGTTCAGGTAGCGGTCGGCCAGCCAGCGCTCGTGATCGGTGCCATCGGGGTGGGGCACCTCGTCCCAGTCGACGTGCCGCAGCGGCAGATGGCGGTAGACCAGGCCCTCGTAGTCCCGGATCCGCCCGATCTTCTCCACCTCGAACTCGCGCCGCAGGTCGATCACCGTGCGCACGCCCAGGGCCGCGTAGGTCTCCCAGTCGGGCCCGTCGATCAGCCGGTGCAGCGCGTCCGCCCGGAACAGCCGCCGCCAGCGCACGGTCCGCCCGTCCAGCCCGGCATAACCGCCGACGTCACGGAAGTTGTAGGTCGAGGTGAAGGACACATTCCGGGGGTACGGGAGGTCAGCCACGGGTTCGAACCTAGTCCCGAAAGGTGGAACTTTGCTTCCCCTGGGCGGGAACGGTGGCACACTTCATCGCGTGACCCACCTCGTGCTCATTATTGGCACCCAGCGCGCCGGCTGACTTCTCTCGCCGACGCGCAGACCTCCCGCATCCGCGGGGGGTCTTTTTGTTGGGCCACCAAATTCCTCGAAAGGAACCACGCCATGGACTACCAGGTCTTCGACACGACGCTCCGCGATGGCGGGCAACGCGAGGGCATCAGCTACTCGGTCGTCGACAAGCTCGCGGTCGCGAAGCTGCTGGACGAGTTCGGCGTCGGGTTCATCGAGGGTGGCTGGCCGGGCGCGATGCCCAAGGACACCGAGTTCTTCGAGCGGGCCAAGACCGAGCTCGACCTCAAGCACGCGGTGCTGGTGGCGTTCGGCGCGACCCGCAAGGCCGGCGTCGACGTCGCCGCCGACAAGCAGGTCAAGGCCCTGCTGGACGCCGAGACGCCGGTCGTCTGCGTGGTCGCCAAGTCGGACATCCGGCACGTCGAGCGGGCCCTGCGCACCACCGGCGAGGAGAACCTGGCGATGGTCCAGGACACCGTGCGGCACCTGGTCGCCAACGGCCGCCGCGCGTTCGTCGACTGCGAGCACTTCTTCGACGGCTTCCGGCACGATCCGGCGTACACCGCCTCGGTGGTCCGTGCCGCGATCGACGCCGGCGCCGAGCGGGTCATCATGTGCGACACCAACGGCGGCATGCTCCCGTCGATGATCACCAAGGCCATCAACGAGGTCGTCGAGCGCACCGGCGTCTCGCCGGAGCAACTCGGCATCCACTGCCAGAACGACACCTCGTGCGCGGTGGCCAACACGATCGCCGCGGTCGAGGCCGGGGTCAAGCACTTCCAGTGCACCGCCAACGGATACGGGGAGCGCCCCGGCAACGCCGACCTCTTCGCCGTCGTGGCGAATCTGCAACTCAAGCTCGGGCTGACCGTCCTACCGGACGGGTGCCTGGAGAAGGCGACGCGGGTCTCCTCCGCGCTCGCCGAGATCGCCAACATCGCCCCCGACACCCACCAGGCCTACGTCGGGGCCGCGGCATTCGCTCACAAGGCGGGGCTGCACGCGAGCGCGATCAAAGTGGATCCGCTGCTCTACAACCACGTCGACCCGTCGGTGGTGGGCAACGACATGCGGATCCTGGTGACGGAGATGGCCGGCCGGGCCAGCATCGAGCTCAAGAGCCGTGAGCTCGGTCTGGACCTGGCCGGCCACCCGGACACCCTGTCGGCCGTGACCACCAAGGTCAAGGACCTGGAGGCCGGCGGATGGTCGTTCGAGGCCGCCGACGCGAGCTTCGAGCTGCTGGTCCGCGAGGCGCTACCCGGCGAGGGCTTCAGCCGGCCGTTCTCGCTGGAGTCGTACCGGGTGCAGACCGAACACCGGGAGGACGGCACGGTGGTCTCCGAGGCCACCGTCAAGGTCAAGGTGCGCGGCGAGCGGATGATCACCACCGCCGAGGGGAACGGCCCGGTCAACGCCCTGGACGAGGCCCTGCGCAAGGCGCTCACCGGGCACTACGAGGAACTCAAGTCGTTCGAGCTGGCCGACTACAAGGTGCGCATCCTGGAGGGTTCGCACGGATCCGCCGCGATCACCCGGGTGCTGGTCGAGACCACCGACGGGCAGCGTGACTGGACCACGGTCGGCGTGCACGAGAACGTCGTCGAGGCGTCGTGGCACGCGCTGGTCGACGCGCTCACCTTCGGCCTGGCGCAGCGCTCGACGCCTCAGGCGGCGGGCACGGTCAGCGAGGCGTAGACCGAACGGTGGTCGGTCCGGGGTACGCCGTGCACCCGCACGTCGCGTACCCCGATCCGTTTGTCCACCAGCACGTGGTCGATGGTCACCGGCGGCAGCGGCGCCCCGCCGTACGGCCCCCAGGTGCCGACCAGCCCCTCGCCCGTGGCGGCGGCCGCGTCCCGGTAGTCGCCCCGGGCGATCAGCTCGCGCAGCGTGTGGTGGTCGAGGGTGGCGTTGAAGTCGCCGAGCAGAACGCGCGGCGGGCCGTCCGGGTCGCTCTTCGGCTGGGCGGCCAGGTCGGCGCTCCACGAGCCGAGCGCCTCGACCGAGGACGGGGCGAGCGGATGGGCCGACTCGACCACGATCGGACCGGCGCCGGACGGTGTGATCGTGGCGTACGCCTGCATGAAGCCGCCGCCGTTGCGCCGCGCCCCGGGTGACGTGATCGGGAAGCGCGAGTAGACCGCCGAGCCGGAGGCGCCCCACTGCGCCGCCACCGACGAATACGGCAGCAGCGTCTTCAGGCCGGCCGCCTCGAGCCGGGCCTGGATGCCGGGGGTGAACTCCTGCATGGCCAGCACCGCCACGTCCTGCTCACGGACCAGTGCGACCAGCGCGTCGGCGTCGGCCCCGCCCAGCTCGACGTTGCTGCTCATGATGTGCAGCACGACCCCGGTGGCCGGGCCGGTGTCGCGATCGGCCATCACCCGGGGCAGGATCGAGACGGCCAGCAGCGCGGCCGCCACCACGGCGACGGCCGCGCCCAGCCAGCGACGGGTGAGCAGCGCGATCAGGGCCGGGATCAACGACCAGGCCGCCGCGTACGGCGTGAAGGCGAACAACTGGACCAGCGCGCCGCTCTCCCAGCCGCCGAACCGCAGCACCGCCCAGACCGCGATCGGCAGCAGGACCAGCCACACCAGCACGGTCACGCCGACCCGCTTGCCGTGCCGGCCGGCGGTCGCGGGCGGCCGCGAGCTGGTGATCGTCATGCCGCCGACGGTATCCGGCGACCGCTACGACCTGGTAACTCTCCTCAGCTTTGTGAAGATCACGTGTAGGGGTTGAAGTTCTGCGCGGCCATCAGGAACCACGACGTGGCCCCGACATGCTGCCGCTGGAAGTAGCCGAAGGCGAAGCCGGTGTCGAACGCGCTGCTGGCCGCCACGATGCCCGACTTGTCGGGAAGGGCGGTGCCGGCCCAGTTGCCCTCGGAGAGCTTGCCGTCCTGCGGATCCGTGGTCCGGCCGACGGTCTGCCCGGCGCCCACCTTGCGCTGCGCCACCACGGTCTCGGCGAGCAGCCGCTTGGCGGTGCCACGGTCGCCGGTGCCCTTGCGGGTGAGCAGGGCCAGCGCCGTGTGCCCGTTGCCCTCGAGCCAGACCGCGCTGCGGTGGTTGGGCAGGTCGCTGCCGGGGACCGGGCCGGTGAGGGCCTTGGCCTGCGACGAGAACGTGACGCCGGAGATCCGTACCCCGGCCGGCAGTTGGGTCTGACCGCCGCCGTCGGTGTTCCACAGGTTGCCGGTGACCCAGTCCAGCGTGGCGTCGTAACGCTTGTCGCCCATCCCGAGCACGGCCCAGGTCTGCACGTCCTCCGGGATGTTGCCGGTGTTGATGATGTTGGGGTCCTCGCCCGGGTTGCCGCCCAGCGTGCCGGTCCAGAGGAAGCGCTCGGCCGGGTTCCACATGTTCCGGACGAAGCCCGCCGCCACGGTCGCGCGATGGATCCAGCGGCGGTCCCGGGTCAGCTTGGCCAGCAGCGTGAACAGCGCGTGCGCGTCGATGTTGTGCTCGGTCGAGCACCAGGCCTGCGGGGTGACGCCGTCGGCCTGGACGCCACCGTGGAAGCCGCCGTTGACGTACCCGGACTCCCGCTCGGTGATCCACAAGCCCAGCGCGACCGCGCCGTCGAGGTACTTCTTGATCCGCGTGTCCACGTAGAGCTGGGCCAGGGCCAGCCCGGTCCAGGCCATGTCGCCGACCGACGAGCCACCGAAGCCGTACGGCCACAGGAACGCCGCCTTGCCGTCCTCCCGCTTGAGGCCCGGGAAGTAGGCGCCGCCGCCGTAGAACTGCATCGGCCCGGCCGCGTACGCCTGCCGCACCCGCCCGTCGGTGAACGCCTCGTCGTTGGCCTGGGCCCAGAGGAACGCGTCGCCGATCAGCCGTGCCCGCCGCACGTTGGCCACGCTCGGGTTGGCCAGGTAGGCGAGCGTGGCCAGGGCGTTGTCGTAGACGAAGGCCGCGGTCATCAGCCCGCTCTCGTTGTTGTACGACTGGAGCAGCCGCGGCTCGGCGCCCTTGGCGTAGGCGTCCTGCACCACGTCGAGGTAGCGGTAGGCGCGGGCCACCGGGCCGGACAACGAGGGGTCGACCAGGTGCCGGGGCCGGTCCGAGCTGGCCGAGGCGGGATCGGCGGGCAACGCGCCGGCGGCCACCGTGGCGGCGGCGGCCGCGGCCGGCAGCGCCAGCAGGCGTCGCCGGGAGACCGGTACGGACGTGACCGAGAAGGTCGCTGGCATATGGGGGTCACCAACCTGTGTGAGAGCGCTCTCTGGGGGCGGCACATATTGAAACCCCTCTGTCACGGATTGGCAATGCCCGCAGCTCAGCCCGCGTCAGGGTGAAACGTAACAGCGCTTCTCGACCAGGCGGATAGGGTTGCCGAACCTGGCGTTCGTGCAGGGCGCCGAGCCGGTCACCTCGCGGTAGCGGTAGGCGCCGTTGATCCCGTACGCGACGGTTCTGGTGCCGGTCACCACGCAGACACCGCCCAGGGTCGCGCACTGCGAGTAGCCCTGGGGGCCGCCGGCCGGGGCGACCGAACACGACTTCACCGTCCCGAAGAGCGGATCGCCGCCGAACCCCGCAATGGTGCACGGCTGCACCGATCCGGCCCGGACGGACCGGTAGACGTACCCGCCGGGGGCGCCGTAGGCGATCATGCCGGTACGCGCGACGGAACAGACGCCGTGCTCGCCGGCGCAGACCGTCCAGCCCGCAGGCAGGGCGGTCGTCGGGAGCGGCGTACGCGCGCTGATCGTGGTCTCGAACTTGGTGGTCCGGCCGGCCTCCGGGCGGAACGTGACTCCGGAGTCGCTGCTGTAGGCCTCGCCGCCGCCGGGATAGGGCGCGGCGTCGTTGTGCACCAAGCCGTAGCAGCCGGTCGTCGTGGCCGACCGGACCACGATGCCGTAGCGGACGCCGGCGGTCACCGCGAGGTCCGGCCGGATCGTCACCGCCCGCGGCGACCAGCCCACCGAGTGCGGCGGCACGACCGTACGGAACAGCGGCGACCCGGTCGGCCGGAACGACTCGTCGGCGGTCACGATCTGCATCTCCAGGCCGGCGTCGGGCGAGCCGTTCTGGAAGGTGGTGTACGTCGCCGAGGTCAGCGTGCCGCTGCGGGACGGCACAAAGGTCTGCACCCGGGCGATGTTCCGGCCGATGTCGCACCACGGGCGATACCCGGCCAGGCCGCCCGACTGGTCCTGGTCGGGTGAGGTTTGCGCGGCGCCGGTCGAGCGGGTCGGCAGATCGAGCGTGATCGTCGCCGGGCAGGTGATCGGCCGGATCGCCCCGGCGGCGTCGAACGACAGCGGCGCCCAGAAATAGTTGGCCAGCGCCTCGTTCGGGGCGCCGTTGTTCCACAGGTCACTGCCATAGAGGTACGCCGTACCGGACGCGGTCGGGATCGGCGCCACGAACGCCGGCTGGCCGCCGCAGGAGGTGGTCGTCAGGTTGGTGCCGGCCGACCACGGGCCCAGGGGCGAGGCGGCGCTCTTGTAGGACGTGCCGGTGGTGGCGTAGCCGCGGTTGGGATCCGAGTAGGTCAGGTAGTACGTCCCGCCGCGGCGGAACAGAGCCGGCGCCTCGGTCGCCGGCTGGCCGAGGCGGGTGTGGGCGCCGGTGCCGGTCAGATAGCCGCCGTCGAGCCGCTCGACGACGATGTCGCCGCCGCTGCGCCAGTCGGTGTACGCGACGTAGGCGGCGCCGTCGTCGTCCACGAACACGGTGTGGTCGCCGTTGTTCAAACCGGCCGGGGGAGCGTCGCTGTTGACCGCCAGCGTCGGCTCGGCGGTCTCCACGAACGGCCCGGTCGGCGCCGTCGCGGTGAAGACCCGGAACCCGACCCGGTTGTCGTACACGTTGATCCACAACACGTACCGCTGGGTGGCGGCGTTGTAGACGACGTGCGGGCGGTAGCAGCCGTAGGTCGTTCCGTTGCACCGCGTCTGCCAGGTGCTTGACGTCGGGTCGAACAGGTAGCCGCGATCGGTCCAGCGCACGAGATCGGGGGACGAGTAGACCTTGAAGCCGCAGAACGGGGAGCCGTCGGCGTTCCACTGGTAGCCGCAGTCGTACGCGGTGCCGTACAGGTAGTAGACACCGCCGAAGAGCGCGATCTGCCCGTCGTGCGCGTCCACCGCGTTGCCCTGCGTGTCGAACCGCACCACCTGATTCCCGGCGCTGTCGAAGTTCGTCACGGTCGTGGCGTGCGCGGCCCGGGCGGGCGCCGGAACGGCCCCGACGGCGGCGGCGAGCATCAGCAGAACAACCAGAATCCGGCGCATCAGGACCCCCACTTGAAACGTTACACAGTGGACGTCTCTCACCTTAGATCGAAAATCGCCAATGCGATAGCGGGAGGGTGCCCGATGAGCACCCTCCCGCCACTGATCAGACCGCCGCGTCGGTGACCTCGCCGAGGCCGGTGGCCACGAGGTCCTCGCGGATGACGGCGCCGTCGCCCTCGACCACCAGGGTCAGGCCGGCCGGGTGCAGGTGGGCCGCGGCCGCCGCGGAGACCTCTTCGAGGGTCGTCTCCAGGTACTGCCGACGCAGTGTCGCGTGGTAGTCGTCCGGCAGGTCGTGGATCACCAGGGTGGCCAGGGCGCCCAGGATCGAGCCGGGCGTCTGCATCTCCACCGAGAGCTGGCCGGCCCGCCACGCGCGGGACACCGCCAGCTCGTCCGCGGTCACGCCCTCGTCCTTGGTCCGGGTGATCTCGCCGACCGTGTCCACCAACGCGGGGGCGGTCACCGCGGTCTGCACCGCCGAGGACACCCCGAACCGACCGAACCGGCGGGTCATCGCGAAGTCGCCGCGGATGCCGTACGAGTAGCCCTTGACCTCGCGGATCAGGTGGTTGAGCCGGGACGTGAAGGCGCCGCCGAGCACGGTCGCGGCCAGCGTGATCGGCACGTAGTCGGGGTGGGCGCGGTGCGGCGCCCGGTGGCCCAGGCGCAGCGTCGACTGCACCGAGCCGGGGCGGTCGACCAGGATGATCTTGCGTTCGGCGGCGATCGGCACCTCCAGCGGGGACGACGCCGGCTCGGCCTCGCCCGAGGTGCCGGCGAACGCCGTCTCGCCCAGGGCCTTCAGGTCGAGCTGGTCGAGGTCGCCGGCCACCAGCAGGACGCCGGGACGACGCAGCCGCGCGGCGTGGTAGGCCAGCACGTCGTCCACGGTCACCGCGGCCACCGAGGCCGGGTCGCCGTGCGGTGGGCGGCCGTACCGCTCGGCGGCGCCGAACAGCTCGGCGCGCAGGGCGGCGTCGGCGCGCGGACCGGGCTGGGCCCAGTCCATGCGCAACGCGGTCACCTCGTCGTCGCGGACCCGGGACACGTCGGCCGGGTCGAGCCGCGGCGTGCGCACCGCCTCGGCGAGCAGCGCGACCGCGCCGGGCAGCAGGGCCGCCGGCACGGAGACGCCGGCCCGGAACGAGTCCCAGTCGACGGCGGTGGACAACTCGGCGCCCAGCCGCTCCAGGGCCAGCGCGAAGCCGGCCGAGTCACGCTGGGCGGTGCCCTCCTCCAGGCACTTGGCCAGGATGGTGGCGGTGCCCTCGCGACCGGCGGTCTCGTGAACGGCGCCGCCGTCGAGCAGCAGGGCCGCGTACGCGAGGCGCTGGCCGGGCAGATGCGCGGCGACCACCAGGCCGCCGGCGACGGGGGTGCGGACCACGTCCGGGAACGAGTACGGGCGGGCGGCGCCCGGATCGGGTCGGGTGGCGACGAGAGTCACGACTGGTCTCCTGGCAGGTAGGTGAGGGTGACCCGGGACGAGGGGTGCAGCGTGGGCAGGACGTCGTTGATGTCGTCGCTGGTCACGTTCTGCCAGCCGGGCAGCCGGTAGGCCGCCGCGCCCGCGTCGCCGAACTGGGTCGCGTACCGGCCCAGGGTGTCGGCACGACCGCCGACTGTGGACATCTGCCGCCACCACGAGGTGGTCAGCAGCGCCTTGGCCCGCTCCAGCTCGTCCTCGGTGACCGGCTCGGCGGCGAGACCGTCGAGCACCTCGGTCATGCCCTCCTCGAGGGTCGTCGCGTCCACGCCGTCCTTGGCGGTCGCCGTGATGATCAGCGGGGCCGGCGCGTGGGCCAGGTCGACGCCGTACGCGCCGACGTAGTCCGGCTGGGCGATCCGCTTGCCGTCGGCCAGCCGCTGGTAGAGCCGGCTGCCCCGGCCGCTGCCGAGGACGGTGGCGAGCACCGTGATCGCGTCGTACGAGCCGGTGCCGAACGGGTGCGTGCGGTGGGACAGGTAGATCCGCGGAGCCGGGACGTCGGCGGTCACCGTCTCGCGGGCCGGCTCGGCGGCCGGGCCGGTCAGGTGACCGTGTGGCGCCGGCGGGATGTCGCTCACCGGTTCCAGCGCGCCGAAGTACTTCCTGGCGTACGCGAACACCTCGTCCGGTGAGGCGTCGCCGGCCACCGTCAGCACCGCGTTGTTGGGCGCGTAGTAGCTCTGGTGGAACGCCTGGAACGTCTCCAGCGAGGCCGCGTTCAGATCTTCCATCGACCCGATGGTCGAGTGGTGGTACGGGTGGCCGGGCGGGTAGAGCAACGGCAGCAGGCGCAACCAGGCGTCGCCGTACGGCACGTTCTCGTACCGCTGACGCCTCTCGTTCTTCACCACCTCGCGCTGGTTGTCCAGCGTCTCCTGGGTGAGGGCCGGCACCAGGCCGCCCATCCGATCGGCCTCCAGCCACAGGGCCAGCTCGAGGTGCTCGGACGGCATCGTCTCGAAGTAGTTGGTCCGGTCGGGGTTGGTGGTCGCGTTCAGCGAGCCGCCGTTGCCCTGCACCGAGCGCATGTGCTCGTTCTTGGGCACATGCACCGACCCCTCGAACATCAGGTGCTCGAAGAGGTGGGCGAAACCGGTCTGTCCCGCGGGCTCGTGCCGTGAGCCGACGTCGTACCAGATGTTGACGCACACCACCGGATTGCTGCGGTCCTCACTGACCACGACCCGCAGGCCGTTGTCGAGGCGGGTGGATGCGATAGGCCACGGATAGCCGGTCTCCGCCGGCTTGGATTGCGACGTCACCGGACCAGTATTCCCTGGGTGGCGCCGGGCCGTCCTTCGTCCGCCTTTCGGTTGGCCTTCGTCGCGTTTTCGGTGCTCTTTGGTGTCCTGGTGATCCAGGCGGGCGCTCGGCGTGCACATCCCCCAAGGCCCGGGCGCCCGCCGCCACTTTCCGGCTCAACCGAGGGGATTACCCAGATGGACTCCACCGCCGATTTCCGGCTCCTCGAACAGACCCTGTTCGAGGTCAAGAAGGTGATCGTCGGGCAGGACCGGCTGGTCGAGCGGCTCATGACAGCGCTGCTCGCGGGCGGCCACTGCCTGCTGGAAGGCGTGCCCGGCGTGGCCAAGACGCTGGCCGCGGAAACCCTGGCGGTGGCCGTGGGCGGCTCCTTCCACCGCATCCAGTTCACCCCCGACCTGGTGCCCTCGGACATCCTGGGCACCCGGATCTACCGGGCCTCCAAGGAGTCGTTCGACGTGGAGCTCGGCCCGGTGATGGCCAACCTGGTCCTGGCTGACGAGATCAACCGGGCGCCGGCCAAGGTGCAGTCGGCGCTGCTCGAGGTGATGGCCGAGGGTCACGTGTCGATCGGCGGCCGGACGCACCCGACGCCGCGGCCGTTCCTGGTGCTGGCCACCCAGAACCCGATCGAGAGCGAGGGCGTCTACCAGCTGCCCGAGGCGCAGCGGGACCGGTTCCTGATGCGGGTCGTGGTGGACTACCCGACCGACCAGGACGAGCTGGGCATCCTCTACCGGATGGGCCAGGGCCGCCCGGTGGCGCATCCGGTCCTCGACCCCGACCGGCTGCTCGGCCTCCAGGCGCGGGCGCAGGCGGTCTTCGTGCACCACGCGCTGGCCGAATACGTGGTGCGGCTCGTCCTCGCCACCCGCGACCCGGCCCGCTTCGGCCTGTCCGAGATCAAGGACCAGCTGGCGTACGGAGCCAGCCCGCGAGCGACCCTCGGCCTGGTCGCCGGCGGCCGCGCGCTGGCCCTGCTCCGCGGCCGGGACTACGTGCTGCCCAACGACATCCAGGACATCGCGGTCGACGTGCTGGCACATCGGCTGGTGCTGTCCTTCGACGCGGTCGCCGACGGGATCGCGGCCGAGTCGCTGGTCCGCCGGATCCTCGAGGTCGTCCCGCTGCCGACCATCGCGCCGCAGCAGGAGCAGCACGGCCCGGGCCTGGGGGTGGCGGCGTGAACGAGGGCGCCTCGCTCAACGATCTCGCCCCCGAGCGCCGGCTGCGCCGCCTCGAACTCGCGGTCACCCGGCGCCTCGACGGGCTGCTGCACGGCCGGCACCTCGGCCTGCTGCCCGGCCTGGGCAGCGAACCGGCCGCCAGCCGGGAGTACCGGCCCGGCGAGGACGAGGTGCGCCGGATGGACTGGGCGGTCACCGCGCGCACCACGGTCCCGCACGTCCGCACGGTCGAGGCCGATCGCGAACTGGCCACCTGGGTGCTGGTCGACGCCTCGCCCAGCATGGACTTCGGCACCGCGGCCCTGGAGAAGCGCGAGCTGGCGACCGCGTCGGTCGCCGCGGTCGGCTTCCTCACCTCGGGACTCGGCAACCGGCTGGGTGCGCACGTGCTCGGCCCGTTCGGGGTACGGCGCTATCCGGCGCGTACCGGGCGTACCCATCTGCTCGGGATCTTGCGGACTCTGCTGGCCATTCCGCGCGGGGCGCCGGAGCTCGACCCCACCGGGCTGGCCGACGCGGTCGAGGGGCTGCATCGCGCGGTCCGCCGCCGGGGGCTGGTCGTGGTGGTCAGCGACTTCCTCGACGGGCTCGACCAGGACGGCCTGGGCGACGCGGCGCCGCGGTGGGAGCGGCCCCTGCGCCGGCTCACCGCCCGCCACCAGGTGCTCGCCGTGCAGGTCACCGATCCGCGGGAACGCGAACTGCCGGACGTCGGCATCCTCACCCTGGTCGACCCGGAGACCGGCCGGCGGCGCGAGGTGTCGACCGCCGGGCGCCGGCTGCGTGAGCGGTACGCCGCCGCGGCCCGGCAGCAGCAGGACACGATCACCGCCGCGATCCGCCGGGCCGGCGCCACCCACCTTCCCCTTCGGACGGACGGCGACTGGGTCGCCGACATCGTCCGCCACGTCCACGCCCAACGCCGGCTGACCCGTGCGGCCCGCCGGCCCGCCGTCTCGGGAGGATCGGCATGACCTGGGAGTCGCCGCAGCGTCTGTGGCTGCTGGCCGCGGTCGCCGCGCTCGCCGTCGCGTACCTCGTGATGCAGCGCCGGCGCAGCCGCTACGCCGTCCGCTTCACCAACCTCAAGTTGCTCGACCGGGTCGCCCCGAAGCGGCCCGCCTGGCGCCGGCACGTCCCGGCCGGCCTCTTCCTGGCCATGCTCGGCCTGCTCGTGGTCGGCTTCGCCCGGCCCACCGCGGAGGTCCAGGTGCCCCGCGAACGGGCCACCGTGCTGGTCGCGGTGGACGTGTCCCGGTCGATGCTGGCCGACGACGTGGCGCCCGACCGCCTCTCCGCCGCGAAGGCCGCGGCCAACGAGTTCGTGACCAACCTGCCGTCGGAATTCAATGTCGGGCTGGTCGGATTCGCCGGCAGCGCCTCGGTGTTCGTGCCGCCGGTGACCGATCGCGCGGCGGTGACCGCGGGGATCGACCGGCTGTCGGAGGGCGCGGCGGGACGCGCGGGTACGGCCATCGGCGACGCGATCGCGACGTCGCTGGACCAGATCCGGACCATGGACGCCTCGGCCTCCGAGGACACGCCACCGGCCCGGGTGGTGGTGCTCTCGGACGGCGCCAACACCTCCGGTCAGGACCCGGACCAGGCCGCGCAGCTCGCGAGTGAGCTGGGCGTACCGGTCGACGCGATCTCCTTCGGGACGCCGGCCGGAACCATCCAGGGCTCGCAGCCGGTGCCGGTCGACGGCGAGACGTTGCAGGCCGTGGCCCAGGCCACCGGTGGTCAGTACTTCGAGGCGGCCAGCGCCGACGAGTTGCGGGCCGCGTACGCGGACATCGAATCCTCGGTCGGCTACGAGACCGAGCGGCAGGACGTGTCCGCGCGCTTCATCGGGATCGGGCTGGCACTGGCCGTGCTCGCCGCGATCGCCTCCATGTTCTGGTTCGCACGAATTCCCTGAGGGGCATCTCATGTCAGGTCTGGGTGGAGAACCACGCGGTCCCCAGTTCGTCTCACCGATTCTGTCCTCGCCACACTCGGCGTCGTCGCCGCTCCACGCGGCCCCCACGCGCCGCTGGCCGTTGATCGCGGCGGCCGGTGTCGTGGTGATCGCGGTCGCCGCGAGCTCCGGCGGCGTCGCCGGCTTCTACGCCGGGGAGGCCGCCACCGGGCCGGCGGACTCACCGGCCGCCGAAGCCGCGGCGCCGCCGGCTCCGGGCGTACCCGCCGATCTTGTCGCGGCCGCGGCCCGAGCCCTCCCCGGCGTGGTCTCCGTGCAGATCCGCACCTCCGCCGGAGGCGGCTCGGGATCCGGCTTCGTCCTCGACGGCAACGGCCACATCGTCACCAACAACCACGTCGTCGCGGCGGCCGGGCGCAACGGCACGGTCACCGTGGTCGGCTCGGACGGGCGCCGGCTCACCGCCGAGGTGATCGGCACCGACCCGAACAGCGACATCGCGGTGCTCCGGGTCGAGCCGACGGCCGCGATGCGGGCGCTCGACCTGGCCGCGTCCGGCAGCACCCGGGTCGGCGAACCGGTGCTCGCCGTCGGCTCGCCGCTCGGCCTGTCCGGCTCGGTCACCGCCGGGATCGTCAGCGCGCTCGACCGTGAGGTACGCCTCGGCGGCAACGCCCGGCGGACCGCGGTGCAGACCGACGCCGCCATCAACCCCGGCAATTCGGGCGGGCCGCTGGTCAACGTCCGCGGCGAGGTGGTCGGGGTGAACACGGCCATCGCGACGCTGGAGGGCGGCGGGAACATCGGCATCGGGTTCGCCGTGCCCATCGACGAGGCCCGTGAAGTGGCGGCTTCCCTGATCGGGCGGGGATAGTCGATAGATGAGGTTGCTGGTGGTGGAGGACGAGGAAGACCTGGCCGAGGGCCTGCGCGTCGGGCTCTCCCGGGCCGGCTACGCGGTGGATGTCGCGCTGGACGCGGCCGAGTCGTACGAGTTGCTGACCGTCAACGCGTACGACCTGATGCTGCTCGACATCAACCTGCCCGACGGCGACGGCTTCGCGTTGTGCCGCGCGCTGCGCACCGGCGTGCTGGGTACGCCCGGCGAAGGCGACCTGCGGGTGCTGATGCTCACCGCCCGGGGCCGGATCGACGACCGGGTCCGCGGCCTCGACGAGGGCGCCGACGACTACCTGGTCAAGCCGTTCGCCCTGGCCGAGTTGCTGGCCCGGATCCGGGCGCTGCTGCGGCGCGACACCAACGGCGCCTCCGCCGTCCTCACCGTCGGACCGCTGCGCCTGGACGCGGCCCGGCACCTCGCCACCCTCGGCGAGAAGTCGCTGTCGCCGACCCCCAAGGAGTTCGGCGTCCTGGAATACCTGATGACCCGCCCCGGCCACGTGGTCTCCAGCGAGGAGTTGCTGGAGCACGTCTGGGACGCCAACGCCGACCCGTTCACCCAGACCGTCCGGGTGACCGTCGGCACGTTGCGGCGCAAGCTCGGCGAGGGCTGGATCGAGACCGTCGTCGGGCGCGGATACCGGTTGCGCGAGGCCACCTGATGTTCCGGTCCATCAGGTTCCGGCTCACCGTCCTCTACTCGACGCTGCTCTTCGCCCTGGCCGGGGCCGCGCTGGCGATCACCTACTTCGCCGTGGCGCAGACCACCTCGCCCCAGCCGATCACCGAACGGCAGGCCAAGGTGTACGGCCAGGGCGGCCGGATCATCGACAAGATCACCGTGGCCGAGGTCAGCGAGATCGAGGCCGCGGTGAACTACAACACGCTGGAGAACCTGCGGAACTACTCGCTGATCGCGCTGGGCGGCCTGTTCGTGGCCAGCCTGGGCATCGGCTGGGTGCTGTCCGGGCGGGCGCTGCGGCCGGTCGGCGCGATCTCCCGGGCGGCCCGTGAGATCCAGGCCACCGACCTGTCCCGCCGCATCCGGCTGACCGGCCCGCGCGACGAACTGCGCGACCTGGCCGACACCATCGACTCGATGCTCGACCGCCTGGACGACGCGTTCCAGGCGCAGCGCCAGCTGATCGACGACGCGTCGCACGAGCTGCGCAGCCCGCTGGCGATCATCCGCACCAACCTGGACGCTTCCCTGGTCGAGGAATCCACACCCGCCGACCGCGACCGGGCCGTGGCGGTGATCGACCGCGCGACCACCCGGATGTCCCGCCTCGTCGAAGACCTGCTGGCCACCGCGAGGCGCGAGGCCCACTCCGAGTCCGACACCGACGTCGACCTGTCGGTGGTGGCGCGCGAGGCCGGCGAGGAGTCGGGCGCCGACCCGTGGCGGTTGCGTTATGACCTGGCGTCGTCGCTGCACCTGATCGGCGACCCGGATGCTTTGCGCCGGGCCGCGGGCAACCTGCTGTCCAACGCGATCCGGCTGGCGCCCGGGCACAGCGTCGTGACGATCGCCACCGGGCAGGTGGAGTCGTGGCTGTGGCTGGCCGTCATCGACCAGGGGCCGGGGATCGCCGAGAAGGACCTGCACCGGGTCTTCGACCGTTTCTGGCGAGGGTCGTCGTCCTCGCCCGCTTCGACTCCGTCGTCTTCCGGGCCTTCGTCGGCTGAGCTGAATCAGCCGGTTGTCCTGAGTGCTGACAAGCCGCGTGCCCGGGAACGCCGGACCGGGCTCGGACTGGCCATCGTCCGCCAGATCGTCGAGTCGCACGGCGGCCAGGTGATGGCCTATTCGACGCTGGGGACCGGCAGCACCTTCGTGATCTGGCTCCCGGAAGCCGACCGCACCAGCAACGACTCGCCGCCGGCCACCAGCCCATGGCCCCGGGCCGCCGACGGCTGAGGCGCTGTCTCCGGGCTGTTCGCGCCGCATCGAAAAATCGGGTTTGCGCGCGCCGCCACCTCCCCCACCCCTTCCACTGGGTGGGCGGTGAATGTAGCGCGCGGGTCCGACGTTTTCGGGTCGTTGTCCACAGGCCGGTGGGGGACGATCTTGGTGGCGGGACCCGGGTTCAGGTGCGATGCTGGGGCGCGTGCCTGATGACGTCCGTGTGAGTGATCGCTTGACGATCCCGGCTGCGGAGTTGTCGTGGCGGTTCTCACGGTCCAGCGGCCCCGGCGGGCAGGGCGTCAACACGACCGATTCGCGGGTCGAGCTGTCGTGGGATCTCGGCGGGTCCGAGATGCTGCCGCCGGCCGTCAAGGAGCGCGCCGCGGAACAGCTGGGGAACCGGCTCGTTCACGGGGTGCTGACGGTCACCGCGTCGGAGCATCGGTCGCAGCTTCGCAATCGGGAGGCCGCCGCGGCCCGGCTGGCGGGTCTGGTCGCCGGGGCGATCGCGCCGCCGCCTCGGGCCCGGCGGGCCACCCGGCCGTCCCGCGGGTCGGTGGAACGCCGGATCGCCGAGAAGAAGCGGCGGGGCCAGACCAAGCGCAACCGGCGCGCCGACCCCGACTGATCCAGACCCTCTAAAGGTTGTTGTGTGGCGCGACCGCCAGGCGGTTGGCCTTGGCGGCGGCGGGGCCCAGCAACTCGTCGCAGACGCGGATCAGGCGGGCGCGCAGGCCGGCCGCGCGCCGGGCGAACTCGCGCTGGCGGGCGATGTATTCGGCCTTGCCCTCGGGGGTCTCGATCTTGACGGGGGGATGGCCGTAGCTGGTCAGGTCGTAGGGGGACGCCTGCATGTCGAGCAGGCGGATGTCGGCGGCCAGGGCGAAACAGTCGAGCGCGAGGGCGCCGGGGACGGCGGGGCCGAGCTTCGACGCCCACTTGTGGCAGTCCATCGCGGCGTGCAGGCAACCGGGCTGGTCGAGGTCGATCTGGGTGGCCCGGGTCGGCTGAAGGCGGTTCAGGCCGACCGCCTCGGGGGTGAAGAAGCGGAACGCGTCGAAGTGGGTGCAGCGGATCGGGTGGCGCTCGACGACCTCGTCGGTGGCGGCCTGGCCGAGGCGCAGCGGCAGCGGGTGGCGCAGTTCGGGCTGGCGGTAGACCATCGCCCATTCGTGCAGGCCGAAGCAGCCGGTGAAGACGGGGCGGGACGCGGTCGCGGTCAGCAGGCCGTGGATGTAGCGGACGCTCTCGCCGCGGGCCAGCATGAACGCCTTCGTGTCCAAGGTCACCACACCGTCGGTGTACGTGCGGTACCACTTCCAGCCGGCGTGCGGCGGGTCGGCGCCGGGGCCGGGGGACAGGCCGCTGCCGACGCCGGGGTGCCAGCGGCGCAGCTGGGCCGGGCGGGTGCCGTAGTAGTCGTACAGGAAATCCTCGATCGCGTGCTTCTCGCCGCGGGCCTTGCGGGCGCGATGGCCGGCCGTCATCTGGTCGGCGCGCTCGGCGTGTGCCTGGGCAAGGGGCACCCACGTCTGCGGCGGCAGCGTGGTGGTGAGCACCCAGCCAGCGTAGCCACCGGAGGCGCGTAGGTTGAGGAGGCGTACAGGCTTTCGAGGGATGGGGTAATCGGTGCGTTTTGCTCGCTTTGTGCATGCCGGCGGGGTCTCGTTCGGGGTGGTCGAAGGATCCGACACGGGCCTCACCGTCGCCGAGATCGGCAGCCTGCCGTTCGAGGAGGTGCGCTTCACGGGCCAACGCTGGGCCCTGCCCGACGTCCGGCTGCTCGCGCCGATCTTCTCCAGCAAGGTGATCGGCGTCGGCCGCAACTACGCCGATCACGCCAAGGAACTCGGCAACGAGGTGCCCAAGGAGCCGCTGATCTTCATCAAGCCGTCCACCACGGTGATCGGCCCGAACGACGCGATCCGGCTGCCCGGGGTGTCCAAGCAGGTCGAGCACGAGGCCGAGCTGGCCGTGGTGATCGGCGCGACCGGCGCCCGCCGGGTCGACCGGACCGGCGCCGAGAAGGCGATCTTCGGCTACACCGTCGGCAACGACGTGACGGCTCGTGACCTGCAGCGGTCCGACCCACAGTGGACCCGGGCCAAGGGTTTCGACTCGTTCTGCCCGCTCGGCCCGTGGATCGTGACCGGCCTCGACGTCAGCGACCTGGAGGTGCGCTGCGAGGTGGGCCGCAACCCGGACGCGATGGAGGTACGCCAGCTCGGGCGGACCAAGGACATGATCTTCGACGTGCCGACGCTGGTGTCCTACGTCTCCCACGTGATGACGCTGCTGCCCGGCGACGTGATCCTCACCGGCACGCCGGCCGGGGTCAGCACCATCGAGGCCGGCGACACCGTGTCGTGCACGATCCAGGGCATCGGCTCGATCAACAACCCGGTGGTCACGCTGGACTGATCCCGTCGAGGATCAAGGTCAGGCCATACGTGTACGCGGCATCCGCCTGCTCGTCCGGGCCGTCGGTGAACCGGCCGGCGTTCCACAGGGCGGTCATGGTCGGATGCCGCTCCACGTCGAACCAGTCCTCCCACAGCTGGGCCCGGTGGAGCCACCACTCGTCGGTGGACTCGCCGCTGGCCCGGCGCAGCAGCTCGTTCTCGGCCACGCCGCGAGCCGCGCCGGTGACGAACATCTGGATCGTGACCGCGGCGGTGTTCCGCGTCTCGTCCAGGAATGGCAGGCAGGACAGCACGTACTCACGCTCGGCCAGCATGCCCGGCCCGATCGGCGGCCGGATCTGGGAGACCTGGGCCAGCCAGGGATGTGCGGCGTACATCGCTCGGGTCAGCTCAGCGTAGAGCAGCACCTGGTCGCGCCAGTGGACCGGCCGTGGATCGTCCGGGCCGGGCAGGTCGCGGCTCAGCAGGACCTCGTCGATCATCAGGTCGACCAGGTCGTCGTGGGACGGGACGTAGCTGTAGAGGGTCATCGTGCCGACGTTCAGGTCGGTGGCCAGCCGCGCCATCGACGTCGCCTCGAGCCCGTCCCCGTCGGCCCGTTTGACCGCGGCTTTCACGACCGCGTCCACGGTGAGCTTCGGCGGCCGGCCGGTGCGTGCCGGGCTGGTACGCCGCCAGAGCAGCGGCAGGATCCGATCGGGGTCGCTTCTTCCGCTGAACTCGGGCATAGTTTCCGTATGGTATACGAAAACGCCAGGATCCTGGTCACCGGGGCCACCGGCAACGTCGGGCGGCTCGTCGTCGACGCCCTGCTGGCCCGCGGCGCGCGTGATGTGCGTGCCCTGACGGTGAACCCCGCCCGCGCCGCGCTGCCGTCCGGCGTCGAGGTGGTCACGGGCTATCTGGGGCGGCCCGCGTCGTTGCCCGCGGCGCTGGACGGCGTCGACCGGCTCTACCTGGCGCCGCTGCCCGCCACGGCCGCCGAGGTGTGCTCGATGGCGGCCGCCGCCGGGGTGTCCCACATCGTCGACCTGGCGGGCGAGAAGGGTGGGCCCTGGCAGGTCGTCGAGGATGCCGTGGAGGCCTGCGGCGTGCCCTGGACCCATCTCGAGCCCGGCGAGTTCATGACCAACACCGGTGTGTGGGCGGCGCAGATCACCGCGGGCGACGAGGTACGCGACACCTGCGGCGATGTGGTCAACGCCCCGATCGCCCTGGAGGACATCGCCGAGATCGCCGCCAAGGTTCTGCTGGAGGACGGGCACGCCGGCCGGTCGTACTACCTGACCGGCCCCGAGGCGGTCAGCCGGCGCGAGAAGGTGACCGCCCTCGGTGCCGCCCTCGGGCGCGAGCTGACCTTCGTGGATCTGCCCCGCGACGCCGGCGTCGAGCAGCTGTCCCTGGTCATGGGCGAGCACGCGGAGTGGTACGTGAACGGGCTGGAATCCCTCGCCGAGTATCCGCAGGCGGTCGACCCGGCGGCCGCGGAACTGCTGGGCCGCCCGGGGATGACGCTCGCGGAATGGGCCCGTCGTCACGCCGATCTGTTCCGACCTGCGGAAATCGCCGGACGGTAACCCGATTTGGCGGGCACCATGGGCTCGGGTAGAGTTCTGTCCCGGCACGGTAAGCCGTGCTGATGGGGTATGGGGTAATTGGCAGCCCGACTGGTTCTGGTCCAGTTAGTCTAGGTTCGAGTCCTGGTACCCCAGCGCAAGACGTTCCCGCGAGGGGCGCCGGTGCTGGATCTGATAGGTTCTACACCGTCGTTCGGAGCGTGAACGGCAGTCCTGGCCCCGTCGTCTAGCGGCCTAGGACGCCGCCCTCTCAAGGCGGTAGCGAGGGTTCGAATCCCTTCGGGGCTACACAGTGGTTCGGTCCGCGGTCACGATGACCGCGGGCCGTTTTGCTTTGCTGGGCCGGACCGGGCCGGGCCGGCCGGTGCGACAGTGGGTCCCATGAGTCGGATCGATGTGCGGCGGGTGGACTTCGGCTACTTCGTGCGGCCGGGTTCGGAGACGGCCGACGGCGCCGCCCGCGTGGAGCCCGTGCTGGGCTATCTGATCGCCCATCCGGACGGGCTGCTGCTGGTCGACAGCGGCATGGGCACCCACCCGTGGGTCGAGGGCCACTACCGCCCGGCCCGCGTCGAGCTGCCGTCCGCGCTGGCCCGCGCCGGCGTGACCCTCGACGACATCGGCTACGTCACCAACTGCCATTTGCACTTCGACCACTGCGGCGGCAACCCGCTCCTGCCCGGCCGTCCGGTCTTCACCCAGCGGGCCGAGCTCGACCTGGCCCGCAACGTCGAGGACCACACCCTGCCCGAACTGGTGGATCCACCCGGCCTGACCCACGTCGAACTCGACGGCGAGACCGAGATCCGGCCCGGCGTGCACATCATCCCGACCCCGGGCCACACGGCCGGCCACCAGTCGGTCGTGGTGCGCCAGGACGACGGTTCGGTGATCGTGGCCGGCCAGAGCCACGACAACGCTTCGCTGTTCACCTACGACGCTCTGGGCGCCCGTGTGGGCGAAGGCTCGCCTCCGCCGTGGATCGCCCGGCTGCTCGACTTCGATCCGAGGCGCATCGTCTTCGCCCACGACAACGCCGAGTGGACGCCGTGACCGATGACCTGGCGACGACCTTGCGGATCGACGGTGACGCCGCGCATTTCGTGGTCACCACGGCCGACCCGGTCGGCCGGGAACGGCTTCTCCACATGGGCTGGCAGGCGATCGGCGACGGCGTCTTCGACCGGGTCCTGTCGGCCCGCGGGGATGTCGCTCGCATCCACGCCACCTTCGGCCGCCACCTCCGCCAGATGGTGCGGCAGAGCGCGCGCCTCGAACCCGTCCGGTGGGAGATCGCCCTCGAGGAATTCCTCGGCCGGGTCGACGGCACGGGACTTCACTGGTGGCTCTACGGCAGCGGCGCTCTTGCCGTCCGGGGGATCACGGTCGAGCCCGGCGATCTCGACTTCGCCGTCGACGACGCGCAGCACGCCGGGCGGATCTTCGAGGACCTGCTCGTCGAACCGGTCACCGGGCCGCTGGACTGGGTCGCCCGGTGGATCGGCCGGGCCTTTCACGGCGCGCTCTTCGAGTGGTCGGCCGAGGCGGTCGCGGAACCGCCGAACGAGTTCGGGGACTGGGCGGCGCGACGGCTGGAGGTCGTCGAGTGGCGTGGGCGCCGGATCGCGGTGCCACGGCTCGAGGTTCAGCTCGAGGTGGCCCGACGACGTGGGCTGACCGGGACGGTGGCGGCGATCGAAGGGGCGATGCGTCAGGGGCCCGGCGGCGCGGGCTGACCGGGACGGGTGGGGGCGATCGAAGGGGCGATGCGTCAGGGGCCCGGCGGCGCGGGCTGACCGGGACGGGTGGGGGCGATCGAAGGGGCGATGCGTCAGAGGCCGCTCAGTCGTTGACCCGCACGGACCACGGCCATCGCGTGGCGTTCGCCGGGGCGGCGGCCCAGCCGTTCGATCGGACCGCTTATCGAGATGGAGGCGATGACCCGGCCCGTCCGGTCGCGGATCGGGGCGGAAACGCTGGCCACACCGGCCTCCCGCTCGGCGACGCTCTGCGCCCAGCCGCGGCGGCGGACCTCGGCCAGCGTCCGGCCGGTGAACTTGCACCGGGGCAGCAACGGCATCACGGCCTCGGGTGGCTCCCAGGCCAGCAGGATCTGGGCGGCCGAGCCGGCGGTCATCGGCAGCACCGAGCCGACCGGAACGGTGTCGCGCAGGCCGCTCGCCCGCTCGGCCGCGGCGACGCAGATGCGTTCGTCGGCACGGCGCAGGTAGAGCTGTGCACTCTCCCCGGTCGCGTCCCGCAATGCGGACAACAGCGGCTCGGCGGCGGTCAGCAGAACGTCGGGCGCGGCGTTCGCGAGCTCACCGAGACGGGGCCCGGGACGCCACCGGCCCTGGGTGTCGCGGACCAGCATCCGGTGGATCTCCAACGCCTGGGCCAGGCGATGTGCTGTTGCCCGGGGCAATTTCGTCCGGTCGACGAGTTCGGCCAGGCTGGCGCCGTCGACGCAGGCGGCGAGGATGACCACCGCCTTGTCGAGAACGCCGACACCGCTCATACTGTGTCCCACAAGCCGAAACATACCTCCCAGAATTTAGGATGTCCAGATGGTGGGAGTCACGCCAACACCTAAGCCGAGGACCCTGGCCGAGAAGGTCTGGGACGACCATGTCGTACGGTCCGCCGCGGGTGAGCCTGATCTGCTCTTCATCGACCTGCACCTGCTCCACGAGGTGACCAGCCCGCAGGCCTTCGACGGGCTGCGACAGGCGGAGCGGACGGTCCGGCGGGTCGACCTCACCCTGGCCACCGAGGACCACAACACTCCGACCGGCTACGACGACCCGGCCTTCAACACCCGCCGCGGCGACCTGCTGACGATCACCGACACCGTCTCCCGCACGCAGATCGAGACCCTCCGCAAGAACTGCGCCGAGTTCGGTGTGCAGATCCGCTCGCTCGGCAACACCGAGCAGGGCATCGTGCACGTGATCGGGCCGCAGCTGGGGCTCACCCAGCCGGGCATGACGATCGTGTGCGGCGACTCGCACACCGCGACCCACGGCGCGTTCGGCGCGCTCGCCTTCGGCATCGGCACCAGCGAGGTCGAGCACGTGCTGGCCACCCAGACGCTGCCGCAGTCGAAGCCGAAGACGATGGCCGTCACGGTCACCGGTGAGCTGCGGCCGGGGGTCACCGCCAAGGATCT
The DNA here is from genome assembly GCF_040684855.1 of Actinoplanes sp. NPDC089786. Classification (NCBI taxonomy): domain Bacteria; kingdom Bacillati; phylum Actinomycetota; class Actinomycetes; order Micromonosporales; family Micromonosporaceae; genus Actinoplanes; species Actinoplanes sp. NPDC089786. The sequence continues at coordinate 1,488,630 of NZ_JBFBGU010000001.1, forward strand.
GATCCTGGCGCTGATCACCCAGGTCGGCACCGGCGGTGGCAACGGGCACATCGTGGAGTACCGCGGCGAGGCCATCCGCAAGCTCTCCATGGAGGGCCGGATGACCATCTGCAACATGTCGATCGAGTGGGGCGCCAAGGCCGGCATGATCGCGCCCGACGAGACCACGTTCGCCTACCTCGAGGGCAAGCACCACGCGCCGCGGGGCGCCGAGTGGGACGCCGCGGTCGAGTACTGGACCTCGCTGGCCACCGACGAGGACGCCGAGTACGACACCGAGGTGATCCTGGACGCGTCGGCGATCAGCCCGTTCGTCACCTGGGGCACGAACCCGGGACAGGGCGCGGCCCTCGACGGCGCGGTGCCCGACCCGGAGGACTTCGTCGACGAGGTCGAGCGCAACGCGGCCCGGCGGGCGCTGGAATACATGGCCCTGGAGCCCGGCACGAACCTCAAGGACGTCCCGGTGGACGTGGTCTTCGTCGGCTCCTGCACCAACGGCCGGCTGGAAGACCTGCGGGCCGCGGCCGAGGTGCTGCGCGGGCATCAGGTGCACCAGGACGTACGCATGATGATCGTGCCCGGGTCCTACCAGGTGCGCGAGGCGGCCGAGGCCGAGGGACTGGACAAGGTCTTCACCGAGGCCGGTGCCGAGTGGCGGTTCGCGGGCTGTTCCATGTGTCTGGGCATGAACCCGGACACGCTCAGCCCCGGCGAGCGGGCCGCCTCCACCTCCAACCGCAACTTCGAGGGCCGGCAGGGCAAGGGCGGGCGTACCCATCTGGTCTCGCCCCAGGTCGCCGCCGCCACCGCCGTGACCGGCAGACTCGCCGCCCCCGCCGACCTGGAGAGCTGATCGAGATGGACAAGTTCACGACCCACGACGGCACCGTGATGCCGCTGCGCCGCTCTGATGTGGACACCGACCAGATCATCCCGGCGGTCTACCTCAAGCGGGTGACCCGGACCGGGTTCGAGGACGGGCTGTTCCGGGCCTGGCGCGACGACCCGTCGTTCGTCCTGAACAACGAGGCCTACGCCGGCGCCACGATCCTGGTGGCCGGGCCCAACTTCGGCACCGGCTCGTCCCGGCAGCACGCCGTCTGGGCGTTGCGCGACTGGGGCTTCAAGGTCGTCATCGCCCCGCGCTTCGGCGACATCTTCCGCGGCAACGCCCTCAAGGAGGGTCTGCTGCCGGTGCAGCTGGAGCTGAAAGCTGTGGAAGCCCTGTGGGAGATGGCCGCGAGCGAGCCGCGGAAGCAGATCAAGGTCGACCTGGGCGCCCGCGAGGTGCGCGTGGACGATGCCGTCTGGACCTTCCCGATCGACGATTTCAGCCGCTGGCGGCTGATGGAGGGCCTCGACGACATCGGACTGACCCTGCGACACGAGGAAGCCATTACCTCGTACGAGAAAACTCGCCCTGCTTTCAAACCGGTCACCGTCTAGGCCGAAAACCCTAGTCAGAACCCACTTTTCGCCCCTGCCGGGCTCTCCGGCGGGGGCGATTTCCTTGTGACACAACGATTTTTTTTATGCAGATGTTTGTGTCTGCTGGTCAGAGGGCATACGGTGCGGCCAGAATGGCTCGCATTGGGCCGATGATGCTTGTTCACGACTGTGGAGGCCAAGTGCACCACGAAACCTGGCGAGCGCCGAGGTGTGTTGTGAGCAGACATCAGTTCTCACGATCGGGAGGAAAACCGTGAACAAGGCCGAGCTCATCGAGGCGCTCGCCGCCCGACTGGGGGACCGGAAAACAGCGACAGCAGCGCTGGATGCGGTCATCAGTGAGGTGGAGAACGCCGTCACCAAGGGCGACCGGGTGGCCATCACCGGCTTCGGTGTCTTCGAGAAGCGTGCGCGTAACGCGCGTACCGCACGCAATCCGCGCACCGGCGAACCGGTGAAAGTGAAGAAGACATCCGTGCCTGCCTTCAAGCCCGGCACCGCTTTCCGGGAGATGGTCGCCAGCGGCAAGGTCGCCAAGGCGGCCGTGGCGAAGAAGACGACCGCGGCGGCGAAGTCCACCGCGGCGGCGAAGTCGACCGCCACCAAGGCGGCGCCGGCCAAGACGGCGGCGGCGGCGACCAAGGCCACCGCGGCCAAGAAGACGGCCACGAAGGCCACCGCGACCAAGACGGCCGCGGCGAAGAAGACGACGGCCACGGCGGCGCGGAAGACCGCCGCCACGAAGGCCGCCCCGACCAAGGCAGCCGCGGCCAAGACGGCCGCGGCCAAGAAGACGACGGCCTCGGCGCCGGCCAAGAAGACGGCCGCCACCAAGGCTGCCCCGGCCACCAAGACGGCCGCGGCGAAGAAGACGACGACCGCCACCAAGGCGGCTCCGGCCAAGAAGGCGACCACCGCCACCAAGGCCACGGCGGCAAAGTCGGCGCCGGCCAAGAAGGCGACCGCCACCAAGTCGGCGCCGGCCAAGAAGACGGCGGCCAAGAAGACCACGGCCGCCACCACCCGCACCACGCCGGCCGCCAAGGCCACGACGGCGCGGGCCACCACCGCTCGCAAGACCGCCAAGTAAGGGGTCTGAGCGCTCCGCTGGGAAACGAAAGGCGTCCACCCGTACGGTGGACGCCTTTCGTGTGTTCGAGCGCTGAGCGGGCGGCTCAGCCTACCGTCCGGGCATGGACCGCAGACCGGGCTCGCCGCGCGGGCTCACCAGCCGCTCGCTCGTCGCCGTCGCCGTCTTCGCCGCCGGGGTCGTCCCCGGGTGGACCCTCGGCGACCTGATCGAACGCTGGACCGGCAACGCGTTGCTGGACTGGCTGATGACCTGTGCCTGGGCCGCCGCCGCGGTCGCGGCCCTGGCCCCGCACACGTCCTACCGCCGGCGGGACGCCTGGCTGGGGCTGGTGCCGCTGGCCGGCTGGTACCTGATCGCGCTGATGGCGTGGCGGGTGGCGTTGCTGCCCTATCGGGACTGGGAGCCGCGCGCCGACGAGATGTGGCGGGTGCGCTGGCTCACCGGCGAGATGGTCGGTTACTGGCGCACCGACCTGGCCCCGGCCCCACGGCAGCGGCGGAAGGTCAGAGCACCGGGCTGATCAGAGCATCGGGCTGATCAGAGCATCGGGCTGATCAGAGCATCGGGCTGATCGCGGCGACGCGGTCCCCGGCCCAGGCGATCGCCCAGCCACCACCCTTGCGGGTGCGGTACTGATCCGGGTCGTCCGCGCCGGCCAGCGCGGCCAGCACGTGGGGCATGACCTTGCCCTGGCTGCAGATCGCGGTGGTCGGGCCGGACCGCAGTTCGGCCAGCCGGGTCAGCGACTGCTTGACCCGGGCCGGGATCTCGGACTTCTCGGCCGGCTCGGCGAACGCGGGGTCGGTCACGATCGGCAGGCCGAGCTTGCCGGCCAGCGGCTCCAAGGTCTGCTTGCACCGCAGCGGGGTGGCCGCGACCAGCCGCCGCGGACCGAAGTGGCCGAGCACCTCGGCGATCCGGGCGGCCTCACCCTGGCCCTGCTCGTCGATCGGGCGGAGCGCGTCGTTGCCCTGCCACTTCTTGCGTTCGCCGGCGTGCGCGTGCCGGACCAGCAGGGTGACGCCGGTCAGTTGCCCGGCGATCGCCGCCGGGCCGAGCAGGTCGCGGTCGGCCGGGTAGCTGAGCCGCTCGGCCGCCTCGGCCGGTGACAGCCAGGCGATCTCGTCCACCTCGTCGGGGTCGGCGACCGGGAGGACCGGGTCGTCGGTGGCCCGCATCAGCCAGAACTCCACCTGCTTGCGGCGGCCGTCGGGCAGCGCGTACGTCACGTCGGGCAGCCGGAGCAGCGGCTCACCGCGTACCCCCGTCTCTTCCGCCACCTCACGCACCGCGGCCGTGAGTGACAGCTCATCGGCCTCGAGCTTGCCTTTGGGCAGGCTCCAGTCGTCGTACTGGGGACGGTGCACCACGCACACCTGAGGGCCACGCCAGAGGACGGCGCCGGCCGCCCGGACAACGTCGGTCACGATCAGGAGGCTTTCCCGATGACCCGGCGCAGTAACGCCTCCTGCAGGTGCATGTGTGGTCCGGTGGGGCTCGTCGGGCGGCGGTGCCAGGTGCCGTCGCCGGCCAGGTCCCAGCCCTCGCCCTCGTCGGCCATGGACAGCTCGAGGACGTGGCGCAGATCATCCTGCGCGGACGGCAGCGTCACCCGGACCAGCGCCTCGACGCGGCGGTCGAGGTTGCGGTGCATCAGGTCGGCCGAGCCGATCCAGTATTCGGCGTCGTCGCCGACGCCGAACCGGAAGACCCGCGAGTGTTCCAGGAAGCGGCCGACGATCGAGCGCACCCGGATGTTGTCGGAGAGGCCGGGCACGCCGGGGCGCAGCGCGCACATGCCGCGGATGATCAGGTCGACCTTCACGCCGTCCTGCGAGGCGCGGTAGAGGGCGTCGATGCTCTCCTCGTCGACCAGCGAGTTCACCTTGAACTGGACCAGCGCCTCGCCACCCTCGCGGGCGATCCGGGCCTGCTCCTCGATCCGCTCGACCAGGCCCCGGCGTACGCCGTGCGGCGCCACGAGCAGGCGCCGGAACGCGGTCTGCCGGCTGTAGCCGGTCAGCACGTTGAACAGGTCGGTGACGTCGGCGCCGACCTCGGGATCGGCCGTCAGCATGCCGAAGTCCTCGTACAGCCGCGCGGTCTTGGGGTGGTAGTTGCCCGTGCCGATGTGGCAGTAGCGCTTGATCTGGTTGCCCTCCTGCCTCACCACCAGGGCGGTCTTGCAGTGGGTCTTGAGCCCGACGAGGCCGTAGACCACGTGGCAGCCGGCGCGTTCCAGGGTGCGCGCCCAGCCGATGTTGGCCACCTCGTCGAAGCGGGCCTTCACCTCGACCAGCACGACCACCTGCTTGCCGGCGGCGGCGGCGTCGACCAGCGCGTCGACGATCGGCGAGTCGCCCGAGGTGCGGTAGAGGGTCTGCTTGATGGCCAGCACGTTGGGGTCGGCGGCGGCCTGCTCGATGAAGCGCTGCACGCTGGTCGAGAACGAGTGGTAGGGGTGGTGCACCAGGATGTCGCACTCGCGCAGCCGGTTGAAGACGCTGCGCGGCACCTCGCCGTCGGCCAGTTGCGGGTGGGTGGCCGGGACGAACGGGCGGTCCTTCAGATCGTCGCGGTCGCACTCGCCGAACACCTGCCACAGCCCGGAGAGGTCGAGCAGGCCGGGCACCCGGAGCACGTCGTTGCCGTCCATGTCGAGCTCGCGCTGGAGCAGGTCGAGCACGTGATCGCTGATCGAGGCGGCGACCTCGAGCCGCACCGGCGGGCCGAACCGGCGCTGGGCCAGCTCGCGTTCGAGGGCCTGCAGCAGGTCTTCGTCGCGGTCCTCGTCGACCTCGACCTCGGCGTTGCGGGTGACCCGGAACAGGTGCCACTCGAGCACCTGCATGCCCGAGAACAGCTGGTCGAGGTGGACGGCGATGAGCTCCTCGACGGGCAGGAACCGGGCGCCACGGCTGTCGTTCTGCACGGTCACGAAGCGCGGCACGTTGTTCGGCACCTTGACCCGGGCGAACAGCTCGGTGCTGCCCTCGCCCGGGTCGCGCAGCACGACCGCGAGGTTGAGCGACCGGCTCGAGATGTACGGGAACGGGTGGGCCGGGTCGACCGCCAGCGGCGTGAGCACCGGGAAGATCTGCTCGCGGAAGTAGGTGCGCAGCCGTTCCCGCTCGGGCGCGTCGAGCTCGCCCCAGCTGACCAGCTCGATGCTCTCGGCCGACAGCTTCGGCCGGACCTCCTCGGCGAAGCAGGCGGCGTGCCGGCTGACCAGGTCGGCGGCCCGCTCGGTGATCATCTCGAGCTGGTGGCGCAGGGAGACCCGGTCACCGCCGCGCATCGGCAGGCCGGCGCTCAGCCGCCGCTTCAGCCCGGCCACCCGGACCATGTAGAACTCGTCGAGGTTGCCGGCGAAGATGGCCAGGAACTTGGCCCGCTCGAGCAGGTGGGTGCCCGGGTCCTCGGCCAGCGCGAGCACGCGGGCGTTGAAGTCGAGCCAGGACAGTTCCCGATTGAGGAACCGGTCTTCCGGCAGCTCGTACCGCTCGGTCTCGATCTCGGCGTCGGTCTCGTCCGTCGGCCGGGTGTCGGTCACAGCGGGCGCCTCCTCGGCAAGGTCTCGGGAAAGGAAGCGACCGTTCGGTCCCCGCCGCGGGGGCACGGTGGGCACAGGTGTCCGGGGCGGGTTTTGCATCGCTCCATCATCGCCCGTTCGTGGTTAACGGGGAATGAACAACATCAAGATCAATTGGGGTCGATCCCGGGTATCGAGACGCTGGTCACCCCTCCTGCGGGGGACACGCCGATCACCACCCGCTGGCCCAGCCGGAGCAGGCGCAAACCGGACGCGGCGAACGCCTCCGGCCCGAACTCCAGCTCAGTGCCGTCATCGAGCAGCAACGTCCCGGAATGCGCGTCGGGGTGGAAAGTGGCGATCGTGCCCTGCATGCCCCTGAAACTACCGCTACCTAGGCGGCCGGGAGGCATGAAGAGGTGAGTCCGAGATCACGCAGCAGCCCGCACGTCTGCGGGCCGGCGCCCAGCGCCAGGACCGCACGCAGGTCGTCCGCGGTGTCCACGTCCTGCCGCAGCCCCGGCCAGTCACCGGTCAGCGCGGTCGCCCCCGAGCCCGCGTGCGCCGCCGCCGACCCGCCGCCGAACCGAGGATCAAGATCACGTCCCTGGTGTACGCCGAGGAGCACGGTCCCGGTGCCGGCCGCGTCGGCCACGAACGCCCGGCCCGCGATCGACCGCAGCGCCTCACCCAGCTCGGCCGGACGCAGCGCGGGCAGATCGCCGGCCATCGCCACCCGGTTGCGGCCCGGCCCGGCCACCACGTCGGCGCCGAACCGGAAGGCCGCGTTCAGCCCGGCGTCCGGCTCGTCCGGCACCGGCCGGGCGCCCAGCTCGCGGACGATCCGGGCGGCTTCCGGGTCGTCGGTCACGACCAGCAGCTCGGCCACCTCGGCGCAGGTCAGCACCGCCGCGACCGTGTCGGCCAGCATGGCCAGGGCCAGGTCCTGGTGCCGGGCGGCGGGCACCGCGCCCCGCAGCCGGCTCTTGGCCAGGCCCAGCCGCTTCACCGGGATGACGGCAGTCCACGCGTCGCTCACCCCACCATCCTGCCGCGCCGCTCCGCTCCGAGCACCTGAGCCCGCCTTGCTCTGAGCACAGATGTGCATCAGCGGACGCGGCAGACCCCGCCCTGGCTGGTTTGGCGCGATGCGAGCAGGCATGATTTCGTCGCAAGCGACCGGCGTGGGCGCGGTGGAAGGAACAGGAGGGGTCGTGGCGATCCGCAGGCTGGGGTTCTGGCGGCGGCTGGCGGTGGCCATCGTGCTGCCGGTGCTCAAGGTCATGACCAGGAAGACCTGGCACGGCGCGGCGAACCTGCCGCCGGCCGGCGGGGCGATCCTGGTGGCCAACCACGCGTCGCACTTCGACCCGCTGATCGTCTCGTACTTCCTCTACGACCACGGCCGCTGGCCGCGGTTCCTGGCCAAGGCCAGCCTGTGGAAGGTGCCGCTGTTCGGCCCGTTCCTGCGGAAGGTCAAGCAGGTCCCGGTGGAACGCGGCAGTGTGGAGGCGGTGAAGAGCCTGGACGCGCTGCTCGACGCGTTGCGGGACGAGGGCACCGTGGTGATCTACCCCGAGGGCACCACCTCCAAGGAACCCGACCTGTGGCCGATGCGCGGCAAGACCGGCGCCGCCCGGCTCGCCCTGCGCACCGACGCGCCGGTGATCCCGCTGGCCCAGTGGGGGGCGTACCAGATCTTCGACTCGCGAACCGGCAAGATCTCGCTGCGCCCGCGCCGCGCCGTCAGCGCCGTCGCCGGCCCGCCGATCGACCTGAGCAAGTGGCGCGGCCAGGAGCCGACCAAGCAGGTGCTCGAGGAGATCACCGAACACATCATGCTGACCATCCGCGACCTGCTGGCCCAGATCCGCGAGGGCGAGGCGCCGCCGCTCTACCAGCCCGCCGCCCGCCGGAAGACCCCGCCGGAGGTGGCGCCGTGACCCGCGCCGCGATGATCGGCGCCGGGGCCTGGGGCACCGCGTTCGCCAAGATCCTGGCCGAGGCCGGCGCCCAGGTGACCATGTGGGCCCGGCGCGAGCAGGTCGCCGCCGCGATCCGCGATCAGCACGTCAACGAGGGCTCGCTGCCCGGCGTCCGGCTGCCCGACCGGGTCACCGCCACCAGCGACCTGGCCGCCGCCGTGGCCGGCGCCGAGCTGGTCTTCCTGGCCGTGCCGTCGCAGACGCTGCGCGGCAACCTGGCCGACTGGGCGCCCCACCTGCCCGCCGACAGCACCCTCATCTCCCTGATGAAGGGCATCGAGCTGGGCACCACCAAGCGGATGAGCCAGGTGATCGTGGAGACCGCGAAGGTCGACCCGCGGCGGGTGGTGGTCGTCTCCGGGCCCAACCTGGCGCCGGAGATCGCCGCCGAGCAGCCGGCCGCCACGGTCGTCGCCGGCACGGACCCGGCGCGCGCGCAGGCCGTCCAGCACGCCATCGCGTTGCCGTACCTCCGGCCGTACACCAGCGACGACGTCATCGGGTGCGAGATCGGCGGCGCGGTCAAGAACGTGATCGCGCTGGCCTACGGGATGGCCTCGGCGATGGGCATGGGCGACAACACCAAGGCCTCGCTGATCACCCGCGGGCTGGCCGAGACCGCCCGGCTGGGCGTGGCCCTGGGCGCCGACCCGATGACCTTCGCCGGGCTGGCCGGGCTGGGCGACCTGGTCGCCACCTGCTCGTCGCCGCTGTCCCGCAACCACACCTTCGGCGAGCACCTGGGCCGCGGCGAGACCCTGGAGCAGGCGCAGAAGGCGACCCGGCAGACCGCCGAGGGCGTGAAGAGCTGCCTGGCCATCCGTGACCTGGCGGTCGCGCACGGGGTGGAGATGCCGATCACCGAGCAGGTCGAGCGGGTCTGCCACGAGGGCGTCGACCCGCGGGTGGCGGTCAAGCTGCTGATGGGCCGGGAGATGAAGCCGGAATGAGCGGGGACGGCACACAGGCGGTACACGCGGGGCTGCCCGATCCGGTGCCGGGCCAGCCCTTCCTGCCCGGCCCGGTGTTCGCGGCGCCCTACCACCTCGACCCCGACGCGGGGCCGGGGCAGAACGGCTACGGGCGGCCGGACAACCCGACGCGGCGCGGTCTGGAGGCGGCCATCGGGTCGCTGGAGGGCGGCCAGGTGCGGGCGTTCGCGTCCGGGCAGGCGGCGATCACCGCGCTGCTGCTGGGCGTGCTGCGCACCGGTGACACGGTCGCGTTGCCCGCCGACGGCTACTTCCCGGTGCGGGCGTTCGCCGAGGGGACGCTGCGTGGCCTGGGCGTCAGCACGATCCTGGTGCCGACCGCCGGCCCATATCCGGCGCTCACCGGCGTACGCCTCGTGTTGATCGAAACCCCGGCCAACCCCGGCCTGGACGTCTGTGACGTGCGGGCCATGGCCGACGCGGCGCATGCCGCCGGCGCCCTGCTCGCGGTGGACAACACCACCGCGACACCGCTCGGGCAGCGGCCGCTCGACCTCGGCGCCGACGTGGTCGTGGCGTCCGGCACCAAGGCCCTGACCGGGCATTCCGACGTGCTGCTGGGCTACGTCGCCACCGGCGACGAAGGGCTGCTGGAGAAGATCACCACCTGGCGTACGCAGACCGGCGGCATCCCCGGCGCCTTCGACTGCTGGCTCGCCCACCGGTCGCTGGCCACGCTCGACCTGCGGCTGGCCCGGCAGACGGCGAACGCGGGCGCGGTCGCGGCGATGCTGAGCGCGCGGGACGACGTGACCGGGGTGCGCTGGCCGGGGCTGCCCGACGACCCGTCGTTCGAGATCGCCTCCCGGCAGATGCGCCGCATCCCCGGCGTGGTGTCGTTCGACCTGGGTAGCGCGTCGCGGGTGGCGGATTTCCTGAAGAGGTCGAAGCTGGTGTTCGCGGCCACGTCGTTCGGTGGGCTGCACACCACCGCCGACCGGCGCGCCCAGTGGGGCGACGACACCGCCGAGGGCTTCGTCCGGCTTTCCTGCGGCATCGAGGACACCGACGACCTGCTCGCCGACCTCGCCGCCGCCCTGGCCTGAGAAACATCTAGTAGGAGGCTCAACCGGTGTTCAATCGTGTCGCCATCGTCAACCGCGGAGAGGCCGCGATGCGGCTCATCCACGCCGTCCGGGATCTGTCCGCCGAGACCGGGACGCGGATCGAGACGGTGGCGCTCTACACCGACGAGGACAGCAACGCCACGTTCGTCCGGGAGGCCGACGTCGCCCACCCGCTGGGCCCGGCGTCCGCCCGTCCCTATCTCGACCACGCCGTCCTCGAGCGCGCCCTGCTCGACGTCCGGGCCGACGCGGCCTGGGTCGGCTGGGGCTTCGTCGCCGAGGACCCGGCGTTCGCCGAGTTGTGCGAGCGGATCGGGGTCACCTTCGTCGGCCCGAGCGCCGAGGCGATGCGCAAGCTCGGCGACAAGATCGGGTCGAAGCTGATCGCCGAGGAGGTCGGGGTCCCGGTCGCGCCGTGGAGCCGTGGCGAGGTGGCCACGCTCGACGACGCGCTGCGGGCCGGTGACGAGATCGGCTACCCGCTGATGCTCAAGGCGACCGCCGGTGGCGGCGGCCGGGGCATCCGGCGGGTCGACTCGGCGGCCGACCTGACCGACGCGTACGAGCGGACCAGCCAGGAGGCGCAGCGCGCGTTCGGCTCCGGCGTGGTCTTCCTGGAGCGACTGGTCACCGGGGCGCGGCACGTCGAGGTGCAGGTCATCGCCGACGGGCAGGGCACCGCCTGGGCGCTGGGCGTCCGCGACTGCTCGGTGCAGCGCCGCAACCAGAAGGTGATCGAGGAGTCGGCCTCCCCGGTGATGTCACCGGAGCAGACCGCCGAGCTGAAGTCGTCGGCCGTGCGGCTGGCCCTCGCGGTCGGCTACCGCGGCGCCGGCACCGTCGAGTTCCTGTTCCACCCGGGCGAGAAGCTGTTCGCGTTCCTCGAGGTCAACACCCGCCTCCAGGTCGAACACCCGATCACCGAGATCACCACCGGCACCGACCTGGTCCGGCTCCAGCTGCACGTGGCCGGCGGCGGCCGGCTCGAGGGACCGCAGCCGCCGGAGAGCGGGCACGCCGTCGAGGCGCGGCTGAACGCCGAGGACCCGGACCGTGACTTCGCGCCGTCGCCGGGCCGGATCGTGCGGCTGATGCTGCCGGCCGGCCCGGGCGTCCGGGTGGACACCGGGGTGAGCGAGGGCGACTCGATCCCGGCCGCGTTCGACTCGATGATTGCCAAGATCATCGCGTACGGGCGGGACCGCGACGAGGCGCTCGGCCGGCTGCGCCGGGCGATGGCCGAGACCACCGTGATCATCGAGGGTGGCGCCACCAACAAGAGCTTCGTACTCGACCTGCTCGACCAGCCCGAGGTGATCGACGGCAGCGCCGACACCGGCTGGATCGACCGGGTGCGCGGCGAGGGCCGGCTGGTCAGCCACCGGCACTCGGCGGTCGCGCTGGCCGCCGCCGCGATCGAGGCCTACCAGGACGAGGAAGAGGTCAGCCGGCAGCGCCTCCTCGCCACCGCCCACGGCGGGCGCCCGCAGGTGCGGCACGAGACCGGCCGCCCCCTCGACCTCAAGCTGCGCGGCGCGAGCTATCGCGTCCGGGTCTCCCGGCTCGGCCAGAAGCGGTTCCGGGTGGCCGTCTCGGCCGGCGCCGACCTGCACCGGGCCGACGTCGAGGTCGAGCAGTACGACGAGCACCTGGGCCGGATGCTGATCAACGGCCGCCGCTTCCGGCTGGTCACCGCCACACACGGCCCGATCCACCTGGTCGAGGTCGACGGCGTGACCCACCGGGTCAGCCGGGACGAGGGCGGCGTGGTCCGCTCGCCCGCGCCCGCGCTGGTCGTCGCCACCCCGGTGGCGGTCGGCGACGAGGTCGACGCCGGGGCGCCGATCCTCGTGCTGGAGAGCATGAAGATGGAGAACGTCCTGCGTTCGCCGTTCCGGGCCCGGGTCCGCGAGCTCCCGGTGTCGGTCGGCAGCCAGGTCGAGACCGGCGCGCCGGTGCTGCGCCTGGAGCCGCTCGGCGACGCCGTCGAAGAGGCCACCAGCGCCGTCACGGGCGTGGTCGACCTGCCCGAGGCGCCGGCCGACCCGCCCGCCGCGGCGCGGGCCGAGCGAGGCCTGGAAGACCTGCGCGGTCTGCTGCTCGGCTTCGACGTCGACCCGGACGACCGGCGGCGCGTCGCCGGCTACCTGACCACCCGGGCCGCGCTGGGCGGCCGGGTCTCGGACGGCGAGGTCGACCTGCTGACCGTCTTCGCCGACCTGCTCGAGCTGAGCCGCAACAAGCCGGGCGGCGACATCGAGATCGAGCCCGGCAGCCCGGTGCACAGCCCGCGCGAGTACTTCCACAGCTACCTGCAGAGCCTCGACGTCGAGCGGGCCGGCGTGCCCGAGACGTTCCAGGCCCGCCTGCGACGGGTGCTCGGCCACTACGGCGTCGCCACCCTCGACCGCACCCGCGAGCTGGAGGCGGCGGTCTTCCGCATCTTCCTGGCCCAGCAGCGGATGCCGTCCGATGTCGACGTGGTGTCCGAACTGCTCCGGCACTGGATCGCCGGTCCGCCGCCGTTCGGCGACGCGCTGCTGGAGCGGGCCGGTCTCGCCCTCGAGCACCTGGTCGAGGCCACCCAGATCCGCTTCCCGGCGGTGTCCGACCTGGCCCGTGGCGTGGTGTTCCGGTGGTTCGCCCAGCCGCTGCTGCGGCGTACCCGGGCCAAGGTCTACGCGGCCGTCCGCGACGACCTGCGCCACCTCGACCGCAACCCGGACGCCCCGGACCGCGCCGAGCGGATCCAGGCCATGGTGGCCAGCTCCGAGCCGCTGGTCCGGCTGATCGGCCAGCGCGTCGGCCGGCCCGGCCGCGACCTCGCCCCGCTGCTCGAAGTGGTGACCCGCCGCTACTACGGCAACCGGACCCTCTCCGACATCGTCACCCGTGAGGTGGCCGGCTGCCGGTTCGTCACGTCCCGGCACACCTCCCCGGAGCGGGAGACCCTGATCGTCACCACCGCCGTGGACATCGCCGCCCTGCCCGACGCCGTCGCCGCGGCCTTCGAGTTCGCGGCCGAGGTGGACGAGCGCGGGCTGGTGGCCGACCTCTACGTGACCTGGGAGGGCCAGCCGGACAACACCGACACGCTGGCCGAACGGCTGGCCGAGTTCCTCGCCGCCCGGCCGCTGCCGGCCGGGGTGCGGCGGATCACCCTCACCGTCGCCGGGTCCAGCGGCCTGCTGCACCACCACTTCACCTTCCGCCCGGACGGCGACGGATCCGGTCTTGTCGAGGACCGGCTGATCCGCGGTCTGCATCCGGCCATCGCCCGGCGCCTGCAACTGCAGCGGCTGCGCGAGTTCCACCTCACCCGGCTGCCCTCGGCCGACGAGGAGATCTACCTCTTCAAGGCGGTGGCGCACAGCAACCCGGCCGACGAGCGGCTGATCGCGATGGGCCAGGTGCGTGACCTCACGCCGCTGCGCGAGGCGGACGGCCGGCTGGTGGCGCTGCCCGCGGTCGAGGACGCGATCACCGCCGGCCTGGACGCGATCCGCAACATCCAGGCCCAGCGCCCGCAGAACAAGCGCTTCGACACCAACCGGATCATGATGTACGTCTGGCCGTCCACCGAACTGACCGCGGACGAGCTGAACGCCCTGGTGCAGCGCATCCTGCCGACCACGGCCGGCGCCGGCCTGGAGGAGGTCCAGTTCCTGGCCCGGCAGCGCAACGCGGCCGGTGAGCTGAGCGAGGCCGCGGTCCGGATCACCATCGACCCGAGGCACGGCGCCAGCCTGTCCGTCGACAAGCCGACCGACGAGCCGGTGCAGCCGCTCGACGACTACCGGCAGAAGGTGCTGCGGGCGGCCCGCCGGGGCAACGCCTATCCGTACGAGCTGACCAGCATGCTGGCCGGCCCGAGCGGCGGCTTCGTCGAGCACGACCTCGACGAGCACGGCGTCCTGGTTCCGGTGGACCGGCCGGCCGGCCGCAACAAGGCGGCGATCGTGGCCGGGGTGGTCACCACGCCGACGGCCCGGCACCCCGAGGGCGTGACCCGGGTCATCCTGCTCGGCGACCCGACCAAGGCGCTCGGCGCGCTGTCCGAGCCGGAGTGCTCCCGGGTGATCGCCGCCCTCGACCTGGCCGAGCGGATGCGCGTGCCGCTCGACTGGTTCGCGCTGTCGGCGGGCGCCCGCATCTCGATGACCTCGGGCACCGAGAACATGGACTGGGTGGCCGCCGCGCTCAAGCGGATCGTCACGTTCACCCAGGCCGGCGGCGAGATCAACGTCGTGGTCGCGGGCATCAACGTCGGCGCCCAGCCGTACTGGAACGCCGAGGCCACCATGCTCATGCACACCAAGGGCATCCTGGTGATGACCCCGGATTCCGCGATGGTGCTCACCGGCAAGCAGTCGCTCGACTTCTCCGGCGGCGTCTCGGCCGAGGACAACTACGGCATCGGCGGGTACGACCGGGTGATGGGCCCGAACGGCCAGGCGCAGTACTGGGCGCCCGACCTGATGTCGGCCCGAGACGTGCTGATGGCGCACTACGACCACACGTACGTGCAGCCGGGGGAGTCGGCGCCGCGCCGGGCGGCCACCGACGACCCGGCCGACCGGGACGTCTCCGGCTACCCGCACTCGGTGGCGGGCAGCAACTTCACCACGGTCGGCCAGATCTTCTCGCGGGAGCACAACCCGGAGCGGAAGAAGGCCTTCGACATCCGTACGGTCATGCGCGCCCTCGCCGACCAGGACCACGCGGTGCTGGAGCGCTGGGCCGGGATGGCCGACGCCGACACCTCGGTCGTGCAGGACGTCCACCTCGGCGGCTGGCCGGTCTGCCTGGTCGGCATCGAGTCCCGCTCGGTGCCGCGCCGCGGCTTCCCGCCCACCGACGGCCCGGACACGTACACCGCCGGCACGCTCTTCCCGCAGTCGTCGAAGAAGACCGCGCGGGCGATCAACGCGGCGTCCGGCAACCGCCCGCTGGTGGTGCTGGCCAACCTGTCCGGCTTCGACGGCTCCCCGGAGTCGATGCGCAAACTGCAGCTCGAGTACGGCGCCGAGATCGGCCGGGCCATCGTCAACTTCCAGGGCCCGATCGTGTTCTGCGTGATCTCCCGCTACCACGGCGGCGCGTTCGTGGTGTTCTCCAAGGCGCTCAACCCGAACATGACCGTGCTGGCGCTGGAGGGCTCGTTCGCCTCGGTGCTGGGCGGCGCCCCCGCGGCCGCGGTGGTCTTCTCGGGCGAGGTGAACAACCGGACCGTGAACGACCCGCGGGTCGTCGACCTGCAGACCCAGGTGGCGTCGGCCAGCGGCGCCGAGCGGGCCGAGCTGAACGTGCGGCTGGCCGAGGTCCAGTCGGCGGTCCGCGCCGAGAAGCTGGGCGAGGTGGCCGCCGAGTTCGACCGGGTGCACAGCATCCAGCGGGCGGTCGAGGTCGGTTCGGTCGACGCCATCATCAGCGCCGCCGAGCTGCGGCCGCGCATCATCGAGGCGATCGACCACGGGATGAAGCGCTGAACCCGGTGCCTATACGCGCTCAGAGCAGCTCTGAGCGCGTATAGGCACCACCGTCCTGCCCGCCACCGTCCTGCCGCGGCCGAGGTGGCCCGCTACAGGGGAGCGAAGGATCCGTCGGGACGCGGCGGCAGGTCGTGCACCGCGACCACGGCCGCGGTCGGGATCGGGCCGTAGACGTGCGGGAACAGCCGGCCGTCCGGGTCGGGCGGGTCGCCGTCTTCCCAGACCGGCGGCTTCGGCAGCCGCTTCTCGTCGATCTCGAGCACGACGAGGTCGGTCTCGCCGCGGGCCAGCCGGGTCGCCGGCACGTGCACGTGGTCGCGCGGCGAGCAATGGATGAACCCCTGCGTGGAGAGCGTCTCATTGATGTAGAGCGCGGCGTCGGCGGAGTAGTCGGACCGGTGGCAGAAGTGGTAGATCATCCCTTCTCCAGGAACTCGGCTCGTTCCTCGTCGACCAGGGCGGCCACGGACGCGGCCAGCGCCGGGTAGCGCGACAGCGTCGGGTCGTCCTCGACGAGTGAAGCGGCCTCGGCGCGCGCCTCCTTGATGAGCTTCTCGTCCCGCAGCAGCGACAGCAAGCGCAGATGTGAATGTTTCCCGGATTGCGAGGCGCCGAGCACGTCGCCCTCCCGCCGTTGTTCCAGGTCGATCTCGGAGAGCTTGAAACCGTCCGTGGTGGACGCCACCGCCTCCAGCCGCTCGCGGGCCGCCGACGCCTCGGCCGCCTCGCTGACCAGCAGGCAGATCCCGGCCGCCGAGCCCCGGCCGACCCGGCCGCGCAGTTGGTGGAGCTGGGAGACGCCGAACCGGTCGGCGTCCATGATGATCATCACGGTGGCGTTGGGGACGTCCACGCCGACCTCGATCACCGTGGTCGCCACCAGCACGTCCAGGTCGCCGGCGGCGAACGAGCGCATCACCGCGTCCTTCTCGTCGGCCGGCAGCTTCCCGTGCAGGATCGCGATCCGCAGCCCCTTGAGCGGACCGTCCGCCAGCGCCGGCGCCACGTCCAGCACGGCCAGCGGTGGCCGCTTCGCCGACTCGTTGTCGCTGGGGGGTTCGCCGTCCTCGTTCGAATCCGAGTCGGTGTCGCCGATCCGTGGGCACACCACGTACGCCTGATGGCCGTCCTTGACCTCTTCGCGCAACCGCCGCCAGGCCCGGTCCAGGAAGGCCGGCTTCTCCAGGGCGGGCACCACATGCGAGGCGATCGGCGAACGGCCCCGCGGCAACTGGGACAGCACCGACGTCTCCAGGTCGCCGTAGACCGTCATGGCCACCGTGCGCGGGATCGGCGTGGCCGTCATCACCAGCACGTGTGGCGGCTGGGCGGCCTTGGCCCGCAACGCGTCCCGCTGCTCGACCCCGAACCGGTGCTGCTCGTCGACCACGACCAGCCCGAGATCGGCGAAGTCGACCCCCTCGTACAGCAGCGCGTGCGTGCCGATCACGATGCCGGCGCTGCCGTCGGCGACCTGGGCCAGCGCCGCCCGCCGGGCCTTCGCCCCCTGCGAACCGGTGACCAGGGTGACCCGGGTGCCGGTCGGGTCGCCGTCGAGCTCGCCGGCCCGGCCGAGCGCGCCGAGCTGGGCGCCGATCCCGCGGAAGTGCTGGGTGGCGAGCACCTCGGTCGGTGCCAGCAGAGCCGCCTGCCCACCGGCGTCGACCACCTGCAGCATCGCGCGTACCGAGACGAGGGTCTTGCCCGAACCCACCTCGCCCTGGAGCAGCCGGTGCATCGGGTGGGGCCGGGCCAGGTCGGCCGCGATCTCCTCGCCCACGTCGCGCTGGCCCTCGGTCAGCTCGTAGGGGAGCGAGGCGTCGAACTTCGCCAGCAACCCGGCTTCGGCGCGGGGTCGCGCGATTGCCGGGGCCGCGGCCGCGCTGGCCTTGCGCTGCACCAGAGTCAGCTGTACGGCGAAAGCCTCGTCCCACTTGAGCCGGTACTTGGCCTTGTACAGCTCCTCGGTCGAGCTGGGCCGATGGATCTCGAACAGGGCCTTCGCGATCCCGACCAGCTTGTTGGTCGCCCGGGTGGCGGGCGGCAGCGGGTCGTCCGGCGCCTGGAAGGTGTCGAGCACGGTTCGCACGCACTTGGCGATCACCCAGGTCGGCACCGCCTGCGCCGCCGGGTAGACCGGGATCAGCGCGCCCGCGAACTCCTCGATCTCCTCGGCCGCCTCGTCCTCGGTCGCGTCGACGCTGAGCAGCTGATAGGCCGGGCCGTTGAGCTGCCGCTTGCCCCGGAAGTCGGTCACCTTGCCGGCGAAGAGACCCCATCGTCCGGTACGCAGCTCGCGCTGCCGCCACGCCTGGTTGAAGAACGTGCAGGTGAGGGTGGCGCCGGAGCCGTCGCCGATGGTCACCTCGAGCATCGAGCCGCGCCGCTGCCGCATCGGCTTCACGTTGATCGAGCGCACCTGGGCCAGCAACGTGACCTGCTCGCCGACCTCCAGCTTGCGCATGTCGGTGTGTTCGCCGCGCTCGTCGTACCGCCGCGGGAAGTGGTAGATGAGGTCGCCCGCGGTGTGCAGGTCGAGATGGTCGGCGAGCGCCTTCGCGGTCTTGTCGCCCAGCACCTTGCCCAACGGTGTCGTGGTCGTGGTGGCGGCGGTCGTCGTTTCGCTCACTCGACTCCAACCAGTAGGTGGTACCGGGGCTGCCCGCCGGCGAAGCTCTGCACCTCGGCGAACGGCCAGCCCTGGCCGATGTGTGCCGTCAAGGTCTCGTCCAGCCCCCGCGGGGCGTCCGCGCCGAGCACCAGGGTGACCAGCTCACCGCCGCCGCCCAGCATCCGGTCGACCAGCCGGCAGGCCACGCTCGGCAGGTCGTCGCCGATGATGTGCACCTCGCCGTCGACCAGGCCGAGCAGATCACCGGGCCGGCACCGCCCCGCCACGGTCAGGGACTCACGCTGGGCCGTGCAGACCTCGCCGTACCGGCAGGCGCCGGCCGCCTCGGCCATGGCGATCACGTCATCGGCGAAGGACCGCCCCGGGTCGCGCACGGCCAGCGCCGCCAGCGCCTGCACCGGCGACGAGGTCGGCACCACGCTGACCCGGACCCCGTTGTGGGACGCCTCCCGGGCCGCCGCAGTGGCCACCGCGTGGGTGTTGTCGTCGTTGGGCAGCAGCACCACCCGACCCGCGCCGGTGCTCTCGATGGCCGCCAACATCTCGGCGATGGACGGGTTCCGGTCGACGACAACGGTCCCCTCGGCCGCGAAGAGGGCCGTCAGCCCTTCACCCGCGGCCACGACAACGGCCCCGCGCGCGTTGCGGGCCGGCGCGTCCTCGACCCGCGGCCGCGGCTCGTCGAGGTCGTCGTGCTCGCCGCCGTGGTGCTCGTGCCGGTCGCCCCGCACGCCGTCGAGCCGGCTCACGCCGATCCGGTGTGGCCGCCCGGCCTCGAGCCCGGCCTCGATGGCCGCGCCGACCGCCTCGACCGGCACATGAACATGCACGTTCCAGGTCGGCGCGACGGCGTCCCCGGTGCCGACGACCACCAGCGAATCCCCGAGCCGGTCCAACTGCCCGCGCAACACATCAACGGCCTCGGCCGGCGCATCCAACAGGTACTGCACCTCATACCCGAACCCGGCCGCGCCGGCCATCTCCGCAGTTCGATCCCCGGCCGCGCCGGCCGTCTCCGGGCCTTCTCCGCTGATGGCGAGGGCGGTTTTCCCGCCCACCCCGGGCAGGGGCTGCTCATCGCTGCCAGGAGGCCCTAACGCCTCGACCAGAGCCTCGAGCAGAAGCACGAGCCCCCGCCCGCCCGCGTCGACCACGCCGGCCCGCGCCAGAACCGGCAGCTGCTGCGGCGTCCGCGCCAGGGCCTCGGCCGCGGACCGGGCCGCCGCCCGGGCCACTGCCCGCAGGTCATCGGACTTGAGCCTGCCGGCCCCCTCGGCCGCCGCGGCCACCACGGAGAGAACAGTGCCCTCGACCGGCCGGGCCACCGCCGCGTAGGCCGCCTCGCTCGCCGTCCGCAACGCCGACGCCAGCTCGGACCCGCGCACCGCCACCGCGGTCGCGAACGAGTCGGCCATGCCGCGCAGGATCTGGGACACGATCACGCCCGAGTTGCCCCGGGCGCCGAGCAGCGCACCCCGAGCCATCCGGCGCATCGCCCGCCCCAGCGGCGTTCCGCTCTCGGCCGCGTCGGAGGACGACTCGGACGACTCGAGCGCCTCGGCCGCCGAGGTCAGCGTGAGCACCAGGTTGGTGCCGGTGTCGCCGTCGGGGACCGGATAGACGTTGAGCTCGTCGATCTCGTGCTGGTGAGCCCGGAGCGCGGCGAGCCCGCCACCGCACCAGCGGTGGACGGCCGCGTCGTCCAGCGTTTCCAGCACGCTCCGACCTTACTGGGGAGGACCGACAATCCCTCCGTACGTGAGCCCGATTGGCTCCTCCGCCATGCCATCAGGTACCGTGGTCGGGTTGCCTGTGGGCGGGTCAGCCCTGGGCGCTCCAAAGTTCTCGGATTCAAATCAGTTCTCGGTTCAAATCTCAGGAGTATCACCGTGGCTAGCGTGTGTGACGTCTGTGGCAAGGGGCCCGGCTTCGGCCACAACGTGTCCCACTCGCACCGGCGGACCAACCGCCGCTGGAACCCCAACATCCAGTCGGTGCGTACTCCGGCCGGTGGTGGCACGACCAAGAAGCTGCAGGTCTGCACCTCGTGCATCAAGGCCGGCAAGGTCGTCCGCGCCTGATCCGGTACCGATGATCAACCCCCGCGACGCCTAGCGTCCGGGGGTTGTCTGCGTGTCCAGCTCCCGCGCGTAGGACAGCACGCCCGCGTGCCCCTGGTAGAAGCCGAAGTCGGCGATGCGGACATATCCCGCCGACTCGTACAGCCCGACCGCTTCCGGCTGTTTGTCGCCGGTCTCCAGGATCACCCGCCGCAGCCCGGCCGCCCGAGCCGACTCCTCGATGGCGGTCAGCAGCCGCCGCGCCACACCCCGGCCGCGCGCCGCTCGGGTGGTGAACATGCGCTTGAGCTCGGCGTCCGAACCGTGCCGGCGCCACCCGGCGCACCCCACCAGCCGGTCCCCCTCGACGGCGGCGAAGAAGCGCCCGCCCGGCGGGTCGAAGTCGGTCAGCGCCACCGGGGTGTCGTCGCCGCTGCCGCCGTACCGCTCGCCCATCTCGGCCAGCTGAGCCGTGACCAGCGCCTGCACCCGCGGGTCGGCGAAGCCGATCTCGCGCACCACGATCTCGTTCACGGAGAACGAGACTAGGTCGCGTCTCGTGGATCAGCCAGGCCTGATCCACAGGACACGGGCTGGCTCTCAGCGGAAGTGGTCCCATCCGGTGCCGCCGGTCCACGCGCTGCGGTCGACGGTCACCCCGGTGCCCTCGTGCACGCTGCCGACCACCCGGAAGCCCGGGGGCAGCGCGGCGCCTGGTGGGAAGGACGCGGCCAGCGCGTGGTCGTCCCCGCCGGTCAGGATCCAGAGGTACGGGTCCACGCCGAGCGCGCTGGCCGCGTCCCGCATCTGATCCGGCACCGTGAAGGCCTCGCGCCGCACGTCGATGCCGACCACGCTGCCGGTGGCGATGTGACCGAGATCCTGGAGCAGCCCGTCGGACACGTCGATCATGGCCGTGGCGCCGGCCCCGGCCGCCGCCGCGCCCGCCGCGTAGGGCACCTCGGGCCGGCGATAGGCCTCCACGAACATCTTCGGGGTGCGGAAGCCGCGGGACAGGATCGCGTACCCGGCTGCGGCGTAGCCGGTTCGCCCGGCCACCGCGAGCACGTCGCCGGGCTGAGCGCCGGTGCGGGTCACCGGCGCCTGCCCGGCCAGGTCGCCGAGCGCGGTGACGGCGATGGTCAGCGGCCCGGCCGACACGTCCCCGCCGACCACGCTCGCGCCCACCTTGGCGGCCTCCGCGGCCAGCCCGCCGGCCAGGTCCTCGGCCCAGGACACCTCCAGGTCGGTGGGCGCGACCAGGGCGACCAGCAGGGCCGTCGGGGTGGCGCCCATCGCGGCGATGTCGGCCAGGTTCGCCCCGGCCGCGCGGTGGCCCACATCGGCGGCGGTGCACCAGTCCCGGCGGAAATGCCGGCCCTCGACGAGCACGTCGGTGCTCGCCACCACACGCCCGTCCGGGGCGGCGACCAGGGCGGCGTCGTCGCCGGGCCCGAGCAGCGTGGAAGGACCGTCGTCGAGGCGCGCGACGATCCGTGCGATCAGCCCGAACTCGCCGGCCTCGGCGATGCTCACGTGGTTTCCCCCTCTATGGTGGCCACCTCGAGGTGGCCGGACGCGCACTGGCCGATCCGTACGGTAGTTTCACGTTCGGGTAGAACCGTCGGATAGGAGTCAGGTCGTGGTCCAGGCATACATCCTCATCCAGACGGAGGTCGGAAAGGCCCGTGACGTGGCCGCCGCGATCGACAAAATCGCCGGGGTGGTCCGGGTCGACGCGGTCACCGGCCCGTACGACGTCGTGGTGCTGACCGAGGCGAAGACGGTCGACGAACTCGGCCGGCTGATTGTGAGCAAGGTCCAGTACGTGCCGGGCATCACGCGGACGCTCACCTGCAGCGTGGTAAACCTCTGAGCATGGTCGACCTGGTGACCCGTACCCCCGTCGAGCCCGACCCGGGCAATCGCAAGGCCGCCCTCTTGGCCGCGGTGATCGCGGTCCCGGTGGCGGTGATCGTCGGGGTGGTGTTCTTCCTCGCGGTCCGGCCCGACGCGCCGGCCGCCCCGGCCCTTCCCGCGGCTTCGGCCGGCGCGCCGGTGATCGTGCCGTCGACGCCGGTGCCGATGACCGTGCCCAAGCTGAGCCCGCGCGCGGCCCAGGTCTGCCTGGCGGTCACCTCGCAGCTGCCCGACACGGTGCGGAATCTGCCCGCGCGGCAGGTGAGCGCCGGTCCGGAGCAGAACGCGGCGTGGGGCGAGCCGCCGCTGACCGTGGCCTGCGGGGTGCGACAACCGCAGATGTGCGCGGCGCTGGACGAAGGACCCGACTGCGTGCCGCTGACCGCCGATCTGCTGATCATGAACCGGGTCTGCTGGTACGGCCGGACCGGCACGTCCGGGTCGGTCTTCACCACGATGGACCGCGAGGTCGCCGTCCAGGTGACCGTCCCGGCCGGGCTGGCGAATCCGGCCCAGTGGGCGAACGAGTTCTCCGACGCCGTGGTCAAGACGGTCAGTTCCAAGACCGCCGGGGTGCCTTCCGGCTGCGGCGGTTAGCAGGCGTTCAGGAGGCGTTCTCGACGCCGAACGACTGGGGGAGCACCTCGGTGTCCCAGAGTTCGTCCAGATGCGCCAGGAAGCCGATGAGGCTGCGTTCCAGGTCGCGTCGCTCGGCCGGCGGCAGGGCGGCGAGCGGGTCGGTGAAGACGAGGCCGGCCGGGAGCGCCGAGCGGGTGCCGACGAACCGGCGGCAGGCGGTGCACCAGACGTACGAGACCAGGGTGGGCCGGCGCGCGGTGGCCGGCGTGGTCAGGTAGGCGCGGACGGCGCGCGCTCCGCAGGACGGGCAAATGCGCTCACCCGGGTCGGCCATGAACGCCGTCCCCTGGGTGAGCGCGGCCACCTCGGCGCCGTCGAAGCTCTTCCACTCCATGGCGCCACCGTATGCCCGTACCCGATCGGGGCGAAAGTGGACACAAGCGAAGGGCGCGCCGACCGGGTGGTCGGCGCGCCCTCCGCAGGAGCTAGCTGGTGTTACGTGATCAGGCCGTGAACTTGACCTTGCGGCGGCGAGCCACGAAGAACAGCGCCGCACCGATCAGGAGCACGCCACCGGCGACACCGGCGAGGGTGCTGGCGTTGGCGCCCGTCAGCGGGAGCGTCCCGTCGCCGCCACCGGCGCCGGCGGCCGAGCAGTCGTCCGGCTTGTCCCAGGCGATCTCGGTGGTCTCGTCGATCTCCTTGGCGCCGACCTCGACGGTGAAGCCCTCCTTGGCGGAGAACTTCTCGGTCTTCTTCTCGCCCGGCTTGACGGTCAGCTCACGCTTCTCGCCCCTGCTGGTCTTGAGGGTCAGCGTGATCTTCACGCCGTCCTTCGGGTTGTCCAGGCCGATGACGATCGTGGTGCAGTCCATCTCGACGATGGGGGTCGGCTCGCCCGGGGCGGCCGGGGTCGACGGCGTCGTCGGGTTCTCCGGCTCCTCCGGCTTCTGCGGCGCGTCGGGCTTGCAGTCCGGCTGGATGTCGATCTTCTTGGTGGCGCTCTTCTGGTCGACGCCCGGGGTCTTCCAGTCCAAGGTCACCTTGAGCGTGACGCTCTTGGTGGTCTTGGGGAGGGTCTGCGTGGCCGTGACCGACTGGTTCTCGGGGATCGACTGACCGACCGCGAGCTCGGGAACGGCCGGAGCGGCCTGGGCGCTGAGCGGCTGGTCGTTCTCACCGAGGAACACCGACTCGGTGATGAAGCCGGCCCGGCCCTTCATCGAGTAGTTGAAGACGGTCCACTCGACCTTCCAGTTGTCACCCGTCGGGCACTCGGCCTTGACGTTGATGTCCGGGTGGTGAGCGCTGGCCGGTGCGGTGAAAGCCACGGCGCCGACCAGGCCGATGAAGGCTCCGGCGATCGCGGCCGTGGTGCGGCGCAGGGGGGACTTGAGCAGGTTCACGCGTGCTCCTGTGCTCCTGTGGTGGGATCAGGGGTACGAGCCAGGGGAGGGCGCAGCGAAGGCACGAGAACGAGAGAGCCTTGCGACGACGCCTCCCCGACGTCGTCGGGCATCCGACCTAAGTCGTCTGCAACAGGCAGTGACCATAGCGACTGGCGTGAATTTGCGAAACCGATGAGTGCGGCTTAATGGTGTCGATGCGAATCCGAGATCTTCGTTGTACCGAGAGGCATTTCATCGATCCGCTGAGTAGGGTTCGGAGGTCGCAGAATTCACCGGCGCGGCCGTTGCCGATGCCTGTGCAGTAGCGTCGATCCGTGCTAATGGGAGCGCAATGACCAGGATCATCGCCGGAGTGCTCGGCGGGCGGCGGTTGTCCGCACCGCCCGGTTCGCAGACCCGGCCCACCGCCGACCGCGTCCGTGAGGCGCTGTTCAGTTCGCTGGCCTCGTTGACCGATCTGGACGGTGCCCGGTTCGTTGATCTCTATGCCGGTTCGGGGGCCGTCGGCCTCGAGGCATTGTCACGCGGAGCTACCTTCGCGCTTCTCGTGGAGTCGGATGCCAAGGCCGCGCGGGTGATCCGGGACAACATCGTCGCGCTGCGTGCGGGAGCGTCGACCCGGCTGGTGACCGGCAAGGTGCTGTCGGTGCTCGCCGCCGAGCCCGAGGGCGGCCCGTTCGACGTGGTGTTCGCCGACCCGCCGTACGCCCTGGCCGAGGAGGAGGTCGACGAGCTGCAACGGCTGCTGGTGGCCAACGGCTGGCTGGCGCCGGATGCTGTGGTGGTGCTCGAGCGCGCCACCCGGGCGGTGCCCCGCGGCGAGGATCTGAGCTGGGTGGACGGCATCACACCGGAACGCAGCAAGCGGTACGGGGAGACCACGCTTTGGTACGGTCGCCGATCATGAGACGTGCGGTGTGCCCGGGTTCCTTCGATCCGGTGACCAACGGCCACCTGGACATCGTCGGCCGGGCCAGCCGGCTCTTCGACGAGGTGATCATCGGGGTGCTGATCAACCAGCACAAGACCGGTTTGTTCACCATCGAGGAACGCATCGAGATGCTTCGCGAGGTGACCGAGCCGTACGGGAACGTCCGGGTCGAGTCCTTCCGTGGCCTGCTCGTCGACTTCTGCCGTACGCAGGAGGCCGCCGTGGTGGTGAAAGGCCTTCGCGCGGTCAGCGACTTCGACTACGAGTTGCAGATGGCGCAGATGAATATCGGGCTGTCCGGCGTCGAGACATTGTTCATGCCGACCAATCCGCAGCATTCATTCCTGTCCTCCAGCCTGGTCAAAGAGGTGGCCAAGTGGGGTGGCGACGTTTCCACGTACGTCCCCGACGTGGTGGGCGACCGGTTGGTGACACGCCTCAAGCAGGGCTGAGGCGGGCCGACTCGCCGGGCGCACCCCATCATGGGCAGTGGCCGACTACGCAGTAACGTGATCGCACCACGCTGCGTGGGGCGCGTGACGCTCGGTTGGTGACAAGCAGGGAGATGAGACGCCGGTGGACCCGCTCGACCGCATCGACGAGATCATCGCCATGGTGGAGGCGGCACGATCGGTGCCGATGTCGCGGACGAACTACATGTTCGACCGCGGCGAGATGGTCGCCATCCTCGACGAGCTGCGCGCCGAGCTGCCGGGTGACCTGCGCCGGGCGGCCGCGCTGCTGGAGGAACGCGACAAGATCATCGACGCCGGCAAGCGCGAGGCCGACCGGATCATCAGCGAGGGTGAGTCCGAGCACGCCCGGCTGGTCTCGGTGAACGAGATCACGGTCTCGGCCGAGCACGAGGGCGCCCGGATCATCGCCGAGGCCCGGGCCGAGGCCCAGCGCCTGCGCGAGGAGGTCGACGACTACGTCGACACCGCGCTGGCCAACTTCGAACAGTTCCTGACCAGGGCGCTGGCGTCGATAGAGCGTGGCCGCGACAAGATGCACGCGCTCCGCGAGATCGGCACCTTCCAGGGCGAGGACGAGCGCCCGCTACCCTTCTAGGGCCGATTCGACGCTCGACCGGCTGCTCAGGTAACCTTTCCTGTCGGCCTTCCACGGCCTGAGAGTTCACTATGCCTAAGTCATCGCAGAGTCACCTGGATCCCAGGCAGCCGCTGGTCGTCGACACGACGAAGCTCCCCCGGCAGCCTGGTGCGACGCGTGCCCTCCAGCGGGTGGTGCCGGCGCCGGCGGATCTCGGCCTGGAACTGATCTCGGTGCCCGTGGGCTCCGACCTCGAGCTCGATCTGACGCTCACGTCGGTGTCCGAGGGTGTCTATGTCAGCGGTCACGTCCGCGGCTCACTGACCGGCGAGTGCGGTCGTTGCCTGGACGAGATCGACCAGTCCTTCGACGTGTCCGTCGCGGAGCTGTTCGCCTACGTGGACAGCACCACCGAGGAGACCACCGACGAGGACGAGGTGGGCCGGATGCGGGGCGACCTGCTTGACCTGGAGCCGGCGGTACGGGACGCGGTGGTGCTCACGCTGCCGGCGAACCCGGTCTGCCGGCCGGACTGCCCAGGGTTGTGCACCGAGTGCGGCGCACGTCTCGCGGACCTGCCGGCTGACCACAGCCATGAGGCCGCCGACCCCAGGTGGGCCGCTTTGCACAACCTTTCGAGTAACGAGGAGTAGGAACCGTGGCCGTCCCCAAGCGCAAGATGTCGCGCAGCAACACCCGCTCGCGCCGGGCCAACTGGAAGGCGACCGTGGTCTCGACCGTGGCGTGCCCCCAGTGCAAGTCGCCGAAGCTGCCGCACGCGGCGTGCTCGGTCTGCGGCACCTACAACGGGCGTCAGGTTCTCGAGGTCTGAGTCGGCCTGGTGACGCGCCCGAACATCGGGCGGGTCGAGTCTGACCAACGGCGAGATGCCGGTGCTCCGGACGGCGGGACAACCCCGCAACCGGGCACCGCGCGGATCGCCGTCGACCTCCTCGGCGGGGACCATGCTCCCGCCGTCGTGGTTGACGGCGCTCTGCACGCCGTTCAGGCCGATCCGTCCGTGCACCTTCTTCTCGTCGGCCCCGTGGAAGCGGCCGGCGAGGTTCTCGCTGCCCTGAGCCCGGCCGATCGGGCCCGCGTGCGCACGATCGGCAGTCCCGCCTCCCGCCCCGGCAACACCGGCTGGATCGAGTCCGGCGTCCGTGCCGCGGTCCTGGCCGTCGCCGAGGGCCAGGCCGACGCGGTGGTCTCCGCCGGGTCGACCGGCGCCACGGTCACCTCGGCCGCGCTCGGTCTCGGGCGCTGGCCCGGGGTGCGCCGCCCGGCGCTGGCCGCGGTGCTGCCCACCGCCACCGGCCGGATCGTGCTCCTCGATGTCGGCGCCACGGTCGATCCGGACGAACGGGCCCTTCTCACCCAGGCCCGGCTGGGCGCCGCGTACGCCGCGGTGGCCCACGGGATCGCCGAGCCCCGGGTCGGCCTGCTCACCATCGGCACCGAGCGCGGCAAGGGCGACCGCCTCCGACGGGCCATGCCCGCCCTGCTGAGCGGAACCGTCCTGCCCGCGGGCGCCCGCTACGTCGGCCTGGTCGAGGGCGACGACGTGGTGACCGGCCGCGGCGCCGACGTCGTGGTGACCGACGGCTTCACCGGCAACGTCCTGCTCAAGGGCCTGGAGACGGCGTACGCCCTGATCACCCCGCCCCGCAACGGCGATGTCCCGCCCCGCGCGGCCACCCTCCTCGGCGTCGCCGGCACGGTCGTCGTCTGTCACGGCGCGGCCTCCGGCCCTGACCTCGCGGCCGGCATCGCGCTGGCCGCCGATCTGCACCGCCGGGCCGCGGTGCCGTCCATCGCGGCCTTCCTGAGCGAATGAGCGAACCAGAGGTGATTGATGAGCAATGACAAGAGACGACGGCCGTCGACCGAGCCGCTCGAGGAGGCCTGCGGTGTGCCGCTCGAACCCGGCCTGCTCGAACGGGCCCTCACGCATCGTTCGTACGCGTACGAGAACGGTGGTCTGCCGACCAACGAGCGCCTGGAGTTCCTGGGTGACTCGGTGCTCGGCGTGGTGATCACGTCGGCGTTGTTCCACAACCACCCCGATCTCCCGGAGGGCCAGCTGGCCAAGCTCCGGGCGAGCGTGGTGAACATGCACGCGCTGGCCGACGTGGCACGCACGCTGGGTCCCGAGGGGCTCGGTCCACACCTGTTGCTGGGCAAGGGCGAGGAGACCACCGGCGGCCGGGACAAGGCGAGCATCCTGGCCGACACGCTGGAGGCGCTGCTCGGCGCGATCTATCTGGAGCACGGCCTGGACAAGGCGGGCGACGTGATCCACAAGCTGTTCGACCCGCTGATGGCCGAGTCGGCCGGGCGCGGCGCCGCCCTGGACTGGAAGACCAGCCTCCAGGAGCTGACCGCGGCGCTCGGGCTGGGCGTGCCCGACTACGTGATCGACGACGCCGGCCCCGACCACGCGAAGACCTTCACCGCCTGGGTGGTGGTGGCCGGCGAGCGGTACGGCGGCTCGGACGGCCGCAGCAAGAAGCAAGCCGAGCAGCGGGCCGCCGCGGCCGCGTGGCGGACCCTCAACGAGCGGGCCGAACAGGACACCCCGCCCCCGGCCGTCGCCGGTGGCGGACACGCCCCGTGACCTCGCCGCCCGCCGGGGAACGCCTTCTCGACCGGGCCGGTGGGCCGCGTGGGCTGGCCATCGCGCTGGGCATCCTGATCGCCGGCCGGTTGGGTCAGCTCATCATGCTGGTCTGGCTGTCCGCGGCCGCCGACGACGGCCAGACCATGCGCCAGCACCTGCTGGAGTGGGACGGCGGCTGGTTCGAGCGGGTCGCCACGAACGGCTATCCACACGGCTACACGTACGGGCAGTCCGGCGCCCTGGAGGCCAACGAGCTGGCCTTCTTCCCGGTCTACCCGACGCTGATCCGGCTGGTCATGGTGTTCGGGGTGGGCTCCGGCACGGCCGCGCTGGCGGTGGCCTGGCTGGCCTCGGCCGGCGCCGCGATCGCCCTGCACCTGCTCGGCACGAGCCTGCACTCGCGCCGCGCGGGCTGGGCGCTGGTGGCGATCTGCACCACCGCGCCGGTCTCGGTGGTGCTCAGCATGGCGTACTCGGAGGGGCTCTTCCTCGCCTTCGTGGCCGGGATGCTGGTCGCGGCGCATCGCCGGGTGTGGTGGGCGGCGGGGCTGCTCGGCCTGGCGGCGTCGCTGACCCGGCCGACCGGCGCCGCCGCGGCGGTCGCGCTGGCGGTCGCGGCGATCATGGCGGTCCGGCAGGTGAGGTCGTGGCAACCGATCGCGGCGGCGGTGGTCGCCCTGGCCGGGGTGCCCGCCTACCTGGCCTGGGTCGGACTGCGGGTGGGTGAGCCGGACGCCTGGTTCAAGATCCAGAGCGCCGGCTGGGGCACGTCGTTCGACGCCGGCGCGAGCACGATCACCTTCCTGGGCACGACGCTGAGCGCCGGCGACGGCTGGGTGCCGGTGAGCGTGGCCCTGATCCTGCTGGCCGCCCTGGCCGCGGCCGGTGTGGCGCTGGCCACCCGGCCCTGGCCGCCGCTGGCCGTCTACGGCGTGCTGGCGATGATCCTGGTGTACGGGCAGGCCGGCTTCTACCACTCCAAACCGCGCCTGCTGCTGCCCGTACTGTTGACGCTGATGCCCGCGGTGGTGGCCGCGGCCCGCGCCCGCCCCCGGGTCGCGGTGCCGGCGATCGTCGCGTGGGCGCTCTTCGGCCTCTGGTACGGCGCGTACCTGGTCGTCGTCTGGCCCTACACGCTCTAAGGACCCCGTTGTGCCCGAACTTCCCGAGGTGGAGACCGTCCGTCAGGGGCTGGCCAAGTGGGTGGCCGGCCGGACGATCAAGTCCGTCGAGGTACGCCATCCGCGTGCGATCCGCCGTCACCTGCCCGGCGACGCCCACTTCATCGCCATGCTGACCGGCCGCACGATCCTCGACGTCGCCCGCCGCGGCAAATACCTGTGGCTGACGCTCGACTCCGGCGACGCGATCATCGGCCACCTCGGCATGAGCGGCCAGCTGCTGGTCGAGCCGGCCGAGAAGGCGGACGGGCCACACCTGCGGGTCCGGTTCACCTTCGCCGACGGCGGCCGCGAGCTGCGTTTCGTCGACCAGCGGACGTTCGGCGGGCTGGCCGTCTCGGAGGGCGGCGCCGAGCTGCCGGACGAGATCGCGCACATCGCCCGCGACCCGATGGACCCGCTCTTCGACGACGAGAAGTTCGTGGCCCGGCTGCGCGCCAAGCACACCGAGATCAAGCGCGCCCTGCTCGACCAGACCCTGATCTCCGGCGTGGGCAACATCTATGCCGACGAGGCCCTGTGGCGGGCCCAGTTGCACGGCGCCCGCCCGACCGACGCGCTCACCCGGCCCGCCGTCCGCCGCCTGCTGGCCCACGTCCGCGACGTCCTCGGCGAGGCGATCGTGGCCGGTGGCACGTCGTTCGACGCGCTCTATGTGGACGTCAACGGGCAGAGCGGTTACTTCGACCGGGCCCTCAACGCGTACGGCCGGGAGGGCGAGCCGTGTCACCGCTGCGGCACGCCCATCCGCCGGGAGCAGTTCATGAACCGCTCGTCCTTCAGCTGCCCGAAGTGCCAGCCGCGCCCACGAGTGCTGTCGCCCCGGGATAGTCGGGCAGCGTCAGGGCGGTAGTCGCCGCCCGGATGTCGCGACCGGTCAGTCCGGTGGCCTCGAGCAGGGGGGCCACCTTGAGCAGCACGTGGTTGCGGAACCACAGGGCCCGGGTGGTCGACGGGGCCAGCATCGACGCGCCGTCGTCGGCCAGGGCCTGATTCTGGCGTACGAAATCACGGGTCTTCTGCTCGTAGGTCTTGAACGCCACCTCGGGCGGCGCCGAGGCCAGTTCGCCGGCCAGCACATAGCCCCCGACCAGGGCGATGGAGGAGCCCTGGCCGGAGAAGAACGACGGCGCGTGGGCCGCGTCGCCGGCCAGCCCGACCCGCCCGCGTGACCAGACCGGCATCCGGATCTGGCTGGTCACGTCGAAGAAGACGTCGTCCGCGGCGCGCATGCCGTCGAGCAGCCTGGGCACGAGCCAGCCCTCGCCGCCGAAGATCTCGGTCATCAGCGCGCGCTGGGCGGCCACGTCACGCAGCTCGGCCAGCGGCGGGATCGGCCGCTTGGCCATCAGGAAGCCGTGCAGCGTCGGGCTGCAGCCGGGCGCGTAGATCGCCGCCATCCGGCCGGGCGCCGACCAGAGCAGCCCCTCGTGGGCCAGGCCCAGGTCGTTCGGGATGGTGAACCCGGCGAAGCAGTAGCCGAGGTAGTGGTTGAACTGGTCCTCCGGGCCGAAGGTCAGCCGCCGGGTGTTCGAGTGCAGCCCGTCGGCGCCGATGACGACGTCGAAGTCCTCGCTCCGGTGTTTGTCGAACGCCACCGTCACGCCGTCGCCGTGATCATCGATCGCGGCGATCGAGTCGCTGAAGATCCACTCGACGTCGTCGCGGACCGCCGCGTAGAGGATCGACGTGAGGTCGCCGCGCGGCAGCTCGACGTCGCGACGTGCGACCCCGCCGGTGAGCTTCTCGGGGTCCATCGACCCGGCGACCTTCCCGTCCGGGGCGAAGAACGTGAGCTTCCGGGAGTTGATGTGCGCCGCCCGGACCTGGGGCAGCACGCCCATCCGGTCGATGACGTCGAGGGCGGTGCCGCGGACGTCGATGGGGTAGCCGCCGCCGCGCACGGTGGGCGCCTTCTCGACCACGGTCACCTCCCAGCCGTAGCGGTGCAACCAGTAGGCCAGCGTGGGTCCGGCGATGCTCGCGCCGGAGATGAGTGCCTTCATGGCGACGACACTACACCGTGCAGTGTAGTTCCGGTAAGGTCGTCGTGTGCCAAGTGAGAAGACGCTGCGTGAAGGGTCGGCGGCGAAGCGCGCGGCCATCCTCTCGGCCGCCCGCGAGCTGTTCCTCAACGACGGCTTCGACCGGACGAGCGTGGACGCCGTCTCGGCCCGGGCCGGCGTCTCCAAGCGGACCGTGTACGACTACTTCGGCGACAAGCAGACGCTGCTCGGGGCCGTGGTGAACGACATATCCGGCTCGCTGCTGGACGCGGTCCGGCGCACCATCCAAGGCACCCTGGCCGGGCTCACCGACCCGGCCCAGCTCGAGGACGCGTTCGTCGGCTTCTCGATGCGGATCGTCACCGACATGCTCGGTTCGGCCGACTACACGATGCTGATCAAGCTGCTCGGCGGGGAGGGCCACCTGGCCGACGCGCCGTTCGGGGACGCGCCCGAGGACGAGCTCGCGGCCCAGCTGGCCGTGCTGGCCGAGCGTGGGCTGTTGACGGCGCCCGACCCGCGGATGGCCGCCGACCATCTGCTCGCGCTGACCTTCGGGGTGGCGATGAACCGGTTCGGGGCGCTGCCGAGCGCCGGGGACGATCGGGTGCGGCCGCTGGTGGTCGAAGGGGTGCGGGCCTTCCTGCGGGCGTACGCCGGCTGTTCTTCCGGCTAGGACCGCACCTGTTCGGGGATCGGGCTCACCTGCGGGGCCGCGTCCGTGGCCAGGCCGAAGCCGGCGCCGCGGCGGCCCATCAGGCGGCGGGCGGCGGTGAGCAGGGCGGTCGGCACGCCGTGCACGAGGTGGCCGTCGCCGGGGACCACGCCGTCGCCGTTCCAGCCCTGGTAGGCGTCCCACGGGCCGTCGAAGGTGCAGATGCGCGCGCCCAGCTCGCGGTAGGACGGATGCGTCGGCACCCCCGGGTTCAGCACCACACGATGCAGGCCGCGGCGGGCCGCCAGCCGCAGCGTCAGCGCCACCGGGCCGACACCGCCCTCGCCGGCCGGGGCGCGGTCCAGGAACAGGCCCTCGACGCCGTCCTCGCGCCACGCGTCCACATCGGCCAGCACGTCGGCCAGGGAGCGGCCACCCCAGTCCAGGTCGACCCGGCCCAGCACCTGGTGCACCGAGTGTCGCCGGCCGGGGCGGGCCTGGATGATCCAGGTGTCGGCGTCCAGGGCCAGGTTCGCGGACGGGTGGGCGTACGGCGGGAAAAGGGTCTTCACGAAGATCTCCGATGGTCCTTTTGATCGGCTGACGTGTAGGCCACCAGCAGCAACCCGAGCAGGTGGGTCGCGGCGAGCACGGCCACGACGGACGGCAGCGGCTTCGCCAGGAGCGGCAGCGTCAGGATTGCCAACGGCGCGGCGGCCGCCAGGGATGCGGCCGTCGCCGTCCGCCGGCGCGCCGCGAGCAGGAACGTGATCGCCAGCAGGCCGCCGAGCAGGGTTCCGGCGGCCAGGGTGAGCACGCCGTCGCGACCCTGCGGGAGGCGGTACGCGGCCGCGGTCAGCGCGACACCGGCGGCCAGCGGCGGCAGCAGCGCCGACACCGTGGTCACCGCGACGCTCCGCACATGCCGGCGGTAGTCGCGTTCACTCTCGGCCAGGTCCAGCCCCGCCTCGACCTCGTGCAGATGCCAGCCGACCAGCGTCTCCAACGCGGGCACGGCGACCAGCAGGGGCAGCATGGCCAGCACCGCCGAACCGTCCGGGCCGGCCCGCCACAGCAGAACAGCGGTGCCGGCCTGCGCCGCGCCGAGCACCAGATGCCCCAGCCCACGCCACACCGCGCCCCGCACGAGCCGCGGCCGCCCCGGCACCCGCCGCATGATCACCGGCCGGTAGGCCCGCACCGCCGCCACCACGATCGCCGCCGGCAGCAGCGTCCCCAGCGGCAGGCCGGCCGCCCACCCGTCACCCAGGGTGGCGGCCACGCTCAGCGCCCCCAGCAACCAGCAGGGCAACGACCACCGGACAACATCGGCTTCGGTACGGGTGACAAGCGCCGCCGTGACCGTCGCCAGCGTCGCCAGCCCGCCCAGCCCGACCATGAACGCGAGCATCCGCGACCCGCCGAGCAGCGCGTCCGGCGCCACCCAGACGAGCGCGCTCCACACCCCGCCCGCGGCCAGGAACCCGCCACCGACGAGCCGGGCCGCCGGCGCCGCGCCCGCACCTCGCGCCACCTCGGCGCCGACACTGGTCAACGCCTGCGCCGCACTCCACCCGAGCAGCACCAGCACGGTCGGCACCAGCCACCCGAGCCGCCCCAGCACCGGCAGCCCGGCCACCGCGACGCTGAGCGGCCCGACGTAGAGCGCACACCGGACCAGCGCCGTCCCGACGTAAGGCCGCTTGGCCGGTGCCCGCCGAGCCCCACGCTGGGCCCGCCGCTGCTCCAGATGAGTGAGGACGGACACCCCCACCCCCTGCAACGACATCCCGTACCGCCGCCGCGCCTCATCGTCATCGTCGACACCCATCCGGCCGATCTCCGCGACCACATCGGACGCGTCGACCAGGTCGTCACCGAGCCGCTCGGCCAACTCGACCACCGACCGCCCGACCGGCTCCTGGTCCGCGGCGGCTACCGCGGCGGCTTCCGCGGCGGCTTCCGCGGCGGCTTCCTCGGCAGGCGACTTCGGCGCCGGCGTGGCCGCGTCGACCCCGGACGGCGGCCACGCCCACCGGCCGCGCCCGTCCTTCCCGGCGACCGCCGGATCAACGACCGCAACCGGCAGCACCGCCACGGCATCCAGGTCATCGGCGTCCAGCACCGGCCGCGGTTCCTCGCGCTCGGCGGCGTCGGGCCACGACTGCTCCGGGTCGGCCTGGTCCAGATCCGCTGCCGGTGGATCGTCGGCGGCGGTCGCCGGCTCGGCGGGATGCGCCGGCCATTCGATCGGCCTGACCGACGGCCGGGGCCACAACGCGCTGGCCTCGGGGCCGGTCGGCGGTTCGTCCAAGGCTTGCGGGCCGGTCAAAGCTTGAGGGTCGCCCTCGGCCGTCGGGTCCAGGTCGTGGTGGACGTCCACGTCTTGTGCCTCGTGCGCGGCAGGCGTGTCCACCTCAGCGGAGTGCTCATCACGCCGACGACGGCGCCACGGCTTGCGCCACGACCGGCCGGCGGGGTCATCGTCGAGGGCGACGCGATCGTCGTCCTTCCACAGGTTGCTGAAGTCGGGCTCGGGCGCTGGAGGGCCGCCGGCCAACGCGATCCGACGGTCGTCGTCCCACGCCGAGTCCGTCCACCCGCCCGCCGCGGGTGCGACCGAGACCGGGTCGCCGAGGTCGCCAGGTGGGGCGTCGCCAGGTGGCGAGTTATCGGGCCGGGTGTCGCCGGGCGGGGTGTCGCCAAACGGGGAAGCGCCAAACG
>NZ_JBFBGU010000001.1:1524109-2093951 GCF_040684855.1 Actinoplanes sp. NPDC089786
CCGGCGAAGCGTCAGGCGGGGAGGCACGTGTCGGAGCGGCGCCAAACGGCGAAGCGTCAGGCGGGGAGGCACGTGTCGGAGCGGCGCCAAACGGCGAAGCGTCAGGCGGGGAGGCACGTGTCGGAGCGGCGCCAAACGGCGAGGCGTCGGGCAGGGAGGTGGGCGACGCGGTAGGGGAGACGTCCGTTCCCCGGTCGCCGAGAGCGGGCGGGACGGGGGCCGCGTCGAGCAGAGCCGGGTCGGCCTGCTCGGCCTCGACCGCGGCCAGATGCTCGGCCAGCAGGCTGCCCAGGCTGCGCCCGCCGCGCCGCTCGGCGGAGAGCCGCTCGGCGTCCGCCACGATCGCCTCTTCGGCCGGGAAGGGCGCGGGGGATGAGGTGGCGGGGAACAGCGCGGAGGGTGAGCCCGGCGGGAAGGGCGCAGGAGATGAGCCGGCTGGGGCGGGCGGGCCGGAGCTGGGGAACGGGTGTGGCGGTGAGAGTGTCATGAATCCTCCCGGACCAGCCAGCGCATGGTGGCCGGCAGTTCGGTGCGTGGGGCCGGCACCGACAGCGCCAGCTCGAACGCCGGCGGGGGCGGGGGTGCGGCCAGGTCGGTGTAGAGGGCGCGGTAGACGCGGAGCACCCGGTCGGTGGTGAAGTGGGTCAGGGCGCGGCGCCGGGCGGCCTCGCCCAGGGATCGGCGGCGGGCCGGGGCTCGGAGCAGCGCCACGACGGCCCGGGCCAGCTCGCCGGGATCGCCGGGCTTGACCAGCACCCCGGTGTCGCCGAGGGTCTCGGCGGCGGGGCCGATGTCCACGCCGACCACGGCCCGGCCGGACATCATGGCTTCGACCAGGCGGTACGGCGGGTCGGCGGGGCCCGGCAGGTGGATGACGACGTGCGCGGCCGCGTACCGCTCGCCGGGGTCGGCCGGCAGCGGGTGGAGCCGGACCGCCCGGCCCAGGCCGCTGCGTTCGATCTCCTCAGCGGCGTGGTCGACGTGGGCCGCGGTGACGCCGACCAGGTGCAGCACCGTGCCGGGGACCTGGGCCACGACGGAGCCGAAGGCGTCCAGCAGGTGGGTCAGGCCGCTGTCCGGTCCGCCGCTGCCCGACCACACCAGCGCGGGGTCGGGACTGGTGACCTCCAGGACGCCGACGTCACCGGGATCCACCCCGGCGGGCACGGACACCAGGCGCGACGGCGTGGCGCCGTGCTTCAGGGCCCAGCCGTGGTGGTACGAGCTCAGCGGCGCGATCAGCGACGCCTCGGCGTACCCGGTGCGGGCCACCGCCCGCCGGAACCGGCGCAGCACCGTGCGTACCGCCGGCGACAGCCTCTCCTCGGCCGGCCGCAGCCGGGCCACGGGGGCGCGCGCCTCGGTCAGCAGCAGCGGGGTGCCGCTGCGCCACCGCCCGGCCAGCGCGGCCAGCAGCGGCGTCGTCCCGCCCACGCAGTGCACCAGGTCGGCGGGCGGCGGCTGGACGGCCAGCGCCTTGACCGCGTGCCGCAACAGCGTGGTCGCCGTGCGCGCGTCGCGGACGCTGAGCCGGGGCAGCGGCAGCCGATCATTCGCGGTCATCAACTGCCCGGTCCGCCAGGCGTCGAGGAGCACGTCGGCCAGCGTGACCCCGGCCAGCGGCGACGGCGATTCACAGGGCAGGGGGTCGATCATGGTGGCGAGCCGGCTCAGCCCGTCGGCGAACATCTGGTCGGCGTTCTCCTGCTCGCCGAGCAGCCCGCGGCACAGCAGCACGGCCGCGGCGGTCGCTCCGTCGTCGGGGGCGCCGGCCCGGCGGGGCTCCGGCAGGTGCGGCGCGATCGCGCTCGCCGTTCGCACATTCCGGGGCAGTGGGTACGCCGGACCGCCCGCCGGCTCCCGGTCAACCACCGTGAGCAGGTCGAACGTGACCTCGGGCAGCCCTTCGACGACGGTCCGGCACCAGCCGCCGAGCGCGTCACGACGGAACGGATACCCACCACCGGTGAGCAGACAGATGCGCATGCGCCGGGCTCAGGTGCGCGTCGTGGTCGGCGATATCACGCAGGGCGCAACGAGACAGCAGCGAAAAGTTACGGGAACCTGTCACCCGGACGACACAACTCGCACTATTTGTACGATTTGTGGGGTTAACTGCGGCCGAAGATCTGGCCCCACACGATCGTCCCGTCGGACGACGCCTTGACCGCGCCGACCCCGATCGCCTTGAACGAGCAGTTGAGGATGTTGGCCCGGTGCCCCTCGGAGTTCATCCACGAGTTCATGACGTCGGCCGCGTCGCGCTGTCCCCGCGCCACGTTCTCGCCGCCCGGGTCGTCGTACCCCTGCGCCTTGGCCCGGTCGACGAACGACCGCCCGTCGTCGCTCACGTGGCTGATGTAGAGATTCCCGTGCTCGCCCAACTCGGTCACGTGCAGGCGCATGGCCGTACGCAGCTCGGTGTTGAGCGTGACCGGCCGGCAGCCGGCCTTGCCCCGCTCGACGTTGGTCAGCCGGATGACCTCGGCCTCCTGCCCGGTGAGCCCGGCCGCCACCTTCGGCGCCGAGGTCGTCTTCCTGGTGGTGACCGTGGGCTTCCGGGTGGTCGGCTTGACCGTGGGCTTCCGGCTGGGCGTGCTGCTGGCCGACGCCTTGGCCGGCGGCGAGGTCGGAGCGGGAGCGGGGGCGGCGGATGACGTCGCGGGCGCGGGCGGAGCCGCCCGGACGCCGGGTGCCCCGCCACCGGCACCCGGCGCCAAGGCGTCGGCACCGGCTCCGGCCGCCTGGAGAGGCATGCCTGAGCCGGTGAAACTCGCGGGAAGCAGGGCGGCGCCGCCACCGAACACGGCCAGCAGCCCGATCACGGTCAGTCCGAGGGCGACCGGGGCCGGCGGCGTGCGCCGTCCGCGGTGATGACGCCCATGGCCGGCGTTGACGGCGATCGGCTGGTACACGCGACTTCCTCCGGGTCCTTCGCCTGACCGGGCGAAACCTCGCTCCGTGAGCGCCGGGCGAGGTAGGTCGTGCTGACGGATCGAGAGGACTCGACCCGGGGCACCGTAGGACGCGAAAAAGTAAAGAATCCAGCCGGCTAAGAAAGATATAAGCCTGCCGAAAGGCGGGTCGGGTGGCGAGATTCACTGCCGAACGGCAGGTCGAGCCCGTGTCCTCCGCTTGACGCAGCGTGCGTCTCGGCGGACTATGGAGGAGTCGCCAGTCGCGCCCATCCGTGTCCAGGTAACCCTTGGGCATGGGCGATCTGCACCTCAAGCATTACCTCCGCGGTGCAGGATTCTGTGCTCACGCGTGCCCGTGAGCGTGGTGTGCGCCTCATGCTGGGCGTGCGACGGCCGGCCGTTCCCGGCATCACATTTCACAAAGAGACAGCCAGTCTCACTAGGAGTTCATGATGGCGAAGGCCCTCTTCGGCCACGTAGGTGCGGCGCCCGATCGGCGTCTGCTCGACGAGGTCACCCGACTGCGTTCCCGGGTGCAGGCTCTGGAGTTCGAGGTCACCCGTCTTCGGGCGGAAAACGATCGTCTCGCGGCGGCCGCCGCCGAGGCCGACGATTTCGCGCGGCTGACCGAGCCCGCGCTGACCTGAGAATCTCGCTGAGTGATCGGGGCCGCTCAGGCCCCACCCAGCACCAAGGAACCACCCCCCAAACAGCGCGCCTCCACTCCTGTGGCGGCGCGCACCTTTTTGCCCAGCGCGCCCGCCGGCCGGGAAACGGCCCAGGGGGCGGTTGCAGACAGCCGCCCGCGGGGGTGGTCGGGGACGGCCCGCGAGAGCGGTCAAAAACGGCCTGCGACGCGCCGAAACCAGAGGTCCGGGCCGGGTGCGGGTAGCCTGCACCCCAGCAGACGACAACCGACCCTCGGAGATCCGTGCACCTCAAGAGCCTGACGGTCAAGGGCTTCAAGTCCTTCGCCTCCGCCACGACGCTGCGGCTGGAGCCGGGAATCACCTGTGTGGTGGGTCCCAACGGCTCCGGCAAGTCCAACGTCGTCGACGCCATCGCCTGGGTGCTCGGTGAGCAGGGAGCCAAGGCGCTGCGCGGCGGCAAGATGGAGGACGTCATCTTCGCCGGCACGGCCGGTCGGGCCCCGCTCGGCCGGGCCGAGGTGACGCTGACCATCGACAACGGCGACGGCGCCCTGCCGATCGACTACACCGAGGTGTCGATCACCCGCCGGATGTTCCGCTCCGGCGAGAGCGAGTACGAGATCAACGGCAGCTCCTGCCGCCTGCTCGACATCCAGGAGCTGCTCAGCGACTCGGGCATCGGCCGCGAGATGCACATCATCGTCGGCCAGGGCCGGCTCGACGCGATGCTGCACGCCAAGCCGGAAGATCGTCGCGCCTTCATCGAGGAGGCGGCCGGTGTCCTCAAGCACCGGAAGCGGAAAGAAAAGGCGATCCGCAAGCTCGACGCGATGCAGACCAACCTCAACCGGCTCAACGACCTCACCGCCGAGCTGCGCCGCCAGCTCAAGCCGCTGGGCAAGCAGGCCGAGGTGGCCCGGCGCGCGGCCGGCATCCAGGCCGACCTGCGCGACGCCCGGCTCCGGCTGCTCGCCGACGACCTGCACACGCTGCGCACCACCCTGGACAAGGAGATCGCCGACGAGTCGGCCATGCGGGACCGCCGCCAGCAGGTCGAGGCGGAGAACCGCGAGGTCCAGCGGATGCTGGCCGACCTCGAGCTGGCCCACGCCGAGGACGCGCCGCTGCTCCAGGCCGCCCAGGACACCTGGTACAAGCTGTCCGCCCTGCAGGAGCGGTTCCGGTCGACCGAGCAGCTGGCCGGCGAGCGCCTGCGGCACCTGTCGGCGGCGCCCGAGGACGAGCGTCCGGGCCGCGACCCCGAGCAGCTGGTCGCCGAGGCCGAGCGGGTCCGCGAGCAGGAAGAAGAGCTGCGCGAGGCGCTGACCGAGGACCAGATGCGGCTGGCCGAGGCGGTCGAACATCGGCAGGAGCTGGAACGGCAGCTCGCCGCGGCGGAGAACTCCCTGCGTACCGCCGCGAAAGCAATCGCCGACCGGCGTGAGGGCCTCGCCAAGCTGACCGGGCAGGTGAACGCGTCCCGGGCCCGGGCGAGCAGCGCCGGCGAGGAGATCGAGCGGCTCGCCGCCGCCCACACCGACGCCTTGCAGCGGGCCGAGGCCGCGCAGGCCGCCGTCGACGAGGTGTCGGCCGAGTCGACCGAGGCCGATCGGGACAACGCCGACCTGGACGCCCGGCACGACGAGGCGGTGGCCGCGCATGATCGCGCCGCCGCGGTGGTCAAGGAGCTGTCCGACGCCGAGCGGGCCGCCGAGAAGGACGCGGCCAGCTGGAAGGCACGGGAAGAGGCGCTCGCGCTCGGGTTGAAGCGCAAGGACGGCGCCGGCGCGCTGCTCGGCAAGGCCGACCAGGTCCCGGGCCTGCTGGGCAGCCTGGCCTCGATGCTGACCGTGCGGCCCGGACATGAGGCGGCGCTGGCCGCGGCGCTGGGCAGCCTGGCCGACGCGGTCGCGCTGGCCGGTGTCGACGAGGCCGTCGAGGCGATGCGTACGCTCAAGATCGCCGACGCCGGCCGGGCCGCGCTGGTGGTCGGCGGTCCCGCCGCGCCCGGCATGCAGGGGTCGCTCGACTCGCTGCGCCCGGCCCTGCCCGATGGCGCGATCTGGGCGCCGGACGTCATCGGGTGCCCCGACTCCATCCGCCCCGCGCTCAACCGCACGCTGCGTGACGTCGTGATGGTGCCCGACCTGGCGGCGGCCACCGCGCTGGTGGCGGCCAACGCCGAGCTGCGCGCGGTCACGCCGGACGGCGACGTGCTGGGCGCCTACTCGGCCGCCGGTGGCTCCGGCAAGCAGACCAGCTACATCGAGGTGCAGGCCGCGGTCGACGAGGCCCGCGCCAACCGGGAGGCCGCCGAGCAGTCCATCGGGGAGCTCAAGGACCGGCTGGGCGAGGCCCGGGCCGAGGTGGCCGAGCACAAGGAACGCGTGAACGTGGCGGCAGCCGCCAAGCGGGCCGCGGAAGGCGAGCGCAACGCCGCCGCCCGCCGCCTGGCCGAGCTGGGCGCGGCGGCCCGTTCGGCGAAGGCCGAGACCGAGCGCCTCGGCTCGTCCCTCCAGCGCGCGCAGGCCAACCGCGATCAGGACCTGGCCGGGCTGGACGAGCTCGAGGAGCGGCTGCGGCTGGCCGAGGACTCCCCGATCGACGAGGAGCCGTCCACCGAGGAACGCGACATGCTGGCCGGCATGGTTCCGCAGTCGCGGCAGAACGAGATGGAGGTGCGGCTGGCCGTCCGTACCGCCGAGGAGCGGGTCGCGTCGATCTCCGGCCGCGCCGACTCCCTGCTCCGCCAGGCCAACCAGGAGAAGCAGGCCCGGGAACGCGCCGCGGCCCGCCGGGCGGCACGGGCCCGCGGCGCCGAGATCGCCAAGGCCGTCGCGATCGGCGCCGCCCACGCGATGCGCCGGGTGGTGGTCTCGCTGGAGGCCGCGGTCGAGGTGCGCGACGAGCTGGCCCGCGCGCGGACCCAGCGCGAGGCCGAGCTCCAGGAGGTCCGGGCCGGCGCCAAGCGCCTGGTGTCCGAGCTGGAGCGGCTCACCAACGAGGTGCACCGCGACGAGGTGGCCCGCGCCGAGCAGCGGATGCGCATCGAGCAGCTCGAGGCCAAGGCCGCCGAGGACTTCTCGCTGGACGTGGACACGCTGGTCAGTGAGTACGGGCCGGACCAGTGGGTGCCGCCGACCCAGGCCGAGGTGAACGCGGCCGAGTCGGCCGGCGAGCCGATGCCCGACCCGGTGCCGTACCACCGGCCGACGCAGGAGAAGCGGGCCAACAAGGCGGAGCGCGAGCTGGCCCTGCTGGGCAAGGTCAACCCGCTGGCGCTGGAGGAGTTCGCCGCGCTGGAAGAGCGTTTCAAATTCCTCTCCGACCAGCTGGAAGACCTCCGGGCCACCCGCAAGGACCTGCTGACCGTGGTCAAGGACGTGGACGACCGGATCCTCGAGGTGTTCACCACCGCGTTCGAGGACACCGCCCGCGAGTTCCAGGTCGTCTTCCAGGTGCTGTTCCCGGGCGGCGAGGGCCGGCTGGTGCTGACCGACCCCGAGGACATGCTGGCCACCGGCGTCGAGGTCGAGGCGCGGCCGCCGGGCAAGAAGATCAAGCGGCTGTCGCTGCTCTCCGGTGGCGAGCGCTCGCTGACCGCGGTGGCCATGCTCTGCGCGATCTTCCGGGCCCGCCCCTCGCCCTTCTACATCATGGACGAGGTCGAGGCGGCCCTGGACGACGTCAACCTCGGCCGCCTGATTACGCTCTTCGAGCAGTTGCGGGAGAAGAGCCAGCTGCTGATCATCACGCACCAGAAGCGCACCATGGAGGTCGCCGACGCCCTCTACGGCGTGACCATGCGCGCGGGTGTGACCCAGGTGATCAGCCAGCGGCTCAAGAAGGAAACCGAGGAGTAGTCAGCGTGCTGCGCAAGCCGGCCCAGGCCCTGCTCATCGACCTGGACGGCGTGCTGCGCCACTGGGATCCGGCCGTGCCCCGGGCGGTCGAGGAGAAGTACGGCCTCGAACCCGGGTTGCTGCTGCGCACCGCGATGACCTGGGAGCTCTATCGCCCCGCGGTGGCCGGCGAGATCATCGACGCACAGTGGATGGAGCTGGTCGCGTCCCGCCTCCCGCTCCCGCCGGCCGAGGCCGCCGTGGCGGTGGCCGAGTGGCAGACCCACCGCGGCGCCGTCGATCAAGAGGTTCTCGATTTCGTACGCGAGGTGCGAGCCGCCGGCCGCCCGGTCGGCCTGGCCACCAACGCCACCGACCGGTTGCGTGCCGACCTGGCGTCGCTCGGGCTGGCCGACGAGTTCGACGTGATCCTCAGCTCGTGGGAGCTGAAGATCCACAAGCCGGCCCCGGAGTTCTTCGCCCAGGCCGCCGAGGCCCTGGCCACCGAGCCGCCGTGGGTGATGGTGGTGGACGACGACGACCGCGTCATCCGAGCCGCCCGGGCGGCCAAGATGGTGGCGTTGCGCTGGACGGCCCGCCGGGACTTCGGCTACCTCCGCCCCGCCCTCGGCCTCTGACGAACCCGATTGCCCGCTGGCGGAAATCAAGATCGATAGGAAGACTGGGGCCCGTGACGGCGCACCTGCTCATCGGGCCGGTCCTCCGACGGGTCGTGGGCAACCGCGCGACCGTCTGGGTCGAGACCACAGAGCCCTCGTTCGTGCGGGTCGAGGCCGAGGGCGGGGCTTCCGGCTCCGCGCCGACCTTCTCCGCGTACGGCCACCACTACGCGATCGTGGTGGTCGAGGGCTTGCTCCCGGACGCCGACCACCCGTACACGGTGACGCTCGACGGGCGCGAGGTGTGGCCGCTGACCGACTCGCCGTACCCGAAGTCCTTCATCCGCACCCGCCCGGCCGACGACGCCGAGCACCCGGTCAGGCTGATCTTCGGGTCCTGCCGCGAGGCCACCCCGCACGCGACCGCCCGCAAGCTGCCGCCGGACGCGCTCGACGCGTACGCCCGCCGCCTGATGACCGACCCGCTGAACCCCGAGCTGCGACCGGATCTGATCGTGCTGCTCGGCGACCAGGTGTACGCGGACAAGCCGACCGCCAAGGTCCGGAAGTTCCTCAAGCGCCGCCGCGCGGCCGGCTTCCACGGCCCGGACGACGAGGTGGTGTCGTTCGACGAGTACACCAAGCTCTACCTGGAGTCGTGGCGCGACCCCGAGGTGCGGTGGCTGTTCGCGACCGTGCCGAGCGTGATGATCTTCGACGACCACGAGATCATCGACGACTGGAACACGTCCTCGTCGTGGCGCGCCGAGATGGCCGAGGAGGGCTGGTGGCGGGAGCGGATCTCGGCCGGCCTGGCGTCGTACTGGGTCTATCAACATCTCGGCAACCTGAGCCCCGACCAGTTGGCCGCCGACCCCCTGCTCCAGAAGGTGACGACCGTCGACGACGCCACCGACCTGCTGCACGACTTCGGGCTCGCGGTGGACCAGCCGGATTCGGCCGACAACACCGACCGCCCGTACCAATGGAGCTTCGCCCTTGATCTGGGTCGCACCCGCCTGGTCATGCTCGACAACCGCTGCAACCGGGTGCTGGTCCGCGGCGGGCGCGAGATGCTGCCGGCGCCGGAGTGGAACTGGTTCGTCGACCAGGCCCACGGCGACTACGACCACCTGGTCGTCGGCTCGTCGCTGCCGTGGCTGATGCCGCCGGCGATCCACCACCTCGAGGCGTGGAACGAGCAGAGCGCCGACTCGCCGAACCGCCGCCGCAGCGGCGCCGCCGAGCGTCTGCG
Organism: Actinoplanes sp. NPDC089786; assembly: GCF_040684855.1. Lineage (NCBI taxonomy): Bacteria > Bacillati > Actinomycetota > Actinomycetes > Micromonosporales > Micromonosporaceae > Actinoplanes > Actinoplanes sp. NPDC089786. The sequence continues at coordinate 1,533,395 of NZ_JBFBGU010000001.1, forward strand.
CCGGATGGTCGACCTGGAACACTGGGCCGCCTTCCAGAAGTCGTTCGGGGCGCTGGCCGAGCTGTTCCGGCGGCTGGGCGAGGGTGGCGAGGGCGCGCCGGTCCACCGGGTCGGGCTGAGCGGGGCCTACCGCGCGCCCGAGACGATCAGCGTGCTGTCCGGTGACGTCCACCACTCGTACGTGGCCAAGGCCGACCTCGGCCCGCGGGTGACCACGCCGGTCCACCAGCTCACCTGCTCGCCCATCCACAACCAGGTGCCGGCCTTCATGCGCCCACTGATGCGGTTCAGCTGGTCCCGGGCCGCGGCGCGGAGCACTCGCGGCATGGCCAAGGGCGCCGGGGTGGCCGAGCCGGCGCTGAGCTGGGCACGGCTGGCCGGGCCGTACTTCGGCAACGCGGTGAGCACGTTGCGGCACCGCGGCCGGCACGCCGAGATGACCATCGAGGGTACGAGTCCCGACGGCACCCTCTTCGAGGTGGCGAGCGTCGAGCTACATCGCTGAAACTCGGTCGCCCGCCGCCGTGGCGAGCGGCACGATGAGCCGCGATGACTAACTGGATCGCACCCCCCGTTGATCGACAGTCCGAGCCGATGACCGGCGACGAGCGCGCCATGCTCGAGGGCTGGCTCGACTGGCACCGCCAGACCCTGCTGGGCAAATGCGCCGGCCTGACCGCCGACCAGCTGAAGCAGGCGGCGGTCGAGCCCTCCAACCTGACCCTGCTGGGCCTGGTGCGCCACATGGCCGAGGTCGAGCGCAGCTGGTTCCGCACCCGCGCCGCCGGCCAGGACGTGTCCAGGCTGTTCGGCACCGAGACCAACCCGGACGGCGAATTCGACGACGTGGGTGACGCCGATGCCGAGTCCGACTTCGCCACCTTCCAGGCCGAGGTCGACCTGGCCCGGCAGGCGGCGGCCGGGCTGCCGCTGGAACACGAGTTCGCCACGAGCCGGGCGCCCGCGATCAGCCTCCGCTGGGTCTACCTGCACATGATCGAGGAGTACGCCCGCCACAACGGCCACGCCGACCTCCTGCGCGAGCGCATCGACGGAGTGACCGGCGACTGACCTTGGCCATAGGCTGGCGGTCATGACCACCTGGACGGCGCCGGTTGTGGACCGGCAGCACAAGGCCAAGGCCGGCGACGAGCGCACGATGCTCGAGAGCCTCCTCGACTACCACCGTGCCACCCTGCTGACGAAATGCGCCGGCCTGACCGCCGACCAGCTCAAGCAGCACGCGACCGACCCGTCCAGCATGTCCCTGCTCGGCCTGATCCGGCACCTGACCGAGGTCGAGCGGGGCTGGTTCCGCCGGGGCGCGGCCCACGAAGACCTCGACATGTTCTACTGCTCCGAGGCCAACCCGGACGGCGACTTCGACGACGTGGGCGACGCCGACGCCGAGGCCGACTACGCCAACCACCTGGCCGAACTCGACAAGGTCCGCGCCGTGGCGGCCGGCCTCTCGCTCAACCAGACCTTCACCCGCAACGACACGACCTTCAACGTCCGCTGGGTCTACCTCCACCTGATCGAGGAGTACGCCAGCCACAACGGCCACGCCGACCTGCTGCGCGAGCGCATCGACGGCGTGACCGGCGAGTAGGGCGCCGAGGCGTCTGCCGATGCCGGCATCCAGCTGGGCGACGATCACCTAACAGCGCGGACGTCGTCACGTGGGGTGATGGAGGATACGGCGCCCTGCGCTGTCTTCCGGCCGATCTTCGGGATGTGCTTCTCGAGTGGGGATTGCCCGCTCGGCCAGGAAGCGGGTCAGCGGTGGGGGTGTGACACGCGGCGGTCGCGGATCTGTCAGGCTTTGGGCATGGAATACGTGATCGTCGCGGTGATCTTGCTGGTGGTGCTGGTTGTCGGCGCGGTGGGGCTGGTCGTGCCCCGGATGCGGCGCAAGCAGATGCCGCCGCCGCAAGCGCCGACGATCGCCAAGCCCGACACGCAGGTGATCACCAGGCCGGCGGAGGGCGAGTCGGCCGAGACCGGGCCGGTGGAGACCGCGCCGGTGGAGGCGCCCGTCGAGGCGGAGACGCCGCCGGCCGCCGTGGTGGAGACGCCGCTGCCGACCGCGGGGCGGCTGGTGCGGCTGCGGGCCCGGCTCAGCCGCTCGCAGAACGCGCTCGGCCGCGGCCTGCTGGCCGTGCTGTCCCGCGACCACCTGGACGAGGACGCCTGGGAGGAGATCGAGGACAGCCTGATCACCGCCGACGTCGGTGTCGAGGCGACGCAGGTGCTGGTGGCCCGGCTCCGCGAGCGGGTCCGCGTGCTCGGCACCCGGACCGTCGCGGAGGTCCGTCAGCAGCTGGTCGAGGAACTGACCGACGCCCTCGAGCCCGACCTCGACCGCAGCCTGCGGACCGCCCCGCACGACGGGCGCCCGGCCGTGGTCCTGGTGGTCGGCGTCAACGGCGCCGGCAAGACCACCACCTGCGGAAAGATCGGCCGGGTGCTGATCGCCGACGGCCGGACCGTGCTGTTCGGCGCGGCCGACACGTTCCGCGCCGCCGCCGCCGAGCAGCTCGCCACCTGGGGTGAGCGGGTCGGCGCCGAGACGGTCCGGGGGCCCGAGGGCGGCGACCCGGCCAGCGTGGCCTTCGACGCGGTCAAGCGGGGCATCGACTCGGGCGTCGACACGGTGCTGATCGACACCGCCGGCCGGCTGCAGAACAAGGTCGGCCTGATGGACGAGCTGGGCAAGGTCAAGCGGGTGGTGGAGAAGCACGGGCCGGTCGACGAGACCCTGCTGATCCTGGACGCGACCACCGGGCAGAACGGCCTGGAGCAGGCGCGGGTGTTCACCGAGGTGGTGGACGTCACCGGAGTGGTGCTGACGAAGTTGGACGGTACGGCGAAGGGCGGCATCGTCATCGCCGTGCAGCGCAAACTGGGCATCCCGGTCAAGCTCATCGGTCTCGGCGAGGGCCCGGACGATCTGGCGCCGTTCGAGCCGGCGGCGTTCGTCGAGGCCCTTCTTGGGAGCGACGGGTAGTCTCGAATCTTCAGGTGGACGGATGTCGGACAAGGGCGGGAGGTCGTGGGTGACGCAGGATCCCGTGCGTGAGATCCCCCTGCACGGCGGGAACGTCAGCACGGTGTCCCGGGCCGGCGACACCGTCCGGCGCAACGCGGGCCCGTGGACCCCGGCCGTGCACTCCCTGCTCAATCACCTGCAGCGGGTCGGCTTCACCGGCTCACCGCACGCGCTCGGCATGGACGACCGTGGTCGCGAGGTCCTGTCGTATCTCGACGGCGAGTGCGGCGAATACCCGCTCGCACCCCACTGGGTGACCGACGAGGCGCTGACCACCGTGGCGACCATGTTGCGGATGTTTCACGACGCTCAGTACGGCTTTCAGCCGCCGCCGGGCTCGGTGTGGCGCTCGTTCGGGCCGCCGCCGCCCGACGCCGAGGTGGTCTGCCATCACGACGCCGCCCCGCACAACGTGGTCTGGCGGCCCGACGGCACCCTGGCGCTGATCGACTTCGACCTGGCCTCGCCGGGCGCCCGGATCTACGACGTGGCCTACGCCGCCTGGACCTGGGTGCCGCTGTTCAGCGACCGCGACTCGTACACGCTGGGCTGGAAGCGGCCGAACCGGCCGCGCCGGCTGCGGATGTTCGCGGACGCGTACGGCCTGATCCCGCGTGACCGGCACCGCCTGGTCCGCACCATCCGGAAGCGGATCGTCGACCACGTCGAGGGCATCCGGCGGATGGCCGCGGCCGGCGACCCGGCCTTCGTGCGCATCGTTCACAAAGGTCATCTGCGCCGTCCGATGCGCGATCTGCGTCTGCTCGATTACGAGCGACACACCCTCGAGTACGCCCTGCGTTAACCCCCGAGCGGCCGGATTATGCCAGTAGCATCCGATTTGCCGCAGTACCTGTGAGGGTTTCTTCACACGCCGGAAACAACCCGTCACACCCCGGAAATCGCGGGTTGACCGTGCTCGAAACAGCCCCCCGGAAAGCTTCCGCCCGAACCGGCACACGCGGCGATGACGCCAGTGGGCCGTGCGGGAGGACACCTATCCGAGAGGAGGCAGCGTGGAGGTCAACACCGGTAACACCGCATGGTTGCTCCTGTCGTCTGCGCTCGTTTTGCTCATGACACCCGGTCTGGCGCTGTTCTACGGTGGCCTCAACCGGTCCAAGGGCGTGCTCAACATGATGATGATGAGCTTCTCGTCCATCGGGCTCATCTCAGTGTTGTGGGTTCTTTACGGCTTCACCCTGGCCTTCGGCTCGAACGAGTCCGAGGGCGCCAACAACATCATCGGTAGTTTCAGCCAGTACTTCGGCACCGGCACCAGCTGGATCGGCGACGAGTGGATGCTCGGCGACACCGGCACCGGCATCCCGACGTACGTCTTCATGGTCTTCCAGATGATGTTCGCCATCATCACGGTCGCCCTGATCAGCGGCTCGCTCTCCGACCGCCTCAAGTTCGGCGGCTGGATCCTGTTCGCGCTGGGCTGGTTCTCCCTGGTCTACGTCCCGGTCGCGCACTGGGTCTGGGGCGGTGGCTGGATCGGCGCCAAGCTCGGCGCGCTCGACTTCGCCGGTGGCACGGCGGTGCACATCAACGCCGGTGCGGCGGCTCTCGGCGTCGCATTGGTGCTCGGTAAGCGGATCGGCTGGCCGCGGGAGAACATGCGCCCGCACAACGTGCCGTTCGTCGCGCTGGGCGCCGGCCTGCTGTGGTTCGGCTGGTTCGGCTTCAACGCCGGCTCCGAGCTGACCGTCGACAGCGTCACCGCCGTCGCCTTCGTGAACACCCAGGTCGCCACGGCCGCCGCCCTGCTGGGCTGGGTCATCGTGGAGTGGCTGCGGGACGGCAAGCCGACCCTGGTCGGCGCGTCCTCCGGCGCGGTCGCCGGCCTGGTCGCCATCACCCCGGCGTGTGGCTTCATCGCCCCGCTGCCGGCCGCCCTGCTGGGCATCATCGCCGGCGTCGTCTGCGCGCTGGCCGTGGGCCTGAAGTACAAGCTGGGCTACGACGACTCGCTCGACGTCGTCGGCGTGCACTTCGTCGGCGGCTGGATCGGCTCGCTGGGCATCGGCTTCTTCGCCACCACCCAGGTGAACGCCCTGGCCGCGAACGAGAGCCTGTTCTACGGCGGCGGCCTCACCCAGCTGTGGAAGCAGTTCGTCGGCAGCGCGGCGGTCACCGTGTACTCGTTCGTGATCGCGGCCGTCATCGCGCTGATCCTCAAGGCCATCAAGGTCTTCCGGGTCAGCGAGGAGGCCGAGGTCGGTGGCATCGACATCGCCGACCACGGCGAGACCGGGTACGACTTCACGCCCTCCGGCGGCTCCGGCGGCGGTGGCGCCTTCGCCATGGCGGGAATCGGCAAGTCCGAGGCAGTGGACGCTGACGGTAAGGCCGACGTCAGCCAGAAGGTTGCCGGTTAACTTCTCTTATGGCGATGGAGGGACTGAGCATGAAGCTGGTGACCGCGGTCATCAAGCCGTACCAGCTCGACGCGGTGAAGGAGGCTCTGCACGCGCTCGGCGTCGCCGGCCTCACCGTGAGCGAGGTGCAGGGGTACGGACGTCAGAAGGGCCACACCGAGGTGTACCGGGGGGCCGAGTACACCGTCGAGTTCCTGCCGAAGATCAAGGTCGAGGTGCTGACCGACGAGATCGACGTGGACAAGGTCGTGGACGCGGTGGTCACCGCGGCCAAGACCGGCAAGATCGGTGATGGCAAGGTGTGGGTCACGGCCGTCGAGGACGTGATCCGGGTACGTACCGGCGAGCGCGGCCTCGACGCGCTCTGAGCATCTGATCACCTTGGGTGACAACATCGGCGCCGCCGCCCGTGAACAGCGGGCGGCGGCGCTCGACACCTGGCTGGGCGACCTGTTCCCCAGCCATCTGCCCGGGGTCAGCCTGCTCGCGGTGGGCGGCCTCGGCCGGCGCGACTGCGCGCCACACAGCGACCTCGACCTGGTCCTGCTGCACGACGGGCAGGCCGGCATCGACCGGATCGCCGCCGGGCTCTGGTACCCGATCTGGGACGCCAAGCTCGGTCTCGACCACTCCGTCCGTACCCTGCCCGAAGCTCTTTCGGTCGGGCACGACGACGTGAAGGTGGCGCTGGGCCTGCTCGACGCCCGGCACGTCGCCGGTGACACCCGGCTCTCGGCCGAGCTGATCGGCGCGGCCGGCGACCAGTGGCGGCGCACCGCGGTCCGCCTGATGCCCCAGCTCAAGGACCTCACCCAGGCGCGCTGGGCCCAGCACGGCGAACTCGCCTTCCTGCTCGAGGGCGACCTGAAGGAGGCGGCCGGCGGCCTGCGCGACGTGACCGTGCTGCGGGGCATCGGCCGGGCCGGGATCGCCGACACCATGCGCCCCGCGGTCCGGGCGGCCGGCCTGCGCCTGCTCGACACCCGGGACGCGCTGCACATCGCGGTCGGCCGGCGGGTCGACCGGCTGGTCGCGCAGGAACGCGGCACGGTCGCCGAGATGCTCGACCTGGACGACGGTGACGCGCTGCTGCGCCGGGTCGCCGGTGACGCCCGGACCGTCGCGTACGCGCTGGAGGACGCCTGGCGGGCCGCCGACCGGCTGCGCAGCGGGCGTCGGCGAGGTATGCCGCCCGGAAAGCCGGCCCGTCGCCCGATCGCCCGTGACGTGGTCGAGCAGGACGGTGAGCTGGTGCTCGCGCGGACCGCGATCGGCCCGGTGCCCGACCCCAGCCTCTCCCTGCGCGTTGCCGCCGCGGCCGCCACCGTGGGCCTGCCCATCGCCCGCGCCACCTGCGAATGGCTGGCCGCGTTCAGCCCGCCGCTGCCCGCCCCCTGGCCACCGGCCGCCCGCGCCGCGCTGGTCTCGCTGCTCGGTTCCGGCGCCGGCCTGCTGCCCACCTGGGAGACCTGCGACCGATACGGGCTGATCGACGCCTGGCTGCCCGAGTGGGCCCGGATGCGCAGCCTCCCGCAACATCACCCGGTGCACCGCTTCACCCTGGACCGCCATCTGGTGCAGGCCGCGTACGAGGCGACCGCCTACGCCCGCGAGGTGGACCGCCCCGACCTGCTGCTGATCGGCGCCTTCGTGCACGACGTCGGCAAGGGGCTGGACGGCGACCACAGCGTGGTCGGCGCCCCGGTGGCCGGTGAGATCGCCACCCGGATCGGCCTGCCGCCGGAGGACGTGGCGACCATCGAGAAGCTGGTCCGGCTGCACCTGCTGCTGCCGGATGTGGCCACCCGCCGCGACCTGTCCGACCCGGTGACCATCTCCTCGGTGGCCGCGGCGGTGGGCGACGTCGCCACCCTCGACCTGCTGCACGCGCTGGCCCGGGCCGACTCGCACGCCACCGGCCCGGCCGCCTGGTCCGACTGGAAGGGCCGGCTGATCGCCGACCTGGTGGCCAAGGTGCGCACCGCGCTGGACAGCGGCGCGCTGCCCGCCCCGCCGCGGCCCGACCCCGAGCTGCTCAGCGGCGACCTGCCCGCGGTGCACCTGGACGGCGACCGGGTGGCGGTGGCCGCGGCCGACCGCCAGGGCCTGCTCGCCGCGGTGACCGCCTGTCTGGCCATGCACCGGCTGGAGGTGCTCGGCGCGGACGCGTCCAGCGCGGACGGCCGGGCCATCGTCTCGTTCCTGACCCAGCCGCGGTACGGCTCCCCGTACGACCCGGTGGCCCTGGCCGCCGACCTGCACCGGGTGGCCGCGGGCGACGTGTCGGTGACCCAGCGGGTGCGCGCCCGCGCGATGAGCGCCCGTGGCCACGCGGCGTCCCCGCGGGTGGTGTGGCACCGCGACATCGCCACCGACGCCTCGGTGCTGGAGTTGCGCGCGGCCGACTCGCCGGGCCTGCTCTACCGCGTGGCGACCGCCCTGGACGACACCGGCGCGGTGCTGCGCGCCGCCCGCATCTCGACCCTGGGCGGCGACGTGGTCGACGCGTTCTACCTGGTCGGCGACTGGTCCGAGGAGGCCGCGCGAGCCCGCGTGGAGGCGGCGGTGCTGGACGCGGTCTGACCGGGTGAGCATCACCTCGGGGTGGTCGCGGGCGTTGGGCAGGTGTGCAGGCGGCCGAGTTGCTCGACGACCACGTCACGGCGATGGGGCCATCGCTGCGGGCGGCGGTCGGCGCTACCGCCGTGCGGGAACGGTCGGTTGACGCGCGGCATCTGCTCGCCCGCGCGGCCGGGGCCGGCCTCGACGATCTGCTCGCGGCGGCCCGGGCCGGGGACCGGCGCTGGCTGCGGCGGGTGCGGCCGCGCCGGGCGATGCTCGCCACCCTGGCCCAGACGATCGCGTTGCAGGACCTTCGACCGGCCGACCGGGCCGACGCCCTGGCGCTCTACACGTTGCTCGGTCCCCGCGCGCTCTCGGCCGCGCATCAGGGGCTGCACGCCCAGCTGACCCTGGTCTGGGCCGGACCGGCGGCCGTGCCGGGGCTGCTGCGGCGCTACCGGAGGATCCGGCCCGAGGTGCGCGCCGCGATCGAGGCCGACCTGGCCAACCCGTTCGTCGCCGACCGGCCGGTCGGGCCGTGGCTGGAAGCGTTCGGCGCGCTGCTCCCGGCGCCGGGGCCGATCCTCGACGGCAACACCTCGGTGCCGCCGTTCGACCGGCTCGTGCCGGCCACGCCGCCGGCGAAGATCGCGGCGACCCAGCCGATCTCGGTGGTGATCCCGGTCCGGAGGAGCGGCCCGGAACTGCTGACGGCGATCCGCTCGATCCTCGGTCAGACCTGGCCCGACCTCGACGTGATCCTGATCGCGGCCGAGGTCGACCCGGCCCTGCGCCGGGCGGCGGCGATGGGTGACACCATCCGGCTGGCCCGCACCCGGGAGGAAGCGCTGGCCGTGGCCACCGGTGACTTCGTCGCCTTCCAGGACCCGGCCGGGTGGGCGCATCCGCGCCGGCTGGAACGCCAGATGGCGCCGATGTGCGACCCGGAGGTGGTGGCGACCACCTCGGACGGTCTCCCGGTGACCGACGATCTGCTGTTCACCCGGGCCGGCCTGCGAACCGGGCGGATCGAGGCGTCGTCGCTGCTGTTCCGGCGGTCGGCCGTGGCGGGGCGGATCCACCATGTGGCCGAGCCGCTGGCGCTGGTCCGGCCTCGGGAACAGCCGAGGACCGAGGCCAGGAGAGCCGCGTACGACGTGGTGCTGGCCGGTGACTGGCGGTTCGCGACCGGCCCGGTCCGCTCGGCCGTCGACGAGATCCGGGCCCTGCGCGACGCCGGCATGCGCGTCGGGATCGTGCAGCAGGACACGTTCCGGGCCGCGTACCGGCGCCGCCTCCCGCTCTGCGCCGCGATCCAGGGCCTGGTCGACGCCGGTGTCGCCGACCAGGTCGGGCTGAGCGACGCGTGCACGGCCGAACTCCTGCTGGTGCGTCAGGCGGCGGTGCTGCAGTTCGCCGCCGACGAACCGGCCCAGCTGCGGGCCGGGCGGGTGCTCGTGGTCGCCGATCGCGCCCCTCAGGGCCACTACGACACCAGGACCTGCACGGCCCGGGTACGCCGGGTGTTCGACCTGACGGCCGTGTGGTGGCCGCGCGACCCCGGGGTACGCGCGGCCCTCCGGGCGGCCGACCCCGACCTGCCGATCGCCGAACGGGACCTGCCCGCGATCATCGACGCGGACGGCTGGGTCGCCACCCGCGCCGGCGCCACCGCGGACCGGCCGATCGCCGGGGCCGACCTGTGCGACACCGAGGCGGCCGGCCCGATCGGCGTGCTCGGGCGGCTGTCCGACATGGACGTCCGGCTGCGGCTGGCCGACGGGCCGCCGGGAACGAGCGCTCCGGGCGTACCCACCTCGTGGTTGATCTTCCCGGCCGGCGCCGTGGCGCCGAAAGCGTTCCTCCACCAGCTCGACTTCTACCTGCACGTGCCCGGCCCGGCGGCGGCCGGAACCTTCTCGCGCCCCGCGCTGGAAGCCGCGGCCGCCGGGTGCGTCGTGGTGCTGCCGGAACGGTCGGCGGCGCTCTACGGCGACGCCGCGATCTATGCCGAGCCGGAGGCCGTGCCCGACCTGATCCGCCGGTACGCCGCCGACCCGGCCCTGTTCGCCGAGCAGAGCCGCCGGGCCCGCCAGGTCGTGGCCAAGGCGCACCGGCCGGAGCAGTTCGCCCTCACCGTGGAAGGTTGCCGATGAACGAGCTGGTCCGGCGGTTGCTGCGACTGCCGCCGCACACGATCGGGGTGGCCGTCGCGGCCCTGGCCGGGGCGGGCGCGGTGGTGGCGGCGCTGTCCGGGCGTACGCCGATCGCCATCGCGCTGCTCGCCGCCCTGCTGACGGCGGTGCTCGCGGTGGCCGTACGCCTGCATCGCCGCACCACCGCCCAGCACGACGCCCAGCGTGCGTCCCTCGGCGAGCTGCGCGACATCCTCGATCAGGTGCAGCGCCGGGTGGTCGCCGCGGTCGAGAAGGAACGGCTGGAGGCCGGCGACCGGCACCTCGAGCTGACCGGCACCATCGCCCGCCTCGACCGCCTCACCCCCGGCGGCGCCGAGACGTTGCTGCGCGCCCAGAACCGTGAGCTCAACGCCGTGATCCAGCTCTCCCGGACGATCGCGCCGCGCGCCCCGATGCCCCTGCCGGAGTCCGGGCCGGCCCCCTCCGACCTGCTCGGCCTGCTCCACCTGACCCGCGGCCGCAAACCCGGTCTGACGGTCGCGCTGGGCGCGGGGCCGGTCGCAGTCTGGCTGGGGTACGCGGCGGAGCACGGCGGCCGCCTGGTCGTGGTCGAACACGACGCCACCCGGGCCGACCGCCTGCGCGCCGACCTGCTGGCCCACGACCTGACCGGCATCGAGGTGCTGCGGGTGCCACCGGCCGAGCTGGCCTGGGACGGCCGGACCGCGGACTGGTACGACGTGGACGCCCTGGCCGGCCTCACCGACATCGGCCTGCTGCTGGTCGACGGCCCCGGCCCCGACCCGCTGCCGCCGGCGCTGCACGTGCTCGGCCGCCGGCTCGCGGCCGACGGGGTGGTCGTGGCGGCGGCCTCGCCGGTGCCCCGCCAGGGGAACCTCGACGGTTTCGTGGCGTCCCCCTCGTCGGCGGGCGGCTGGACGGTGCTGTGCCGCGCCTCCTCCTCCGTCGCCCGGTAGCGCCGCCGGCGGCCCCTGCTCTCCGCCCGGACATCGAGGGCCTGCGCGCGCTGGCCGTCCTGCTCGTCGTCCTGGGCCACGCCGGGCTGCCGTTCCTCGCCACCGGGCCGCCGTCCGATCGGTCGCCGGTCCGTCCTTCGCCGACCCCGTCCCGTGGCTGGGCGCGGCCCGCTGTCCCGTGGTGCTCGGCAACGTCCTCGTCTACCGCGACGACCATCACATCACCGGCGCGTACGCCCGACTGGCGGCCGACCGCCTGGGCGACGCGGCTCGACTGTGACCTGAAATACCTCGAGCCCTACGCCGAGGCGGCCCGCACCTGGCTGCACCAGGAGGCCGAGGTCATCGACACCACCCACCTCACCCAGGCCCAGGCCGCCGCGCAGATCGTCGAGGCCCTCGAGAAGTGACGTGGCCGCCCACGCATGCCTCGCTCCCCCGCGAGTGGTAGCCGCCAGCGGTGGCGGGGACCAGCAATACCGTCTTGCCCTACCACCGTTGCGGCCATCAAAGCGGCATCGGGGCCTGATATGCCATCGGGACCTACCTCTGACCTGAACGGTGGCAGGGCGAGACGGCGAAAGGGCGATCGTCGCGAGGCCCGGGAGTTTGTCGTGCCGGGCGGCGAACACCGAGGCGGCGCTGCCGGCCGGGGCGAAGGCCCGGGCGTGTCGCGCTCGGCGTCGGCGAGGATCCGGAGCCGCGCGCACCATTCTCAACCCGCGCGCCGATGGGTGACCTCGGGAAAGACAGCGCGCCCTCGCCGCGGGGGACGGCGAGGGCGCGGTCGTGGGGCGTTACCCCACGTCGGGCCCGCGGGGGCGGGCCCGGAGACTGCGACGGCTCAGCGGGTGCCGAAGTCCTGGGTGTAGTACGGGGTGCCGTTGGCCGCGTAGATGGCGCCGACGCCGACGGCCTTGGCCCGGCAGTTGACGATGTTGGCGCGGTGGCCGGGGCTCTTCATCCACCCGGCCACGACCTCGGCGCCGGTGCGGTAGCCGTAGGCCACGTTCTCCGACAGGGCGCCCACGTAGCCGGCGCGGGAGGCGCGGACGGCGAATGTCGAGTTGCTCGAGCCGGTGTGGCTCATCCTGTTGGTGCGGGCCTGGTAGGCGCTGTGGCCGCGGGCCGCGTAGCCGAGCTTGGCGTCGTTGCGGAGCCGGGCGCAACCGGCCTTGACCCGCTGCACGTTGGTGGCGTTGAAGATGTCGACCTGCAGCTGCCCGACCGTCGGCGCCGCGGCCTGAGCCGGGGTCGCCAACGCCATCACGCCGAACAGGGCGGCGGGGACGAGGGCGATCTGGGCCAGGCGGCGGACGATCGAGCGCATGTGAGCTGCCTTTCGGAGTGCGGCGCCTGGCTCGTGTCCGCCAGGTTCAGCATTCCGATCGGCCCGCTCCGGGGCGCCTGAAGGCCGCTACAGGTGCCTTGCCGTGACCTCTGAGTTGCGGGACGGGTGAGTAGCGCCCAAGGCTGTCCAGCACGGGAACAGCCCGGTTGCGATCACGGTGTCAAGGCCTCGATCCGGGCGGCGTAGCGGCCGTGGTGGTGGTGGGTACGCACGAACGCCACGCCCCGGTCGCGCTGCGCGGTCAGATCGGTTCCGTGCAGCGCGGTCATCGCGCCGGCCGGGTCGGTGGTGTAGACGGCGGCGTCGCCGAACGCGGGCCGGTGGCTCGGTGGCAGCAGCACCACACACCCGGCGGCCAGCGCGGCCAGCACGGCCGGATCGGGATCGGCCGGCGGCGGCAGCGGCAGGTAGAAGTCGAGCTGGTGCAGGAAGGCGCGCTGGTCCAGGTCGGTGGGGCGATAACGCAACCATCCGGGTACGCCGTGACAACCGTCCAGCAACCTGACGTCGACAGCCGGGTCCCGCGGAAGGCCGGCGCCGCCGCCGATGCAGCCTGCCACCGGACGGCCGGGTCCGGCGGAACGCCGGTCCAGCCGCCAGTCCTCGGCCGCCACGGTCGCGGGCAGGTCGACCGGGGTGAGCGGCAGCCCGGCCAGCGCCTGCCGGGTGCGCGGCCCGGCCGGCGCCAGCAGCGGCTCGGCGTGGAAGAGCCGGCGCGAGGCGTCGACGCAGCGGCGCGGCGACCGGGACGACTCCACCACGACCCGGGTGGCCCGCACGCCGCTGGGCGCGTCCGGCGGATGGATCAGCACGGCTGGGTCGCGGACCACGACCAGCCGGGCCCGGATGTCGTCGGTGATGTCGACCTGCTCGGCCGCACCGTCGTTGACGGCCTGCTGGACGGCCGGGTCGAGGTCGGCGGGACCGAGCCGCAGCCGGGCCGGGTCGTCCAGGTGCAGCAGGGCGACGCGCAGGCCGCGGGCCTTGAGGGCGTGGAACTGGCCGAGCCCGCCGTCGGGCCGGGTCCAGTCGGCGGCGAGCACGACGTCGTAGGCCCGCCGGCCCCGGCGTTCCAGCAGGGGCCACGGGCGGCCGGGCGAGGCGGCGGGGTGGCGGTGCCATCTCCGGTACGCCGAGCGGTACGACCGCAGCGCCGGAGCGAGATGCGGCGGCGGCGCGGATCGGGTCAGCGCCAGCAGGTCGGGCCGGGCGGCCAGGGACAGCCGCTCGACGTACTCGTCGTCCCCGCCGTGCCGGACCTCGTCGAACCGGCCGGCGCCCCGCCGTACCAGAAAAGGGCCTCGAAGCGCGCGGGTCACGGTCAGGTCGCCGGTCACGTGCAGCGCGCGGCCCACGACGCCGGCCCACGACGACGCGCGAAGGGCGGCGACCTGCACCGCGAGCCGGGACGGGTGCGACCAGGCGTCCGGGTCCTGGAAAGTGACGTAGTCGCCGGTGGCCCGGTCGAGGGCGGCGTTGCGGGCGGCGTACACGCCGAGGTTGGCGTCGAGCCGGAGCAGCCGCACCCGCGGATCGAGGCCGGTCGCCTCGGCGAACACGCGGTCGTGCCCGTGCGGCGACCCGTCGTCGACCAGCAGGATCTCCTGGTTGGTCCAGCTCTGCGCGGCCAGCGAGCGGATCGAGGTGATCAGTTCCGGTCCGGGGGCGTACGCGACCACGATGCTGGTGACCCGCTCCGGGTCGCCGATCCGATGCACGATCGGCGGGGTCCGGGCCGCCTCGAGTAGTTCGCGCGCCTCCACCACTCAATGATCAACTACGGAAGGGGAGTTTCGTACGAGACGCGCGTGTCGTTCAACCAGGTGTGAACGCCCGGGTCCTGCTGGTCGGCGACATGACCGACCGCCTGCTCGCGGTGGCCGCCCGGTTGCCGGCCGCGCCGATCCTGTTGACCAGCGCGGCGGAACTGCCGCGGGCGCCGCTGCTGATCGAGCACCTGCCCGAGACGAACAGGCCGCGCCGCGAGACGCTGCTGCGGGACCGGCTGCGTCACCTGATCGAGGTGCACGAGATCGGCACCGTGGTGCTCGACGGCGTACCCGAGGACGGTCTCCTCGCCGCGACCGCCGACCATCCGGGGGTGACCTGGCTCTGGCTGCGCCCGGCGATGTGGCGGCGTGGTCAGGGGCTGCGGTGGCGCGGTCGGTCGGCGGCCTTCGACGCGGTGCTGGAGCCGGGTGAGTTCGCGACCGCGGGCGACGAGGGCTGGACCGTGTACGACCGGGAGGGGGTCACCACGGTCGCGCCGATCACCGCGCTCGACCGGGCCGACCTGCTCGACCGGGCGGCGGCCCGGGAGCGGCTCGGGCTGGGCGACGAGCCGGCCGTGGTGTGCCGGGGCCTCACCACCACGGTGCCCGGCTTCACCGTCATCGAGCCCGAGGCGCGGGCGTTGCGGGCGGCCGACCTGGCCGTCGCCACGGCCGGCTACACCGCGTACCACGAGCTGCTGGCGGCGGGGGTGCCGACGGTGTTCGTGCCCGACGAGGACGCCGGACCCGACGACCAGCTCGCGCGGGCCCGGTTCGCCGCCGCGGCCGGTGCGGCGCTCTGCGCCGAGCGGGCCGCCGACCTGGCCGACCTGCTCGCGCTCGCGGCGAGGCCGGAGGTACGGGCGGCGCTGGCGTCCCGGTGCGCGGAGGTGGCGTTCGAGAACGGCGCCTCGGCCGCGGCCGAGTGGGTCGGGTCGCGCGCCTCGCCCGCCTCGCCCGCCTCGCCGGCGCCGACCGGCCGGGGGCCGCGGTCGTGAGCGAGCGGCTGCGCTGGGAGCTGGCCGGGGCGCGGGCCGAACGGGACTGGTGGCGGGGCCGGGCCGCGGAACCCGGACCGGATGCCGTCGAGGTGGTCGTGGCGGCCGGGCTCGGCGTCGAGGAGCTGCGGGCGCTGACCGCGGGGCTGGCCCGCGAGACCGGTCCGGCCACCGTGGTGGTCACCGACTGCCCGGAGTTCCGCCTGGCCCGCGCGGCCGGGGTGGTGCTGGAGTACCTGCCGGACGCGGCCACCTGGGAACGGCATCGGCCCGGCGTGCCCTGGGACGATCTGCTGACCCGGCGGCTGACCCGGATCCTTCTCGATCACGGGCCGGGTCACATCCGCCCGGCGTGAACCACAATGGAGGCATGCCGTCTGCCGCCGCCACGTTCGCCGAGATCTCCGACACCACGCCACCGCCGGGCACCCCGGCCCGCCTGGGCACGGCCGTCGTGCTCGGCGGCAGCATGGCCGGGCTGCTCGCGGCGCGGGTGCTCGCCGACCACGCCGACACGGTCCTGATCATCGAGCGGGACGAGGTCTCGGGCGCAGAGCCGCGCCAGGGCGTGCCCCAGGGCAGCCAGGTGCACGCGTTGCTGGAGGGCGGGAAGCTTCAGCTCGAACGCTGGTTCCCGGGT
Source organism: Actinoplanes sp. NPDC089786 (assembly GCF_040684855.1). Lineage (NCBI taxonomy): Bacteria > Bacillati > Actinomycetota > Actinomycetes > Micromonosporales > Micromonosporaceae > Actinoplanes > Actinoplanes sp. NPDC089786. Next base: position 1,549,269 of record NZ_JBFBGU010000001.1, read on the forward strand.
TTTGCCGACCGGGCCGTGGCGGCCGGGGCGGTGCGGGTGCCGACGCAGCGCATGGTGTCGTACTCGCTGGGTGTGCCCAAGGTGGCCGGCGCCGACCTCGACCTGCTCACCTCGACCCGGCCGTTCCTGGAGAGCCGGGTCCGCGCCGAGCTGGCCCAGGTCCCGAACGTCAAGGTGATCACCGGCCGGGTCACCGGGCTCGAGTTCGGCGCCACCGCGGTGACCGGTGTGCGGCTGGAGACCGGCCGAGAGCCGGCCGACCTGGTCGTCGACGCGATGGGCCGGGCCAGCAATGTCAGCGGCTGGCTGGCCGAGGCCGGCTGGGACAAGCCGCCGATGACCCGGGTGACCACCGGCATCAACTACGCCACGGCGTTCTTCCGCCGGCCGCCGGGCGGCTACGACGTCGACCTGGGCCTGGCCTTCCAAGCACCCGACGCCTTTCTGCGCGGCGCGAACTTCACCCCGATCGAGGGCGACCGCTACATCATGATGGTGGCCGGGGTCGGCGACGACCGGCCCGGTCGCACCGTCGAGGACATGGTCCGGCGCTGCCGCACCGAGCTGCCCGAACCGTTCGGGGTCGTGGCGAGCGGCGAGGTGGTCCGTGACGTGCTGACCTATCGGCAGGCGGACAGCCGGCGCCGCGACTACACCGCCTGCGAGCGGCTCCCGGCCCGGCTGGTCCCGGTCGGCGACGCGGTGGCCTCGTTCAACCCGATCTACGGGCAGGGCATGTCGTCGGCCGCCCTGCACGCCTCCTGCCTGGCGAAATACCTCCGCACGGACCCCGATCTGGACGCTCCGGCCCGCGCCTTCCTGGAATTGCAGAGGGTCGTCGTGGACGCGGCGTGGGGCATCTCCACCTCCGGGGACGGCGCCGAGGTGTCGTGGCTCGGCCGGCTCCGGCGCCGGATGGTGCAGCAGGTCGTCGAGGCGACCACCACCGACCGCGAGGTCAACAAGCTGTTCCAGGCGGTCATGCAGATGGAGGCCCACCCGACCGTGCTGGCCCGGCCCGACGTGCTGTGGCGCTCCTTCCGCGCCCGCGGCAACCCGCTCCCGCCGGTGACGCCGTCGCTAGTCGACGAGCGGGGCGAGCTGCGGCGCGAGCAGCCGTGACCAGGTGGCGGTCATGTGGCCCGGGTCGCGGAAGACCAGTACGTTCCCGACGATGACCGGGCAGCGGGCCGGCGTGCAGAACCACGGCGTCGGGTCGATCACGGTCACGCCCTTGGTGCGCAGCTTGGTGGCGATCGCCCGGCGGCGGTCCGGCCCCGGCAGCGCGCTGTCCGCCGCCACCTCGCAGGCGCGCGGGTTCGCCGGGTTCCGCGACAGGCATGCCAACGGCGGTCGCGCCTGATAGGGCGTGTCCTCCAGGAGGAACAGCCGGGCGCCGCTCGACGCGAGCTGGTCGGTGGTCTCGGCCCAGCCGGCGAGCCAGGCCCGGTCGGTCCAGGTCGGATCGGTCAGCGGTACGCCGGAGGCGTCGACCACGGTGCCTCCGACGGCGGCCGACGCCATGAACACCCGCGACGGCCGCCGCGCGGCGATGTACGCCCACGCGTTCCGCCGCCACGCCACACACTCGTTGAAGGGCCGGTTGAGCTTCACCTGGAAGATCCGGGTGGCCGCGGCCGAGCAGGAGTTCTTGGTCACCACGAGCAGGCGCCAGTGCCGGTCGCGGGCGATCGCCTCGAGCGCCGGGAACCAGTGCGCGGCGTGCGAGTCGCCGTAGAGGACCACGGTCTCCGGTGAGGTCACGTCGCCGTACGCGCAGGGCCGCCGGACCGTCGGGTCGGTGAGCTCGGACGCGCAGCCGTCCGGGTAGACGCGCGGCAGGTCCTTGTTCGCCGTACGCAGCGACGGGGTGAGGTTGGCCGGGACCGCCGGAATCCTCGCGGCCAGGCGCTCGGCGGACCAGGCGGTCAGGACCGGCGCGCGATAGCGGGTCACCGGCGCCCGGTCGACCCGGGTCACGGCCAGGTATGCGGCCGCGGCGAGCAGGCTCACGACCAGGCCGGCGGCCACGGTCCGGCGTGGGCGGTCGCGCAGGGCGGTCAGGTGACGGAGGGGATTTTCGATGATGGCGTACGTCAGGGAAGCGGCGACCAGGGCCGAGGCGGCCAGGGCGAGCTTGACCGGCAGCGTCGCGGTCACGCCCAGCGCGGCCGGGCCGATGGTCAGGAACGGCCAGTGCCACAGGTACCAGGAGTAGGAGAGGCGCCCGACGGCCTGCAGCGGCGATTCGGAGAGCAGGCCGGACGGCGCGGTGATGCCCCCGGCCAGCACGGCCAGGGCGCCGGCCACGGGCAGCGCGGCGGCGTACCCCGGGAAGGGGGTTTGTGAATCGAGAACGACGGCGGCCAGCGCGATGGCGACCAGGCCCGCCCCGCTCAGCGCCGAGGCGAACCGGCGGGGAACGCGCGGCGCCAGCACCGCCAGCAGCGCGCCGGCCCCCAGCTCCCAGGCCCGGGTATGCAGTCCGAAGTAGGCCCACGTCGGGTTGGCCGCGGTCTGCCACAGCGACACCGCGAACGAACCGGCCACCACCACGATCAGCGCGACGGTGACCCCGCGCCGCCGGCCCAGCGCCCACCCGGCCAGCAAGAGCATCGGCCAGACCAGGTAGAACTGCTCCTCCACGGCCAGCGACCAGAAGTGCTGGAGCGGCGACGGGGCGGTCTCGGCGAACAGATAGTCGGCGCCCGTGGCGGCCAGCCGGTAGTTGATGCCGTAGAGCGCGGCGAACAGCCCGTCACCGGCGATCTCCGGTGTCCGCAGGGGCGGCAGCCAGCGTGCCGCCGCGGCCACCGTGACCCCGCTGACCAGCAGCGCGGCCGGCAGCAGGCGGAGGAAGCGCCGCGCGTAGAAGCGGGCCAGCCGGCGCTCGCGGACGAGCTGCCCGGTGATCAGGTAGCCGGAGATGACGAAGAACACGTCCACCCCCGCGAAGCCGCCGCGCACCACCGGGACGCCCGCGTGGAAGAGCACCACCAGCAGCACCGCGATCGCGCGCAGCCCTTCGATGTCGCGGCGCCTGGTCGGCTCGGCGGCTTTTTGCCGGTGTTGCCGCGGATAGGTGACCGTCACGTGTCACCCCTTCCGCTCCCGGTGTCCGATCTCAGACCCTCAACGGACACGTGCCGGGCGGGGTTGCGGTCGATATCGACCCATCTGCGTCGGTGCCCCCTAAGGGTGCGGCTCAGGCGACAGACTGATGCGGGACGTTGCGTCGAGAGCGCATGGTGGAGACCGGGCCAACCGACGGAGGCAATGATGGGCAAGGGCATCGCATACCTGGTGGCGCTGATCGCCGGCGTGGTCGTGGTGGGGTGGGTCGCGGTCAACGTGCTGGGCGCCCTGTTGGGCTGGGTCTGGTACCTGATCATCGGCGCCGCGGTGATCGGTGGCGGCGCCTGGCTCTACAGCCGGGTCAAGCGTGAGATCGCCCCCGGAACCCGCACCCAGCGCCGCATCGAGGCGGCCGCCAAGACCTATCGGATGCGCAACCGGTAAGGGCGGCGGCGGGAAGCTAGGCTTGCGGACGTGTTCGACAACCTCAGTGACCGCCTCAACGGCATCTTCACCAAGCTTCGCGGCAAGGGGAAGCTGACCGACGCCGACATCGACGCCACCGCGCGCGAGATCCGCCTTGCGCTGCTGGAGGCGGATGTCGCGCTGCCCGTGGTCCGGTCGTTCATCAGCTCGCTCAAGGAGAAGGCGCGCGGCGCCGACGTCTCCCAGGCGCTCAACCCGGCCCAGCAGTTCATCAAGATCGTCCATGAGGAGCTCATCGAGATCCTCGGCGGCGAGGGCCGGCGGCTCCAGTTCGCCAAGCAGCCACCGACCGTGATCATGCTGGCCGGCCTCCAGGGCTCCGGCAAGACCACGCTGGCCGGCAAGCTGTCCCGCTGGCTCAAGGGCCAGGGACACCAGCCGCTGCTGGTCGCGGCCGACCTCCAGCGGCCCAACGCGGTCAACCAGCTCCAGGTGCTGGCCGGCCGGGCCGGTGTGGACATCCACGCCCCCTCACCCGGCAACGGGGTCGGCGACCCGGTCCAGGTCGCCCGCGAGGCCATCGACGTGGCCCGGCGCACCGCCAAGGACATCGTCATCGTCGACACCGCCGGCCGCCTCGGCATCGACGCCGAGATGATGCAGCAGGCCCGCGACATCCGCGACGCGGTCAACCCCGACGAGGTCATCTTCGTCATCGACGCGATGGTCGGCCAGGACGCGGTGGCCACCGCCGAGGCCTTCCGCGACGGCGTCGGCATCACCGGCGTGGTGCTCTCCAAGCTCGACGGTGACGCCCGCGGTGGCGCCGCGCTCTCCGTCCGGCATGTCACCGGCGAACCCATCCTGTTCGCGTCGACCGGTGAGAAGCTCGAGGACTTCGACGTCTTCCACCCCGACCGGATGGCCAGCCGCATCCTCGGCATGGGCGACGTTCTGACCCTCATCGAGCAGGCCGAGACGGCCTTCGATGACGATCAGAAGGAGAAGATGACGGCGAAGCTGCTCGGTGGCGAGCAGTTCACCCTGGAAGACTTCCTCGACCAGCTGATCGCCGTCCGCCGGATGGGCCCGATCGCCAACATCCTCGGCATGATGCCCGGCATGGGCCAGATGAAGGACCAGCTGGCCGAGCTCGACGACAAGCACTTCGACCGGGTCACCGCGATCATCCGCTCGATGACCCCCGGCGAGCGCACCAACCCGAAGATCATCAACGGCTCCCGCCGCGCGCGCATCGCCAGCGGCTCCGGCGTCACTGTGATGGACGTCAACCAGCTGCTCAACCGCTTCACCGACGCCCAGAAGATGATGAAGCAGATGGGCGGCATGATGGGCCTGCCCGGCGGTGGCCGGCGCAAGGCCACGAAGAGCCCGAAGAACAAGCGCAAGGGTACGAAGGGCGGCAGCCGCGGTCCTCGTCCCGGCGGCCTGCCCCGCGGCGGCGGAATGCCCCAGCTGCCGCCCGGCTTCGACCCGACCGCCCTGGCCGGCGACGGCGCCCAGGGCCTGCCGCCGGGCTTCAAGCTCCCCAACCTCGACTTCAACAAGCTCATGAAGCCCAAGAAAGACGACGACAAGTAGTCAGGCGACAGCTAGTCTCATGTCTAGTAACATCGACGGCACCCCTCGTGAGGAGCTGTCGATGACTACTGCCTTCAGCCGTCCCGATCTCCACCCCGACGTGCAGGACCTGCTCAATCGCACCGATGTGACCGTCGCTGAGCTGGCGCGCCTTCCCGAGGATCTTCGCTATGAGTTGATCAACGGAAGGCCCGTCTTGTCCCCCGCAGCGCCGACGGTTCACAGCATCATCTGCCGCGCGATCGCCAACGCCATCGATGTCGGCTGCCCGTTCGACTACGCGGTCGGCGAAGAGCGGGCGGTCATGGTGGACGAACACACCGAACGACGACCGGACATCCTGGTGATCGAGGCGAGCGCATCCCTGGACTCGCTGATTCATCACACCGACGTCCTGCTCGCGGTCGAGGTCGTGTCGCCCAGTTCGATCAGCCGGGACTGGAAGATCAAACGCAAGCAGTACGCGGTGAGCGGCATCCCGTCCTACTGGATCGTCGATCTGTACACCAAGCAGATCTCCTTCACCCAGTTCCTCCTCGGCGACAACAACGTCTATCACCGGCACACCGAGACGACCGACGTGGTGACGGTCGACGTGCCGTGGGAGGTCACGATCGATCTGCCGGCCCTCACCCGTCGCCGCAACGAGTACATCGCGCGGGCCTCACGGCGCTGACGTCGGCCGGATCGGGTAGGAACGGCCCATGGTCGGGCCGTTCCCGTCCGTCGGGTGGGTCAGAGGTCCTGGATGGCGATCGGGCGGGCGCCCCACGGGCAGTACGTGGTCGAGGTGATGGCGTGGGTTTCGACGTCCTCGGGGGTGCCGTCGCAGATCTCGATGTCGGCATCGACCTGGCGGGTGCCTTCGAGATGCCAGGTCCAGCCGATGTTCTCGTTCGCGGCGCCGTAGACGATGCGGCCGCTCGGGTGGCTGGCGTTGTCGCCGCCGGCCAGCTGGTCGCGGGCCGCGGCGATCGAGTCGGTGTCGTTCAGGATCGACTTGAAGGTCGAACCGTTCTCATGCACGTACGTGACCAGCACGCTCGAGGCGGTGGTGGGTTCGGCGGCCATCGCGGGTGTCGCCGCCATCGCGCCGGTGGTCAGGGTGGCTGCCATCAGCAGGGTTACGGCTGTGCGCTTCTTCATGTCTCTCCACAACGGACCGAGCCCGAGGCGGTTCGGACGAAGTAACGCGATTCATATTTTACGGACATCTAGGTAAGCGGTGATCGTGGTAGGAACGACCCGTGGCGTTGCATGTGCGTGGGGTGGTTCTCCCCGAGGGTGTAGTCCGGGATCTGTGGCTGGTCGGAGACCGGGTGACCTACGAACCGGTCGCGGGGGCGGAGACCGTCGCGAGCGAGGGCTGGGTCCTGCCGGGGCTGGTCGACGCGCACTGCCACCTGGGCATCGCGCGGGGGCCGCGGCCGATCACCGGGCTCGACGAGGCCCGGGAGCTGGCCTACATCGACCGGGACGCCGGTGTGCTGGCCCTGCGCGACGCCGGGTCGCCGTACCCGTACCCGGAATTGGACGACGAACCAGGCATCCCCCGCCTCGCCCGCGCGGGCAAACACGTGGCCGCGCCCCGGCGGTACCTGCGGGACATCGGGATCGAGGTGGCCGGGGACGACGTCGCCACGGCCGTCGCCGAGCAGGCCAAGGCCGGCACCGGCTGGGTGAAGATCGTGGGGGACTGGCTCGATCGGGAGACCGGTGACCTGGCGCCGAGCTGGGACGAGGCGACCATGACGGCCGCGGTCGAGGCCGCCCACGCCAACGGGGCGCGGGCCGCGGTGCACACGTTCTCGGAGGAGGGCGTGGCCATGATGGTGCGCGCCGGCGTCGACTCGGTCGAGCACGGCACGGGCATCACGCTGGACCTGATCGACGAGATGGCGCGCCGGGGGACGGCGCTGGTGCCGACGATGATCAACATTTTGACGTTCGGGACGATCGCCGACAAGGCAAGGGCGAAATTCGGCGGGTACGCCGACCACATGATCGCGCTGCGTGACCGGTTCCCCTCGGTCGTGTCGGCGGCGTACGAGGCGGGCGTACCGATCTTCGTCGGCACCGACGCGGGCGGCGGCATCGAGCACGGGCTGGCCGCCGACGAGATGCTCCTGCTCCAGCGGGCGGGGCTGCCGGCCGAGACCGTGCTGGCCGCCGCGAGCTGGGGCGCGAGGGCGTGGCTGGGCTTCCCGGGCCTGGTCGAGGGCGGGCCGGCCGACCTCGTCGTCTACCCCGCCGACCCGAGGAAGGACCTCGCCGTGGTGAAGGCGCCGAGCCGCATCGTGCTCCGGGGGCGAGTGATCAAGTAGCCCGCACTAGGATGCCTTCCCATGGCTCGCGTGCTCACTCCCCGTGCGGAGGACTTCCCCCGCTGGTACCAGGACCTGATCGCCAAGGCGCAACTGGCCGACAACGGGCCGGTGCGCGGCACGATGGTGATCCGGCCGGCCGGCTACGCCATCTGGGAGCGCATGCAGTCCGAGATGGATGCGCGGATCAAGGAGGCGGGCTCCGAGAACGCCTACTTCCCGCTGTTCATCCCGGAGTCCTACCTGCGCCGCGAGGCCGAACACGTCGAGGGCTTCTCGCCCGAACTGGCCGTGGTCACCCACGCGGGTGGCAAGCAGCTGGCCGAGCCGCTGGTGGTCCGCCCGACCAGCGAGACGGTCATCGGCGAGTTCATGGCCAAGTGGGTCGACTCGTACCGTGACCTGCCCCTGCTCCTCAACCAGTGGGCGAACGTGGTGCGCTGGGAACTGCGACCCCGCACGTTCCTGCGGACCACCGAGTTCCTCTGGCAGGAGGGGCACACCGCGCACGCCACCGAGGACGACGCCCGGGCCTACGCGCGGCAGATCCACTCCGACGTCTACGAGGACTTCATGGTCCAGGTGCTGGCCATGCCGGTCGTGCCGGGCCGCAAGACCAAGGGTGAGCGCTTCGCCGGCGCCACCAACACGATGACGCTCGAAGGCATGATGGGCGACGGCAAGGCCCTTCAGATGGGTACGTCGCACGAGCTCGGTCAGAACTTCGCGAAGTCGTTCGACATCACGTACACGTCGCCGGCCAGCACCGTCGAGCACGCCTGGACCACGTCCTGGGGCACGTCCACCCGGATGATGGGCGGCCTGATCATGACGCACGGCGACGACAACGGGCTACGGCTGCCGCCCCGGCTGGCGCCGATCCAGGTGCAGGTCATGGTGGTCAAGGCGGGCGAGGGTGTCGTCGAGGCGGCGGCCCAGCTGCGCGACGAGCTCAAGGCTTCCGGCGTACGCGTCAAGCTCGACGACCGGGCCGACGTGCCGTTCGGCCGCCGGGCCGTGGACGCCGAACTGCGCGGCATCCCGATCCGCATCGAGGTCGGGCCGCGCGACCTGGCCAGTGGCAACGTGGTGGTGGCCCGGCGGATCGACGGCACCAAGTCGTCCGTCCCGCTGACCGGGGTGCTCGCCGAGGTGACCGCCGCGCTCACCACCGACCAGCAGCGCCTGTACGACGACGCGCTGGCCTTCCGCGCCGAGCGCACGGTCGAGGTGAAGACGCTGGGTGAGGCGCTCGAGGCGGCCCAGACCGGCTGGGCCCGGCTGCCCTGGTCGGCCGTCGGCGACGAGGGTGAGAAAGAGGCCAACGGCAAGGCGGTCACGGTCCGCGCCCTGGTCCGCGAGGACGGGTCGATGCCCGACTCGGACACCGAGGACGGGCTCGTGGCGATCCTGGCGCGTTCGTACTGATGGGGTTCGAACCCGGCCAGGTGATCGTGCACCGCAACACCCGGCGCGGGCGCATCGCGTTCGCCCGCCCGGTCCGGGTGGTCTCCGACACGCCGCTCGGGCTGCTCGTCTGGCTGGAGCGACACTCGCCGGCCATCGGTGAGGTCTCGGCCGACGGCCGCGGCACCCGGGGCATGCCGTTCGCCGAGTGGGTGACGCTCGACTACACCCATCGCCCCGGCACGTGGATGGGCCCGGGCATCCTGATGCTCTTCCCGCCGGACGCGGACCACTCGGTCTGGTGGTTCTGGACCGACGAGGGCGTGTTCGACAGCTGGTACGTGAACCTGGAGGAGCGCGGCGTCCGGTGGGACGACGGCGCCGTGGCCGGCATCGACGTCGTCGACCAGGACCTCGACGTGGTCGTGCACCCCGACCGCACCTGGGAGTGGAAGGACGAGGACGAGTTCACCGAGCGCCTCGGCTTCCCCGACCACTACTGGGTGGCCGACGAGGCCGCGGTCCGGGCCGAGGGCCGGCGGGTCGTCAAGATCGCCGAGGCGGGGGAGTTCCCGTTCGACGGCACCTGGACCGACTTCGTCCCCGACCCGTCCTGGGAGCTGCCCGGCCTGCCGGACGGATGGGATCGTCCCCCGGTTCCTCGGTAGCTCCGGGTGTCTGGCACAATGGTGAGCTGGTATCGGTCCGCGCGAGGCGCCCTCTAACCCCTCGGTGCGCGATCAGGTCCAGACGAGGCATCGGTCCCGCAACCCCACGTGGGCTCCGTCGACTCACCCCACGCAAATCATTCGGGAGCGTAAAGAACCGTGGCCGTTAAGATCCGGCTCCTGCGGATGGGCAAGATCCGCAACCCGCAGTACCGCATCGTCATCGCCGACGCACGCACCAAGCGCGACGGCCGTGCCATCGAGTACGTCGGCATCTACCACCCGAAGGAGCACCCTTCGCTGATCCAGGTCAAGTCCGACCGGGTTCAGCACTGGCTCTCCGTCGGGGCGCAGCCCAGCGAGGCCGTGCAGCGCATCCTGGAGAAGACCGGCGACTGGCAGCAGTTCAAGGGCCTGCCCGCGCCGCCGCCGCTGCTCGTCGCGGCCGAGAAGACCGACCGCCAGGCGACGTACGAGGCCGAGGCCAAGGCGGCCGCCGGTGTCGAGGCGCCGGCCAAGGCCACCAAGCCGGCGAAGAAGGCCACCAAGGCTGCCGCCGCCCCGGAGGCCGCTGAGGCCAAGCCGGCGCAGACCAAGGCCGTCGACCCGGCCGAGCCCAACCGCGAGGCCGTCGCCGAGACCGCAGAGGACCCGGCCGGTGCCGGCGCCGACGCGAGCTGACGGGGCGCTCCGGCCCGCGCTGGAGCACCTCGTCAAAGGCATCGTCGACAACCCGGACGACGTCCGGGTGCGTCTGGTCGACTCGCGCCGCGGCAAGCGGCTCGAGGTCCGTGTGCACCCCGAAGACCTGGGAACGGTCATCGGGCGCGGCGGACGCACGGCCAAGGCGCTTCGGCAGGTCATCGGGTCGATCGGTGGGCGCGGTATCCGCGTCGACATCGTCGACGCCTACTGACCCGCGCCGGTCAGATGCTGCTCGTCGTCGGACACATCGGTAAGGCGCACGGCATCCGGGGCGAAGTCCTGGTCACCGTGCGTACGGACGAGCCGGAGCGACGTTTCGTGCCGGGGGCGGTGTTCACCACCGCCTCCGGCACGCTCACGCTCGAGGCTCTGCGCTGGCATCAGGGTCGGGTGATCGCCCAGTTCGAGGGCATCGCCGACCGGAACGGCGCCGAAGAATTACGCGGCACGGAACTGCGGGTCGACTCGGCCGGCATCCCGGAGCCGGAAGACCCGGACGAGTTCAACGACCACCAGCTCGTGGGTCTTCGGGTCGTGTCCGTCGGCGGCGATGAACTGGGCACGGTCGCTCGGATCGACCACGCGCCCTCCTCCGATCTGTTGGTTCTCGACAAATCGGGCGGCGGGTCGGCGTTGATCCCGTTCGTCACCGCGATGGTGCCGACCGTCGACCTGGCCGGTGGCCGGGTGGTCGTCGACCTTCCCGAGGGCCTGCTGGACCTCTGAGAGGCTCTTGTGCGCGTCGACATCGTCTCGATCTTCCCGGAGTACTTCGCGCCGCTGGAACTGTCGCTCATCGGCAAGGCGCGCGGCACCGGCCTGCTCGACCTGACCGTGCACGACCTGCGGACCTGGACGTCGGACGTGCACCGGACGGTGGACGACACCCCGTACGGCGGCGGGCCGGGCATGGTCATGCGGCCGGAGCCGTGGGGCCAGGCGCTGGACGCTGTCGCTTCCCCCTCGGCCACCCTCGTGGTCCCGTCCCCGGTGGGTAAGCCGTTCACCCAGGCCGACGCGCACGAGTTGGCCGGGCTGGACCACCTGATCTTCGCCTGCGGGCGGTACGAGGGCATCGACCAGCGGGTGATCGACGACGCGGCCACCCGGATGCCCGTGCGCGAGGTGTCGCTCGGCGACTACGTGCTGTTCGGTGGCGAGGTGGCGGTCATCGTGGTGCTGGAGGCGGTCACCCGGCTGCTGCCCGGGGTGCTGGGCAACGCCGACTCGCTGACCGAGGAGTCGTACGCGGCCGGTCTGCTCGAGGCGCCGGTCTACACCAAGCCGGCGTCGTGGCGGGAGCGGGACGTCCCGGAGGTGCTCCGCTCGGGCGACCACGGGCGGATCGCGCGCTGGCGGCGTACCCAATCACTGCTGCGCACGGCCTCGCGCCGCCCCGACCTGATGGACGTTTACCCGGCCGAGAATTTGGACAAAAAGGACAGGGCGGCGCTGGACGAGTACGGATTTCAGATCCCGCCTCCCGGTGTGGCAAAGTAGTGAGGTTGCCGTTCGCCCTCACGCCGTGAGTGGCGAGCGAGGACTCCGGTCAGCCGGGGTCAGTGGTACCCCATCTGCGCATCGAACTCCCGGTGCGCTGTGAGTAAGCAAGGATGCAGCGAAATGAACACGCTGGACGCTCTCGACGCTCAGTCGCAGCGCACCGACATCCCCGACTTCCGCGCCGGCGACACCATCAAGGTGCACGCCCGGGTCGTCGAGGGCAACCGCTCCCGGGTCCAGGTCTTCCAGGGCGTCGTGATCAGCCGTCAGGGCGGCGGCCTCCGTGAGACCTTCAAGATCCGCAAGATCAGCTTCGGCGTCGGCGTCGAGCGTACGTACCCGATCCACAGCCCGCAGATCGACCGGCTCGAGGTCGTGACCCGCGGTGACGTGCGCCGGGCCAAGCTCTACTACCTGCGTGAGCTCCGCGGCAAGAAGGCCAAGATCAAGGAGCTGCGGGAGAAGCAGAACGTCGGCTGACGGCCGTCGATCCGTCGGATGCGCCGAGAGCGAACTACTCTTGCGCCAGTGACGGATGAACTTCGTTCGCACTGCCGCCCGTATTCGTCTGTCGAGGACGTCTCCGGGCGGTAGTGCTGTATCCGGGGCCTGTAGTCCGGACGGCGGCGGGAGATGCGTAGCGTGGGACAGATGGGCGGCTATTCAGGTGGCTATCCGGGTGGGATGTCGCCGGGCCGGCGACCCCGCCGGGGCCGGATCATCCGGCGCAAGGAGATGCCCCTGTGGCAGGAGCTGCCGCTCCTGCTGATCGTGGCCTTCTGCCTCGCGGTTCTGATCCGCACGTTCCTGGTCCAGGCGTTCTTCATCCCCTCCGGGTCGATGCAGCAGACGCTCGAGATCAAGGACCGGGTCCTGGTCAACAAGGTCATCTACGACGTCCGTGACCCGCTGCGCGGTGAGATCGTGGTGTTCCGCGGCCCCGAGACCTGGGCCAGCGAGACGCCGACCGAGCCGATCAGCCAGACCTTCTCGGCAAAGCTCGGCCGCACGATCGGCGACCTCGTCGGCGTCAGCCGCCCGGGGGAACGCGACTTCATCAAACGGGTGATCGGGGTCGCCGGCGACAAGGTCGCCTGCTGCGATCAACAGGGCCGGATCACCGTCAACGGCGAGGCGATCGACGAGCCGTACATCTTCGAGAACTCCTCGCTGGAAGCCCCGCCCAACCCGAAGCAGTGCACCAGCCGGCGCTTCGCCGAGGTCACCGTTCCGAGCGACCAGCTCTTCGTGATGGGTGACCACCGCGGTGTCTCCCAGGACGCCCGCTGCCAGGGCCCGGTGCCGGTCGAGAACGTGATCGGGCGCGCCTTCGTGATCGTCTGGCCGACCAGCCGGTTCACCAGCCTGGACGTGCCGGACAACTGGAAGAACTTCGCCCTGGAGCCGGTCGGGATGCCGCCGGCCAAGGAACCCGACCCCGATCCGGAGACGGGGGCACTGATGCTCCCATTCCTGTTAACTGCGGGTTTGTCCGCGCGTTCCGGACTGCCGTTCGTGCCCCGGCGACGTAGGCTCCGATCGTGATTGACGAGCAGACCGAGAAGCGCTCCGGCTCCTTCTGGCGTGAGTTGCCGATCCTCATCGGCGTGGCGGTCCTGGTCGCCGTCCTGGTCCGGGCGTTCGTGCTGCAGACCTTCTACATCCCGTCGCCCTCGATGGAGCACACCCTCAACGTGCTCGACCGCGTGCTCGTCAACAAGCTCGTCTACGACTTCCGCGACCCGCGCCGCGGCGAGATCATCGTCTTCGAGGCGCCGAAGACCTGGCAGAGCGGCACCGAGGGCGAAGACTTCATCAAGCGCATCATTGGCCTGCCCGGCGACCACGTGATGTGCTGCGACGACAAGCAGCGCCTGACGATCAACGGTCACGCGATCGACGAGCCGTACATCTACACCGACGCCGACGGCACCCGGAACGCCGTGGCCGACGAGCCGTTCGACATCACCGTGCCGGCCGGTCGTCTGTGGGTCATGGGTGACCACCGGGAAGCCTCGGCCGACTCGCTGGAACACTGGGAGACCTCCCAGAACATCCAGGAGGCCACGATCGAGGACAAGTCGATCGTGGGGCGCGCGTTCACCGTCTTCTGGCCGGTGAACAGGGCGACCTGGCTGTCGGTGCCGGACACCTTCAACGGCGTACCGGAGCCTGCCGCCGCCAAGTGACCGCCCGCGGTCGAGAGATCGACCGTCGGCGCAATAAGGTGGGTGCCGTGACCGTCCTCGACCGCCGTGCCGCACGAGTCGTGCTCGTCGATCGGGCCGACCGTACCCTGCTGCTGCGCGGGAGTGATCCGGCCCGGCCCGGCCTCCGCTGGTGGTTCACCCCCGGCGGCGGCCTCGAGCCGGACGAGACGTCGGCCCAGGGCGCCGCCCGCGAGCTGTTCGAGGAGACCGGCCTCCGGGTCAGCCCGGACGATCTCGGCCAGCCGGTCTGGCACCAGGTGACCGAGTTCAGCTACGACGGCCGGACCTTTCGGCAAGATCAAGACTTCTATTTCGTACGGATCGACGAGTGGGAAGTCGACACCGCCGGTTTCGACCCGGAGGAGCGTGCCACCATCGACGCACATCGGTGGTGGTCGGCCGACGAGATCGCCACCTCGGACGAGCAGATCTTCCCCGCCGAGCTGGCCGACCTGCTCCGCCGGCTCGTCGGTGGTGCCTGATGCTGACCCCCGCACGCACCGTGATCCGCCGGGAAGGCGGCCTCTACGCCCTCGAGCGGGCCCTGCAGCGCCGCGGCTTCCGCAACGTGGCCGGGGCCGACGAGGCCGGTCGTGGCGCCTGTGCCGGCCCGCTGGTGGCCGCCGCGGCCATGCTGCCCGAGGGCAAGCGCGGCGAGATCGCCGAACTGGCCGACTCCAAGCTGCTCACCCCGCTGGCCCGCGAGCGGGTCTACGCCGAGGTGGTCAAGCGCGCCCTCGCCTGGTCGGTGGTCGTCATCCCGCCCGCCGAGGTCGACCAGCGCGGCCTGCACGTGTGCAACCTGGCCGCGATGCGCCGGGCGCTGGCCTCGCTCACCACCCGGCCCGACTACGTGCTCACCGACGGCTTCCCGGTCGACGGGCTGGGCGCGCCCGGCCTGGCCGTCTGGAAGGGTGACCGGATCGCCGCCTGCGTGGCCGCGGCCAGCGTGCTCGCCAAGGTCACCCGGGACAGAATGATGGTCGAGCTCGACGGGCAGTACCCCGACTACGGTTTCGCGGAACACAAGGGCTACATCACCGACGAGCACAGCGCGGCCCTGACCAAGCATGGGCCGTGCGCCGAGCACCGTTTCTCGTACGTGAACGTGGCCGCCGCCTCCGGCCGCGGCAACCGCCCGCCCCGCGCTCGGCGCCCGGCGGTCACCACGGCCGAGCCGCTTACGCTGTGGCCTGCGGAGGGGGGTACCGTCGGCGTGGCGTCGGGCGAGCCGCCGGGGCGATCGCCAGCGGTGGGGGAAGATGAGGTTATGGAGGGCGAGAAGCGATGAGCGCAGAAGATCTCGAGAAGTACGAGACCGAGATGGAGCTGCAGCTCTACCGGGAGTATCGCGACATCGTCCGCCAGTTCTCCTACGTCGTGGAGACGGAGCGCCGCTTCTACCTCGCCAACCAGGTCGACCTGCACGTCCGCAACTCCGACGGCGAGGTCTACTTCGAGGTCGAGATGCATGATGCCTGGGTCTGGGACATGTACCGGCCGGCGCGCTTCGTCAAGAACGTCCGCGTGATGACGTTCAAGGACGTCAACGTGGAAGAGCTCGAGAAGCCCGACATCTCGTTGCCGGACAACGCCGGGTTCGGCGGCTAGTTCTTCGGTCATCCGGCTAGTTCTTCGGTTATCCACAGGGCCCCCTCGGGGGCCCTTCTGGTTGGGCATGCTTTCCCGCATGCTGTTGCTGCTTCTCGCGTTGATCTTCGGGCCGGTGGCGCCCGGGGTGGTCGTTCGTCCCTTCGACCCGCCGGCGGCGCCGTGGCTGGCCGGGCACCGCGGGGTTGATCTTTCTGCCGTGGTCGGGGCGGCAGTGGTGGCGCCCCGGGACGGGACGGTCCTGGTCGCCCGGGTGATCGCCGGCCGCGGGGTGATCACCGTGTCGCATGCCGGTGGGCTGCGGACCACCTACGAGCCGGTCACGGCCGCGGTTGCCGTCGGTGACGTGGTCCGGGCCGGCGACGTTCTGGGGCGGGTGGATGCGGGGCATCCGGGGTGTCCGTCCCCGGCCTGCCTGCACTGGGGGCTGCGGAGCGGTGATGTCTATCTCGACCCGATGGTTCTGCTGGGGCGTGGGCGGGTGCGGTTGCTTCCGCTCTGAGATGCGTGTGGTCGTGTCTGTCACTGACACAGGCAGTTCTCCACGCGGTCGGCCAGCGCGGAGACCGACAGCCGGCCATCGAGTTCGAGGGTGGCGGTCCGGCGGATCAGGGGTTCGACCTCGGCGACGTAGCGGGTGATGTCGGCCTGCTGCTCGGCGGTCTTGCCGTAGGGGTTGTTGGTCCGGGCGCGCACCCGGTCGAGCAGCACCTCCAGCGGGACGCGGAGGTAGATCACGTGCTCGAACCTGTCGTAGAAGCGGCCCTGATTCTGCGCGGTTCCGCCGACGGCGATGGTGGGGTGCTCGGCGAGCAGCGCGCTCATCCTGGGCTCGTCCCACAAGGCGCCGGGCAGCTCCCAACCGTCGTAGTCGGTGTCGACGGTGGTGTAGCCGCGCCGGGCGACGGCCTCGAGGAGGGTGCTCTTGCCTGCGCCTGACATTCCGGTGAGCAGCACTCGCGCCATGCCTAAGGCTATGTCCCGCCCACCGCCAGGCGGCTTTGGTGTCGCCCGTTGCGCTTGGCGGTGGTAGGTCTGGGCGGTATTAGGGGGCGGGATGGCGCTTTGGGCTACCACCCGGTGGGTGGGTGGACCCTAGCGGCGGCGGGGGCGGTGCGGTGGGCCGCGTTAGCGGTGGGGGTGACCACTCACTCAGGGTGCAGGGAGGGCGGGCGCGGAAGCGGAGCGTGTGGCCGCCCGGACTGGCCTCGGCGGGAGCAGCGGTCTGTACCCACCACCCCGCTGCGACATCTGGTTCTTGATCTTGGGTTGGGAAGGGCGGTCAGCGTTGGAGGGGGCGTAGGAAGTCGGGGAGGCGGGCGGCCAGGCGGTGGTAGTCGTCGGGGGTGTTGTAGATCTGGGCGCTCAGCCGCAGGTAGCCGCGGCCGCCCCAGGCGTTGATGGCCGTTTCGATGGAGAGCTGGTCGGCTATGTGGTCGCGTAGGCCGTGGGCCTCGGGGGTGGTGGTGGCCAGGCCGGCGGGCAGGGGGACGACGCGCATCGATACGTGGGGGTCGCCGGGGTCGGGAAGGTCGTCGGGGGCGTAGCCCAGGGACTCGCCGACCACGCGTTGGCCGTAGGCGGCCAGGGCGGCGTTGTGGGAGCGGACGGCGTCGGCGCCGAGGGTGCGCAGGACGAACAGGCCGGTGGGGGCGGAGAGCCAGGCGGTCGGGTCGAGGGTGCCCTGGAACTCGACGTTGTGGGGGAAGCCCTTCTCCTGAGCCCAGGAGACGACCAAAGGGTCGATCTTGCGGCGCCACGGGGAGGCCACCGACAGGAGGGCCGTGCCGCGCGGGGCGAAGGCCCATTTGTGCAGGTTGCCGACCCAGAAGTCGGCGCCGAGGGCGGACACGTCGACCGGGAGCATGCCGGGGACGTGGGCGGCGTCGACCAGGATGGGGATGTCGTGTTCGCGGGCGGCGGCGGCCAGGTCGCGAACCGGGAAGGCCTTGGCCGTGGGCGAGGTGATCTGGTCGATCACCAGGAGTTTGGTGCGGCCGGGCCGGAGGGCGTTGCGGATGCGCGAGACCACCTCGGTGTGGGTGGCGGTCAGCGGAAGGGCCACGGTGCGGGCGGTGGCGCCGGCGCGGCGGCACTGGCGGCGGACGGCCAGGGCCACGGCGCCGTAGGCGTGGTCGGTCATCAGGACCTCGTCGCCGGCGCTGATGCGCACCGACTGGAGGATCAGGGAGACGCCGATCGTGGTGTTGCCGACCAGCGCGCTGCCGTCGGGGTCGGCGCCCAGGAAACCGGCCACGTGCCGGCGGGTGTGCACAACACGGTCGTCGAGGCCCTGGTGGAAGAACTTCATCGGGTTCGACTCGGCCTCGTCGCGCAGCCGCTGCTGGGTTCGCTGCACGCTGATCGGGACGGCGCCGAACGAGCCGTGGTTGAGATAGGACACGGCCGGGTCGAGCGAGAACAGCAGGCGCGCGCCGGGGATGGCGGGTGGCGGTTCTCTCATCACTGAAGGGTAGATGATCAGGCCCGGGGGTGGGCCTGCTTGAATGCCGCGCGCAGCCGCTCGGTCGAGACGTGCGTGTAGATCTGGGTGCTGGACAGCGACGAATGCCCGAGCAGGTCCTGCACGGCGCGCAGGTCGGCGCCGCCGTCGAGCAGGTGGGTGGCGGCGGAGTGGCGGAGGTCGTGCGGGCTGGTGTGCGGCAGGCCGCGGGCCTGGGCGGCGGCGGCGACGATGCGGCGCACGACGGTCTGCTGCAGGCGGCCGCCCTTGAGGCCGACGAACAGGGCCTCGCGCTGGGTGGTCAGTCGAGGGCGGCCCCGGTCGCGCCAGCCGTCGAGGGCGCGCTGGGCCGGCAGGCCGTACGGAACGGTCCTCTCCTTGGCGCCCTTGCCGAAGACCCGGAGCACGCGGCGGCCGTCGTCGATGTCGGACAGGTCGAGGCCGCACAGTTCGCTGACCCGGATGCCGGTCGCGTAGAGAACCTCGAGGACGGCACGGTCGCGCAACTCGATCGCGGCGGCCACCGGATCGTCGGTGACCGCGGCCGCCGGGGCCTCCACCAGCTCGGCCGCCTGGTCGCTGCGCAGGACGGTCGGCAGGTCACGATGTGCCCGTGGGCTCGACAGCATGGCGCCGGCGTCGTCGCCGGCCCGGCCCTCGCGATGGGCCCACGCGGTGAACGCCCGGGCCGCGGCCGCCCGCCTCGCCTGGGACGTCCGCGCCGCGCCCTCCCGCAGCCGCGCCGCCAGCCAGCTCCGGAGAACAGCGATGTCCAGGTCGGCCGGCGACGCGCAACCCTCCCGCGCGGCGTGATCAAGGAGCGAGACCACATCCCCGAGGTACGCCCGGACGGTGTGCGCCGACCGGTTCTCGACCCGTGCCAGGTGCAGGCCGAACTCGTCGGCCGCCTCGCGCATCGCCGGCGGCAGCGCCTCGTGGATCTCCCGCGTGCTCATCGCCCTTGACGGTCCGCGCTCGACCCGCGGGCGTCAAGGACCTATCCTGCCGTGGTGCGGCGCGCCCTGGTGATCATCGGCATGGCCCTGTCCCTGGTGGGCTGTTCCTCGAACGAGGAACCAGAGGCCAAGACCGGGCTGGGCGAGCGCAACACGGCCACCCGCCAGTTCACCCTGCCGTCGAAGAACATCGGCTGCCTGGTGACCGCCGAGTCGGCCCGCTGCGACATCGGCGAGAAGACGTGGCAGCCGCCGGCCAAGCCCGCCGACTGCCAGCAGGCGTGGGGGAGCGCGATCACCGTCACGGCCGAGGGGGCCACGCTGACCTGCGCCGGCGACACGGTGATGGGCGCGGCCGAGATCCTCGACTACGGCAAGGCGGTCCAGGTCGGCGACTTCGTCTGCAACAGCGCCAGCGCCGGCGTGCGTTGCACCCATGCTCCGTCGGGCCGGGGCTTCACGCTTGCGCGGGCCGAGTTCAAGATCTTCTAGCTGGGGTACGCGCGCCGGATTGTCGTACCCGCTTCTTACGGTGTTGCCATGGAGCCTTCGCCTTCCCCTTCGCCTTCGCCTGTGGTGCGGACGCCCAGGGGCAGACTTCGGGCGACCGCACCACAGGGGTCGGTCCACCGTCTCAGATGGACGGTGCATTGATGCCGACGCTAGGCGTGATTGGTGAGCTTCGACAACCCTCCGGATGGTTGCGAAAACCGTCCGCTAGGGGTGCCGATCTTCCCGAAGATGTGGCCCGTCCACCCCATCGGCGGCGGTCGCGGGTTCGGCTGGCGGGCCATGGTTATGGCCTGCGGGGCTGCTGTTACGGCCGGCGGAGGTGGACGCGATCGGCTGGGTGGACCTTGATGGTGCCGTCGGTCGACGTGACCACGAGCACGGGGACGCCTTCGCCGAGCCGGTACGACCGGCGTTCCGCGTCGGTGGGCATGCGGGCGCCGACCCGGTCGCCGCGGGCGAGCACGATGACCTCGACCTGTTCGGGCACCCGCACGAACGTGCCGCGCGGCCGCTCGACGCTGACCAGCCCCTCGGTGCGCAGCTGGGCAATGGCCTGCCGAACCGTGGTGCGGCTGATGGTGAACTCCTGCGCCAGCCGCAACTCGCTGGGCAACGGGTCGCCGGGACCAAGCTCGCCCGACTCGATCTGGTTCCGCAAGATGTCGGCGAGCTGCCGGAAAACCGCGCGGTCGGCCGAGGGGTCGATCATGTTACCCAGCTTACGTGGCCACGATGCTCCATCACGTTGTACGTACAGTCCCATGTAGGTATGATAGTTCTGCCGCACTGAGAAGGCCGAGCTAGATCGGGCGGCGGGTGGCGACGGTCGGTTGGCTCCATCGCGAGGGCGCGTCCCGAGCGGTCTCCTCCGGCCGTCGCCCACCTTATCCAGACCACTGTGGATTCCCGATGCGACAGGCCGTGCCTGCGCTGCCTTAGAGCATCGCGGCCGTGACTGGCGAGTGTGGACTTTCGGTTCTTCATCGCTTTGATGCGACCGAGTTGATCGCGTTGGGCCTTGGACTTGGCCGGACCTTGTCTTGCTGGACCTTGTCTTGCTGGACCTGCCGGGCTGGGCCGACGGGGTGGGCCGGGGCCGGGGCCGGGGCCGGGGCCGGGCTGGGCGTGGCTTGGAACGGGCTGGGGCGGCGGGCCGGCTATGGCCTCCAAGTGTTCGCCACCTCGTGGACTCGTCGCCTGGGCGGTCCCCGGTGGTTACTGCGATGGAGGCTCTGGAGCCGGACTTATCGTCTTCGCCGTGTCAGCTCGGTGGCGCGGTCAGGGTTTCGGCCCTGGGATCGCCCACTCCAGGAACCGTTCGAACAGGTCGGGCGGCGGACTCTGCCCGTTGGCGGTCATGTCTTCCACGGCATCCGTCAGCTGGTTGACCAGATAGATGCACAACACGGATGGGAAGTGCCGGAACTCGTCCAGCAACATCTCCTTCGCTTGTGGGCAGGGCCAGGGCTGCTCGCAGGTGCGGCAGTCCCATGAGGGGCGGACCCAGAAGTGCTCGATCCGCTGCGCTTCCATCACCAGGCGCTGGCTGGTGGCGCGGGTCGATCAGCTTGCCGGGATCTGCTGGCCTGCGCGGGAGTGAGGTTCCCTGCCCGCCCGACCTGGTGCCCGTCATCGTCGTTGTCGCGTGTCCTGCTCCGCATCGCAGGACGACCCTTCGCCGACTGTCGACTATGGGCGGTCGACTGGTCTCTGCCGGAACTGGGTTGGTTGGACCGGGGTCTCGGCCTGGCGGCTGCTCTGTCTCCGGTGCTGAGCCGCGAGGGATGTGGCAACGGTCTTGCAGCGGCTTCGCTTCTGGGCGGGAGGCTTGGGGAGGCCGCGTCTGGCGCGATGGGCGCCGGGGGTGCGGTTGGGCGGCTTGGGGTGGTGGGGCGTTGTGGTCGGGAGTGGTTGAGGTGGGGGCAGCGCTGGGTTGTCGGGTGCGTCGCCTTGGTGGGGTTGGTGAATGTGGCGGCCGTGTGGGCCATCGGGTTGAAGGGGGGACTCGAATCGGTTCGGTTGTGTGACGGGTGGGTGGTGGGAAGGATTCCGGCAATGGCTGGAATGGACGGTCGTGGCATTGGCCGAATGGTTTCGGCAATGGTTGGTGAGGCGAACCAAGGAGGGGCGACGGCGCATTCCGGTGTTGGTTCGACACCTGTTTCGGCAGTGATCGCGGGGAGGACCAGCGTGGGCTCTACCAGCGCGGTCTCCGTTGCCCTGTCGACGCAGGGCTCGGGGAGGCCGCAGGAGCAGCGGCGCCAAAGGGTGCGCCAGCTGCGGCGGTGTAGTGGTGCCAACGGCACCGGCGAGGGTGACTCGCGTCTGGTGTTCATGAGGCTAGCCTAGTTGACCGACGACTAGCTGTCTCCCGTGAAGTTGATAAAAGACTAATAGTCTCGCGCCTACGGTGATCTCGTGGCAGCGAAGCAGATCCGACTGATGGGTGCGCACGAGATCCGCATCCGCCTGGGTGGGGTCAGTCGGCAGCGGGCGTACCAGATCACCAGCCGCGCCGACTTCCCCAAGCCCGTCGCCGATCTCGCCCAGGGCAAGGTCTGGCTGACCGAGGACGTCGAGGGGTGGATGAAGGTCCATCGCCGCGACATCGACGACCCCGAGGACTGAGCCGGCCGGCTCCCGCGAGTCACTCACTGACAGCCTCCTGATCTTCTGACTTCCCCGGCGCCGGGGAAGCGGTTGCCGCTGCGCCGCGGTTCCGGGGCGCCGATGGGCGCAGCGTGACTCGGCCGTTGGGGTGGCGGGTTATCAGGTTGAGGGTCTCCAAGAGGGACAGGCGGCGGAGAACCGTGCGCAGGCTCAGGCCGGCCTTGGCCGCCAGCTCGGCCGGGTCGGCGGGGCCGCGGCTGGGAATCGCCTCCAGCAGCAGGGCCGACTCTTCGTCGAGATGGTCGCGCTGGTGTTCGGGGCCGCGCGGGCGCTCCGCCTCGTAGTCGCCGATCTTCCCGATCTCTTCCAGCACGTGGGGGAGGCCGGTGACCATGCGGACGGCCGGGTTGGCGCGGATCAGCTCGTGGCAGCCGACCGACATGGCCGACGTGACCGGGCCGGGCACGACCATCGCCTTGCGGTGCAGCTCCAGGACCCGGCCCAGCGTCTGGACGGCGCCGCTGCGGGCGGCCGCCTCGACCATCACCGTGCCGTGGGTGGCGGCGGCGATCACCCGGTTGCGGATCAGGAAGCGGTGCCGCAACGGCTCCGAGCCGGGCGGCCACTCGCTGATCAGCAGACCGGTCTCGGCGATCCGTTCGAACATGGAGGCGTTCCCGGACGGGTACGGCCGGTCGACCCCGCAGGCCAGCACGGCCACGGTACGACCGCCGGCCGCCAGCGCCGCCCGATGAGCCGCCGCGTCGATGCCGAACGCCCCGCCCGACACCACCGTCCACTCGTGCTCGGCCAGCCCGTACGCGATATCGGTCGTGACATGGGTCCCGTACCCGGTGGCCGCCCGCGCGCCGACCACCGCGACCGACTTCTCCAGGATCTCGCCCAACGGCCAGCCGCCGCGCACCCAGACACAGAGCGGCGGCCGGACGTCGCGGTTGATCTTCCCGGGCGTGGGCACCTCGAGCGTGGCGAGCGCCTCCACCCCGGCCGGCCACTCGTCGTCGGTCGGGATGACGATCCGCGTCCCCAGCCGCTCCGCATGGCGCAACGCCGCCTCCGCCAGCCGCCGCGCGTCACCTTTGGCACTGCGCGCCGCCACTCCCGTACGCAGAGCCGAGTCCTGAGCCCGCCCAGCGAGCAGCACGTCCAGTGTGGACGGAGCACCGACCTGTTGGACCATCGTCCAGATCGCGCGATTGCCGGGCTCGGCCAGCCAGGTCAGCGCGACCCGGGCGGCCACATCCTCGTCCCGATCCGCCGGCGAGCTGTCCCCAGCCACGATCACGGCTCCTTCCAAGCTGTGGTCCGGTTCGCAGAGGGGGAGAATGAGAACGGCCGGTTGATTCGGTCGGCTCGTTCCTCGCCCATCCGTAGCTGTGCCGCCTCGTCCACGTCTTCTCGGCTCGGACGCTGTCTGCCGTCCAGGTCGGCGATGGTCCAGGCCAGCCGCAAGACGCGATCGAAGCCTCGGACCGACAACCGGCCCCGGTCGAGTCCGGTGCGCAAGACCTTGGTGTCGTTGTTCGGCAGCCGCCAAGGTGGTCGGCGCAGCTGAGGGCCGGGTACTTCGGCGTTGGTCTGCCAACCGTTCATGGACCAACGAGCCGCCGCCGCGGCCCGTGCCTTCGCCACCCGCTCGGCGATGATCATCGACGAGTCGGTCGGCGCGTCGTTGGTCATCAATTGGGCCGCGCTCAGTGCGCGTAGGTGGACCTGGATATCGATCCGGTCGAGCAGCGGCCCGGAGATGCGGGCCAGATAGCGGCGGCGTATCGCCGGCGCGCAGATACATGCCTGATCACCGGCGGGTTGAGCGCACGGACAGGGATTTGTGGCGACGACCATCTGCACGCGCGCCGGAAACTCCGTTGTCCCGTTGGCCCGCGCCACGATGACTCGGCCGCTTTCGAGCGGCTGTCGAAGCGCCTGCAGCGTGCTGGGAGCGAGCTCGCCGGCCTCATCCAGGAAAAGCACACCGCGATGTGCGAGTGACATCGCGCCAGGCTTGGCGATGCCGGTGCCACCACCGACAAGTGCTGACGTGCTCGCGGTGTGGTGTGGTGACTGAAAGGGGGGTCGCCGGACCAAGGTCGAGTGCGGCGGGAGCACTCCGGCGATCGACTGGATGGCGGTCACCTCGAGCGCCGCGTCGTCGTCCAGTTCAGGAAGGATCCAAGGCAGCCGCTCGGCCAGCATGGTCTTGCCGGCGCCGGGCGGACCGAAGAACGCGACGTGATGGCCACCGGCCGCCGCGACCTCGATCGCGTACTTGCCCAGTTCTTGACCGGCGACATCGGCGAGATCGAGACCGGGTGAAGCAGGTGGCGGCTCGGGGATGTCGGGCAGGTCCAGAAGGTGTGCCTCGCTACGGAGGAAGGAGATCAGTCGCTCGAGGGTGTCGACGGCGCGGACGTCGATCCCAGGGACGGCCGTAGCTTCGCGCGCGTTGGCAATCGGTACGACGACCCGGCTCACCCCATGGCGAACGGCGGCCGCGACCATCGGCAGAACACCACGTATCGACCTGACCCCGCCGTCGAGACCTAGCTCGCCGAGCAGGACCACCCCGTCCAGCGGAGCTGCCGGCAGGTCACCCGCCGCCGTGAGTAGAGCGCACGCGATAGCCAGGTCGAACCCGCTGCCGTGCTTCGGCATGGTTGCCGGTTGGAGATTGACCGTGATGCGCCTCTGCGGCCACGTCTGTCCGGAATTCACCACGGCGGCCCGAACTCGCTCCCGGGCCTCGTTCAGCCCCTTGTCCGGCAGGCCGGTCAGGATCACGGCCGGCAGACCGGGAGCGAGATCAGCCTCGATCTCAACGATCCGGCCCTCCATCCCGAGGAGGCCCGCGCAAAGAACACGTGCGTAGCTCATGCGATGCGGCCCTCCATGCCGATCAGGCCGGCGCACAGCACCCGTGCGTAGCTCATCTCAGAACGCCGCGCGGATGTGTTCGACCATGGCGGCGCCCTGGGGCTGGGGCATCACCTCGACCACGTCGAAGCGGACCTCGCGCGGATGGGTTGTCGCCTCGGCGAGCCAGCGGGCCGCCAGCCGCCGCAGGCGCCGCGCCTTCTGCCAGTGGACGGCCTCGACCGGGCGCCCGAAGGCCCCGCTGCGCCGGGTCTTGACCTCGCAGAACACGATGTCGTCGCCGTCCTGGAGGACCAGGTCGACCTCGCCGTCGGAGCATCGCCAGTTGCGGTTCAGGACGACCAGCCCGGCCGCGGTCAGGTATCGCTCCGCGACGTGTTCGCCGTACTCGCCGACCGCTTTTCGCACCTTTGTCATGGCGGACACGGTGGCTCGGCGGAGCGGGCGACGGCCTGGGGGGCTGTGGACGGAGAGCTACTGTGGACAACCGCTCAGTGATCGGCCCGATGTGATAACCGGTCAGCGGTGGCGTTGCGGAGCGTGGTCGCCTAAGTTCCCATCTCGTGGACGGAAACCGCCGGTACCCCGACGAGCCGCAGCCCAGTTGGTACACCGGTCAGAGCACCGGTAACCCGTACGACTCGGGCGTGTATCAGCGGCCGCCGGCGGGCAGCCACGCGATCGAGGAGACCCGGGCGCCGGTGCGCGGGCCGGAATACCCGGCCGTCCGCCCGCCGGGCGCCACCTCGCTGGCCGACGCGCCGGCCCCGGCCACCTACGGGCAGACCCAGCCGTACAACGAGGCGACCAGCGTGGTGCCGCCGGTGAACCGTTACCAGCCGGCGCCACCACGGGCGAATCGGATGTTCCGTACCCGCCGTACCCTTTCCGCCCTTCTGATGCTCGCCGTCACCGGCGTCCTGATGATCCCGGCGATCATGCTGCTGATCAACGCCACCTTCGGTGACGGGCCGATGCAGGCCGGCGGGGTGGTGCCGGCCGTGCTGCTCACGCTGGGTCTCCCGCTCACCGGCGGCGGCCTGTACGCGCTGGCCGGCGCCGTCCCGGCCGACCGCAACGAATGGCTCCGCCCGCCCCACGTGTACCTCCCGATCGGCCTTCTGGTGCTCCTGGCCGCCGGGTTAGGGGCGGCATAAGCGAGGGCGTATGCTTGGCCACGGCGACCGCCTCGTGCGGTCGACCTCGCGCGCCCTCTGCACGCCGCCCATCGGCTCCTCGCCGGTGACGCAGCGCAGCGGCGGCCCTCCCTGGTCCCGTCTTCTCGGGTCCGCCTGCGGCCGACGACCGGGCGCCAGGACGCCCACCGGCCGGTGGGCGTGTCAACCAGGGATAACAAGGAGCAATTCACCATGGCCGTCGTGACCATGCGCCAGCTGCTGGAGAGCGGTGTCCACTTCGGGCACCAGACCCGGCGCTGGAACCCGAAGATGAAGCGATTCATCTTCACCGAGCGCAACGGTATCTACATCATCGACCTGCGCCAGACCCTCGACTACATCGAGAAGGCCTACTCGTACGTGCGGGACACCGTCGCCGAGGGTGGCCACATCCTCTTCGTCGGCACCAAGAAGCAGGCTCAGGAGGCCATCTCCGAGCAGGCCACCCGGGTGGGCCAGCCGTACGTGAACCACCGCTGGCTGGGCGGCATGCTGACCAACTTCCAGACGGTCTACAAGCGCCTGCAGCGGATGAAGGAGCTCGAGGGCCTGGGTGACCTGACCGGCACCGCCGCCGGGTACACCAAGAAGGAGACCCTGCAGCTCTTCCGTGAGAAGACCAAGCTCACGAAGACGCTGGGTGGCCTGCGGGACATGACCAAGGTGCCGTCCGCGATCTGGGTGGTCGACACCAAGAAGGAGCACATCGCCGTCGACGAGGCCCGCAAGCTGGGCATCCCGGTGATCGCCGTGCTCGACACGAACTGCGACCCGGACGAGGTCGACTTCCCGATCCCGGGCAACGACGACGCGATCCGCTCGGCCGAGCTGCTGACCCGGGTGATCGCCACGGCGGTGGCCGACGGTCTGATCGCCCGGTCCGGTCGCAAGTCCGGTGACGCCAACGCCAAGCCCGAGCCGGGTGCCGTCGCCGCCGGCGAGCCGCTGCCCGAGTGGGAGCGCGACCTCTACGAGGGCGCCGAGAAGAAGGCCGCCGACGTCGAGGCCGCGCCGGCCGCTGAGGCTGCTCCGGTCGCCGCTGAGGCCGCGCCGGCCGCTGAGGCCGCTCCGGTCGCCGCTGAGGCTGCCACCGAGGCTGCTCCGGCTGCTGAGGCCGCCCCCGAGGCCGAGAAGAAGGCCGAGCCGGTCGCCGCGGCCCCGGCCGCCGAGTAAAGACGCCGCTGAGCACAGACATCAAGAGAGCGAGTCATGGCTAACTACACCGCCGCGGACGTGAAGAAGCTCCGCGACCTGACCGGCAGCGGCATGATGGACTGCAAGAAGGCGCTCGAGGAGTCGGGCGGCGACTTCGACGCGGCCGTCGAGTTCCTGCGCGTCAAGGGTGCGAAGGATGTCGGCAAGCGGGCCGGCCGGACCGCCGCGAACGGCATCGTCGCGCACTCCGGCAAGGCGCTGCTCGAGCTCAACTGCGAGACCGACTTCGTCGCCAAGACCCCGGACTTCGTGGCCCTGGGTCAGCAGCTGGTCGAGCTGGGCGCCGCGAGCAAGGTCGCCGACGCCGCCGCGCTGAGCACGGCGACGCTGCCGGACGGCCGTACGGTCGCCGACACGATCCAGGACTTCTCGGCCAAGATCGGCGAGAAGATCGTGCTCAACCGGTTCGCCGAGGTCGACGGCAACGTGGCGGTCTACCTGCACCGCAAGGCGCAGGACCTGCCGCCGCAGGTCGGCGTCCTGGTCGAGTACTCCGGCAAGGACGACGAGGCCGCCGACGCGGACGCCCGCGGCGTCGGCATGCAGATCGCCGCGATGCGGCCGAAGTTCCTGAGCCGGGCCGACGTCCCCGCCGAGACGGTGGAGTCGGAGCGCCGGATCGCCGAGCAGACCGCTCGTGAGGAGGGCAAGCCCGAGCAGGCGCTGCCCAAGATCATCGAGGGTCGGGTGAACTCCTTCTTCAAGGACTTCGTCCTGCTCGAGCAGCCGTCGGTGACGGACAACAAGAAGACCGTGGCCGCGATCGCCAAGGAGGCCGGGATCGAGATCACCCGGTTCGTCCGCTTCGAGGTCGGCCAGGAGTAAGCAAGAGCACGGAGAGGAGGTCGGGTACGCGATTCTGCGCCCGGCCTCCTGTTCACATAGGGTCTCTGCAGTAGCCGGATGGGGAAGGCGGATTCCATGACGATGGTGACCGAGCAGGCCGTTCGGATCGATGACCCAGCGCCGCCGGCCGTGCGCCCGCGGCGGGTCGTGCTGAAGATGTCCGGCGAGGTCTTCGGCGGCGGCGAGGTCGGCGTCGACCCGGATGTCGTGCAGGGCATCGCCCGGCAGATCGCCACCGTCATCCGGCGCGGTGTGCAGGTCGCGGTCGTGATGGGCGGCGGCAACTTCTTCCGCGGCGCCGAGCTGCAGAAGCGCGGCATGGACCGGTCCCGGGCCGACTACATGGGCATGCTGGGCACGGTCATGAACTGCCTCGCGCTCCAGGACTTCCTGGAGAAGGAGGGCATCGAGACGCGGGTGCAGACCGCGATCACGATGGCCCAGGTCGCCGAGCCGTACATTCCGCTCCGCGCCATCCGGCACCTCGAGAAGGGCCGCGTGGTGATCTTCGGGGCGGGCGCCGGTATGCCGTACTTCTCCACCGACACGGTGACCGCGCAGCGTGCCCTCGAGATCCACGCCGACCTGGTGCTGATGAGCAAGAACGGCGTCGACGGCGTCTACACCGCCGACCCGCGCACCGACCCGACCGCCCGCAAGATCGAGACGATCACCTTCGCCGGGGTCCTCCAGCAGGGTCTGCGGGTGGCCGACCAGGCCGCCTTCAGCCTGTGCCAGGAGAACGACCTCCCGATGCTCGTCTTCGGCGCACAGGGTGATGACACGATCGTCCGCGCCGTCAGTGGCGAGAAGATCGGTACGTTGATCACCGCCGAGCAGCAGGACAACTGAGCAAGCAGGATCGAGCCAAGGAGGCGACGGCGGTGATCGAGGAGACCCTCTTCGAGGCCGAGGAGAAGATGGAGAGCGCGGTCGAACACGCCAAGGAGGAGTTCGCCGCGATCCGCACGGGACGCGCCACACCGGCGATGTTCTCGAAGATCGTCGTCGACTACTACGGGGCGCCGACGCCGGTGACCCAGATGGCGTCGGTCGGCGTGCCTGAGCCGCGCATGGTCATCGTCAAGCCGTACGACCAGACGCAGCTCGGCCCGATCGAGCGCGCGATCCGCGATTCCGACCTCGGGGTCAACCCCAACAACGAGGGTACGCAGCTGCGCATCCACCTGCCGCAGATGACCGAGGAGCGGCGCCGCGAGATGATCAAGGTTGCCCGCGGTAAGGCGGAGGAGGGCCGGGTGGCCATCCGTAACGTCCGTCGCAAGGCCAAGGAGCAGCTCGACCGCCTGGTCAAGGACGGCGAGGCGGGCGAGGACGACGGCCGCCGGGCGGAGAAGGAGCTGGACGACGTCACGCACCGGTACGTGGCCGTCGTCGACGACCTGGTGAAGCACAAGGAATCAGAACTGCTCGAGGTCTGATGTCATACCTCGATCCCCGTGGCGGGCCGCCCCACCCCGGCTCCGGTGACCGGTCGTCCCCCGCGGGCGACCCGGATCCGTACGCCGCCTACTGGGCGCCCGCCGCGGAGGAGCCGCCCCCGGCCGCGCCCTGGGTCGCGCCCACCGCCGCTACCTCGACCTCGGAGGCGGAGTACGAGTTGACCGCCGGACCGCGGGGCAAGGGCAAGCGCCGGGCCGGCTCGAGCACCTCCGGCCGGGCCGGGCGCAACCTGCCCGCGGCCCTGGCCGTGGGCACCGGCCTCGGCCTCACCGTGCTGGCCTCGCTGGTCATCTGGCGACCGGCCTTCCTCGCGGTGATCGCCGCGGCGGCCACCGTCGCCATCTGGGAGATGGTCCGCGCCCTGCGGGTCACCGGGGCCGAACCGCCGATGGTGCCGCTGATCGGCGGCGGCCTGCTGATGACCGGGCTGGCCTGGTTCGCCGGTGAGGACGCGGTCGTCCTGGGCCTGGTCGTGACCGTGCTCGCCGCGATCGTCTGGCGGCTGGCCGACCGGCCGCGACAGTTCCGCATCGACTTCCGCGCCAGCCTCCTGATCGCGGTGTACGTGCCGTTCCTGATCAGCTTCGGCGTCCTGATGGCGCTGCCCGAGAAGGACGGTCACTGGCGGGTGCTGTGCACCCTGATCGCGGTGATCCTCTCCGACACCGGGGGCTACGCCGCCGGCGTCTTCCTCGGCAAGCACCCGATGGCCCCGGCGATCAGCCCGAAGAAGTCCTGGGAGGGCTTCGGCGGCTCGGTGTTCGCCTCGGCGATCGGCAGCGGCCTGCTGCTCTACTTCCTGCTCGACGCGAAGGTCTGGTGGGGCCTGCTGTTCGGCGCGACGATCGCCGTCGTCGCGGTGATCGGCGATCTGGCCGAGTCGATGCTCAAGCGCGACCTCGGCATCAAGGACATGAGTCAGCTCCTGCCCGGCCACGGTGGCCTGATGGATCGGCTCGACTCGATCCTGTTCGCGGTGCCCACGGCCTATCTGCTGCTGACACTGATCGCGCCGCCGGGGTAAGCGATGAGTGACGACATGCCGGGGCGTGGGAGACTGGACACGCCATGACGACTCTCCCGGTCATTCCGACCAGTCCCGATTCGCCGGACGCCGTGCGTACGCGCCGTCGGGCCAGCATGCCCCCGCGCCACCTCGCCGATCTCGACCTGGCCGGCCGTCAGGCCGCCGTCACCGGTCTCGGCGAGCCCGCCTTCCGGGCCAAGCAGATCTCCACCCACTACTTCGGCCGGCTGGTCCGCGACCCCGGCTCGATGACCGACCTGCCCGCGGCCACCCGCGAGCGCCTGACCGGCGACCTGCTGCCCACCCTGCTCACCCCGGTGCGCGAGCTGGCCTGCGACAACGGCGCCACCCGCAAGACGCTGTGGCGGCTGCACGACAACGCGCTCGTCGAGAGCGTGCTGATGGGCTACCCCGACCGCGTGACCGCCTGCGTCTCCAGCCAGGCCGGCTGCGGCATGGCCTGCCCGTTCTGCGCCACCGGCCAGGCCGGCCTGACCCGCAACCTGTCCGTCGCCGAGATCGTCGACCAGGTGGTCTACCTGGCCGGGGTCGCCGCGTCGGGCGCGGTCACCGGTTCGCCGCCGCGGCTGTCCCGGGTCGTGTTCATGGGCATGGGCGAGCCGCTGGCCAACTATCCGCGGGTGCTCGAGGCGGTCCGGCGGCTCACCGCGCCGGCTCCCGAAGGGCTCGGCCTTTCGCAACGGCACATCACCGTCTCCACCGTGGGGCTGGTGCCCGCAATGCGCCGGTTGATCGCCGAAGAGCTTCAGGTGACCCTTGCACTCTCACTGCACGCCCCCGATGATGATCTGCGCGATGAGCTAGTGCCTGTCAACCAGCGTTGGAAGGTGGCCGAGGTGCTCGGAGCCGCGTTCGATTACGCGGCGCAGACCGGACGCCGGATATCCATCGAGTACGCCCTGATCAGGGACGTAAACGATCAGCCCTGGCGCGCCGACCTGCTTGGCAGGCTGCTGCGCGGCAAGCTGGCTCATGTGAATCTCATCCCGTTGAACCCGACTCCGGGCAGCAAGTGGGATGCCAGTCCCAAACCGGCCGAGCGGGAGTTCGTCGCCCGGCTCCGCGCGGCGGGTGTGGCGACGACGGTCCGCGATACCAGGGGCCGCGAGATCGATGGCGCCTGCGGCCAGCTGGCCGCGGGCGAGGTGACGGAGGCGGGCGCTGGGGGCCCCGCCGCCGACGCGGAGGTGGCACAGTGACTGGGCCGAGTACCCAGCAGCAGGATTGGGAGACGTTGTGACGAGTCAGGGGCAGCGTTTCCGACGGCGCGCGCTGCGGCGCGGCTACAAGGTGGACGAGGTCGACAGCTTCCTCGACCGTGTGGAGGCCACCCTGGCCGGTGAGCAGGTCGGCCCTCCGGTCGGCGCTCAGGAGGTGCACGACGTCGTCTTCCGGGTGCGCTTCGGCGGCTACGACGAGTGGCAGGTCGACCTTCACCTCGACCGCGTGGAACGGCAGCTGGCCGAGTTCGAGGAGCGTGGCGGCGGCCGGCAGCCCGACCCGCGGATGGCGCCCGAGCCGATGCGCGGCGGGGCCGGGGCGATGCCGGTCGACCGGATGGGTCAGTCGATGGGCGCCGGCGGGATGGGCCGCGGTGCTCCGCCCACCGAGCGGATCCAGATGCCCCCGCAGATGCCTCAGCGCCAGCAGCAACAGCTTCCCCCGCCGCCCGACCAGGGTTACGGGCGCGGCGGTTACGAGGAGCCTTCGTACGGCGGCCAGCGCGAAGAGCCTTCGTACGGCGGCCAGCGCGAAGAGCCTTCGTACGGCGGCCAGCGCGGCCAGATGGGCCCCGGCGGTCCCGGCCCCGGTCAGGGTCCCGGCCCCGGTCAGTACGACACCGGCAGCTACGAGTCGTTCGAGCCCGGCCGGCACGGCAAGGCGGACATGACCGCCGAGATCCGGATGCCCGAGCGCGACCGTGGCGGCTACGGCCCGTCCCCGATGAGTGGCCCGCCGTCCCCGATGAGTGGCCCGCCCTCGCCGATGAGCGGCCCGCCGATGGGTGGCGGCCCGGGCATGGGCGGCGGCCCGCCGATGGGTGGCGGTGGCGGCCCGAACGGTGAGCTCTACCGCGTGGACCAGCTGCGGCGGACGTTCCAGCCGCGCCGGTTCGGCAGCGGTTACGACCCGATGCAGGTCGACCGGCTGTTCGAGAGCATCCTGCAGGCCATGTCCGGACGCGGCCCGATGCCGGTCCCCGAGAACGAGCTCGACACGCTGCAGTTCGGGCTGGTTCCGGGTGGCTACTTCGAGGCCGAGGTGGACGCCGCGCTGCGCGAGGTCAAGGACATCCTGCTGCGCCGTCGCTGAGTGGTGAGGGGCCCGGCCCGGGCCCCTCCACAACAGCGGTTACTGGTCGTTCGGCTTGAGGCCGTTACGACGCAGGACCACGTCCGCGATCACCAGGCCCACCAGCGCCAGGGCGGTGATGGCGAGATAGAGGTTCTCGGTGTTGCCCTCGTGGTTGCCCCAGAAGTAGAGCAGCATGATCGCGGCCGACCCCAGTGCTCCACGCCGGCCCCACTTGCGGTTGCCCGGCTTGAGCTGATCGGGAGCGTAAACCGGCTCTTCAGCCACGATTCGGTCCTCCTGCGCGGCGGTGATCATTTCTCCCGGTCATTTTCGCACGGCGGCTCCGCGCGCAGCCCACCAACCCGCACCCGGTACCTTCGATGCCGTTGGGACACCCGGCAGTGAGGGAGAGCAACGGTGCGGATCACGGGCACTGGCCACGCGAGCATGCGGATCGACACGGCCGCGGGCAGCATCTTGTGTGACCCCTGGGTGAACCCGGCGTTCTTCGCCTCGTGGTTCCCGTTCCCCGACAACTCCCAGCTCGACTGGGACCAGCTGGGCGACGTCGACTACCTCTACGTGTCCCACCTGCACCGCGACCACTTCGACGCGAAGAACCTGAAGCAGCACATCAGCAAGAAGGCGACCGTGCTGCTGCCGGAGTACCCGACCAGCCAGCTCGAGGACGAGTTGCGTGAGCTGGGCTTCACCAAGTTCTTCAAGACGCGGTCGAACGAGGTGCACGAGCTCGACGGCGGGCTCAAGGTGATGATCCAGGCGCTGATCAGCCCGACCGACGGCCCGATCGGCGACAGCTCGCTCTGGGTGGAACACGACGGCATCCGGGTGCTGAACCAGAACGACGCCCGGCCGAGCGACCTGACCACGTTCGCCGAGCTGGGCCACGTGCACGCCCACCTGCTCCAGTTCTCCGGCGCGATCTGGTACCCGATGGTCTACGAGCTGCCGCAGAACGCGAAGACCGCGTTCGGCAAGCAGAAACGCGACCGGCAGTTCGACCGCACCTGGCGCTACATCAACGACCTCAAGGCGTCACACGTCTTCCCGATCGCCGGCCCGCCGTGCTTCCTCGACGACGAGCTGTGGCAGTTCAACGACATCCACGGCGACGAGGGCAACATCTTCCCCGACCAGTCGGTCTTCATGTCGGAGTACGCGAAGGTCGGCGGCACCAACGGCGTCGTGCTCCTGCCCGGCAGCGTGTCCGAGCTCACCGAACACTCGATCGACACGTCCCACCCGACCGACGTCGACGAGTTCTTCGCCAACAAGCAGCAGCACCTCGAGGAGATGCGCGAGCGCAAGCGCCCGATCATCGAGGCCGAGAAGGCGTCCTGGCGGCACCCCGAGATCGACGTGCTGGGCGAGCTCAAGAAGCGCATCGAGCCGCTGCTCGAAGAGTCGCTGTTCATGGCCAACGGCGTCGGCGGCCCCGTCCGGTTCGACCTCACCGACTCGTTCGGCTCGGGCGGCGAGGTGGTCGAGTCGATCGTCGTCGACTTCCCGGGCAAGCAGGTCCGGCCGTACGCCGACGAGAAGGTCCGCTACCGCTTCAAGACCGGCCGCGCCCTCATCGAGCACCTCATCCACATCGACGAGGGCGACTGGGTCAACTCGCTCTTCCTGTCCTGCCGCTTCTCCGCCGCGCGCATCGGGCAGTACAACGAGTTCGTCTACTCGTTCTTCAAGTGCCTGTCCGAGGAGCGCCTGCAGTACGCCGAGGGCTGGTACGACGAGCACGAGCGCTCGGTCGACGCCGAGGACACCGTGATCGGCGACTGGAACGTGCAGCGCCGCTGCCCCCACCTGAAGGCCGACCTGTCCCGCTTCGGCGTCCTCGACGGCAACACCCTGACCTGCCAACTCCACGGCTGGAAATTCGACCTCCCCAGCGGGAGGTGCCTGACCAGCGTCGGCCACAAGATCCGCGCCGAGAAGAGCTGATCAAAGGCCAGATCAAGAGCTAGATCAAGATCAGGTCGTAGCGGGGTGGGTGGTCCAGACCGCTGCTCCCGCCGAGGGTCGCTGCGCTCCACGTGCGTGAGCGGTTGCGCTCCTAAGACCTCCCCAGGTCTTTCAGGATGCGCATGGCGGCGTTGTGGCCGGCGGCGCCGATGACGCTGCCGGCCGGGTGGGTTCCGGCGGAGCCGGCGTAGAGGCCGTCCAGGCCCGTCGCGTAGGGCATGCGCTGGTTGAAGGCGACCGTGTTGTCGACGTGGTGGATGTGGCCACCGGTGATGCCGAAATGCCGTTCGATGCCGGGTGGCGTGAGCGGCATCGTGTCGGCGACCAGGTCGCTGGTGCCGGGGGCGTACCGGTCACAGATGGCCAGCAGCTTCTCGACGTAGCCGGGCAGCGCCTCGTCCCATGTGGTGCCGGCCAGCGTGTACGGCACCGACTGCACGAACAGCGCCGACGAGTGGTGCCCCGCCTCGTCCTGCAGGCTCGGGTCGACGGTCGTGTGCAGGTACCACTCGATCGTCGGCTCCTCGGGCAGCCGCCCCGCCTGCACGTCGGCCCACATCGCGCGCAACGCGGCCATCGGCGACTCGCCTTCCGCGCCCCCGGCCAGTCCGGCCGAACCGGGCAGCAGGTGGATGGTCGAGCCGAACGGTGACGCCGCGCCGGGCGGCAGGCAGGAGAAGGCCGGCAGGTCGCGCAGCGCCAGGTTGACCTTCATGGTGGTGCCCGGCTTCTTGATCGACGCCAGGTGGTCGGTCAGGGTGGCCGGCAACGCGCCGGGCGGCACGAGGTCGATGAGCCGGAACGGGTCGCAGGCGCCCAGCACGACGGGGGCGGCGACGGTCTGCCCGTCGGCCAGGGCCACCCCGCTGGCGGCGCCGCCGTCGACGGTCACGGCGCTCACCGGCGTAGCCGTGAAGATCTGGGCTCCGGCCGACCGGGCGGCGTCGGCGAACATGCGGGACACCGTGCCCATGCCGCCGGCCGCGATCATCCAGGTGCCGTCAGCGTCGGGCAGCCGGCACATGTTGTGGGCCAGGAAGTTGTGGCCGGTGCCGGGGTCGTCGGGGCCCGCGTTCAGGCCGGAGATGCCGTCGGTCACCGCGTACATGCTCATCAGCAGCTCGGACTTGAAACCGAAGCGCGAGAGGTAGTCGGCGACCGACCCGCGCACCAGGTCGATGAACGTGCTCTGCAGGGCCGGGCGGATGTGCCGGTCGGCGACCTCTTCGATCGAGCCCGGCTCGCGCAGCCAGGCCGGGGCCAGGTCGGACCGCAACGCCGCGACCTCGACCGCCATGGCCTCGTCGGCCGCCACGTCACGCGGCGAGAAGAACCGCTCCATCTGGGCCCGGGTGGCCGCGCGGTCGCTGCCGAACAGCAGGTAGGGCGAGCCGGCCGGACCGGGCGTGGGCAGGAAGTAGTGCGGGTCGCGGCGCAGCACCGGAATGTCCACATCCAGCTTCCGCAGCAGCTCGGGCGGCATCAGCCCGAGCAGGTAGGACCCGGTCGACTGGCCCAGACCGGGCACCCGCGGGAACGGGTGTTCCGTGCGCGTGGCGCCGCCCAGCACCTCGGCGGCCTCCAGGACCACCACGTCGAGGCCGGCCCGCGCGAGCAGGATCGCCGACACCAGGCCGTTGTGGCCGGACCCGATGATGACCACATCGGCACGCTGCGGAAGAGACGTCATGGCGTGGACCCTAGCGCTGAAATCTGCCTCACGTTCCGGTCTGTGGATAACGGACGTCCAGTAGGTTGGCGGCATGTTCGGGTGGTGGGGACGCGCCGTCGTACGCGTCCGCGGAGCGGTGATTGTCGCCGCGCTGGCTCTGGTCGCGGCCGGCGCCACCTGGGGTCTCGGCGTCTTCGGCGAGCTCACCGGCGGCGGCTACGACGACCCCGGCTCCGAGTCCAACCGGGCGCGCGACGCGAT
Source organism: Actinoplanes sp. NPDC089786 (assembly GCF_040684855.1). NCBI lineage: Bacteria > Bacillati > Actinomycetota > Actinomycetes > Micromonosporales > Micromonosporaceae > Actinoplanes > Actinoplanes sp. NPDC089786. The sequence goes on from NZ_JBFBGU010000001.1 coordinate 1,586,206, forward strand.
CGCCGAGCGCCTGCACCGGCCCGACCCCGACCTGGTGGTGCTCTGGTCGAGCGGCGACACAACCGTTCAGGACGCTCGGGTACGCGCGGCGATCGGCGCCGCGGTCGCCGACATCCGCGAGCAGCCGCAGGTCACCAACGTGGCCAGCTATCTCGACGGGCGTATCCCGGGGCTGATCAGCAACGACGGCCGGGCCACCTACGCCACCGTCTGGCTGGCCGGCGACGACGCGGACGCCAAGCTGGCCGCGTACGAGGCGGTCGAGCCCCATCTGGAGGCGGCCGGGCTGCGCACCGACGTCGGCGGCGAGGTGGCGTTCAACCAGCAGGCCAACGAGCAGACCGAGCGGGACGTGACCCGGGCCGAGCTGTTCTCGCTGCCGGTCCTGCTCCTGCTGCTGATCCTGATCTTCCGTGGCGTGGTGGCGGCGCTGTCCCCGCTGGTCATCGGTGGCATCGCGATTCTCGGCGCGTTCCTGGCCGTACGCGGGCTGACCTATCTGACCGACATCAGCGTCTTCGCGATCAACGTGATCACCCTGCTCGGGCTGGGCATGGCGATCGACTACTCGCTGTTCGTGGTCAGCCGTTTCCGCGAGGAGCTGGCCAACGGGCGGGACGTGCCGGAGGCGATCCGGATCACGGTCGTGACGGCCGGCCGTACCGTCGTGGTCTCGGGGTTGACCATCATGCTGGCCCTGTCGTCCCTGCTGATCTTCCCGCAGCCGTTCCTGGGCGGGATGGCGATCGGGGGCATGGCGGCGGTGCTGGTCGCCATGCTCGCCGCGCTGACCGTGCTGCCCGCGGCGCTGTCCCTGCTCGGGCACCGCATCGACCGCCTGCGCATCCCGCTGCCACACCGTCGTGACGCCGTACCCGGCGCCGGCTGGGCCCGCCTCGCCCACAGCGTGATGCGCCGGCCGGTGCCCTACCTGCTCGGCGTCCTCGCCCTGCTGGTGCTGTTCGCGGTGCCGTTCACCAGGGTGGAGTTCGGCGGGTTCGACGCCCGGGTGATGCCGGCCGACACCCCGGCCCGGATCGTGGTCGAGACGCTGCGTGACGATTTCCCGGGCGGCGGCGCCACCCCGATCGATGTGTACGCTCCCGCGGGTAACGCCGCGGCGCTGGCCGGGCGCATCTCCGGGCTGCGTGGCGTGACCGACGCCCAGGCGACCGACCCGTCCCTGGTCACCGTGATCACCGCGTACGACCCCAGCAGCGAGGCCGCGCGCGAGGTGGTCCGGCAGATCCGTGACCTGGCGCCGGACGCCCTGGTCGGCGGCCGCGCGGCGATCGACCAGGACCTGCTGGAGAGCCTGGCCGAGCGGCTGCCGTGGATGGCGCTGATCATGGCCGTGGCCACCTTCCTGCTGCTCTTCCTGGCCTTCGGGTCGGTGCTGCTGCCGATCAAGGCGGTGGTGATGAACGCGGTCTCGATCGGCGCGTCGTTCGGCGTGGTGGTGTGGATCTTCCAGGACGGCCATTTCGAGAGCCTGCTGCGCTTCGAGTCGACCGGGTTCATCGAGCCCAGCAACATGATCCTGGTCCTGGCGGTGCTGTTCGGCCTGGCCACCGACTACGAGGTGTTCCTGCTCTCGCGGGTCCGTGAGGAGTGGGACCGCACCGGCGACAACACCACCGCGGTCGCCACCGGCCTGCAGCACACCGGGCGGATCATCACCGCGGCCGCGCTCCTGCTCATCGTCGTGGTGGCCGGGTTCGCGACCGGCGGCGTCTCGATCGTGAAGACGATCGGCGTGGGCATGATCGTGGCCATCCTGGTCGATGCCACGCTGGTGCGGGCGCTACTCGTGCCGGCCACCATGCGCCTGCTCGGCCGGCTCAACTGGTGGGCGCCCGGCCCGCTCGCGCGCTTCCGCTCGCCTTTGCTGGAAGGCGCCGGCGCTGAGGGTGGCGCCGTACCCCACCAGCATGAGGACGTGGAAGAGGTAGAGCCAGAGGCCGATCGCGACCATGCCGCCGATCTCGGTGAAGCCACCGAACGGGACACCGAGGTCCAGCGGTAGCGAGCAGAACAGCACGAAGCCGTGCAGGAAGCCGGACAGGTTGGCGGCGGTGAACGAGCCGACCACGACGGTGGCGAGCCACGGCGGGCGGCCCGGGGCGAGGTAGCGGTAGACCCAGATCACCATCGGGGTCAGCACCAGCCAGCAGGCCAGGAACGACAGGACCACACCGCCGACGGCGTACCAGCCGCCGCGTACCCACAGACCGCTGGTCACCGGGAGCGCCAGGAACACGGCGAGCAGCAGGGCGGGCGCCGCGGCCAGCAGCGGCAGCCAGAGGATCCGCCCGCGCCAGCCGACCATCGTCTCGTCCCGGCTCCGGACCGAGACGAACGCCCGGCGCAGCCCCTCGCCGTAGAGCGTCGCCGGGAGCAGGCTGGCCAGGGCGAACCAGGGTGACAGCTGCAGCCCGGCGCCGATCAGCGCGGAGAGCGCCCGGGGCGCGCCGATCGCGTCCGGCAGCGCCTCGATGGTCAGCCCGGTCAGCCGCCGGATCCGGTCGGCCCCCGCCACCAGCCCGGTGACGTAGATCGCCAGCAGGCACACCGGCACCACCGCGATGCCGGCGTAGAACGTGACCGCGGCCGCGTGCAGCGACACGTCCCGCCCTCGGAGCGGACGGAGGACGGCTTTCAGGGTGGCCAGCACGCTGGACTGATACCCAGTTGTCCACAGGCAAATTCGGACTTCGGCCCGCGTCCGGGAAGATGGTCGTCATGCGGGAGCTAGTACTGCTCGGGTCGACCGGTTCGATCGGGACCCAGGCCATCGACATCGTCCGGCGCAACCCCGAGAGGTTCCGGGTGGTCGCGCTGGGCGCCGGCGGCGGCAACGTCGCGTTGCTGGCCGAGCAGGCCCTCGAGCTGGCCGTCGAGGTGGTCGGGGTGGCCCGGTCGTCCTGCGTCCAGGATCTTCAGCTCGCCTTCTACGCCGAGGCGCAGAAGCGCGGGTGGTCCAGCGGCGACTTCCAGCTGCCCAAGATCGTGGCCGGGCCGACCGCGATGGCCGAGCTGGCCGAGTGGCCCTGTGACGTGGTGCTCAACGGCGTCGTGGGCAGCCTCGGTCTCGCGCCCACGCTGGCCGCGCTGCGGGCCGGCCGCACGCTGGCGCTGGCCAACAAGGAGTCGCTGGTCGCCGGCGGGCCGCTGGTCCGGGCCGCGGCGGCGCCCGGGCAGATCGTGCCGGTCGACTCCGAACACTCGGCGCTGGCCCAGTGCCTGCGCGGCGGTCGCCGGGACGAGGTGCGCCGGCTGGTGCTGACCGCGAGCGGGGGCGCCTTCCGCGGCCGATCGCGCGACGAGTTGACGCATGTCACACCGGAAGACGCGCTCAAGCACCCGACCTGGGACATGGGCCCGGTCGTCACGATCAACTCGGCCACCATGGTGAACAAGGGACTCGAGGTGATCGAGGCCCACGAGCTGTTCGACGTGCCGTACGCCGACATCGAGGTGATGGTGCACCCCCAGTCGGTGCTGCACTCGCTGGTCGAGTTCGCCGACGGCTCCACGCTGGCCCAGGCCAGCCCGCCCGACATGCGGCTGCCGATCGCGCTGGCGCTGGCGTGGCCCGATCGGGTGCCCGGTGCGGCGGCCGGGGTCGATTGGCGTGAGGCTCACAACTGGGAGCTGCGACCGCTCGACGACCAGGCCTTTCCGGCCGTACGGCTGGCGAAACAGGCGGGTGAGGCGGGGCATCTGTTGCCCGCTGTCTACAACGCGGCCAACGAAGAGTGTGTGGCCGCGTTCGTGTCCGGTCGGCTACCTTTTCTGGGCATCGTCGACACCCTGGAACGGGTGCTCTCGGCGGCGCCCGGTTTTGCTGATCCGGGTACCGTCGATGACGTGCTGGCCGCGGAGTCCTGGGCGCGGACCCAGGCGCAGCGGATGATCGCGACTGCGGCAGAAGGAGCCTGATGCTGTATTGGGTGGGTGTGGCGGCGTTCGCGCTGGCCATCCTGATCTCGGTGAGCCTGCACGAGGCGGGCCACATGATCACTGCCAAGCGGTTCGGCATGAAGGTCAGCAAGTACTTCGTCGGCTTCGGCCCGACGGTGTTCTCCTTCAAGCGCGGTGAGACCGAGTACGGCCTGAAGTGGATCCCGCTCGGTGGCTTCTGCAAGATCGTCGGGATGACGCCGCAGGACGACGACGTCGACCCGGCCGACCAGCCGCGGGTCATGTGGCGGTTCCCGGTCTGGAAGCGGACGATCGTGATGGCGTCCGGCTCGATCACCCACTTCCTGCTGGCGCTCGTGGCGATGTGGTTCGCGGCGGTCTTCGTCGGCCTGCCCAACCCCGCCCTGCCGACCGACGCGGCCGAGCAGCGGGCCGCGCCGGCCCAGATCCAGGTCGGCGACTGCGTGCAGATCAGCCTCCGCGAGACGCCCTGCGCGGTGGGCACCAACGGCGACCTGAAGGGCCCCGCGGCCGCCGCCGGGCTCAAGACCGACGACATCATCACCGCGATCAACGGCAAGCCGATCGACAACTACGGCCAGCTCACCGACACCATCCGGGCGCTGCCGGCCGGGCCCGCCGAGTTCGCCTACAGCCGCGCCGGCCAGCCCGGCACCGCCTCGGTCGACCTGGTCGCGGCCCAGCGCCCGCCGCTGGACGACCCGAGCGGGACCGTCACCCAGGTGGCCGTGGCCGGCATCAGCTGGACCACCACCGAGCCCGGCCTGATGACCTACGGCCCGATCGACGCCTTCGGGGCCACCGGCGAATACACCGTAACCATCCTCAAGGGCACCTTCGAGGCGATGAAGCGGATCCCCGAGAAGGTCCCGGCCCTGTGGAACTCGATCACCGGCGACACCCGCGACCCCGACACCCCGATCAGCGTGGTCGGCGCCAGCCGCCTCGGTGGCGAGGCGATCGCCGCCGGCCTGCCCCAGGTGTTCCTGATGATTTTCATCTCGCTGAACGTCTTCATCGGCATCTTCAACCTGCTGCCGCTGTTGCCGCTCGACGGCGGACACATCGCGATCGCGTGGTACGAACGCGTCCGCTCGTGGCTCTACGCCAGGCTCAAGCGACCCGATCCAGGGCGTGTCGACTACTTCAAGTTGATGCCGTTGACCTACGCCGTCATCCTGATCGGTGGGGCGTTCACCCTGCTCACCATCACGGCGGACGTCGTCAATCCGATCTCGATCTTCTCCAGGTGATGTGACAGTGACCGCAGTAAGTCTCGGCATGCCGGCCGTTCCGCCGCCGCCGCTCGCCCCCCGCCGCAAGAGCCGCCAGCTCATGGTCGGCTCGGTTCCCGTGGGTGGTGGCGCCCCGGTCAGTGTCCAGTCGATGACCACAACCCTCACCGCCGACGTGAACGCCACGCTGCAACAGATCGCCGAGCTCACGGCGTCCGGCTGCCAGATCGTCCGGGTCGCGGTGCCGTCACAGGACGACGTCGAGGCGCTGCCCGCGATCGCCAAGAAGTCGCAGATCCCGGTCATCGCCGACATCCACTTCCAGCCCAAGTACGTGTTCGCGGCGATCGACGCCGGGTGCGCGGCGGTCCGGGTCAACCCGGGCAACATCCGCAAGTTCGACGACCAGGTCAAGGAGATCGCGAAGCGGGCGGGCGACGCCGGCATCCCGATCCGGATCGGCGTCAACGCCGGCAGCCTCGACAAGCGGCTGCTGGAGAAGTACGGCAAGGCCACCGCCGAGGCGATGGTCGAGTCGGCGCTGTGGGAATGCTCACTGTTCGAGGAGCACGGCTTCCGCGACATCAAGATCTCGGTCAAGCACAACGACCCGGTGGTGATGATCCGGGCCTACCGTCTGCTGGCCGAGCAGTGCGACTACCCGCTGCACCTCGGCGTGACCGAGGCCGGGCCGGCCTTCCAGGGCACGATCAAGAGCGCGGTGGCGTTCGGCGCGTTGCTGGCCGAGGGCATCGGCGACACGATCCGGGTGTCGCTGTCGGCGCCGCCGGTCGAGGAGATCAAGGTCGGCAACCAGATCCTCGAGTCGCTGGGGTTGCGCGAGCGCGGGCTGGAGATCGTCTCCTGCCCGTCGTGCGGCCGGGCCCAGGTCGACGTCTACACGCTGGCCGAGCAGGTCACCGCGGCGCTCGAGGGCTTCCCGGTGCCGCTGCGGGTGGCCGTCATGGGCTGCGTGGTGAACGGGCCGGGCGAGGCGCGCGAGGCCGACCTGGGCGTGGCCTCCGGCAACGGCAAGGGCCAGATCTTCGTCAAGGGCCAGGTCATCAAGACCGTGCCCGAGTCGATCATCGTCGAGACGCTGGTCGAAGAGGCGCTGCGGCTCGCCGACCAGATGGGCGCCGACCTGCCCGACGAGATGCGCGAACTGCTCCCGGGGCCGACCGTCACGGTGCACTGAGCCGGGCCGTCACGCCGAAGTGGTCGCCGGCCCAGACGCCGTCGACGGGCTGGTCCAGAACCAGCTCGCACTCGTCGACGGCGAGGGCCGGGCCCCACTCGTCCATCCGGACGAAGATGTAGTCCATCCGGCGACCGAGTTCGTGGCGGATGCTGCCGTGGGCTCGCAGCGGGTTGTCCGCGGTGAAGGTCAGCCCATCGTGTGCGGGTTCCCGGCGCGGCGCCGGGCAAACGGTGGCGGGCGCTCAGAACAGCCGGGCGCTCAGAACAGCACGGTGGCGAAGGTGCCCGCCGGCCGGAAGCCGCAGCGGACGTAGGCCCGGCGGGCGGCGGTGTTGTAGTCGTTCACGTAGAGGCTGACCGTCGGGGCCACGCGATGTAGCGCGTCGAGGGTGACCGCTGCCATCGCCGGGGCGGCCAGGCCTCGGCCGCGGAACTCCGGGTCGACCCAGACGCCCTGGACCTGGGCGGTGTGCCGGGTGGTGATGGCCAGCTCGGCCTTGAAGATCACCCGCCCCTCGTGGAAGCGGGCGTAGGCGCGCTTGCCGCGGACCAGCTCGGCGATGCGGCGACGGTAGCCGCGGCCGCCGTCGTCCTGGAGCGGGGAGACGCCGACCTCCTCGGTGTACATCGCGACGGCGGCCGGGAACAGCAGATCGACCTCGTCGTGGCGGACCAGGCGTACCCCCGGATCGGGCTTGATCTCGGGGTCTTGATCGGTCACGAGCAGGGGCTGGTCGGGGCGCACGTCGCGGGCCGGGCCCCAGTGCGCCGCGAGCCGGTCCCAGAGGTCGAGCACCGCGTCGGCGCGGCCGATGATCGACGAACAGATGCGTGGCTCGCCGGCCAGCAGCTCGGCGAAGGCGGTCACGGCGGCCGGGGTCGCGCACACCGGCACCAGATGGGCGCCCGACCAGATCAGCGACTCCACGCCGTGGCTGGGGCCGTAGCCGTAGACGCGGCCGTCGGATCGCCACCAGCTGAGCCCATGAGCAGCCACACGCTCGGCGATCTGGGCGCCGGCGTAGGGGTCTCGGTCGAGGATCCGCTCGACCGTCGCCCGCTCGGACTCCCCGAGCTGGCGCATCGGCACCGTCAGCACAGCTACCAGATTGCCAGATGACGCCTAGCTCACGCGCGACGTACCCCACTCCGCCAAGAAGGGGTTGCAGCCGATCGTTCGCCGATATATCGTCTAACTATCGACGACAGATTGGTGAAACATCATGAGGCACGAAGCATTCCGTCATCTGCACGAGGCCCGCATGCGTGGGTTCGGCTTCCCTCCCGGCTTCCCGTTCGGTCCCGGTGGTCCTGGTGGCCACGGCGGCCCCGGCTGGGGCGGCTGGGGCGGCGGGCCCGAAGGCCGCGGCGGCCGGCGTGGCGGTCGAGGTAGCCGGCCCAACGTCCGGCCCGCCGTCCTGGCGCTGCTCCTCGAGCGGCCCATGCACGGCTACGAGATCATCCAGGAGCTGGAGAGTCGCACCGGCGGCATCTGGCGCCCCAGCCCCGGCTCGGTCTACCCCACCCTCCAGATGTTGGAGGACGAGGGCCTGATCGAGGCCGAGGCGGCCGGCAGCCGCAAGAGCTACCGGCTCACCTCCGACGGCCGGCCCGAGGCCGAGACCGCCGCGCAGAACCCGCCGTGGGCGCAGTTCAGCGAGGACAGCATGTCCCAGGTGCACGACTTCCGTGACGCGGCCGCGGGCATCTTCGACGCGCTGCGCCAGATCGGCTTCAACGGAACGCCGGAGCAGCGGCAGAAGGCGCTGGAGGTGTTGGGGGACACCAAGCGCCGGCTGTACGCGATTCTCGCCGACAGCGAGTGACCGGCACCTTCGAGCGGCCCGCACCGAGCTTCGGTGCGGGCCGCTCCTCTTTGTGACGCTTGCCGCCTGTGGATAACCGTCGGTTCGGCGATTTCGGCGGCTACGTTGTTGCCCCACCCAGTGACGGGGTGGGGGGAGGAGGTGGGGGGCGCTGACGATCCAAGAATTTCGATCGGTTGGCCGTCGGCGGCTCGCCGCGGTCGCGGCGGCCGCGGTTTTCGGTGGCGCCCTGGCGATGTTGGCCGGGCTGATCGCGGCGCCCGGACCCTGGGAGCAGGGGTACGTGAGCGAGGCGGGAGTCACCGGCCTGCCGTTCGCCGGGGTGTATCGGACGGGGCTGGTGGTGCTCGCAATCGGCGTCGGCTGTCTCGGGCTGAGTCTGCGGGCGCGCCTTCTGCTGGTGGCGGCGGTGCTGGCGGGGATTTCCGGGGCGGTTCCGTGTACGGCGGGGTGCCCGCTGCCGCCGTACGAGGTGAGCACGTTCGGCGACGTGGTGCATGCCGGAGCCGCGATCCTCGGGATGGCGGTGCTGGCGGGGGCGATGGCGGTCAGGTGGTGGACCGCCGACGATCGGTTGTCCGGCTTGGCGGCGGGAGTCGTGGTTCCGGTCGGCGGGGCGCTCGGGCTCACCATGGTGTTCGCGGGGCGGGTGCCGCTGGGGGCCGTTCTGGAGCGGCTGCTTCTGGTGGTCGCGGTGGCCTGGCTGATCGGGACGGGGCTGCGGCGTTGGCTCGACCCCTCTCCGTAGCGTCAGGTGGGTGGCTCCTTCTGAGCGCCAGGATCGCCACGTCGCCCGGTGGGACGAAATGATCAACTCGCGGCTCCGTCTTGCTGCTTCTCCGTAGGTCCGTAATTATGGAGTTATGGAAGAGCGGAGCCTGGAAGAACGTGTCGCGGCGCTGGAGGAGCGGGTCGCCGCCCTGACCGCACGGCCGGAAGAGATCGTCGCGCCCAACCGGCACGAGCAGACCTTCTGGGCGCTGGAGGGCCTCCGGGCGCAGATCGGAGACCTCGAGGGCGGGGCGGTGCTCTACACCGGCATCGTCGAGCTGTCGCCGACCGAACACTACGAGTGGCAGATGGGCCTGCCCGTGCAGGGCCTGCTGGAGGACGACTGGTCCGGCCCGGCCACCACGCTCGCCGCTCTGGGCCATCCGGTGCGGCTGATGCTGCTCAAGCGGGTGCTCCAGGGGGTCCGCAACCCGGCCGACCTGGCCGAGCAGGAAGGGCTGGGCACGACCGGGCAGATCTACCACCACCTGCGGCAACTGGTCAGCGCCGGGTGGCTGCGTGCGTCGGCGCGTGGGGTCTACGAGGTCCCTGGCGAGCGGGTGATCCCGCTGCTGGCGCTGGTCATGGGAGCCAAGCGGTGAGGCGGGTCGACCGCGGTGATCGTGCGCTGGTGCTCGCTGCCGACGGTGGGCCGCGGCAAGCCGCAATGGCGCCGGCTTCAGTCGGGGCTGTCCGCCGCGATCTGCGTGGCCGTGCTCGCCTTCCTGGTGTGAGAGATCTGATGGGTACGCGCTTCCAGCGCCGTGACGACCGCGGCCATGTCGTCCGGGCCGTGGCCCAGCGCCACCGCCTCGCCGAACAGCTGCTCACACGCGTCGAGCAGCGGTGACGCGATCCCGGCGCGACGGGCGGCGTCGGCCACCAGCTCGCTGTTGTAGTGCACGTCCCGGATCGCGGCCTGCACCCCGAACTCCCGGTCGCGCAGCTTCACCGTCTTGATCCGGGAGATGTCGCTGGCCATCTGGCCGGCGTTCAGCACCGCGGTCAGCCGCTCCAGGTCGAGGCCGCCGCGCTCGGCGAAGTGGTACGCCTCGGCCAGCCCGGTCACCAGGTTGATCAGGTAGAGGTTGACCGCCAGCTTCATCAGCAGACCCTGCGGGACCGGGCCGCATTCCACGGCCTCACGGACCATCGGCGCGATCAGGGGCCGCACCACCGCCACGTCGTCCGGCGCCCCGGCGAGCATCGCGACCAGTTGCCCCGCCTCGGCCGGTTTGCGTGAGCCGGAGACCGGCGCCTCGACGTAGCGGCCACCGGCGGCGATCACGTCCTCGCCGAGGCCGGCCGAGTATTCCGGCGCGGTCGTGCCCATGTGGACCACGATGCGGCCCTTCAGCGCGGCGAAGTCGTCGGTGCCGCGGCCGAGCACGGCATCGATGGCCTCGCCGTTGGCCAGCATGAGCAGGACGACGTCGGCGCGGGCGATCACCTCGGCGGCCGAGGGCGCCATCAGGGCGGCCAACTCGTCGTCGGCCGGCGGGCGGCGGCTCCACACGACCAGGGGAGTGCCGGCGCGGGCCAGGTTGAGAGCCATCGGCACGCCCATCACGCCGAGCCCCAGAAATCCAACGATCATGGCCGAGACGATATGCGTCGTGGCCGGCGGAGGTCGCGAGCCAATCCAGCGATCGCGGATGCGGAAAAAAGAGTTGATCTTGGCCTTCCGCCGCCGCCCCCGCCCCGGAACTGGGTGGGTGGAAAGTAGGGCATGGGTACGACAGGTTTGGGTGGCTGTCCACAGGTCGGTCAGCCGACGCGGCGGACGATGGCCAGCAAGGACGCCTCGACGTCGTCGATCGGGCGCTCGGGGGAGAAGACCAGCCAGTCGACGGCCACGACCAGGCCCACGCCGAACAGGGCCGAGGACGCTACCCGGACGTCGAGGTCGGCGGGCAGGTCGCCGGAGTCGACGCCGGCCTGGAAGGTCTCGGCGATCACGCCGATCGCCTGTTCGCGGAGCAGGATCAGGGTCTGCTGCCACTCGCGGTTGGTGCGCCACATCTCGGAGAGCAGCAGCTGGGCGAAGGCCCGGTAGCGGCGGATGTAGTCGAGCTGGGCGTGCACCAGCGCCGCCACCGCCTCGCGGGCGGGCTTGCCGGCCACGGCCGCGCGGAACTCGTCGGTCAGCAGGCCGATCCCGTGCCGGAGGAGTTCCTCGAAGAGGGCGGTCTTGGAGGCGAAGTTGTAGTAGACGGTGCCCTTGGCGACCTTGGCCCGCAGCGCGATGTCGTCGACCGTGGTGGCCGAGAAGCCCTGCTCGGCGATCAGCTCCACGGCCGCCTCGAAGAGCTTCTGCCGGGTGTCGGTACGCCGTTTAGTGCGCCCGTCGACCGTCACGTCGTCCCCTCAGATCACCAGCGAAGGATGCAGCGCGGACGGGGTCAGCCGCCGGCCGCGGTGGGCCACCAGCACGGTCAGGATCAGGGCGCCCGCGCCGTAGCCCAGCAACGCCAGCGCGCCGGTCATCACGGTACCGGCCGCGCCGCCGTCGATGGCGTGGCGCAGCGCGCTCACCGCGTACGTCATCGGCAGCAGCGGGTGGACCGCCTGGAAGAACCACGGCGTGGTCTGCACCGGATAGGTGCCGCCGGAGGACGTGAGCTGGAGCATCAGCAGGACCAGGGCGACGATCCGGCCGGCGGGGCCGAGCGCGGCGCCGAGCAGCTGCATGATCGCGGCGAACACGGCGGCGGCCAGCATCAGCAGCCCTAACATCGCCCACGGGTGCACCGGGTTCAGCCCCAGCCCCAGGCAGACCACCCCGAACAGGAGGGTGGCCTGGGCGAAGCCGATCGCCACGGCGGGCAGGAGGCCGGCCAGCACGATGCGCGGGGTGGGCGCGCGCGAGGCGACGTGCCGGCGGTTCAGCGGCTTCAGCACCATGAAGGTGATCATCGCGCCGACCCAGAGGGCCAGGGCCAGGAAGTACGGTGCGAAGCCGACGCCGTAGGTGGCCGCCGGATGACGGGTGACGCGATCGAGCGCGACCGGGTCGCCGAGCACCTCCGAGCGTTCGGCGGCGTCGTCGTAGCCGGGAATCTGCTTGGCGCCGTCGGTCAGGCCGGTGGCCAGCCGTGCGGCGCCACCCTCCAGGTCGCCCAGCCCGGCGGCGAGCTTGCGACCGCCCTGGTCGAGCGTGGTCAGGCCGTCGTCGAGCTGCCGGGCGCCGGTGGCCAGGCGGTAGATGCCGCCGCTGAGCCGGTGTGCGCCGACGGCGGCACTGGTCGCGCCGGCATCGACCCGGTCGGCGCCGGCGGCGAGGTCGGACAGGCCGTCGGCCAGGGCGTCCACCCGGGTCCGCGCGGCCGCCACGTCGTCGGCCAGATGCGGTGCCGCCGCGGCCACCCGGTCGGCGGTGGCGGCCAGGGCCCGCAACCGCTTCTGGAGCTGGGCCAGGTCGGCGTTCTGCGACCGGAGCTCCTTCGCGGTGGCCACGAGCTGGCGTGCGGTCGCCCGGGCGTCGTCGATGCCCTCGGTCGTGTCGGGCAGGCCGTCCAGGTAGTCGCTCAGCGTCTCGGCGTCGTCCTCGGCCTTCCGCAACCCGGCGTCGAGGGCGCCGAGGTTGTCGGCCAGCGCGTCGGCGCCGGCGGCGACCTGCCGGGCGGCCGTCTGGATCAGGGCGGTGTTGTCCCGCAGCACCGGCCCGATGCGGTCGGCGGCGTCGTCGACCGCGGTCTTCAGCTGCTGCCCGCCGTTCGCGGCCCGTGCGGTGCCGTCAGCGAGTTGCCGGGTGCCGGCCTTGAGCTGGTCCAAGCCCGCGGCCAGGTCGCTCGCGCCCTTCCGCGCCGTGCCGAGCCCGCGGTCGAGCTGCCCGGCGCCGTCGGCCGCGGTGCCCAGACCGTCGGCCAGCCGGTCGGCGCCGGCCGACGCGTCGTGGGCGCCGTCGCGCAGCTGCCCGGCGCCGTCGGCGGCCTGCTCGGTCTGCTGCTTGAGGTCGGTGAAGCCGACCAGCATCCGGTCGAAGTAGCCGGCCGACGCCGAGGCGGCCGCGGCCGCGCGCACCTCGCTGAACGCGGTGCGGGAGAAGACGCCGGACAGGTAGTTGGTCGCGTCGTCGGTCACCACGTGCAGCTGCGCGGCGGTGGGCTCGGCGTCCTGGTCGGGGCCGGTGACCAGGTCGGCCGAGAAGTCGGCCGGAATGCGCAGAGCGATGTGGTACTCGCCGTCGTTCAGGCCCCGCTCGGCGCCGCGCTCGTCGGTCACGTGCCAGTCGAAGATCTGCCGCCGCTCGAGTTCGGCGGCGAGGTCCCGGCCCGCGTGCACGCTCGTGCCGTCGGTCGCCGTCGCGGGACGGTCCTCGACGACCAGGGCGGCCGGGATGTGGTTGAGCCGGCCGTACGGGTCCCAGAACGCGTAGAGGTACAGCGCCCCGTAGAGCAGCGGGATCACGGCGAGCACGACGATGGCGGCGGCGGTGAGCCGGCCGCGGAAGAAGCGTCGCAGCTCCAGGCCGGCCAGGGTGAGCGCGCTCATGCCGGGATTCCGAGCTCGATCACGCGGGTGGCGGCGTGCGGATGGGTGCGGGCGGTGATGATCACGGCGAGGGCTTCGGCGGTGAGGTCGGTGAGGGTCTGCAGCAGGTCGGCCCGCTCGGCGTCGTCGAGGCCGAGGTCCCAGTCGTCGAGCGCGACGACCGCCGGGTTCTCGACCAGGGCAAGAACCAGACCCAGGAGCTGTTTCTGGTACGGGCTGAGCTCGCGACCGCGGAGCCCGGGTGGGAGGCCGAGAAGCGGGACGGCTTCGAGGTCGGTGTTGCCTATAGGTGCGCAGAGCAGCTCTGCGCACCTATAGGCAACACCCCTGCGCCGGGGCCGGCCCAGCAGGGCGAGGCGCTCCCGGACGTGGTCGGCGACGGTCGCGGTCGGCTCGGGATCGGTGACCCCGGCGACGTGACCGAGAGACACGCCGCGCCGCGTCGGTGGCGGAGGCGCCTCGGTCTCGTCGACCGGCTCGGCCTTGTCGATCGGCTCGGTCTCGTCGGTGGCGGGGGTTTCGCGGGCTGACGGAGGCGTACCCGGCGGGGTGTGGATCTTGCCTTCGGTGAGCCTGAAGCGACCGGCCAGGGCGAGGAGCGCGGTGGTGCGGCCGCTGCCGGGCGGGCCGGTGAGCGCGACCAGGTCGCCCGGCTCGACCACCGCGTCGAGGCCGCGGACGACCCAGCGGCGGTGATGGCGGACGCCGGCACCCTCGGCGACGAGCACTGACATGACGGGCTCCTAATTGCACTGACTGGTCAGTACAAAAACCTACCCGCATCGCGGCCCGGGCTCCCAGTGAAGAACTTCACAGCTCCGGCGAAGGGCCACGCCTAGGATCAGCGCCATGGCCAAGCGCTGGGGTATGACCGTTCCGCTCGGCGGGATCCCGCTGTCCGAGCACGCCGAGGTGTTCAAGGCCCTGGTCGACGCCGGGTTCACCGACGCGTGGACGTCCGAGGTGGCCGGCTCCGACGCGTTCACGCCGCTCACGCTGGCCGCGGCCTGGGCGCCGACGCTGCGGCTGGGCACGGCGATCGCGCCGGTCTTCACCCGGGGGCCGGGGCTGCTGGCGATGACCGCGGCCGCGCTCGCCGAGACCGCGCCGGGGCGCTTCCAGCTCGGCATCGGCGCTTCGTCGCCGGTCGTGGTCGGCGACTGGAACTCCGTACCCTTCACCAAGCCGGTCGCCCGGAGCCGCGACATGCTGGGCTTCCTGCGTCCGGCGCTGGCCGGGGAGATGGTCGACCGCGAGTTCGAGACCTTCGCGGTACGCCGATTCCGGCTCGAGCGTCCGCCGGCGACCCCGCCGCAGGTGTTGCTGGCGGCGTTGCGCCCGGGCATGCTCCGGCTGGCCGCGGCCGAGGCGGACGGCGTGATCATGAACTGGCTGGCGGCCACCGACGTGCCGACCGCGCTGGCCGAGACCAAGGGCGCCGCCGCGGCCGACTTCGACGTGGTGGCGCGGATCTTCGTCTGCCCGACGGCCGACCGCGCCTATGCGCGCAACGTGGGGCGGCGCATGATCACGTCCTATCTGAACGTGCCGGCGTACGCCGAGTTCCAGAAGTGGCTCGGGCGCGGGCCGGCCCTGGCGGGCATGTGGACGGCGTGGCGGGCCGGGGACCGCAAGGGCGCGCTGGCGGCGATCCCGGACCAGGTGGTCGACGACCTGATCGTGCACGGGTCGCCGGCCGAGTGCCGGGACAAGATCCAGGCCTACGCCGACCACGGCATCCGCGTGCCGGTGCAGGCCCTGATCGCGACGCCCGAGTGGGAGTCCGGTGACACCGCCGCCAAGCTCGCCCTGGTCACCGCCCTTGGCGCCTGACCTCGACGACCGGCCTCAGCGGAAGTGCTCGCGCCCGGCCAGGACCGCGTCCAGCCAGCGCTCGTACCAGGACAGGAAGTCCGGGTCGCCGGTGAAGGTCGGCCCGGTCTCGTCGTTGTTGCCGACGACGCGGCCGCGGGCCGGCCCGCTGACCACGAGCAGCGACATGAAGCCGCATCCTTCGTCGCTCAGGGCGAGCGTGCCGCGGAAGGGTTCCTGATAGATGTCGTCCACGTCCCAGTCGTCGGGCACGTGGCCCGGTTCGACCGGGAAGGGCCGGGCCAGCAGGAAGGCATCGGACAGGTTGAGGTAGCCGTGGAACCAGTCGTCGAGGGGGTGCAGCCCGTAGTAGGGGCCGGCGCCACCATATGGTCCCGGGCCGCCGTGACCGATGGTCGTGATGAAGGCGCGATAGTCGGCCGGTAGCTCGACGCCGCCGTGGCCCCGCTCGAACTCGGCGACCGCGTCGTCGCTCAGCGGCGGGCCCAGCCGGAAACCGTGACTGCTCGCCCCGAACATCACCGGCTCACCGGGCTGGGCGGCCGCGTCACGCAGCTTGGCGGCCACCCGCGCGAGCCGCTCCGGCAGTTCGTCCATCACCCCAGTCAACCAGCAGCGGTCACGCCCGCCGAGGGGCGTGACCGCAACCGGCCGTCGCCGGGGCGGCGGTCAGTTGATCAGGGAGCGGCTGCGCCACGCGGTGGCGAACGAGGTGCGGCCGTTCGTGCGCAGCAGGGAGCCCTCGTAGAGCCGGGCGCCGATGCCGAGCGTGGCCAGCGCGGTGAGCGCCAGAAGGGCCAGGGAGACGAAGGGTTCCCAGGCCGCCAGGTCGCCGGTGAAGGCCCGGACCGGCATGGCCAGCGGGGCGCTCAACGGGATGTAGGACAGCACCTTCATCGCCAGGGCGTTGTCGGACAGGAAGATGGTCAGGAAGAACGGGATCATCACGATCATCTGCAGCGGTGCCGAGACGCCGGCCAGATCCTCCTGACGGGCGGCCAGGGCGCCGGCGCCGGCCCACAGGGTGGCCAGCATGATGAAGCCCACGATGAAGAACGGCAGGAACCAGCCGATCGCCGGCGCGATCAGCGACACGATGGTCGTGTCCACCCCGGCGAGCTGCATGCCGGCGAAGGCGACCAGGGTGATCAGGGCGATCTGACCGAACGCGAGCAGGCTCATCGCGGCCACCTTGCCGGCCAGCATGGCCCGCGCCGGGATGCTGGCGACCAGGATCTCGACGATGCGGGTGGCCTTCTCCTCGGTGACGCTCTGCGCGATCTGCAGGCCGAAGGTCAGCGACGTGGTGAAGAAGATGAAGGCCAGGACGAACGGGACCAGGAACTCCACCGCCGGGTCGCGGTCGCTCGGCTCCAGCAGCTCGACCGGCGGCGCCTCGCTCAGCGCCTTCACCACCGGGCTGGGCGCCTCGTCCAGGGCGATCACCTTCGGGCCGCCGACCACGGCCGCGTCGGCGTCGCCGTCCCGCACCATCCGGGTCGCCTCGGCGTCCGACGACGCCGGCAGCACGGTCAGACCGGCCCGGCTCAGCGCCTCGGACGACGCCGTGGCGCTGGTCGAGACGGCCACGTTCTGCGGGTCGTCGTCCAGCAGGATCGGCAGGGTCACCGAGCCGATCGCGATCAGCAGGAAGAAGACCGTACTGAAGAGGAAGGTCTTGTCGCGCAGTTTGACCTTGATCTCGCGCGCGGCCACCAGGCGCGCCGCCTCGAACGTGGTCACGAGGTCACCACCTCTCGGAAGATCTCGGCCAGCGACGGCCGCACCGGACCGAAGCTGCGGACCGGGCCGCGGGCCACGGCGGCCCGAAGCACCTCCTGGTCGTCATGGGCGCCGTCCAGGTCGAACACGGCGCTCGGGCCGTCCAGGCTGACCAGCGTCACGCCGGGCTGGTCGCGCAGCCAGCCGGCGTCGGCGGCCACCTCGATGGCGAAGCGGGGGAGGGCGTACGACGAACGCAGCTCGGCCCGGCTGCCGGCGGCCCGGATCACCCCGTCGGCGATGATCACCAGGTCGTCGCAGAGGCGTTCGACCAGTTCCAGCTGATGGCTGGAGAACAGCACCGGAGCGCCCGCGCCGGCCCGCTCGCGGAGCACGCCGACGACGGTCTCGACGGCGATCGGATCCAGCCCGCTGAACGGCTCGTCGAGCACCAGCACCTCGGGGTCGTGCACCAGCGCGGCGGCGATCTGCACCCGCTGCTGGTTGCCCAGCGACAGCTTCTCCACCTGGTCGCCGCCACGGTCGGTGAGCTGGAGGCGCTCCAGCAGGGCGGCCGTGCGCCGGCGGGCGTCCTCGCGGCTCAGGCCGTGCAACTGTCCGAGGTAGACGATCTGGTCGGTGACGGTCATCTTCGGGTAGAGGCCGCGTTCCTCCGGCATGTAGCCGAACCGCTGCCGGGTGGGCCGGTCCAGCGGCGCGCCGCGCCAGGAGACGGCGCCCTGGTCGGCGGCGAGCACGCCCAGGATGATCCGCATCGTGGTGGTCTTGCCGGCCCCGTTGGCGCCCACGAAACCGGTCAGCCGGCCCGCGGTCACCCCGAAAGTGACGTCCTTGAGCACCTGTCGATCGCCGAAGCTACGGCTCACGGCGTCGACGGTCAGAACATCGGTCATGCTGGTCAACGCTAGTGAAGAGGGGTGGGCGGCGCGTCCGGCGGCAGGACGACGGCCGGGGTCATCCGCGCGGAGGACCCGGATGGACCACCCCCAGTTCGTAGGCGAAGACGACCGCCTGGGTCCGGTCGCGGGCGCCGAGCTTCATCAGCACCCGGCTGACGTGGGTCTTCACCGTGGTCTCGCCGAGGTGCAGGGCGGCCGCGATCTCGGCGTTGGTCGCGCCGCCGGCCAGGTGCACCAGCACCTCGTGCTCGCGCGGGGTCAGGTCGGTCAGCCGGCGGCCGGGCGCGGGACCGGACGGCCGGGCGAACTCGGCGATGACCCGCCGGGTGATCTCGGGCGCGAGCAGGGCGTCGCCGCGGGCCACCACCCGGACCGCCTCGGTCAGCGCCTCGGGCGTGCCGTTCTTCAGCAGGAACCCGGACGCCCCGGCCTGCAGCGCCTCGAACAGGTACTCGTCCCGGTCGAAGGTGGTCAGGATCAGCACCCGCGGCCCGTCCCGCGTGGTGATCCGGCGGGTCGCGGCCAGCCCGTCGGTGCCGGGCATCTCGACGTCCATCAGCACCACGTCCGGCCGCAGCGAGCCGGCCAGGTCGATCGCCTGCGCGCCGTCCGAGGCCTCGCCGATCACCTCGATGTCGTCCTCGAGGTCGAGGATCACCCGGAAGCCGGTGCGGACCATCTGGTGGTCGTCCGCGAGCAGGACCCGGATCACGCGTGGGCCGCCGGCTCGGCGGAACGCTGCGCGGGGATCGAGGGCAGTTCCAGAGGCAGGCGTACGCGAACCCGGTAGCCCCCGTCGGCCCGCGGCCCGGCCTCGATCGACCCGTCGTGCACGGCCACCCGTTCGCGCATGCCGATCAGGCCCATGCCGCCGGTCGCCGGCACCGCGGACCCCCGGCCGTCGTCGGCCACGTCGACCTCCAGTTCCCGGGACAGATAGCGGATGCGTACGTCCACCGTGGACGCGTGCGCGTGTTTGAGCACGTTGGTCAGCGCCTCCTGGACGATCCGGTAGGCCACCTGCGTCACCGAGTCGGGCAGCGGCACCGGCTCACCGTACGTGGTCAGCTCGGCGGTGAGCCCCGCCTCGCGTACCCGGACCAGAAGTTCCTCGACCCGGTCCAGCCCGGCGGCGGTGAACGGCGTCTCCTCCGGCGCGGTGTCGCCCGCGCGCAGCGCGCCGAGCATCCGCCGCAACTCGGCCACGGCGGTGCGGGCGCTCTCTTCCACCGCGGTCAGCGCGGCCCGGGTCTTGCCGGCATCCTTGTCCAGCGCCTTGCGGGCGGCCGACGCCTGGATGCCCATCACCGACACGTGGTGGGCGACCACGTCGTGCAGTTCCCGCGCGATGCGCACCCGCTCGCCGAGGACGGCCCGCTCCTCGGCCTTCTCCTGGGCGGTCCGCAGCTGCTCGGCCTGCTCCTCGAGCTGGTGCTGGCGGCGGGCGGCCAGCCAGGTGCCCTCGCCGGCGAGGTACGCCCCGGCGAAGATCCCGACGTTGACCAGGAGCAGGTTGACCAGCGTGGCGAAGGTCGGGGTGAACGGGCCGCGGCCGTCGGTCACCCGGTCGAGCATGTCCAGCGAGAGCAGCCAGGAGACCAGGACCCAGCCGAGCATCCCGGTGATCACGATGATCCGGGTCCAGCGGGCGACCTGGCGATCGCGGCCCCAGGCGCCGAGCGCGTACATCGACGCGAACAGGACGCCACCGGCGAACTGGGTCTCCTGGGCGCCGCGGATCTGGCCGGCCAGGAAGAGCAGGGACACCACGATGAACACGGCCGTGGGGTGGGCCCGTCGCCAGACCAGCGGCACCGAGATGGCCACCGCCCAGGCGTAGTGCTCGGGCGCGCCGGGCTGGAAGTGCCAGATGAACATGCCCGCGCTGCGCGCCATGGCCACGTTGAGCACCGCGCCGGCCGTGACGCCCAGCGCGATCCACAGATCGATGCGGCGTTGCCGCGGGGTGGGTCCGGGGCGCTGCCATTCGTCGGGCATGCGCTGGAAACTACCCGGCCTGGTCGTACTCGTGGGGGGTCTGCGGCTGGTGGGTGTGGGTGGGGACGTCGGCGTCGTCGTCGGGGGTGAGAATGCCGCCGAGGTCGACGATGGTCCGGTGGGCGGCGGCGAGCCGGTCCTCGAGCGTGACGATCCGGCAGGCCGGCGTGAGCTGTACGCCCTCGTCGAGCAGTTGCCGTACGCGTGCGGCCAGCGTCAGCTGGTGCCGGGAGTAGCGGCGGTGGCCGCCGTCCGAGCGTTCGGGCTCGATCAGCCCGGCCGCACCGAGGCTGCGCAGGAAGGCGGGGGTCACCCCGATCATCTCGGCCGCGCGGCCCATGGTGTACGCGGGGTAGTCCGCGTCGTCGAAGCTGCTGCTCATGCGCCTTTCCGGGGGATCGAGGGGTTATCCGCACACTCCAGGGCCCCGGCGGGTAACCGGGGCCCTGGATTTTCAGTTCTGTGGCCGTCTCACCGCACGCGTGCCGCTAGCGGTGGGCCGGAGTGAAGGGCATCGGCTGCGATCACCTCTTGTCGGGTCGGGGACGTGGCGAGTTCCGCTTCCACTTCGCTGTGGTATCTCGTCCTCCTTCTCCAACTCCAGCGTCTTGCCTGTTGCGAGTCGGTTCGTGCGTTACCGACTCCACCGATGTTAGGCCGGTCACAAACAGATTTCTAGTGTCTCCGCTGTAGATTTTCTCCAGCAGCGCGGGAGCGGGCGTGACCGATAACGGCGATGCCGTCGTGAGAGAGGTGACCGCGCTCCCGCGCCGCCGCGGGAAGGTGTTCGTGGGGCCTGCCGAGGGCCCGCGCCGGAAGTCGGCGTCAGAACACCGGCAGGGCCGCATCCGTAAGGATCGCGTCTATCTGAGGCCCTGACATGGCAACGAGTCTGCCGTCAGCCGAACGGCCGGGCAACGCAATTAACCCGGCGCATTGACGCTGGTAACACCACGGGGAGATCATCACGGCACGGCCGTGGCTTGCGTCACAGTCGACCCCCTGGCTGAGGGAGACACATGAGTACGCAACAAGTCCCCAGCACCGACGAAGAACGCCTCGCCCAGCTCGGCTACCAGCAGGAACTGCATCGCCGGCTGTCCGGATTCTCGAACTTCGCGGTTTCCTTCTCGATCATCAGCATCCTGGCCGGCGCGATCACGTCGTACGGCATAGCCATGAACGCCGGCGGTCCGCTCGCGATCACGCTCGGCTGGCTCTTCGTCGGCGTCATGGTCACCTTCGTGGCGCTGGCCATGGCCGAGGTCTGTTCCGCCTACCCGACCGCGGGCGCGCTCTACTGGTGGGCGGCCGCGCTGGCCAAACGCAACAAGGCCGCCTGGGCCTGGTTCATCGGCTGGTTCAACTTCCTCGGCGAGGTCGCGGTCACCGCGGCCATCGACTTCGGCGCCGCGATCACCACGTCGGCCTTCCTGAGCCTGACCTTCGACATGGAGGTCACCAAGCTCCGGACCTTCCTGATCTTCCTCGTCATCATCATCGTGCACGGGCTGCTGAACACCTTCGGCGTCAACCTGGTGCGGTTGCTGTCCGACGTCAGCGCCTGGTGGCACCTGGTCGGCGTCGCGGTCATCGTCATCGTGCTGGCCGTGGTGCCCGACCAGCACAAGCCGATCTCCGAGGTGTTCTTCGAGGTCAAGAACGAGACCGGGTTCACCTTCGGCGGCGCGGCGTTCTACGCGGTGCTGGTCGGTCTGCTGATGGCCCAGTACACGTACACCGGCTACGACGCCTCGGCCCACGTGGCCGAGGAGACCCACGACGCGGCCCGGGCCGCGCCGCGCGGCATCGTGATGTCCGTGGTGGTCTCGGTGATCGCCGGCTTCTTCCTGCTCACCGCGATCACCTGGGCCATCCAGGACTACGACGCGGAGCGGACCACCGAGCTCGCCCTGCCGCCCGCGCAGATCTTCATCGACGCGGCCGGCCACAACCTCGGCACCTTCCTGCTCTTCATCTGCATGGTGGCGCAGTGGTTCTGCGGGATGGCCTCGGTCACGGCGAACTCCCGGATGTCGTACGCGTTCGCCCGCGACGGCGCGCTGCCCGGCTCGCGGCTGTGGAAGCAGGTCAACCCGCGCACCGGCACGCCGACGAACTCGATCTGGCTGTGCGTGACCCTGTCCACGCTCCTGGTGGTGCCGTCGCTGGTGAACACCACGGCGTACGCGGCGGCCACCTCGATCGCGGTGATCGGCCTCTACGTCGCCTACGTGGGACCGGTGTTCCTGCGCCGCATGCTCGGCGCCGAGTTCCAGGTCGGGCCCTGGAATCTCGGGAAGTGGAGCGCGCCGATCGGCTGGATCGCCATCGTGTGGGTAGGAATCATCTGCGTCCTCTTCATCCTGCCGGTGGCCGGGCCGATCACCGCGAGCAACTTCAACTACACGATCTTCGCGGTGGCGGTGGTGCTGGCCTTCGCGACGATCTGGTGGTTCGCGAGCGCTCGCAAGTGGTTCACCGGCCCCAAGCAGAACGTGATCGAGAAGGCCGCGCACGGCGAACAGACCATGCCGACCGCCGAGTAAACAGGGGGACGACCGAAGATGAACCTCGAGGACCTGGATGTTGCCGTGGACAACGGCAGCGTCGACACGGTGCTGCTCGCCCTGACCGACATGCAGGGCCGGTTGCAGGGCAAGCGCCTGCACGGCCGCTACTTCATGGACGAGGTGGTACAGGGCGGCAGTGAGGGCTGCAACTACCTGCTCGCGGTGGACGTGGACATGAACACCGTCGACGGGTACGCGATGTCGTCGTGGAACAGCGGATACGGCGACTTCGTGATGAAACCGGACTTCAGCACGCTGCGTCCGGTCCCGTGGCAGCCCGGCACCGCGATGGTCCTCGCCGACCTCGAGACCACGAGCGGCGAAGCGGTCTACGCGTCACCCCGTCAGATCCTGCGCCGCCAGCTCGACCGGCTGGCGGCGCACGGCCTGACCGCGTACGCGGGGACCGAGCTGGAATTTGTGCTCTACAAGGACTCCTACGAGCAGGCGTCGGACAAGAACTACCGCGACCTGATCCCGGCGAACCAGTACAACGTCGACTACTCGTTGCTGGGCACCGCGCGGGTCGAGCCGCTGCTGCGCCGGATCCGCAACGAGATGTACGGCGCCGGCCTGCTCCCGGAGAGCGCCAAGGGCGAGTGCAACTTCGGGCAGCACGAGATCGCCTTCCGCTACGACGAGGCGCTCAAGGCCGCCGACAACCACGTCATCTACAAGAACGGGGCCAAGGAGATCGCCGCCCAGGAGGGCATGGCGCTCACCTTCATGGCCAAGCCGAACGCCCGCGAGGGCAACTCCTGCCACATCCACTTCTCGCTGCGCGGCGAGGACGGGAGGTCGGCGATGCTCGGCGACGGGCCGGCCCACCTGAGCGTGACCGGGCAGCGGGTGCTGGCCGGTCTGCTCGCCACGATGCGCGAGTTCAGCCTGCTCTTCGCGCCGAACATCAACTCCTACAAGCGCTACGCGCCCGGGTCGTTCGCGCCCACGGCGCTGCGCTGGGGCGTGGACAACCGCACCTGCTCGCTGCGGATCGCCGGGCACGGCCAGGGCATGCGGGTGGAGAACCGGGTGCCGGGCGGCGACGTCAACCCCTACCTGGCGATCGCGGCGCTGGTCGCGGGGGCGCTGCACGGCATCGAGAACGACCTTCCGCTGGAGGACGAGTTCGTCGGGAACGCGTACGACGACGCGACCGCGGGACGGGTGCCGGCGACGCTGCGCGAGGCCGCCCTGCTGTGGTCGGCCGGCAGTGTGTCCGAGGCCGCATTCGGTGCTGACGTGCGCGATCACTATGCCAACATGGCGTCGGTCGAACTGGCCGCATTCGACGCCGCGGTGACCGATTGGGAGCTGCGGCGCGGCTTCGAAAGGCTCTGACTTGACCGACGTGATCAACCCCTCGACCGGGGCGGTGCTCACCTCCGTACCCGGCCTGGGTGTGGAAGAGACCGACGCGGCGATCGAGCGTGCCCAAAAGGCCTTTGTCTCCTGGCGCAAGGTCGCCCCCGGCGACCGGGCCCGGTTGTTGCGCCGCTTCGCCGCGGTGGTCGACCAGCACATCGACGAGCTGGCCGATCTGGAGGTACGTAACTCCGGGCACACCATCGGGAACGCGAAGTGGGAGGCCGGCAACGTTCGGGACGTGCTCGACTACTACGCGGGCGCGCCCGAGCGGCTGTCCGGCCGGCAGATCCCGGTGGCCGGCGGCCTGGATGTGACGTTCCACGAGCCGCTGGGCGTGGTCGGCGTGATCGTGCCGTGGAACTTCCCGATGCCGATCGCCGGCTGGGGTTTCGTGCCCGCGCTGGCGGCCGGCAACACCGTGGTGCTCAAGCCGGCCGAACTGACCCCGCTGACCGCGCTGCGGCTCGGCGAGCTGGCCCTGGAGGCCGGCCTGCCGGAGGGCGTATTCACCGTCGTCACCGGCCGGGGCAGCACGGTCGGCCAGCGGTTCGTCACCCACCCGGCGGTCCGCAAGGTGTGCTTCACCGGCTCCACCGAGGTCGGCAAGGCGATCATGGCGGGCGCCGCCGACCAGGTGAAACGGGTGACGCTCGAGCTCGGCGGCAAGAGCGCCAACATCGTCTTCGCCGACGCCGACCTGGAGAAGGCGGCCGCGTCCACGCCGGCGAGCGTGTTCGACAACGCCGGCCAGGACTGCTGCGCCCGCTCCCGGCTGCTCATCCAGGAGTCGGTGTACGACAAGTTCCTCGCCCTGCTGGAACCGGCCGTGCGGGCGTTCCGGGTCGAAGACCCGGCGTTGCCCAGCGCCGAGATGGGACCGCTGATCTCGGCCACCCAGCGGCGCTCGGTGTCGACCTACGTCGACGACGCCGACGTGGCGTTCCGGGGCAGTTCGCCGGACGGCCCCGGCTGGTGGTTCGCGCCGACCGTGCTGCTCGCCCGCTCGACCGCCGACCGGCACTGGCGCGAGGAGGTGTTCGGCCCGGTGCTGTCGGTGCTGCCGTTCCGCGACGAGGAAGACGCGGTCCGGCTGGCCAACGACACCGAGTACGGCCTGTCCGGCAGCCTCTGGACCCGCGACGTCGGCCGGGCCCTGCGGGTGTCCCGGGCGGTGGAGACCGGCGCGCTGAGCGTCAACTCGCACTCGTCGGTGCGCTACTGGACGCCGTTCGGCGGCATGAAGCAGTCCGGCCTCGGCCGCGAGCTCGGCCCGGACGCGCTGCTCTCGTTCACCGACGTCAAGAACGTGTTCATCGCTACGGAGGACTGATTTGGAACGACTTCAGGACCGGGTCGCCGTGATCACCGGCGCCGGCAGCGGCATCGGGCTGGCCACGGCACGGCGCTTCGCTCTTGAAAAGGCGAAGGTCATCTGCGCGGACATCTCGGTTGCCGCGGGAGAAAAGGCGGTCGAGGAGGTAGGCGGCGAGTTCGTCCAGGTCGACGTGGCCGACGAGGAGTCCGTTCGCGCGCTGATGGACGGCACGGCCGAGCGGCACGGGCGGCTGGACATCGTCTTCAACAACGCCGGCATCTCGCCGCCGGACGACGACTCGATCCTGGAGACCGGGCTGGACGCCTGGGAACGGGTGCTCAAGGTCAACACCACGTCGGTGTTCTTCGGGTGCAAGTTCGCCATCCCGCACATGCGGCGGCAGGGCAAGGGCTCGATCATCAACACCGCCTCGTTCGTGGCGCTGCTGGGCGCGGCGACGTCGCAGATCGCGTACACCGCCAGCAAGGGTGGCGTGCTGGCGATGACCCGGGAGCTGGGCGTGCAGTTCGCCCGCGAGGGGATCCGGGTGAACGCGCTGTGCCCCGGCCCGGTGGCCACGCCGCTGCTGATGGAGCTGTTCGCCAAGGATCCGGAGCGGGCCGCCCGCCGGCTGGTGCACGTCCCGATGGGCCGGTTCGCCGAGCCCGCCGAGATCGCCGCCGCGGTCGCCTTCCTGGCCAGCGACGACGCCAGCTTCATGACGGCCAACCAGTTCGTGGTGGACGGCGGCATCACCGGGGCGTACGTGACGCCTCTGTAGCAAGTCGGGTGTTTAACACCTGTGAACCCTGGGCAGAGTTTGTGCACGTCCGATGTAATGGATGCAGGGGTCACATCCCCGCTCGTGTGTGCCCAGAGGCGCCGCGTGGGCGGGCCGATGGGCCCGGTGCGCGGCGCCCTCCGGATTCCGGGGAGGCGCCGCGTTCCGTTTTTCCTCCCCGCGTGGCACTTGATCGGTAACGAGTGATCCGTAACGTGGGGGTTATGCGCCGCCCGATCATCGGCATCACCACCTATGTCGAACCCGCCGCCTGGGGCGTGTGGCAAGACCTGCCCACGACGCTGCTGCCGCACGCCTACGTGGAGGCGGTCACCCTGGCGGGTGGACGGGCCGTGCTGTTGCCGCCGGACGACGCGGACGTCGACTTTCTGCGTACGCTGGATGGGTTGGTGCTCTCCGGCGGAGCCGACCTCGACCCGGCGCTCTACGGCGCCGAGGCCGAACCGCTCACCGTCGCCCGCACCGACCGGGACGCGGCAGAGTTGCCGCTCACCCGCGCCGCCCTCGAGGCCGACCTGCCGATCCTCGGCGTGTGCCGGGGCATGCAGGTGCTCGTGGTGGCCGCCGGCGGGACGCTTCATCAACACCTGCCCGACGTGCTCGGCCACGAGAAACACCGGCCGGCGCCGGCCGTCTACGGCACCCACGCCGTGACGCTCACCGCCGGCAGCCGGATCGCCGGCCTGATGGGCGACGACCTCGAGATCGACTGCTATCACCACCAGGGCGTGGCCGATCCCGGATCGCTGCTGGTCACCGGCCGGGCCGAGGACGGTCTGCCCGAGGCGGTCGAAGACCCGGCCCGCCGGTTCGTGCTCGGCGTCCAGTGGCATCCCGAAGTACACCGGGACAAGCGGCTGTTCGGCGCCCTGGTCGACGCGGCCCGCCCCTGAGGAATGCGAAGGAGGAACATGGTCAGGCCCCTGATCGGACTCACCGCGTACGCACAGCAGGTGAAGTACGGCAACAACGATCTGCAGGCCGGGATGCTCCCGATGACCTACGTCAAGGCGGTGCACGCCACCGGCGGCCGCGCCGTGCTGATCACCCCGGACGACCCCGGCACCGACGTGCTCGACTCGCTGGACGGCATCATGTTCTCCGGCGGCGGCGACATCGACCCGGCCCACTGGAACGAGGAGCTGCACCCGGCCGCCGACATCGACGAGGCCCGGGACACCTCCGAGCTGATGCTGATGAAGGCCGCGCTCGACCGTGACCTGCCGATCCTCGGCGTGTGCCGCGGCCTCCAGGTGATGGCCGTGGCCTCGGGCGGCTCCCTGCACCAACACCTGCCCGACGTGATCGGCCACGACCGCCACCGCGCCTCCCCGGGCACCGACCCGCTGGCCGCCGACGCGTCCGCCTACGGCCGGCACGACGTCGTGACCAAGCCCGGCTCCCAGGCCGCGGCCCTGCTCGGCGAGCGCCTCACCGTGAACTCGTTCCACCACCAGGGCATCAACGACCCCGGCACGTTCACCCCGACCGGCTGGTGCCCGGACGACCAGGTGATCGAGATCATCGAGGACCCGGACCGGTACTTCGCGCTGGGCGTGCAATGGCACCCGGAGCGCACCGGCGACCTCCGCGTCTTCGCCGCGCTGGCCGAGGCCGCGTCCCGCCGGTACCGCGCCGGGCGGCCGGTGCTCGCCGCCTGACGGTCGCCGACCGGTCGGTCGCGCCTCGCGGTGTTACCGTGCAAACCCTGGTCGGGAGCTAGTTTCGGGAGGTGGGTGTGACCTCGGACGACCATCTGCCGCAGCGGCTGCGGACGGCGTTCGAGCGGGGCGGCGAGATGGGCCGCCGAATGCGCGAGCTCGACTGGACCAGCACCCCGCTCGGCCCGCCGCAGGACTGGCCCGAGGAACTGCAGACCGCGGTGGTGGCGATGCTCGCCTCCCGGGCCCAGATCGTCATCTTCCACGGGCCGGAGTACTGCGCGCTCTACAACGACGCCTACATCGTCACGATGGGCGTGAAGCACCCCGGCTACCTGGGCCGGCCCGGCCGCGAGATGTGGGCCGAGGCGTGGGAGGTGCTGCAGCGGCTGTTCGACGGGGTGGTGCGCTCCGACGCGGCCTTCTGGGCGAGCGACCACCCGTTCCTGCTCGATCGGTACGGCTTCCTCGAGGAGACGTACTTCGACATCTCGTCCGACCCGATCCGGGCCGCCGACGGCACGGTCACCGGGGTCAACTGCATCGTCACCGACACCACGTCCCGGGTGCTCGGCGAGCGGCGGGTCCGCACCCTCAGCGCGCTCGGCCGCCGGCTGGCCGACCAGGTCGACCAGGCCGGGCTGGGCGCGCGGGTGGCCGAGGTGCTGGGCGAGAACCGGGGCGACATCCCGTTCGCGGCGCTCTGGCTGGACGACCCCGAGACCGGCGGCGAGCTCACCCTGGCCGGGTCCAGCGGCGCGGCGCCGGCCCCGCTGACCCGGATGACCCCGGCCGACCGGGCCACCGTGGCCGCGGTGCTGCGGACCGGCCGGCCTAACCGGGTGCCGACCCGCGCGGTGTGCGACCCGCCGCCGCACGCCGCCACGGACAGTTCGCTGGTGGTGCCGATCGGGGTCGGCACCGGCCACGCCGGCGTGCTGGTCATCGGGCTCAGCCGGCACCTGTCCATGGACCGCGACTACAGCGACTTCCTCGACCTGGCCGGCGCCCAGATCTCCCAGGCCGTGTCGGCCCACCGGACCTACGAGCTGCAACGCCGCCGGACCGCCGAGCTGACCGCGCTGGACACCGCGAAGACCAACTTCTTCGCCAATGTCAGCCACGAGTTCCGTACCCCGCTGACCCTGATCCTCGGCCCGCTGGAAGACCTGCTCGGCGAACGCCTCGAGCCCGACCTCGCCGACCGCCTGCGGCTCATGCACCGCAACGGGTTGCGCCTGCTCAAGCTGGTCAACACGGTGCTCGACTTCTCCCGGCTGGAGTCCGGGCGGATCCGCGCGGCCTACCGCCCGACCGATCTGGCCACCTACACCGCCCGGCTGGCCGGCACGTTCCGTTCGGCCACCGAGCGCGCCGGGCTGCGGCTGACCGTCGAGACGCCGCCGCTGGCCGCGCCGGTGCACGTCGACCGCGAGATGTGGGAGAAGATCGTCTTCAACCTGCTCTCCAACGCGGTCAAGTTCACCCGCGAGGGGGGCGTCACGGTTCGCCTGACGGCCGACGGCGACGAGGCGGTGCTGACCGTCGAGGACACCGGCGTCGGCGTCCCGCCCGAGGAGCAGTCGCTGCTGTTCGACCGGTTCCACCGCGTCTCCAGCACCTGGTCGCGCAGCCACGAGGGCACCGGCATCGGGCTGGCGCTCGTGCGTGAGCTGGCCGAGCTGCACGGCGGCAGGGTGGGCGCGGCCAGCGAGGTCGGGGTCGGCAGCCGGTTCACCGTCCGCGTCCCGTTCGGCACCGCCCACCTGCCGGCCGACCGCCTGGTCGCCGACCCGCGCCACCTCGCCGACGAGGTCGACCCCCGGCTCTACCTCGGCGAGACCCAGAGCTGGTCGGCCGAGCCACAGCCGGCCCCGGCCGAGAGCGCGCCGGGCGGGCGGATCCTGCTCGCCGACGACAACGCCGACCTGCGCGAACACGTCACCCGGCTGCTGCGCGGGCACTTCCGGGTGACCGCGGTGGCCGACGGGCGGGCCGCCCTGGAGACCGCGCTGCGCGAGCCGGTCGACCTGGTCCTGACCGACATGATGATGCCGCGGCTGGACGGCTTCGGGCTGATCCGCGCGCTGCGCGCCGACGAACGGACCCGGGACGTGCCGATCGTGGTGCTGTCGGCCCGGGCCGGCGAGGAGGCCTCGGTCGAGGGGCTCACCGTCGGCGCGGACGACTACCTGGTCAAGCCGTTCTCGGCCCGCGACCTGATCGCCCGGGTGCGGGCCAACCTCGGCCTGGGCCAGGTGCGCCGGCAGATCATCAGCCGGTTGCGCGGGCTGGTCGACGCGGCGGCGGCGGTCAACACGGTACGCACGACGGCCGAGGTGCTCGACGTCGCGGCCCGGCACGTGCGGGCAATGACCTCGGCCGGCCGCGTGGTGGTCACCGCGGCCGGGGCCCGGGCCGAGGTGGACGGTGGCGCCGCCCCCGACGCGACCCCGGTGTCCGTGGTGCCGCTGCTGGACACGGCCGGGGTGGAACACGGCGAGCTGAGCGTCTGGGAGGGCTCCGACGGGGTGCCCGACTCGGGCGTGATCACCCAGCTCGCCCGGCTGATCGGCCTCCGGCTGGAGAACGCCCGGCTCTACGAGGCCGAGCACCGGATCGCCAGCACGCTGCAGCACAGCCTGCTGCCGGCCTACCTGCCGCGGATGCCCGGCGCCATCGTGGCCGTCCGCTACCTGCCCGGCAGCACCGAGGCCGAGGTCGGCGGCGACTGGTACGACGTGATCAGCGCCCCCGGCGAGAAACTGTTCCTGGTCATCGGCGACGTGGTGGGCAAGGGCGTGCAGGCCGCCGCCGGGATGGGCCAGCTGCGCAACGCGCTCCGGGCGTACATCCTGGAGGGTTTCGGGTGTGGTGAGAGCCTGAGCCGCCTCAACCGGCTGGTCGACAACCTGGGCCGGCGGCAGTTCGCCACCGTGGTGTGCGTCTGCTTCGACCCGCGCACCCGGACGCTCACCTACTCGTCGGCCGGCCATCCGTCGCCGGTGCTGTTCGACCTCTCCCAGGAGGAGGGCACCTTCCTCTACTCCTCGGCGATGGGCCCGCCGATCGGGGCGCTGAGCGACATCACCTATCCGACCCGGACGGTGGAGCTGGAGGCCGGGACGCGGCTGCTGCTCTACACCGACGGGCTGGTCGAGGACCGCCGCCGGGGCATCGACACCGGGCTGGCCGAGCTGACCAGCGACGTCGCCAAGCCCGTCGAGCACATCGAGGACCTGCTCGACGCGCTGCTGGCCAAGGCGTCCCAGCAGAACCGGCGGGACGACATCGCGCTGCTCGCGCTCCAGGTCACCGAGCCGCGCGAGTTCGTGCTGCGGCTGCCAGCCGACCCGACCCGGCTGAGCGTGCTGCGCCGCCGGCTGGACGACTTCCTCACCGCCCACGAGGTGCCCGAGGCCGACGTGTTCGACCTCACCGTGGCGGTGTCCGAGGCGGCGGCCAACGCGATCGAGCACCCGATCGACCCGGTCGAGCCGTTCATCACGATCGAGGCGTCGCTGGACCGCGAGGCGGTGACGGTGACCGTCCGCGACACCGGGACCTGGCGGCCGTCCGCCGGGCCCGGCTTCCGCGGCCGGGGGCTGGCGCTGATCGGCGCACTGTCCGAGATGGCGCTGGCCCGCTCCGAGTCGGGCACCTCGGTGACGTTGCGCCGGCCGCTCACGCGGGACGTGCCACCCATGGCTGAGCGGCCAGACCGCTGATGTCGAGCACCCGGTAGACCTGGCCCGACGGGATCACGTGCAGCGAGCCCGGGAAGCGCTCGTTCAGGCGGATCAGGGCGTGCAGCGCGGCCGAGTCGAAGAAGGTGACCGCGGTCAGGTCGAGGGTCGCTCCGCGTACGCCCTGCGGGGTCGCCGCCCGGAACATCGCTTCCGCGGTCGACATGTCCACCTCGCCGGTCACCGTCACGGTGACCCGGTCGTCGTGCACCGCACCGACGGCCGAGAAGGAGCCGATCCCGTCTTGATCCACGAAAAGCACGATGACACAGGGGCCTAGGGGCGGCAACAACCGGTTGTGCCACCCGAGGCTTCGCCGGGCGGCTCCGGCACGGCGATAAACTCGGTGCCATGACCGTACGAGCCCCGCTCACGCCGGGTAAGCAGTCGGCCCGGCGTCAGGTGCCGGCGCAGATCACCCGCCCGGAGTACGTCGGGAAGGCCCGCCCGAAAGAGTGGCGCGGATCGCACGTGCAGACGCCCGAGACGATCGACAAGATGCGTCTGGCGAGCCGGCTCGCGGCCCAGGCCACCCAGCTGGCCGGCGAGCACTGCAAGCCCGGCGTCACCACCGACGAGATCGACCGGGTGGTGCACGAGTTCCTCTGCGATCACGGCGCCTACCCGTCGACGCTGGGTTACAAGGGCTTCCCGAAGTCCTGCTGCACCTCGATCAACGAGGTGATCTGCCACGGCATCCCGGACAGCACGGTGCTCGACGACGGCGACATCATCAACGTCGACGTCACCGCGTACATCAACGGCGTGCACGGCGACACCGACGCCACGTTCCTGGTCGGCGAGGTCGGCGAGGAGGCCCGGCTGCTGGTCGAGCGCACCCACGAGGCGATGATGCGCGGCATCCGCGCGGTCGCCCCCGGCCGCCCGATCAACGCCATCGGCCGGGTCATCGAGGCGTACGCCCGCCGCTTCGGCTACGGCGTGGTCCGCGACTTCACCGGGCACGGCATCCACGAGACCTTCCACAGCGGCCTCTACATCCCGCACTACGACAACCCGAAGCTCGACACGGTGATGGAACCGGGCATGACCTTCACCATCGAGCCGATGATCACGCTGGGCACCTACCAGTACCGGATGTGGGACGACGGCTGGACCGTGGTCACCAAGGACGGCTCGTGGACGGCCCAGTTCGAGCACACCCTGGTGGTCACCGAGGACGGCTACGAGATCCTGACCCTGCCCTGACCGTCACTCGAAGAGGCTGGTGAGCGGGCCGTCCACCGGTCGTCCGCGGGCCGTCAGGTCGTCGGCCTGCGCCTTCAGCACCGCCGCCAGCTCCTGCATGTCGGCGCCGGCCAGGCCGGTCCGCCGTACCGCGTCGGCCCGGTTCCGGAAGTACGTGCGGCTGAGCAGCCCGGCCACCATCGAGGCGTGCAGGCGCGCCTCGGACATCAGCACCAGGGCGGCGTCGGTGTCGTACCACTCGGCCAGGCGGGCCGCCCGGGCGTGCGCCGCCGACGCCACGCACCAGTTGCGCCGGGCCAGCGCCGAGAACTCGCCCGGCCGGGTCTCGGCCAGCTTGGCCAGGTGCACGTCGCGCTGCTCGGCGAACCAGCCGTGCGGGTCGTACAGCGACTTCGCCGAGAGGTAGCGGTCGGCCTCCAGCGGCCAGCGCGGGGTCAGCTCGCGCGCCCGGCGCAGGCCCTCGTCGGCGTTCACCACGGTCAGGTCGACCAGGACGCCGTCCACCCGGCGCAGCACCGGCCGCGGTCCGGTCTGCCGATAGGTGGCCACGACCAGGTTGATGTCGCTGCCGTCGGTGTCGTCGCCGTGGGCCAGTGAACCATGCACGCCGATCGCCCGGACCTCGGCCGGCCAGCGCGCCTGGATCACGTCACGCAGCCGGACGGCCAGGTAGCCGCGCGGGCCGGCGACATCGATCTCGCTCACCCGGACATTGTCACGGATTCATGTTCCCGCGGCTACGTCGTGTGGTTCTCGTTATTGCGGGCGACCGGGGAAGGCCATGGTCAGCGGGGCGACCCCGGCCACCCGGCGCCACTTGACCGCCTGGATCGCGGCGCCGGTGAGCGCGCCCAGCGCCGTCGCGCGGTCGGCGGCGCTGGTCACCGCGAGGGTCGCGCGCCAGGCCTGGGCCACGCCGTCCTCGATGTGGATGGCCAGCTTGAGCGCGGACGCCCGGTCGGTCACCGGGAACGGCAGGTCGTAGCCCGCGGGGGCCGGGGCCGGGCTCGCCTTGAGCTGGTCGAGGCGGCTGACCAGCTGGTCACGGCGCGTGCGGTGGTCGGCCTCGGCGGTCCGGGCCAGGGTCTGTTCGCCCTTGCTCAGGCGAACCCCGATCAGCGCGTACGCGTAGATCGCCGCTTCCTCGGCCGCCAGCGCGGCGGCGAGCTGCTCGTTCACCGGAGGGCCTCGACGTGGGTGGCCCGGCAGGCGGCGATCGACCCCATCAGCGCCGCCCGGTCGGCGGGGGCGGTGCGGGCCGAGGCGCTCGCGGTCTTCATGGCGGCGCTCTCGGCGGCCCGCAGGCCGGACAACGCGGCCGGCGCGGGAGCGCTGGGGACGGGCGCGCCGGCCGAGGGGCCGGCCGCCCCGATCAGGATGGCCAGCGCGGCCGCGTGAGCGCGGTGGTCCTCGGCCAGCGGGGTGATCCGGCCGGACAGGTCGGGCTGGGCGGCGGCCAGGCGGTCGTAGGCCGCGGCCAGCGCCCGCGCCTCGTCCAGCACCGGCTGGAGCGGGTCGGGCTCGGGGATCGGCTCGGGATCACTGTCGAAGAGACCGCAGCCGCCGGGCGCCGTCACGGCCACCGCCCCGATCACGGTCGCGCCGAGCACGCGCCGCCGGTTCCACATCCCCACAGCGGACAGTCAACACCATCACCACGGCCTGTATCGACCCCGTCGTTGACCAGCGCATGACGGGGATTCGGAGCGGCGCTGGCGGGGCTCCGGGAGCGAAGCGTTACGCTCTGCGCAGCCGCCGGGGGTTTTCGGCCCGGCGGCATGCCGGTGTTTCCGGCGGATGCCAGGAAGGGGTGGAGATCGATGACGCAGCGTGGTCGTGCGGGTTCTCGCCCGGGTCATCGTCGCCCCGGCGGCGACCGTGGCCGTGACACCGCGCCGGACGACCGTCCCGTGGCGCCCCGCGTCGACCTGGCCGCGGCCAAGTCCCGGGTGCTCGCCGTGATCGAGCCGGTGGCCGCCGCCGCCGGGTACGACCTGGAGGACGTCCATCTCTCCCGGGCCGGCCGGCGGCACGTGCTGCGCGTCCTGGTCGACACCGACGGGGGAATCAGCCTGGACGACGTGGCGTTGGTGTCCCGGGCGATGTCCCAGGCGCTGGATGCCGCCGAGGAGGCCGGTGGCGAGGTGCTGGCCGGTGAATACCAGCTCGAGGTGGGCTCGCCCGGTGTCGACCGGCCGCTGACCCTGCCCCGGCACTGGCGCCGCAACGTCGGCCGCCTGGTCGCGGTGAACGGCCTGACCGGCCGGATCACCGCCGCCGACGACACCGGGATCACCCTGGACGACCGTGTGATCCCGTTCGCCGATCTGGGCCCGGGCAAGGTGCAGATCGAGTTCAAGCGGATCGACGAGGCCGAATTCGAGGACGTCGACGACGAGGATGAGGAGGGCGAGGAATGAACATCGACCTCGCGGCGCTGCGCGCCCTGGAGCGCGAGCGGGAGATCCCGTTCGACACGATCCTCGCGGCGATCGAGACCGCGCTGCTCACGGCCTACCGGCACACCGAGGGCGCGGAATCACACGCGCGGGTGGAGATCGACCGGAAGAACGGCGCGGCCCTGGTGTTCGCCCAGGAGACCGACGACGAGGGCACGGTCGTCCGGGAGTGGGACGACACCCCGCACGACTTCGGCCGGATCGCGGCGATGACCGCCAAGCAGGTGATCCTCCAGCGGTTGCGGGAGGCGACCGACGAGGCCCACTTCGGCGAGTACGCCGGACGCGACGGTGACCTGGTGACCGGCATCGTCCAGGCCGACGCCGCCCGGGCCGAGAAGGGCATCATCATCGTCGACCTGGGCAAGCTCGAGGCGGTGCTGCCGCAGTCCGAGCAGGTGCCCGGCGAGACGTACCAGCACGGCGCGCGCGTCCGGTGCATCGTGGTGCACGTGGTGAAGGGCTTCCGCGGCCCGCAGATCACCCTGTCCCGCTCGCACCCGGCGCTGGTCAAGAAGCTTTTCGCGCTCGAGGTGCCGGAGATCGCCGACGGAACCGTGGACATCGCCGCGATCGCCCGTGAGGCAGGTCACCGCACCAAGATCGCGGTCCGGTCCACCGTGCCCGGGGTGAACGCCAAGGGCGCCTGCATCGGCCCGATGGGCCAGCGGGTCCGCGCCGTGATGAGCGAACTGCACGGCGAGAAGATCGACATCATCGACTGGTCGGACGATCCGGCGCAGTTCGTCGGCAACGCGCTGTCGCCGGCCAAGGCCCTGCGGGTCGAGGTGGTCGACCTGGCCACCCGCACCGCCCGGGTCACCGTCCCCGACTTCCAGCTGTCCCTGGCGATCGGCCGCGAGGGTCAGAACGCCAGGCTGGCCGCCCGGCTGACCGGCTGGCGGATCGACATCAAACCGGACAACGAGTCCGCCGGCGTCTCGGAACACGATGCCGCCGAAGCCGGAAGCTGACCGAATACGCGCAGCGGTAGGCGGGGGAGTAGACTTGCCAGAGGCCGGACCGACACGAACCTGTGTCGGCTGTCGTTCACGCGTTCCGGCCTTCGCGTTGTTGCGGTTCGTCGTGGCAGGGTCCGGGGATGATCTCCGGCTCGAGCCCGATCCGGACCGCCGACTGCCGGGACGGGGAGCACATCTGCATCCCGATCCGGCTTGCTTCGCGCTGGCGGAGCGGCGCCGTGCCTTCGGGCGGGCGTTGCGATTCACCGGTGTTGCTGACACCGGTCCGCTTGCCGAGCACATCCGGGCGGTCTTTCGACCCTCCGGAGCCGCCGATGGTGGGGCGTCGGAGCCCCATCACGACCCAGCAAGGTAGGACGACCGACATGAGCACACGATGAAGTCCCTGAAATGAACAGGCTTCTAGTGCACGAGTGAGGTCGCTGCGGGTCCGCCTGCACGACCTCGAAGTGAGGAGTGCAGTGCCAGGTAAGGCCCGCGTACACGAGCTCGCGAAGGAGCTCGGGGTCGACAGCAAGACCGTTCTCGCCAAGCTCAAAGAGATGGGCGAGTTCGTCAAGTCAGCTTCCAGCACCGTCGAGGCCCCGGTGGCCCGACGGCTTCGCGGCGCCCTGGAGACCTCGAACGGCAGCGCTTCGGCGCCCGCCGCTCCGGCTCCGAGCGCACCCAAGTCCCCGACGAGCGCGCGGCCCGCGCCGCCGCGTCGTCCCACCGCGCCGGACGCGGGCACCAAGCCCGACGCCCCG
The DNA here is from genome assembly GCF_040684855.1 of Actinoplanes sp. NPDC089786. Lineage (NCBI taxonomy): Bacteria > Bacillati > Actinomycetota > Actinomycetes > Micromonosporales > Micromonosporaceae > Actinoplanes > Actinoplanes sp. NPDC089786. The sequence goes on from NZ_JBFBGU010000001.1 coordinate 1,623,012, forward strand.
TTGTCACCGGCGTCCACACCCGGCTCGCCCGGTTCGATGGTCCGGCCCAAGCCGGCGCCTCGTCCCGGCCCGACGCCCGGTCCGGTCGCCAAGCCGGCCAGCGCGCACGACATCGAGGTGGCGGCCGCCGAGGCGCGCGCCTCGGCGCTGAAGGCCGAGCAGGAGGCCTCCGTCAAGGCCGCCCAGGCGGCTCAGGCCGCACGGACGGCCCGGGAGACCGAGCGCCGGCAGCAGCAGCCGCCGGCCGACGGTGCCTCCCGTCCGGGTCCCGGTCCGCGTCCCGGCCCCGGCGCGGTTCCCCCGCGTCCGGGTTCCCCGGCGGCTCGTCCCACCGGCCCCGGTGGCGGCAACGCGCGTCCCGGCCCGGGCGGCAACGCTCCGCGGCCGCCGCGCAGTCCCGGTAACAACCCGTTCGGTGTCTCCGGCGGCGGTTCGTCCCGTCCGTCCCCGAACGCCATGCCCCGGCCCGGTCAGTCCGGCCCCGGCATGCCTCCTCGTCCGAGCCCGGCCTCGATGCCGCCTCGGCCGAGCCCCTCGTCCATGCCGTCGCAGCGCCCGGCCCGGCCCGCCGGTCCCGGTGGCGCCGGCGCGGGTCGTCCCGGCGGTCCCGGTGGCGGTCGTGGCGGTCCCGGTGGCGGCGGCGGCGGTTTCCGCGGCGGTCCCGGTGGCGGTGGCGCCGGCGGCGGCTTCCGTGGCGGCCCTGGTGGCGGTGGCGGTGGCGCCGGTGGCGGCTTCCGTGGCGGTCCCGGTGGCGGCGGTGGCGGTGGCTACCGTGGCGGCCCCGGTGGCGGCGGCGCCCCCGCGGGTGGCGGCGCTCCCGGACGTCCGGGTGGCGGCGGTCGTGGCCGTGGCGGCGGTGCCGCGGGTGCCTTCGGGCGTCCGGGTGGCCGGCCGACGCGTGGCCGCAAGTCCAAGAAGCAGCGGCGTCAAGAGTTCGACAACCTCAGCGCCCCGGCGATGAGCTCGGGCGCGCCGCGCGGCCAGGGTCAGGAGATCCGGCTGTCGCGTGGTGCGTCGCTGTCCGACTTCGCCGACAAGATCAACGCGAACCCGGGCTCGCTCGTCCAGGAGATGTTCAACCTGGGCGAGATGGTGACCGCCACGCAGTCGGTGTCCGACGAGACGCTGCTCCTGCTCGGCGAGCACCTGGGCTTCACCGTGGTGATCGTCAGCCCCGAGGACGAGGACCGCGCGCTGCTCGCGCAGTTCAACATCGACCTCGACGCCGCGGTGGACGAGGACCGGCTGGTCACCCGGCCGCCGGTGGTGACCGTCATGGGTCACGTCGACCACGGTAAGACGAAGCTGCTGGACGCGATCCGCAAGACCAACGTGGTCGCCGGCGAGGCGGGTGGCATCACCCAGCACATCGGCGCCTACCAGGTCGCGGTCGAGCACAACGGCGAAGAGCGGGCCATCACCTTCCTCGACACCCCGGGTCACGAGGCGTTCACCGCCATGCGTGCTCGTGGCGCCAAGGCGACGGACATCGTGATCCTGGTGGTCGCGGCGGACGACGGCGTGATGCCGCAGACGGTCGAGGCGTTGAACCACGCCAAGGCCGCCGAGGTGCCGATCGTGGTCGCGGTCAACAAGATCGACAAGCCCGACGCCAACCCGGACAAGGTGCGTCAGCAGCTGACCGACTACGGCCTGCTCGCTGAGGAGTACGGCGGCGAGACGATGTTCGTCAACGTCGCGGCCAAGCCCGGCATCGGCATCGACGAACTGCTCGAGGCCGTCCTGCTGACCGCCGACGCGGCGTTGGAGCTGACCGCTCCGATCGACGGGCCGGCGCAGGGTGTCGTGGTCGAGTCGCACCTGGACAAGGGTCGCGGCGCCGTGGCCACCGTCCTGGTGCACAAGGGCACGCTCCGGGCCGGCGACTCGATCGTGGCGGGCGGCGCGCACGGTCGCGTCCGCGCCATGCTCGACGAGAACGGCAACACCGTGTCCGAGGCCGAGCCGGCTCGTCCGGTCCTGGTCCTGGGTCTGACCTCGGTGCCGGGTGCGGGTGACACGTTCCTGGCGGCCGAGGACGACCGCACGGTGCGGCAGATCGCCGAGCAGAGGCAGGCCCGCCGTCGTGCGGCGACCTTCGCCAACTCGCGTCGTGGCCGCACGCTCGAAGACCTGGTCAACGAGCTCAAGGAGGGCGAGAAGACCTCGCTCACCCTGGTCATCAAGGGCGACAGCTCGGGTTCCGTCGAGGCCCTCGAGGACGCGCTGTTCAAGATCGATATTCCGGACGAGGTCCAGCTCAAGGTCATCCACCGCGGTGTCGGTGCGATCACCGAGAGCGACGTGAACCTGGCGAGCGCGACTTCGGACGCGACCGCCACGATCATCGGCTTCAACGTCCGGGCCTCGAACAAGGTCAAGGAACTGGCCGACCGCGCCGGCGTGGAGATCCGCTACTACAGCGTCATCTACCAGGCCATCGAGGAGATCGAGGCGGCCCTCAAGGGCATGCTCAAGCCCGAGTACGAAGAGGTCGAGATGGGCACCGCGGAGATCCGCGAGGTGTTCCGCTCGTCCAAGATCGGCCTCATCGCGGGTTGTGTGGTCCGTTCGGGTCTGCTCAAGCGCAACGCCAAGGCGCGCATCCTGCGTGATGGGGTTGTCGTCTCCGAGGGCACCGTCACGGTCAGCTCGCTCAAGCGGTTCAAGGACGACGCTTCCGAGGTCCGTGAGGGCTTCGAGTGTGGTCTGACGCTCAGCGGGTTCGGTTCGCCGCAGGTCGGCGACGTGATCGAGACCTTCGAGATGCAGGAGAAGCCGCGAGGCTGATCCACGGCTGACGAGGACGGCCCCGCACCGGTTCGGTGCGGGGCCGTTCTCTTTCCACTTCCGTGTTTTCTGCTTCCGTTCTTCCTACTTGCGGGCGATCAGGATGTCGCGCTCGATCGACTGGTCGACCCGGTGCGCGACATCGTCGTGCTCGACCGGGGTCAGGCCGTTGGCGATCAGGATGTCCTCGGCCAGTTCGCGCTTGGCCACCTTGAGGTTCCAGGACAGCCCGATCGCGCCGCCCGGGCGCAGCAGCGTGGCCCACTGGGGCACGGCCCGCTCGAGCAGGTCGAGCGGGCGGCGGGACAGGCCGCCCTCCTCCTCGTAGCTGCCGTGCGTGACGCCGTAGGGCAGGTCGGCCACCAGCACGTCGGCACAGCGGGCGCGCAGCAGGCCGTCCAGCTGCGTGGTGTCGGCGTGAATCACGGTGACCTGCTGGGTGGCGCCGGCCTTGTGGTCGTCCTTGGAGGCGGCCAGCGTGATTTCGAGGCGGCGGGCGCTCTTGCGGCCCTGCCGGCGGACCGGGTGCAGGTCGGCGGTGTGCTTCAGGCGTTTGCGCTTCAGCCACGTCTGGAGGAAGGCCTTGTAGGCGTCCACGTCCTTGCCGTCGAGTTCGACGCCGATCGCGTGGTGGCCGTACATCAGGGCCTGGTTGAGGGTGGTGCCGCGGCCGCAGACCGGGTCGAGCACGGTCAGCCCGCCGGACAACATCTTGCCGGCCGAGGCGGAGGCCAGGATGGTCAGGTTGAGCACCAGCTTGGTGAACTGCTCGTTGGTCTTGCCGGCGTACTTGGGGATGGTGATCAGGTCGCTGTCGTAGCGGGCCAGCGGCGCCAGGGTGAGCGGCCGGAGCAGGTCGCCCTCCCGCCGGAAGAGCGCGTACGCCGAGGACAGGTTGGACAGCTGGGCGACATCGTCGTCGGTCAGGGCGTCGGCGGTGAACGTGAGATACGGCACGCCGCCGATCTCGGTGGTCCCGATCTCGTCCGGCCGGGTGGAGAGGACGCTCGTGAACGCCTTCAGTTCGGCCGTGGCCAGCCGGGGGGCCTGGTCGGCGTAGACACGGTTGGCGGACGGGGCCAGGAGCATCGCGTACGGATCGGGCATCGGGAAAGAATCCCACATGCCCTTTCCGGGGCTGACGCGTAAGGTGCCGCCCGTGTTCACGGAGACAGCAGTGTTCGACATCCTGTTGCCCGGCGACTCCCGGTCGCTGAAGCAGAAGCGGGGGTACGTCCGGCCGATCATCGCGATGTTGCGCAAGTTCGAGGTCAGCGTGGCCGAGGTGGGCCATCTCGAGCTGCACGGACGGGCGGCGATCGGGGTGGCCGTGGTGGCCGCCGACCTCGCCCACGTCCGCAGCGTGATCGACACCTGCGAGAACCAGGTGGCCGGTCGGCCCGAGATCGAGTTGCTGTCGGTGAAGCGCCGGCTACACGGTGATGACGACTGAGCGGGAGGTTATGCACAGTCGGACCGCCGGGACGTTCGGTCGTAACGGCACGTGGGTAGGCTCCAGGCGTTGGGATTACGCTGACTTTTGGACTGTCGGAGGTGGGCGATATGTCGGATCCGGCCAAGACTCGTCGGCACGCTGAACGCGTGCGCGAACTGGTCGCTTCATTGGTACGGGAGATCAAGGATCCCCGGCTCGGCATGGTGACGATCACGGATGCGCGGCTCACGGGCGACCTGCGCGACGCGACCGTCTTCTACACGGTGCTGGGCGACCCGACCGAGCAGGCGGCCACGGCCGCGGCTCTGGAGAGCGCCAAGGGGATGCTGCGCAGCCGCGTCGGGCACGCTCTGGGCCTGCGGCACTCGCCGAGCCTCTCGTTCATCCTCGACAACGTGCAGGAGCACGTGAAAGAGATCGACGACCTGCTGGCGGCCGCCCGTCATCGCGATGCCGAGGTGCAGCGCCTGGCGGCCGACAAGCAGTACGCGGGCGACCCTGATCCGTACAAGCCGGAACCGGACGACGAGGAGGGCGAGCCCGACCGCGTCGGCGCCCGCGAGGACCAAGGGTGACCGAGCTGGCCACGCGCCGGCCCTCCGCCCCGGCGGAGGCGGACTGGTCGGCGGCGGTCGCGGTGATCCGCGAGCTGGTGCCGGCCGGCCGGGTGCTGCTCATCTGCCACGTCAACCCCGACGGTGACGCGCTGGGCAGCATGCTCGGGTTCGCGCTCGGGTTGCGGCAGCTGGGCGTGACCCGGATGCAGGCGACCTTCCCGGGCGTCTTCGACGTGCCCGAGCCCTTCGCCGAGCTGCCCGGGGTCGACCTGCTCGTGCCCGAGGCAGAGGTCTGGGCCGACCCCGAACTGGTCATCACGTTCGACGCGGCGGCGGCGTCCCGGCTCGGCGCGCTGGCCGACCGGCTGTCCCGGGCGCGGGGCACCGTGGTGCTCGACCACCACGCGTCCAACGCCGGGTTCGGTGGCGTCAACCTGGTCGACCCGCAGGCGGCGGCCACCTCGGTGGTGGCCGAGGAACTGCTGGCCCGGCTCGGCGTGCCGCTCGACGCGGCGATCGCCGAGTGCCTCTACGTGGCCCTGGCCACCGACACCGGGTCGTTCAAGTTCGACATGACCACGCCCCGGGTGCACGAGATGGCCGCCCGGCTGATCGCGACCGGGCTGCGGCCGGGGGAGATCTCCCGCCGCACCTTCGACACTCGGCCGTTCGAGGCGGTCAAGCTCTTCGCCGAGGTGCTGGCCCGGGCCGAGCTCGACCCGGCCGCCGCGGCCGGGCACGGGCTGGTCTCGACCTACGTCACCCAGGACGACCTGGCCCGGCACGGCCAGCGGGCGTACGTGATGGACGCCCTCATCGACCCGGTCCGCACGGTGGCCGAGGCCGACGTGGCGGTCCTGGTCAAGCAGATCGGCGAGCAGACCTGGGCGGTGTCGCTGCGCAGCAAGGGCGCGGTCGACGTCAGCGGGGTGGCGGTGGCCCTCGGCGGCGGCGGACACCGGCTGGCGGCGGGCTACACCGGCCATGGCACCCCGGCCGAGATCGTGGCGGCCGTCCGTTCCCTCGTGCCCGACCACCTGCTGTCGCCCTCCTGACACCCCGGTTGTCTCGGAGTACGGGATCCGTCCGGCACGGAACCTAAGTTAACGCTAGTTTGGGTTAACGGTCATTTGGTTCTGTCGCGGTCGTGACCACCGCCCGTCGTCGGAGCCGTGAGCCACCGGCGTCCGGCGATCCCGGGCTGGTCCTGTTACTCGGGGCGCTGTTGATGCGCCCGCTCCGCCGTGGAAGGACCCACGATCATGGCTGCCAAGCCGAAGCCCCAGCCCTCCTCCGACGAGGCCCGCGAGGCCCTGCGCCGCGCCCTGCAGACGTCGATGGACACCCGCCAGTAAGCACCACACGGCTATTTGCCTCCTTACCGCTCGGCGGGCATCATGAGAACTCATGAGCCCGCCTGCCGAGCACGCGCCCGCGCCCGTCTCGGCGTCGGCGCGCCGGATCACCCAGCTGGCCCTGCCGGCGCTCGTCGTCCTGGCCGCTGAGCCGCTCTACGTCCTGGTCGACACCGCCGTCGTCGGCCACCTCGGCCCGGTCCCGCTCGCCGCCGTCGCGGTCGGCGGCACCGTGATGTCCCTCGCCGTCTGGTTCGGCACGCTGATGGCCTACGGGACCACCGGCCGAGCCGCCCGGCGGTACGGCGGAGGCGACCGCACCGCCGCCGTGGCCGAAGGTGTGCAGGCCTCCTGGCTGGCCCTCGCCACCGGCCTGCTGCTCGTCCTGGTCGTCCAGCTCGTCGCCGAGCCGCTCGGCCGGGCCCTGGCCGGCGACCCGACAGCCGCCGAGGCCGCCGCCGGCTGGCTCCGCATCGCCGTCCTCGGAGCACCCGGCCTGCTGCTGGCCGCCGCGGGCAACGGCTGGATGCGCGGCGTGCAGGAGACCCGGCGCCCGCTCTGGTTCATCCTCGGGGCGAACGTGCTCAGCGCCATCCTCTGCCCCCTGCTGGTCTACCCCGGCGGGCTCGGCCTGACCGGTTCGGCCATCGCCAACGTGACCGCGCAGACCGTGGCCGGCGGCCTCTTCCTGCTCGCCATCATCCGTGAGCGCGCGCCCCTGCGGCCCCTCCCGCCGGTGATCGTCAACCAGCTGGTCCTCGGCCGCGACCTGCTCATCCGGGGCGGCGCCTTTCAGGTCTGCTGGCTGTCGGCGACCGCGGTGGCGGCCCGATTCGGCGTGGCGTCGGTGGGCGCACACCAGATCGCGCTGCAACTGTGGTTCTTCGCCGCGCTGGCCCTGGACGCGGTGGCCATCGCGGCGCAGTCGCTGGTCGGCGCGGCGCTGGGCGCGTCCGACGAGGCCAGCGCGCGTGACGTGGCCCGCCGCGTGACGATCGCCGGGGCGGTCGCGGGCGTGGCGTTCGCGGTGCTGGCCGGCGCCGGGGCCGGGGTGATCCCGTCGCTGTTCACCGGCGACCAGGCGGTCCGCGACCAGGCCGCGGTGGTGTGGCCGTGGTTCGTGGGGCTGTTGCCGTTCGCCGGGGTGGTGTACGCCTTGGACGGAGTCCTGATCGGCGCCGGGGACGTGGGGTTCCTGCGCAACCTGACGATCGCGGCGGCGTTGCTCGGGTTCCTGCCGGCGATCTGGCTGGCCTACGCGTTCTCGTGGGGCCTCGGCGGCGTATGGGCCGGCCTGGGCCTGTTCACGCTGGTGCGGTTCGTCGGAATCGTGCACCGGTGGCGGTCGGCGCGCTGGGCCGTGCTCGGCGTCACCCGCTGACCCCTGTGGACAGTTCTCAGCATCGTCGAATTCGCCCGCTACGGTGGGCGCCCACCCAGTGACGGGTGGGGGAGGTGGCGGCGGGCGCGGCACGATTTCAAGATCGACTGCGGCGGCAACCGATCGGCAACCGTGGTGCCCCCGGTTCGCACTCCGGGAATCCTCAAGTCCCCCGAAGTGAGGAGCATGACGGACACGATGATTGTCGAGCTGGGACTGCAGGCCATGACCATCGCCGCCAAGATGTGCGCGCCGGTGCTGCTGACCGCGCTGATCATCGGCTTCGCGATCTCGTTGTTCCAGTCGGTGACCCAGATCCAGGAGGCGACGCTGTCGTTCGTCCCGAAGGCGATCGGTGTCGGTGTGGCGATCCTGTTCTCGGGTAACTGGATGTTGCACGAGATGATCTCGTTCACCCAGCAGCTCTTCGCGAAGATCCCGACGCTGCTGGGCTGACCACCGCCGGTCAGGCCGGTGCCAGGACGATCTCGGCGCGGGCCTTTCCGGACTTCTCGCTGACAATGGCGAGCAGGATGCCCTCGGGGGAGAAGACGGCGTAGGGGCCGGTGATGCCCACGGCGTCCAGGGGGCCGCCGTGACGAAGGACGCGGGTCTCCTCGGCGGTGGCCGTGCGTTCGGGGAAGGCGCGGCGGGCCGCCTCGGCCATCGGGAGGCTGATCACGTCGGGTGCGCGGGACTCCAGCGAGTCCAGGGTGGACGCCTCGGCCAGGGTCATCTGCCCGACCGCGGTGCGGCGCAGGGCGGTCAGGTGGCCGCCGACACCCAGCGTGGCGCCCAGGTCGCGGGCGATCGCCCGGATGTAGGTGCCGGAGGAGCAGGTCACGTCGATGTCCACGTCGACGACCGGGCCGGCCGGCCGGATCGCCAGCACGTCGAGTTCGGCGACATTGACCTCGCGGGGCGGCAGCGAGACGTCTTCGCCCTGGCGTACCCGCTTGTAGGCCCGCTCGCCGTTGATCTTGATCGCGCTCACCGCGCTGGGGACCTGGCTGATCGCGCCGGTCTGGGCCAGCAGCCCGGACCGGATCGACTCCTCGGTGACCGAGGCCGCGTCGGTGCGGGCGGTCACCTCACCCTCGGCGTCGTCGGTGACCGTGCTCTCGCCCAGCCGGATCGTCGCCCGGTAGCTCTTGCCGGCGCCGATCACGTACGTGAGCAGCCGCGTCGCCCGGTTGACCCCGATGATCAGCACCCCGGTGGCCATCGGGTCGAGGGTGCCGCCGTGCCCCACCCGCCGCGTCTTGGCCAGCCGCCGGACCCGCGCGACCACGTCATGCGACGTGATACCCGCGGGCTTGTCCACCACGATCAGTCCGTCAATCTCCATCCCGCTCAGCTTATGTGTCACCTGATTCGGCACATCCGGCCCATCCATAGATCGACGAACTTTGCTTTCATTCCGCGATGGACATCTATCGCGGCGCCACCGCCGCCGCCCTCGCCGCCGTGGCGATCGCGGTGACGGCCACCCCGGCTTTGGCCGATTCGGTGCATCCCGGCACGTACTCCGGCGAAGGCTTCGACGCCTGCACCGCACCGACCAGCGCGACCATGCGCGCCTGGGCCGCATCGCCGTACCGCTCGCTCGGCGTCTATTTCGGCGGCAGCAACCGGTCCTGCGCCCAGCCCCAGCTGACCGCCGACTGGGTGGAGGAGCAGACCGCGGCCGGCTGGCACCTGATCCCGATCTACCTGGGCATGCAGGCCTCCTGCACGCTCTCCACCAAACCCAACAAGATCGACAACACCCGGGCGTACGCACAGGGGCGCGAGGCCGCCGCCGACGCGGTCGTCCAGGCCCGGGCGATCGGCCTGGCCACCAACAGCACGCTGATCTACGACATGGAGGCGTACGCCGCCAACGACCCGGTCTGCACTGAGGGTGTCGTGCAGTTCATGGGTGGCTGGAGCGCCCGCCTGCACGATTCCGGCTACCTCTCCGGCTTCTACAGCAGCATGGGCTCGGGTGTCCGGGACCTGGTCGCCAACTACAACCGGCAGGGTTACGTCCGGCCCGACTATGTGGACTTCGCCCGCTGGGACCAGCTGTCCACGGTGAGCGACCCGGACATCCCAGCCTCGTACTGGTCGCCGCACCGCCGGATCAAGCAGTGGCGGGGCGATCACATCGAGACGCACGGCGGCGTCTCCATCAACATCGACAACGACCGGCTCGACGTGGCCCCGGCCCCGCGCTCGCCGCACGGCGACTTCACCCGCAACGGCTGGGTCGACCTGCTCACCCGGAGCGGCACCAACCTGCAGCTCCACCCGGGCAACGGCGGGGTGTTCGACACCACCCAGACGATCACCTTCGGCAGCGGGTGGAGCTCGATGAACTCGATCATCCGCTACCCCGACTGGGACGGCGACGGCAACGAGGACGTGATCGCCCGGGAGACGGCCTCCAGCAACCTCTTCTTCTATTCGGGTACGAAGACCGGGCTGGGCGCCAAGAAGCAGGTCGGCACCGGCTGGAGCGGGTTCCGCGAGCTGACCCCGATCGGCGACTTCAACGACGACGGCTACCCCGACCTGCTGGCCGTGCGGATCGCCGACAACAGCCTCTACCTCTACCCGGGGCGGGCCGGGGTGGCCTTCGGCTCGCGGGTGAAGGTCGGCGACGCCGGCTGGGACCTGATGAGCGAGCTGACCGGGATGGGGGACTTCGACTCCGACGGCATCAACGACCTGATCGCCCGGGAGACCGCGACCGGCGTGCTGTACTTCTACGCCGGCCGGGCGGGCGGCTTCGCCGAGCGCCGGCAGATCGGCACCGGCTGGAGCGGCCAGCACGACCTGGTCGGCGTCGGCGACGTCAACCGGGACGGGTTCACCGACCTGGTCTCGGTCAATGGCCAGGGCGTGGTCAACCGGTACGAGGGTGACGGCACCGGCTTCCCGCGCCGGTTCCAGATGGCCACCGGGTTCGACAGTAAGGCGCCGCTCTTCTGATCGGTCAGCACGGCAGGAGCGGTCAGCGCGGCAGGTGCTGCGCGACCACCGCGACGAGGTCGGCTGCGGCGTACGGCTTGTCCAGGAAGCCGTCGCAGCCGGCCTCGATCGCCGCCGCCCGGTCCTGTGGCAGCACGCTGGCCGTCACCGCGACCACCACCGGGCGCGGACCGGCCGGCGTGACCGTGCCCCCGGCCAGTTCCCGGGCCAGGGTCAGCCCGTTGCCGTCGGGCAGGTTCATGTCCAGCAGGACCAGGTCGACCGGTTCGCCGGCGAGCTTCTCGCGGGCGGTGGCCAGGCTGCCGGCGTCGACGATCTCGGCGTGCCGCACCGCGGCGATGTCCGCCCGGGCCAGCACCGCCTTGACCAGCGTCCGGTTGAGGTCCTCGTCCTCGACCAGGAGGATCTTGCTCACAGCGGTGTCCTTCCTCGACTGCGCCTGCCGAGCAGCGGCGCCAATGCCTCCCAGCCGGTTCCGCCGGCCATCGCCTCGGCCAGCACGCCCCCGGCCATCGCGGTGGCCACCAGCGGCGCCGCGTCGGCCGGGTCGGCGCCGGACGCCGCGGTGATCCCGATCACCGGCGTGTGCGCGGACTCCTCGGCCATCGCGGCCATCAGGCTGAAGCCGTCCACGTCGGTGGTCTGCATGTCGCAGACGATCAGGTCGAAGTGTCCGGCCCGGCTCAGCTCCAGCCCGTCCCGGCCCTCGGCGCAGGCCACCACGTCGGCCCCGCCGGCCCGCAGGCCCGCCTCGATCGCGTCGCGGACGTCGTCGTCGCGGTCGACCACCAGCACCCGCGGGCTGGACCGGTCGGCCACCGTCTGCGCCAGCGCGCCGAGCAGCGCCGCCTGGTCGACCGGCTTGACGAAGTAGTCCCGGGCGCCGAGCGCGAGGCCGGCCTGCCGGTCGTCGATGATGCTGGCGAAGAAGACCGGGATGCCGGCCAGCCGGGCGTCCGCCTTGAGCCGGCGGATCACCTCCCAGCCGTCGATGCCGGGCAGCGTCACGTCGAGCACGATCGCGTCCGGCGGGCAGGCGCCGGCCGCGGACAGCCCGTGCTCGCCGCTGCCGGCCACGTCGACCCGGTAGCCGGCCGCGCTGAGCTGGGCGGTGAGCAGCTCGGCGGACTGCGGGTCGTCCTCGATCAGCAGCACCAGCGGCGCGTCGTCGCCGGTGTCGCCGGCGGCCGGCACCGAGCGGATGGTCGGGGCGGCCGGCAGGCGTACGGCGAACGAACTGCCCTGACCCGACGCCGAGACCAGCGAGATCTCGCCCTCGTGGGCCTCGACCAGCCGCCGGGTCAGCGCCAGCCCGAGCCCGGTGCCGGCCCGCCGCCCCTCGTCGTCGCCGGCCTGCTGGAACTCCTGGAAGATGCGGGCTTGGTCGGCCGGCGCGATCCCGATGCCGTCGTCCTCGACCACCACCTCGACCGTGTCCCGGTCGGGCATCCGGGTGGTGACCGTGATCGTGCCGTCCTCGGGCGTGAACTTGATCGCGTTGGACAGCAGGTTCTCCACGATCTGCCGGAACCGCACCCGGTCGGCCAGGGCGATCGCCTCGCGCAGGTCGGTGACCACGGTCAGCCGCTTGGTGGTGATAAGCGGGGACAGGCCGGTGAGGAGCTCGGCCACCGCGGTGTCGGCCCGCAGCGGGGCCAGGCGCAGGTCGAGCCCGCCGGCCTCGACCTTGGCCAGGTCCAGGATGTCGTTGATCAGGCCGAGCAGGTGCCGCCCGCTGGTGTGGATGTGCTCGACCCACTCGGCCGGCACCCGGCGGCGGTCACCGTCCGGCTCCTCCAGCCGCATCAGGTCGCTGAAGCCGATGATGGCGTTCAGCGGCGTACGCAGCTCGTGGCTCATGTTCGCCAGGAACGTGCTCTTCGCCTGGCTGGCCCGGGTCAGCGCCTCCACCGACTCGCTGAGCTCGGCCGAGAGCCGGCGCTGGGCGGTCGTCACCGCCTGCCGCTCGGCCAGGATGCCGGCCTGCCCGCCGAGCGCAGCCAGGAGCCGCAGGTCCTCGTCGCTGAACAGGGTGCGGTGCCGGTTGAAGAGCAGCACCGCGCCGTCCACGTCCGGCGGCACCGGCATGCTGATCGCGGTGACGAAGTCGTCGCCCAGGTCGTCGCCGTAGTGCGCGACCACCGAGGGGGCGCCCTCACGCAGCCGGGCCGGTCGGCCGGCCCGGATCAGGGCGGTCAGGACGGCGTTGTCCAGGCTGTCCGGCGTGGGCAGGGACGGGCCGGAGTAGCCGATCGTGGCGAGCTGCCCGTCCGGCCGGGGCATCAGCACGGCGACCGCGTCGGCGCCGGTCTGCACCCGCATGACCTCGGCGTACGTCTGCCAGACCTGCTCGGGGGACTCGACCGGGGCGCGCAGCAGCCGCTCGGTGACCCGCTGCGCGGCGCCGGCCGAGAACGCCCGGCGCAGGAACCGCGGCGGGGCGAAGGCCACCAGGTAGCCGAGCCCGCTGACCATGGCCAGCAGCCGGCCGATGGCCTCCAGGCTCGGCGTCTCGGTGAACGAGCCGACGCCGATCAGCGCGACCATGCCGCCGAAGGCCAGGGTGGCGGCGGCCGCGATGGTCAGCCGGGCCTTGTTGGCGCCGGTCCGCCGGCGGGCCTTGCCGAACAGCAGGCCGGCCGCGACGCACTCGCCGGCCAGGAAGACCAGGACGACCAGCGCGAGCACCGGGTCGGTCGGGTCGGTGCCGGTGAACAGCCGCGCGCCGGCCACGAACACCCAGGTCAGCCACACGAAGAGCTCAAGCTGGCGGGGCACCGAGCGGAGCCGCGCGGCGAGCCGGACGGTCAGACCGGGCTGGGACAGCGAGATCGCCACGGCCATCGGCGAGATCCACCACGGCAGGTCGCCGGGCAGGGCCTCGGCCAGGCTCGCCACGAACAGCACGGTCGGCGGCAGGAAGACCCAGGTGATGTCCCGCTGGAGCGGGTCACGCCGGCGCAGGTAGTGATAGAGGGACCGGACAAAGAGCGCCGCGAAGGTCAACTCCGCGGCGAACAGGACGATGAGGCTCCAGTCGGTTCCCATATTGTCACTAATCGTAGCTTTTCGGCGCGTCGGACAATGCCGATACGCTGTGCCGATGCAGCGCTGGCGGGGTTATGAGGCGGTGCCGGGCGGCTGGGGCCGCTCGGTCGTGACGATCGGCGTCTTCGACGGGGTGCACCGCGGGCACCAGGCGATCATCGGCCACACCGTGAAGCGGGCGCGTGATCTGGGCGTGCAGTCGGTCGTGGTGACCTTCGACCCGCACCCCTCCGAGGTGGTGCGCCCGGGCTCACACCCGGCGGTGCTCACCGAGCCGGTCCGCAAGGCCGAGCTGATCGAGGAACTCGGCGTCGACGCCCTCTGCGTGGTCCCCTTCACCCCGGCGTTCTCCCAGCTCAGCCCCGAGGCGTTCGGCCACGACGTGCTGGTCGAGGCGCTGCACGCCTCGGTCGTCGTGGTCGGCGACAACTTCCGGTTCGGTCACAAGGCGGCCGGCGACGTGACGCTGCTGGCCGCGCTGGGCCGCTCGTTCGGGTTCGCCGTGGAAGAGGCGCCGCTGGTCGCCGACGACGACGTGGTGTTCTCGTCGACGTACATCCGCAGCTGTGTCGACGCCGGCGACGTCCGGGCCGCGGCGGCCGCGCTGGGCCGGCCCCACCGCCTCGGCGGCGTGGTTGTCCGTGGCGATCAACGGGGCCGTGAGCTGGGCTTTCCCACCGCCAACCTGATGTGTCACCGGTACGCGGCGATCCCGGCCGACGGGGTCTACGCCTGCTGGCTGGTGCGCGGCGGGGTGCACGCCGGCCGGCAGATGGCCGCGGTCTCGGTCGGCACCAACCCGACCTTCTCCGGCCGCGAGCGCCGGGTCGAGGCGTACGTGCTCGACTTCGACGGCGACCTCTACGGCGAGCGGGTCTCCCTCGACTTCGTCGACCACCTGCGCGAGCAGCGGGCCTACGAGGGCATCGAGCCACTGGTGGCGCAGATCCGGGACGACGTGGAACGGACCCGCGCGCTGTTGAGTTAGGCGCTTCAGTCCGGTTTCGGGCGGCGGGCGGGGCGGTCGGATGGGGCTGGTAATGTTGGGTGCGCTGGGTTCACCAGCGACCGGTCTCGCCTGCCTGCCCGACGCCGCGGGCCGCGAGAAGATCCGGCAGAATCGGCAACACAGAATCACGGAGATTATGGCGCTCGATCAAGAGACCAAGACCAAGATCATCGACGAGTACAAGGCGCAGGACGGCGACACCGGGTCGCCCGAGGTGCAGGTCGCGATGCTGACCAAGCGGATCGCCGACCTCACCGAGCACCTCAAGGTGCACAAGCACGACCACCACAGCCGCCGTGGGCTGCTGCTGCTGGTCGGCCGCCGCCGCCGACTGCTCAACTACGTGCAGAAGAAGGACATCGCGCGCTACCGGACGCTGATCGAGCGTCTCGGCCTGCGCCGATAACTTCGCCGGGGGAGCGACCCACACGGGGTCGCTCCCCCGCTCTACAACACCCACGGACCCGCCGCGGCCGGTCCTCGGTAGTGGTTCCCGAGCTCGCCTCGGGCACTTCGATCGAAGACCGGCGGAGAAAACAACCCCGTCGGGTCCTTTGACGAAGGAGTTCCACACCAACATGCCAGAGCAAAACACCGCTCTCGGGACCGAGTCCCGCACCGCCGTGATCGACAACGGGGCCTTCGGCACCCGTGAGGTCACGTTCTTCACCGGCCGGCTGGCCCAGCAGGCCGCCGGTTCGGTCATCGTCCAGCTCGGCGAGACGACCGTCCTGTCCGCCACCACGGCCGGCAAGACGCCCCGCGAGGGCTTCGACTTCTTCCCGCTCACGGTGGATGTCGAGGAGCGGATGTACGCCGTCGGCCGGATCCCCGGCTCGTTCTTCCGCCGTGAGGGCCGCCCCAGCGAGGACGCCATCCTCACCTGCCGGCTGATCGACCGGCCGCTGCGCCCGTCCTTCACCAAGGGCCTGCGCAACGAGGTCCAGGTCGTCGAGACCGTGCTGGCGCTCGACCCGCAGCACCCGTACGACGTGGTCGCCATGAACGGCGCCTCGATGTCCACCAAGCTCTCCGGCCTGCCGTTCTCCGGCCCGGTCGGCTCGACCCGCGTCGCGCACGTCGAGGGTCAGTGGGTCGCCTTCCCGACCCTGGAGGAGATCGAGCGCGCCACCTTCGACATGGTCGTGGCCGGTCGCGTCACGGCCGACGGCGACGTCGCCATCATGATGGTCGAGGCCGAGGCCACCCCGCACGCCATCAAGCTGATCCAGGCCGGCGCCACCGCGCCGACCGAGGAGGTCGTGGCCAGCGGCCTCGAGGCGGCCAAGCCCGCCATCCGCGAGCTGTGCCGCGCGCAGAGCGAGCTGGCCGAGATCGCTGCCAAGCCGATCGCCGAGTTCCCGGTCTTCCTGGACTACCAGGACGACGTCTACTCGGCCGTGTCCGACCTGGTCCGCGAGGAGACCGCCGAGGCCCTCAAGATCGCCGGCAAGGCGGAGCGCGAGGAAGCCCTCGACCTGATCAAGGCGAAGGCGCACGACCAGCTCGACGGCCAGTTCGAGGGCCGCGAGAAGGAGATCTCGGCGGCCTTCCGTTCGGTCACCAAGACCGAGGTCCGGCAGCGGGTGCTGCGCGAGCAGGTCCGCATCGACGGCCGCGGCCCGCGTGACATCCGCCCGCTGAGCGCCCAGGTCGGCATCCTGCCGCGGGTGCACGGCTCGGCGCTGTTCGAGCGGGGCGAGACCCAGATCATGGGTGTCACCACGCTGAACATGCTGCGGCTGGAGCAGGCGCTCGACACGTTGGCGCCCGAGAAGTCCAAGCGCTACATGCACAACTACAACTTCCCGCCGTACTCGACCGGTGAGACCGGCCGGGTCGGTTCGCCGAAGCGCCGCGAGATCGGTCACGGCGCGCTGGCCGAGCGGGCCCTGGTGCCCGTGCTGCCGACGCGTGAGGAGTTCCCGTACGCGATCCGTCAGGTCTCCGAGGCCCTCGGCTCGAACGGCTCCACCTCGATGGGCTCGGTCTGCGCCTCCACCCTGTCGCTGCTGTCCGCCGGTGTGCCGCTGAAGGCGCCGGTCGCGGGCATCGCGATGGGCCTGATCTCGGACGAGGTCGACGGCAAGACGCAGTACGTCGCGCTGACCGACATCCTGGGCGCCGAGGACGCGTTCGGTGACATGGACTTCAAGGTCGCCGGCACGGCGGAGTTCGTCACCGCGCTCCAGCTCGACACCAAGCTCGACGGCATCCCGTCGGACGTGCTGGCCGGCGCTCTGCAGCAGGCGCACGACGCCCGCACCACCATCCTCGAGGTGATGGAGCAGGCGATCAACGCCCCGGCCGAGATGTCGGAGTACGCCCCGCGGGTCACCTCGGTGAAGATCCCGGTCGACAAGATCGGCATGGTGATCGGGCCGAAGGGCCAGACGATCAACGCTATCCAGGACGAGACCGGCGCCGACATCTCCATCGAGGACGACGGCACGATCTACGTCGGCGCGACCAACGGCCCGTCGGCCGAGGCCGCGGTCGAGCGGATCAACGCGATCGCCAACCCGACGCTGCCCAAGATGGGTGACAAGTTCCTCGGCACCGTGGTGAAGACGGCCGCGTTCGGCGCGTTCATCTCGCTGCTGCCCGGCCGCGACGGCCTGCTGCACATCTCCAAGGTGGGCGACGGCAAGCGGGTCGAGAAGGTCGAGGACTTCCTCAACGTCGGCGACAAGGTCGAGGTGTCCATCGCGGACATCGACGCCCGCGGCAAGATCTACCTGGACAAGGTCCGGCCCGAGGGCGCCGAGGCGCCCGCGGCCGAGGCGGCGTCGGGCGAGTCCCGGCCGCCGCGCGAGGACCGTGGTCCCCGCGAGGACCGTGGCCCGCGTGAGGGTGGCGGCGAGCCCCGCCGGCGCCGGCGGTCCCCGGGTGGTGGCGGCGGAGACCGCGGCCGCGACAGCTGACCGGAATGACAACAACTGACCGCGGGCCGGCCGGCAGGCCGGCCCGCGTTCTTACCAAGACCCTCACCGACGGCATACGCCGGACGGTGCTGCCCAGCGGCCTGCGCATCGTCACCGAGAGCATCCCGACCACCCGCAGCGCCTCGGTCGGCGTCTGGGTCAACGTCGGCTCCCGGGACGAGACCGCGACCATGTCCGGCGCCTCGCACTTCCTCGAGCACCTGCTGTTCAAGGGCACCGCGAAGCGCACCGCGCTGGACATCTCGGCCGACATCGAGGCGGTCGGCGGCGAGACCAACGCGTTCACCACCAAGGAATACACCTGCTTCTACGCGCGGGTGCTGGACGCGGACCTGCCGCTGGCCGTCGACGTGCTGTGCGACGCGGTGGCCTCGTCGGTGCTCGCCCCGGCCGACGTCGAGGTCGAGCGTGGCGTGATCCTCGAAGAGATCGCCATGCACGAGGACGAGCCCGGCGACGAGGTGCACGACGTCTTCACCGAGACGGTCTTCGGGGCGGGCAGCCCGCTCGGCCGGCTGATCTCCGGCACCGAGGCGACGATCTCGCCGATGACGCGGACCCAGATCAACGGGTTCTACCGCAAGCGCTACATCGCGCCGCGCATCGTGATCGCGGCCGCCGGCAACCTCGACCACGCGGTCGTCGTCCGGCTGGTCCGCAAGGCCCTGGCCGGCACCGCGCTGGACACCCCGGCCGCGTCGCCGGAGAGCCGCCGCTCCTCGGCCAAGAAGGTGAAGACCCTCCCGGTCCGCACCGAGGTGCGGACCCGCGACACCGAACAGGCCCACCTGGTGCTCGGCGGCGTCGGCATCGGCCGGACCGACCAGCGCCGGTTCGCGCTGGGCGTGCTCAACAACGTGCTCGGCGGCGGCATGTCCAGCCGGCTGTTCCAGGAGATCCGGGAGAAGCGCGGGCTCGCGTACTCGGTCTACTCCTACGACACGCAGTACGCGGACGCCGGCGTCTTCGGCGTCTACGCGGGGTGCGCGCCCGGCAAGGTCGACGAGGTGCTCGACCTGACCCGCACCGAGCTGGCCGCGGTCGCCACCAAGGGTGTCACCGTCGAGGAGGTGGCGCGCGGCAAGGGCATGGTCAAGGGCGCGTACGTCCTGGGCCTGGAGGACACCGGCTCGCGGATGAGCCGGATCGCCAAGTCCGAGATGCTCTACGACGACCTGATGCCGGTCGACGAGCTGCTGGCCCGGGTCGACGCGGTCACCATCGACGACGTCAACGAGGTCGCGCTCGAACTGCTCGCCCAGCCGATGTCGCTCGCCGTGGTCGGCCCGTTCGAGGCGGGTGCCTTCGGCGACCGATGACGACGACCCTCCCTCCCCCCGACACCAAACCCGATCTGCGCCGGCGCCGCATCATCGGCATGGCCGTGCTGGCCGTCGTGTTCGCGGTCGGCACCTACTTCATCGGGGTGCCGACCAGCGACCCGCTGATCGCCTTCGGCTGGCTGTGGCTGGCCACCGTCGCCTGGAACAACCACTGGCCGCTCAAGCGGCACCTGTTGTTCCTGCGCGACTGGCTGCCGATCTCGCTGCTGCTGATCGTCTACAACGTCTCCCGGGGCTACGCCGACAACCTGTTCGCCCCGCACGTGCACGAGCTGATCGACGCCGACGAGTTCCTGTTCGGCTGGCTGACCGGCGGCCAGGTGCCGACCCAGTGGTTGCAGGAGCACCTGTACCAGCCGGGTGTTGTGCAGTCGTGGGAAGTGGTCGTCTCGATCGTCTACTTCTCGCACTTCCTGACCGTGCCGACCATCGCCGTGCTGCTGTGGATGCGCTCGCGGGAGCAGTGGGCCCGGTTCATGCGCCGGTGGTTCACGCTGTGCGTGTTCGGGCTGATCACGTACTTCCTCTACCCGGCCGCGCCGCCGTGGTGGGCGGCCCTCCCCGAGAACGGCTCGCTGATCCAGGCCACCCGCATCTCCACGAACGGCTGGGACGCGATCGGGCTGCACGGCGCCGGCAACACGCTGAACGCGCTCCAGGTCGAGGCGTCCAACCCGGTCGCCGCGATGCCGTCGCTGCACACCGCGTTCGCGATGATGGCGGTGGCGTTCTTCCTGCCGTACGTGAAGAGGCGCTGGTGGCCGCTGCTGCTCGCCTACCCGCTGGCGATGACCTTCACGCTGGTCTACACGGCCGAACACTGGGTGATCGACGTACTGGTCGGCTGGGCGTACGTCGGCCTGGTCTTCATCGGGGTGGGGCTGGCCGAACGCTGGTGGCGGTCGCGGGCTCAGTAGGATCGAGCCCGTGACGGACGTGCAGCAACCGATCCGCGTCGGGGTTCTCGGCGCCCGCGGCCGCATGGGCCTCGAGGTGTGCAAGGCGGTGGACGCCGCCGACGACCTCGAACTGGTCGCCATGATCGACCAGGACGACTGGCGCTTCAACGCGGCCGACGCCGGCGCCCAGGTGCTGGTCGACTTCACCACCCCCGACGTGGTCATGGACAACCTCCAGTGGGGCATCGACCAGGGCATCAACATGGTCGTGGGCACGTCCGGCTTCACCGAGGAGCGCCTCGGCGAGGTCCGCGACCGGCTGTCCGGCAAGCCCGGGGTGGGCGTGCTGATCGCCCCGAACTTCGGCATCGGCGCGGTCCTGATGATGCAGTTCGCGGCCCGCGCGGCGCGGTACTTCGAGTCGGTCGAGATCATCGAGCAGCACCACCCGCGCAAGCTGGACGCCCCGTCCGGCACGGCCACGCACACCGCCCGGCTGATCGCGGCGGCGCGGGCCGAAGCCGGGTGCGCGCCGATGCCGGACGCGACCAAGGAGTCGCTTCCGGGGGCGCGGGGCGCCGAGGTCGACGGGGTGCGGGTGCACGCGGTGCGGGCGGCGGGGTTGGTCGCCCATCAGGAGGTGTTGTTCGGCACGGCCGGCGAGACGCTGACCATC
Organism: Actinoplanes sp. NPDC089786; assembly: GCF_040684855.1. Lineage (NCBI taxonomy): Bacteria > Bacillati > Actinomycetota > Actinomycetes > Micromonosporales > Micromonosporaceae > Actinoplanes > Actinoplanes sp. NPDC089786. The sequence goes on from NZ_JBFBGU010000001.1 coordinate 1,643,447, forward strand.
CGGCACGACTCGCTGGATCGCGCTTCTTTTATGCCGGGCGTTCTTCTGGCCGTGCGAGCGGTGGTTTCCCGCCCCGGCCTCACAGTTGGGCTGGATTCACTTCTTTAACGATGTCGTAGCGGGGTGGGTGGTGCTGACCGTCGCTCCCGCCGAGGCCGGGCGCGCGGCTCCAAGGCCGTGACCGGCCAGAACAGAGCCGCCCACCCTTCATTCTGATTGCAACTCACCCTCGAAAAGAGCGCGGTGGGTGTCGGTCCATTTGATGCGCGCGGCCCATTCGGTGTGGACTTCGGGGCCGTAGGAGGCCTGCGGCTGGTAGCCCTGCTTGCCCAACAGGGTGGAGCGGGCGATGACCTCCCGCTGCTGGGTGCGGACGGCGTCGTAGAGGCCTTCGGTCGAGGTCAGGCCGTAGGCGGTGGCGAAGGTCTCGACGCGTTCGCGGCGGTCGGGCGGCTCGGGATAGCGCAGCCAGCGGAGGCTCTCGGCGTCGGAGCGGAACGGGGCCACGTATTCGAGGGCGTAGGCCACGTCGTGCAGGGGTGGTTTCGGCCAGGCGTAGTCCCAGTCGAGGATGCCGACCGGGGTGGTGCCCCGCCAGACCAGGTTCCACGGGCCGAAGTCGCCGTGGCAGATCAGCTCGCCCTCGGCCGGTGCGCCGGAGGCGCCGGCCCAGTCGGTCGCGGGCCGGTAGGTCGCGATCGCCTCGTGGTAGTCGCGCAGCAACCGGGCCATCGCCACCAGCCCGGCCGCCGGCACCACCGACGACCAGCCCTCGGGCCCGGAGTCACCCTCGAGGTAGGTGAGGATCTCGCGGCCGTGCTCGTCGATGCCCAGCACCCGCGGCGAGTAGGGGAAGCCGATGTCCGCCAGATGTCGCAGCAGCGCGTGGACACTGCTCGACCAGGCGTGCAGGGGCCGGCGCACGGTGTCACCGACGCGTTCCACCCGCCGGTGCGGGTCGTCCTGCAGCACCTCGTTCACAGCTCGCGACCGTACCGGCCCGCCCGATGACCGGCCGCCCATTTCCCACCGGCGCGGCACAATGGCCAACGAGCCGCACTTACCGTCATGGTCTGGCCTACGTCTCCGACCAGGACTACGGCTTCCACGCCGAGGCATGCGCGCCGGGGATCCTGCCCGGCCCGCCCGCTTGAGTTGCGTGTCGGCCTTGGCTGCGTGATCGGCTGGGCCGACAGAGTGGGCTTGGGAAGGGTGACCACTTACACAGAATGAAGCGTTGCCGGCTCGTTCTGGACGCGTCAGCGGCCAGAGCCGGTCACGCGGCCTCGGGGGAGCGACGGTCAGCACCACCCGGTCAGGTGCGACATGAAGTTCTTGACCTTGATCTGGGTTGGGAAGAGGAAGGCGCCTCGGCGGGAGCGACGGTCGGCACCACCCACCCGGCTACGACATCCGGATCTTGATCTTGGTTTTACAGAACGTCAGGGTTCCAAGGAGACATGCATCCTGAGCTGCGGAACCAGCATGTCGTCGACATCCAGGGCGCGGCCGGCGCCGTCGGGTTCCCAGCCCGTCGTGGTGAGGAACTTGCGCATCGCCGGATCGGCCTCGTAGACCCAGGCGACGGCCGATTTGAAGCCGTCTTCCTTCCATAGGTCGACCGTGGCGGCCAGCAGCCGGCTGCCGTGGCCCCGGCGGCCCCAGCGCGGCTCGATCAGGATGTCGGTGATGGCGGCCACGTCGTCGCCCAGCGGGGGCTCCTCGGGGGACAGCGCCTGCTCGTCGGCGGGCCCCGCGGCGGCGAAACCGACCGTGGTCGTGGCCGAGTCGCCCTGCTCGATGGCGATCAGCACACGATGACGGGGCGACGGCGGCGCCTCGATGGCCTCGGTCCAGCCGCGCGTCAGATAGGCCTCGTCCAGGTTGGCCAGGACGTGCGCCGGGAACATCCGGCGGTAGGCCGTACGCCAGGTGGTGAGCTGAACGCGGGCGATGTCCGCGGCGTCCGACGGGCGTGCGGGACGGACGTAGCCGAGTGCCATTCTCTGAGCCTACCGAGGGCCCCCAATGTGTCGTACCCCCGCACTAGATTTCCAGGGTGACCATCCCCGACACCTTGAGCGTCGCGCAGGCCCGGCGAATCACGCTGGCCGCGCAGGGCTTTCTCGACCCCAGGCCGGGCGGCGCCACCGACATGCGCCACCTGCGCCGGGTGCTGCGCCGGCTCCACCTGATCCAGATGGACTCGGTCAACGTGCTCCAGCGGGCCCACTTCATGCCGCTCTATTCGCGGCTCGGGCCATACCCGGTCGAGCTGATCGACCGGGCGGCCTACCGCCGGCCGCGCGAGCTGTTCGAGTTCTGGGGCCACGAGGCGTCGCTGATCACCACCGATCTCCAGCCGCTGTTCCGGTGGCGGATGGCGCGGGCCCGCGACTTCGCCTGGGGCAACATGACACGCATCGCCCGTGAGCAGCCCGAACTCGTGCAGTGGGTGCTCGACGAGGTGCGTGCTCGCGGGCCGATCACGGCGGCCGAGATCGAACACGACGCGCCGCGGACCAAGGACAACTGGGGGTGGAACTGGTCGGTGGTCAAGCAGGCGCTCGAGTGGCTGTTCTACTCGGGGCAGGTGACCGCGGCGGAACGGACGACGTCGTTCGCGCGCCGGTACGACCTGACCGAGCGGGTGCTGCCGCGGGCGGTGCTCGACGCGCCGACCCCGGCCTATGAGGACGCGATCCGGGCCCTGGTGCGGCTCTCGGCCCAGGCCTTGGGCGTGGCGGCCGAGGGTGAGCTTCGTGACTATTTCCGGCTGCCGGTGGCCGGGTTCAAGCAGGCGGTGGCCGAGCTGGTCGACGACCAGGTGCTCCAGCCGGTGGCCGTGCAGGGCTGGAAGCAGCCGGCCTACCTTCATCACGAGGCGCGGCGGCCCCGCTGGGTGCGCGCGTCGACGCTGGTCAGCCCGTTCGACCCGCTGATCTGGGAGCGTTCCCGCACGGAACGGCTGTTCGACATGACCTACCGCATCGAGATCTACGTGCCGGCGCCGCAGCGGACATACGGCTACTACGTGCTGCCGTTCCTGCTGGGCGACCGGTTCGCCGCCCGGGTCGACCTCAAGGCCGACCGCAAGGCCGGTGTGCTCCAGATCCCGGCGGCCTGGATCGAGCCGGCGGCCGACCAGGCCGAGACGGCCGTGGCGCTGGCCGCCGAGCTGCGCCGGCTGGCCGGCTGGCTGGGGCTGACCGAGGTCGCGGCGCCCGAGCGGGGCGACCTCGCCGGCCCGTTGGCGGCCGCGCTGGCCAGCAGCCCGGCGGGTGTACCGTGACGACCATGACGACCGAGACGGCGCAGCCGCCGCCTCCTTACTATGGCGGCCCCGACCGGGGCTCCCGGTTCCTCAACAAGCTCTGGTACCGGTCGCCGGTGTGGATCGCCCCGGCCGCGATGCTGGTCTGCATGGCCAGCGCGCTGGCCTACACCGAGGTCACCCATCCGACCGCCGCCGGCGCCGGCGACCCGCCGAGCTGCCTGTTGAAATACACCACCGGCTTCGTCTGCCCGGGCTGCGGCGGCACCCGCGCGGCGTGGTACCTGATGCACGGTGACGTCCCGGCGGCCGCCCGTCATCACGCGCTGTTCGTCTTCGCGGTCCCGTTCCTGCTCTACATGTATGTGGCGTGGGCCGGTCGGCGCGTCTTCGGCTGGAAGCTGCCCCCGCTCACCCTGGGGCCTAAGGTGCTCGGAGCGTTCCTCGCGGTGTGGTTCGTCTGGAGCATCCTCCGCAACCTGCCGTGGGCGCCGTTCACCTGGTTCTACGTCTGATTGCGGGGGAGTCGATGACGGTCGACACGCAGTACGAGCAGTTGCTGCGCAAGGTCCTGGAGACGGGCACGCCGAAGGGTGACCGCACCGGCACCGGGACGGTCAGTCTGTTCGGCGAGCGGCTCCGCTACGACCTGTCGGCGAGCTTCCCGCTGATCACCACCAAGCGGGTGCACTTCAAGTCGGTGGCGGTCGAGCTGCTCTGGTTCCTGCGCGGCGACCAGAACACGGCCTACCTGAAGGAACACGGCGTCAAGATCTGGGACGAGTGGGCTGACGAGAACGGCGACCTCGGCCCGGTCTACGGCTATCAGTGGCGCAACTGGCCGACGCCGGACGGCGGCCACATCGACCAGATCAGCAAGCTGCTCGACACCCTGCGGAGCAACCCTGACTCGCGGCGCATGGTCGTCTCGGCCTGGAACGTCGCCGACCTGCCCGAGATGGCGCTGGAACCGTGTCACGCGATGTTCCAGTTCTACGTGGCCGACGGGCGGCTGAGCTGCCAGATGTACCAGCGCAGCGCCGACATGTTCCTCGGCGTGCCGTTCAACATCGCCAGCTACAGCCTGCTCACCCGGATGATCGCCGACCAGGTCGGGCTGCGGCCGGGCGAGTTCGTCTGGGTGGGTGGCGATTGCCACATCTACGCCAACCACGTCGACCAGGTGCGCGAGCAGCTGACCCGCGAGGCCTACCCGTTCCCGCGGCTCGCCCTGGCGCCCCGGCCGTCGCTGTTCGATTACTCGTTCGACGACTTCGAGCTGGTCGACTATCAACACCACGCCACGTTGAAAGCGCCTATCGCGGTCTGACCGGGCGAAGCGAGGGTCAGATCCGCTTTCCCGGTTTCGGCCTCTGGAGACACAGCATGACAATTCACATGATCTGGGCCGAGGCCCGCGACCATGTGATCGGCGCCGAGGGCGGCATCCCGTGGCGGATTCCGGGCGAGCAGGCGACGTTCAAGCAGCGCACGATGGGCGCGACCGTGGTCATGGGCCGCGGCACCTGGGAGTCGCTGCCCGGGCGGGTGCGACCGCTGCCGGGCCGGCGCAACGTCGTGCTGACCCGGGCCGGTGTCGAGGGGGTCGAGACGGCGGCGAGTGTCGACGAGGTGCTGACCAAGCACGACGACTTCTGGGTCATCGGGGGCGGGGCCGTCTACGCGGCCTTCCTCCCGTACGCGAATCATGTGGTCCGCACCGAAGTTGATCTCGAGGTGCCGGGGGACACCTTCGCGCCGGCGCTCGATGGCTGGCCGGCGTCGCCCGGCGAGTGGCAGATCACCGACACCGGGGTCAGATGGCGGGTGGTGGAGCACGTCCGCGCGGAAGCGCCGCGAAATGGCTGAGCCACGTCCGATAGGTTGTGGGGTATGAGCACGGACCCGCGGCCGTTCGGCCGGCTGCTGACCGCCATGGTGAGCCCGTTCACCCCGGACGGCGCGCTGGACCTCGACGGGGCGCAGGCGCTCGCCGTCCATCTGGTCGATGAGCAGCGCAACGACGCGCTCGTCATCAGCGGCACCGGCGGCGAGTCGCCGACCACCACCGACGCCGAGAAAGACGCCCTGATCCGGGCCGTGGCCGAGGCGGTCGGCGACCGTGCCAAGATCGTCGCCGGGGTGGGCACCAACAACACCGCCCACACGGTCGAGCTGGCCCGGGCCGCCGAGAAGGCGGGCGCACACGGCCTGCTCGTGGTGACGCCTTACTACAACAAGCCGCCGCAGGCCGGCGTGGCCAAACACTTCACCACGGTGGCCGACAGCACCGGCCTGCCGGTGATGATCTATGACATCCCCCACCGCACGGGCATCCCGATCGAGACCGAGACGCTGATCCGGGTGGCGGCTCATCCGAGCATCGTGGCGGTCAAGGATGCCAAGGGTGACCTGGCCGGCACCTCCGAGGTGCTGCGGCGCACCGATCTCGCCTACTACGCCGGCGAGGACAACGCCACGCTGCCGTGGCTGTCCATCGGGGCGGTCGGCCTGGTCGGCACCTCGACCCATTTCGTCGGCGCCACGGCCAAGGACATGATCCTCGCGTACGAGCGGGGCGACGTGGCCGAGGCGCTGGCGCTGCACCGCAAGGCGTTGCCGCTGTTCACCGGCATCTTCCGCGCACCCGGCACGGTGCTGGTCAAGGCCGGGCTGAACGCCCTCGGCCGGCCGGCCGGCCCGGTGCGCCTGCCGCTGGTCGACGCCACCGCCGATCAATTGGACCAACTGCGTAAGGACGCCGCCGAGGCCGGCATCGTCCTCTGACAATCGGAAAGAAATACATGAGTCAAGCTCACGTGGAGCTGCAAACACCACCGCCACTGCCCGAGGGTGCGCTTCGCGTCATCCCGCTCGGCGGACTTGGTGCGATCGGCCGCAACATGACCGTCTTCGAGTTCGACGGCAAGATCCTGATCATCGACTGCGGGGTGCTCTTCCCCGATGTGGAGCAGCCCGGCGTCGACCTGATCCTGCCCGACTTCGCGTCGATCCTGGACCGGCTCGACGACGTACAGGCGATCGTGCTCACGCACGGTCACGAAGACCACATCGGGGCCGTGCCCTACCTGCTGGCCCACAAGCCGGACATCCCGCTGGTCGGGTCGGAGTTCACGCTGGCCCTGGTCGAGGCCAAGCTGGCCGAGCGCCGGCTCGACCCGTACACGCTGACCGTGCGGGAGGGCCGCCGCGAGCAGCTCGGGCCGTTCGAGTGCGAGTTCTTCGCGGTGAACCACTCGATCCCGGACGCGCTGGCCGTCGCCGTGCGCACCCCGGCCGGCCTGGTGCTGCACACCGGCGACTTCAAGATGGACCAGGTGCCGCTGGACGGCCGGATCACCGACCTGGCCGGCTTCGCCCGGCTCGGCGCCGAGGGCGTCGACCTGCTGCTCTCCGACTCGACGAACGCCGAGATCCCGGGCTTCGTGACCCCGGAGCGTGAGATCGGCCCGGTGCTCACCACGATCTTCGGCAAGGCCCGCGGCCGCATCATCGTGGCCAGCTTCGCCTCGCACGTGCACCGCGTGCAGCAGGTGATGGACGCCGCGTACGAGTACGAGCGCAAGGTCGCCCTGATCGGCCGGTCGATGGTCCGCAACATGGGCATCGCCCGCGACCTGGGCCTGCTGCGCATCCCCGAGGGCCTGCTGGTCGGCATGGACGAGGCGATGGGCCTGCCGCCGGACGAGGTGGTCTTCATGTCCACCGGGTCGCAGGGCGAGCCGATGAGCGCGCTGGGCCGGATGGCCAACGGCGACCACCGGCACATCGCCATCGAGTCCGGCGACACCGTGGTGCTGGCCAGCTCGCTGGTGCCGGGCAACGAGACCTCGGTCTACCGGGTGATCAACCGGCTGGCCCGGGCGGGCGCCACCGTCGTCCACAAGGAGACGGCGAAGGTGCACGTCTCCGGTCACGCGCCGGCCGGCGAGCTGCTCTACCTGCTGAACGTGACCCGCCCCAGCAACCTGATGCCGGTGCACGGCGAGTGGCGACACCTGCGCGCGCACGCTCAGCTCGGCATCGAGTCGGGGGTCGCGCCCGACCGGGTCGTGCTGTGCGAGGACGGCGACGTCGTCGACCTGGTCGAGGGCCACGCCCGCCACGTCGGCAAGATCGAGAGCCGTTATGTGTACGTCGACGGCCTGGCCGTGGGCGACGTCAGCGAGTCGCTGCTGACCGAGCGGCGGATCCTCGGCGACGGCGGCTTCATCTCGGCCACCGTGGTCATCGACTCGGTCACCGGCAAGGTGGTCGGCGAGCCCAGCGTCTCCGCGAAGGGCTTCTCCGAAGACCCCGAGGCGTTCAGCCCGGTCATCCCGCTGCTGACCCAGGCGCTGCACCGGTCGGCCGAGGACGGCATCACCGACCCGCATCAGCTGCAGCAGGTGGTCCGCCGGACGGTGGGCCGCTGGGTCAACGACGCCTATCGACGGCGGCCGATGATTGTGCCCACTGTCGTGGAGGTTTGAACCCAACGACGCTCATCTCCGTATTCCCGGTCACGGCGCCGCCCCCACGGCGCCCGTGTCGAGGGGAGTGCGGAGTATGCAGCGCAAGCGGATCGCCATTGCGGCGGTTGCGGTAGCGGCGACCGGAGCGGCGGTGGCGTTCACGCTGCCGTCGATGGCGGGCACCAACCCGTCCGGCGGCGCGCCCCAGTCGGTCGCCGCCGGGGATGTCGCCCCGCAGCTGCTCGCCGTGATGAAGCGAGATCTGGGCCTCGACGGTGACCAGGCGCGCGCCCGGCTGAAGCGGGCCAAGTGGGCCAGCGGGGTCTCGTCGACGCTGGCCGCGCAGACCGGCAAGGAGTACGGCGGCGCCTGGCTGACCAAGGACGGCATGACGCTGAAGGTCGCGGTCACCGGCCAGGACCAGGCCGCGCTGGTGAAGAAGGCCGGCGCCGTCCCGGTGCTGGTCGAGCGCAGCGCTCAGACGCTGGACACGGCCAAGCAGAAGCTGGACGAGGCGCGGTCCGCCGCCGGTGACCTGACCGGTTGGTACGTGGACGCCCCGACCAACAAGGTCGTGGTCGTGGCCCAGCCCGGTGACACCAAGTCGGCGTGGGCCTTCGCCGAGGACGCCGGCCTGGACATGGACGCCGTCGCGGTGAAGACCGCCCCGCGGGCCAAGCCGCTGGCCGACGTCCGCGGCGCCGACCCGTACATCATCAACAACAGCGCGCGCTGCTCGATCGGCTTCGCGGTGCAGGGCGGGTTTGTCACCGCCGGTCACTGCGGGGTGGAGGGCGACACCACGACCGACATCGACGGTGGCGCCCAGGGCACCGTGCAGGCCTCGGTCTTCCCCGGTGACGCCGACATGGGCTTCGTCGCGGTCGACGCCGGCTTCGCCGACGAGCTGCTGCCGGTGGTCAACGACTTCGACGGCAACCTGCTGCCGGTGGCCGGCAACACCGAGGCGCCGGTCGGCGCCCCGGTCTGCCGCTCCGGTTCCACCACCGGCACCTTCTGCGGCGTGATCCAGGCCAAGAACCAGACCGTGAACTACCCCGAGGGCGCGGTCACCGGCCTCACGCAGACCGACGTCTGCGCCGAGGGTGGCGACTCGGGTGGCTCGTGGCTCTCCGGCGACCAGGCCCAGGGTGTGACCTCGGGTGGCTCCGGCGACTGCACGGTCGGCGGCACCACCTTCTTCCAGCCGGTCAACGAGATCCTGGCCACCAACGACCTGACGCTGCTGGTCAGCGGGGGCGAGGCGGCCCCGCCGGCCGAGGAGGAGCCCCCGGCCGACGCGGCGGCCGACTGCGCCGGCCTGCCGGTGAACGGCCAGAGCTCGATCGGCCGGGAGGGCGCCACGCAGCTCCAGCCGCAGGGCGGCGCGTTCCAGGCCAACGCCGGTGAGCAGAGCGCCTGCCTGCAGAGCCCGGAAGGCGCCGACTTCGACCTGGTGCTCCAGCAGCGGACCGGGCAGGGCTTCCGGACCGTCGCCACGGGCGAGGGCGAGAACGGCACCAAGACCCTGACCTTCAACGGCCAGGCCGGCACCTACCGCTACATCGTCGCGTCCACGTCGGGCAGCGGCACCTACACCATGGGCATCAGCGTTCCGTAGGGGTTGATCGGCTGCCCCGCACCCCGGTCTCCTCCGTCCGGGCTGCGGGGCAGCATCATGTTCGATGCGCTGCGGTGCGGCGTACCGATGGACGGGCTTCGTCCGATTACCGTGAGGACCATGGCGGGCCGTACTCCTCCGGCGAGCCGGGGCCGGAACGCGTCCAAGACGCGCGGCGCCGCGTCCTCCCGTGCCCGTAAACAGCCGGTGCGTCAGCCCAGCCGCCGCGCGCCGGCCAAGCGGGCCCCGGCCCGCAAGCCGGCCGGCTCGGGCGTGCTGGTCCGCGGCGTCGGCGCCCTGTGGATGGGCGTGGCGCACAGCGTCGGCTGGGTGGCCCGCAGCGTCGGCCGGCAGGCGGCCACGGCCAAGGACATCGATCCGGAACACCGCCGCGACGGCGGCGGCCTGCTCATGCTCGGCCTGGCCATCCTGGTCGGCGTCGCGGTCTGGGCGGGCAGCGCCGGTCCGGTCGGCGCCCGGCTGGCCGACGCGGTCCGGCTCTTCTTCGGCGCCCTGTCCGTGCTGCTCCCGCTGCTGCTGCTCTACGGCGCCGTCCGGCTGATGCGCAAGCCGGCCGACCCGGAGCACCGCGGCCGGTCGGTGGTCGGCTGGAGCGCGATCATCGTCTCCACGGCCAGCCTGCTGCACGTCTCGCAGCGGCCCGAGGACGACCTCGCGATGGACAAGGCGGGCGGCCTGATCGGCTACGCGATCGGCGGCCTGCTCGAGCGCGCGGTGACCGCCTGGGTGGCCGTACCCCTGCTGATCCTGCTGTTGATCTTCGGTCTGCTGGTCATCACGGCGACGCCGATCAACAAGATCCCCGAGCGGGTGATGCTGCTCGGCGACCTGCTGATGGGGCGTTCGCCGAAGGCTCCGGCCGACCTCCGGGACGACGACGAGGACGAGGAGCCGGCCGAGGTCGAGGAGGAACCGGCCCGGACCCGCCGCCCCGCTCGCCGCCGGCAAGGGTCGCTGGCCGACATCGGGCTGGCCGACGAGCCCGAGGAAGACCCGATCGTGCACGACACGATCGTGCTGCCGAAGTCGCGGAAGCCCCCGGCGCCGGCCCCGCCCGAGCATTCCGAGCCGCTGCCGACCCGGGCCGAGCAGCTCGACATCTCGTCGCTGCCGGGCGACTACCGCCTGCCCCCGCCGGACCTGCTCGGCAAGGGCAGCCCGGCGAAGACCCGGAGCAAGGCCAACGACGAGGTGATGACCGCGCTCACCGGCGTGTTCGACCAGTTCAACATCGACGCGCAGGTGGTCGGGTTCACCCGCGGCCCGACGGTCACCCGCTACGAGGTCGAGGTCGGCCCGGGTGTGAAGGTCGAGCGGATCACCCAGCTCTCCCGCAACATCGCGTACTCGGTGAAGAGCCCCGACGTGCGCATCCTGTCGCCGATCCCGGGCAAGAGCGCGGTCGGCGTGGAGATCCCGAACACCGACCCGGAGAACGTGTCGCTCGGCGACGTGCTGCGCTCCCGGGCGGCCACCGGTGATCACCATCCGATGCTGGTCGCGCTGGGCAAGGACATCGAGGGCGGCTTCGTGGTGGCCAACCTGGCCAAGATGCCGCACATCCTGATCGCGGGCGCGACCGGCGCCGGCAAGTCGTCCTGCCTCAACTCGCTGCTGGTGTCGATCCTGACCCGGGCCACCCCGGACGAGGTGCGGCTGCTGCTGGTCGACCCCAAGCGGGTCGAGATGACCTCCTACGAGGGCATTCCACACCTGGTGACGCCGATCGTGACCAACCCCAAGAAGGCGGCCGACGCCCTCGAGTGGGTGGTCCGCGAGATGGACATGCGCTACGACGACCTGGCCGCCAACGGGGTCCGGCACGTCGACGACTTCAACCGCAAGGTCCGCTCCGGCGAGATCGTGGCGCCGCCGGGCAGCGAGCGCGTGATGAAGCCGTACCCCTATCTGCTGGTGATCGTCGACGAGCTGGCCGACCTGATGATGGTCGCGCCGCGGGACGTGGAAGACAGCGTGGTGCGGATCACCCAGCTGGCCCGGGCGGCCGGCATCCACCTGGTCCTGGCCACCCAGCGGCCGTCCGTGGACGTGGTGACCGGCCTGATCAAGGCCAACGTGCCGTCCCGGCTGGCCTTCGCCACCTCGTCGCTGGCCGACTCCCGGGTCATCCTCGACCAGCCCGGCGCCGAGAAGCTGCTCGGCCGCGGCGACGGCCTGTTCCTGCCGATGGGCGCGAGCAAGCCGGTCCGCATCCAGGGCGCCTGGGTCGACGAGAAAGAGATCGCGGCGGTCGTCAAGTTCTGCAAGGACCAGCGCGAGGCCGAGTTCGCCACCGGCGTCACGGATGCCCCGCCGAGCAAGAAGAAGGAGATCGACGAGGAGGTCGGCGACGACCTGGAGGTGCTGATCCAGGCCATCGAACTGGTCGTGACCTCCCAGTTCGGCTCCACCTCGATGCTCCAGCGCAAGCTGCGGGTGGGCTTCGCCAAGGCCGGCCGGCTGATGGACCTGATGGAGACCCGGGGCATCGTCGGGCCGTCCGAGGGCTCCAAGGCGCGCGAGGTGCTGGTCAAGCCGGACGAGTTGGAGGAGACCCTGGCCACCCTGCGGGTGGATGGGGACTGACCGCCCGCCCGGTACGCTCTTGAGGTGTCCGTCTCACCCGCTCCGCGCCGTGTTGCCCTGCTCACCCTCGGCTGTGCCCGTAACGAGGTCGACTCCGAGGAACTCGCGGCCCGCCTCGACGCGGGCGGCTGGCAGGTCAGCACCGATGCCGACGGGGCCGACGTGGTGCTGGTCAACACCTGTGGCTTCGTCGAGAAGGCGAAACAGGACTCGATCGAGACGCTGCTCGCCGCGTCCGAGACCGGGGCCAAGGTGGTCGCGGCCGGGTGCATGGCCGAGCGGTACGGCAAGGAGCTGGCCGCTTCGCTCCCGGAAGCCCAGGCGGTGCTCGGCTTCGACGACTACACCGACATCGCCGCCCGCCTCGACGGCGTGCTGGCCGGCGAGCGGTTCGACGCGCACACCCCGCGCGACCGGCGCGAGCTGCTGCCCCTGACCCCGGTGCAGCGCCAGTCGGCCAAGGTGGTGGTGCCCGGGCACGCTACGGTCGACGAGCACACCCCGGCCCACCTGCGCCAGGTGCTGCGCCGCCGGCTCGACAGCGGCCCGGTGGCGTCGCTCAAGCTGGCCAGCGGCTGCGACCGGCGCTGCGCGTTCTGCGCGATCCCGGCCTTCCGCGGCGCGTTCGTCTCCCGTGACCCCCAGGAGCTGCTGGCCGAGGCCGAGTGGCTGGCCAAGACCGGGGTGCGCGAGCTGGTGCTGGTGAGTGAGAACAGCACGTCGTACGGGAAGGATCTGGGCGATCCCCGGGCCCTCGAGAAGCTGCTGCCCCAGCTGGCCGCGGTGGACGGCATCGTGCGGGTGCGGGCCAGCTACCTGCAGCCCGCCGAGACCCGGCCCGGCCTGGTCGAGGCGATCGCCACCACGCCCGGCGTCGCGGCGTACTTCGACCTCTCCTTCCAGCACTCCAGCGAGCCGGTGCTGCGCCGGATGCGCCGGTTCGGCTCCACGTCGAAGTTCCTGGATCTCCTCGCATCCGCGCGTGCGCTGAAAGAGAGCGCCGGCGCCCGGAGCAACTTCATCGTCGGCTTTCCCGGCGAGACCAAGGCCGATTTCGAGGAGCTGGTGCGCTTCTTGTCGTCGGCGCGCCTGGATGCGATCGGCATCTTCGACTACAGCGACGAGGACGGCACCGAGGCCGCCGGCATGACCGGCAAGGTGCGCAAAGACACGATCAAGCGGCGGTACGACCGGATCACGGCGCTGGCCGACGAGCTGTGCACCCAGCGGGCCGAGGAGCGGCTGGGCTCCACCGTCGAGGTGCTGGTCGATTCGCTCGCCGACGGCGAGGTCGAGGGCCGGGCCGAGCACCAGGCTCCGGAGGTCGACGGTTCGACCACCCTGGTCGCCGGGGACTCGGGCGTCGACCTGGCCGTGCTGCGCCCCGGCGACCTGGTCAAGGCGCGGGTCACCGCGACCGAGGGCGTCGACCTCGTCGCGGTCCCGTTCGAGATGATCTCCGCGGCCGCGAAGTGACCGAAAAGCCGGTGCCGGCGGTCGTCCCGCTGCTGAACCCGGCGAATGTCCTCACGCTGGTCCGGATCATCCTGGTCCCGATCTTCGTGGTCACCGTGGTGGTGTCCGAGATGGTCCACCCCGGCTGGCGGATCGTGGCCTGCCTGACCTTCTGTGTGGCCTCGGCGACCGACTTCGCGGACGGGTGGATCGCCCGCCGCTACTCGATGATCACCTCGTTCGGCAAGGTGGCCGACCCGATCGCCGACAAGGCGCTGACCGGCACCGCGCTGGTCCTGCTGTCGCTCTACGGCGACCTGGCCTGGTGGGTCACGATCGCGATCCTGGTGCGCGAGTGGGGGGTGACGGCGCTGCGCTTCTGGGTCATCCGGTACGGGATCATCCCGGCCAGCCGCGGCGGCAAGCTCAAGACGGCGCTGCAGATCGCGGCCATCGCCTGGTACCTGCTGCCGATGCCGGCGCCGCTGCACCTGGTCGGGCCCTGGCTGATGGGCGTCGCGCTCGTGGTGACCCTCGTCACCGGCGTCGACTACGTGCTCCAGGCGTTGCGGCTGCGGCGCGGTCGCGCGTGACCCTCGTGGCCGAGGCGGTGACCCGGCTGATCGCGCGACGCGAGACCGTGGCGACCGCCGAGTCGCTCACCGGCGGCGCGCTGGCCAGCACGTTCGTCGAGGTGCCCGGGGTCAGCGCGGTCTTCCGGGGCGGTCTGGTGGTTTACGCGACCGACCTCAAGCACGTCCTGGCCGGTGTCTCATCGGCTCTGCTGGACGACCGCGGCCCGGTGGATCCGGACGTCGCGCTCGCGCTGGCCGGGGGCGCCCGCTCGCGTTGCGGCGCCGACTGGGGGATGGCCACCACGGGAGTCGCCGGACCCGATCCGCAGGGCGGCAAACCGGTCGGGCTGGTCTATGTCGCCGTCGCCGGGCCGGGCGCCTCGGCCGTCGAGGAGCTTCACCTGACCGGTGATCGGGCCGCGATCCGCGCCGGAAGCGTGACAGCGGTGTTAAACCTCCTCGTCACCCAGGTTGACCGCGCCGGCCCACCCGCCTAGGCGCGGCCTGCGGGAATGGCGTTATCACAGAGATCGTTGTGCCGTGGGTGCCAGGCGGGCCCGGTTCCGGATTTCGGCGGGGCGGTATGTCGGCGTGGCTCACAGCGGGTACGGTTGCGGGAAGCCTCCGGCGGATGCCGGTGGCCCCGCCGCAGGAGGAGGTGCCATGGTCCTGCTACGCCGGGTTATCGGTGACGCACTTCGGGCGCGCCGGCAAGGACAGCACCGCACTCTGCGCGAGGTGTCCACCGCCGCCAACGTCAGCCTGGGTTATCTCTCCGAGATCGAGCGCGGGCAGAAAGAAGCGTCGAGCGAGCTGCTCGCCGCGATCTGTGACGCCCTGGGCGCTCACCTGTCCGAGGTGCTGAGTGATGTCAGCAACACGCTGTCCATCGCCGAGGGCATGGAGGGCGTGCTGAGCCCCGTCCCTGAGCAGCAGTCCGTCGAGAAGGTCGCCGACGGGAACGTCCAGGTTTCGGTGCGCCAGGATTCGCCGCTCAAGGCGACTCTGCGGACGACGCGCAAGCGTGGCCGCGACATGATCTACGCCGCCTGATCCTCGGGATCGCTCGTGTGCGTCACCAGGCGTAGCCTCGATACCGGAGGGCCCAGGGGAGACCCTGATAACTCCCTGAGGTCACGTGACGACGGTGGCAATGGCCTGCAACCATGGGACGCATCCATCGGGCCGACCAGAGCGACATAGAGGAGAATCGGCGATATGGCGAACCCGTTCGTCAAGGGCTGGCGTTACTTTCTGGCGCTCTTCGGCGCGAAGATCGACGAATACGCAGACCCGAAGGTCCAGATCCAGCAGGCGATCGAGGACGCCCAGCGCCAGCACCAGGCGCTCGTCCAACAGGCCGCCGCGGTCATCGGCAACCAGCGTCAGCTCGAGATGAAGCTGTCCCGGCAGATGTCCGAGGTCGAGAAGCTGCAGGGCATGGCCCGGCAGGCGCTCGTGCTGGCCGACCGGGCGCGGGCCGGGGGTGACGAGGCCGAGGCCCAGAAGTACGAAGCCACGGCCACGACGCTGGCCACCCAGCTGGTCTCCGGCGAGCAGTCGATGGAGGACCTCAAGACCCTCCACGACCAGGCGCTCTCCGCGGCCGGCCAGGCGCGCAAGGCGGTCGAGAACAACGCGATGGTGCTCCAGCAGCGCATCGCCGAGCGGTCCCGCCTGCTCAGCCAGCTCGAACAGGCCAAGATGCAGGAGACCGTGGCGCGGTCGCTCGAGTCGATGTCGTCGCTCGCGGCGCCCGGCAACACCCCGTCGCTCGACGAGGTGCGCGACAAGATCGAGCGGCGGTACGCCGACGCGATGGGTCGCGCCGAGCTGGCCTCCAACTCGGTCGAGGGCCGCATGCTCGAGGTGCAGAAGTCGAGCCTCGACATGGCCGGCTCGTCCCGGCTCGAGCAGATCCGGGCCTCGATGGCCGGTGACCAGCTTGGGGCCAAGCCGGGCACCCCGGCGGTCGAGCAGGGCACGCAGGCGCAGGCGGCTCCGGCCTCCGACCCGGCCAGCGTGGCCCGTCTCGACGAGATCCGCGCCAGCATGAACAAGCAGCGCGGCGACACCTCAGCGGCGGGCTGACCGGCGATGGACGAGCGGACCCGCTACTTCCGCCGGCTGCGCAGGTTGCGCAGCGCGGCGAGGCGCTGGAGCGTCATCGGTGGCGGCCTGGCCGCGGCAACCGCCGTCCTTACGCCGTACGCGGGAATTGGCATCCCCGACGCGATCTGGGCCGCCGCGGCCGGCGGCTCGGTCGCGCTGGCCGTCTGGCGACATCGTGACCATCGGGAGCTGGCGGCGATCGAAGCGCCGCCGGCCCCGCCGCCGCAGCTGCCCGGGGCCAAGCTGGTCGCCGCGGTCGAGCGGTTCCCGGCCGGCAAGAACGTGCTCAACGAGGTCCGCCGGCAGCGCGAGCGGTATGCGCTGCGGGGCTCGGCCGTGGCCAAGTCCTGGGACCGGCTCGACGGCGCGAGCGGCACGCTCCACCAACTGAGCACCCGGCTCACCGGCCCCGGCTCCGAGGCGGTCCTCGAGGCGGCGTCGGCCGAGGAGTGGCTGCGCGACCTGGGCCACCGGGCGGCGAGCGTCGAGCGGGCCATCCCGCTCAGCCCCGCCGACCAGCAGGACGCGTTGCGCACCTCGCACGAGAGCCTGTCGGCCCAGTTCACCGACGGGGTGACCGCCTACGAGCGGCTGGTCTCGGCCGCCGCGAGCTGGGTGGCCGAAGACGGGCAGCCGATCGCCGACGACCGGCACCCGAGCTTCTTCCGGCTGATCGAGGCGACCGACCGGCTGCGGGGTCTGGCCGACGGCCTGTCCGAGCTGCGCCGGTACGGCAACTCAAGCGCCGCCTGAGCCCGGTTCGGGCTGGCAGTAGGGGCACCAGTAGGTCACGCGTTCGCCCAGTTCGGCCTTGCGGATGGCCGTCCCGCAGCGGCGGCAGGGCTGGGCCTTCCGGCCGTACACGTAACTGGTCTCACCGCGCCGCAGCGAACCGGTCGTGGTCTGGGTCCACCGGCCCTTGTTGTTGGCGACCAGCTTCTGGGCCAGGGTGACCATGCCCGTCAGGTCGTCGACGTCGCGGACCGGCCGCCACGGCCAGACGCCGCGCAGGAACAGCGTCTCGGCCTTGTAGAGGTTGCCGACGCCGGCCAGGTTGCGCTGGTCGAGGAGCGCCTCGGCGATGGTCAGGTCGGGTTGCGCGGCGATCCGACGGGCCGCCTCGTCCGCGTCCCAGTCGGCGCCGAGCAGGTCGGGGCCGAGGTGGTCGAGCTGCGACTCGTCGGCGGTGGGGTAGAGCGCCACCTCGTGCAGGTGGTAGCCGACCGCGACGGCCTTCCGGGTGTGCAGCGCGACGCGGATCAGGTGGGCCGGGCGGGCGGTCCAGCGTTCGCCGGGGCGATAGGCCCGCCAGGCGCCGTCCATCCGCAGGTGGGAGTGGAGGGTGTACTTCTTGTCGCCGTTCTGCAGGCGGAGCAGCAGGTGCTTGCCGCGGCTGGCCGACTCCGCCACCGTCCACCCGGACAGATCGGTCGTCGCGAGCTGAGGCACGCGGAAGTCCGACTTGGTCAGCACCTCGCCGACGATCGCGCGTTCCAGCACGCGCGCGGTGTTATATACGGTGTCGCCCTCCGGCATGTTCCCTATCCTGCCCTGATGGACCTCGACATAACGTCCCTGGCGGATGACCCTTCGCTCTGGGCGGTGTGGGAGGAACTCGACGGCTTCTGGCCCCCCTTCATGACGCAGGACCCCACCGGCGACCTCTACTTCGGCTACCTCCGTGACCACTTCGCGGCGCACTGCCTGCTCGCGGTGGACCGTTCGTCGGGGCGTCCCATGGCCAAGGCGCATTCGGTGCCACTCGCGTATGCGATCGACGGGCCGCTTCCCGACGGCGGCTGGGACTGGGCCATCCAGCGCAGTGCGCACGACCGGCTCAGCGGGGCGACGCCGACCATCGCCTCGGCGCTGGAGATCCTGATCCGGCCCGACATGCGCGGCCGCGGGCTCTCCTCGGTGATGCTCGGCGCGATGCGTGACAACGTGGCCCGGTTCGGCTTCCGGGACCTGATCGCGCCGGTCCGGCCCACCGGCCGGTCCGGGCCCATCCGCGAGTACGCCCACCGCACGCGCCCCGACGGCCTGCCGGTCGACCCGTGGCTGAGGGTGCACGTGCGCGCCGGCGGCCGGATCGTCAACGTGGCCCCGAGCAGCATGGTGATGACCGGAAGCCTCGCCCAGTGGCGGGAGTGGACCGGGCTGCCGTTCGACACCGACGGGCCGGTGGACGTGCCGCAGGCGCTGGCGCCGGTGCACGTCTCGCTGGCCGACGACACAGCGGTCTACGTGGAGCCCAACGTCTGGGTCCACCACCGCGTCAGCGGGTGACCCGAACGCCGCGCCACGTCACCGGTTCGACACCCGGACCAGGTCGCCCGGCATGACCGACAGGACGACGACGGCGCGGCCGTTGTTCACCGCGATGGCCACCTGGCCGGCCGAGTCCTCGTACACCAGTAGATCGCCCTGCTCGACATCGGCGAACGTGGCGCCGCGCCGGGCCCGCACCCCACCGTTGAGGACCAGGTCATGGCCCAGGCCGTCGAGCGCGCCACCGGTCGCGGCGAGCTGCACGTTGCCGAAGCGGTCGACGGTCAGCACCTCGGCCTCGACGTAGCCGTCGCCCAGCGACACCACCGGGGCGGGCAGCCGGACCAGCGTGGTCACGTCCACCGGCGGGCCGGCGTCGGCCAGGTCGGCGCCCAGCGCGATCCGGGCGGCGGCCGGCGCGAAGAGGTCCCGCCCGTGGAAGGTGCGTGACAGGTCGCCGAGGAACCAGTCCTTGTTGGACAGCTCCACCACCGTGTCGATGCCGCCGAGCGCCTCGGCCGCCGGGATCAGCAGGCCGTTGTCCGGGCCGACCAGCACACCGCTCGGGGTGGCGATGGCCAGGCCGCGGCGGGCGGTGCCGACACCCGGGTCGACGACCGCGCAGTGCACCGACTCGGGCAGGTAGGGGGCGGTCTGCGCCAGCACGTGCGCGCCGCGGGTGACATCGGCCGGCGGCACGTGGTGGGTGACGTCGATGACACGCACATCCGGCGCGATGCGGGCGATGGAGCCGTGACACGCCGCCACGAATCCGTCGAAGGTGCCGTAGTCGGTGGTGAGGCTGATCCATCCAAAGCGACCCATGGTCGTCAACGTTATCGTCTGCGCACACAGAGTGCTGGGGAGGGTTCCCGACTTTGTGGCAGGCTGGTGATCATGCGTCTCGTCACCTTCATCGAGCCCCAGCTCGGCGCCACCTACGACCAGCAGCGGCGGGTCGCCCAGCTGAGCGAAGACCTGGGCTTCGACGGCTTCTTCCGGAGCGACCACTTCACCGGCAACTCCGCCTCCGACGACCGCCTTCCCGGCCCGACCGACTCGTGGGTGACGCTCGGGGCCATCGCCGTGCAGACGTCCCGCATCCGCATCGGCACCCTGGTCTCGTCGGCCACGTTCCGCCTGCCCGGCCCGCTGGCCATCAGCGTCGCCCAGGTCGACGAGATGAGCGGCGGCCGCGTCGAGCTGGGCCTCGGCGGCGGCTGGCTCGAGCGCGAGCACACCGCGTACGGCATTCCCTTCCCGCCGACCGGCGAGCGGTTGGACCGCCTGGAGGAGCAGCTCGAGATCGTCACCGGCCTGTGGACCGCCGATGGCCCCTACACGTTCCAGGGCCGGCATTACCAGCTCGCCGACTCGCCGGCGCTGCCCAAGCCGGTGCAGACCCCGCGGCCGCCGGTCATCGTCGGCGGCAAGGGCAAGAAGCGGACGCCCGCCCTGGCCGCCCGCTTCGCCGACGAGTTCAACGCCCCGTTCAGCTCCCTCACGGAGGCGTCGGCCCTGTTCGACCTGGTACGCGAGGCGTGCACAGCGGCCGGCCGCACTTCGGCGCCAGCCTTCTCCGCGGCCGTCGTCCTCTGCGTCGGCCGCGACGAGGCCGAGTTGGCGCATCGCGCGAACGCGATCGGCCGCAGCGTCGACGACCTGCGCACAGCCGGCGACGCCGTGGCCGGCACGGTCGACGAGGTGGTCGACAAACTCGGCCGATGGGGCGAGGCGGGCGCCGGTCGCATGTTCCTGCAGACACTCGACCTGTCCGACCTGCACCACCTCGAGTTGGTCGCCTCCGGCGTCGCGCCCCAGCTCTCCTAGAGCGGCCCCTCAAGATCCAGATCAACTGCCGGTCGTAGCGGGGCGGGTGGTGCGGACCGCTGCTCCCGCCGAGGTCGGTCCGGGCGGCCGCACGCTTCGCTTCCGCGGCCACCCTCCCTGCGACGTGCTGGTGAGTGGTTGCGCCCGCCGCTGACGCGGCCGAGCCCTTGCCGCGCCCCGTCCCCTGACGCGGCCCGAGCCCTCGCCGCGTCCCGCCCGGGTCCTGTTCGTGGCCACTGCCTCGCTCCGGTCGCCCCCCGGAACCAGACGCCGGCCTGGCGAGACGTGGCCCGTACCCCGGTCGCGATCCGCCGGATCCTGTTCTGTGGCCCTGCCGCCCCGCCCGGGTCCTGTTCCGTGGCCTCTGCCTTGCTCCCTATCACCCCGCCCGGTGTGGAGAGGGCGTGCTTGCCGCCTAGGGTCGCTCCACGATGGTGGGGATCTGGTCGCTGCCGGCCAGGACGGTTTCGCAGTGCTTGCAGGTCAGCTCGACCGGCTGAACCTGATTGGACTGAATGCTGGCCTGTCCGGCGGCCTGACCGTTGTCCGGGCACTGATAGCGCAGGTCGAAGCGCACCCACCCGGTGCCGAGCGGCTTGGAGCCCTGATTGCGCTTGGCGTCATGAAACGGCGCCCACCACTGCTGCACCACAGCCTGAAGCGACCTCCGGTCCTGCCCGGTAAGCGCATCAAACCCGGCAACCCGTGCCGGAGCGAAGTGCCTCCCGCCGTGCGCCTGATCCCCCGTGCAAACCGCCCGCTCATCGCCCACGGTGAGAAAGGTCGTGCGACCCAGCCGCTCACACACAAAACAGTCAAGGCTCAACTCGAACGAGCGCCCGAAGTAGACGTTATGAAACGGCGCCTCAGTCACAGAGATGGTCGCAGTGATCTCCAACGTCCGCAGCATGCGCACGATCGTGACACGGCCCCGCCATCGTCCCAATCCACCCGGCGCAGCCGGTAGGGCACCCCTGCCTCACCTCGCCCACGCCGCCTCGGCCTCGTTGGGTGCGGCCGGTGCGTTTTCCGCGCGCCCACCGGGGCGCGACCAGTAGGGGCGGCTTCGCCCCGCCAGGCGTGGCCCCGTCAGGGGCGGCTCGCCTTCCCTTGCGCAACTCGCGTCGACCCAGCCTGACCACTCCTCACCCCAGGCGGCCCTTGACCCACCACACACTCCGGCCCCCGGGGGCGGCCCCACCGAACCGGACCAAGTCGCCACATCACCCCCGCAGGCGCAACCCCCTCGGCGTCGCGCGGAAACCCGCTGCCGTCAAGGCGTCGCGCAACGGCGAAGAGTTGACCGATTCGCCGTCGGCTCGTTCGACCGACATCGCCCCCAACGCCCCGGACCTCACCGCCCGTGCCAGACCCTCGCCGGCCGCGATCAGTGCCTCCTGGTCGTCCAGGAAAGACAGGAGGGTCTTGCCGCCCCGCTCGACGTAGATGACCAGCTCGCCGCCGACCAGCACGACCAAGGCGCCGGCCTTGCGACCGGCTCGGTGGCCGGCGGCGGCGACCTTTTCGCCGTCGCCGCTGTCGACCACGCGTTCGGGCCACGGCAGCGCCGCGCCGTAGGGGTTGGCCGGGTCGGTTGACGCCAGCACCACCGCCGACACCCCGGCGCGCCGGGTCAGCTCGGCCGGCTCGGCCAGTGCGCGCAGGCGGTCGACCGCGCCGGGCACGGCGAACTGGGCCGCGCCCAGACCCTCGACGAAGTAGCCGCGCCGCGCGGCCCCGCGTTCCTCCAGGGCGCCGAGCACGGGGTAGACCGCCGCGAAGCCGCCGGTCACACCCTCGGACATGACCGCGCCGCGGGTCACCACGCCGTGGCGTTCCAGCAGCAGGTCGGCCAGGGCGGCCGCGCGCCGGGTCGGGTCGAGATCGCGGTCGGGGAGCCGGGACCAGCGGCCGGCCATCGCGGGCGGGCCGGTGCGGCTCGGCATGGCCGCACGCCCCAACCGGCCGGGGCGGCGATAGCGGGTGCGGGCCGGCGCGGCCTTCGCACGGTGGGCGCCGCTGCTGCCGAGCAGGGCCCGCAGCGGCGCGAACGTGTCATTGGTCAGGTGTCCGGCCCAGACCAGGTCCCACACCGCGGACGTCAGGGCCGGGTCGTCGGTCGAGCCCACCCGGTCGGAGAGCGACCGGAAGAACAGCGCCTGCCCGTCGCCCAGCGTCTCGAGCACCGACTGATGCAGCGGGGTCAGCGCCAGCTCGTCATCCGGAGGTGGCAGCAGGAGGGGCGCCGTTTCGGCGTACGCCAGCGTGATCCACCCGTCGTTGCCACCCACCGAGCCGGCGCCGGCCCACACCAGCTCACCCGACCCGGTCAGTTCGTCGAGCATCGCCGGTGAATAGTCGGCGACCCGCGCCGGCAGCACCAGCCGTTCCCAGGCCGACGCCGGTACCGCGAGGCCCTGCAACTGCTCGACCGTGGCCGCGACCGCGTCGACGCCGCGCGCGTTGCCGCCCACCTGGTGCCAGCGGGGCAGGAACGCGGCCAGCACCTTCGGCGGCACCGGCTCGATCTCACGGCGCAGCGCGGCCAGCGACCGGCGGCGCAGCAGGCGCAGCACCTCGGCGTCGCACCACTCGGCGCCCGCGCCCTCGGGCGAGAACTCGCCGCTGACCACCCGGCCGGTCGCGCTCAGCCGCTTCAACGCCTGCTCGACCACGAACACACCGAGCCCGAAATGCGCCGCACACGTCGCGGCGGCGAACGGCCCATGGGTACGCGCGTAGCGAGCGACCAGGTCACCGAGGGGATCGGCGACCGGTTCCAGGTAGGCCTCGGCCACGCCCACCGGTAACGCCACGCCCAGCGCGTCGCGGTAGCGGCCCGCGTCCTCGATGCCGATCCAGCGTTCCTCACCGGCGACGCGCACCCGCAGCGCCCGGCGGGCCGCCTCGAGAGAACGCACCCATTCCAGGTCGACATGCCGGGCCGCGAGCGCGGCGTCGGACAGGTCGCCCAGCAGCCGCAGCAGCTCGGCGGCGTCCTCGGCGTCGCGTGGCGTCCGCTGTGGGGTCAGCCACTGCAGCTGCTGTTCCGATTCGGTCACCACCGCCGGGTCGAGCAGCTCGCGCAGGTCGACCCGGCCCAGCAACTCGCCGAGCAGGGTGGAGTCGAGGGCCAGGGCGGCGGCCCGGCGCTCGGCCAGCGGTGCGTCGCCCTCGTAGAGGAACGCTCCGACGTACCCGAAAAGCAGTGACCGGGCGAACGGCGACGGCCGCGGCGTCTCGGTCTCGACCAGCCGGACCTTGCGGCCCGCGATCTCGCGCATCAGCCCGACCAGGCCGGGCAGGTCGAAGACGTCTTGCAGGCACTCGCGGGCGGCCTCGAGGGTGACCGGGAAGTCGGCGAACTCGCGCGCCACGTCGAGCAGTTGCGCCGACCGCTGGCGCTGTTGCCAGAGCGGCTGGCGCCGGCGCGGGTCGCGGCGGGGCAGCAGCAGCGACCGGGCGGCACACTCGCGGAACCGGGACGCGAACAGCGCCGACGTACCCACCGACTCTTCGACCAGCTGGCTGATCTCCTCGGGGTCGAAGGCCACCAGATCGGCGCCCGGCGGTTCCTCGGCGGTGTCCGGCAGGCGCACCACGATGCCGTCGTCGGAGGGCATGACCTGGCCGTCGACGCCGTAGCGCTCACCCAGCCGGCGGGCGATCGCGAGCGCCCAGGGCGCGTTCACCCGCGCGCCGAGGACACAGTGCACGGTCATCCGCCAGTCGCCCAGCTCGTCGCGGAAGCGCTCGACCACGATCGTACGGTCGTCGGGCAGGTGACGGGTCGCCTCGCGCTGTTCGCGCAGGTAGGCGATCAGGTTGCCGGCCGCCCACTCGTCGAGGCCCGCGGCGCGCAGCGAGGCGGTCGCCTTGTCGTCGTCGGCCCTGGACAGGGTGCGGAGCCGGGCGCCGATGGCCCGGCCCAGCTCGACCGGGCGGCCGAGCGCGTCGCCCTTCCAGAACGGCATGCGGGCCGGGGCGCCCGGGGCGGGCGTGACCAGCACCCGGTCGGGCGTGATGTCCTCGATCCGCCAGGACGTCGAACCGAGCAGGAAGACGTCGCCGACGCGGGACTCGTACACCATCTCCTCGTCGAGCTCACCGACCCGCGAGGCCTTCTCGGAGCCGGCCAGGAAGACCCCGAACATGCCCCGGTCGGGGATGGTGCCGCCGCTGGTCACGGCCAGCCGCTGTGCGCCCGGCCGGCCGGTGAGCTGGTCGGTGCCGCGGTCCCAGACGAGGCGCGGGCGCAGCTCGGCGAAGGCGGTCGACGGGTAGCGCCCGGACAACATGTCGAGCACCGCCCGCAGGGCCGAGTCGGGAAGCTCGGCGAACGGGGCCGCCCGCCGGACCAGGGCCGCCAGGTCGTCGAGCTGCCAGGCGTCCAGCGCGACCATGGCCACGACCTGCTGGGCCAGCACGTCGAGCGGGTTGCGCGGGTAACGCAGCTCTTCGATCGCGCCCTCGGTCATCCGTTCCGACACCACCGCGCAGGAGACCAGGTCACCGCGGTGTTTGGGGAAGACGACGCCACGGGACACGGCGCCGACCTGGTGGCCGGCCCGGCCGATGCGCTGCAGCCCGGCCGAGACCGACGGCGGCGCCTCGATCTGCACGACCAGGTCGACCGCGCCCATGTCGATGCCCAGCTCGAGGCTCGAGGTGGCGACGACGGCGGGCAGCCGGCCGGACTTCAGCGCCTCTTCGATCTGTTTGCGTTCCTCACGGGACACCGAGCCGTGATGGGCGCGGGCGACGATCGGGTCGGCGCCGCGCGTGCCGCCGGCCTGGGCCATGATCTCGGCGGGCAGCCGGCTCGCCTCGGGTGGCGGCTCACCGGCACGCTCGACGGCCAGCTCGTTGATGCGGGCGCACAGCCGTTCGGCGCCGCGGCGGGAGTTGGTGAACACGATCGTCGAGCGGTGGGCCTCGATGAGGTCGAGCACCCGTTCCTCCACCGCGGGCCAGATCGACGGCTGACGGCGTACCCCATCGGGGTTGTCTGGATCTTCCTCGGGAGCCTCGTCGAGCCGGGTCATGTCTTCGACCGGCACCTGCACCTCGACCTCGATCGTCTTGGCGCTGGGCGGCTGCACGATCTCAACCTGGTGTGCGCCGCCGAGGAAGCGGGCGGTGTCGTCGATCGGCCGGACCGTCGCGGACAGACCCACCCGCTGCGCCGGCTTGGGCAGCAGCGCGTCGAGCCGTTCGAGAGAGAGCATCAGGTGGGCGCCGCGCTTGGTGGCCGCGACGGCGTGGACCTCGTCGATGATCACGGTCTCGACGCCGCGCAGCGACTCGCGGGCGGCCGAGGTCAGGATCAGGAACAGCGATTCCGGTGTGGTGATCAGCACATCGGGCGGGGTGCGCTGGAAGCTGCGGCGCTCGTCGGCCGGGGTGTCACCGGTACGCATGCCGACGGTGATGTCGGGCGGCGGCACACCGAGCCGGCCGGACGCCTGCCGGATGCCGGTCAGCGGCGCGCGCAGGTTGCGCTCGACATCGACCGCCAGGGCCTTGAGCGGGCTGACATAAAGGACGCGGCAGCGCTGCTTAGCGTCGTTGGGCACGGGCTCGCGGGCCAGCCGGTCGAGGGACCACAGGAACGCGGCCAGTGTTTTGCCGGAACCGGTCGGAGCCACGACCAGCGCGTGGTGCCCCGCGCCGATCGCTCGCCACGCGCCCGCCTGAGCCGCGGTGGGCGCGGCGAAGGCGGCCCGGAACCACTCCCTCGTGGCCGGCCCGAACTGCTCCAACACCTGCTCTTCCTGCACGCCAACCATGGTGCTCCTCGGGTACGACAAGAACGCCACGACGCCGTCGGACCATCTGTCCCGGGCGTCATCTATCGGTCATCCGAGCATGAGTAGGACCTTCGACCAGCGCTTCCGGCTGACCGGACGGACCATGGTGCCGTTCCGTGGTCTGCGGCACATTGACAGGGATCGCGTTCGATGTGTCATACAGCCGAGTGCAGAGGAGGCTCCGTGTTCACCCCGAAACCCCAGGTACGGCGCCTCGGCAGTGCCGCGGCGGCGCTCGCCGTGTTCGCGGGCATTGCCTTCAGCGCATCGCCGGCCGCCGCGGCGGATGACGGCTACGTGCGGCTTGCCCACCTTTCTCCGGATACACCCCAGGTGGACGTTTATCTCAAGGCCGCCTCGGGCGGTAAGGAGCAGACGTTCCCCGGTGTCGGCTACGGCATCATGTCGCCCTACCTGCGACTTCCGACAGGCACGTATTCGGTCGCCATGCGCAAGGCGGGCGCCAGCCCCAAGACCAAGCCGGTCCTTACCACCCAGGTCAGTGTGGAGAGCGGCCAGGCGTACACGGTCGCGGGCGTCGGTCGCTACGCGGACCTGGGGCTCCGCGTCCTCCAGGACGACCTGAAGCTGCCCAAGCCGGGCGAGTCCAAGGTCAGGATCATTCAGGCTTCGGTACGCGCACCCGTGCTCGATGTCGGCGTCAACGACGGACCGAAGATCGCCGACGGGGTCCAATTCGCCACCACGACCGACTACCGGCAGGTCAAGCCGGGCAAGTGGACGGTCAAGGTGCAGCCGAGCGGCGGCGGCCGGAGCAGCAGCCTGCCCTGCACGCTGGGCGCGGGCAGCGTCTACTCGCTGCTGGTGCTCGACGCCAAGGGCGGCGGCCTCAAGCCGGAGCTGCACATCGACGCCGGCGGCCAGGGCCAGGTGCCGCAGGGCGGCGTGGCCACCGGCGTGGGCGGCACCCAGCCCGAGTCGCCGATGCCGATGGCGCTGACGGTGGCGGGCGTGGCCGCGGTGCTGACGGCCGGCCTGGTGGTCTTCCTCCGCCGCCGGCCCCGGACGGTCTGACCCGGCGGTCTGATCCATGACCGCGGAGTCTCCGGAGGCGTCGGTGCCGGACGGACTGACGCCTCCGCCCACCGCGCGTGCGGTGGTGCGGGTCGAGCCGGTCGACGAGCTCCCCGCGCGTGGGCGTGCTCATGTGCCGGGATCGATCGATCCGGCGTTGCGTGACGCGCCGTTGTACGTGGCGCCGGCGCCTCGGCGTCGCAGCCCTGGGCGGTCGCCGTCGGCGTTGGCTGGTGGATCGTCGCCGGGTACTGCGCCGCATGGGTCGCCGTGGGTCGGGCCGGCCATGCCGTTGTCGCCGCTGGTGCGTCCTTCGCCGGCTGGTCCTTCGCCCCCAGCCGCCGCGCGACCCCCAGCCGCCGCGCCGCCTTCCGCCGCCGCGCCATCTGCCGTTGGTCCACCACCTTCCGCTCCCGCGTCACCTAGCGTCGCTGTATCGCCTTCCGACGGCGCGTCACCTAGCGCCGCGAGCGCATCGCCTTCCGCCGTAGCGTCACCTTCTGTGAACGCGTCGCATCCCGTCGAGCCTGCCCTTCTCGACGACGAGGATGCGAGCGACTGCTCGCGCGTTGCGGCGGGCGGCTCGGCCGGGCCTGCTCACGACGATGATGACCCATCCGATGTGAGCTCGGCTCCGAATTCCCCGGTGCCGCCGAAACCAGGAAAGCTCCGCCGTTTCGGCCGGCGCGCGCTCATTCCCGTGATCGCCGGGGTCGTGGCGGCGTTCGTCGCGGGCACGGCCTACGTGGCCCTCAAGGAGCAGCCGGCCACCGACGACGTGGGCCGCTGGACCGGATTGCCCCAGTCCGCGCCCTCCGTCGCCGCCTCGAGCGCCAGCGACGAGGCGCCGTTCGCCGTGCCGGCCGACGGCAGCGCGCCGGACCCGTTCGCCGCGCTCAACCCGACCTATTCCGGCACGCCGACCCGGCTGATGGTGAAGGCGATCGGCGTCGACACCCCGCTGGAGACGCTGCGCCTCGGCCCGGACGGCGCCCTGACCCCGCCGAAGGACTTCGCCAAGGCCGGCTTCTACTCCGGCGGCACGCTCCCGGGCGACACCGGCCCCGCGGTCGTCGCCGGCCACGTCGACTCGAAGCGAGGACCGGCCGTCTTCTACAAGCTCCGCGAGATGCAGAAGGGTGACCGCATCGAGGTGGTGCGCGGCGCCAAGACCATCACCTTCACGGTCACGTCGACCGCCTGGTACCCGAAGAGCAAATTCCCGACCGATCGGGTGTACGCCCCCACACCGGACCGCCAGCTCCGCCTCATCACGTGCGGTGGGGTTTTCGATCACAGCCTGCGGTCATACAAGGACAACCTCGTGATCTACGCGGTGGCCGGGTGATCGCCGTTCCCCCGTTTCCGGGCGAATGACTATTCTTGAGCCAAGCGACGGGTGGGGGCTGATGGCGGTCAGGCGCATGCTCATCGCCGGGCGGTATCGATTGCACGAGCCGGTCGGCTCCGGCGGCATGGGCCGGGTCTGGATGGCACGTGACGAGATGCTGGACCGCGATGTGGCGGTCAAGGAGTTCGTGCCACCGGACTGGATGACCGACGACGAGAAAAACCGGCTTCGCGACCGTACGCTCCGCGAGGCCCGCAGCGCCGCCCGGCTCAGCCACCCCCATGTGGTCCGCATCTACGACGTGGTGCACGCCGACGGCCTCCCGTGGATAGTCATGGAATACGTCCCGTCCCGCTCCCTTCATCAGGTGATCGCCGAGGACGGCCCGTTCGAACCCATCCCCGCGGCGCGCATCGGCCTGCATGTGCTCGACGCGCTGACCGCCGCCCACCGCGCCGGCGTGCTGCACCGTGACATCAAGCCGCACAACGTGCTGATCGGCGACGGCCGGGTGGTGCTGACCGACTTCGGCCTGGCCACGTTCGTGGACGACGGCACGGTCACCGGCCCCGGCATGATCGTGGGCTCGCCCCAGTACGTGTCGCCCGAGCGCGCCCGGGACGGCGCGTCCACCGTGGAGTCCGACCTGTGGTCGCTGGGCGCCACGCTCTACGCCGCCGTCGAGGGCCGCTCGCCGTACGCCCGGGAGAGCGCGATGGCCACGCTGATGGCGCTGGCCACCGATCCGCCCGATCCGCCGGTGCTGGCCGGCCCGCTGGCCCCGGTGCTGGTCGGGCTGCTTCAGCATGATCCAGCCGCCCGGCTGACCGCCGACCAGGTCGAGGAGCGGCTCCGCGCGGTGGTGGCGACCGCCCGTACCCCGGACAAGGCCCGCCTGACCAGCAACCGCGCGCGCGTCCCGGCGCCGCGCACCCCGGCCGAGGTGGGCAACGCGGTGCAGCCGCGGATGAGAAGCAGCCTGGCCGGCGCGCCCGCGCACACCGATGCCGAGCCCGCGGTCGAGCGGAACGGGACACCGGTCACCACCGAAGAGCCCGGGGGCGAGCGGAACGCGACGCCGATGACCGCGGGGGAATCCGCGCTCGAGCGGAAGCCGTCGCCGGTCACCGCTGGTGAGCCCGCGGTCAAGATGGCCCCCCGTCGCGGTAACGGAGCACCGCTGGCCGCGGAGCCACGCATGGCCGCGGAGCCACGCATGGCCGGCGCCAAGCCGTCGTCCGTCCCGGCGTCGTCGTCGGGCTCGGACGGCCCGCCGCCCGAGCCGGTGACCGTGGTGCGGCCCGGCGCCAGCCCCCGGCGGGGGCGCCTCGCGGTGGCCGGCGTGCTGCTGGTCGCCCTGCTGGCCGGCGCCGGTCTCGCGGCCGGCTACCTGCGCCGGCGTGACGATGACCGCACCGGCCCGAGCGTCGTCACGCCGACCGGAGCGCCGGCGCCGGACCCGACGGCCGCGGCGCCCGCGATCACCGGGTTCAGCCCGGTGGTCTGCGATCGCGAGCCGGCGGCCGACGCGCCGCGCACTCCGCAGCCCGGCGCGAAGACCAGCGTCAACGGCTGGGAACTGGTATCGGGTTTCTCCTACTTCGCCGACCCCGCCGGGTTCCACATCGGCGTGCCGGACGGCTGGACCTACGAGAAGATCGGCACCACGATCTGCTTCCGCGACCCGGACAACGTGCGCATCCTCAGCATCGACTACGGGCGGAACCCCAAGGGTGATCCCGTGGTGGCCTGCCGAACCGAGGCGAACCGGCTGGTGCGGGCGGGCGCGCTGCCGAAGTACAAGCTGGTCGGCCAGATCGAGCGGGTGCCGCTGCTCAACCGCGCGGCCGACTGGGAGTACCGCTACGACAACGCCTCGGCGGTGGGGATGCACGCCATCACCCGATGGTTCGCCTCGGGCGAGCACGCCTACGCCATCGGCTGGATCACCCGCGACTTCGACTGGGATCAGAACCGGGCGACGTACGCCCTCCTCCAGAGCTCGTTCTACCAGCAGACGCCGACCGGCATCCGGGCCACGCCGAAACGCTAGGTCCCGTATGTTCACCAGGCGATATGGCGCAAGCGATATGACAGTCATCGATCTGTAGCGTGACATTCTCAGGTTCCCCCTAGCGCGGAGGAACCTGTGAGAACACTCCCTGTCAT
This sequence comes from Actinoplanes sp. NPDC089786, assembly GCF_040684855.1. NCBI lineage: Bacteria > Bacillati > Actinomycetota > Actinomycetes > Micromonosporales > Micromonosporaceae > Actinoplanes > Actinoplanes sp. NPDC089786. The sequence goes on from NZ_JBFBGU010000001.1 coordinate 1,674,032, forward strand.
CGGCGCGACCGTCCTCCTGGGCTCGCTGATCGCAGCGCCCGCCCAGGCAGCCGTGGCCGTCGCCGCGCCCGACATCCCGGTCGCCAACGTCAAGGCCCACCTCGCCCAGTTGCAGAGCATCGCGACCGCGAACGGCGGCAACCGGGCGCACGGACGCCCGGGCTACCTGGCTTCCGTCACGTACGTGAAGAACCTGCTCGACCAGGCCGGCTTCGTGACGCAGCAGCAGTCGTTCACCTACAACGGCGCGACCGGGTACAACCTGATCGCGGACTGGCCGGGCGGCGACACGAACGACACGCTGATGGTCGGCGCGCACCTGGACAGCGTCACCGCCGGACCGGGCATCAACGACAACGGCTCCGGCTCGGCGGCGAACCTCGAGGTGGCGCTGGCCGTGGCCCGGACCGGCTTCCAACCCGACCGGCACCTGCGCTTCGGCTGGTGGGGCGCCGAGGAACTCGGCCTGCGCGGCTCGACCGCCTACGTGAACTCGCTGACCTCCGCGCAGCGGGCGGCGATCGGCGGCTACCTCAACTTCGACATGGTCGGCTCGCCCAACCCCGGCTACTTCCTCTACGACGGCGACAACTCCGACGGCACCGGATCTGGTCCGGGCCCGGCCGGGTCGGCGGAGATCGAGCAGACCCTGGCCGACTACTTCACCACGATCGGTGTGCCCACCCGCGGCACCGACTTCGACGGGCGCAGCGATTACGGCCCGTTCATCGCCAACAACATTCCCGCGGGCGGCATCTTCACCGGCGCGGAGGGGCGCAAGACCGCGGCGCAGGTCCAGCTCTGGGGCGGTACGGCCAGCACGTTCGACCCCTGCTACCACGCCTCCTGCGACACCACGGCGAACATCAACGACACCGCGCTGGACCGCAACTCGGACGCGATCGCGTACTCCGTCTGGAACCTCGCCTCGCCGGGTGAGGACCCGCCGCCCACCGGCGACACCGTCTGGCAGGACACCTTCGAGACGGCCACCGGCTGGACCGTGGGCAGTGGCGACGCGGCGACCTCGGGCCGCTGGGAGCGCGGTGACCCGCAGGCCACCAGCTCGGGCGTGGCGACTCAGCTCGGCACCTCGGTGAGCGGCACGTACGACCTGGTCACCGGGGCCACCGCGGGATCGAGCGCCGGCGCCAACGACGTGGACGGCGGGGCCACCACGATCCGTTCGCCGAACATCACGCTGCCGACCGGCACCCTGACGCTGTCCTTCGGCTGGTACCTCGCGCACCTCAACAACGCGAGCAGCTCGGACTACTTCCGGGTGCGGGTGGTGTCGGGCAGCACCGCTACGACGGTCTTCACCCAGGCCGGCGCGGCGAGCAACCGGGCCGCCGCCTGGCAGACCGCGACCGTGAACCTCTCCGCCTACGCCGGGCAGACCGTGCAGCTCAGCGTCGAGGCCGCGGACCTCTCCACGGCCAGCCTGGTCGAGGCCGCCGTCGACGACGTGACCATCACCCGAAGCTGACCGGCGACCCGTTTCTGACCGGCGACCCGTTTCTGACTGACGTCCCGTTTCTGACCGGCGACCCGTTTCTGATCGGTGCGCCCGGGAGAGTGGCCCTCTCCCGGGCGCCCACCAGTGATGTGTGCCACCGATGACGCGGCACCACCAGCAAGCTCCCAGGCAGCGTTCAGTCATTCTTGTTAGCTTTCCGGGATGAATGGCAGTACCCAGCCGGGCTCGGCCCGGCTCGCACAAGCCCCGGGCATGGCCCGGCTCCGCCCCGGGCCGTCGAGGCCGTCGAGGCCGTCGTGCTGATCCTCATCGGTCTCCTCCTGGTCCTCGTCGTCACGGCCTTGACCGGGTACTTCGTCGCGCAGGAGTTCGGGTTCGTCGCGGTCGACAAGGGCCGCCTGCGCCGCCTGGCCGACGAGGGTGACGAGGCCGCCGCCCGCGCCCTCAAGGTCACCGAGCGCCTCTCCTTCATGCTGTCCGGCGCCCAGCTCGGCATCACCGTCACCGCCCTGGTCGTCGGATACGTCGCCGAGCCGTACATCGGCGAGGGCCTGGCCGACCTCTTCGACGTGGCCGGAGTGCCGGGCGCGGTGAGCGTTCCGCTCTCGGTCTTCCTCGCGCTACTCATCGCGACGGTCGTGCAGATGGTTTTCGGCGAGCTCGCCCCGAAGAACCTCGCGATCGCCCGCTCCGAGGGCCTGACCAGGGCGCTCGCCCGGTCGACGCTGATGTATCTGACGGTCTTCGGGCCGATCATCCGGCTCTTCGACAAGGCGTCGTCCAGGCTGCTGCGCCGGGTCGGCATCGAGCCGATCGAGGAGTTGCCGGAGGGCGCGACCAACGAGGACCTCGAGCAGATCATCGCCGAGTCGCGCCAGCAGGGGCACCTCGACCCGGAGCTCTCCACGCTGCTCGACCGCGGGCTCGACTTCCGTGGCCGTACCGCGATCGAGGTGATGGTGCCGCGGGTCGACGTCCAGACGGTCCGGGCCGACGACCCGCTGACCCGCGTCGTCGACCTGCTCGACACCGGCCGGTCCCGGTTCCCGGTGCGTTCCGACGCCGGCGTGGACGAGATCGTCGGCGTGGTCGGCATCACCGACGTGTTGGCCGTGCCGCCGGCGCGGCGCGGGTCGACGACCGTGTCGGAAGTGGCGATCCCGCCGCTCATGGTGCCGTCGTCGTTGCGGCTGCCGGCGGTCCTGGACCGCATGCGCGGCGGGCATCGCCAGCTGGCCTGCGTGGTGGACGAGTACGGCGGCTTCGCCGGCATCGTCACCCTCGAGGACATCGCGGAGGAACTGGTCGGCCCGATCCGCGACGAGGACGACCTGCCCGAGCCGGCGCCGGTGCGGCAGGACGACGGCAGCTGGGTGGTGCCGGGCCGCTGGCGGATCGACGAGGTGGCCGACGCGACCGGTGTCGAACTGCCCGAGGACCCCGCGTACGACACGGTTTCCGGCCTGGTCATGTCCCGGCTCGGCCGGGTGCCGCTGATCGGGGACGAGGTGCAGGTCGAGCCGCAGCCGGCGCTGGACGCCACCCCGGGCCCGCTGGTGTTGCGGGTGCTGTCGGTGGACCGGCATGTGCCGGGCACCGTACGCGTCTCCGAGGCCGTGCCCGCCCCCGAGGCCGAGCGCGCGGAGGTGACGTCGTGAGCACCACCTGGGCGGTCGTGATCTCGCTGCTCCTGCTGGTGGCGAACGCGTTCTTCGTCGCCGCGGAGTTCGCGCTGGTGGCCAGCAAGCGTTACCGCCTCGAGCACGCGGCGGCGGAGGGCAGCCGCGCTGCCCGGGCCGCGCTGGACGGAACCCGCGAGCTGTCGGTGATGCTCGCCGGGGCGCAGCTCGGCATCACGCTCTGTTCGCTGGGACTGGGCGCGCTCGCCGAGCCGGCGCTCGAACACCTGATCAGCCCGCTGCTGCACGCGGTGGGTCTGCCGGAGGCGCCGAGCCACGTGATCGCGTTGCTGATCGCGCTGATCCTCGTCACCTTCCTGCACCTGGTGATCGGCGAGATGATGCCGAAGTCGTGGGCGATCACCCACCCGGAGCGGTCGGCCACGATGCTGGCGTTGCCGTTCCGCGCCTTCACGCGGGTCGTCCGCCCCGGCCTCAACGCGTTGAACGGCCTGGCCAACGCGGCGCTCAAGGTGGTCGGCGTGCAACCGCAGGACCAGCTGGCCCAGGCGCACGGCCCGCAGGAGATGAACATCCTGCTGGAGCGCTCCGAGGCCGAGGGTCTGATCGAAGCGGAGCAGACCGCCCTGCTGACCAGCATGCTGCGCCTGCAGGAGAAGAAGGTCAGCGACGTGCTCATCCCGGATGACCAGCTGGTCACGGTCACGCCGCTGACCGGAGCGGCCGAGATCGAGGCGGCGTCGCAGCACAGCGGACGCTCCCGCCTCGCCGTGGTCGGCCCGGACGGTCTGGTCGCCGGTGTCGTGCACGTCCGCGACGCGATCCGGGCGACCACGACGGGCCGGGAGGCGACCGCGGCGGACCTGATGGACTCGCCGTTCACGCTGACCGCGGACACCAGGGTGACGAACGCGGTCACCGCGATGCGGGCCGGTCGGGCTCAGCTGGCGATGGTCACCAGTGGCGGGCGCCGGGCCGGGTTTGTGGCCCTCGAGGATCTCCTGGAGCAGGTCATCGGCGAGTTCGACGACGAGACCGACCCGGTCCCGGTGGGCCGGCGCATGCGCTGACCGCCCTCCCGTGACCACCCGGCCTGGCCGGCGCACGCCACCCCCGTGTGGTGTGCGCATGGTCAGGCCCGCTGCGTCGTCCGGCCGGCGTCGGCATCCGCCCCCGCCGCCGCTTTCGCCTCGGCCGCCGTCTCGGCCGCGGCGAGGCGTTCGCGGAGCCGGCCGCGCGCCGCCGGCCATTCGTCGGCGGTCATCGCGAAGTACACCGAATCGCGCCACGTGCCGTCGGGCCGCAGCCGATGTCGCCGGATCAGCCCGTCGCGGCTGGCCCCGAGCCGGCCGATCGCGCGCTGGGACCGCTCGTTGCGGATGTCGGTGTACCAGAACACCCGCTCGGCCCCGAGCACCTCGAAGGCCCGCTCGAGCAGCAGCAGCTTGGATTCCGTGTTCACCCCGCTGCGCCACCAGCGCCGGCCGAGCATCGAGTGGCCGATGGCGACGACCCGTCCCGGCTCATCGACGTCGTGGTACATGGTCGTGCCCATGACCTCACCGGTCTGCGGATGCAGTTGCACCCACGGCACCCGCTCGCCGAGCCACTGCGCCCGCAACGCGCCGGTCACCAGCTCGCCGATCTGGTCGCGGTGGGCCGGGCGCGGCGCGGACAGGAACTCCCAGGTCTCGGCGTCGTCGAGGGCGGCGAACAGGCCGTCGACGTGACCCGGGGTGAGCTGCTCGAGACGGACATGCCGGCCGGTCATGGTCGCCGCCGTCTGCCACGGCGAGGACGTGCCGCCGAGATAGGCCGGCGGCGCCGCGGCCACGCCCTCGTCGGTCTCGGGTGGCCCGCCGACGCGGCGGATCGGCAGCACACCGGCCCAGTGGGGCAGGGTGAGATCGGCTTCCTCATCGACGACGCCGCCGGTGCGTACCCGTGCCGAAACCTCGTCGAGCACGAGCGCCAGCAGGCTGGTCTCGGCCATCTCCTTGCGGGTCGGCGGCCGGCTGTCCGCGGCGCGGCCGGAGCCGAACTTGTCGACCAGGGCGGTCATGGCCGCGAGCTTCTCCGCCGGATCGGTCACCAGGCGGGCCCGGCCGTGTGCCACGACGGACCGGTAGTTGGCGCTGTGGTGCATCTGCGACCGGGCGTACACGATGCCGTCGACGAGGGTGACCGACACACAGACCTGCGTGCCGTCGCGGGCCGACAGGCCCAGCCGGCCGCCGGACGAGCCGTGCAGGAACAGCGTTCCGCCGACCCGGGCATGCAGCGTGGGCAGCACGCGAGGCTCGCCATCCACAACGAAGGCGACGGAACAGTCGTACGCCTCGTCCAGAATCGAGTGGACCAGATCGCGGTCGTAACGCATGCGGGCGCGATTGCGGGTCGCCGTCGTCCGTGCGGTGGGTGAGTAGGTGTCGGTCACGTCGCCCTCCCGGAATTTCGGTCTGCGAAGACTGTAGCTCTTGCGCTCGTCTTTGTTCTAGTACAAAATCTGAGCTGTGCCAGAACATTATCAGGTGAGCGGCGCGAGCGCCTCCGCCATTTCCGCCAGCATCGAGACCGGCGTCCGCGAGGGCCGGCTCGAGGCGGGAGCGTCCCTGCCTCCGGTCCGGACTCTCGCCGACGAGCTGCGGGTCAGCCCGGCCACGGTGGCCAAGGCCTACAGCGAGCTCCGTCGGCGCGGCCTGGTCGAGGCCCACGGCCGGCGCGGCACCCGGGTGCGGCCGCGCCCGCCGGTCGCCTCGGCCCGCGCCACCATGCGCGTCGAGGTGGCGCCCGGGGTCTACGACCTGTCCGCCGGCGAGCCGAGCACGCTCCATCTGCCGCCACTCGGTCCCGGCCTGAGCGAGGTCGCGGCCGATCTGGGCCAGCCGATCGGCTACGCCCGTGGCGGGGTGCTGGCCGAGCTCGCCGAGGCGGCTCGCGAGCGGCTGGCCAGTGGCGGCGTGCCGTTGGGCAGCGCCCAGCTCACCGTCACCGGCGGCACCCTCGACGCCATCGAACGGCTGCTCACCGTCCACCTCGCGCCGGGCGACGCGGTGGCCGTCGAAGACCCGGGCTGGGCCAACCTGCTCGACCTCGTCGCGGCGCTCGGCCTGCGGGCCGTCCCGGTGGCGATGGATCAGAACGGCCCGGTGCCGTCCTCGCTGGAGCGTGCCTTGTCGCTCGGGGTCCGCGCCGTGGTGATCACCTCGCGGGCGCAGAACCCGACCGGCGCATCGGTGTCGGCCGAGCGCGGGCGAGAGCTGCGCTCGATCCTGGCGGAGCGTCCCGGTGTGCTGGTCATCGAGGACGACCATGCCGCCGAGCTGGCCGTCACCGGCCTGCATTGCGTCGGTCCGGTGACCGGTTCCTGGGCGTTCGTGCGGTCCGCGTCCAAGCCCTACGGTCCCGACCTGCGGATCGCGGTGGTGGCCGGCGACGAGACGTCGATCGCACGGGTGGCCGGCCGGATGCGGATCGGCAGCGGCTGGGTGTCCACCATGCTCCAGCGGTTGCTGCTGCGGGTGTGGCAGGACGAGTCCGTCGCCAACTGGGTCGAGGTCGCCGCCGGCGTCTACGAGAACCGGCGCGCGGCGCTGCTGAGCGCGCTCCACGAACGCGCGATCGATGCCTCCGGCGCCAGCGGCCTCAACATCTGGGTCCACGTGCCGGACGAAACCCGCGCCGTGTCGGTGCTCCGCGATGCGGGCTATGCCGTGGCGCCCGGCTCGTTGTTCCGCATCGACTCGCCGCCGGGCATCCGGATCACGGTCAGCGACCTCGCCCCCGAACAGGTCGACCCGGTGGCCGACGCGGTCGCCGCCGCGGTCCACCCGAACGCGATCGGGGCGCCGTCCCGATGAGCGGCCTCCGGCCGACTCGTTCGGGTGCGCCGGGATCGGTCGGACGTGAATGGGGTACAACTCCGGGATGGCAACGAACCAGGCGCCACCCGGCGCGGAGAAATGGGTTCCTTCCCACCCGGCCGATCTGGGTGAGCTCAAGCAGGCCGCTGCTCAGTGCGAGGGCTGCCAGCTGCATGTGGACGCCACCCAGACCGTCTTCGGCCGCGGCGCCCCCGACGCCCGCGTCGTCTTCGTGGGTGAGCAGCCCGGCGATGTCGAGGACCAGCAGGGCCTCCCATTCGTGGGCCCGGCCGGCCGCGTCCTTCGCGACGCGGTGGAAGAAGCCGGCATCGAGGTGCCCTGGGTCTACATCACCAACGCGGTCAAACACTTCCGGTTCGAGATGCGCGGCAAGCGGCGCATCCACCAGACTCCCGGCCCGGCCCACATCACCGCCTGCCGGCCCTGGCTGGTCGCCGAGTTCGCGCTGCTCAAGCCCGAGATCGTGGTGGTGCTCGGCGCCACCGCGGCCAAGGCCCTGCTCGGCCCGTCCTTCCGGGTCACCCGGTCGCGCGGGCAGCTCATGCCCTGGCCGGCCAGCGCCCACCATCCCGAGGACTTCCCGGTCGACGACGCCCAGGCGGTCGCCACCATCCACCCCTCCGCGGTGCTGCGCGCCGACGATCGTGATGCCGCCTATCGCGGGCTGGTCGACGACCTCAAGGTCGCACGGGCCGCGCTCAAGGGCTGACGCCGGGCCGGCGTGCGGTGCTCGTCGGCGCGACCGGGGCGTGGGCTCAGCGGTCGAGCAGCTCCTCCAGCCCGTCGATGATCCGGTCGAGGCCGAAGCGGAACGAACGATCCGGGTCGCCGACCGCGTTGTACTCGAGACCGGCCGCCGTGCCGACCCGGCCCGACAGTGGGTAGCGGTCGCCCGGCATCACCCGCTCCAGCACCGGGGCGTTGACCTCCCACCACTGCGCGTCCGAGATGCCCGAGCTCTCGACCGCTCGGCTCGCGGCGATCGAGGCGCGGGCCGACTGTGCGGCGAACCCGACGACCAGGGTGACCACCTGGTCCATCTCGAGGTCGGTGAACCCGGCGCCTTCGATGGCGCTGAGCTGCCACTCGTATCGGTCCGAGATGTTCGGGCCGATCCACGGGCGGCTCTCCTCCACCTGCAACAGCCACGGGTGCCGATGACACTCGTCCCATTGCTGCCGGGCCATCGCGGTGATCCGTTCCCGCAGGCTCCCGCCCAGCTCCGGCAATTGCTGCTCGCCGGTCACCTCGTCGACCATCAGCCCGACCAGCTCGGATCGCCCGGGGACGTAGGTGTAGATCGACATCAGCTTCAAGCCGAGCCGGTCGGCCACCTTGCGCATCGAGAACGCGGTCAGCCCCTCCTCATCGGCGACCTCGATACCCGCCCGGATGACCTCGTCGACGCTGACCCGCTGCTTGGGCCCGCGCGAGCCCTGTGGCGTGCCGAGGGTCCGCCGCCACAGCAGGGTGAGCGTGCGATCGACGTCCTGATTTTCCATGTGCGGAGATTACCCCGTGGGGTGTACGGTGTACCGCGCGTCTTATTCCGTGAGGCGTACGGAGTTAGGAGTTCTGGTGAGTACCGACCACACCCTGACCGCGATCGGACTACGCAAGCGCTACGGCGATGTGCAGGCCCTCGACAGCTTCGACCTGACCGTCGCGGCCGGCACCATCCACGGACTGCTGGGGCCGAACGGCGCCGGCAAGAGCACGGCGGTGAAGGCCCTGGCCACCCTGATCGACTACGACGAGGGGGAGGCGAGCGTGGCCGGCTTCGACGTGCGCCGTCAGGCCGTCCAGGTCCGCCGCCGGATCGGGCTGGTCGGCCAGCACGCGGCGGTCGACGAGATCCTCGGCGGCCGGCAGAACCTGGTGATGTTCGGACGGTTGTACGGCCTGAGCACCGCCGCCGCCCGCACCCGCGCGGACGAGTTGCTGGCCACGTTCGACCTGACCGGGGCGGCGGAGCGGCCGGTCTCCACCTACTCGGGTGGCATGCGCCGCCGGCTCGACATCGCCGCCGGCCTGATCCTCACCCCGGCCGTCCTCTTCCTCGACGAGCCGACCGCCGGCCTCGACCCGCGGGCCCGCAACGAGGTCTGGGAGAGCGTCCGGGAGATCGCCGGGCGCGGCACGACCGTTCTGCTGACCACGCAATACCTGGACGAGGCCGATCAGCTCGCGTCCCGGATCTCGGTGCTCAACCACGGGCGGGTGGTCGCGAGCGACACGCCGGCCGCGCTGAAACGGCAGGTCGGAGGCGATCGTGTCACCGTCACCCTGCCCCTGCGGCAGCCGCTCGACGAGCCGGCGAAGCGGCTGTCCGAGGCGGTCGGGGCTCCCGCGGTGATCGACGCCGAGGCCCACTCGGTCACCTTCGAGGTCGGCGCGGGGGTGACGGCGCTCGCCGAGATCGTGCGCGCGCTCGACACGCTCGGCATCACCCCGGAAGACCTGGTGCTGCGCCGGCCGACGCTCGACGAGGTGTTCCTCACGCTGACCGAGAAGGAGGTGGCGCGATGAGCACGCTGCGCGCCGGTTGGGTGATCACTCAGCGCGACCTGGCCCATTGGGTCCGCCAGCCCTGGGCGCCGATCTTCGGCCTGCTCTTCACGGTCATGCTGCTGCTGATCTTCGGGTTCCTGTTCGGCGGGGCGATCTCCGTCCCGGGCGGCGGTGACTACATCGAGTTCCTGCTGCCCGGCATGCTGGCGCTGAGCATGATGTTCGGGGTCGAGACCACGGCCACGGCGATGGCGGCCGACGCGCGGCGCGGCATCACCGACCGGTTCCGTTCGCTCCCGATCGGCAGCGCCTCGGTGTCGCTCGGGCGGGTCGGTGCGGACATGGTCAACTCGGCCGCCGAGCTGCTCGTACTCATCGTCGGTGGGCTGTTGATCGGCTGGCGGATCACCGGCGGCCCGGCGTCGGCGGCGCTTGCCGTCCTGCTCCTGCTGCTGTTGCGGTTCGCGGTGCTGTGGATCGGCATCTTCGTCGGGCTCTCCTTCCGCGGCGAGGGCGCGACGATGGCCGTGCAGGTGCTGGTCTGGCCGATCGGCTTCCTGTCGACCGCGATCGTGTCCGCCGAGACGATGCCGGGCTGGCTGGGCGCCATCGCCTCGTGGAACCCGCTGTCCGCCACCGCGTCCGCCACCCGGCAGCTCTTCGGCAACCCGACCGGCATCACGGACGGGCCGCTGGCCGACGGGGCGGTGTGGCTGGCGCTGGGCTGGCCGGTGCTGCTCATCGCGGTGTTCCTGCCGCTGTCGGCGCGCGCCTACCGCAAGCTGCGCGCCTGACGGCTGCCTCAACCGGCAGGCTCAGATCTTGATGTCGTAGCTAAGTGGTGCGTACAGACCGCAGCTCCCGAGGGTCGGCTCGCTTCGCTACGCCTCCACGTCCGTGCCCGCTCACCCTCTTGCCTGATCCCACAGCGTCCCGCCACCGGCACAGCGCCGCCCACCCACCGGTGGCGGGACGCTCTCGACCCGGCACCATGGAGGTCTGAACTACCGAAGGGATGGTTACGTGCGGCTGACGGATTTTTGGGCCCGGCTCGAGGAGTCGTTCGGCGGCGCCTACGCGCGAAGTCTGGCGGCGGATCACAGTTTCGCGGCACTTGACGACCGAACCATCAATGAGGCTTTCGCTCAGGGTGAGGATGCGGCCACTGTCTGGCGCGTAATTGTCGCCGCGTACCCCGATCGGATCCCATCGCGGCTGCACTGACCAGCGATTCGTACGTTTGTACGGCGTGTCGCTCGATCCTCGTACACCTGTTCGGCTATCGTCCACAGCGGCAAGGTCATACACAGGCCTCGGCAGGGCGGCGCGGTTTTGTCATACCCACCCCCTAGCGTGTGGCGCGTGATGAACAGAAGCTCATCGACTAAGACGCCTGCCAAGTCGAGTGCGGGTAAGGCGAGTACAGGGGTGGCGGCAATGGTTGCAGGACCTGACCGGGACAAGGCCCTCGATCTGGCGATGGCCCAGATCGACAAGCAGTTCGGCAAGGGCTCGGTGATGCGGCTCGGCGAACGGCCGGTCGTGGAGACCGCGGTCATTCCGACCGGCTCCATCGCCCTCGACGTGGCGCTCGGTGTCGGCGGTCTGCCGCGCGGCCGGGTCGTCGAGGTGTACGGCCCGGAGTCGAGCGGTAAGACGACGGTAGCGTTGCACGCGGTGGCCAACGCGCAGCGCGCCGGCGGAATCGCGGCGTTCATCGACGCGGAACACGCGCTCGATCCCGATTACGCGCGGGCGCTCGGTGTGGACACCGACGCGCTGCTGGTGTCCCAGCCAGACACCGGTGAGCAGGCGCTGGAGATCGCGGACATGCTGATCCGCTCCGGCGCGCTCGATGTCATCGTCATCGACTCGGTGGCCGCCCTGGTGCCGCGCGCCGAGATCGAGGGCGAGATGGGCGACAGCCACGTGGGTCTGCAGGCCCGGCTGATGAGCCAGGCGTTGCGGAAGATCACCGGCATCCTGAGCAACTCCGGTACGACGGCGATCTTCATCAACCAGCTGCGCGAGAAGATCGGCGTGATGTTCGGCTCGCCCGAGACCACGACCGGTGGCCGTGCGCTGAAGTTCTACTCGTCCATCCGCCTCGACGTGCGCCGCATCGAGAGCCTCAAGGACGGCACCGACGTGGTCGGCAACCGGACCCGCGTCAAGGTGGTCAAGAACAAGGTGGCCGCGCCGTTCAAGCAGGCCGAGTTCGACATCATGTACGGCAAGGGCATCTCGCGTGAGGGTTCGCTGATCGACGTCGGTGTCGAGCAGAGCATCATCCGCAAGTCCGGCGCCTGGTACACCTACGACGGTGACCAGCTCGGCCAGGGCAAGGAGAAGGCGCGGGAATTCCTCAAGGAGAACCCCGACGTCGCCGCCGAGATCGAGAAGAAGATCCTCGAGAAGCTGGGCGTCGGCCAGACGACCGGCGACGCGGCGGGCGGTGTCGAGCTGCCGCCGGTCGACTTCTGATGCCGGCCACGCTCCGTCACCCGAACATCCTGGGGTGCTGAGCCCCGATGCCCGGACGACGTGGGGCGCGGTCAGGACGCGGATGGGATGCCCTTCCGCCGAAACCGGCCCGTGAAGAAGAGCCTCTCGACGAGCTCCGGCCCGTCGACCCGGAACGCGGCAACGTTCCTGGCGGTCGACGCCGGAGTTCGTCGAGTCGACGCTCGTCTGCTCGGCGCTCGGCGTCCGATGTGGCGGATTTCGACGAGGCCGAATCCGACCTGGCCGAATCTGGCCTAGCCGAATCGGGCCTAGCCGAATCTGATCCGGCCGAATCCGGCCTGGCCGAATCCGGCCCGGCCGGGGATGACTGGGCCGGGCCTCCGCCGGACGACGACGACCAATGGGCCGGCGTTGACGCCGTGCCGGCGGGGAAGCACCGTGAGGGCGCGGAGCAGTCCGGCGATCTGGCCGGGCTGAGGGCCGCACTCCTCGACCTCCGCTCGGGCGGCGATCTGGCCGCGGTGCGAGAGCGGCTCGCGCATGCGGACAAGAGTTCTGGCAGTGCGTCTCCGGAGGATCCCCTCAGCGAGGCCGGCGAGCAGCGGGGGAGCCGGTCCGTCGGTGGCCGTGGGTCGAACCGGCAATCCGACGGTGCCGGACGCAAATCGGACCCGGCAGGCAGGCGTAGTCGAGGCTCGGCGTTCGGGAAGCGTAATCCCGGCGATGCGATCGGATCGCGCTTTGGCGGCGGGAGTGGCCGGGGCTCGGGATTTGGGGATGAGCGCGTGTCTGGCGACGAGGGCGAGCCGGGGCGCGCGTCCGGGCGGCGCGGGCGCGGCGGTGGGCGGCGTCAGGCGGGCAGCCGGGAGAGCGATGGCGCGCGGGGGCGGAAGCCTCGGGACGAGGGGCCGCCGCGGAGCGAGGGCGAGGTTGCCCGGGAGATCTGCCTGCGGCAGCTGGCGGTCCGGCCGCGTACCCGGGTGGAGCTGGCCAAGGCCCTGGCCAAGCGGGAGATCTCCGACGAGGTGATCGCCGAGGTGCTCGACCGGTACGACGAGGTCGGGATGATCGATGACGCGGCGTTCGCGCGGGCGTGGGTGAGCACCCGGCACCAGGGACGTGGACTGGCGCGCCGGGCCCTGGCCAATGAGCTGCGACAACGCGGTGTGGACGCCGAGGTCGCGGGCGCGGCGCTGGAGAGTGTGGACGATGACGCCGAGGCGGCCACCGCCCGGGCGCTGGTCGACCGGAAGTTGCGCACCGTCCGGGGCGAGCCCGATGCGGTCTTCCGGAAACTCGTCGGCATGTTGGCGCGAAAAGGTTACTCCGCGGGCGTTGCCATTCGCGCGGTGAAGGACGCATTGGCGGACCGTGATGCCGAAGCGGCCGAATTCGCGGCCCAGATCGATGCCGACGCCATGCCGGATGAATAGACCGATACAATTTTGTGACTTAATGCTCACCCGGGTGACCGGGCTCTCACGCATGGGCGCTGACCAGCCACTGTCCGGTGTGTCCGTATTGTCAATCATGGATGGCGCGACCGGCGTGAAGTCGGTAGGTTGCACGTCTGAACGCATCAAAGAATCGAGCGTCCGATAGGGACAATGGATTCTGAGTTCGACACAACGGGGAGGAACATGCGTACCAAACACCTCGCGCGCGTACGCGGTATGCGAGCAGTCGCGCGATTGGGCCTACTGGTCGGCGCCATGGGTGTGGCCGCGTTCGCGGGTGCCCACTCCGCTTCCGCCGCGACCCTGCCTGAGGCCGCCGTCAGCACCCTGGCTCTCGAGCCGGCCACGCCCGGCGGAGCGGAGGGCACCGCCGGCACCGTAAAGAAGGACCCGCCGCCGGACCCGGATCCCGACCCGGACCCGGATCCCGACCCCGACCCCGACCCGGACCCCGACCCCGACCCCGACCCGGATCCCGATCCCGACCCGGATCCCGACCCGGACCCGGACCCGGATCCCGACCCGGACCCGGATCCCGACCCGGACCCGGATCCCGACCCGGATCCCGATCCCGATCCGGACCCGGGTGAGAATCCGGGCGGCGGCGGTGGTGACGGTCCTGGTGAGAACCCGCCGAACAACCCCGGCAACGGTGGCGGTAGCGGCAACACCGGCGGCGGAAGCAACAACGGCGGCGGCAGCGGGAACAACGGCGGCGGCGGCAACGGCGGCAACAACAACGCCGGCGGTGGCTCGGGCGGTTCGTCCGGCGGCTCGGAGCTGGCCCGCACGGGTGCGGATGTCGTCAGCGTCGCGGGCGTCGGTGCGGCGATCGCGGCCGGTGGCGTCGGCCTCATCCTGGTGACTCGCCGACGCCGGGAGACCCCGGCCGAGGACTGATCCACCTGGTCGCGGCGGCTGAGTCGCCGCGACCACGGATAGTGTCAACAAGCGAACTGCCCGGCTGCTCAAGCGGCCGGGCAGTTTCGTCAGAGGGCGATGGTCGCGGCGTTCAGATCGGGGCGTGGGCAGGCCAAGCGACGCTCAGGTGGAGTTTCGCGCAGGCCGTGTCCCGGGCGTTGCGGATCGACCGAAATCGGAAGTCCGCGATCACGGAATGGCGCGCGATAACGTCGACGGAGGGTGATCAATGACGGTCACAGACAGGGCCGGCGGTGACCTTTGACTCTGTTGCTGAGCGTTGATCTCTCGGGGCTCCCGGCATGGCGACCGGCTAGTAATATGGTGCAGCGTGACCGGTAATTCCCCTGATGTTTCGCGCGGCTACGGGCCCTTTCGGCGAGGGGACGATCCGCCTGCGCGTGAAGCCGGATCGCGACCGGACGAAGCGCCGTCCACATCCGATCAGACAAAGGCGGACGACGCTGACCGCACGGTGATCGTCCCGCCTCCGGCAGATTCGACGACGGTCATTCCGGCGCAGAACTCCCCGTCGCCGAGCAATCAGACCCAGGGCAATCCGCCACAGGGCAATCAGCCACCGATCGATACAACGCCGGCCACCACGGCCCCGTCCCACGGCGCGGCCCCGGCGAGCGCGGCCCCGAACAGTGCGGCTCCGGTTCACGAGTCCCCGGCAGGTGCCCATGGCGGGTCGGCGGCCGATCCGGCTCAGCTCGCCGTCGCTTCACCAAACGCGGCCGCTATGACCAACGACGATTCGCCGACCACGATGATGCCTGTGGGTTCGCCTGACGCGAGCCCCGCGGGCGTTGCTCAGACCGGCGGCTCAGCGAGTGTCAGCACGGCTCCGACCGGCGCGACCGCGATGCCGGCCAACGCGACCGCGATGCCGGCCAACGCGACCGCGATGCCGGCCGGTCATGACTCGCCGACGACGGTGGTGCCGGCCGGTCCGGCTGGCGCGGGCCCGGCGGGCGGTGGCGCGCCGACCGGTCCATCCCAGGGCGATCACAGTCAGCCTGGGTTGCCGCACTACGGTGCCGCGCCGGACGAGGCGCATTACGGCCCGTTCCACGGCGGCGATGAGCCCAGTTCCGGCGCCGCTTACGGCGCGGCGCCGGCCTCGGGCGGGCCCTATGCCCCTGACCCGAGTTCCGGCGCCCCTCAGTGGTCAGCGCCGCCCGGCGAGGGGCCCGTTGATGCCTACGGTCTCCCGGTGGCGCCGTCGTCGGGTGGGAGCTTCGATCAGTACGGTCTCGGCCCGTCGTCGGGCCCGCCCCGGTTCAGTGTCGGTGGCGAGGAGTCGCCGGGTGGTGTGGGGCCGTCGTCGGGAGGGGCGGATCCGCATGGGCTCGGGCCCTCGTCGGGTGGGCCTCGGTTCGGGGCCGGCGACGCCTACGGTGACGATCGGTTCGGGTTTGACACCTCGGGGCGCGGTGGGCCTCGGATCGAGCCTTCGCCGCCTCGGCGGCGGAACAAGCTGGTGCTCGGGGCTCTGGCGGGGCTGGCGGCGGGGCTTCTGATCTTCGGTTCGGGTGGGTTCTTTCTCGGGCGGGGTACGGCCGGTGGGGCCGGGCCCGAGCCGACCTCGCCGGGGCCGACGGTGTCGGCGGGGCCTTCGCTGGGGGTCTACGAGCAGTCTCAGGTTGAGATCAACCAGGCCAAGCTGACGGGGGCCCTGGCGCCCATCTCGCAGGGCTGGCTGTCGCGGCTGGCGAGTTGTGACCGCAGCGGCAAGGCGGGCGGCCCCTCCCTGAACAAGGGGGAGAAGGCGCGCGTCCGGTGCCGGGTCGACGGCATGACCATGATCTTCGTTGAGTACGCGACGGTGACCGACCGGGACAAAGCGCGGGTCAAGACGCTGAGTCAGAACGTCGACGCCCGGACGCTCACCCCTGGGGTGGGACCTGCGGGTGACAAGGCCGCCCCGAGCGGGCGGACCCTGGGGAGCTACGTCGAGTACGCCTACACGGTCGAAGAGAAGCAGGTGCGGCAGACGGTCGCCGGCATCTGGTGGGACGACACGAAGACTCCGGTCGCGGCGTACATGCTGGCCTTCTGGAAGTCGGGCGTGGGGGAGGACTGGGCCCCGATGCGGGACGTGTGGGGGCGGTACGCCTGAATTGCCCCACACGCCCTGAGCTGGGTCTGTGCGGGTCTGTGCCGTAAGTCCCATCCGCTGCCGAATCATGAGTCCTTGACCGGACCGGCTTCCGCGACCTAGCCTCGCGTTACACAAGCTTTATCCGACCATCGCAAGCAACACGCACAACATAGATCGCATTACATTCCGGCATCAAATACTGGGGCTGCTCGCTGACCGTGCGAGGGCCTGACGAGTTCTACCCAGCGGTCGATCACAGGCGCGACACCGGCGTCGATGGTCAGTCGTGCGTGCAAGGCCTTGGTCGGCCAAATCTTGTGAACCGGTACGCAACCTCGCGCGCCGGGCAGACGAGACAAGTGCACAGTCGCAACGATGCGGCCGGGCGGCTACCGCCACCACCGACGAGCCAACCGACGACCCGCCGACCACCCGCCAGACCGCCAGCACCACCCGAGCCCGAGCGAAGGCCCAGACCCCAGCGATGGCCGAGGCCCGCGAAGGCCGGCCCGCAACGGCCACGACCCTCACGGGTCAAGCCCCAAGACGGGCCGAACAGGTGCGGCGGCGAAAGGCGACGGCGAGCAGCCGAGGCACGCCGGCACGGAAGGAAGCCGCCAGACCCATCGGCGGGAGAGCGAGCCGCCCCGAATAGGGGAGGGCAAGCCGAGCAAGCCACCCGAAAAGGGAGGGCAAGCCCAGCGAGCCGCCCGTAAGGGAAGGCAAGCCGAGCGAGCCAACCCCGAGAGGGGCCGGCAAGCAGCCGCCAGCAGACCGGCACCGGCCCGGACGGCCGGAGCAGCGGCCCGCCGACTGTGCAGGGGAGCGCAGTCGCCCGCGGGCGGCGGCGCTGGCGAAGGGAGACGCGGCGACATGACCGCCCTGGATACGGTTCTCGTGGTGGCGATCGTCGTACTCGCCGGGTTCGTGATGGGTGGCCTGTATATCGGCTCCCGCGCGCTGCGCCAGATCCAGAGCAGCAAGGTCGAGGCCAAGGACCGCGCGGACCAGGTCGAGGACGCCCGGGCCAAGGCCGCTTCGGTACGCGCCGAGGCCGCCGCCGCGAAGGCCGAGGCGAACGCCGCCCGGGCCGAGGCGCGACGGGTTCTCGAAGCCGCCCACGGGGAGGCCGACACCATCCTCGAGCACGCCCACCGGCAGGCCGAGACCGACGCCGAGCAGGCGCGCACCGCCGCCCGCCGCAGCGGGGAGCGCGAGGTCGCCCTGCTCAACGCCACCGCCAAGGAGCAGGCGGCCGAGGTCGAGCGCCGGGCCGCCCGGATCGACGAGCGGGAACGCCAGCACGCCGACGAGGTCGAGCGCCTGGTCGAGCGGGAGCGGCGGCTGGGGGCGATGGACGCCGACCTGGCCGGCCGGGAGTCGTCGCTGTCGGGGCGGGAGGCCGAGCTGGCCATCGCCGCCGAGGCGCACCGCAAGGAGCTGGAACGGGTGGCCGGCCTGAGCGCCGAGGCGGCCCGGTCCGAGCTGATCGAGACGATCGAGGCGCAGGCCAAGCGGGAGGCCGCGATCCTGGTCCGTGACATCGAGGGCGAGGCGAAGCGTACGGCCGACACCCGCGCCCGGCACATCGTGGTCGACGCGATCCAGCGCATCGCCAGCGAGCAGACCGCGGAGAGCGTGGTCAGCGTTCTCCACCTGCCCAGCGATGAGATGAAGGGCCGCATCATCGGCCGTGAGGGCCGCAACATCCGGGCGTTCGAGTCGACCACCGGGGTCAACCTGATCATCGACGACACCCCGGAGGCGGTCCTTCTTTCCTGCTTCGACCCGGTACGCCGCGAGGTCGGCCGCCTCACCCTGGAGAAGCTGGTGCTGGACGGGCGCATCCACCCGCACCGCATCGAGGAGATCTTCGAGACGGCCAAGGGCGAGGTCGACCGGCTGTGCGAGCGGGCCGCCGAGGAGGCGCTGGTGGACGTCGGCATCACCGATCTCCACCCGGAGCTGGCCACCCTGCTGGGCCGCCTGCGCTACCGCACCAGCTACGGCCAGAACGTCCTGAAGCACCTGGTCGAGACCGCGCACATCGCCGGCATCATGGCCGCCGAGCTGGGCCTGGACGTGCCGACGATGAAGCGGGCGGCGTTCCTGCACGACATCGGCAAGGCGCTCACCCACGAGGTGGAGGGCAGCCACGCGCTGATCGGCGCCGACCTGGCCCGCAAGTACGGCGAGTCCGAGGACGTGGTGCACGCGATCGAGGCGCACCACAACGAGGTGCCGCCGCAGACCATCGAGGCCGTGCTGACCCAGGCCGCCGACGCCTGTTCGGGCGGGCGGCCGGGGGCGCGGCGGGAGAGCCTCGAGGCGTACGTGAAGCGGCTGGAGCGGATCGAGGAGATCGCGGCCGGCAAGGTGGGTGTGGAGAAGGTCTTCGCGATGCAGGCCGGCCGGGAGATCCGGGTGATGGTCCGGCCCGATGACATCGATGACATCGGCGCCGCCGTGCTGGCCCGGGACGTCGCGAAGCAGATCGAGGAGGAGCTGACCTATCCGGGTCAGATCCGTGTCACGGTCGTCCGCGAGTCCCGGGTCACGGAACTGGCGCGCTAGGCGAGCCCGCCGCCGGTGCCGGCACCGATCGCGGCCGGCGGCGCGGCTGTCTCCACCGGCAGGTTCTTGGTCTTGCTGCCCCGGGCGAGGCGGCGCTGCACGTAGCCGGCCAGCTTGGACAGGCCGTAGTTGATCAGGATGTAGATCGTGCCGACGACGATGTACATCTGAATCTGGTTGTCCAAGATCTGCACGACCTGGGTGGTGACCCGGAGGATCTCCTCGTACCCGATGATGAAGCCCAGCGACGTGTCCTTGAGCACCACGACCAGCTGGCTGATCAGCGCCGGCAACATGATCCGGAACGCCTGGGGCAGCAGGATCATGCGGATCGTCTGGCCGTCGCTCAGACCGATCGCGTCGGCCGCCTCGCGCTGGCCGGCGGGCAGGCCCTCCATGCCGGAGCGCAGGATCTCGGCGATCACCACGGTGTTGTAGAGGACCAGGCCGAGAACCAGGTACCAGAGCAGGTCGCCCAGTTCGACGCCGAGCGACGGCAGGCCGAGCCAGACGAACACGATGGTGATGACCACGGGCAGGCCGCGGAACACCTCGACGAAGATCCGGCTGAGCCAGTCGAGGGCGACCATGATCACGCGCAGCAGGATCGCGACCGGCGCCGGGAAGCCCACCCACCGGCGGTGGGAGGCGCGTCGCAGCCAGATGCGGGCCACGGCCAGCAGCGTGCCGCAGACCAGGGACGCGACCACGGCCATGGCGGCGGCGATCAGGGTGGCCTGGAATCCGTCCCAGATTCGCGCCCAGAGCAGGGCGAAGTCATCCTCGGACGGGTCGATCAGCGCCGCCCACTTCTCCATCTCGAACTCGCCGCGCGCGTCCAGCGGCTTGTAGACGAAGAAGTAGGCGCCGACCAGGACCAGCACGCCGACCGCGATGCTGCTGATGATCGTGATGAGGCGGGCGCGGGGGCCGGGCGCGTCGTAGAGCGTGGTCGGCTGGCTCATCGGGCCACCGCCCGGCGCTTCTCGATCCGGTCGAGCAGGACGCCCAGCGGCACGGTCATGATCAGGAAGCCGACCGAGATGCCGATCATCAGCGGGATGGCCGGTTCGCCGCCGACCGTGATCCGCTCGTACCCGCTGTTGGAAAGGTCTCCCACCACGCCGAAGAAGCCGGCCAGCGCGGAGTTCTTGATCATCGCGATGATCACGCTGCCGAGGGGCACGATGGCCGCCTTCCACGCCTGCGGGAGCACCACGAAGCGGAGGTTCTGGGTGAAGGTCAGGCCGATCGCGCGGGCCGCCTCGGCCTGGCCGGCCGGCACCGCGTTGATGCCGGAGCGCAGCGCCTCACAGACGAACGCGCCGGTGTAGAGGCTGAGCGCGATGATCGCGAAGCGGAAGTACGGCAGGTCGATGCCGAGCCGGGTGAAGATCTGGTCGAGCCCGGGGATGCGCAGGAAGCTGGCGTTGGAGCCGAGCGCCGGCAGGCCGAACGCGGAGAAGAAGAACACGATCGTGAGCGGTACGTTGCGGAACACCGTCACATACGCGGTGCCGACCGCGCGCAGCGGCGGCACCGGGGAGATCCGGAAGACCGCGATGACGGTGCCGATGACCAGCGCACCGATCGCGGCCAGGAACACGAGTTGCAGGGTGAGCCAGAACCCACCGGCTAAGACGTCGAAGTTGTCGATCACGGCGCCCATGAAGCCGCCTCACAGTTCTGGCTCAACCCTGGTCCTCAGTTGTCAGCTACGGTCGATCGTCGGGATCTTGAGCTCCGACGTGTCGTTCTTGCCGGCGGTGTCGTCCCACGCCTTCTTGTACGCACCGTCCTGGAACGCCTTCTCCAGGGTGTCGTTGATGAAGGTCTTGAAGGCGGTGTCGCCCTTCTTGAGGCCGATGCCGTACGGCTCCTCGGTGAAGGTCTTACCGGCCAGCTTGAAGGCGCCTTCGTTGGTGGCGACGAAGCCGGACAGGATCACGTTGTCGGTGGTGACCGCGTCGACCTGACCGCCCTTCAGGGCGTCCACGCACTTCTGGTAGATGTCGAACAGCACCAGCTGCTTGGTCTTGTCACCGAGGTACTTCTCGATGTTGGTAGCCGGCGTGGAGTTGGTCACCGAGCAGACCTTCTTGGTGCCGTCCTTGAAGGAGTCGGGCCCGGTGATCGAGGCGTCGTCGGCCTTCACCAGGATCGACTGACCGGCGATGTAGTACGGCCCGGCGAAGTCGATGACGGCCTTGCGCTTGTCGTTGATCGTGTACGTCGCCACCACGATGTCGACCTTGTCCTGCTGGAGCACCTGCTCGCGGACGGTCGACGGGGTCTCGGTGTACTCGATCTTGTCCTCGGGGACGTCGAGCGCCTTGGCGACCAGCTTGGCGATCTCCACGTCGAAGCCCTCGGGCTTGCCGCTGAGGCCCTTGAGGCCGAAGCCGGGCTGGTCGAACTTGGTGCCGACCCGGATCTTCTTGGCCTTGTTCAGCTTCTCCATCGTCGAGCCCGCGGCGAAGTTGCTGGTGCCGGACCCGCCGCCATCGCTGTCATCCCCGCCACAGGCGGTGAGAGTCAGCGCGAGGGTGATAGCCCCCAGCGCCGCCACAATGCGGGTTTTGCGCATCCTTGCTCCTTGATTGCTCCGAAATGGACGGTCAGGTCAGTGCGTCAGAATCTTGGACAGGAAGTCCTTGGCCCGATCCGACTTCGGGTTCGCGAAGAACTCCGTCGGCGCCGCCTCTTCGACCAGCTGGCCGTCGGCCATGAACACCACGCGGTTCGCGGCGTGCCGGGCGAAGCCCATCTCGTGCGTCACCACCACCATCGTCATGCCGTCCCGGGCCAGCGAGGTCATCACGTCGAGCACCTCGCCCACCATCTCGGGGTCGAGCGCGCTGGTCGGCTCGTCGAAGAGCAGGGCCTTGGGCTGCATGGCCAGCGCCCGGGCGATCGCCACCCGCTGCTGCTGACCGCCGGAGAGCTGGGCCGGGTACTTCTCGGCCTGGCTGGCGATGCCCACCCGGTCGAGCAGGCTCATCGCCCGGTCGCGGGCCACCCCGGCCTTCTCGCGCCGCACCTTGAGCGGCCCGAGCATGACGTTCTGCAGGATGGTCTTGTGGGCGAAGAGGTTGAACGACTGGAACACCATCCCGACCTCGCTGCGCAGCTTGGCCAGCCCCTTGCCCTCGGCCGGCAGCAGCCGGCCGTCGAAGACGATGGAACCCGAGTTGATCGGCTCCAGCCGGTTGATCGCCCGGCACAGGGTCGACTTGCCCGACCCGGACGGTCCGATCACGACGACGACCTCGCCCCGGCCGACCGACAGGTTCACGTCCTGAAGAACGTGCAGCGGCCCGAACCACTTGTTGACCTTGTCAAGGACGATGAGAGCCTTGTCGTCAGCCACTAGCGGACACCGTCCTGTTCGTCGGTTCACTCGGATGGGGCCACTCTAGGGGCGCTGGTGTATCGGTTCGCCCCGAGAATGGTCACGGAGAGGTAACACAGGGAGATGCAGGTCGGGAGTGTTGTCCACGATGAGCGGTATGGCGGACGTTGACCCGGTGGGCGGCATCTGGAACTGGTCCGTAGCCGGTCGGATCGATGAGGCCTTGGTCCGGTCTGTGATCTCTGACGTCCTCGGCCGCCCGGTGACCGGAATGGACGAGGACGCGGATGATTCTGCCGTCCTGGTCGACGTCTACCACGTCGGTGGCGATTTCCCGACAATGATTGATCTTTACCTCGTCCCGTCCGTTGCACCGGAGATCGAGGTCGCGGCGGCCGTCGCGGCCGGGCTGGGTGCGGCGGTCCTGCTGCCCGACGACACCCTCAACCCCACGCGGTACGTCCTGAGCGAGCCGGACGAGAGCCCACGGATCGTGCATGTCGACGAGGTCGAGACCGACGAGGGCACCGAGCGGCGCAACATGCGCCCGTGCACCGGATCCGATCCGGCCTGCGCGGTGGCCTCCGAGCGCAACGCCGCCTAGAGAAGGACTACCCTTTACCTCGCCATGACCAGTAATCCACGCACCTACGACGTGCGCACGTACGGCTGTCAGATGAACGTGCACGACAGCGAACGCATCTCCGGGCTGATGGAAGATGCGGGCTACGTGCGTGCCACCGACGCGGACGCGGCCGACGTGGTCGTGTTCAACACCTGCGCGGTCCGGGAGAACGCGGACAACCGCCTCTACGGCAACCTCGGCCACCTCCGGCCGACCAAGCTGAAGAACCCCGAGATGCAGATCGCCGTCGGCGGCTGCCTCGCGCAGAAGGACCGCGGCGACATCGTCAAGAAGGCGCCGTGGGTCGACGTGGTCTTCGGCACCCACAACATCGGCTCGCTGCCCACGCTGCTCGAGCGCGCCCGCCACAACGCCGCCGCCGAGGTGGAGATCCTCGAGGCGCTCGAGGTGTTCCCCTCCACGCTGCCCACGCGCCGCGAGTCGACGTACGCGGGATGGGTCTCGATCTCGGTCGGCTGCAACAACACCTGCACCTTCTGCATCGTCCCGTCGCTGCGCGGCAAGGAGAAGGACCGCCGGCCGGGCGAGATCCTGGCCGAGGTCGAGGCGCTGACCAGCCAGGGCGTGCTCGAGGTCACGCTGCTCGGGCAGAACGTGAACTCCTACGGCGTCGAGTTCGGCGACAAGCTGGCCTTCGGCAAGCTGCTGCGGGCGACCGGCGGCGTCGAGGGGCTGGAGCGGGTGCGGTTCACCAGCCCCCACCCGAAGGACTTCACCGACGACGTGATCGCCGCGATGGCCGAGACGCCGAACGTCTGCCCGTCGCTGCACATGCCGTTGCAGTCCGGTTCCGACGCGACGCTCAAGGCGATGCGCCGCAGCTACCGGTGCGACAAATACCTCGGCATCATCGACAAGGTGCGCGCCGCGATGCCCGACGCCGCGATCACCACCGACATCATCGTCGGCTTCCCCGGCGAGACCGAGGCCGACTTCGAGCAGACGCTCGAGGTGGTGCGCGAGGCGCGGTTCGCCAGCGCGTTCACCTTCCAGTACTCGATCCGCCCCGGCACCCCGGCCGCGACCATGGCCGATCAGGTGCCCAAGAAGGTGGTGCAGGAACGCTACGAGCGGTTGATCGCCGAGCTCGAGGACATCACCTGGGCCGAGAACAAGAAGCAGGTCGGCCGTACGGTCGAGGTGCTGGTCGCGGTCGGTGAGGGTCGCAAGGACACGCGTACGGGCCGGCTCAGCGGCCGCGCCCGCGACGGCCGGCTGGTGCACTTCGCCACCGGCGAGGTGACGCCCCGCCCGGGCGACATCGTGGAGACCGTGGTCACCTACGCCGCGCCCCACCACCTGAACGCCGACGGCGCCCCGGTCAGCCACCGCCGCACCCGCGCCGGCGACGCCTGGGAGGCCGGCCACACCCCGAAGATGCCCGGCGTCAGCCTGGGCCTCCCCACGATCGGCGTCCCCGCCCCGCTGCCCGCCACCACCGGCGGCTGCGCGGTCAACTAAGGCCCGCCACCACCGGCGGCTGCGCGGTCAACTAAGGCCCGCCACCACCGGCGGCTGCGCGGTCAACCAAGGCGCGGTCAACTGGTGAAGGTCGCCCCGGTTCGCGCGGCGCGCTCGACACCCCAGTCGTAGAGCGCCTGCAACACCGGGGCCAGGCTGCGTCCCTCGTCGGTCAGCTCGTACTCGACGTGGGGCGGGTTCGTGCCGAGGTCGCGGCGGCACACCAGGCCGTCCGCCTCCAGCTCGCGGAGCCGCTGGGTGAGCATCTTCTCGCTCACCCCGGGCACCAGCCGGCGGAGTTCGCCGTAGCGGTGCACGCCCTCCTTGAGCCGGGACAGGATGACGGTGCGCCAGCGGCCGCCCACCACGTCGACGGTGAGTTCGACCGGGCACGAGAAGGTCTTGGGCACGAACCATTATGTGCGTACTTGTGCTTCGGGCCGCCCCGGTGCTGGGCTGATCGACATGACGACACCCAGCCTGTACGAGTGGGCCGGCGGCACCGACGCGTTCGTGCGGCTGACCGACGCCTTCTACGCCAAGGTGGTCGAGGACGAGTTGCTGGCCCCGCTGTTCGCGCGGATGGACGCCCAGCACGCCCGGCACGTGGCGACCTGGCTGGCCGAGGTGTTCGGCGGCCCGGCGGCCTACACCGACCAGCACGGCGGATACCCGCACATGGTGGCCAAGCACATCGGCATGGCCATCACCGAGCCGCAGCGGCGGCGCTGGGTGAACCTGATCCAGGACGCCGCCGACGAGGCCGGCCTGCCCGACGACCCCGAGTTCCGGGCCGCGTTCCTCGGCTACGTCGAGTGGGGCACCCGCCTGGCCCGCCAGAACTCGCAACCCGGCGCCGACGTGTTCCGGAAGGCGCCGGTCCCCCGTTGGGGCTGGGGTGTGGCCCCGCCCTACCAACCGGGATGACGCGGAAGCAAGAAGCGGCCCGGACCATCTACGGTCCGGGCCACTGAGGTCGTGCAGGTGTTGCGCGCGTACCTGAAAATGCTCTTGATCTTTACGAAGCCTGCTCGGCCAGGGCCAGGAACTGACGCTTCGAGTCGAGCGCCTGCTGGGCCTCTTTGATGCGGCGCTTGTCGCCGGCCGCCTCGGCGCGGGCGAGACGCTGCTCGGCCTCGGCGACCTGCTCGCGCATCTGTTGGAGCAGCGGGTTTTCCTGCGGGGAGGTCTTGCGCCAGGCGGAATCCATGGCCACCCGGATGCGTTCCTCGGCGGCCCGCCAGCGACGGTCGAGGCCGGCCTGCGACTCGCGCGGCACCCGACCGGCGTCGTGCCAGGAGGCCTGGGCGTCGCGAAGCTTGTTCTGGGCCTGGCGCGGGTCGGCGTCGACGTCGAGCGCCTCGATCTCGGCCAGGATCGCCTGCTTGCGCTCGAGGTTGCCCTTGAACTCGGCGTCCCGGGCCGAGAAGACCTCGCTCCGCCGGGTGAAGAAGGCGTCCTGCGCGGCGCGGAAGCGTTCCCAGAGGCGCTGCTCGGCCTCCTTGGCGGCGCGCGGCGCGGCCTTCCACTCGGTCATCAGCTCTTTGAGCCGGTTCGCGGTCGGGCCCCACTCGGACGACTCGGACAGTGTCTCGGCCTCGGTGACCAGGTCTTCCTTGGCCGTCTGGGCCTGCTTGCGCTGACCGTCGAGGGTCGCGAAGTGGGCGCCGCGGCGGCGGGTGAAGCCGTCCCGGGCGGCCGCGAACCGCTTCCACAGCTCGCCGTCGGTCTTCTTGTCGACGCCGCGGATCGTCTTCCACTCGTCGAGGATCTCCTTGAGCCGGTCGCCGGCCGTCTTCCAGCCGGTGGCGTCGGCGGCGATCTTCTCCGCCTCCTCGACCAGCGCGGTCTTGCGGGCGATGGCCTCGCCCCGGGCCGCCTCGCGCGCCACCCGGGCCTCGCCCGCCTTCTCGTCGGCGAGCGTGGAGAGCCGGTCGAGGCGGGCGGCCAGGCCGTCGATGTCACCGACGACGTGTGCCTCGTCGAGCTGCGTGCGCAGCCGCTTGACGCTGGACAACGAGTGGGCGGCGTCGGCCGCGCCGGACTTGAGCCGGGCCTCGATCAGGTCGACCTCGGTCACCAGATCGGCGAACCGGCGGGCGAAGTGGGCCAGACCCTCTTCGGGTGTGCCCGCCTGCCACGAGCCGACCACCCGGTCGCCCTCGGCGGTCTTGACGTAGACCGTGCCGTCGGCGTCGACTCGCCCGAAGGTTGTCCAGTCGTTCATCAGCCCATCCTCGTTCATCCCGGCCCGCGTGAGCCCCTTCGCTCACACCCACCGCCACAGCGCAGTCAAGAATGCCGTACATCCCTTGACATTCTTTCTCGCGCATTGTCACAGGTCCAACCCGGTTACGACCAAGTGCCCGCCGATGACCGTGACCATACGGTGTCCTACCGTTGCTCCGTGCCGAACCACCCCCATCCCCGGGTGATCGCCGTCGTCGGTCCCACCGCCGCCGGCAAGTCGGCGCTGAGCATCGGTCTGGCCCAGGCCCTCAGCGGGGAGATCGTCAATGCCGACTCGATGCAGCTGTACCGCGGGATGGACATCGGCACCGCCAAGATACCGGTCGCGGAGCGGGCCGGCGTGCCCCATCACCTGCTCGACATCTGGGACGTGACGGAACCGGCCAGCGTCGCCGAATACCAGCGGCTGGCCCGCGCGGCGGCCGACCGGATCGTCACCCCGATCCTGGTCGGCGGTTCGGGACTCTACATCCGCGCGGTGCTCGAGGACTTCGAGTTCCCGGGCACCGACCCGGCGATCCGGTCCCGCCTGGAGGCCGAATGGTCGGACGGCGCCCCGCTGTTCGAGCGGCTCCGGGCGCTCGACCCGGCCGCCGCCGCCAAGATCCTTCCGTCCAACGGGCGGCGGATCGTGCGCGCGCTCGAGGTGATCGAGCTGACCGGGCGCCCGTTCACCGCATCCCTGCCGTCGCCTACGCCGGTGTACGACTCCGTTCAGATCGGTATCGACCGGGACGATCTGGACTCCCGCGTGGACCTCCGGGTGGATCTGATGTGGGAGGCCGGGCTGGTCGACGAGGTGGCCGGGCTCGACGGGCTCCGGGACGGGCTGACCGCGAGCCGGGCGCTCGGCTACCAGCAGGCGCTGGCCCAGCTCGACGGCCGGCTCACCGCCGCCGAGGCGCGCGAGGAGACGAAGCGGGCCACCCGGCGGTTCGTCCGGCGGCAGCGGTCGTGGTTCCGTCGTGACCCACGGATCCACTGGCTGGACGGGTCGTCGGACACGTTGTTGACGGACGCCCTCGCGCTTACGCGATGATGGACGGCGTGTTGTTCACCAAGGGCCATGGCACCGGCAACGACTTCGTGATCCTGCCCGATCCGGATGGCGCCCTCGACCTCCCGGCCGACCTCGTCCGCGAGCTCTGCGACCGCCACTTCGGCCTGGGCGCCGACGGCGTGCTGCGGGTGGTCCGCAGCGCCAAGCACCCCGACGCCGCCGATCTCGCGGCCGACGCCGAGTGGTTCATGGACTACCGCAACGCCGACGGCTCGGTCGCCGAGATGTGCGGCAACGGGGTCCGGGTCTTCACCCGCTACCTGGTCGACCAGGGCTGGGCGTCGTTCCCGGTCCCGGTGGCGACGCGATCCGGGGTGGTGCGCGCGGTGGCCGAGGCGGACACGATCTCGGTGCGGATGAAACCCCCGCGGGTGTACGCGGTCAGCACGGCGACCACCGGCGGTTTCACCCTGCCCGGCGTGGCCGTCGACTGCGGCAACCCCCACCTGGTCTGCGGGCTGTCCGCCCCGCTCGACTCGCTCGACCTGACCGTGGCCCCCGACCACGACGAGACGCTGTTCCCCCACGGCGTGAACGTCGAGTTCGTGACGCCGGTCGCCGACCTCCATGTCCGGATGCGCGTCCACGAGCGCGGCTCCGGCGAGACGCTGTCCTGCGGCTCGGGCGCCCTGGCCGTCGGCGCCGTGACCCTGCGCGACGCGAAACTGTCCGCCGGCCGGGTGACCGTCGAGGTGCTCGGCGGCACGCTCACGGTGACCGCCACCGAGTCGGGGGAGTGGTGGCTCGCGGGACCGGCGGTGCTCGTGGCGACGGGAGAGGTCACGCTCTGATGCACCGGGTGGCCCACCGCGGGTACTCCGCCGTGGCACCTGAGAACACGCTGCCCGCCCTGGCCGCGGCGGTGTCCGCGGGGGCGACCCATGTCGAGTTCGACGTCCGCACGACCGCCGACGACGTGCCCGTGGTCATCCACGACCGCACCGTCGACCGCACCACGAACGGGACCGGCCACGTCTGGGACCTGACCGTCGACGAGATCCGCGCGCTGGACGCCGGGTCCTGGTTCTCGCCGGCCTTCGCGGGGTTGAAGGTGCCGCTGCTCAGCGAGGTGCTGGCGCTGCCGCTGGCCGACGCCTCGCTGCTGCTCGAGATCAAGCCGCCGACCAACGCCGACCAGGTGAAGCGGATCCTCACCATGCTGGGTGACCTGGCCGGCCGCACGATCGTGCAGAGTTTCGACCCGTCGGTGGTCCGGCTGGTGCGCGAGGTCGCTCCCGACATCCGGCGCGGGCTGCTGCGCCTGCGCTTCGAGGCCGACACGGTCGCCCTGGTCAGGGATCTCGGCGTGGTCTGCTGCAACCCGTCGGTGGCCGATGTGGTCGGCGCCCCGGAGATGGTCGCCGAACTGGCCGCCGAGGGCGTCGAGGTGATGCCGTGGACGGCCAACGACATCACCGAGTGGCGCGCGCTGGCCGCCGCCGGCGTGGCCGGTCTGATCACCGACCATGCCGGCGAACTGACCGGCTGGGCGGCCAGTTAGAACGTCTCCTCGGGGGCCTCGTCGACCTCGATCGCGGCCGCGTTGGCCGGGGGTGGCGTGCCCTTGACGACCGCGCGGATCGCGGCCGCCACCGCCGGGGTGACCCGCGGGTCGAAGACGCTCGGGACGATCACCGTCGGGTTCAGCTTGTCCTCGCCCACCACGTCGGCGATCGCGCGGGCCGCGGCCAGCGCCATCTCCTCGGTGAACTCCGAGGCGGCGGCGTCCAGCATGCCGCGGAAGACGCCCGGGAAGGCGAGCACGTTGTTGATCTGGTTGGGCTGGTCGGAGCGACCGGTGGCGACCACCGCGGCGTGCTGCCGGGCCTCCCGCGGGTCGACCTCGGGGTCGGGGTTGGCCAGCGCGAACACGATCGACTTCTCGGCCATCCGGGCGATGTCGGCGCCGGCCAGCAGGTTGGGGGCGGAGACGCCGATGAAGACGTCGGCGCCCACGATGGCGCCGGCCAGGTCACCGGAGTAGTTGTCCTTGTTGGTGTTGTCGGCCAGCCACTGCCACGTCTCGTTCAGGCCGGCCATGCCGCGGTGGAGAGCGCCCTGCCGGTCGTACGCGACGATGTCGCCCACGCCCTGACGCAGCAGCAGCTTCATGATCGCCGTGCCCGCCGCGCCCGAGCCGGACACCACCACCTTGACGTCGGCCATGTTCTTGCCGACCACCCGCAGCGCGTTGGTCAGCGCGGCCAGCACGCAGATGGCGGTGCCGTGCTGGTCGTCGTGGAACACCGGGATGTCCAGCAGCTCACGCAGCCGGGCCTCGATCTCGAAGCATCGCGGCGCCGCGATGTCCTCCAGGTTGATGCCGCCGTAGGCCGGGGCGATCGCCCGGACGATGTTGACGATCTCGTCGGTGTCCTGGGTGTCCAGCACGACCGGCCAGGCGTCCACCCCGCCGAACCGCTTGAACAGCGCCGCCTTGCCCTCCATCACCGGCATCGCCGCGGCCGGGCCGATGTTGCCCAGCCCCAGCACCGCCGACCCGTCGCTGACCACGGCGACCGTGTTGCGCTTGATGGTCAGCCGGCGCGCGTCGTCCGGGTTCTCGGCGATCGCCATGCAGACCCGCGCCACGCCCGGCGTGTAGGCCCGGCTGAGCTCGTCCCGGTTGCGCAGCGCGACCTTCGAGCTCACCTCGATCTTGCCGCCCAGGTGCAGCAGGAAGGTGCGGTCGGAGACCTTGCGGACGTCGACGCCGTCCAGCTCCTCCAGCGTCTTGACGACCTGGTCGGCGTGGCCGGAGTCGGCGGTGTCGCAGGTGAGGTCGACGAGCACGCGTGAGGAGTCCGAGTCCACCACGTCGAGGGCCGTCACGATGGCGCCGGCCTCGCCGACACAGGTGGTGAGGCGACCGATGGACGACGCGTCGGCCGTCACGGCGATCCGGATCGTGATCGAGAATCCTGCGCTGGGCAGGCGGGTGGTCACCACGGTGGTCCCTCCGTCGTTGGCGGGTGAGTCACCGCATTCTTGCGCGTCCGGAATAGGAACTTCCAATTCGGTGGTTACAGATGCGTCAGGCACTGTCATTACAACTTCCGGACCGGTTATGTGGATGCGCTCGGTGCGCGGGTCTGCCACGATCGGTGCCGAGGAGGTCACACTTTTGCAGACTCAATTCTCTGAACCCGACGTCACCACCGGTGATCTTGAACTCGAGGAGCGCCACTCGCTACGGCGGGTCGCCGGCCTCTCCACCGAGCTCACCGATGTCACCGAGGTCGAGTACCGGCAGCTCCGGCTGGAACGGGTCGTCCTGGCCGGCGTGTGGACCGAGGGCGGCGTCACCGACGCGGAGAATTCGCTGGCCGAGCTCGCCCTCCTCGCCGAGACCGCCGGGTCCGAGGTCCTCGAGGGCCTGATCCAGCGCCGCAGCCGGCCCGACCCGGCCACGTTCATCGGCCGCGGCAAGGTCGACGAGCTGCGCGACGTGGTGCTCTCCACCGGCGCCGACACGATCATCTGCGACGGCGAGCTGTCCCCGTCCCAGCTCCGCAACCTGGAGCAGCAGATCAAGGTCAAGGTCGTCGACCGTACGGCGCTGATCCTCGACATCTTCGCCCAGCACGCGAAGAGCAAAGAGGGCAAGGCCCAGGTCGAGCTGGCCCAGCTGCAATACCTGCTGCCGCGACTCCGTGGCTGGGGCGAGACGCTCTCCCGGCAGAGCGGCGGTCGTGCCGGTGGCGCGGGCGGCGGCGTCGGCCTGCGCGGTCCCGGTGAGACCAAGCTCGAGACCGACCGCCGCCGGATCAACACCCGCATCGCCAAACTGCGTCGAGAGATCAAGGCGATGCGTACGGTGCGGCAGACCAAGCGTGCCCGCCGGTCGCGCAACGGCGTGCCCGCCGTGGCCATCGCCGGCTACACCAACGCCGGCAAGTCCAGCCTGCTCAACCGGCTGACCCAGGCCGGCGTGCTGGTGGAGGACGCGCTGTTCGCCACGCTCGACCCGACCACCCGCCGGGCCGCCGCCGAGGACGGCCGGGTCTACACGCTCTCCGACACCGTCGGCTTCGTCCGGCACCTTCCGCACCACATCGTCGAGGCGTTCCGCTCGACGCTGGAAGAGGTGGCCTTCGCCGACGTCGTCCTGCACGTGGTGGACGGCTCGCACGCCGACCCCGAGGGTCAGGTGAGCGCGGTCCGTGAGGTGCTGGCCGAGGTGGGCGCCGACAAGCTGCCCGAGCTGCTGGTCATCAACAAGGTCGACGCGGCCGACGAAGAGACCCTGCTGCGCCTCAAGCGCACCTGGCCCGACGCCGTCCTCGTGTCGGCCAGGTCCGGCCGGGGCATCGACGAGCTGCGGCAGGCGATCGAGGCGAACCTGCCCAAGCCCGCGCTCGAGCTCACCGTTCTGGTGCCGTACGACCGGGGCGACCTGATCGCCAAGATTCACCGCACCGGCCAGGTCCTCACCACCCGCCACACCGAGGACGGCACCGAGATGCGGGTCCGCGTCGACGAGCGACTCGGCGCTGAACTGTCCGCATTCGCGTCGTGATCGATGGGACTGATCGGACGCCTGAGCTGTGGTGATCCACGCGTAACAACAGCACGGGACGCCGCATGCGACACTGATCGGATGCGGCGTCTCGTGGTGTCGGTTCTCTGTGCCTCCGGGCTCGTGCTGACCGGCGCCGGCACCGCCTTCGCGGAGGAGGCCCCCGGGGGCACCGCGCAGGCTCAGGCCGGCAAGAAGGTGTGCAAGATCACCGATGAAAAGCTTCCCGGCCTGTCGGGTCTCGTGGCGACCGACGACGGGTTCGTCGTCATCAACGACAGCAACCCGCAGAACAGCCGCAAGCGTGTTTTCTTCCTCGACGCCAAGTGCAAGGTGAAGGACTCCGTCGCCTACAGCGGCCAGGGTCCGCTGGACACCGAGGACATGGTCCTCTCGCCGGACGGCAAGACGCTCTGGATCGCCGACATCGGCGACAACGACAGCAAGCGCCCCACCGTCGCCCTCTGGTCGATGCCGCTCACCGGCAAACAACAGCCGAAGATCCACCGGCTGAAGTACCCCGACGGCGGGCACGACGCCGAGGCGCTGCTGATCAACGGCGACGGCACCCCGATCATCGTCACCAAGGTGGTCGGGGTCGGCAAGGCCGCGGGCGTCTACACGCCGGCCGCCAAGCTCAAGACGAACAACTCGGCCGAGGACGCCGTCCCGCTCAAACGCGTGGGCGAGGTCGCGGTTCCGGCCAGCGAGACCCCGGCCAACCAGATCGCCTCGCTCGGCAGCCGCTCGATCGACGGCGGCGCGGTGGCGCTGAACGCGACCAAGGTGGCGCTGCGGACGTACACCGACGCCCTGGAATGGGATGTCACCGGCGGCGACGTGCTGGCCGCGCTCAAGGGCAAGCCACGGGTGACCCCGCTGCCCAACGAGCCGTTCGGCGAGGCGATCAGTTTCAGCCCCGACGGCAAGTACTTCTACACGGTCTCCGACATGGAGAACACGCCTGAGCAGGGTGCGGCCAACTACATCCTCCGCTACACCCCGTCCACGGCCGGGGCGCCGGTCGTGAAGAGCGCCGCGGGCTCCGAGACCGAGAAGAAGACCGGCCCGTCCTGGTTCCAGAGCCTCGACCTGAACGACATCACCTACCTGGTCGCCGGCGTCGGCGTCCTTGGCCTGATCCTGGTCGGTGTCGGCATCTTCGGCATCCGCCGGCACCGCAAGAACGCCCCGGCCGAACCGGTCGCCCTGAAGAAGTCCGACCCGGACGACGGCCCCAAGCCGTCCGACGCGGCCACCGAGTTGCTGGCGGTCGGCGGCGCGCCGTCCGGCCCCGGCGTCTACGGAGCCGGTGGCGCCGCCCGTGGTGGTGGCGCTCCCGCCGGTCCGGGCGTCTACAGCGGCAAGCCCGCGGCCGGTGGCCCGGGTGTCTACGGCGGCGGTCGTCCGCCGGCCGGCGCCGGGGCGGGTCGTCCGCCCGCCGGTGCCGGCGCCGGTGGCCGGCCCGCGGCGGGTCCTCGTCCGCCGGGTGGCGGGCGTCCGCCGGTGGTCAACGGCCGGCCGGGTGCCGGACGCCCGCCGGTGAGCGGCGCGCCCGGTGCTGGTGGTCGTCCTCCGGTCAGTGGTGCTCCCAGTGGTGGTGGTCGCCCTCCGGTCAGTGGCGCGCCGGCCGGCGGCGGTCGTCCGCCGCAGGGCGGTGGCCGCCCACCGCAAGGTGGCCGTCCGGCCCAGGGTGGTGGCCGTCCTCCGCAGGGTGGCCAGCCGAGGCCGCCGCAAGGTGGTCAGCCCCGTCCGGCTCAGGGTGGTCAGCCCCGTCCGGCTCAGGGTGGTCAGCCCCGTCCGGCTCAGGGTGGTCAGCCCCGGCCGCCTCAGGGTGGTCAGCCTCGCCCGGCTCAGGGTGGTCAGCCCCGGCCGCCTCAGGGTGGCCAGCCGAAACCGCCCCAGGGCGGCCAGCCCAGGCCCCCGCAGGGTGCGGCTGGTCGTCCCGGCGGTGGTGTCTACGGCGCTCCGCCGCCCGCCGGTGGTGGTCGTTCCCGTGACCTGGACGACGATCAGAACTACGGCCGCACGTACGGCCGCTGACCCCTACCGAAAGCCCGAACGGTCGGCTTCCCCGCGAGGGAAGCCGACCGTTTGATTGTCGCCCCCCGCAAGCGGGCGCCGTCGGACCACGGGTCCGGTCTCAGACCCGGCGCAGCACCGCCACCACACGGCCCATGATCGTCGCGTCGTCACCGGGGATCGGGTCGAACGCCTGGTTCGCCGGCATCAGCCAGACATGCCCGTCCCGCTGCCGGTAGGACTTGACCGTCGCCTCGCCCTCGATCATCGCGGCCACGATGTCGCCCGACGTCGCGGTCGGCTGCTGGCGGACCACCACCCAGTCGCCGTTGCAGATCGCCGCGTCGATCATCGAGTCGCCCTTGACCTCGAGCATGAACACGTCGCCCTCGCCGACCAGCTCGCGCGGCAGCGGGAAGAAGTCTTCGACCGCCTGCTCGGCCAGGATCGGCCCACCGGCGGCGATCCGCCCGACCAGCGGCACGTACGCCGGTGTCGGCCGGGCCTGGCGCAGCGTCTCGTCGTCGACCATCTCGCTGGGCGAGCGCACGTCGACCGCGCGCGGCCGGTTGGGGTCGCGGCGCAGGAAGCCCTTGGTCTCGAGCGCCTTCAACTGGTAGGCCACGCTGGACGGCGAGACCAGCCCGACCGCCTCGCCGATCTCACGCACGCTCGGCGGGTAGCCGTACCGCTCCACCCAGTCGCGGATGAACTCGAGGATCCGCCGTTGCCGCGCGGTCAGGTCGGCGGTCACCACCTCGGGGAACTGGCTGACCGACGCCGGTGTCACCGCCCGCAGCTGGGGCGCCTCGGCGCTGCGCGAACGGGCCGGCGACCGCCGCCGCATGCCGCCCGCGGGATTCTGCTGGTGCTGCCGGCTCGTTCGGTCGTCGGTCGACACGCCTGCCCTCCCAAATTCGTTGGCCATGTCTGTGGCCCAGTGCCGTTCCGGCGGCACGCGCTGCTTCACCGGGTCATCCGAAAACGACCCCTTCTGAGGAAAGACCTTATGTTCGCGGTACGACAGTTTCAAACATCTGTACGACTTTCCTGTCGGCGTGTCGCCCGGAAGTGCTCGACTTCCGTACACGTGTTCTGATAAACCGTCGTACGGGCGTTCGATAGAACAGCCGTACGAGGAAGGTGAAACCCATGGTCACGACCTCTTACCCCCGGCCGCCGCTCCGTCTGACGCGGCGCGGACGCGCCGTGGTCCTGGCTTTCTTCGTCGGGACGTCCACGATCGCGAGCGCGTTCCTGTTGTCGACCGCCTCGCGTGCCGATCAGCCCGCGCAGGGGCCGGCGGCGACCGTCATCGTCCAGCCGCACGACACCCTCTGGTCGATCGCGACCCGCACCGCGCCGCGCCGTGACCCCTACGCCGCCGTGGCCGACCTCAAGAAAATCAACCACATCGATGGGTACGTCGTGCACCCGGGCCAGACCCTCCAGCTTCCGAGGGACTAGTCCGCGGGCGTCGCGAACGTGACGACGACCACCCGTCCGGGTCGCACCGGCGGAAACACGACATTCCAAGGACGGCAAATCGGGCGCGGCCGACGCGCCAAGTGATCTCCTGTATACGGCTCGTGGTTGCACGAAATTCCCGGCGCGCCGACCCGCCGTCTGGCTTGCGTCGCGGTCGGCATCGGCCTAACTTTGACCCCAACATCTAGTAGTTACATGGCTGTAAGTCATCCACAGGTTGGGGTCACAGTCCCCAAGTTCTCCACACGTTATCCACAGCGCCGCGCTCTCGTGGGGCTTATTTGGCGTGTCCGGGGAGCCAGGAGAGGAATGGTTTCCGGTGCGCTGTCCGTATTGCCGCCACGCTGATTCGCGCGTGGTCGACTCGCGTGAGGCCGACGACGGCAAACTGATCCGTCGCCGTCGCTCGTGCACCGAGTGTGGCAAGCGGTTCACCACGGTCGAGGAGGCGGTTCTCGCGGTGGTCAAGCGCAACGGGGTGACCGAGCCGTTCTCACGCACCAAGATCATGAGCGGCGTCCGCAAGGCGTGTCAGGGCCGGCCGGTGGATGAAGACTCGATCGCGCTGCTGGCGCAGAAGGTCGAGGAGTCGGTCCGGGCGAAGGGCGCGGCGGAGATACCGAGTCACGACGTGGGACTCGCGATCCTCGGGCCGCTGCGCGAGCTCGACCAGGTGGCCTACCTCCGGTTCGCCAGCGTCTACAAGTCGTTCGACTCGCTGGACGAATTCGAGAAGGAGATCGCCGAGCTGCGCTCGGCGGCGACCGGCCGGGATTCGGCGGCCCGACACACCGTGACCCATACCCGGGCGGGCCGGCCGCCCAAGATCAATCAGTAGGGGACTGCCACAGCGACGGGCAGCGTTCAATCAGTAGTGGCACCAAATGAGGGGGAGCACCATGGCCGGGGACGGCATTACAGCAGGTCGGCAGCGCAGCCGCAGCAACGGCTCCAGCGCGCCCGCGGGGGGTCTGCGCGTTGAGCGGGTGTGGACGACCGAGGGCGTCCACCCGTACGACGAGGTGGAGTGGGAGCGCCGCGACGTCGTCATGACGAACTGGCGGGACGGCTCGATCAACTTCGAGCAGCGTGGCGTGGAGTTCCCGGTTTCGTGGAGCGTGAACGCGGCGAACATCGTGACCACCAAGTACTTCCGCGGAGCGGTCGGCACCGACCAGCGCGAGTGGTCGCTCAAGCAGCTCATCGACCGCGTGGTGCAGACGTACCGCAAGGCGGGGGAGAAGTTCGGCTACTTCACCACCAAGGACGACGCCGAGCTGTTCGACCACGAGCTGACCTGGATGCTGCTGCACCAGGTGTTCAGCTTCAACTCGCCGGTCTGGTTCAACGTCGGCACGGCGTCGCCACAGCAGGTCAGCGCCTGTTTCATCCTGTCGGTCGACGACTCGATGGACTCGATCCTGGACTGGTACAAGGAGGAGGGGCTGATCTTCAAGGGCGGCTCCGGCTCCGGGGTCAACCTGTCCCGCATCCGCTCCAGCCGCGAGCTGCTCTCGTCCGGCGGCACGGCCAGCGGCCCGGTCAGCTTCATGCGCGGCGCCGACGCCAGCGCGGGCACGATCAAGTCCGGTGGCGCCACCCGGCGCGCGGCCAAGATGGTCATCCTCGACGTCGACCACCCCGACATCGAGGAGTTCGTCTACACCAAGGCGCGCGAAGAGAACAAGATCCGCGCCCTGCGTGACGCCGGCTTCGACATGGACCTCGGCGGCTCCGACATCGTCTCGGTGCAGTACCAGAACGCCAACAACTCGGTGCGGGTCAGCGACGAGTTCATGCGCGCGGTGGAAGAGGGCACGACCTTCGACCTGCGCGGCCGGCTGCACGGCGAGGTCATCGACTCGATCGACGCCAAGAAGCTGTTCCGCGACATCGCCCAGGCCGCGTGGGAGTGCGCCGACCCGGGCCTGCAGTACGACGACACCATCAACGACTGGCACACCAACCCCGAGACCGGCCGGATCACCGCGTCCAACCCCTGCTCGGAGTACATGTCGCTGGACGACTCGTCCTGCAACCTGGCCTCGCTCAACCTGATGAAGTTCCTCAAGGCCGACGGCGGCTTCGAGGTGCAGAAGTTCGTCAAGAGCGTCGAGTTCATCATCACCGCGATGGACATCTCGATCTGCTTCGCCGACTTCCCGACCCCGCGGATCGGCGAGACCACGCGGGCCTACCGCCAGCTCGGCATCGGGTACGCCAACCTGGGCGCCCTGCTGATGGCGACCGGGCACCCGTACGACTCCGAGTCGGGCCGCGGCGTCGCCGGGGCGATCACCTCGCTGATGACCGGCACGGCGTACCGCCGCTCGGCCGAGATGGCCGGCGTGGTCGGCGCGTACGAGGGCTATGCCCGCAACGCCGAGGCCCACCAGCGCGTCATGCGCAAGCACGCCGCCGCCAACGACGGCATCCGCCCGCAGGGCGTCGTCGCCACCGAGATCGTCCGCGAGGCCACCAAGCAGTGGCAGGACGGCAACAAGCTCGGCGCGAAGAACGGCTGGCGCAACGCGCAGGCCTCGGTGCTGGCCCCGACCGGCACCATCGGCCTGATGATGGACTGCGACACCACCGGCATCGAGCCCGACCTGGCCCTGGTGAAGTTCAAGAAGCTGGTCGGCGGCGGCTCGATGCAGATCGTCAACCAGACGGTCCCGCGGGCGCTGCGCAGCCTGGGCTACCCCGAGGAGCAGGTCGAGGCGATCGTCGAGCACATCGCCGACCACGGCCACGTGGTGGACGCGCCGGGCCTCAAGCCCGAGCACTACAGCGTCTTCGACTGCGCCATGGGCGAGCGGTCGATCGCGCCGATGGGCCATGTCCGGATGATGGCGGCGGCCCAGCCGTTCCTGTCCGGCGCCATCTCCAAGACGGTCAACATGCCCGAGTCGGCGACCATCGAGGAGATCGAGGAGATCCACTTCCAGGGCTGGAAGCTGGGCCTCAAGGCGCTGGCCATCTACCGCGACAACTGCAAGGTGGGCCAGCCGCTCTCGGTGGCCAAGCCGGCCAAGGGCACGACCGAGGAGGCGCCGGCCGCGCAGGCCGAGAAGGCCGTCGAGAAGGTCATCGAGTACCGCCCGGTCCGCAAGCGGCTGCCGAAGAAGCGCCCCTCCGAGACGGTGTCCTTCTCGGTCGGCGGCGCCGAGGGTTACCTGACCGCGTCGTCCTACCCCGACGACGGCCTCGGCGAGGTCTTCCTCAAGATGTCGAAGCAGGGCTCCACCCTGGCCGGCGTGATGGACGCCTTCTCGGTGGCCATCTCGATCGGCCTGCAGTACGGCGTGCCGCTGGAGACCTTCGTCAGCAAGTTCACCAACATGCGCTTCGAGCCGGCCGGCATGACCGACGACCCGGACATCCGCATGGCGGCGTCGGTGATGGACTACATCTTCCGTCGCCTGGCGCTCGACTTCCTGCCCTACGACACCCGCGCCGAGCTGGGCATCTTCACCGCCAAGGAGCGGGCCGCCCAGATCCAGGCCGAGATGGCGGCCGAGGCGGCGGCGGCCGACCTGACCGCGACGTCGATGGCGGAGTCCGCTCCGGTCTCGGCCCCGGTCGGCGCCGTGGCCGCTCCGCTCGCCGAGGTGCCCAAGGTGGAGGCTCCGAAGACGGAGGCGCCGAAGGTGGCGCACTCGTCGACCGAGCTGCTCGAGGCGGTGACCGGCCACGCCTCGGACGCGCCGCTCTGCTTCACCTGCGGCACGAAGATGCGCCCCGCCGGTAGCTGCTACGTCTGCGAGGGCTGCGGCTCGACCTCCGGCTGCAGCTGACCTCAGGGTTGGCTGAGAAGGCCTCCTACCCGGCAACGGGTGGGAGGCCTTTGCCGTTTGTCGCATGACCGATAGGGCCGGCCCGACCCGACCGGGCTGGTCGCGGCGGTCCGGTCAACCCTCCGGGTCAGTGATGCATCACGCATCAAGCGGCGCCCGGCTGATCTACTTTAACGGTTAAGTTGAGATGGTGACCGCCACGCTCGAACCTGTCCGGCTCAACGCCGCCAAGATCGCCGTCGGCGTCACCTTCGCGGTCAACGGCCTCGCCTACGCCGGCTGGCTCGCGCGCGCCCCCGCCGTCCGGGACGACCTCGGGCTGACCGCGGCCGGCTTCGGGCTCCTCCTGCTCTGCATGTCCGGCGCCGCGATCGCCGCGATCCCGCTGGCCGGCCCGCTCGTGCAGCGTCTCGGCCCGGCCCGGGCGGTGCTGCTCGGCAGCATGTCGGTGGTGCTCGGGCTGATCGCCCTGGCCGCCGGCACGGCCACCGGCACCATCTGGCTGGCCGGCCTCGGGCTGGTCCTGGCCGGCATGGGCAACAGCACCTGGGACGTCTCCATGAACGTCGAGGGCGCCGATGTCGAACGCCGCCTCGGCCGCACCATCCTGCCGCGCTTCCACGCCGGCTTCAGCCTGGGCACAGTGCTCGGCGCCGGGGTGAGCGCCCTGCTGGCCGCGGTCGGCGTGCCGGTGTCCGTGCAGCTCACGCTGACCGCGGTGCTCGCCGCCGCCGTGATGGCGTTGGCGGTGCGCCGCTTCACACCGTGGTCGCCGCTGCCCGCGGGCGAGAAGCCGGCGATGAGCGTACGCGAAGCCTGGCGCGAACCGCGCACCATCATGATCGGCTTGATCCTGCTGGGTTTCGGCTTCACCGAGGGCGTGGCCAACGACTGGCTGGCGATCGCGCTGGTCGACGCCTACCACGCCAGCGAGACCATCGGCGCCGTAGGCTTCGGCGCCTTCGTCACCGCCATGACGGTGTCCCGCCTGTTCGGCGGCGTGGCCATCGAGCGCTGGGGCCGCGTCCGGACCCTGCGCGGCACGGTGGTCCTGGGCGTCGCCGGCGTGCTGCTGGTGGTCACGAACATCGGCGTGCCGGTCGCCCTGGTCGGCGCCCTGCTGTGGGGCGCGGGCGCGTCCCTCGGCTTCCCGGTCGGCATGAGCGCCGCCGCCGACGATCCCGTCCGGGCCGCGCTGAGATTGTCGGTCGCGGGCTCCATCGGGTACGGCGCCTTCCTGGCCGGCCCGCCCCTGATCGGCCTGGTCGCCGAGGATCTCGGCGTCCTCCAGGCCATCCTCTGCGTCTTCGTCGCCCTGGGCATCGGCCTGTTCGCCAGCCGGGCCGCAAAGCCGTTGGCTGAGATCCGCTGACCCGGTTTTTTCAAGATCGCGCGCGGCCCCGCCGCCTCCCCCACCCCTGTTGGGTGGGCAGGAATGTAGCGCGCCGGTATGACAGTCTCGCGAACTGTCCACAGCTCGTGGCGCTGGGCCGGCGACGCTAGGCCGCGGCCAGGAAGTCCGAGATCAGCCCGGCCAGCAGGTCGGGCTGCTCGATGACCATCGCGTGCGAGGCGCCGGCCAGCTGCACGTACCGCACCCCACTGTCCTCGGCCTGCTCCCGCACGAAGCGGCGGTGCGCCTCGTACAGCTCCGCAAACCCCTCCTGCTCCGGCAGGTCGCGCGTCGGCAGCACCACCAGCTCTGGGCACCGCGTGGCGCGATAGACCGGACCAAGATCAAGATCCTCCATCAGCGTACGCAGTGACGACGCCGTCTCGGCCGAAGGCCGGATCGACGTCTCCCCGTTCGCCTGGACCAGGTTCCGCCGGAACCCCTCGATCCACACCTTCTCGTTGGCCCCCATGGCATGGGCCGCCGCCTTCTGCCGCTCGACCAGCTCGGGCAACTGCTCGGCCGGGACGGTCTGGCCCATCTCGGCGCCCATCCGGTCGAAGATCGCCCGCAGCTCGGCCAGCTCGGCCGCCGCCTTCTTGAGATCCATCCCGGGCAGATGTTCGGTCCGGGTCGGGGGCGGGTTGCCGTCGAGGCTGACCACCCCGGGCGTCTCCGGATGCCGCTCGCCCCACAGCGCCGCGATCATCCCGCCCAGCGAATGTCCGACCACCGCCGGCCGCGCCAGCTCGAGCTGCACCACCACGGCCGCCACGTCGGCGAGCGCCGCGTCCCAGCTCCACGGCCCGTCGCCGGACCGGCCGTGGCCACGCAGATCCATCGTGATCACCCGATGGCGCGGCCGGAGCGCCCGCGCCAGCGTCGTCATGTGGGCCAGGTTCGCGCCGGCGCCGTGCAGCAACACCAGCGGCGGCGCCGAACCGCCGAAGTCGCGCACCGCGATCGGAAGGTCCCCGGCATCAACCAGTCGGTCATTGATCACGCCGTCCATCTTCCCAGGGGCGCCCGCCCACCCGTGCGGCGCCGCCACCGCCCAGAACGATCTTGAAATTTCGCGCGCGCGCCGCCGCCACCCCCACCCCTGTACTGGGTGGGTCTGAACGTAGCGCTCGAAAACGACAGACCTGAGAACTATCCACAGTTACCCAGCGTGTCCCACCGGTTTCAGAGTTCGGGCTTTCGTGACCCGCATCCGACCAAGTACGGTGTGCCCCGAATTCGTCGGGAGGACCCCACTGTGCGTTCGCGTCTGCTGACCCTCGGTGTGGTCGTTGCCACCCTGGCGGTAACCGGCTGTAACGCCAAGGATGACGCCCGGGTGGTCCTGCCTCCGATCGAGGTGGTCGAGCCGCCGGCCGCTTCGGGTGGTGGCGCCTGCATCCTGTGGGACTACGCGTTCATCGAGGAGATGATCGGCGTCCGGTTCACGGTGGCGGCCGGCTCCCAGGTCGACAACACCGCCACCTGCGTGGTGCAGACCGAGGAGGGGCCGGAGCCGTCGCTTCTGCTCACGGTCAGCGACTCGTCGGCCACCGCCGAGTTGTTCAACGACGACCTGATCCCGGACAAGGCGACCAAGCTCAAGGGCCTGGGCGTGGCCGCCTACAAGCAGGAGATCAAGGCGTCGAAGACGGCCGGGCCGTCGTACGAGATCGGCTGGCTCAGTGAGGGCCACCAGCTGCAGTCGTTGCGGTTCACGTTCACCAAGGCGGCGAAACCGGCCGCGGTCGCCGACATGGGCGCCAAGCTGCTCGCCATGGCCAAGACCATGACGAGCACCACCGGGACCGACCCGAAAAAGAAGACCGACGCGAAGAAGAGCTGACGGTCAGTGCGCGTCGACGAACACGCGTGACGCCACCTCGCGAGGCAGCCTGATCTTGTCACCGGACCGGTCGACGGTCACCGCGTCGCGTTCCTGCGCCACGGTCACGGTCACGCCCGGGTCGATGCCGGCCGCGTGGAGCTGGCGCAGCACGTCGGCGTTGGTCTGGACGCTCTCGCAGATGCGCCGCACCACGACGCTGCCGGTGAGACCGGGGAACGCCAGGTTGCGTTCGCCGGTGTCGAGCTGTTCACCGAACGCCGTGGTGCTGTCGAGCACCTCGAGGCCGGGGATCGGGTTGCCGTACGGCGACCGGGTCGGCTTGTTGAGCAGCTCGTAGACCCGCTTCTCGACCGAGTCGCTCATCACGTGTTCCCACCGGCAGGCCTCGTCGTGCGCCTCCTCGTAGGGCATGCCGATGACGTTGACCAGGAGCAGTTCGGCGAGGCGGTGTTTGCGCATGACCGAGATGGCGACCATGCGACCCTCCTCGGTGAGCAGGAGGTGTCGATCGTTCTCGACGGTGAGCAGGCCGTCGCGCTCCATCCGGGCGACGGTCTGGCTGACGGTGGGGCCGCTCTGGTGGAGTCGCTCAGCGATCCGGGCGCGCAGTGGAGGCACGCCCTCCTCCTCGAGCTCCAGGACGGTACGCAGGTACATCTCGGTGGTGTCGACAAGATCGTGCTTGTGCGCGTGGGCACCACTCGTCGTGTTGTGGGTCCTGGTTGCCATCGTCCTAACCCTCCGGAGCCGCAGCTGTCGACCAAGACTAGTCGGTGCCGCACCGGGCGACGAATCATCTCTGGTCAGAGCGTCGCGAATGCCGCACGATCGACATATTCGCCGTTCCTGGTGAACGTGAAGCCGCTCGGCCCCTGCTCGATCCGCAGTGTGCCGGATTCCAGCCCGCGCACGTACTTCCCGATCAGATCTCCGACACCGGCCGCGATGACCCGGTCGCCGAGGACGAGTCCCCGGTCGGTGAGGAGGAGCGGGTCGCCGTTGCGGGTGCGGGCGATCGCCACCTGCCCGTCCGGCCCGGGGGCCAGCTGGTCGATGGTGAGCAGGCTGATCTCCTCGGGCGGGAAGGTGATCAGCGATGGGTCGACCTCGTTGCCGGTCAGCTGGAGCAGCAGCGCGTAGTCGTCCGGCACGGGAAAGCCGAGCGCCTCGATCTGGGCGGGGGAGGCGCCCTCGCCGAAGGGGGAATCCGTCATTCCGGTCTGCGAGACCAGGAGCATCCCGAACCGTTCGTAGAGCGCGGAATAGTCGGTCACCCCGACATTGTGGGCACGGCCGGTCCGGCCTGACAACGTGCGACGATGGCGGCATGGACGGCTCTGCGGCGGTGGTGTGGGACAAGGCCCTGCTCGGGTACGACATGGGCGATCACCCGCTCAACCCGGTGCGGGTCGAGTTGACCATCGCGCTGGCCCGTGAGCTGGGCGTGCTCGACCGTCCGGGGGTCCGCATGATCACCCCCGAGGCGGCCGGCGAGGCCGCGCTGACCCGGGTGCACCGCGCCGATTACCTGGACGCGGTCCGACATGCGCCGATGGATCCGTTCTTCTCCGGCTGGGGCCTGAACACGCCGGACAACCCGGTCTTCGAGGGGATGCACGAGGCGAGCGCCCGGATCTGCGGCGCCACGCTGGCCGCGGCCGAGGCGGTGTGGAGCGGCGATGTGACCCGGGCGGTGAACGTGGCCGGCGGCCT
Organism: Actinoplanes sp. NPDC089786; assembly: GCF_040684855.1. NCBI lineage: Bacteria > Bacillati > Actinomycetota > Actinomycetes > Micromonosporales > Micromonosporaceae > Actinoplanes > Actinoplanes sp. NPDC089786. The sequence continues at coordinate 1,718,622 of NZ_JBFBGU010000001.1, forward strand.
GCACCACGCGATGGCGGCCCGGGCGGCCGGGTTCTGTGTCTACAACGACCCGGCGGTGGCCATCGCGCGGCTGCTCGACCAGGGTGCGGAGCGCGTCGCGTACGTGGACATCGACGTGCACCACGGCGACGGTGTCCAGGCGGCGTTCTGGGACGACCCGCGCGTCCTCACGATCAGCCTGCACGAGACGCCGCTGGCGCTGTTCCCGTGGGCGTCCGGCTTCCCCGAGGAGGTGGGTGGCAAGGACGCCGAGGGAACGGCGGTGAACATCGCCCTGCCGCCGGGCACCGACGACGCCGGGTGGCAGCGGGCCTTCGACGCGGTGGTGCCGTCGGTGCTGCGCGCGTTCCGGCCGCAACTGCTGTTCAGTCAGTGTGGCGCCGACGCCCACCGGCTCGACCCGCTGGCCGACCTGCGCCTGTCGGTGGACGGGCAGCGGGTGGCGTACATCAAGATGCGCGCGCTCGCCGACGAACTGTGCGAGGGCCGCTGGGTGGCCACCGGCGGCGGTGGGTACGCGCTGGTCGAGGTCGTGCCCCGGGCCTGGACCCATCTGCTCGCCGTGGCCACCGGCGACCCGCTCGACCCGCACACCCCGACCCCGCAGGCCTGGCGCGACCTGGCCGCCGAACGGTGCCCGGGCACGGAGATCCCCGACGATCTGACCGATTCCGTGGAGATCACGAGCAAGAAGTGGGAACCGACCGCGGACCCGGTCGACAAGGCGGTCCTGGCGACGCGGATGGCGGTCTTCCCGCTGCACGGCCTCGACCCCCACGACCCCCGGGACTGATCAGCCATGGCATCGGACGTCCTGCTCTCCGACGGCAGCACCGTCCACCTGCGCCCGATCAGGAAGGAGGACGCGCCGGCCATCGTGGACTTCCACGGCCGGATGAGCGAGCGCACCCGCTATCTGCGGTACTTCTCGCCGTACCCGAGAATCCCCGACCGCGACCTGGAACGTTTCGTCAACGTCGACCACGCCGACCGCGAGGCGTTCGTGATCGTCGCGGAGAAACGGATCATGGCGGTCGGCCGGTACGAGCGGCTGAGGCACGACAGCAACGAGGCCGAGGTCGCCTTCGTGGTCGAGGACGCGCACCAGGGCCGGGGCATCGGCTCGGTGCTGCTGGAACACCTGGCCGAGGCGGCCCGCGCCAACGGCATCGAGCGTTTCGTCGCCGAGGTGCTGCCCCAGAACGCCGGCATGCTGCGCGTCTTCGGCGACACCGGCTACCCGGTGCAGCGCCGCTACGAGGACGGCACGGTGCACCTGAGCTTCCCGATCGCGCCGACCGAGAAGTCCCGGGCCGTGCAGGAGGACCGCGAGCACCGCACCGAGTCCCGCTCGATCGCCCGGCTGCTCAGCCCGCGCGGGGTCGCGGTGTACGGCGCCAGCGCGAGTGGTCAGGGCATCGGCGCGGCGCTGCTCGGCCACCTGCGGGACGGCGGCTTCACCGGCGCGATCATCCCGGTGCACCGCAGTGCGGACCGCGTCGCCGGGCTCCCGGCGTACCCCTCGGCCGTTGATGCTCGCGTCGACGTCGATCTCGCGTTGATCGCCCTGCCTCCCGCCTCGGTCGCGGATGCCGTCACGGACGCGGCCGCGGCCGGCGCGGGCGGCCTGGTGGTGATCTCGGCCGGCTTCGCCGAGGCCGGGGCCGAGGGCCAGGCCGCACAGCGTGCGCTGATCGAGAGCGCCCACCGGGCCGGACTCCGGGTGGTGGGGCCGGTCAGCATGGGGGTGGCCAACACCGATCCGGGGGTACGCCTGAACGCCACGCTCGCCCCGCGGCTGCCGGCGGCGGGCCGGGTCGGCTTCTTCAGCCAGTCCGGCGCGCTCGGTGTGGCGCTGCTGACCGAGGCCGACCGGCGCGGGCTGGGCCTGTCGACGTTCGTGTCGGCGGGCAACCGGGCCGACGTCTCCGGCAACGACCTGCTCCAGTTCTGGCAGGACGACCCGGGCACCGACGTGGTCCTGCTCTACCTGGAGACGTTCGGCAACCCGCGCAAGTTCGCCCGGCTGGCCCGCCGGATGAGCCGCGTCAAGCCGGTGGTGGCGGTGGCCTCCGCGACCCGTCCGCCCGGGCTGGCGGGCGAGCTGCCCGGTCCCGACGAGCGCGCGGTGACGGCGTTGTTCGCGCGGTCCGGCGTGATCCGGGTCGACACCGTGGCCGAGCTCTTCGACGTCGGCCTGCTGCTGGCCCACCAGCCGTTTCCGGCCGGCCGGCGCGTCGCGGTGGTCGGCAACTCGTCGGCGCTGTCCGGCCTGGCGATCGCCGCCGCCCGCGCGAACGGGCTGGTCGTGGCCCCCGGCTACCCACGTGACATCAGCCCGCAGGCCGGCGCGCACGACTTCGCCGACGCGCTCGCCGAGGCGGCCGTGGACGAGGGTGTGGACGCGATGGTCGTGGTCTTCGCGCCGCCGCTGCCCGGCCAGCTCGCCGACGAGGACGCCGATTTCGCCGCGGCCCTGGCGAGCGTGGCCCTGGCCGGCGAGAAGCCGACCGTGGCGACCTTCCTCCTCGGACAGTCACCGGCCCGCGTGCCGTCCTACCCGTCGGTCGAGGAGGCCGTGCGGGCGCTGGGCCGGGTCGCGTCCTACGCCGACTGGTTGCGCCGCCCACCCGGCGTTCTCCCCGAGTTCACCATCGACCAGGAGAGAACGAACGTTCTTTCTCGCTACGGCATCGACGTCGTACCGTCGATCGCGGCCGGCGACGAGGAAGCCGTGCTGGCGGCGGCGGAGCAGGTCGGCTACCCGGTGGCGATCAAGGCCGCCGGCCGCGCGTTGCGTCATCGCATCGACCTGGGCGCCGTCCGCCTCGCGCTGGCCGGCCCCGACGCCGTGCGCGCGGCCTACGCCGAACTGCTGGGCGCCTTCGGCCCCGAGGTCCTGGTGCAGTCGATGGTCCCGCCCGGCGTGGCGTGCACGATCGAGGTGGTGGAAGATCCGGCGTTCGGCCCGGTGGTCGGCTTCGGACTGGGCGGGGTGGCCAGCGAGCTGCTGGGCGACCTGGCCTGGCGGGCCGCGCCGCTGACCGACCGGGCCGCCGAGGCGCTGGTCGACGAGCCGCGCGCCGCGCCCCTGCTGCACGGATACCGGGGTTCCCAGCCGGTTGACCGGGCCGCCCTGATCGACCTGCTGCTCCGCGTGGGCCGGCTCGCCGACGACCACCCGGAGATCCGCTCGCTCTCCCTGAACCCGGTGCTGGCCCGTCCCGACGGTTACTCGGTGCTGCACGCCCAGACGGAAATCGGCGAGGCCCGCCCCCGACCGGACACCGGACCTCGCCGCCTACAAACCCCCTAGTGGTAGGCGAGCGCGCCATCCGCGGAGCGGATGCCGCGCTGCGCTACCACCGAGGAAACCTCAGCCCGCGTACGCCTCCAGGCGACCGGCCCGCTCCGGCGCCCGCAGCTTGGACATCGTGACCTTCTCGATCTGGCGGATGCGCTCGCGGCTCAGACCGAACTCGCGGCCCACCTCGTCGAGGGTGCGCTGCCGGCCGTCGTCCAGGCCGAAGCGCAGCCGGATCACCGCCGACTCCCGCTCGGAGAGGGTGGCCAGCACGATCTCGACCTCGCTGCGCAGCTCGCCCTGGGCCAGCGAGTTGCCCGGCTCGGCGTTGGGGTCGACCGCGGCGACGAAGTCGCCCAGTGCGCTCTCGCCGTCCTCGCCGACCGCCTGGTCGAGGCTGACCGGCTCCCGGTCGTACGAGATCAGCTCGATGACCTGGAAATCGGGCACGTCCATGGCCTTGGCGATCTCGGCGATGCTGGGCTCGCGGCCGAGCTGGGCGGAGAGGTCGCGCCGGGCCCGGACCATGCGGTTGACCTGCTCGACCATGTGCACCGGGATGCGGATGGTGCGGGCCTGGTCGGCCATGGCGCGGGTGATGGCCTGGCGGATCCACCAGGTGGCGTACGTGGAGAACTTGTAGCCCTTGGTGTAGTCGAACTTCTCGACGGCGCGGATCAGGCCGAGGTTGCCTTCCTGGATCAGGTCGAGGAAGGCCATGCCGCGACCGGTGTAGCGCTTCGCGATGCTCACGACCAGGCGGAGGTTGGCCTCCAGCAGGTGGTTCTTGGCCTCGCGGCCCTCGGCCACGATGATCGCGAAGAGCGGCCGGAGGTCGTCGGAGGCGTCCCGCAGCTTCTCCTCGGCGTACAGGCCGGCCTCGATCCGCTTGGAGAGGTCGACCTCCTGGACCGCGGTGAGCAGCTTGGTCCGGCCGATGCCGTTCAGGTACGCCCGGACCAGGTCTGCCGACACCCCACGCTCGTCCGTCGCGTCCAGGTCGATCATGTGCTCGACACCATCGGTCATGATGTTCTCGTCAGCCCCTGCCACCGTGGACTCCGCCTTCAGCGTCTGCGCGACCATCCCGAGTCCCTCCCCGCGTTCCCGAATGTCCCTACGTCGTTTCCCAGCCGCATTCGTGCCGGTGATCACAAGCTTGGACCGGTGGGCGTTAAGCGGAGGTGAGGCAAGCGTCCGGGTGGCATGAATCCGGGAGAACCCTGAGGTCGCGAACCCGACACCTTGCCCGGATTGGTGGGACATATGACGAGAGCGGCGCAATTCCGTACGGGCTGGTAAGTGGCCGATAATCTGGACTCCAGGAATCCGAGAAAGGGAAGCCGACGTGGTCTTCAAGCGGTTGATGCAGGCGATGGGCGTCGGGGGCCCTTCCGTCGAGACGGTGCTCACGAACCCCAACTGCCGTCCCGGCGGTTATCTGGAGGGCAACGTCCACGTGATCGGTGGCGAGCATCCCACCGACATCGAGTACGTCGCGGTCGGCCTGATCACGCGGGTCGAGGTGGAGAGCGGCGACAGTGAGTACCACTCCGATCAGGAGTTCCACCGCCAGCGGCTCACCGGCTCGTTCCGGCTCGACCCGGGCGCGCGCCACGACGTCCCGTTCCGGTTCGACGTGCCGTGGGAAACCCCGATCACCGAGGTGTACGGGCAACATCTGCACGGCATGACGATGGGCCTGACCACCGAGCTCGAGGTCGCCCGCGCGGTGGACAAGAGCGACCTCGACGCGGTGGCGGTACACCCGCTGCCGGCCCAGGAGAAGATCCTCGAGGCGCTGCTGCGGCTCGGCTTCCGGTTCAGCCGCGCCGACGTGGAGCGGGGCCGGGTCTACGGCGTCCAGCAGGAGCTGCCGTTCTACCAGGAGATCGAGTTCTACCCGCCGTCGGCGTACGCGAGCGGCATCAACCAGCTCGAGCTGACCTTCATCGCCAATCCGCGCACCCTCCAGGTGGTGCTCGAGCTGGACAAGCGCGGCGGCGTGTTCACCGAGGGCCACGACTCGTTCGGCAGCTTCACCGTCGACTACCAGACCCTCGACCACACCGACTGGGCCCGCGAGCTGGACACCTGGCTCCGGCAGTCGGCGTCCCGCCGGGGCCTGTTCTTCTAGATCTCGATCAACAGCGTGTGCGGGCCCTCGTTCACGCTCTCGACCCGCATCATGGTCCGGAAGCGTCCGGTCTCGACGGTCGCGCCCCGCGCACGCAGGGCGTCCACGAAGGCCAGGAACAGCGGTTCCGCGACCTCCGCCGGGGCGGCGGCCGACCACGTCGGCCGCCGCCCTTTGCGTGCGTCGCCGTAGAGCGTGAACTGGCTGACCACGAGCAGGGGAGCGGCCACATCGGAGGCGGACCTCTCGTCGGGCAGCAGCCGCACCTCGTGCACCTTGCGGGCCAGCGTCGCCGCCTTCTCCTTGGTGTCGTCGTGCGTGACACCGACCAGCACCAGCAGACCGGCGTCGATCGCGCCGACCACCTCGTCACCCACCGTCACGCTGGCCCGGCTCACCGTCTGCACCAGTGCCCGCATCAGCTCACTCCTCGCAACCTGGTCAAGGCCGGCGGCGGAAGATCGTCGACCTTCAGCTGCCTCTTGCGTACGGCCACCGCGTCGTCCAGCAGCCGGAACGGGTCGCCGGGCGCCGCCGCCAGGAAGGCATCGAGAAAGACCCCGGCCGGCGCCGACCAGACGTGTTGGTCATCGGTCGCCACCATCGCCAGGATCAACGACGACAGGGCCACGTCCAGATCGGGCTCGCCGTGGCGGGCGTTCACCCAGTCGATCACCACCGGACCGCGGCCGGTGATCATGATGTTCTCCGGGTGCAGGTCGAGATGCAGGATCCGGCCCGTGTTCCCCGGCATCGGCGGCAGATCGTGCAGCCGGCTCAGGAGGCCGGCCAGCATCGTCGCGCCCTCGGCCGCCGTGACGTCGCCCGAGACCAGGGCCAGCGCCATGGTCGGACCGTGCAGGCGTTCCATCTCCATCTCGCCGCCACGGACGTCGTACACCGCGGGCACGGGATAGTCCAGCCCGCCGACGTACGCCATCACCTCGGCCTCGCCACTGACGTCGGTCATGTGACGGTGCCGGCGCACCACCCGGTGCTCGTCCAGGGCGTACACGTCGGCCTCGTTGCCGGAGGCCAGCAGCTCGAGGTCGCCAGTCACCCCGGCGAGGCTACCCGCCGGCCTTTGCTCTGAGCGCGTATAGGCAACACCTGGATACCGGCATCATCGAGGTGGTGCCTATACGCGCTCAGAGCAGAGGGGCTCCATGATGGTCCGATGGCCCGGAGACTGCGTTACGCCGATGCCGTTCGGCTGCTCGGTGGGAGCGGTCCGCTCGCGGCCGCCGTGGACAACCTGCTCGGCACGGCGTTGTCGCTGGCCACGGCCGGTGGGAGCGACGTCGCGCTGAGCCTGTTCGACGCCAAGACGGAGACGGTCCGGCTGGGCCGGCTGGCCGCCGGGCAGTTGCGGGAGCGATGGACCGGGTACGGCCGGTACGAGCGCAACCTGCGGCTCGAGGCGGCGCACGGTGTGCTGGTGGTGGTCGCGTTCTTCGAGGCGTTCGACGAGATCGTCCGGGTGGCCGAGTTCCCGGCGCCCGAGCTGAGCCGCGACGACCAGGTGCTGCTCGCCGGGGGCACCCCGCTGCACGGCGACTGGCTGCACGCCCTGCTCGACGCGCCGTTGCCGGTCCCGGCGGCCGAACGCGGCTACCACCGGCTGCTGGCCGAGCTCACCGACTGGTACACCACGGCCGGCGACTGGTTCCGCGGCTACCTCGAAGGGCTGACCGAGTGGGACCGGGCCGACGACCGGGCCCGCGCGGCGGTCGCCCGGCTGCTGTGCGAACGGCTGCCGCAGCTGGCCGTCCAGCACTACGAGGAAGGCCACCGGCGGCTGGCCGTGGATGTCCCCGAGTTCGCGATCTGGGTCGACCGGGCCGAGTCCCGGGCCGTCGGCCGGGGCCTGACCGAGCTGGAGGCGACGCTTCGGCGGACCACGGCCGGTCGCGACCCGGACCGGCATCGGGCCGCGCTGGCCGCGGCGTACCGGGCCGAGCTGGACCGGCCCATCCTCGGCGGCGACACCAGCGAGCTGACCATCCCGCTGCTCGGCGAGGCGTACGTGGACGCGCTGTTCCGGGCGCGGGAGTGTGGCCCGGGCTCCCGGCCCGGTGCGGAGGACTGGTGGGACGCCGCGCCGCTGCGCCGTGACCTGTCCGGCTTCCTGGTCCGCCACCTGATCACGGCGCGGGCCGCGGTTGCCCCGATGCTGCTGCTCGGGCACCCGGGGGCGGGCAAGTCGGCGCTGACCCGGATCCTCGCCGCGCGGCTGCCGGCCACCGACTTCCTGGCCGTGCGGGTGGTGCTGCGCGAGGTGCCGGCCGAGGCGGCGGTGCAGGACCAGATCGAGTACGCGCTGCGTGCCGCGATCCACGAGTCGGTGGCCTGGGCCGACCTGTCCCGGGCGGCCGATGGCGCGCTGCCGGTGGTCATGCTCGACGGCTTCGACGAGCTGCTCCAGGCCACCGGCGTGCACCGCTCCGACTACCTGGAACGGGTCGCCCGGTTCCAGCGCACCGAGGCCGTGCAGGGCCGGCCGGTCGCGGTGATCGTGACCAGCCGGGTGGCGGTCGCCGACCGGGCCCGGCTGCCCGAGGACTGCGTGGCGGTGCGGCTGGAGCCGTTCGACGACGCGCAGGTGGGGCGCTGGCTGGAGACGTGGAACGCGGCCAACCGGGGTTCGCTGGGGCGGCGCGGTCTGCGTACCCTGCCGAAAGAGGTCGTGGCCCGCTTCCCGGACCTGGCCCGGCAGCCCTTGCTGCTGCTCATGCTGGCGCTCTACGACGCGGGCGAGAACGCGCTGCAGGACGCCGGCGGCACCTTCGGCACCGTGCAGCTCTACGACCGGCTGCTGCACGGCTTCGCGCTGCGTGAGGTGCGCCGGTGGCACGAGGGCCGGCCCGAGGACGAGCTGCCGGAGCTGGTCGCCGACGAGCTGATGCGGCTGTCCATCGTGGCGTTCGCGATGTTCAACCGTGGCCGGCAGTGGGTGACCGAGCGTGAGCTGGACGACGACCTCACCGGCCTGGGCATCGAGCCGGTGCGTCCCGGCCGGACCGAGGAGTTCCGCAGCCCGCTGACCGTCGGCCAGGAGATCGTCGGGCGGTTCTTCTTCATCCAGCGGGCGCAGGCCACGCAGGACGGCCGGGCCCTGCAGACGTACGAGTTCCTGCACGCGACGTTCGGCGAGTACCTGGTCGCCCGGCTGCTGGCCGGCATCCTGCGGGAGAACGCCGGCCGGGAGCCGAGCCGGGTGGTCCGGCTGGGCGCCGGCGGTGGCGAGGACGAGTTGCTGCGCGGGCTGCTCGGCTACCTGCCGCTGACCGCCCGCCAGACCGTGCTGCCCTTCCTGGCCGAACTGCTCGCCCCCGTCGCCACCGGGGTGCGGTCCTGGCTGGTCGGCCGGCTCCGGGCCGCGGTGTTCCGGCCCGAGGCTTCGCAGCGGGCGTACGGGACCATGCCGAAGCGTGCCGACCACTGGATGGCTCTCTACTCCCTGAACCTGGTCCTGCTCGCCCTGGCCTGCGGCGAGCCGCTGCGCGGGAGCGACATCTGGGCCCACGCGCAGGAGCCGGGGCGCTGGTTGCAGGGCCTGTCACTGGGGTGGCAGGCCGCGGTCCCGCCGTCGATCTGGTTCGAGGTGACGGCCCACCTCGAGGTGCGGCGGACCTACACGCCCGACGGCCGCCCCGACGTGGAGCTGCGGCGCGACGCCGGTGCCCCGGCCGAGCGGGTGGACCCGTTGTGGTCGTTCCGGCAGGACGGCTCGCGGCCGTTCCGGACGGCGTACCGGATGGACGAGGCCCTGCGCTCGATGCACCTGAGCAACCACCGCAGCGAGGACGTCCTCCGGCACCTGGCCGAGCCGCTGCTCGACGCCATCCCCTCGGCGGTCACCCGGTTCACCGTGCACGGGCCGGGCGACGCCGAGTCGGCCGCCCACAGCCTGCTGACCCTGCAGATGAAATCGCTGGCCGACGACGACGATCTGCCCGGGTTGCGCCGGGCCTACGATCGCGCGGTCACCGCCACGGCCGAGCTGGCGGGCGAGATCACCATGGCCGAACTGGAGTCCACCGGCGCCGCGGCGGAGTGGTTGTTGCGCATGCTCGCGCACGACGCCGGGCGGCTCGGACCGGACGCTGTCGCCGGTTACTGCCGGTCGGTGGTGGCCGCCGGCTGGTTTCCCCGAGGCGCGCTCGACCGGTGTCTCGATGCCGCCGGCATCACCGGGCCCCTGCGCGCCGAGCTCCGGGCGGGTTGACCAGCAGGGCAGACTGTTCGCATGACCATGTCGCTGCCGATCGACGCCGCGGCCAACGAGCTGCTCTCCACCGACGCGCTGGCGCTCCTGATCGGGATGACCCTCGACCAGCAGGACAAGCTGGAGAAGGCGTTCAGCTCGCCGTACGTGCTGTCCCAGCGGCTCGGGCACGTGCCGACCGCCGAGGAGCTGGCCGGGTTCGACACCGATGAGCTGATCGCGGTGTTCGCGACGCCGCCGGCGCTGCACCGGTTCCCCAAGGCGATGGCCGGCCGGGTTCAGGAGGTGGCCCGGGTGCTGGTCGAGCGGTACGACGGGGACGCGGCCAACCTGTGGAAGGACGCCGACAGCGGGGTCGAGCTGGTCAAGCGGGTGGCGTCGCTGCCGGGGTTCGGCAAGCAGAAGTCGCAGATCTTCGCGGCGCTGCTCGGCAAGCAGTTCGGCGTGCGGCCGGCCGGGTGGCGTGCGGCGGCCGGACACTACGGCGAGGACGGGTCGTTCCGGTCGGTGGCGGACATCGTCGACCAGAGCTCGCTGGAGAAGGTCCGGGAGTACAAGAAGGCGATGAAAGCGGCCGCCAAGGCCTGACCCGCTCACGACCGGCCGAACCGGGCCGATCGGACCGGGGGTGAGCGACGCCGACGCCGCGCTCTACCGCGCCAAGGGCACGGTCGAACTCAGCCGGCAGTGACCCGGACGACCGGGTGAGAAGTGGGCAGTGGGGTGCGCACGGTGCAAGGATGAGGAGTCGATCGGAGAACAAAGCGTGAAGAAGCAGCCGGAGCGGCCGGTGGTGATCACCGACGCCGCCCGCAGCCAGGGCGACCAGCTCCGCAGCCGCGAGATCCGCTATGTGTCGATGATGGCCCTGCGCGCGGCCTGCCTGATCACCGGCGCCGTGCTGATCAGCGTCAAGCCCCCGCTGCTGCCGTTGTGGCTGGCCCTGTGTGCCGCCGGCATGGTCCTGCTGCCGTGGATGGCCGTGCTGATCGCCAACGACCGCCCGGCCAAGACCAAGGCCGAGCGCGCCGCCAGCCGGCACCAGCCGCCCGCCCAGCCGATGATCGAACCCACGGCGGCCGCTGAGAAGCCGCGCGTCATCGACGCCGACGACTGATCAACCCAGGGGCCGAGCGCCGATCTTCGTCACGGCGGCCGCACCCAGGGCCGCACCGGCGGCCAGCGACGCCTCCGGCGCAGCACCGCCCGTCCAGGCCTCGAGCAGCCCGGCCGCGAAGGCGTCCCCCGCCCCGGTCGGATCCACGACCACCACCGAGGCCGGCGGCGGCGCCTGCACCACTCCGTCCGGCCCGGCCCAGACCGCCCCGGCCCGGCCCAGCTTGACGACCACGTTGCGCGCGTGACCGGTGAGGCGGACGGCCTGCTCCAGCGGCGTGGACGGCCCCGCCAGCACCGTCGCCTCGTCGGCGTTGCAGAGCAGCAGATCGATCCGGCCGAGCCGGTCCAGGAACGACGGGTTCCGCCGGAGCGGCGCCGCCGACGACGCGTCCACGCTCACGGTGAGCCCACGGTCCCGGGCGGCCGCCAGAGCCGCCAGCCCGCCTGCCCGGGACCCCTCGTTGAGCAGGACATAGCCGGAAAGGTGCAGGTGAACCGCGTCCGTGGCGGCACCGACGGCAGTGGTGACGTCGTCGGGGGCGAGCCGGAGGGAGGCGCCCGGGTCGGTGATCAGCGTCCGCTCCTCCGGTGTGACGAGCACCACAACCGTGCCCGTGGCCGCGTCCGGATGGGCGCGCACCGCGCAGGTCACCCCGGCCGCCGCCAGCTCGGCGACGCGCGCGTGGCCGGCCACGTCGTCGCCCACCGAGGCGATCAGCGTGACCGGCGCGCCGGCGTGGGCCAGCCAGGCGGCCGTGTTCGCGCCCTGCCCGCCGCCGGACGGCGTGATCGTGGCCGTCGTGTCGGTGCCGTGCTCGATCGCGCCCGCCGGCACCACCACGACGTCGGTGACCAGGTCACCCACGACGAGGATGCGGCTCATGCGGGTACGGAGAAGCCCAGCTGGGCGGGGGCGGGCGAGGCCGCGGCGGCGATCTGGGCGGCGAGGGCCGCGTTGCGGAGGATGATGCGTACGTTGACCGCCAGGCTCTTGCCCTGCGTGCTGGTGTGGAAGTGGGCCAGCAGGAACGGCGTGACCGCCTTGCCGGTGACCCCCTCGGCGGCCAGCCGGGTCAGGCCCTCGGCCAGCGTGCGGTCGTGCAGGTCGAGGTCGAGCTGCTCGTCGACCGGCAGCGGGTTGGCCACGATCAGCGCGCCCCGGCTGACCTCCTGCTCGTCGCGGGCCCGCATGGCCGCCGCGATCTGCGCCGGCGACTCCAGCCGCCAGTCCAGGTCGAAGCCGCCGTCGGTGATGAAGAAGCCCGGGAACCGTCCGCTCCGATAGCCCGCCACGGCCACGCCGAGCGTCTCCAGCCGCTCCAGGGTCGCGCCCACGTCGAGGATCGACTTGACCCCGGCGCAGACCACGACGATGGGCGTACGCGCCAGAGTGGTCAGGTCGGCCGACTCGTCGAACGTGCTGCTCGCCTCGCGATGCACCCCGCCCAGCCCGCCGGTGGCGAACACCCCGATGCGCGCCGCGGCGGCCACGGCGCTGGTCGCGGCCACGGTCGTGGCGCCGTCGGCCCCGGTGGCGGCGGCCAGCGCCAGGTCACGTACCGACAGCTTCGCGGTATCGCCGGGCTGAGCCAGGTGGTCGATCTGCTCGGCGGACAGCCCGACGATCAGTTCGCCGGCGATCATCCCGATGGTGGCGGGAACGGCGCCGTTGTCCCGTACGGCCTGCTCGATCTCGTGGGCCACCCGCACGTTGTCGGGGTGCGGCAGGCCGTGCGAGATGATCGTGCTCTCGAGGGCCACCACCGGCCGTCCGTCGCGGCGCGCCCGGGTCACGTGCTCGCCGTACTGAATCGCGAAGTCGGTCACGAGGGCAACGGTACGGTGCCCCGATGTGCGCTGGTCGTTGGACCGACCAGGCGAGAGGTGTCAGACTTGTCGTTTGGAGCTTCGTCCCGCCGATCGGGGGCCCCGCTGCGCGCGGGCCGGCGGCACGCCAAAGCGATTGACCGTTACGAGAGGCAGATACCGTGAGCACGCAGATCCTGGAGCGCCCGGAGACCAAGGATGCGGACACCGGGCCGGAGATGTTCCACTATGTGCGCAAGGAGAAGATCGCCGAGAGTGCCGTGATGGGCACCTACGTGGTCGCGCTGTGCGGGGACAAATTCCCGGTGACGAAGACCCCCAAGCCAGGTTCGCCCGTGTGCCCGGCGTGCAAAGAGATCTACGACGCCATGAAGCACTGACCAGGGACGACCCGCGCGGCGGTTGCACGCTCGATCCATGATCGGGCGGCGCCGCCGTTCGTGTGTACAAGGGCACACCGCACGCAACAACCCGCACACACGGGTCACTCTCGTTATGCTGGGTTCCGCCTCCGCCGGGTTCTCCGCGGGGGCGGTTTTGTGAGAAGGGAACGTCGCAGCTTGAGCCCGCCGCCACCGGACCTGGAGACCTTCCCGCCCCTGCGGGCCTGGCAGCGCAAGGCACTGGTGGAATACCTGCGCCGGCGCTCCCCGGACTTCATGGCGGTCGCCACACCCGGTGCCGGCAAGACCACGTTCGCGCTGCGCATCGCGGCCGAGCTGCTGGCCGACGGCACCGTCGAGGCGGTCACCGTGGTCTGCCCGACCGAACACCTGAAGACGCAGTGGGCGGTGGCCGCGGCCCGGGTCGGCATCCAGCTCGACCACTCGTTCCGCAACGCCGACGTGCACTCGTCCCGCGACTTCCACGGGGCGGTCATCACGTACGCGCAGGTCGGCATGGCGCCGGCGGTGCACCGGCGGCGGACGATGACCCGGTCGACCTTCGTCATCCTGGACGAGATCCACCACGCCGGCGACTCCCGCACCTGGGGCGACGGGGTGAAGAACGCCTTCGACGAGGCCGAGCGGCGGCTGATGCTGACCGGGACCCCGTTCCGGTCGGACGAGAACCCGATCCCCTTCGTGCTCTACGAACGGGGCCAGGACGGCCTCCAGCGCTCCCGGGCCGACTCGATCTACGGCTACTCCGACGCGCTCCGCGACGGCGTCGTGCGGCCGGTGCTGTTCATGGCCTACTCGGGGGAGACCCGGTGGCGGACCAACGCCGGCGACGAGCTGGCGGCCCGGCTGGGCGAGCCGATGACCAAGGACCTGATCGCGCAGGCCTGGCGTACCGCCCTGGACCACCGGGGCGACTGGATGCCCCAGGTGATGCGGGCGGCCGACGCGCGGCTCACCAAACTCCGAAGTCATGGCATCCCGGACGCCGGCGGCCTGGTCATCGCCAGCGACCAGCAGACCGCCCGGGCGTACGCGAAACTTCTGGAGACCATCACCGGCGAGAAGGCCGTCGTGGTCCTCTCCGACGACGCGGGAGCCCCGGAGCGGATCGCCACCTTCGCGCTCTCCGAGCAGCGCTGGATGGTCGCGGTGCGGATGGTGTCCGAGGGCGTGGACATCCCGCGGCTGGCCGTCGGCGTGTACGCCACCAGCGCCTCCACCCCGCTCTACTTTGCCCAGGCGATCGGCCGCTTCGTGCGGGCCCGCCGCCAGGGTGAGACCGCGACGGTGTTCCTGCCCAGCGTCCCCCACCTGCTCGGCCTGGCCAGCGAGATGGAGGCCCAGCGCGACCACATCCTGGGCGCGCCGAAGGACCCGGACGGCCTGGACGACGACCTGCTCGAGCGCGCGCAGCGCGAGGAGAAGGCCGACGGCGACCTCGAGAAGCAGTTCGAGGCGCTGTCCGCGACGGCCGAGCTCGACCAGGTGATCTTCGACGGCACGTCGTTCGGCATGGGCGCGCTGACCGGTACGCCCGAGGAGGAGGAATACCTCGGCCTGCCCGGTCTGCTCACCCCCGACCAGGTCACCACGCTGCTGAACCGCCGGCAGACCGAGCAGCTGAACGCCGAGAAGAAGGCGAAGCGCAACGCCCCGGCAGCCGAGGTGCCGGCGCCGCGCGAGCCGGTGATCCTGAGCGCGGGGGAGAAGCGGGTCAGCCTGCGCCGTCAGCTGAACACCCTGGTCGCGGCCCACCACCACCGCACCGGCCTGCCGCACGGCAAGATCCACGCCGAGCTGCGCCGGATCTGTGGCGGCCCACCGAGCGCCCAGGCCACGATCGAGCAGCTCGAGGAGCGCATCGCCACCGTGCAGACGCTCTAGCTTTCGCCAGGGCACGGCAAAAGGGGCGCCCACACCGAGGCGCCCCTTTGTGAAGCTCGCTTGACCGGGATTGTCAGTTGGAACTCGAGGACATCTTGTCCGCGCCACGCCAGTCGAACTCGGGATCAGCCTTGTACTGAACCGCGATCTTTACCAGGTCCTCGGCGTAGCGGTTGGCGTGGTGCCCGCAGAACACCAGTTCGCCACCACCAGCGAGGGTCAAACGGAGCTTCCCTGCTGCATTGCAGCGGTCGCACCGTTCATCGGCAGCTGTGCCGGCCAAACTTCCCGCCGGCGGCGTGAGAGTCGGGGTCATCGCCTTCCTCCTCTGGTCGTCACCGATGAACTTGTTCCTCGGTTAGTGCTCACCCATGGTGCAACATCGGTGCTCGTCGGCGCCTTCCCACTGTGCCCCGGGGGGACCCAAGTCACACGTGGTCCGGCAAGTGTTCCGTCCTCCAAGGGTGCCACGTCAACGATCTCGTCTGTACAACGGTCTGATCACCACCATGTGTTGTACGTGTGGTGACCATTCCGACACGAAAGGTTGACTAAGAACCCTAGTCCAGGTAATCCCGCAGAACCTGCGAACGGGAGGGGTGACGCAGCTTCGACATCGTCTTGGACTCGATCTGCCGGATCCGCTCGCGCGTCACGCCGTAGACCTGCCCGATCTCGTCCAGCGTACGGGGCTGGCCGTCGGTCAGGCCGAAGCGGAGCCGGACCACGCCCGCCTCGCGCTCGGACAGCGTCTGCAGGACCTGCTGGAGCTGGTCCTGCAGCAGCGAGAAGGACACCGCGTCGACCGCGACGACGGCTTCCGAGTCTTCGATGAAGTCGCCGAGCTGGCTGTCGCCCTCGTCGCCGATGGTCTGGTCGAGCGAAATGGGCTCCCGCGCGTACTGCTGGATCTCCAGCACCTTTTCCGGCGTGATGTCCATCTCTTTGGCCAGCTCTTCCGGCGTGGGCTCGCGGCCCAGGTCTTGGAGCAGCTCACGCTGTATGCGGCCGAGCTTGTTGATGACCTCCACCATGTGCACCGGGATGCGGATGGTGCGGGCCTGGTCGGCCATGGCGCGGGTGATGGCCTGGCGGATCCACCAGGTGGCGTACGTGGAGAACTTGTAGCCCTTGGTGTAGTCGAACTTCTCGACGGCGCGGATCAGGCCGAGGTTGCCTTCCTGGATCAGGTCGAGGAAGGCCATGCCGCGGCCGGTGTAGCGCTTGGCCAGCGAGACCACGAGCCGGAGGTTGGCCTCGAGCAGGTGGTTCTTGGCCCGCTCGCCGTCGCGGCCGATCCAGCGCAGGTCGCGCTCCATCGTCCGCTCGAGCTTCTCCTCGCCCTCGTCGAAGCCGCGCAGCCGCTCGGCCGCGTAGAGCCCGGCCTCGATCCGCTTGGCCAGCTCGACCTCCTGCTCGGCGTTCAGCAGGGGGACCTTGCCGATCTGCTTGAGGTAGGCCCGGACGGAGTCGGCGGAGGCGGTCAGCTCGGCGTCACGCCGGGCCTGCTTGAGCGCCTCGGACTCTTCGTCGTCCCACTCGAAGTCGCCGTCGGTGGCCGAACTGGCGGCGTCCTTGGCGGCGGCGGTGACCAGCGCGGCCGGCTCTTCGACGACGACATCCTCGATGTCGGCGGCGAGCTCCTCGGGGTCGATCTCCTCGCCCTCGGCGGGCGGCTCGCCGTCGGCGCCCTTGGCGCCGGGAGCGGCCTTCTTGGCGGGCACGCCCTTCTTGGCCGGCGCCTTCTTGGCGGCGGCCTTCTTGGCCGGGGCGGACGCGTCGCCCTCGGCGGCGGGCGCGGCGGCCGGCGCCGCCTTCTTGGCCGGTGCGGCCTTGGCGGTGGTGGCCTTCGACGCGGGCGTCGCGGCCCGGGCGGCGGCGACCTTGCGGCGCGGCGCGGCGGCGGAGCCGTCGACGACGACCGTGACGCCGGCGTCGACCAGCGCCCGGACGATCTTCTTCGCCTGGAGCGGGGTCACCTCTGCGGACTCAACAGTCTTCGCGACCTGGGATGCCGTGATCTGCCCGCCCGCGCCCTGAGCATGGGCGATCAGGGCCTCGGTGAGGGAGCGAACGTCGGCACCGGTCTGGTGGGCTTCTGTCACGAATGACCTTCCGGAGGGCGAGAAACGGCCTGGTGCCCAGCACAGCGCACGGCGAAGAGGCTGGCCGGTGGTTGGTGGGAGCCCCCGAAATCCCGGACCCGGCCCGTCGCTGGGAGCCCGTTCATCGGTGGCAGGGGTGAATTGTAGCGCCGTCGGACGAGATCCTCCCGTCGCCGCACGCCACCGGCCCGTCGCGAGGGGTCTTGCTCCGTGCCGGCGGCAGAATGGTAATGCCAAATCACGCTCGAGGGGGCCGACATTCCCGGGACATCGACATCTGACGAGCTTTTGTCACTCGCGGTGCGGATCGCGCGCGACGCCGCCGCGACCGCGCGGCGGATGCGCGCCGAGGCGATCACCGACGTGCAGACCAAGAGCACCGACACCGATGTGGTCACCGCGGCCGACCGCGCGGTGGAACGCCAGGTGGTCGAGGCGCTGCGGGCCGAGCGGCCCGGCGACAGCGTGCTGGGCGAGGAGTACGGCGACAGCGCCGAGCCGGTGGCCGGTGCGGTCCGCTGGATCCTCGACCCGATCGACGGCACCGTGAACTACCTCTACGGGCTGCCCTCCTGGGCCGTGTCGCTGGCGGCCGAGGTGGACGGTGCCGTGGTGGCCGGCGTGGTGCACAACGCGGCCACGGGTGAGGAGTGGACGGCCACGCTGGGGGGCGGTGCCTGGCGTGTCGTAGCCGAAACCGGTCGGGCTCGGCGGCTCAGCGGCTCGGTGCGTACCGAACTGGGTCAGGCCCTGGTTGGGACCGGCTTCGGCTACGACGCGGCTCGACGGGCCCATCAGGGGGCGGTGGTGGCCGGTCTGATCACCCGGGTGCGCGACATCCGGCGGATCGGCGCCGCCTCGGTCGACCTGTGCATGGCCGCCGAGGGGATGCTGGACGCGTACTTCGAGAAGGGCCTGAACCCGTGGGACCACGCCGCGGGCGGGCTGGTCGCCACCGAGGCCGGTCTGCTGGTGTCCGGACTCGCCGGGGCACCGGCGGGCCCGGAGATGCTCATCGCCGCGCCACCGGCGCTCTGGGGGCCGCTGCACGACGCCCTCAGCGACCTGGACGCGGCCGGCGGCCCCTGATCGGCGAGGACGCCTACTTGGCGTCCTCGTCCTCCTTCTTCTTCGGGGGCGGCGGGGCGGGGCAGGCGCCCGGCGGCAGCTCGGGCTCGCTGAGCTCGACCAGCGACTGGTTGACCTCGGTGCTGGTGGCCAGCTGGCGGTACTGGTCGCCGATGATCACGTCGATCACGTCGGTGGTCCGCTTGGCGCTGTACTCCGTCTTGGCCTGGCCCAGGAAGTACGCCCGGATCAGCTGGGCGTTGCCGACCGCCTTCGGTCCGTACTGAATGATCGCGACGCGCGGGAACTTGGTCTTGCTCTCGCGCGGCGGCTGCACCTGGAAGCCGCGGTTCTTGAAGTCGTCGCTGACCCGGTCGGCCACGCCGGCGGTCTTCGTGCCGTTGAGCACCCGAATCTTGACCTCGTCGGTGTCGTCGGGGAGCGTGATGTTGGCCAGCGGCGCCCCCTTGGGACAACCGCCGTCGGCCGAGGCACCGCCCTGGGTGTCACGTACCAGCGCGACCACGACGAAAACGATCGCGGCCACGCCGAGGACGCCGATGACGACGAACGCTCGGACGCGCGCAAAGCTCATGCTGCCGGCTCCAGTAGGTATGCCTCGACGGGGAACGAGGTGAGGTTAGCGTCTGCCCGCCAACCCTGCGGAAACAGGAGATACTTCCGGCGCGCCGACGATGATCCACCCGCCCGGGACCCTACTTTGATGTCGCCTCAGTCACATCGGGAACAATGAGCCGCCTGCGTGCGTACAACCGTCCTACGGGAGCGGTAAGGTACCGCGCTCGCCGGGGCATAACCACGAGGGGGTGGAAGCGTCCCGGCGGCAGTCGCTCTCCACTGAACGGATGAGTAAGAAAAGTCCGCGCGAACCGGGAACCAGGAAGACGTCACCGGCGTTACTAACGCCAAGTGACACATCGATACAGGAGAGTGAAAACCGATGGCCACCGACTACGACGCCCCGCGTCGCGACGAGGTCGACCTCGGCGAGGACAGCCTCGAGGAGCTCAAGTCCCGCCGGGCCGACTCGCAGTCGGGCGCAGTGGACGTCGACGAGGTCGAGGTCGCGGAGAGCTTCGAGCTCCCGGGCGCTGACCTGGCCGACGAGGAACTCACCGTGAAGGTCCTGCCCATGCAGACCGACGAGTTCCGCTGTTCCCGTTGTTTCCTCGTGCATCACCGCAGCCAGCTGGCCGCGGAACGCAACGGGGATCTGATCTGCCGTGAGTGCGCCTGACCCAACGGTTTGGCGCAGGCCTGTTTGACCGGGTCTGTGCGCGGTGAAGTAGAGGACGGGGAGGACAACAATGACCACACCCGAGACCGGAGCCATGAGTCCGGACCCGTCCGAGACGCCCGCGCAGCCCGACCAGCTCGACGACGGCATCGGCAAGACGGTCGCTGAACTCGCCCGCAGCGACCTCGAGCCGGCCGGTCGCCGGCGACTGCTCGGCCGGCTCGTGGACGATGTCCGCGGTCGCGGGCTGGGCAAGGTGTTCCGGCCCAAGGCGGCGTTGCGCTGGATGGCCGACGTGGTGGGCGACATCGCTCAGCACGTGCCCATCCGGGACATCGACACGCTGCGGGCACACTTCGACGGGCTGGACGGCGACGAACTCGCCGACCGCCTGATCCGCAACGCCGCGCGATCCACCGCCGGGATCGGCGCGGCCGGTGGCGGCGTCGCGTCGCTGCAGTGGGCTGTCACGCCGACCCTGCTGTCGGCGCCGGTGCTGCTGACCGCCGAGACGATCGCGGTCGTGTCGATCGAGCTGAAGCTGATCGGCGAGCTGCACGAGATCTACCGCCGGCCGATCACCGGGCCGGGCCCCCAGCGCGCCACCGCCCTGCTCCAGGCCTGGGCCGGTCAGCGCGGCGTCAACCCGCTGCTGCCCGGGGTCGGGGTGGCCTCGGTGCTGGGCACGGCCGCCCGCAAGGAGCTCCAGACCACCCTGCTGAAGCGCTTCGGACGCAACCTGACCACCCTGGGACCGTTGCTGACCGGCGCCGCGGTGGCCGGCTACCTCAACCGCCGGGCCACCAACAAGCTGGGCGAGGAGCTGAAGAAAGACCTGCGCAAGGGCCGCAAGGCGTTACCGGGCGGCTGATTCCCGCAGCGCGGTGGCCAGCTCGACCGGGTGCCGCGAGCTGATCACCCAGAACGGCGTCGGGTCGGCCGGGTCGTCGAGCACGACCTGCACCGCCCCGCCGATCCAGGGGCGCTGGATCACGAAGGCCAGCGGGTGCGAGCCGACCCCGAGGGCCTCCCGTTTGCCGGCCGCGTCGAGGGCGACCACCTCACCGATCGCCGACAGCGGGAGCCGGGCGTCGTCGACCTGGAACTCGGAGCCGGTGACGGCCACCCGGAGCCGGCCCACCCAGAACATCAGGGCGAGGGTCAGCGGCAGGATCACGGCGAACGGCGCCCAGGCGCGGACGCCGCCGGCGCCCATCCAGATCTCCACGCCGACCAGCCCGCCCCCGGCCAGCCCGAGCGGCCAGGCCCACCAGGGGATGGTCAGGCGCTCGGCGTAGGTGACCGTGGCCGCGTCGGTTGTCACCCGGTGAGGGTACGGCGCGTCTTCGCTCCGGAGTGCGGCAGGATGGCATGGTAAACGCCGCTCACCCACCGACGAGAGGCCTGACGCTGTGGACGTGATGGTCCGCCGGCTCGATCCGGACCTGCCGCTGCCCGCGTACGCACACCCCGGCGACGCCGGCGCCGACCTGGTCGCCGCCGAGGACGTGGTGCTCGCGCCGGGCGAGCGCCGCCTGGTGCCGACCGGCATCGCGATCGCGCTCCCGGAGGGTTATGTCGGGCTGGTCCACCCGCGTTCCGGTCTGGCACACCGCCTCGGCGTCACGGTGCTCAACGCGCCCGGTACGGTCGACTCCGGATATCGCGGCGAGATCCTCGTGAACCTGGTCAACCATGACCCGGCCGCCACGGTCAAGATCTCCCGTGGTGACCGCATCGCCCAGTTGCTGGTGCAGCGGGTCGAGCGCGTCGCCTTCCACGTCGTCGACGAGCTGCCGGACACGGTTCGCGGCGCGGGCGGGCACGGCTCGACCGGCGGCCACCAGGCTTTCGTCACGCCCCGGCGTGCAGAGAGGTGAACCACCGATGTTCTCCCGTAAGCGGCCCCGGCACGTCCGGCAGGACGACGCCCCGCAGTCCGACGCGCTGGCGTACAGCATGACCGCCGGCGACCCGCAGAAGCCCGAGTTCGGTCCCTGGGACGAGCAGTGGGCGCCGGAGGGCGTGGCCCGGCTCGACCTGGGCAGCATGCAGATCCCGGCGGTCGAGGGCGTCGAGGTGCGGGTGCAGGCCGGTCAGGACGGCAGCGTCGAGCACGTGGTGCTGGTGTCCGGTGCGGGCGCGGTGGAGTTCGGCGTGTTCGCCGCCCCGCGTACCGACGGGATCTGGGACGAGGTCCGCGCCGAGATGCTCCAGGAGATGAAGGCGGGCGGGCTGACCGTGCGCGAGGAGCACGGGCGGTACGGCACCGAGCTGGTCGCCCAGCTGCCCGACCCGCAGGGCCAACTGGTCGACGTGCGGTACGTCGGGGTGGACGGGCCGCGCTGGTTCGTCCGGGCCACCTTCCAGGGTCCGGTGGCGACCGACAGCGCCGTCTCGCCGGTGCTCTGGGAGTGCCTGGAGGGCCTGGTGGTGGCCCGCGACGACGAGCCGCGGCCGGTGCGTGAGCCTCTGCCCGTGCGTCTTCCGGCCGAGATGGCCGACCAGGCTCAGCAGCAGCAACCGGACTGAACTTCAAGAGCGTGAACGGCGTACCGTGAGATGATGTCGACCGAACGGACCACCGGCCTGCGCCGGTTCTTCGAGCGCCTCACGGCCTCGGAGGACGAACTGCAGGCGGAGGAGCTGCAACGGGAGAGCGCCAAGTGCGGCGCGATCCCGGCGGGTCAGTGCACCCGCGGCCAGGTGGTGTCGGTCTCCGGCCGGCTCAAGACGGTCGCCTACACGCCGCGTACCAATCTGCCGACGCTCGAGGCCGACCTCTACGACGGCAGCGACGTGGTGACCCTGGTCTTCCTCGGCCGGCGTTCGATCGCCGGGGTCGAGCCCGGGCGGCAACTCACCGCCCGCGGGCGGATAGCGATCCGGGATGAGCGCAAAGTGATCTACAACCCGTTCTACGAGCTGGAGGCGCCGCGTTGACTTCCGGGAGCGAGCCCCGACACGTCGCGCCGCCGGACGAGGGCATGGACCGGGTCGCCGAGGAGATCGTCGAGGCCCAGGACCTGCATCCGGTGTCACCCGACCAGGCGAAGGCGGACGACGAGGAGGAACCGCTCCCGTCCATGTCCGAGATGCTCTCGGAGCAGCTCGGCGGGGTGCGCGGGCTGATCGAGTCGGGCGTCCCGGTGGCGGCCTTCGTGCTGCTCAACGTCATTCTCGGCGAGAACGCGGCCGGGCTCGACAAGCGCACCGCGCTGTACTGGGCGATCGGCGGCGCGGTCGGCACGGCGGTGCTGATCGGCGTCTACCGGATCATCCGCAAGGAGCCGATCCGCCACGCGATCAACGGCATCTTCGGCATTGCCCTGGGCGCCTGGCTGGCCTGGCGGTCCGGCGAGGCCAAAGACTTCTACCTGCCCGGCATCCTGCTCAGCCTGGGCCAGGTGGTGGTGCTGATCGCCTCCGTGGTGATCCGCAAACCCATCATCGGGTACGTCTGGGGCGTGCTGGTCAACAAGGGCAGGCACGACTGGTTCGACAACCGTGAGCTGTTCCGCGCGTTCCAGTGGCTGACCCTGGTCTGGGCCGGCTCGCTGTTCATCCGGGCCGGCATCCAGGGCTGGCTCTACCTGGCCGATCAGGCCACCGCGCTGGGCGTGACCCGGGTCGTGATCAGCTGGCCGATGTACGCCGCCACGTTCGCGTTCACCGCCTGGTACATCCACCGGATCACCCGGCGCCAGGCGACCGAGGCCGACCCGGTCAGTCCGTGAGGTCGTCGGTGCCGAGGATGACCGCGCGAACCTGATCTTCCACCTCGGCGGTGCAGACGAAGATCAGCTCGTCGGCCGCCTCGAGCGGGTCGTCCGGCGTCGGCACCAGCACCCGCTTGCCGCGCAGGATCGTCACCAGGGCCGAGTCGCGGGGCAGCGGCACGTCGCGGACCGGCAGGCCCACGTAGGGCGCGTCGGCGGGCAGGGTGATCTCGACCAGGTTGGCCTCACCCTGCCGGAAGGTCATCAGCCGGACCAGGTCGCCGACCGTGACCGCCTCCTCGACCAGGGCGGCCATCAGGCGCGGCTTGCTGACCGCCACGTCCACGCCCCACTGCTCGTTGAAGAGCCACTCGTTCTCGGCCCGGTTCACCCGGGCCACCACCCGCCCGACCGCGAACTCGGTCTTGGCCAGCAGCGACACCACCAGGTTGGCCTTGTCGTCGCCGGTGGCGGCCACCACCACGTCGCAGCCGGCCAGGTCGGCCTCCTCGAGGCTGCTCACCTCGCAGGCGTCGGCGAGGACCCATTCGGCGTCCGGCACCCGTTCCGGGCGCAGCTGGCGCGGCTGGCGCTCGATGAGCATCACCTGATGCCCGTTGCCGATCAGCTCCTGGGCGATGGACCGGCCCACGTTGCCGGCCCCGGCGATGGCGATCCGCATGTCACTGGCCTCCCTGGGCGGCGGAGGAGGCGATTCCCAGCACCGATCCGACGGTGTCGTCGGTGACCAGCACGAAGACCTGGTCGCCGTCCTGGAGCACGGTGGAGGTGGTGGGCAACGAGCCGATGCCGAAGCGCATCAGGTAGGCCACCCGGGCCCCGGTGGCGTCCTCGAACCGGCCCACGGTGATGCCGACCCAGTCCCGGTGCAGCGGGGTCTCGACGATCGAGATGGAGCTGGTCGGGTCGCGGAACACCTCGACGGTGCCCTCGGGGACCAGGTGCCGGACCATCCGGTCGGCGGCCCAGCGGATGGTCGCCACGGTCGGGATGCCGAGGCGTTCGTAGACCAGGGCCCGGCGGGAGTCGTAGATCCGGGCGACGACCCGGGACACGCCGTACGTCTCGCGGGCCAGCCGGGCCGAGATGATGTTCGAGTTGTCGCCGCTGGAGACGGCGGCGAAGGCGTCGGCGCGCTCGATGTCGGCCTGGCGGAGGACGTCGCGGTCGAAGCCGATGCCGGTGACCGTGGTGCCGCTGAACTCGGCGCCCAGCCGGCGGAAGGCGTCGGCGTTCTGGTCGATCACCACCACGGTGTGTCCGCGCGCGTCGAGCTTGTGCGCGAGGGTGGACCCGAGGCGGCCACACCCCATGATCACCACGTACAACGTCGTTGCCTTCCGAAGACCCGTCCGAGCTGTCCTGGGTAGCTTGGCACGGCCCCGCCAAGCGTGTGGGCCGGGGCGGCCGACGACGCGTTCGATACCGCCGTACGCTTTGCGCTTGTGGTCAGTCCCACCTCCATCGTCAAGCGGCTGCTGGTCGGCCGGCCGTTCCGATCCGACCGGCTCCAGCACACGCTGCTGCCCAAGCGGATCGCGCTGCCGGTGTTCGCCAGCGACGCGCTCTCCAGCGTCGCCTACGCCCCGGACGAGATCCTGCTGACCCTCTCCATCGCCGGCGCGGGGGCCTATCTCTATTCACCCTGGGTGACGCTGGCGGTGGCCGTGGTGATGGTCACGGTGGTGGCCAGCTACCGGCAGAACGTGCACGCCTACCCGTCCGGCGGCGGCGACTACGAGGTCGCCACGGTCAACCTCGGTCCCCGGTTCGGCGTCGCGGTGGCCTCGGCGCTGCTGGTCGACTACATCCTCACGGTGTCGGTGTCGATCAGCGCCGGCGTGAGCAACCTGGGCTCGGTCGTGCCGTTCGTGGCCGAGCACAAGATCGGCATCGCGCTGGTCGCGGTCACCGTGCTGACCGCGCTGAACCTCCGCGGCCTGCGCGAGTCGGGCACCGCGTTCGCCGTCCCGACCTACGCGTTCATCATCGTCATGGTCGGCATGGTGCTCACCGGGCTGGTCCGGGTCTTCGTGCTCGGCCAGGACCTCCAGGCGCCCAGCGCCACGCTGCGGATCGCGGCCGAGGAGAGCCACCTCACCAGCTTCGCCTTCGTCTTCCTGCTGTTGCGAACCTTCTCGTCCGGCTGCGCGGCGCTGACCGGGGTCGAGGCGATCTCCAACGGCGTGCCGGCGTTCAAGGCGCCGAAGAGCAAGAACGCGGCGACCACGCTGCTGCTCCTGGGCAGCCTCGCGATCCTCATGCTGGTCGGCATCATCGTGCTGGCCCAGGCCACCCACCTGCAGTTCGTCGAGGACCCGACGACGCAGATCGTCGGCGGCCCGGCCGGCTACGTGCAGAAGACCGTGACCACCCAGCTCGGCGAGACCGTCTTCGGTAGCGGCTCGGTCCTGCTCTACCTGGTCGGCGCGGTGACCGCGCTGATCCTGTTCCTGGCCGCGAACACCGCCTTCAACGGCTTCCCGGTGCTCGGCTCGATCCTGGCCCAGGACCGCTACCTGCCGCGCCAGCTGCACACCCGCGGTGACCGGCTGGCCTTCAGCAACGGCATCATCTTCCTGGCGATCGTCGCGATGGTGCTGATCGTGGCGTTCGAGGCCGAGGTCACCCGGCTGATCCAGCTCTACATCGTGGGCGTGTTCGTGTCCTTCACGCTGTCCCAGGCGGGCATGATCCGGCACTGGAACCGGCTGCTGCGGACCCAGCGTGATCCGACCCGCCGGCGGCAGATGGTCCGCTCCCGGGCCATCAACTCGTTCGGCATGGTGCTCACCGGCGCGGTGCTGATCGTCGTGCTGATCACCAAGTTCCTGCTCGGCGCGTGGATCGCGATCGCGGCGATGCTGGTCATCTACGCGACCATGCTGGCCATCCGGAAGCACTACGACCGGGTCTCGGCCGAGCTCGAGCCGACCGACGAGCGTCCGGTCCTGCCGTCCCGCAACCACGCCGTCGTCCTGGTCAGCAAGGTTCACCTGCCGACGCTGCGGGCCATCGCGTACGCCCAGGCGACCCGCCCCGACACGCTGACCGCGGTCACCGTGAACGTGGACGACAAGGACACCCGCAAGATCCAGGACGAGTGGGAGCGCCGCCAGGTGCCGGTGCCGCTGGCCGTGGTCGACTCGCCGTACCGGGAGATCACCCGGCCGATCATCGACTTCGTGAAGAGCGTGCGCCGCGGCTCGCCGCGCGACGTGGTGACCGTGTTCGTGCCCGAGTACGTGGTCGGCCGGTGGTGGGAGAACCTGTTGCACAACCAGAGCGCGCTGCGGATCAAGGGGCGGCTGCTGTTCGAGCCGGGCGTGATGGTGACCAGCGTGCCCTGGCAGTTGCAGTCCAGCCAGGACAAGGACCTGGAGCGCTTCGACCGCGGGCTGAGCCAGGCGCCGCAGCGGGGCCCGCGCAGCCGCCCGCTGCCGCCGCCACCGGAACAGGATCCGGAGCCGCAGCACGAGGACGTGAAGGCGTGAATCCGGTGACCGACGACCTGGTCGAGGGCGACACCGTCGAGGTGACCGTGGGCAGCCCGGCGCACGGCGGGCACTGTGTCGCGCGGCTGGGTGGCGAGCACGGCCGGGTGGTGTTCGTCCGGCACGCGCTGCCCGGCGAGCGGGTGACCGCGGCGGTCACCGAGGTGCATCGCGGCTATCTGCGCGCCGACGCGGTCGAGGTGCACGAGCCCTCGAAGGATCGGGTGACGGCGCCGTGCGCGTACGCGAAGCCCGATCTTTGTGGTGGTTGTGATCTGCAACACGTGAGCGACACCGGGCAGCTCGACTGGAAGACCGCCGTGGTGCACGAGCAGCTCACCCGGCTGGGTGGGATGACCCCGGAGCAGATCGCCGGGGTACGCGTGGAGCGCCTGCCCGGCGGCCTGCTGGGGTGGCGGTCCCGGGTGCGCTACTCGGTGGACGCCGCCGACCGGCCGGGGCTGCTCAAGCACCGGTCGCACGAGGTGGTGGCGATCGACCGCTGCCTGATCGCGCATCCGCACATCCAGGAGCTGGATGTGCTGTCGCACCCCTGGCCGGCCGCCGAGGAGATCGACGTGGTGGCCCCGGGCATCGGGCCGGCGGTCGTCGTGGACGGCGAGGGCGAGGTGCGCGAGGCGGCGGCCGGGCGAACCTGGACGCTGCCCGCCGACGGCTTCTGGCAGGTGCACCCGGCGGCGGCCGAGACGCTGGTCGCCACGGTGCTGGAGATGCTCGACCCGCGGCCGGGGGAGACCGCCTGGGACCTCTACGGCGGGGCGGGACTGTTCGCGGCCGCGCTGGCCGGGCGGACCGGCGCCCGGGTGAGCCTGATCGAGTCGGCCCCCGAGGGCGCGGCGGCGGCCCGGACCAACCTGGCCGACCTGCCGGTGGAGGTCGTCGAGGCGAAGGTGGAGCGGGCGCTGCGCCGGCGCCGGGTCACCGGACCGGTCGACCTGGTGGTGCTCGACCCGCCGCGGTCCGGGGCGGGCGCCGAGGTGGTGCACGCGGTGGCCGCCGCCGGTCCGCGGGCGATCGCCTACGTGGCCTGCGACCCGGCGGCGCTCGGCCGGGACATCGGAACGTTCGCGGAGCTCGGCTGGACGGCAACCGAGATCCGCGCGTACGACTGCTTCCCGATGACCCGGCACATCGAATGCGTGGCCCTGCTGACCCCTACGCGCTGACCGGCTCGTCGCGCTTGGGCGGCGCCGGCGGCTCCTCCCCGCCCGGCGCTTCGTCCCCGCTGTGCGCCTCGTCCGAGAACGTCGACTCGTCGAACGGGTCCTCGCCGCTGAACACGCGTTCCGCCTGCACCGGGTCGAACTCGCCGGTCCACTTGCCGACCAGCACCGTGGCGACCGAGTTGCCGGCGAAGTTGGTCAGCGCCCGGGCCTCGGACATCAGCCGGTCGATGCCGACGATCAGGCCGACGCCGGGCACCAGGTCGGGGCGGTGGCTCTGCAGGCCGCCGGCCAGCGTGGCCAGGCCCGCGCCGGTGACGCCGGCCGCGCCCTTGGAGGCGATGATCATGAAGGCGAGCAGGCCGATCTGCTGACCGATGGACATCGGCTTGTCCATCGCGTCGGCGATGAACAGCGAGGCCATGGTCAGGTAGATGGCCGTGCCGTCCAGGTTGAACGAGTACCCGGTCGGCACCACGATGCCCGCCACCGGCCGGCTGACGCCCAGATGGCCCATCTTCGCGATCAGCCGCGGCAGGGCCGACTCGGACGACGACGTGGACAGGATCAGCAGGAACTCCCGGGCCAGGTACTTGAACAGCCGGAACACGTTCATCTGGGCGACCAGCCGGAGCAGCAGGCCGAGGATCACGAACACGAAGATCGCGCAGGTGATGTAGAAGCCGACCATGATCGTGAAGAGGCTCTTCAGCGCGTCGAAGCCGGTCGCGCCGACCACCGCGGCCATCGCGCCGAACGCCCCGATCGGGGCCAGCCACATGATCATCGCGAGGATCTTGAAGACCACCCGCTGGACGGCCTGGATGCCGCGGATGACCGGTTCGCCCCGCGCGCCGAGCGCCTGCACGGCGAAGCCGACCAGGAGCGCCACCAGCAGGGCCTGGAGCACCTCGCCGGAGGTCAGTGACGAGAACAGGGTGTCGGGGATGATGCCGAGGATGAAGTCGGTGGTGCCCTTGGCGTCCTCGGCCACCTGGGCCTTGCCGGTCTCGGCCAGCGCGTCGGTCAGGTGCAGGCCGGCGCCCGGCTTGAGGATGTTGCCGACGACCAGACCGATGGCCAGGGCGACCGTCGACATGATCAGGAAGTAGCCCAGGGCCAGGCCACCCACCTTGCCGACCTGCGCCGCCCGGCGGATGGAACCGACACCGAGGACGATCGTGCAGAAGATGACCGGGGCGATCATCATTTTGATCAGGTTGACGAAACCGGTACCGAGGGGACGGAGTTCCTTGCCGAATTCCGGGAAGAGAAAGCCGACCGCGATGCCCAGGGCCATCGCGATGAGCACCGCGATGTAGAGCCAGTGGGAGCGGTCACGACGGCGCGGTGGCGCCGTTGATTCGACGGTCATCCACGGTTTCTAACGTATTACTCGACCCCGGTCCATGTGTAGATCGTGTGCAGGTTCAGGTGACCATGGTTGTCGGGCGGATGCGGGCGGGCGCAGCGCCGATAGACTCGGGTGTCATGAGCGAAGCCCTCCCCACTCCGTACGGCCTGCTCGGCTCGATCACCGCTCCGGGCGATCTCAAGCGCCTCAGCGGTGAGCAGTTGACCCTGCTCGCGGCCGAGATCCGTGACTTCCTGGTGGCCAAGGTGTCCCGCACCGGCGGCCACCTCGGTCCCAACCTGGGCGTGGTGGAGCTGACGCTCGCGCTGCACCGGGTCTTCGACTCGCCCCGCGACCGCATCCTGTTCGACACCGGCCACCAGGCCTACGTGCACAAGATGGTGACCGGCCGGCAGGGCGGCTTCGACCTGCTCCGCCAGCGCGGTGGCCTGTCCGGCTACCCGAGCCAGGCCGAGAGCGAGCACGACCTGATCGAGAACTCGCACGCGTCCACCGCGCTGTCGTACGCGGACGGCATCTCCAAGGCGTTCGCGTTGCGCGGCGAAGAACGGCACACGGTGGCCGTGGTCGGCGACGGCGCGCTGACCGGCGGCATGTGCTGGGAGGCGCTCAACAACATCGCGGCGGCCAAGAACCGCCTGGTCATCGTGGTCAACGACAACGGCCGCTCGTACGCGCCGACGATCGGCGGCCTGGCCGACCACCTGGCCACGCTGCGCCTCAACCCCGGCTACGAGCGGGTTCTCGACCTGGTCAAGGACGCGCTGGGGTCGACGCCGATCGTGGGTCGCCCGGCCTACGAGGTGCTGCACGCGGTCAAGCGCGGCATCAAGGACGCGGTCAGCCCGCAGCCGATGTTCGAGGATCTCGGGCTCAAGTACGTCGGCCCGGTCGACGGCCACGACCAGCAGGCCATGGAGTCGGCCCTGCGCAAGGCCAAGGGCTTCAACCAGCCGGTCATCGTGCACGCGGTGACCCGCAAGGGCTACGGCTACCGCCCGGCCGAGCAGGACGAGGCCGACTGCCTGCACGGTCCGGGCGCGTTCGACCCGCAGACCGGCGCGCTCACCGCCAAGCCCTCGGTGAAGTGGACCAACGTCTTCGCCGAGGAGCTGGTCGCGATCGCCGACGAGCGGCCGGACATCGTCGGCATCACCGCCGCCATGGCCGAGCCGACCGGCATCGCCAAGCTGGCCGCCAAACACCCGGAGCGGGTCTACGACGTCGGCATCGCCGAGCAGCACGCGATCACCAGCGCGGCCGGTCTGGCGATGGGCGGTATGCACCCGGTCGTCGCGGTCTACGCCACGTTCCTCAACCGGGCCTTCGACCAGGTGCTGCTCGACGTGGCGATGCACCGGCTGCCGGTGACGATCGTGCTCGACCGGGCCGGCGTCACCGGGCCGGACGGGCCGAGCCACTACGGCATCTGGGACCTGAGCGTCTTCGGCGTGGTGCCGGGCCTGCGGATCGCCGCGCCCCGCGACGCCGCCACCCTGCGTGAGGAGGTGCGCGAGGCGGTCGCCGTCGAGGACGGCCCGACGATCGTGCGCTTCCCGACCGGCTCGGTGGCCGCCGACCTGCCCGCGCTGCGCCGGGTCGGCCCGGTCGACGTGCTCCGCGAAGACGATCGCAAGGACGTGCTGCTGGTCGCCGTGGGCGCGTTCGCCGCGCTGGGCATGCAGGCGGCCGAGCGGATCGCCGAGCAGGGGTACGGCGTGACGGTGGTCGACCCGCGCTGGGTCCGCCCGGTCCCGATCGAGATCGCCGGCCTGGCCCGCGCCCACCGCATGGTCGTGACGCTGGAAGACGGCGTGCGCGCCGGTGGCGTCGGTGACGCGGTGGCGGCCGCCCTGCGCGACGCCGGCGTGCGGGCGCCGCTGCGCGACTTCGCGGTGCCGCCGGGCTTCCACCCGCACGGCACCCGGTCCGAGATCTTGGCCGCGCTGGGCCTCACCCCGCAGGAGATCGCGCTCGCGGTGACCGAGTCGGTCTCCCAGCTGGAGGCCGAGCACGCCCCGCTCTGATCGGAAAGTCCCGACGGGCGGTTTCGTTATCCAGCCGTTACCTTTATGGCATGGCGGTTGAGACCTTCGGCGAGAACACGATTGTCATCGATCTTGGCCTGGACCGCGGCGAGCCGGAGACCTACCGCCGGCCGACCCGGTCCACGGTGGCGCCGTGGTTCGCGCCGCTGATGGTGGCGCTGGCCGTGCTGGCGGTGGCCGGCCCGTCCGCGCCGCCGTCCCCGTCGCCGCTCTCGCCGGTGCTCAGCCTGCGGGTCGCGCCCGCCGACACGTACGCGCTGACCGACAACAACGAGCTCCTCGCGCAGACCCAGGGCACCCTGGCCGCCTATGACCTGGCGACCGGGGCGCGGCGCTGGCAGATCGCGTCCGACCGGCCCACCTACCGGCTGCGGACCGCCAACGGGCTGGTGCTCATGCGGCCGTGGACCTCGTACGGTCCCGGTCAGCCCAACACCACCGCGCTCTCGCTGGCCACCGGGCTCACCCGCTGGAAGCACGACGGCACCGTGATGAACCTGGCCGGCAGCGAGGCCATGCTCGGCGTGTACGCGGTGCGCAGCGGCGGCACCAACCGCCGGGTCCAGGGCCCGGTCCAATCCCTCCAGCCGGTCGACGGCACCGTGCTCTGGGAGGTCGACGTGCCCGGCACCGCGGTGCTGCTGGGCGTGCCCGGCCCCGGCGACGCGGGCACCCGGATGCTGCTCGTGCACGACGACCGCACGGCCGTCGTGCACGACCTCGCCACCGGCGAGAAGCTCGCCTCGGCCGAGCTGCCCGCGGCCAACTACGGCCCGGAGAACCCGGCCGTCTCCGGCGGCCTCGTCCTGCTGCGGCACCTCGGCCGGTACGGCGCCGTGGTCTCCGCCTACGACCCGGTCACCCTGCAACGGCTCTGGCAACGGTCCGCCGACAAGGTCTACGAGGTGCGCGACTGCGGCCCGGTGGCCTGCCTGAACTCCCCGGAGGGCATCCGCGGCATCGACCCGGCCACCGGCCAGGAACGCTGGTTCCAGGCCGGCTGGCGCAGCGTCGAGCAGCGGGGGGCGCTGACCCTGGCCTACGGGACGGCCGACGGCGGCGCCGACCCGGCCGGCATCATCGACCCGGCGACCGGGCGGGTCCTCACCGACCTGCACGGCTGGCGGGTGGTCGGCGGGAGCGCCGGCGGCCACCTGCTGGTGACGCGGGACGTCGAAGCCGGTGCACGTACGATGGTCGCCGTCGCGGAGCCGGGACTGTCCAGTCCGCGACCGCTGGCCGATCTGCCGCCGGGCACCGGTGACTGTCAGGCCGCGCCCGGCCGGCTGGTGTGCCGGTCGACCTCGGGCGAGCTGGTCGTCTGGGCGTACCAGTTGAAGGAGTGACCCCGGTGGCGGTGATCGAGCTCGATCCGTCGCCCGAGACGCCGCTCACCCCGGCCCGCCCCCCGCTGCACATCTTCCGCCCGGCCGGTCTCGTCGTCGCCGCCGTGCTGCTGCTCGCCCTGGGCGGCGCCGCGCCCGCGGCCACGACCATGTGGCGGTCGATCGGCTCGATCCCGCTGGCCACCGAGGGCACCTTCACGCCGGCCGGCGACCGCATCGTCACGCTGGCCGACACCGACCAGGCCCGGGTGCTCACCGCCTGGCAGCAGGATCCCCCACGCCGCCTCTGGACCGCCTCGCTGCCCGCGAGCGAGCCGCCGGACGGTGTCGTGCTCACCGCCGGCAACTGGCTCTTCGCCGAGGGCGACACCCTGATGGTGCCGCAGTCCGACTACAGCACCGTCGCGGTCGACCTCCGGTCCGGGCAGACCCGCTACACCCTGCGCAACCGGGTCGAGCCCGCGCTGCCGGGGGTCGGCCTGATCCGCCGGACGATCTTCCGGCCCGGCGCCGCCAACGACCCCGGCTCCGACGCGGACGGCATGCTGCACATCGGCGACGACGGCCGGCCCTACCACGAGCCGCCCCAGCGCACCGAGGTGAGCGGCATCGATCTGGGGACGGGACGCGCGCTGTGGCGGCTGCCCGTCCGCGGCGCCGCCGTCACCCGGATGGTCGGCGCCTCGTTGCTGGTCGTCTCGGACGACCGGCTCCAGGAGGTCGACGCGACGACCGGGCGGGTGCTCCGGGAACAGGAGTCGGCCGGGGGCGGCTGGGTCGACATCGTCGGTGGTCTCGCGGTGGTCTTCGGCGCCCGGACGACCACGGCCTACGACCTCGCGACCCTCACGCCACGCTGGCACACGCCGACCGGGCCGCTGAGCGACACCGCCACCGGCGCCCGCTGCGACGGCGTGGTCTGCCGCCGCTCGGAGACCGGGGCCGAGGTGATCGACCCGGCCACCGGCGCCACCCGCTGGCGGACCGGACGCGAGGCCAGCCTGCGCCCGCAGGGCTCGTCGCTGATCGAGTACGACAGCGTCTCCCAGCGTCCGCTGCGCGTGGTCGACGCCGCCTCCGGCCGGCCGGCCGCCGACCTGCGGAGCTGGCAGACGCTCAGCTCGCTCGGCACCCTCGAGACATTGCTCTCCCGGGTCGAGCCGGGCGGGAAACGGATGAGCTTCGCGGTGGTCCGGGCCGGGCAGATCCAGCCCCTCGGGTACGCTGACGTCATCGTCCGCGACTGCCGGGCCGGCGACGGTCTCGTGGTCTGCCGCCACGACGAGGGCATCGAGCTGTTCGCCTACCGCGCCTAGCGCCGGTCGAGCCCAGCGCCCATCGCTCCCAGCGCCTATCGCCCGGGTCGCCCTGAGCGCACAATCGAGCCGTGGGCGAGACGCTGATCGATCTCGGGATGGTGACGCGGACCGTGCGGGTGGCGGCCGCGCCCGACCCGCTGCGCCTCCGGCGGCCCCTCGGCGCCCTGATCGCCCTGATCCTGGTCGCGCTCTGCACCGGGGCCGCGCACCGCGAGCCGCCGCCCCCACCGCGGGTGGTGGCGGCCGGGCTCGGCGACATGACCTTCGTCTCGGCCGACCGGCTCTTCGTGGTCGAGGCCGGCCCGTTCCCGCCCGGCGCCCCGGCCACCGACCGGGTCATCAACGAGTACGCGCTGCCCGCCGGCCGGCTGATCTCCCGCACCACGGCCTCGGTCACCGGGGCGATCATCAGCGTGCTCGCCGCCGGGCCGCTGATCCTGATCTCGTACCAGGTGGACAGCCTGGACACGGACGCGACGGTGGCGCTCGAGGCCGGCACCCACCGGGCCCTCTGGCGGCGGCCGGCCCGGCTGCTCAGCATGTCGCCGGACGACGGGATCGTGCTGCTCCGCGAGAACAACCCGCGGCCCGGGCCACGCGCCTGGTACGGCGTCGACCTGGCCACCGGCAACCTCCGGTGGACCGTCGAGGAACCGCGGCGCGGCTTCACCGTCGCGTCCGGGCTGGGGCCGGGCGGCTTCCCGGCCATGCTGGTGTCGGCCACCGACACGGGTGAGCTGAGCGTCCGGGACACCCGTACCGGAGACCTCACCGCGCGGGCGACCACCCGCGTGCGGGACCGGCCCGCGGGGGCCGACGTGCCGATCTGGCCCGCCGGCGACCTGGTCCTGGTCGGCGAGCCGCGCGGGACCACCGCCTACCGCCTGCCCGGCCTGAGCGAGGCGTGGCACAGCGACGTCGACCTCTCCGGGCGCTGGGTGCAGAACGACTGCGACACCGGCATCTGCTCGCTGAGCTGGCAGGGCGGGCTCTGGTGGCTGGATCGAGAGACCGGGGTGCGGCGCTGGATCGCCGACCGGTGGAACTACGCCGACCAGGCCGGGCACTACCTGCTGGCCACCGGCAACGAACCGGGGGAGCGTGGCCGGGTGGTGTCCGTGCTCGACCCGGACACCGGTCAGGTCCGCGGTGACTTCGGCCGGTGGCACTCGGTCGGCGCGGCGGACGCCGACGGGATGGTGGTCGGGCTGCGCGAGCACCTGATCGACGACACCGTCTACTACGCCCGGCTCGACCCGGCCACCATGCGGATCCACGTGCTGGGCACGGCCGACCACGTGTCCGGCGACTGCCACACCACGATCGAGGTGCTGGTGTGCCGCCGGATCGACGCGTCGGTCGGGCTTTGGTCGCTGAAGTAGCCTGCACTTGGTCAGCGGGTTTCGCTGGTGAACGGCGGATCGGGAGGCGCGGACGTGCGCGTGCTGGTGGTGGAGGACGAGCGGAACCTGTGCGACGCGATCGCGCGTGGGTTGCGGCGCAAGGGGATGGCGGTCGACGTCGCGTACGACGGGCTGACCGGCCATGAGATGGCCTACGTGACCCGGTACGACGTGGTCGTGCTGGACCGGGACCTGCCCGGGATGCACGGCGACGAGATCTGCAAGGCGCTGGTCGCCTCCGGGGCGCTGACCCGGGTGCTGATGCTGACCGCCAGCGGCACGGTCACCGACAAGGTCGAGGGCCTGCAGCTCGGCGCCGACGACTACCTGCCCAAGCCGTTCGCCTTCGACGAGCTGGTCGCCCGGGTGCAGGCGCTCGGCCGCCGGGCCACGCCGGTCGCGCCGCCGGTGCTCACGGTGGGCAACCTGGTGCTCGACCAGACCCGCCGGGTGGTCTCCCGCGGCGGCGCCCCGATCGACCTCACCAACAAGGAGTTCGGGGTGCTCGAGGAGCTGCTCAAGGCCCGCGGCGGCGTGGTGTCCAGCGAGGAGTTGCTGGAACGGGTCTGGGACGCCAACACCGACCCGTTCACCACCACGGTGCGGGTGACCATGATGACGTTGCGGAAGAAGGTCGGCGACCCGCCGCTGATCGAGACCGTGGTCGGCGCCGGCTACCGGGTGCCCGAACCGGTCGTGGTCACCCCCGGCGGCTCGGCGTGACCGTCTACCTGGGTCGCAACCAGCCGCGGAACTGGCTGCGGCCGACCCTGCGGCTCCGGCTCACGCTGCTCAACGGCATCCTGCTGGTCGGTGCCGGCGCGATCCTGGTGCTGCTGGCCTGGCTGCTGGTCGGTGACGCGCTGCACCCGGCCGACGAGCTCAAGGCCGGCACCCAGGTGGTGCTCAACGACGGCCGTACCCTCGACGCCCTCTACTGGCAGCGTGAGCTGGTCGACCGGGCGTCGCAGGAGCTGCTGGTCAAGGGGCTGGTCGCGCTGTTCGCGATCGGCATGATCGGCATCGCCGGGGCGTACGCGGTGGCCGGTCGGGCCCTGCGCCCGCTGCACAATGTCACCGCGACCGCCCAGCGGCTCGGCGAGGAGACCCTCGACCAGCGGATCCGCTACGCCGGCGCGGACGACGAGGTGGCCGAGCTGGCCCGCACCTTCGACGCGATGCTGGACCGGCTGGCCGGCGCGTTCGAGTCACAGAAGCGGTTCGTGGCCAACGCGTCGCATGAGTTGCGTACCCCACTCGCCGTGATGCGCACCGAGATCGACGTGACCCTCAGCGACGACGAGGCCGACGTGGCCGAGTACCGGCGGATGGCCAAGGTCGTCCGCAACGCCTCGGAACGGGCCAACGGCCTGGTCGACGCCCTCCTGGTGCTCGCACGCAGCGAGGCGCAGTCCGGCCGCCGCCTGGTCCGCAAGGTCCCGGCCGACCTGGCGACCTCGGTCTACAACGCGCTGTCCGCGGTGAAGGCCGAGGCCGAGCGCATGAAGCTCCAGGTCGAGACCGATCTGCAGGCGGCGCCGGTTGTCGGCGACCCGAGCCTGCTCGACCGCCTGGCCGGCAACCTGATCGAGAACGCGATCCGCTACAACCACCTGATGGGCAAGCTCTGGCTGCGCACCACGACGGTGGACGGCCAGGCCCGGCTGGTCGTCGGCAACACCGGGTACGAGGTGGAGCCGGTCGACGTGCCGGGCCTGTTCGAGCCGTTCCGCCGGGGCGGCTGGGAGCGCACCGGGTCGCGCGGTTCCGGGCTGGGCCTGTCGATCGTCCGGGCGGTGTGCGACGCCCACGGCGGGACCGTGTCGGCGGTCGCCCAGCAGGGCGGTGGCCTGGAGATCACCGTGTCCCTGCCGGGCGCCGACAAGACCCCGGTGGTCGCCGCCACCGCGTCCGTACCCAAGCCCAAGGTTTCTTCTTCCTAGGCCGGATCGAAACCTAGAGCAGGCGGTCCAGGGTCAGCGGGAGTTCGCGGACCCGGACCCCGGTCGCGTGGTGCACGGCGTTGGCCACCGCCGCGGCCACCCCGGTGATGCCGACCTCGCCGACGCCCAGCAGGCCCAGCGGGGTGGTCGGGTCGGGCTCGTCGATGAAGCCGATGTCGATCCGGGGCACGTCGGCGTGCACCGGGACGTGGTATTCGCCCAGGCCCGGGTTCATGATGCGGCCGGAGCGCGGGTCGACCAGCGTCTCCTCGGTCAGGGCGGCGCCGATGCCCATGACCACGCCGCCGCGCAGCTGGCTGGACGCGAGCTTCGGGTTGAGCACCCGGCCCACGTCGAAGACGCCCAGCCAGCGGGTCACCCGTACCTCGGCGGTGTCGGGATCGACCCGCACCTCGCAGAAGTGGGCGCCGGTGGCCGGGTGCACCCAGCGCCGCCGGTCGGCCAGGAACCGGGTCATCATGCGGACCTGACCGGCCGCCTGGCCGAGGCGGGAGTCGGAGCCGGTGCGAGCCTCGATCGACGGGAGACCGGCGTCGCCGAGGATCTCCGAGTACGACCGCCCGGCGCCGTCGGCCCGGAACAGCCCGCCGTCGGTGAACGTCGCATCCCGAAGCGGCGGCGACGAGCGGCGGACGAGGCCCAGCATCGACCGTTTGAGCTGCTCGCACGCCTGGAGGACGGCCGCCGTGGCCGACGACGTCTGTGTCGACCCGGCGGCGCCGGGCGCGGTCGGCTGCTCGCTGTCGCCCAGCTCCACCGTGACCGCGCCGACCGGCACGCCGAGCGCGTCCGCGGTGACCTGCGCGACCACGGTCGCGACGCCGACGCCGATCTCCTGCAGGCCGCTGCGGACCAGCACCGTGCCGTCCGCCCGCAGCCGGACCAGGACGTCGCCGCCCAGATGGACCGGGAGGTGCAGCGCCGCGGCGACGCCCCAGCCGACCAGCCACCGGCCGTCGCGCATGGAACGTGGCTTCGGATCGCGGCCGGACCAGCCGAACTCGCGGGCGCCCCGGGCGTACACCGCACGGAGGTCGCGCCGGGAGAACCGCTGCCGGCCCGTCGGGTTGCGCTCGGGCTCGTTGCGGGCCCGCAGCTCGAGCGGGTCCAGGCCGAGCTCGACGGCCAGCTCGTCGATCGCCGACTCCAGCGCGAACGAGCCCATCGCCTCACCGGGCGCGCGCATGTACGTGTTGGGCAGCGCGTCCACCTCGGCGGTGCTGTGCCGGACCAGGATGGCCGGCGCCGCGTAGAGGTACTGGGACTGCGAGGCCACCGGTTCGACGCCGCCGCCGGCCCGGCCGACCTGGGAGACGCCGGTGTGTACGAGCGCGGTCAGCGTCCCGTCCCGCTGGGCGCCCAGCGCCACCCGCTGCACCGTGGGAGCGCGGCCGCCGACGGTCCGGTTGACCGCCTCGCGGGTCAGCGCCATCCGCACCGGGCGGCCGGTCACCTTGGCCGCGAGCGCGGTCAGCACCGTACCCGCCCAGACCGAGCCCTTCCCGCCGAAGCCGCCGCCGATGAACTCGGCGATCACCCGGACCCCGGCGACCGGTACGCCGAACCGGCGGGCCAGGTGCTTGCGAACCCAGTCGATGTTCTGGGTGGCGTCGTGCACGGTCAGCCGGTCGCCGTCCCACGCCGCCGTGGTCGCGTGCGGCTCGAGCGCGTTGTGGTTCTGACCGGGCGTGGTGTAACGGAGGTCGACGGCCACCGGGGCGGCGGCCAGCGCCTGCTCGGCGTCGCCGGTCTTCACCTCGCCGACCTCGATCAGGCTGCCCTTGACCGGCTTCGGGTGGTCCTGCGCGACGGCGAAGTCGGTGACCGCCGGCCGCGACTCGTAGGAGACCTCGACCAGCCGGGCCGCGGCATGCGCGGCCTCCAGGGTCTCGGCGACCACGACGGCCACCGGCTGGCCGTTCCAGTGCACCTCGTCGGTGTTCAGGTAGTTGATCGGCGTGCCCGGGGCCATCGTGCTCAGGTCCATGATGCTGGGCTTGGCCGACGGGATCATCTTGGGCGCGTTCTGGTGGGTCAAGACTTTGAGCACGCCCGGAACCGCCTCGGCCGCCGTGGTGTCGATCCCGGTGACCCGGCCGCGCGGGATGCTCGCGTGGACCAGGGCGGCATGGGCGATGTCCGCGTACGGGACCTCGGCCGAGAACCGCGCGCCGCCCGAGACCTTGGCGATGCCGTCGACCCGGTCGATCGACCGTCCGACATTCTTGGTGGGTGCCGGGGCGGTCCGGTTCTTCTCCAGCGCCGTGGTCATTCGGGAACCCCCAGTCCTCTGAGAACCGCGACGATCGTGCGCTTGGCCAGCTCGATCTTGAACTCGTTGCCGGGCAGCCCGGTCGCGTGCGCCAGTTCGGCCTCGGCCGCCCGCCGGAAGGTCTCCTCGGTGGCCGGCGCCCCGGTCAGCACCCGCTCGGCCTCGATCGCCCGCCACGGCTTGGCCGCGACCCCGCCGAGGGCGACCCGGGCCGCGGTCACCACGCCGTCCCGGACCTCCAGCGCCGCCGCCACCGACACCAGGGCGAACGCGAACGATGCCCGGTCCCGGACCTTCCGGTACGCCGACCGCCCGGCGATCGGCGCCGGGAGCTCGACCGCCACGATCAGCTCGCCCGGCTCCAGCACGGTCTCCCGCTCGGGGCGGTCGCCGGGCAGCCGGTGGAACTCGACCAGCGGGATCGTCCGGGAGCCGCGCACGCTGTGCACCTCGACCGTGGCGTCCAGCGCGGCCAGGGCCACCGCCATGTCCGACGGGTGCGTCGCGACGCAGTGCTCGCTCGCGCCCAGCACGGCGGCGGCGCGGTGGAAGCCGCCGGCCGCGTCGCAGCCGCTGCCCGGCTCACGCTTGTTGCAGGCCGCGGTGGCGTCCACGAAGTACAGGCAGCGGGTGCGCTGGAGCAGGTTGCCGCCGACCGTGGCCATGTTGCGGATCTGGCCGGAGGCGCCGGACAGCAGGGCCTGGGCCAGCACCGGGTAGCGGGTGCGGACCGCCGGGTGGGCGGCCAGGTGGCTGTTGCGGACGAGCGCGCCGATGCGGAGGCCGCCGTCGGGGAGGACCTCGACCTCGGTCAGCGGCAGCGTGGAGATGTCGACCACGGTGGCCGGGCGCTCGACATCCTGGCGCATCAGGTCGACCAGGTTGGTGCCGCCGGCCAGCGGCTTGGCCCCCGGCTGGTCGGCCAGCGCGCGGACGGCGGTGTCCACGTCGGGCGCGCTGACGTAGGCGAACGACCTCATGACGCCACCTCCCGGATGGCGGTGGCGATCCCGTCGTACGCGCCGCACCGGCACAGGTTGCCGCTCATCCGCTCCTTGATCTCGGCCTCGGTGAGCGGGATGTCGGTCGCGGTCAGGTCCTCGGTGACCGCGCTCGGCGCCCCGGCCCGGTGTTCGGCCAGCATGCCCAGCGCCGAGCAGACCTGGCCCGGGGTGCAGTAGCCGCACTGGAACCCGTCGGCCGCGATGAACGCCCGCTGCAGCGGATGCTCGATGCCCTCGATCGTGGTGATCTCCCGGCCGCCGTACTGCACCGCCAGCGCCAGGCAGGAGGCGATGCGCTCGCCGTCGACCAGCACCGTGCAGGCACCGCAGGCCCCCTGGTCGCAGCCCTTCTTGGTGCCGGTCAGCCCGAGCTCCTCGCGGAGCGCGTCGAGAAGGCTGACCCGCGGGTCGAACTCGACCCGGTGGACCTCGTTGTTCACTCGTAGTTCCACATCGACCATGCCGCCAGGTTAGGGCAACACCGTTCGCTTAACAAGACAACACCGTTGACTTATAGCCGCCGAGATCGGCCGCCACGCTAAAGTCAGCAGGTGAGCGGTTTCGTGCGGGCCCGACGGCCCGAGCAGAAGGAGCAGCGGGCGACCGAGATCCTCGACGCCGCCCGCGAGCTCGCCATCCGCGACGGCGTCGGCCTGGTCAGCCTGGCCGCCATCGCCGCCGAGGTCGGCCTGCACAAGTCGGCGCTGCTCAAATACTTCGGCACCCGTGAGGAGATCTTCCTGCGGCTCTCCGAGGCCGAATGGTCGACCTGGGCCGACGCGGTGATCAAAGACCTCGATGGGGTACGCGACGGAGCCGCCGGCCTGGCCGACGTGCTCGCCCGGTCCATGGCCGACCGGCCGCTGTTCTGCCAGCTGCTGACCCACTCGTCGCTGACCCTCGAACGCAACGTCTCGCTCGACGCGCTGCGCCGGTCGAAGGTCGCGGCCATCGGCGGCACCGAGGCCGTGGTCGACGTGGTCCACCGGCTGCTACCGGACGTTCCGCGGGAGTCCTGCTTCGAGCTGGTGGCGGCGACGGCGCTGATCGCGGCCGGGCTGTGGCAGTCGGCGCACCCGCCGCCGGTGGTCCTCGCCCTCTACGCCGAGCAGGGGGCGTCGAACGGCTTCGCCCGGATCGCCCGGATCGACCTGTTCAGCGAGCTGAGCCGGTTCGTCCGGGTCTTCCTGGCCGGCCTGCGGTGCGAGGCCGACCGCCCGGAGTGATGCGGATAGGTGCGCAGAGCTAGCGATTTCGTTGGCTCTGCGCACTCATACGCAACGAGGCGGCTGTCAGGCGGAGTGATGCGGATAGGTGCGCAGAGCTAGCGATTTCGTTGGCTCTGCGCACTCATATGCAACAGGCCGGGTGTCAGGCGGCGAGGCTGTGGTCGGGGGACTCGCGGCGGATGGTGCGCCAGCGGTTGGTGCTGATGCCCAGGGCGGCGGCCAGGTCGGAGTCGGTGATCTCGGGGCGGTTCTGCCGGATGCGGTTCGCCTCGGCCACGGTCTCGGCCGGGGTGCGGCGGCCCTTCGCGGCCGGGCGGGACTGCTTGGTCGCCTCCGGCGTCAGCTCGGGGATGCGTGCGCCGGGCGGGGTGGCGTGGCCGGCGGGGGTGGTGCGGCCGCCCGTCGTGGCGCGTCCGGCTGGCGTCGTGCGTCCGGCTGTCGTGGCGTGCCCGGCCGGAGTGGCGTGCCCGGTCGGAGTGGCGCGCCCGGCTGTGCTGGTGCGGCCGGCTGTGGTGGCGCGGCCGGAGGTGGTGGCGCGGCCGGAGGTGGTGGGCCGGCTCGTCGGGGTGGGTCGGGGCGCGGGGTCCGGTTGGGGCCTCGGGGACAGCAGGCCGGCGATCTCCGCGGCGGCCTGGGGAGGCAGGGCGCCCGAGACGACCGCACGCTCGACGGTGGCCGAGGTGGTGGACGAGGTGGTGGCCGACGCCGTCGCGGGTGCCAGGTGTGCGGGTGCCGGGTGGGCCGGCGCGGGTGTCACGTGTGCCGCGGCGGGCGCGGGTGCGGCGGCGGGCGCCGACGAAGTGGGTGCGGCGGCGGGGGTCGGCTCGGCCGGGTGTTCCAGGGTGGCGATGCGGCCGGCCAGTTCGACCAGGCAGATGCTGGCCACCACGATCAGGCCGTCGACCGAGAGGGGCAGCAGGTAGGGCGACGCGCCGGTCTCGCCGTAGCGGGCGGCCACCCCGGCCATGTGCCAGTAGGACACCCAGGCGGCGATGCCGGCGATGGTCGCGGTGGCCACCAGGCGGGCGGCGGCCAGCGACCGGCGGTGCACCGGCACCCGGGAGATCAGCTCGACCGTGAGGAGCAGGGCCAGCGGCGGCCAGGCGGCGATGGACTGGCTGATCGGGTTGTCCTGGGCGTGCAGGACGTTTGCCACCACTGATGCGGCCACCCCGAGGAGCAGGGTCGCCCGGACGGCCCAGCGGACGCGGCGAAGCTGCGGGAGGTGCACGGATACTCCTTCACTCGGTGATGGCTGATCAGCGGACCATCCTGACCGGTGAAGATGACGACGCGGCCCTCCGAGGAGAACCGCGTCGTGTTCGTATCTTGATCGATAGACGTATGTGACCGTGTCGGCGGGAGTGTCAGCTTGACTTCTCGATCTCGCCGCGCAGCTTGACGAACTCCTTCTTCGCCGTGGTGATCGACTTGAAGTACCAGATGATCCAGCCCACGCTGCCCTCATCGGCCCAGCCGCAGAGCACCATGTCCACCCCGGACGCATCCGCCTTGCCGCACTTGGCGACGCCACCGAGCGGCCCGGCCGCGACCGACGTGATTCCGGTCACCTTGAGGCCGCCGACCCCGGCGCCGAGGAACGTGCCGTTCAGTTCCTGGGACGGGTTGTCGACGTCCGCCTCGACCCCGGCGATCACCACGATGTTCTGCTTGGCGACCGTTCCGTACAGCGCGCCGACGGTGTTGCGGGCGTTGGGAATGTCGGCCAGGTCGGATTTGAGCTGCTCGGCGACGTCCTTGAACTGGTCGTCGGTCAGCTTCGGCCGGCCGCCCAGGGTGCGCGGTTCGACGATGGAGATCGTCTTGGCCGGCGGCTCGGTGGTCGGCGGCGGGTCGAGCGGCTCGACGCTGGGCAGCGGCGGCGGGGTGTAGTTGTCGACGGCCTCGTCGACGGTGCCGGCGGTGTTCCGCGCGACCAGCACGATCGCCGTGGTGCCGCCGACGCAGAGGACCAGGAAGACGGCGATCGAGACCAGCGTGATCGGCACCGCCCGGGACTTCTTCTTCGGGGCCGGCGTCATCACCGGGTAGCCGGGCGGCGCGTACTGCTGCTGCCCGTAGTCCGGCGGCGGAGGACCGTAGTCCGGCAGTGGTGGGTAGCCGCCCTGCTGCTGCGGCGGCGGGCCCGGATAGGGCTGCGCCGGCTGGTACGGCTGGGTCGGCGGGTACTGCGGCTGCGGCTGCCCGGGGTAGGGCTGGCCGGACGCCGGCTGCCCCGGATAGGGCTGGCCGGGCTGCGGCTGCCCCGGGTAGGGCTGCCCCGACGACGGCGGCGGCCCCGGCTGGGGCGGCTGCGCGTACGGGTCGGAGGCGGGCTGGCCGGACGACCAGGGATCGGGCGGGCCTGGGTACGGCGGCTGCGACATCAAAGCTCCATCGATGTGGGTAACACGCGGAACTCTAGTGCCGTGATCAGGGCATGTCGTCCCCCATCGGCGGGGAGAGATCGCACCGACCGGGCGATACGGCGCGGATCAGGCATGAGATCCGCGCCGCACCGCCGATGCCGGTCAGGCCTTCTTCTCGACCTCGCCGCGGAGGGTGACGAACTCCTTCTCGAGCTGGGCCTTGGTCTTGAAGAACATCGCGAACATGCCGGTGCTGCCGTTGTCCGACCACACGCAGACGGCCATCTTGACGTCCTGCTGGGTGGTGTCGCCGCACTTGGCGATGCCGCCGAGCGGGCCCGGGTCGGTGTCGGTCATGTTCTGGGCGGACATGCCGCCGGAGGCCA
The DNA here is from genome assembly GCF_040684855.1 of Actinoplanes sp. NPDC089786. Taxonomy (NCBI): domain Bacteria; kingdom Bacillati; phylum Actinomycetota; class Actinomycetes; order Micromonosporales; family Micromonosporaceae; genus Actinoplanes; species Actinoplanes sp. NPDC089786. The sequence goes on from NZ_JBFBGU010000001.1 coordinate 1,763,089, forward strand.
TCCCGGCGGTGAACTCGTCGAACCGGGCCTGCGCCGAGCCGGAGACCGTGGAGGCCGCGGCCACCATGACGATGTCCTGCTTCTGCACGTTGCCGTACATGGCGCCGACCGAGCTGGTCGCGCCGCCGACCTTGCCGAGCTCCTTGTCGAGCTCGTCGGCCGCGGAGGCCACCGTCGGGTCGGTGATCTTGGCGCGACCGCCCAGGGTGGCCGGCGCGGCCACGGTGATCTTGGCGCCGTCGACGACCTCTTCGACCTTGTCCTTGGCGAAGAACACGACGGCGCCGATGCCGACCGCGCAGAGCACGGCGACGACGGCGACCACGATCAGCGTGATCTTGAGGGCGGAGGACTTCTTCTTGGGCGGCGGGCCACCGGCGGGCGGGCCACCGAACTGCGGCGCGCCACCCTCCGGCGGGAGCGGCGGGTAGCCGCCACCACCGGGCGGCGGGTAGCCCTGGGGCGCGCCCGAGGACTGGCCCGGCGGCGGGTAGCCCTGCGGCGCGCCCGAGGACGGCTGGGCGTACGGGTCGCCGGACTGCGGCTGCCCGTAGGCGCCGCCCTGCGACGGCTGCCCGTAGGTGCCGCCCTGTGACGGCTGGCCATAGCCACCGTCCTGCGACGGCTGGCCGTACGGCTGGCCGTAGGGCTCCTGCGGCTGGGGCGGGTATGGCGGCTGTGACATCTGCTTCTCCAGGGACTACGGCAACCTCGGGCCGACACGGCTTTCCTCGGCGCGCCGGAGCCTACCTATCGCAGGCCATCTGCGCAGACACCCCCGCGCCATTTCGGACACGGGGGCGTCGGATACCGGACATCAGGCGCGAAGGCCGGCCACCCCGCGGGGCAGGAAGCGCTTGCCGGTCACCCGTTCGGCGATGCCGCTGCGGTCCAGGTAAGGGGTCACGCCACCGAGGTGGAACGGCCACCCGGCGCCGAGGACCATGCACAGGTCGATGTCCTGCGCCTCGGCCACCACGCCCTCGTCGAGCATGACGCGGATCTCATCGGCCAGGGCGCCGAGTGCTTTCTCGCGTACCTGATCACCGGTCAACGGCTCGGAACCGGTCTCCAGCAGCGCGCCCAGCTCGGGGTTGATCTCGTCGTCGACGATCAGCGGCAGGCCGGCCTCGACGATCCGGTGCAGGTTCGGGCTGTCGCCGTAACGATCCGGGAACGCTTCGTGAAGTTGCTCACCGACGTGCAGGCCGACGGCCGGTCCGACCAGGTGGAGCAGCTGGATCGGCCGCATCGGCAGGCCCAGCGGGTCGAGCGCGGTGTTCACCGTCTCCAGCGGCGTGCCGGCGTCGATCGCGGCGAACACCTCGCTGGTGAAGCGGGTGAGCAGCCGGTTGACCACGAACGCCGGAGCATCCTTGACCAGCACGCAGGACTTGCGCAGCTCCTTGCCGACCGCGAAGGCGGTGGCCAGGGTGGCGTCGTCGGTGCGCCCGCCGCGGATGATCTCGAGCAGCGGCAGCACGGCGACCGGGTTGAAGAAGTGGAAGCCGACCACCCGCTCGGGGTGCTCCAGGTCGGCGGCCATCGCGGTCACCGACAGCGAGCTGGTGTTGGTGGCCAGCACCGCCTCGGGCGAGACGATCTTCTCCAGCTCGGCCCAGACCTGCTTCTTCACGTCGAGGTTCTCGAAGACCGCCTCGATCACGAAGTCGGCGTCGGCGAACACCGACTTGTCGACCGAGCCGCTGACCAGGCCGAGCAGCTTGGCCGCGTCACCGGGGGAGAGGCGGCCCTTGCCGGCCAGCTTCTCGATCTCGGCGTGCACGTACCCGACGCCCTTGTCGACCCGGGTCTGGTCGAGGTCGGTCAGCACCACCGGCACCTGCAACCGGCGGGCGAACAGCAGCGCCAGCTGGGAGGCCATCAGGCCGGCGCCGACGATGCCGACCTTGGTGACCTTGCGCGCCAGTTCCTGGCCGGGCGCGCCGACCGGCCGCTTCGCCCGGCGCTGGACCAGGTCGAACGCGTACAGGCTGGCCCGCGACTCGTCGCCCATGATCAGGTCGGCCAGCGCCTCGGTCTCGGCCGCCGTGCCGTCGGCGAACGAGGCCTCCTTGGCCAGGGCGAGCAACTCGAGGGCCTTGTTGGCCGACGGCACCGCGCCGTGCAGCCGCTCGTCGAGCTGCTGCTTGGCGAAGAACAGCACGCCGTCCCACATGTCCTTGTCGACCTCGGGCCGCTGCACGGTGATCTCCCCGCGCACCACCCCGGCCGCCCACTCCAGCGACCGCTCCAGGAAGTCGGCCGGTTCCAGCAGCACGTCGGCCACGCCCAGCTCGGCCGCCTGCTTCGGGCGCAGCACCTTCTGGGTGAGCGGGTTCTGCAGGATCACCTGGGCCGCGCCGGGCGCGCCGATCAGGTTGGGCAGCAACTGGCTGCCGCCCCAGCCGGGGATCAGGCCGATCGCGACCTCGGGCAGGCCGAGCGCGGCGGCGCCACCGGAGACCGTGCGGTAGTGGCAGTGCAGGGCCACCTCGAGGCCGCCACCGAGCGCCGCGCCGTTGATGAAGGCGAACGTCGGAATGTCGGAATCCTTGAGCCGTGCGAACACGCGGTGACCCAGCTCGCCCAGCTCGAGCGCCTGCTCCCGGGACGTGATCAGCGGCATGCCGGTGATGTCGGCGCCGACACAGAAGATGTACGGCTTGCCGGTGATCGCCACGAAGGCCGGTTCGGCGTCGAGGGCCGTGGTGATCGCCGCGTCCAGCGACGCCAGGCCGGCCGGCCCGAAGCTGTTCGGCTTCTTGTGGTCGAAGCCGTTGTCCAGGGTGATCAGCGCGACGGGCCGGTCGAGGCCGGGTGTGCTGAAGACACGGACGAGCGCTTTGGTCACGACCTCGTTCGGGTTCTCGATCACTTGCCCTCCCAGGCCGGGTTCTCCCAGATCACGGTGCCGCCCATGCCGATGCCGATGCACATGGCGGTGAGGCCGTAGCGGACCTCGGGGTGCTCGGCGAACTGGCGCGCGAGCTGCGTCATCAGCCGGACGCCGGAGGAGGCCAGCGGGTGGCCCACGGCGATCGCGCCGCCCCACGGGTTGACCCGCGGGTCGTCGTCGGCGATGCCGAAGTGGTCGAGGAAGGCGAGCACCTGCACGGCGAACGCCTCGTTGAGCTCGAACAGCCCGATGTCGGAGATGGTCAGCCCGGCCAGCCGGAGCGCCTTCTCGGTGGACGGGATCGGGCCGTATCCCATGACCTCGGGCTCGACGCCGACGAAGCCGTACGACACCAGCCGCATCGCGACCGGCAGGCCCAGCTCGCGGGCGGTCGCCTCGTCGGCCAGCAGGGCCGCGGTGGCGCCGTCGTTGAGGCCGGCCGCGTTGCCCGCGGTCACCCGGCCGTGCGGGCGGAACGGGGTCTTGAGCGTGGCCAGCTTCTCCATCGAGGTCTGGCGGGGCGCCTCGTCGGCCGCGGCCAGGCCCCAGCCCGCCTCGGCGCTGCGGGTGGCCACGGTGACCAGGTCGGGCTGGAGCTTGCCGTTGGCGTACGCCTTGGCCGTCTTCTCCTGCGAGGCCAGCCCGAAGGCGTCGGCCCGCTCCTTGGTGATGCCGGGCAGGCGGTCGTGCAGGTTCTCCGCCGTCGAGCCCATCACCAGCGCGGACGGGTCGACCAGCTTCTCGGCCAGGATGCGCGGGTTGGGGTCGACGCCCTCGCCCATCGGGTGGCGGCCCATGTGTTCGACGCCGCCGGCGATGGCGATGTCCATCTGGCCCATCGCGATGCCGCCGGCCACCGTGGTGACGGCCGTCATGGCGCCGGCGCACATGCGGTCGATCGCGTACCCCGGCACGGTCTTGGGCAGGCCGGACAGCAGGGCCGCGGTGCGGCCGATGGTCAGGCCCTGGTCGCCGGTCTGGGTGGTGGCCGCGATCGCGACCTCCTCCACCCGCTCGGGTGGCAGCTGCGGGTTGCGGCGCAGCAGCTCTCGGATACAGCGGATCACCAGGTCGTCGGCACGGGTCTCGGCGTACATGCCGCCGGCCTTGCCGAACGGGGTGCGGACGCCGTCGACAAAGACGACCTCCCGGACTTCACGGGGCACAGCAAGCCTCCTGACAAGCGGGGTCAGGCGAATGCTACCCGCGAGTAACTACGCCTCGCCAGCGCCCGCCGCAGAAGGATCCGGCAACACCTCGGCCAGTCCTTCGGCGATCAGCCCGATCTGCCAGGCCCGGGCGCCGAAACCGCGCAGCGTGTCGCCCACGGTCTGCGGGCTGACCTCGTCCGGCGGCGCCCAGGCCAGCCGGCGGATGAAGTCGGGGCTGATCAGGTTCTCCGGCGGGAGCGTGTGTGCCTCGGCGGTGCCGACCACCACCTGGCGGCAGCGCTGCAGGCGGGCGGCGGCCACCGGGTCGCGCTCGGCCCAGCGGTGGGGCGGGGGCGGGCCCTCGACCGGCTGGTTCACCGGCAGAGCCTCGTCCGGCAGGGCCCGGGCCTCGTCCAGCGCGTCGAGCCAGACCCGGGCCAGCCGGCGCACCGAGCGGCCGCCGAAGCCGGGCAGGCCGAGCAGGGTTTTCTCGTCCTTCGGGTCGAGTTCGGCCGCCGCGATGATCGCCGAGTCGGGCAGCACCCGGCCGGGCGCCGAGTCGCGACGGGCGGCGACACCGTCCCGGGCGTACCAGAGGGAGCGGACCCGGGACTGGGCGCGGGCGCCGCGGACGCGGTGTATTCCGGAGGTGCGGCGCCAGGGGTCGGGGCGGACCCGGGGCGGGCGGTCGGCCGTGGCCACCAGGGCGGCGAACTCCTCGGCGGCCCAGGCCGCCTTGCCCTGCCGCTCCAGCTCGGCGGCCAGGTGGTCGCGCAGGTCGGTGAGCATCTCGACGTCCAGGGCGGCGTACGTCAGCCAGGACTCCGGCAGCGGCCGGGTCGACCAGTCGGCGGCCGAGTGGTGCTTCTCCAGCGTGAAGCCGAGCAGGTTCTCGGTCAGCGCGGCCAGCCCGACCCGCTCGAAGCCGGCCAGGCGTGCCGCCAGCTCGGTGTCGAACAGCCGCCGCGGCCGCATGCCCAGCTCGGCCAGGCAGGCCAGGTCCTGGCTGGCCGCGTGCAGCACCCACTCGCTGTCGGCCAGGGCGGCGTCGAGCGTACGCAGGTCGGCCAGCGGCATCGGGTCGATCAGCACGGTCCCGGCGCCCTGCCGGCGCAGCTGCACCAGGTAGGCCCGCTGGGTGTAGCGGTAGCCCGAGGCGCGCTCGGCGTCCACCGCCACCGGCCCGGTGCCGCCCGCCATCCGGGCGACCACCTCGGCCAGCTCGTCGGTGGATTCCACCGGGCGTGGGGTGCCGTCACGGGGGGCGGTCAGCGGGACGGGACCATCGGGCTCAGACGGGTCGGGCACGTCAAGCGGTCCGTCTCCGGCAACCTCCGGGGCGTCCCGACGGCGCACGGGTGCTTCGTCGGTCACACCGTAACCGTACGGGGGTACCCACTCTCCCGTGTGCAGCGGTCCCGGCGCGTCGATCCACACGGCGTCCACGGCGCGGAAATTCTCCGTTCGAAACACATCCGTATCGGCGCTCCGGTGCGTATTACCCGCCGGAGCGCCGAGAGCCCGGGGAGGCCGCACCGCGATGACCGCCATGCACGAGCCGTACGGACAGCGCGGCATGCCCGGACCACGACGGCCCGAGGACCTGCGACCCGCCGTCGACCCCTGGGAGACCGGCGAGCACATCTTCCGGTCCCAGTGGGACACCGGCGAGCAGCGCGCCCTGGACGTCGAGTGGGAGCTGGGGCAGCAGACGCGGTTCCCGCAGCGGCCGTCGCACGTCGGTCATCCCCGGCCGGCCCGGGCGCAGCATGCTGCGCCCGTACCCCACCGATCGTTCTCGGAACCGGGGCCGAAGAACCGGGGCCGCGGCCGGGGCGGGATGATCGCGATCGTGCTGGCCGTCGTGCTGGTGATCTTCGGCGCGTTGGTGGTGTGGCGGCTGGAGAGCGGCAACAGCAAGCTGTCGGCCGAGCTGGCCACCGAGCGCGACCGGGCCGTCGCCTTGAACAACCGCACCGAGAAGCTGGAGAAGCGGCTGGCGGGCGTCCTCGACCCGGAGGCGGTCTCGTCCGGCGTGCTGCCGAGCGTGTTCCGGGTGCGGGCGGGCGACTTCACCGGCACCGCGTTCTCGATCGGCGACAGGGCGGCCAAGGGCAAGGCCAACATGCTGACCAACTACCACGTGGTCGAGTCGGTCTGGGCGGCCGGCGACAAGAAGGTCTTCCTGGAGCGGGGCAAGGACGAGGTCAGCGCCACGATCGTCAAGGTCGACAAGGACAAGGACCTGGCGTTGCTGCGCGCGGACCGGGCGATCAAGGGGCTCGAGCCGGCCCCGGCCGAGGTCAAGCCCGGTCAGCAGATCGTCGTGGTGGGCGCGCCGCTGGGCCTGGAGGACTCGGTCACCACCGGCGTGGTCAGCGCCTACCGGCCGAGCGAGCAGGACGCGCAGAGCATCCAGTTCGACGCGCCGATCAACCCGGGCAACTCCGGTGGGCCGGTGGTGAACGCCGGTCAGCAGGTCGTCGGCCTGGCCACGGCCAAGGCGCGGGACGCCGAGGGCATCGGCCTGGCAGTGTCGATCAAGGACGCCTGCGCGGCCTTCAAGGTCTGCTAGGCGTTTCCCGCGTCGTTCTTCCTACGTCGTCGCTCGATGCCGGTCGGCGATCGCCGAGACCCCGGGCGGCGGCAGGCCGGCGGTCGACGCCAGCATCGCGCACCAGCCCTCGAGGTGGGCCGCCAGCTCGACCGAGGTGGGCGTCCACGATGCCCGGATCTCCAGGTCGGCGGTGGGTTCGGGGCCGGCCAGCTCGCCGAAGCGGGTGGAGGTGGTCTGCGTGATGGTGCCGCCGATCGCGGTGTACGCGGCCGCGTGCTGCTCGAGGCCGTCGGTCAGCCAGGTCCAGGCCACGGCGGGCAGCAGCGGGTCGCCGGCCATGTCCGACTCGAGCTCCGCCGTGATCAGCGTGACCAGGCGCAGGTCGCCCTGCCAGGCCTCGTGACCGGCCGGCTCGTGCAGCAGGATCAGCCGGCCGCTGGCCACCTCGTCGCCGGCCCGCAGCACGGTGGCGCTGAGCGCGAAGGCGTACGTGGCCAGGCGCTGCGGCGCGGCGATCTCCTCGAGCAGAATCTCGTCTCGCGGGGCGGCCGCCCGGAGCCCGGCGACGGCGCGGGTGAACGCCTCGGGAGCCGCGGGGGTGGGCGTCATGCGGTGAAGCGTATGCCGATCACCCCTGTCCGTCGTCGATCGCCGCGCCGCGTGGCACACACAGTGGGCAAGGTAATCCCGCCCTTATGCCACATGGCACCATGGGGCGAGTGACCACGACACCCCGAGATTCGGCATTCGTCCGTGCCTGCCGTGGCCTGCCGGTGCCGCACACGCCGGTCTGGTTCATGCGACAGGCCGGCCGGTCACTGCCGGAATACCGCAAGATCCGCGAGGGCATCGGCATGCTCGACTCCTGCCGCCGACCGGATCTGGTCACGGAGATCACCCTGCAGCCGGTACGCCGGCACGGGGTGGACGCCGCGATCGTGTTCAGCGACATCGTGGTGCCGCTGGCCGCGGCCGGCGTCTCGCTGGACATCGTGGCCGGCACGGGTCCGGTGATCGCCTCGCCGATTCGGTCCGCCGCCGATCTCGCTCAGCTCGGCCGCCCGGTCGATGTCGGATTTGTCGGTGAGGCCGTCCGGCTGCTCGTCGCCGAGCTCGGGCCGACGCCGTTGATCGGCTTCGCGGGGGCGCCGTTCACGTTGGCCAGCTACCTCATCGAGGGTGGGCCGTCGAAGAACTACCTGCGGACAAAAGCCATGATGTACGGCGATCCGGATCTGTGGCATGAGCTGCTCGGTCGCCTCGCCACGATCACCCTCGAGTTCCTGCGCGTCCAGGCGGCCGCCGGGGTCAGCGCCGTCCAGCTCTTCGACTCCTGGGCCGGGGCGCTCTCGCAGGCCGACTACCGGCGCTTCGTGCTGCCCCACTCGGCCGCGGTGCTCAGTGGCCTGGCCGAGTTCGACATCCCCCGGATCCACTTCGGCGTCGGCACGTCGGTGCTGCTGGGCGCGATGGGCGAGGCGGGCGCGGACGTGGTCGGGGTCGATTGGCGTACGCCGCTGAGCACCGCCACCCACCAGATCGGCCCGGACCGCGCCGTGCAGGGCAACCTCGACCCGGCGGTGCTGTTCGCGCCCTGGCCGGCGGTCGAGGCCGAGGCGCTGCGGGTGCTGGCCGAGGGCCGGGCCGCGCCGGGTCACGTCTTCAACCTCGGCCACGGTGTGCTGCCGGACACCGACCCCGACGTCCTGACCCGGCTCGTCGACCTGATTCATCGCTCGTAGGCTTTGTCTCGTGCGGAAGCGGGTTGCGATCGTCGGCGGAGGCATCGCCGGGCTCGCGGCCGCCCTCAAGGTGCGTGATCTGGCGCCGCCCGAGACCGAGATCATCGTGTACGAGCAGAGCGGCGTCCTCGGCGGCAAGCTGCGGACCGGCCGGCTGGCCGGCGTCACGGTGGAACGCGGGGCCGAGTCCTTCCTGATGAGCGCCCCGACCGGCGGGCCGTCCGCGGCCGCCCGCCTCGCCGCCCGGCTCGGCCTCCCCATCGTCCACCCCGCCGCGGTGCCCGCCGCCGTCGCCGCCTCCGCTCCCCCCAGTGGTGGCCCAGCGCGGCATCCGGCGCTCGGAAGCCGGGCTGAGCCACCACTGTCTCCGCTGCCGGCGGGAACGCTGATGGGCATCCCTCGCGAGTCGCCCGAGGTCCCCACGGCCGATCCGCTGCTGGCCCCCGGCGCGGACATCTCGGTCGGCGATCTGGTGTCCGCCCGCCTCGGGCCCGAGGTCGTCGACCGGCTGGTCGACCCGCTGCTCGGCGGGGTCTACGCCGGCCGGGCATCCGATCTGTCCCTGGCCACCACGATTCCCGCCCTGGCCGCCGCGGCCCGGTCGGCCCACACCCTGTCCGAGGCGGTCCGCGCGGCCCAGGCGGCCTCGAAGCGTGCGCCCGGCACACCGGTCTTCGGCGCGGTCGACGGCGGCATGACCCAGCTGGTGGCGGCGGTCGCGGCGGCCTGCGGCGCCCGGATCAGCCTGGGCCTGCCGGTCCGCGAGCTGGCGCCGGCCGCGACCGGCTGGCGGCTGCGGCTCGGCCCGGTCCCGGCCACCCAGACCGACGACGTCGACGCGGTCGTCCTGGCCGTGCCCGCCCGGGCCGCCGCCCGCCTGCTCGACGGCGTCGACCCGCTCGCCGCGGCCACCGTCGGCCGGCTCGACTACGCCAGCGTGGCCCTGGCCGGCTTCGCGCTGCCGCCGGGCACGACGCTGCCCGTTCTCTCCGGCTTCCTCGTTCCGCCCAGCCGCGGCACGCTGGTCAAGGCGGCCACCTTCCTCACCCGCAAGTGGACCCATCTGACCGGCGAGGACGGCCCGGTCATCGTGCGCGCCTCGCTCGGCCGGTACGGCGAGGAGGCCCGGCTCCAGCCCGACGACCGGACGCTGCTGGCCACCGCCCACGCCGAACTGGCCGAGCTGATCGGCGCGCCGCTGCCCGACCCGGCCGAGGCCTGGGTGCAACGCTGGGGTGGCGGACTACCGCAGTACGCCCCCGGCCACCTCGATCGGGTTGCCGCGGTGCGGGCCGCGATCGCCGGGCGGCCCAGTCTGGCGCTGGCCGGCGCGGCCTACGACGGCGTCGGCATCCCGGCCTGCGTGGCCAGCGGGGAAGCCGCCGCCGAGACCGTCTGCAAGACCCTGGAGGACTGAGGAGAGCATGAGCGACCAGCAGAGCAACGCCGCCCGGATCAACGAGCTGAACTCGACCATCCGCTACACGATGTGGTCGGTGTTCCGGTCCTCGTCGCCGTTGCCGGCCCTCCGGGACGAGGTGGCGGGTGAGGTCGACGCGCTGTTCGAGCAGCTCGCCGGCAAGGACGTGACGGTGCGGGGCACGTACGACGTGGCCGGGCTGCGCGCCGACGCCGACGTGCTGATCTGGTGGCACTCGGCGTCGCCGGACGCCCTTCAGGAGGCGTACTCGCTGTTCCGCCGGACCGCGCTGGGCCGGCATCTCGACCCGGTGTGGTCGCAGATGGCCCTGCACCGGCCGGCCGAGTTCAACAAGAGCCACCTGCCGGCGTTCCTGGCCGGCGAGGAGCCCCGGCCGTACATCTGCGTCTATCCGTTCGTCCGCTCCTACGAGTGGTATCTGCTTCCGGACGAGGAGCGCCGGGCGATGCTGGCCGAGCACGGGCGGATGGCCCGCGGCTACCCGGACGTGCGGGCCAACACGGTGGCGTCGTTCGCGCTCGGCGACTACGAGTGGATGCTCGCCTTCGAGGCGGACGAGCTGCACCGGATCGTCGATCTCATGCGCGACCTGCGGGCGTCCGGCGCGCGCCGGCACGTACGCGAGGAAGTGCCCTTCTACACCGGCCGCCGGCGCTCGCTCACCGAGCTGGTGGCCGCGCTTCCCTGAGCGTCCCTCGCCATCGGGATGTGGGGGATGCCGTCCTCGACGTAGTCCGGGCCGGTCGGCCGATAGCCGAAGCCGCCGTAGAAACCGGCGAGATGCGCCTGGGCGTCCAGCACGCTCGGGCGGTGGCCGACGATCGTGATCGCCTCGTCCATGATCTTCTTGCCCAGCCCGCGGCCGCGGGCCTCCGGCGCGGTGAGCACGCGGCCGATCCGGAGCGCGTCGCCGTCGTCCAGAATGCGGAGATACGCGAGGATCCGATCGCCCTCGGTCAGGTATACATGCCGCGTTCCGGGCTCGGTGTCCCGGCCGTCCAGCTCCGGGTACGGGCACTTCTGCTCAACCACGAAGACGTCCACGCGCAGCCTCAGGATCGCGTAGAGCGTGGTGGTGTCGAGGTCGGCGAACGAGGCGGCTCGTGTTTCCAGCGGGGGCTCGGGTCGCATTCCGCCAGGTTACGGGCGGCGCGTCGGCACACCCAACGCGACTGCGCGTTGTCAGCATAGGAACCCGGATCCGTGTTGGAGGGACATCATGATCAAGCGCAGCAAGCTCTTCGGAAACAAGACCCGGGTCACCTTCTGTCTGCCCGCCGACCAGCCGGCCGGCCCGGTCAGCGTGGTCGGCTCGTTCAACGACTGGCAGCCCGGCGAGCACGAGCTCAAGGTGCGGCGGGACGGGACCCGGACGATCAGCCTGCGGCTCGACCCCGGCCACTACGCGTTTCGCTACCTGGGCACCGGCGGCAACTGGTTCGATGACGAGAACGGTTCGGAACTCAGGCTCTAGGCGTTACCGGGGGCCGTTCCTGGGCACGCCGAGGACGTGACCTGGGCCGACGCGGTGCTCTTCGGCTCGCCCACCCGGTACGGCAACATCGCCAGCCAGCTCAAGCAGTTCCTCGACACGCTCGGCCCGCAGTGGGGCCAGGGGCTGCTCGCCGACAAGGCGTACGCCGGCTTCACCTCGACCATGACCAAGCACGGCGGCCAGGAATCCACCCTCCTGGCCCTGTACAACACCATCCACCACTTCGGCGGCATCCTCGTGGCGCCCGGCTACACCGACCCGGTCAAGTTCGGCGACGGGAACCCGTACGGCGTCTCGCACGTCACCGGCGGCAACAACGACGCCCCGCTGACCGACGAGGTCTACGCCGCCCTCGACCACATGGCCGAGCGGATCGTCCGCATCGCGGGCAAGCTCAGCGCGTGACGCCGCTTTTCCCCGGTTCAAACCGAAAATGACTCATTTCTGGCTAACCTGTGGGCATGACTGTTCACGATGGTGCCGAACTGCACAAGCGGGTTGAGCGTTACGAGGCCGCGATCGACGAACTGCGTGCCTCCCACCAGGACATCAAGGACGTCCTGACCGACCAGGTCCTGTTCGAGCGCTGGCGGCAGGTGGGCGCGGAACTCGGCTTCTCCGCGACCACCACGCCGCCGCGCGAGACCACCCCGGCCGGCATGCAGATCCCGGAGATGAGCGAAGCCTGGAGCTGACGCCGCCGTCGGCCACGAGGTCGCTCAGGCGACCGACTGCCACCAGCCGTCGACCGGGGGCGGGGCGTCGACCTCGACGCGTTCGCCGGGGCGGGGGATCGCCAGCCGGACGTCGCGGGCCTTGGCCTCGGCCCAGACGCGGTCGGCCGGCTCGGCCCAGTCGTGCATGGCCAGGTTGAAGGTGGCCCAGTGGACCGGGATCATCAGGCCGCCCTGGACGTCGACGTGGGTCGCCACGCCGTCCTCCGGGAGCATGTGGATGTCGGGCCACTGATCGCCGTACGCGCCGATCTGCACCAGGGTGACGTCGAACGGGCCGTGCTCGCGGCCGATCTCGGCGAAGCCGTCGAAGTAGCCGGTGTCGCCGGAGTAGAACGCCTTCCGGGCCGGGCCGGCGATCACCCAGGACGCCCACAGCGTCTCGTCGCGGCTGAGGCCGCGGCCGGAGAAGTGGCGCGCGGGGGTGGCGATGAACTCGACGCCGGCCACCGAGTGGCGCTCGTTCCAGTCGAGCTCGACGATGCGGGTCGGCGGGACACCCCAGCGTTCCAGGTGGGCGCCGACGCCCAGCGGCACCAGGAACGGCGCCGCCTGCAGGTCGACCAGGTTGCGGATGGACTCCATGTCCAGGTGGTCGTAGTGGTCGTGGGAGATCAGGATCGCGTCGAGCGGCGGCAGCTCGCGGAGGGCCACCGGCGGCTCGTGCAGGCGCCGCGGGCCGGCCACCCGGGACGGCGAGCAGCGGTCGCTCCACACCGGGTCGATCAGGATCCGGCGGCCCTCGATCTCGATCAGCGCGGACGAGTGGCCGTACCAGATCACCGAGAGGTCGGACGACGCCGGCGCCGGAGTGACCACCGGGATCGGCGCGTGCGGGTGCCGGCGGTCCCGGTCGCGGAGCGACGCGACGATCATCGCGGGCATGGCGCCGGGGGTCAGCAGCTCGGTGGCGGGGACGGTGTTGCGGAACTTGCCGTCCCGGAACTGGGGTGAGCGCCGCATCCGCTCGAGCCGGGCGCCGGACGCGCGGCGAGCCCCCATCTGCCCGGGAAGGTCCTTCACAAGCCAGGCCAATGCCGCGCCCGCACCCAACGCCACCAGTGCGCCGGTCCGTCCTCTGTTAGCCATTACCCATACCTTCCGGTTGCCCCTGACGATCCCCAGCATGACCGGGACCGGGCCCAGGATGCCACCGGGCCTCTCAGCCCCATCTCAGCTTCCCTAGGATTTGTTTCATGACAGATCCCCGCGCCCGACGGATGTTCGGCGACGGCCTGGTGGCGCCGGGCGATCTGGCCCTGAGCCCGTACCGGGTCGACCGGGACCGCATCGTGAGCAGCCCGTTCTTCGCCCGGCTGGGCGGTGTGACCCAGGTCATCAGTCCGGGCGGGATGGGCCTGCTGGTGCACAACCGGCTCACCCACAGCCTCAAGGTGGCCCAGGTGGCCCGGGCCATCGCCGAACGGCTGGCCGGCGGCGACCACGGCGCGCTGCTGGAGAAGCTGGGCGGCTGCGACCCGGACGTGGTGGAGGCGGCGGCGCTGGCCCACGACCTGGGGCACCCCCCGTTCGGGCACCTGGGCGAGCGGACCCTCGACCAGCTGGCCCGGCAGCGGCTCCGGCTGCGGGACGGGTTCGAGGGGAACGCGCAGTCGTACCGGATCGTGACCAGCACCGAGATCCGCGGGCAGGCCACGATCGGGCTGAACCTGACCGCCGCGACCCGGGCCGCGATCCTCAAGTACCCCTGGACCCGGCGCTCGCATCCGGTGCCACACCCGCGCTTCCTCGACCCGGCGCCGCGCGGGGCGGCGGCGCCGGTGGACGACCCGGACGGCGGGTCGCTGAAGTTCGGCGCGTACTCCACCGAGGTGGACGACATGACGCAGGCCCGGGCGCCGTTCGCCGGGCGGGTCGCGGACTGGCAGCAGACGGTCGAGGCCTCGGTCATGGACACGGCCGACGACATCGCGTACGCGATCCATGATCTCGAGGATGTGCATCGGGTCGGCGTGCTCCAGCCGGGGGCGGTGGCGGCCGAGCTGACCGCCTGGCAGCGGCATTCCGCGTCGGAGACCGGACCGGGCAGCGCGATCGAGTCGCTGCGCCGCCAGCTGCACCGCAAGGACGCCTGGATGGCCGACGACGAGGCGTTCGCGGCGGCGGTCGAGAAGGTCCGGGCCGAGCTGGTGGACGGGCTGCTGGCCGCGCCGTTCGACGGTTCGCTGCGGGCCGAGGCCCAGGTCGCGGCGTTCTCGGCGACGTGGACCCAGCGGCTGGTCGAGTCGGTGACGGCGACCGATCAGCCGGCCGTCCGCTCCGGGCACGTGCTGCTGGCCCCGGCCCAGTGGCACGAGGTGCAGATCCTCAAGTTCGTCCAGAACCGGTTCGTGCTGGCCCGCCCCGACCTGGCCCTGCACCAGCGTGGTCAGGCCCGCCTGCTGGCCACCCTGGTGGAGGCGCTGCTGGCCTGGCTGACCGACCCCGACGAGACCGACCGGCTGCCGACCCGGCTGCGTGACCTGGTCGAGCTGGCCGAGGCCGAGCTTCCGGAGGGTACGCCGGACCGCACGTCCCGGGCGCGCGGCCGGGCGGTCATCGACTTCGTGGCGGCCCTGACCGACAACCAGGCGATCGGCCTGATGGACGCGCTGACCGGCCGGACCCGCCAGCTCTGGACCGACGCGTTCGTGCTCTGAGGCCGGTGACCGGGCCGAAGGTCAGGCGGTGCGGCCGCGGGGGCGGTTGCGGGCCGGGCCCTGGGGGCCGCGGCTGACCGGGCTGGCCGGCGCCGGGGGCTCGTCGGCCAGGCGCCGGCCGACGCGGATGAGCGCGTCGCCGATCCGGTGCCGCAGCTGGTGCGGATCACGGACCTGGGCGACCAGCCTCGACTGCTCGGCCTGGCGCAGCAGGTCGTCGCGGCGCAGGTCGGCGGCCGTGTTGATCGGGTAGGGATACATGATGTCGCCTCTCCGATATCATCTTTTGCCCGCAAATCGGGACGACCTGGACTCTACCCAGGGCTCCGGCCCGGCCGCTCGCGCCTGACGAAATCAGAGCGGTCGCTTCATGCCGACATGGGTGGCCTCGAAGCCCAGAGACGCGTAGAAGCGGTGGGCCGCGGTGCGGTTGTTGTCGGTGGTGAGCTGGGCCAGCGCGGCGCCCCGGGCCCGGCCCCGGTCGAGCGCCCAGGTCATCATCGTGCGGCCGAGGCCACCGCCCCGGCGGTCCGAGCGGACCCGCACCGCCTCGATCGTCATCCGGGAGGCGCCGCCCCGGCTCAGCGACGGCGTGAAGGTCAGCTGGAACGTCCCGGCGATCTCGTCACCGTCGAGGGCGACGATCAGCTCGTTGGCGGGATCGGCGTCGATGGCCTCGAAGGCCGCCCAGTGCGCCGCGTCCGCCGCCTCGGACACGGCCCCGTCGCGGGCCCGGCTCACGTCGTCGTCGGCGTAGAGGGCGAGAATCTCGGGTACGTCGGCGCGTTCGGCCAGGCGAAAGGTCAACACGCGGCCATCCTGACACGCCCTGTCGGATGAGCCGCACCCTGGCACCGACCGGGCACGATGGCCGGATGCGAACCGTGCTGGTGCCTTTTCACAGGGCGTACCGGGGGCTGGTCTGGCTCGCCAACTCGCCCCGGATGCTGATCGTCGCGTACGGAATCCTGATTGTGATCTGCGGATCCCTGTACCCCGTCTTCGAGGATGACGTCTCGTTCGGCGACGGGCTCTGGTGGGCGGTCGTCACGGCCACCACGGTCGGCTACGGCGACATCTCACCCGACTCGTGGGAGGCGCGGCTGATGGCCGGGCTGCTGATCTCGCTCATGGTGCTGGGCGTCGTGCCGCTGATCACGGCACACTTCGCCAGCAAGCTGATCGTCGATCAGGACGCCTTCCGCCACGACGAGCAGGAGGAGCTGAAGAACAACCTCCGCCTGGTGCGGACCCTGCTCGAGGAGCTGGCCGAGCGTCAGGGCGTCAACGTGCCGGGCAGCGCAGGCCCTCCTTCGGCACCGCCAGATCGATGAGGTAGCGGTCGACCGCGTTGGTGATGCAGGTGGTGCTCGGGTACGCCGTGTGCCCCTCGCCCTCCCAGGTCAGCACGTGCCCGGTGCCGAGCATGCCGGCCAGCTCGGCGGTGTTCTCGTACGGCGTGGCCGGGTCGCCGGTGGTGCCCACGACCACGATCGGCGGGGCCCCGGTGGCCGGACCGGCCGGGTAGGGGTCGCGCTTGCCCGGCCAGAACGTGCACGGCAGCATCCCGATCGCCAGCGCGCCGCCGAACAGCGGGTACTTCGTCCGCCACTCGCTCTGCAGCCGGCGGATGCGGTTGACCGGCGGCGCCTCGTCGGTGTCGGCGCAGTTCACCGTGAGGTTGGCGTCGAACAGGTTGGAGTAGGTGCCGTCCGGCTTGCGGTCGGCGTACTGGTCGGCCAGGTCGAAGACGCCCTTGGCGTTGCCCGCCTGGAGGTCGTCGATCGCCTTGGCCAGCGACTTCCAGCCCGACTCGGTGTAGAGCGACGAGATCACCGCGACGAAGATCCAGCCGGCCGTGGCGTCCCGCCCGTCGTCGCCCTTGACCGGCGACGCCTTGGCCTTGGCCAGCGCGTCGGTGACGGCGCCACGGGCGTCGGCCGCGATCGGGCACTGGGCCGGTGTCGCCTTGCACCAGGTGGTGAAGTTGGTGAACGCCCGCTCGAAGCCCTTGGCCTGGGCCTCCGAGCCGGCCACGTAGTCCTGCTCGGGGTTGACCGCGCCGTCCAGCACCAGGCCGCGGATGTTCTGCGGGAACAGCTGGGCGTAGGTGGCGCCGAGCAGGGTGCCGTACGAGTAGCCCAGGTAGGTCAGCTTCTGGTCGCCGACGGCCGAACGGATCGCGTCCATGTCCTTGGCCGCCTGCTCGGTCGAGAAGAGCGGCAGCTGGTCGCCGTACTTCTTGCCGCAGCCCTCGGCGATCTTCTTGTTCAGCGCCACGACCTCGTCGAACGCGGCCTGGTCGACCGGGTCGGGTTCGAACGCGAACGACGCGTCCTGGTCGGTGTTGTCGATGCACTTCACCGGGTTGCTGCGGCCGACCCCGCGCGGGTCGAAGCCGACGATGTCGAACCGGTCGGTGATCTCGGTCGGCAGGCCGCCGAGCTGCTGGCCGAAGGACAGGTAGACCGAGGTGTCGATGCCGGAGGCGCCGGGGCCGCCCGGGTTGAGCACGAGCGATCCGATCCGCTCCTTCTGGTTCCGCGACCGGATGCGGATCATCTGGATCTCGTACGTCTCACCGGACTTCGGCGACGCCCAGTTCCGCGGCACGGCGACCGACGCGCAGTCGTACCGCATGTTGTTGGCGCCTCGCCCGACCAGTTGCTGGGGCACCTCGGGGCAGGATCGCCAGGAGGCGACCGTGCCGGGCACCGCGGGCGCCTGGGGCGACGCGCCGGGATCGGCCGCGTCGCTGCCGGACTCGTCCGGGGCGATCACCGGCAGCGTGCAGCCCGCGGTCGCGACCACGGCAACGAGCAGGGCGACGACCAGGCGGGGGTGACGCGGCACGAGGCTGACCCTTCCACGGAAACCGACGGTGCAGCCACGAAGGCTAGCCGGTGAGTCTGACAGGCGCGGCTACCGGCTGGTGAGGACCTCGGCCAGGTCGAATCGCACCGGGCGTTCCAGCTGGTCGTAGGTGCAGGTGCGCGGGTCGCGGTCGGGCCGCCAGCGCTCGAACTGGGCGGTGTGCCGGAACCGGACACCCTCCATGTAGTCGTACCGCACCTCGACCACCCGCTCGGGGCGCAGCGGCGTGAACGACAGATCCTTGCCCGCGTTCCACCGGCTGACCTCGTTCTTGCGCGGCGTCCGCTCGCCGGACAGGTGGGCCTCCCAGTTCCACGGGTGACCCTCGAACGTGGTCACCAGCGGCTGCATCTGTTCGAACAGCTCCTCGCGGACGGCCATCGGGAACGCGCCGATCACGCCGACCGAGACCAGCTTGTCGTCCTCGCCGTAGAGGCCCAGCAGCAGCGAGCCGATCCGGTTCTCGGCGCTCTTGTGCACCCGGTAGCCGGCCACCACGCAGTCGGCGGTGCGCTTGTGCTTGACCTTGAACATCACGCGCTTGTCGGGCTCGTACCCGAGGTCGCGGGGTTTGGCGATGAGGCCGTCCAGGCCGGCGCCCTCGAACTCGGCGAACCACCGCCGGGCCGTCTCCAGATCTTCGGTGGCCGGGGTGGTGTAGACCGGCGGCTCGGCGTCCTTCAGGCACTCCATCAGGCGGGCCCGTCGCTCGGCGAACGGAAGCTGGGTCAGATCTTCCGAACCCAGGGCGAGCAGATCGAAAGCCACGAACCCCGCCGGCGTCTGTTCGCTGAGCAGCTTGACCCGGCTGGCCGCGGGATGGATGCGCTGCTGGAGCGCCTCGAAGTCGAGGGTGTTGCGGGAGGTGTCGGCGACGATCACCTCGCCGTCGATCACCGCGCGCTCCGGGAAGTTGGCCAGGATCGCCTCGACCACCTCGGGGAAGTAGCGCGTCATCGGCTTCTCGTTGCGGCTGCCGATCTCGACCTCGGCGCCGTCCCGGAAGACGATCGAGCGGAAGCCGTCCCACTTCGGTTCGTAGATCTGGCCCGGGGGGATGTCCGCGACGGGTTTGGCCAGCATCGGCTTCACGGGCGGGTTGATCGGCAGGTCCATCGCCACAGTCTGCCCTGATCAACGGGGAGGTGAAGCCCGCCCTGTTCGCTGTGAGCGAACGAATTCCGCGAGCAGGTAAGCCTTGTAACGGTGTAATCATGTAAGCATGCGATTCCGTCCGACTCCTCCGGGAGCACGCACCGAACCACCGCCCACCGACGACGCCGCCGCCTGGATCGCCGGGTCGGTCAACGACACCTGGTTCACCGAGCCGCCCGAGGTCGTCATCGACCGCGACGAGATCATCATCTGGGGCCGGGTGAACCAGCCCGAGCTGGGCGCCGACGCCTCCGACGCCGACCGGGCCGCCGCCCAGGCCGGCCGGATCAACCAGTTCCGCGAAGACACCCGCGACGACCGGATCCGGGTCGCCCGCCAGGTCGAACACCGCTACCAGCGCAAGGTCGCCTGGGGTGTGCGCTGCGGCGACACCAGCGAGCTGTTCACACACCTCTCGGCGCCGGTGATGACCCGGCTGCGCCAGCCCGAGCGCCAGGTGCTCGACACGCTGGTCGACGCCGGCGTGGCCCGCTCCCGCTCCGAGGCGCTGGCCTGGTGCGTCAAGCTCACCGGCGAACACTCCGAGGAGTGGCTGGGCGAGCTGCGGTCGGCGATGGCCAAGGTCGACGAGGTACGCCGGCAGGGTCCCGCCTAAGGTAAGCGGGTGCTGCGCGAGGTCACCGCCACCCGTTACGTCACCCCGCTGCGCGAGGGCGGCTCGCTCCCGGGCGTCGTCGAGGCTGACGACGAGGGCACCTACGTGGTGAAGTTCCGCGGCGCCGGGCAGGGTCCGAAGGCGCTGGTCGCCGAGATCATCGCCGGTGAGCTGGCCCGGCGCCTCACCCTCCCGGTCCCCGACCTGGTGGTGGTCGGCCTCGACCCGGTGGTCGCCCGGGCCGAGCCCGACCAGGAGGTGCAGGAGCTGATCAAGGCCAGCGCCGGCGCCAACCTGGGGATGGACTTCCTGCCCGGATCCTTGGGGTACGAGCCGACGGCACACCCGGTCGAGCCCGGTCTGGCCGGGCGGATCCTCGCGTTCGACGCCTTCGTCGAGAACGTCGACCGCAGCTGGCGCAACCCGAACATGCTGATCTGGCACCGCGAGCTGTGGCTCATCGACCACGGCGCCAGCCTGTTCTTCCATCACGACTGGGACCGCGCCGCGGGCAAGGTGCTGCGACCCTTCAAGGCCGACGATCACGTGCTCCGGCCGTACGCGACAGAAGCCCTTGAACCTCCGCCCGTGACCCCCGAGCTGCTGGCCGAGGTGGTCGCGCTGGTGCCGGCGGAGTGGCTGGACGTGCCGCCCGAGCGCTACGTCGACCATCTGACCGCCCGTGCCGCCCGCCCCGAGGCGTGGTTGCCATGAGAATCCCCTACGAGTACGCCACCATCCAGGCCTGCCCGCGGATCGAGCGCGGCGAGCTGATCAACGTGGGCGTGCTGCTCTACTGCCACCGGACCGACTTCCTCGAGGCGGGCATCCTGCTGGTGCCGGAGCGGCTGCTCGCCCTCGATCCGGCGGCCGACGTGCACGCCGTGCGGACCGCCCTCGGCGCCTGGGTGGCCGCGTGCGCGGGCGGCGGCCAGGCCCAGGGCATGTCCCTGGGCGAGCGTTTCCGCTGGATGGTGGCCCCGCGCAGCACGATCCTGCGGGCCGGCGCGGTCCATATGGGACTGGCGGCCGACCCGTCCGAGGAACTCGACCGCCTGGTCGACAAACTGGTCCGGATCGACACCCCGTAAGTTACGGAGTAATCCCGGAATTGTCGGTTGTCCGACACCCGTGAACCAAGCATGGTCAGCGCGAGTACTTCCTTTCATGCGAAGGAAACCGAGATCCATTCGCTCAAAGATCATGCTGGCTCTGCTCGTTCCCGTGCTCGCGCTGATGGCACTGTGGACGCTGGACGTGAGCGCGGCGGTCACCGACGCCACCGCGTTCCGCGACAGCTACAACAGCCGCGACAACGTGAGCCTGCCCTGCGACCGGATGGTGGCGGCGCTGCAGGCCGAACGCCGCGGATCGGTCGTGGCGCTGGCCATCGGCGGGGACCCCACGACAGTGCGGGCCCTGCGGGCGGCCACCGACGCGAAGATCACCGAGTTTCAGGAGCTGTCCCGAAACTATCGGGGCGAGGGCATCTCGGCCGACATCACCCGGGACCGGATCGCCGGCCTGAGCGGCGCCTTCGACTCCCTGGCCCTGCTGCGGAAGCGGGTCGACACCGGTGACGTCACCCGGGCCGAGGTGGTGAGCGGGTACGCCGGCATCATCAGCTACGCCTTCACCGTCTACAACGCGGCCGCGGTGTCCAGCGACCCGCTGGTGGAACGGGTCATCCGGACCGGGGTCGCTCTGCGCCGGTCCGGTGAACTGCTCCACCAGGAGAACGCCCTGCTGAGCGGGGTGACGATCGCGGGCCGGTTCGACGGCGGGGAATACCGGCAGCTGATCGAGATCGTCGGCGCGGTGCGGTTCCAGATCCCCACCTCCGGCGCCACCCTGCCCGGGCCGGACCAGGCCGACTTCAAGAGCATGCTCAGCGGCCCGGCCTTCACCGCCCTGCGGGGCGCCGAAGACCAGCTCATCCGCTCCGGCACCGCCGGGGAAGAGGTCGCGACGACACCCGACGTCTGGGCCGCCACCTTCACCCCGGCCGTCCGCGAGTTCTACCGCTTCCTCGCCAACGGCTACGACAAGGCCGCCGAGTTCGCGAAGGCGGAACGCGACCGGATCCTGTGGCGATTCGGCGTCTCCGGCCTCCTCGGCCTGCTCGCCATCGTGGCGTCGCTGCTGCTGGCCGTCCACATCGGCGGCTCCGTGGTGCGGCGGCTGTCCGTGCTGCGCGCGGCGGCGACCGACCTGGCCCATCGACGCCTGCCTGACACCGTCCGGGCGCTGCGGGCCGGCGAGCGCGTCGCCGGCGACGTCGACCCGTTGCGGCTGTCCCTCGGCGACGACGAGATCGCCGAGGTCGGCGCGGCCCTGAGCGAGGTGCAGCGCAGCGCCATCGACTCCGCCGCCGGCGAGGCCACCCTGCGCTACGACATGAAACGAGTCCTGGTCAACATCGCCCGGCGCAACCAGACCCTGATCGACCGGCAGCTCGAAGCCCTCGCCCAGGGCACCGGCGAACGGGCCGCGGCCCGGGCCGGACAACTCGCCGCCCAGATGCGGCGGCAGGCCGACCACCTGGTGATCCTCGCCGGCTCGGCCCGCACCGGGCGCCGGCTCGGCCCCCAGCCGCTGGCCGGGATCGTCACCCGGGTGGCGGGCGAGGTGGAGCACGCCGAGCGGATCGAGATCGGCACGATCGCCGACGCCGAGGTGCCCGGGGCGGCCGTCACCGACATCGGTCACCTGCTCGCCGAACTGCTGGCCAACGGCACCACCTTCTCCCCGCCGGAGAGCACGGTGCGGGTGTCGGCCCACCCGGTCCCGGCCGGCATCGTGGTCGAGGTCGAGGACCACGGCCTGGGCATGTCGGCGGCGGCGCTGGACGAGACGAACCGCCGGCTGGCCCAGCAGCAGGAGTTCGACCCGGCCACCAGCTCACGGCTCGGCCTGCTGGTGGTCGCCCAGCTGGCCGCCCAGCACGGGATCAGCGTGGTGCTCCGGCCGGCCGCCGCCGGGGGCATCACCGCCGAGGTGACGATCCCGGCCGAGCTGGCGGCACCGATCTCCCCGGCCCCGGCCCCGGCCCCGGCGGCCGTGACCGTCGCCGGGCCGCGGTCGTCCGGGGGCGGCCGCCGCTCCGACGCGTCCCGGCTGGTGGGCATGGCGTCGCGGGCCGGCCGCGGCACCGCCGCTCCCCGGCACGCCGCCGAGGACCGAACCTAGCGCCGGCGGCGGCCGGCCGTTTGATCGGAGCCGGGTCGGTGACCCGCCGTCAGGGTTCGTCGGTCCAGTTGGCGGCGTTCTTGCGGCTGGGCTGGACCCGGGGTGGTTCGCCGGGCATTTTCGGGTGGTCGGGTGGGTAGGGCATCTCGCCCTGGCCGTTGACCTCGTCTCGCTTCGACCACTCGAGCAGCGGGGTGATGTCGTAGGCGTTGGCGTCGATCTCGGCGTGTGCGTCGCCCTTCTCGGCGATGCGCTTCGGGACCGTGCGCAGGTCGAAGTCGTCCGGTTCGACGTCGGGCAGCTCGTCCCAGGTGACCGGGGTCGAGGCGGTGGCGCGGGCGTTGGCCCGCAGGGAGTAGGCGCAGGCGATCGTGCGGTCGCGGGCCATCTGGTTGTAGTCGATGAACACCCGCTCGCCGCGCTCCTCCTTCCACCACGCCGTGGTGATGAGGTCGGGGCGGCGCCGTTCCGCCTCGCGGGCCAGGGCGATCGCCGCGCGGCGTACCTCGACGAAGGTGAACTCGGGTTTGATCCTGAGGTAGACGTGCACGCCGCGGCCGCCGGACGTCTTGGGGAAGCCCTGCCAGCCCAGGTCGGCGAGCACCTCGCGGAACACCCCGGCGGTCGCGATCACGTCGCCGAAGTCGGTGCCGGGCTGCGGGTCGAGGTCGATGCGCAGCTCGTCGGGGTTGTCGGTGTGGTCGCGGCGGACCGGCCACGGGTGGAACACGACGGTGCCCATCTGGGCGGCCCAGGCGACGTGGGCGAGGTCGGCGGGGCAGAGCTCGTCGGCCGTACGCATCGACGGGAACTTGATCTTCGCCGTCTGGATCCAGGGCGGGACGCCGCGGGTGGAGATGCGCTTCTGGAAGAACATCTCGCCCTCGATGCCGTCCGGGAAGCGCTGCAGCGTCGTCGGCCGGTGGCCCAGCGCGCGCATGATGCCGTCGCCGACGGCCAGGTAGTACTCGAAGACGTCTCGTTTGGTGTAGCCGGGACGCGGGAAGACCACCTTGTCGGGGCTGGTCAGCCGCACGGTGTGCCCGGCCACCTCGATCTCTTCCGCCTGCGCCTTCGCCGCCATGCGCCCGACCCTACGACAGAACCGCCCGGCCGGTGGGCCAGGCGGTTCGGTGTCGATCGGGTAACTCAGGCCTCGCGGCGGCGGCGGGTGTACCAGACCGCCGCGGCGCCGCCGGCCACCAGCAGCGCGCCGAGGCCGATCGTGGCGCCCATCGGCGCACCGGTCAGCGGCAGCGTCCCGGCGTTCACGCCACCGGTCGGCGGCGTGGTCCCCGGCGCGGTCGGCGGCACGGTCTCGGGCAGCTCGCCACCCGGCGGGACGGTGTCGGTGCCACCGGACGGCGTGGTCTCGCTCGGCGACGGGGTCGGGCTCTCCGAGCCGTACCCGTAGCCCTTGTTGCCGCGGTCGTCGTCGTTGCCGCCGGCGGTCGCGTTGTCGTTGGGGACGGCGGTCGTGGCCGCGGCCGCGCCGCCGCCGTAGCCGTCGCTGTCCGCGCTCGAGTCGCACTTGGTCCGCTCGTCGCTCGAGCACGGGGTCGCCATCACGGCCGGCTGTCCGGCGCGCGCCGAACCGTCGCCGGTGGCGTAGGCGGGCGACCCGGCGAAGGCCAGGGCAGCGAGGGCGGTGACGCCGACCGCGGGGAGTCCAGCGGTCAACCGGCGCGTCAAGCTCATGAGGGAAAGTCCGTTCTGTTGCCGTAGGTCCGATTCAGTCCCGAGGAGTTTAACCACTAATGTCCGTATTGGGGAAAACCGCCCCCCGCGAGTCGGCCCTCAGCAGGGAACGCCGCCGATGCTGTGACTGCGCCACAGGTGCGAAAGGGTGGAGACCTTGAGGTCGAACTGCGGGTCCTCGGCGAGCAGGCCGTCACCGCTGTACGGCGCGGCCAGCTGCAGGCTCGCGCCCGAGACGAGATAGACCGAGACGACGGTACGCGCGCCGCGCCGTTCCGCCCGCAGATCGACCACGTGGTCCCAGGGCTCGTGCCCCCACGCGGTCCGGATGCCCCGGGCGTCGATCCGGGTGCCGCGCCGTCCCGCCAGCAGGCCACCGGTCATCCCCGCGGCCAGCGAGCAGCCCGCCACCGCGGCCCACAGCACACCCGGCACCGGCGCGGTCAGCAGGACACCGGCCGTGCCCGCGAGGGCGACCAGAACACCGAGGAGGATTCCGTACCGGAGGGCTTGCTGCCGCGTGGGCGTGAACGCTGCTTCCATGGGGTGACCAACGAACGGTCGCTCCCGGCAGGCCGCACGGCACGTGCGACCGACGTACGGTTGACACATGGCATCCGACGAGCCCACCACCCTGCCCACCACCGAGGACGAGTGGCGCGTACGCCTCACTCCGGCCGAGTTCCGGGTGCTCCGCCAGGCCGGCACCGAGCCGGCGTGGCAAGGGGAGTACGTGGACACCAAGACCGCCGGCACCTACGAGTGCCGGGCCTGCGGCGCGCAGCTCTACCAGAGCAACGACAAGTTCGACAGCCACTGCGGCTGGCCGTCCTTCGACGACGCCATCCCCGGCGCCATCAAGGAGATCGACGACGTCAGCCTCGGCATGGTCCGCACCGAGATCCGCTGCGCCCGCTGCGACAGCCACCTCGGCCACGTCTTCCGCGGCGAGATGATGACCGCGAAGAACACCCGCCACTGCGTCAACAGCCTGTCCATCAAGCTCGACCCCGCCGCCGGCTGACGAGACCCCGCCGCCGGCTGAGGTCGTCAGCGCCGGCGGGCGCTGACCGCGACCGTCGTGTACGCGGCGGTGAAGTCGCCGATGCGGGTGGCCAGGTCGGCCAGCAGCGCGTCGCGGGTCTCGGGCGGCACCCGGGTCAGGCCGCCCGTGGTCGGCAGCAGGTCGAGCCATTCGGCTCGGGTGTAGTGGCGCGACCAGGCCGTCCGCCATTCCTCGGGGGCGTGGAAGGCGTCGGCCCGGATGATGCCCTGGCCGGCGTTGTCGATCATGTGCTGGTAGAGGTCGAGGGCCGGCCGGTCGTAGAAGGCGGGCGCCTCGGGGAAGAAGCGGCGGAACGCGTCGGCCAGGATCGTGGCCAGCTCGGGCGGGGGCTGGAAGACGTTCCAGAACACGGTCAGCCGGCTCCCGGGGCGCAGCACCTCGGCCGCGGTGACCGCGCCGGCCAGCGGGTCGACCCAGTGCCAGGCCTGGGCCGCGACGACGGCGTCGAAGACGCGCCCGCGCGGCTCCCACTTCTCGAACGTCGCCACCTCGACCTCGGTCCCGCCGGCCCGGGCCAGGCCGGCCATCCGTTCGTCGGGTTCGACGCCGAGCACGGTGCAGCCGGCCGCCGCGAACTGGCGGGCCGCGATGCCGGTGCCGGTGCCCACGTCGAGCAGGCGCGGGCCGGGTGCGGCCTCGACGATGCGGGTGATCAGCCCGGCCGGGTAGTCGGGGCGGGCCCGGTCGTAGCGGCCGGCGTCGGTGCCGAAGGACTCGGCCACCTCGCGGTGCTGGTGCGGCTCGGGGTTTAGAGTGGGCATGCGCCCACCTTAGTGGGCACGCGCCCACTCAAGCCAGGGGAAGGGTGCGCCCGATGCCGACCGGGGTGGCGATTCGAGACGTCCGCGAACATCTGTTCGGCGCGGCCGAGCGGGTGCTCGTGCGGTCCGGGGTCAACGCGCTGACCAGCCGCGCCGTCACCACCGAGGCTGGCGTGGCCAAGGGGGTGCTGCACCGGCACTTCGCCGACTTCGACGCGTTCCTGGCCGAGCTGGTGATCGACCGCATCGCCCGGCTGGCCGCCCGGCGCGACGACCTGCTGGCCCGCGTCGGCCAGGGGACCGTCGAGGGCAACCTGGCGTCGGCCCTGCGCGACCTCTTCGGCTCGGTGGCCGGGGCGATGCTGAGCCTGATCATCGCCCGCGACGAGTTGCGGGCCCGGCTCCGGGCCGCGGGTCTCTCCGGCATCCCGATGGCCGCCGACGCGATGCGGATGATCCGCGACTATCTGGCCGCCGAACAGCGGGCGGGCCGGATCGAGGCCGGCGCCGACGTGGACGCGATGGCGCTGCTGCTGGTCGGCTCGGGCCACCTGATCGCCGCCGCGGCGGACGACAACTTCGACCGGGTCATCGCGGCAACCCTCCGCTAATACCTATTACCAAATGCGATCCTCTTGACGACCGTGTCAACGGCTGGTCACGATGCTCCGCAAGGCTTTACTAATACGCATTAGGGAGCGTTGTGGGGCGGGTTACGCAACAGGACATCGCTCGGATGACCGGGGTCAGCCAGGCGACGGTCTCGCTCGTGCTGAACGGGCGGGCCGACGCCGAGGTGCGGATCGCGCCCGAGACGCGGGAGCGGGTGCTCAAGGCCATCCGCAGCACAGGCTACGTGGCCGACCCGATCGCCCGGCGGCTGGCCAGCCGGCACAACCGGATCCTGGGCGTGTTCACCTACGAGTCGGTCTTCCCGGCCGGGCTCGGCGACTTCTACCACCCGTTCCTGGTCGGCATCGAGGAGTGCGCCGAGCGGATCGGCTGCGATCTGCTCCTGCTGACCAGCGCCCCGGTCGTCGACGGGCGGCGGCGGATCTTCCACCAGGACAACCGGCTGCGGCTCGCCGACGGCTGCGTGCTGCTGGGCCGGTCGCTCGATCCGGCCGAGCTGGAGCGCCTGCTCGGCGAGGGGTTGCCGTTCGTCAGCGTGGGCCGGCGGGACGACGCGGGCGGGCCGGTGCCGTACGTCGGCGCGGACTACCCGGGCGCCACGGCGGCCCAGGTGCGCAAGGCCCGGGAGCTGGGCCACGAGCGGATGGTCTACGTCGGCCAGGGCGCGGGGCCGGAGTCACACGCCGACCGGTTCAAAGGGTTCGCCGCGGAGGCCGCGGACGGCGTACACATCCGGGAAGTTGATCTTGACGTGATCATCAGAACCGGCGCGACGTGTGTGTTCGTCGAGGAGTACGCGGACGGCGTCGCCCTCGTGCGTCAAGCCGAAGACAACGGGTTGCGCGTACCCGAAGATCTGTCCTTCGTGGCCCTGGGTGATCCCACCCGGCCGGCGGTGACCGACCGTGAGTTCACCGGCTATCGCATTCCGCGACGGGAGATGGGCTGGCAGGCCGTCGAGTTGCTGAGCGAGATCCTCGAAGGACGACCGAAGGGCACCCAGCGGCTGCTGCCCTGCGAGCCGGTGCCGGGTGTGACGCTGGCGGTGGCCCGTGGCTGAGCGGGAGATGCGCGCCGACGTCGTGGTGATCGGCGGCGGGCTGGGCGGGGTGGCCGCGGCGCTGGGCGCGCTGCGGGCCGGGCGGTCGGTGCTGATGACCGAGGAGTACGCCTGGCTGGGCGGCCAGCTGACCAGTCAGGCGGTGCCGCCGGACGAGCACACCTGGGTCGAGCGGTTCGGGGTGACGGCGTCCTACCGCCGGCTGCGCGAGGGGATCCGCGACTACTACCGGGCGCACTACCCGCTCACCGAGCGCGCCCGCGCGACCCGGGACCTGAACCCCGGGGCCGGGCACGTGAGCCGGCTGTGCCACGAGCCGCGGGTCGCCGTCGCCGTGATCGAGAGCATGCTGGCGCCGTACCGGAGCAGTGGTCTTCTGACGGTCCTCCAGCCGGCCACGGTAAGGAGCGCGACGACCGACGGCGATCGCGTCACCTCGGTGACCGTGACCCACGAG
Organism: Actinoplanes sp. NPDC089786; assembly: GCF_040684855.1. Classification (NCBI taxonomy): domain Bacteria; kingdom Bacillati; phylum Actinomycetota; class Actinomycetes; order Micromonosporales; family Micromonosporaceae; genus Actinoplanes; species Actinoplanes sp. NPDC089786. Next base: position 1,791,277 of record NZ_JBFBGU010000001.1, read on the forward strand.
GGCGACGAGATCGTGCTGACCGGGCCGTACGTGCTGGACGCGACCGAGACCGGCGAGCTGCTGCCGCTGACCGGCACCGAGTTCGTCACCGGCTTCGAGTCGCAGGACGAGACCGGCGAACCCGGCGCGCCGGCCGAGCCACAGCCGGACAACATGCAGGCGTTCTCGGTCTGCTTCGCGGTCGACCACGTGGCCGGCGACCACACCATCGACCGGCCGGCGAGCTACCACCGGTGGCGCGAATACCAGCCCGCGTTCTGGGGCGACAAGATGCTTTCCTGGCGTACGCCCAACCCGCGCACCCTGGAGACCTCGACCCGCGGCTTCACGCCGAACCCGGACGACGACCCGTGGCTGGTCGACGCCGACCAGCGGGCCGACCCGGGCGACGGCAACCTGTGGACGTTCCGGCGGATCGCGGCGCGGCGGCAGTTCGAGCCGGGCTTCTACTCGAGCGACATCTGCCTGGTGAACTGGCCGATGATCGACTACTTCGAGGAGCCGCTGATCGGCGCGGCCGATCCCGGCGCCGTCGTGGCCCGAGCCGAAGACCTCAGTAGAAGTGTCATGTACTGGCTGCAGACCGAGGCGCCACGCCCGGACGGCGGCGCCGGTTGGCCGGGGCTGCGGTTGCGTGGCGACGTCACCGGGAGCACGGACGGGCTGGCGATGGCGCCCTACATCCGGGAGTCGCGGCGGATCCGGGCCGAGTACACGATCGTCGAGCAGGACCTGTCGCTGGCCGTCCGCGGTGACAAGGGCGCGGTGTCGCACGCCGACTCGATCGGGGTCGGCATGTACCGGATCGACCTGCACCCGTCGACCGGCGGCGACAACTACATCGACGTGGCCTCCTGCCCGTTCGAGGTGCCGCTGGGGGCGTTGATCCCGCGGCGGATCGAGAACCTGCTGCCGGCCGGCAAGAACATCGGCACCACGCACATCACCAACGGATCGCACCGGCTCCACCCCACCGAGTGGAACGCCGGGGAGGTGGCCGGCGCGCTGGCCGCCTTCTGCCTGGACCGCGCCGTCACCCCGCGCGCGGTCCGCAACACCCCGGCCCTGCTGGCCGACTTCCAGGAACGTCTGACCGCCGAGGGCGTCGAGCTGCGCTGGCCCGACGTCAGCGGTTACTAGAAAAGGACCCTCCCGATGAAGGTACGAGCGACGCTGGCGGCCCTGACGCTGCTCGCCGGGCTGGCCGCGTGTGGCGGTGGCGGCGGCGAAGCGGACGACGGCCCGATCACGCTGCGGATGACGACGTGGTCGAACAACGAGGCGCACGTCAAGCTGTTCAACGAGATCGCGGCCGCCTACCAGCAGACCCACCCGGACGTGACGGTGCGGTTCGACGCGCTGCCGTTCGACAACTACACGACGACCGTGACCACCCAGATCGCCGGGGGCAACCCGCCCGACCTGGCCTGGATCCTGGAGAACTCGGCACCCGACTTCGTCTCGTCGGGCGCCCTGGAACCGCTGGACGGCACGATCGAGAACGAGCCGGAGCTGACCGAGGCGGCCACCACGTTGTGGCGCCAGGACGGAAAGCTCATCGCGTACCCCTTCAGCACCTCGCCCTTCGGCGTCTTCGTGAACATCGACCTGGTCAAGACCATCCCGCAGCCGTGGACCTGGGAGAACGCGATGGCGGCGGCCGCGGCGAGCAAGGGCCTGGTGATCCGGGACTTCGACTACAAGTCGTGGGACAACCTCGCCACCGTCTTCCAGGGCTGGGGCGCCGAGGCGTGGAGCGCGGACGGGAAGACCTGCGGCTTCAACCAGCCGGCGATGGTCGACGCGATGACCTTCATCCACAAGTCGATCTTCACCGACAAGGCGATGCCGGGTCCGGGGACGTCGGCCGACTTCTTCGCCGGTGAGGCCGCGATGACCGTCACCCAGATCTCGCGGGCCTCGCTGCTCAAGGACGCCACGTTCAAGTGGACCCTGGTGCCGCTGCCGGCCGGGCCGAAGGGCGAGTACTCGGTGATCGGGCAGGGCGGCGTCGGCGTCCTCAAGAAGGGCAAGCACGCCGACGCGGCCAAGGACTTCCTGGCCTTCTTCACCAACACCGCCAACTCGGCCAAGCTGGCGCAGTTCTTCCCGCCGCCGCGCAAGTCGCAACTCACCACCGACACGCTGGCCAAGGCCAACCCGCTGCTGAAGCCCGAGCAGCTGCGGGACGTGGTGATCAACGGGATCGAGACCGGCGTGGTCAAACCGTCGCACACCAGGAACGCCGAGATCTCGCAGACCGTGCGGAGCGCCCTGGACCCGCTGTGGAAGCCCGACGCCGATGTGCCCGCGGTGCTCAACCAGGTGTGCACAGCGGTGCAGCCACTGCTGTGAAGGTCGACAGGTCGGACCGGCTGACCGCGTACCTGTTCATCGCGCCGCAACTGGCCGGGACCGTGCTCTTCGTGCTGGTCCCGCTGGTGCTGGTGGTCTGGTACAGCCTGCACGAGTGGAACGTGCTGGCCGACACCTTCGACTTCGTCGGCGGCGAGAACTATCGGCAGCTCGCCGCCGACCCGAAGCTGCCGGGTGTGCTCGGGGCGACCGCGCTCTTCTCGATCGGGCTGGTGATCCTCAACCTGTCCCTGGCGCTGCTGCTCGCGGTGCTGCTCAACCAGCGCCTGCGCGGGACGACCTTCTTCCGGATCGTGTTCTTCTCGCCGGTGGTGGTGTCGCTGGTGGCCTGGACCATCGTGTGGGGCTTCATGCTCCAGCAGAACGGCGGCATCAACAGCCTGCTGGGCGGCGCCGGCCCGAACTGGCTCCGTGAAGGCGGCACCGCGATGGTGTCGGTGATCGTGGTTCAGGTCGTCAAGAACGTCGGCCTCAACATGGTGCTGTTCCTGGCCGCCCTGCAGGGCGTACCGCACGATCTGTACGAAGCCGCGCGGATCGACGGAGCCCGGCCGACGACGATCTTCGCCCGGATCACGCTGCCGCTGATCAGCCCGACCATCCTGCTCACGTCGATCATCACGGTGGTCGGGTCGCTGCAGGTCTTCGCGCAGATCGCGGTGCTGACCCAGGGCGGCCCGGGAACGTCGACCACGGTCCTCGTCTACTACCTCTACCAGCAGGCGTTCCAGTTCCACGCGTTCGGTTACGGCGCCACCCTCTCGGTGCTGCTCTTCCTGATCGTGCTGGCGCTGACCGTGGTCCAGTGGCAGCTGCGCAAGAAATGGGTCTTTCATGAAAGCTAGGGTCATTTCGTACGGTCTGCTGTGCCTGTTGTGCGTACCCTTCGTCTTCCCGACCTGGTGGATGGTCACCTCGTCGCTCAAGCCGAACGCCGACATCTTCGCCTTCCAGCTCTGGCCGGAACGGCCGTCACCGCAGGCGTGGCGCGACGTCTTCACCCTGCAGCCGTTCGCCGAGCAGTACGTCAACTCGGCCTACATCGCCCTGGTGGTCACGCTCGGCACGCTCGTGGTGTCGTCGATGGCCGGGTACGCGTTCGCCCGCATCCGGTTCCGCGGCCAGAACCCGCTCTTCCTGGTCGTGCTGACCGGCCTGCTCATCCCCAGCGAGGTGACCATCGTCCCGCTGTTCCGGATGTTCAACGCGGCCGGCCTGGTCGACACCCACTGGCCGCTGATCCTGGTGCCGATCTTCGGCGCGCCGAGCGTGCTGGCCACGTTCATCATGCGGCAGTTCTTCGTCACGCTGCCGGGCGAGCTGGAGGAGGCGGCGCGGATGGACGGCCTCGGCCGGCCCGCCATCTTCCGTCGCATCGCGTTGCCCCTGGCACGCCCGGCGCTCGGCGCGGTGGCCGTCTTCACCTTCCTGCACAGCTGGAACCTGTACCTCGAGCCGATCGTGTTCATCAGTTCCAAGAACCGCTACACGCTCCCGCAGGCCCTGACCCAGTTCACCGACGCGTACCAGGGTCCGTTGTGGAACGTGCAGCTCTCCGCGGCCTCGATGACCGCGATCCCGGTGCTGATCGTGTTCGTGATCGCTCAGCGCCAGTTCATCGAGGGACTGGCGCACACCGGGTTGAAGGGGTGATCACACCGCGGCGGCGAGTGTGACGATCAGGGCGGCGGTGCCCAGGACGAGGACGGCGGTGTGCCGCCAGGCCGTCCGGCGGGTGGTCTTGACCGCGCGCCGGACGTCGCGGTGTTCCCGCCAGGCCGCATGGGTGCGGCCGGCTCGATAGCCGAGGACCAGCACGGTCGCGACGGTGATCAGAGATGCGAGGCTCACTGCGGAACTCTGGTGGTGCGGCATGGCCAACCCCCTTGAGACGCGTAGCGGCTTTCGAGTCAGTGTGAGGTCTGCCCGTGGCCATTACCAGGGGATTGATCGTTCTAAAAGGCCATAAAAACCCCGCTCGGGTACGACCGTTATGTCGCTAATCTGACTCGTCGCCGCCGCGGCAGCCGGCCGGGGTGGCCGGCCGGGGTGGCCGGCCGGGGTCTGCCGGCCGGGCCGGTCGGAGCCTCAGTCGGCGGTCGGGGGCTGGGCCGGGACGCAGATCTCGACCGCCTCGGGGACGACCTTGACCGTCAGGTGCTTGGCCTTCTCGCGGGCGCCACCGTCGAGCTCGTACTCGAGCTTGCCGGCCAGCTTGATGTCGACCTTGCGGGCCCGGGTCATCCGGACGAACGGGGACGAGTCGGAGCGGCCGACGGCCATCGTGCCCAGCGCCCGGGCCCACTGCAGCGCGCCCTGGGCGGTGGCCACGCCGACGTCGAGCCAGCCGTCGTCCGGCTTGGCGTCGTCGAAGGCGTGGATGCCGCCGGTGATCGTGCCGACGTTGCCGATCAGGACGCAGGACGCCTCGTCGTCGAACCAGGGCGTGCCGTCCACGGTCACCGTGGCCCGCGGGGCCGCGCCGTTGACGTGGCGGAGGCCGGTCCAGACGTAGGCCAGCTTGCCGAGCCGGTCCTTCAGGTTGCGGTCGGCGTCGCGGATCATCGCGCCGTCGAAGCCGACGCCGGCCATCACCGCGAAGTGTTCGCCGTTCAGCTTGCCGAGGTCGACCTTGCGCCGGTGGCCGGTGAACGCCACCTCGACCGCGCCGGGCAGGTCGGCCGGCACGCCCAGGTTGGTGGCCAGCAGGTTGCCGGTGCCGGCCGGGATGATCGCGAGCGGCGTGGACGAGCCGGCCACCACGTCGATGGTCCGCTGCACCATGCCGTCGCCACCCCAGACGACCAGTAGGTCGACGTCTTCCTTCAGGGCCTCGCGGACCCGCTTCGGCGCCTTCTTGCTCTTCGGCACCTCGTACCAGAGCAGCTCGTCGACGCCCTGGTCGGTGATCCGCCGCCGCAACTCGTCGAGGCCGCCGCCCAGGGTCTTGCGGGCATGGGCGACAACCGCGACCTTTCGTGGTGTTCGCATGGGACGGCCGTTTACCCCGGAACGGTGGAACCTACTCAGCTCACCGTCTGGCGCATGCGCTGCTCGGCGGCGGCGCTGCGGATCACCATGAGGCGGAGCTCCAGCTCGTCGGAGACCATCTGGGCCAGATGTTCCAGCGCGCGGAGCTGCCTCGGCGAGGCGTCGCGCGGCCGGTTGTCGATGACGTTGACGGTGCCCAGGCGGTAGCCGTCCTGGGTACGGATCGGCGCGGCGGCGTAGAAGCGCAGGCCGAGCTCGCCACGGACCAGCGGGTGCTCGAGGGTGCGCGGGTCGACGGCCGCGTTGTTGATCACATAGACGCCGTCCCGCTGGACGACCGACGCGCACAGGCCGGGCTCGTTGCCCACCTGGCGTACGCCGACCAGCCCGTGACACGCGGCCAGCCACACCCGGTCCTGCTCGACCAGGGACACCGTGGCGATGGGGGTGTCGAAGATGGCGCCGGCCACGAACGCGATCCGGTCGTACGCGTCCTCCACCGGCTGATCGACCAGCCGGTAGCGCCGGACGGCGGCCAGCCGGGCCTTCTCCTCCGGGCCGACGGCGTCGAGGTACTCATAGGCACTCGAGGACACCGGGCTGCTGTTGGTCATTCGGTGCACCCCCTACGCAAAGGTCTCTCCTGGTCACCGTGAGCTTAGTGACTGTGCGGGGGAGGATCGCAATGCCCTCGACCGGCCGAATCGGCCCGGATCGGCCCCGGCCGGGGGAAAGTCGCACAGCGAGTGAGTTCTGTCCGATCCGGGTGGTGGGCAGATCGGCCGTCAGCCGCTACCGTCGGGCACGCCCGTTCCGTCGCCCCGGGACGCGGTGCAGCGCAGCGCGACGCTGCGGCGACACAGCGGTACTCAGCTAACGCCGCGCGTCAAGAAGTGAGTAGTATTCGCCTGCCCCGCCGCGCATATCGGTGCAGATGGATGATTAGCGATCATTCACCTGCGGGACCCAATGCCCCCCACGGCCCCGACTTCCGCCCCCCCGGAGGAACGTTGCTCGTCGCCACTGCCGAACCTTTAGAAATTCTTGTGTCCGCGTTGATCCCTGCTGGGCGCCCCACCCGTAAAGAGGGTGAAGGGGAAAGCACCGGCAGGAGGAATCGATGCATGCGTCAGTCATGGAGCGACGTGCGCCGAGCGAGGTGCACGGCATGACGGGACGGGGTTCCGGTGGTCGGTGGCAGGCTCTCGACGGAGGTCGTGGTGCGGAGAATGATGGTTCGGTGATTCCCCGACAGGCACCCCGGCACGAGGCGGCGGCCGGCGCGGATCATGAGGACACGCTGGTCCGGATGCTCTACGAAGAGCATGCCGGCCCGCTCCTGATGTTCGTGCTGAGGCTCACCGGCGGCGACCGGCAACGCGCCGAGGACATCGTGCAGGAAACCCTGCTGCGGGCCTGGCGCAACGCACACCGGCTCGGCGCCCAAGGACAGCAGTCCCTGCGGCCCTGGCTGGTCACGGTGGCGCGGCGGATCGCGATCGACGATCACCGCAGCACCAGCGCCCGCCCCCCGGAGACGTACGACCGCGAGCTGGAGAGCTTTCCGAGCACCGCGGACGACACGGATCGGGTGCTGCAACTGATGACGGTCACCGACGCGCTGAAGACGCTCAGCCAGTCGCATCGGGAGATCCTCGTCGAGACGTATTTCCGCGGCCGGACCGTTCCGGAAGCGGCGGAGGTGCTTGGCCTGCCGTTGGGGACGGCCAAGTCACGCGTGTACTACGCACTGCGGGCTCTGCGTACGGCCCTGCAGCAGCGGGGGGTGACGGAATGACACAGGAACAACACTTCGACGTGGCGGCGTACGCGCTCGGGGTGCTCGACGAGCACGACGCCAGCCGCTTCGAGGACCATCTCATCGACTGCCCGGCCTGCGCGGTCGAACTGGAGTCCTTTCTCCAGGTCGCCGACATCCTGGCCGACGTCGACGCCGACTCGCTGGTGGCCACCGAGGAGTCCCGCAAGGACGGCCTCGTCCTGAAGAAGATGATCCGCACGGTCAGCGGCGAGCGGCGCAAGGCGAACAGCCGGCGGCTCTTCTCGCTGGCCGCGGCGGTGGTCATCTTCGCGATGCTGTCGGTCGGCGCGCTGTTCGCCGGCGCCCGGTGGCTGGCGCCCGACAAGGGGCAGAATCCGGCCGTCACCGCCGGTGGCCCGAGCAAGCTCGACCCGCTTCCGCTGAGCCAGGGTGGCGGCGGCATCGGCGGCACACCCCTGGCCGGCGACCTGATCGGCAGCACCGACGCCCGCAGCGGCGTACGGCTGGACGCCGGTCTCGAGACCAAGGACCTGGGCACCCAGGTGCAGTTCGCGGTCTCCAACATCAAGGGGCCGAAGATCTGCCAGCTGGTCGCGATCAAGACCGACGGCAGCCCCGAGGTCCTCTCCAGCTGGAAGGTCGGCGAGAAGGGCTGGGGTACGGCCGAGCGCCAGGAGCCGCTGCTGATGACCGCGGTCACCGCGCTGCCCAAGGAGTCGATCGCGCACCTCCAGGTGCAGGAGGTCGCCGCCAACGGCGCCCCGACCAAACTGGTCACCGCTCCGTAACACCACGCAGTTCCACGAGGCCCGGCCGTCCATTCGGCCGGGCCTCGCTGCATTTCCGCGAGGCCGGACCGGCGCTATACGGATGCGATGGCAGTTCGGTTCAAACAAAAAACAAAGAAAAATGAGCCACCGGAGTTCAACCTCTCGCGGGCGCCCCGCGTACTACTGCGCGGAAAAGGCAGTCAGAACACAGACGGTGGAGGACCCCCGTGACACCGGAGAAGCGAAAGTTTATGGTCGTCGGCGCTGCGATGGCAGCGGCGCTCACGCTCCCAGGCTGCGCCCCGGCCGGTTACAACTCGTCGGCCACCGACGGCAGTGGCCTGCAGCCGGCGGCCAACGCGGTCGACGCGACGCCGGAGCCGACCGGAGAGCCCACGGGCGAGCCGACCGGCGAGCCGACCGCGGAGCCCACGTCGACCGCGGACAAGGCGGGCAAGCTGGCCGGCGACGACGTCACCAGCGAGCTGACCGGCACCTCGGTCAAGCGCATGGGCAAGGTCGTGGTGAACCAGGAGGGCATGGTCCTCTACCGCTTCGACGACGACAAGAACAAGCCGGCCGCGAAGACCAACTGCGAGGGCGACTGCGCCGCCATCTGGCCGCCGGCCATCACCGAGGACGGCAAGCCCGAGATCAAGGGCGTCGACTCCAAGCTCGTCGGCACGGTCACCCGCAAGGACGGCAGCAAGCAGCTGACCATCGACAAGTGGCCGGTCTACACCTACATCGGCGACAAGAAGGCCGGGCAGTGGAAGGGCCAGAACGTCGGTGGCAAGTGGTTCGTGATCGAGCCCACCGGCAAGAAGAACCTCACCTGCCTCCCGCCGGTCTCCAAGCCGGTCGCACCGCCGTCCTCGGACGACAAGGGCGATGCGGGAGCCGCGGACGGTGGCGCCGGATCGAGTGATTACAGCTACTGAGCGTGACAATCGGGCATCGTCCGAACGGATGATGCCCGAGGGTTCAAAAGAGATTCATAAATCTTTTTTAGGCCGCACCTAAGTGTTCCGCATTTCTCCTCATCGGGATTGCGAAACATCGATCAGAACTCATAACGTTCTCCCCGGAATTCCAATCGGAGGTGTTTCAGAGATGATTGCCGCACGCTTGCCCCGCCGGCTCGTTCGCTGGCTCGTGAGCATTTCGGCAATGGTCCTGGCGCTACTGTCGGTGCCCGTCACGGCACAGGCCGCGGACGCGCCGATTCCGATCCCGTCGAGCAGCGGACTGTCGGACAAGGGCACCGGCGAGGTCTCGGCCGCTGACCGTGACTTCGTCGTCAAGGTGCGGCTGGCGGGCCTCTGGGAGATCCCGGCCGGGAACATGGCGGTCGAGAAGTCGAAGGACAAGCGGGTGCAGGCGGTCGGCAAGGCGATCGCCGCCCAGCACGTCACCCTCGACAAGCTGGACATCTCGGTGGCGAAGAAGCTGGGCCTGGCCCTGCCGGCGGTGCCGAACGACCAGCAGCAGGGCTGGCTGGCCGAGATGGAATCCGCCAACAGCACCACGTTCGACCAGATCTTCATCGACCGGCTGCGGGCCGCACACGGAAACATCTTCCCGGCGATCGGGACGATCCGCTCCAGCACCCGTAACGACTCGGTGCGAAAGCTGGCACAGGAGGCCAACCAGTTCGTCATGACCCACATGACGCTGCTGGAGAGCAGTGGGCTCGTGCAGTACGGCGCGCTGCCCACAGCGCCCCCGCCGGCGGCACAGAAGGGCCCGGTCCCGGTGGATCAGCAGATGCTGGTCGCCGCGGGCTCCGGAGGCGTCACCGGCGTGAACACGTCAGTGATCTTGATGGTTCTGGCGGTGGCCCTAGTCGCCGGTGTCATCACCACGATGCGCATCCTCCGAGCCAGGTAGGAGCGTTCAGCGGTACCCGACCTGGCCAGCCGACCAGGCCGCACGTATCACCCCTCGGCCGGCACCCACCGCCGCCACGTGTGTTGAAGAAAGGTGTTCCTCAGATGCGAAGGTCTCAGTACCGGCGCGCAACCAAGGGCCCGAAGTGGCTCAACGGGAAGCGGCGCCTGATCGCTGCGGCCGCCACCATCGTGGCGTTCGGTGCAATCGTCACGGTCACCCAGGTGTCGGACGCGTCCACCAAGAAGTCCACCGACCGGGCCCTCGCCGCCTGCGACCGGATCCAGGCCCCGCGGCCGTCGAAGCTCTCCACGACGGGAAAGAAGGGCACCTACAAGGACAAGAACGGTGTGACGCAGCACGCTGACGACGGCAGTGAGGCGCCCAGCACCCAGACGCTGCGCGACAAGTGCCGTAAATGGGTGATGCAGAACGCCGGCAACAACAACGGCGGTGGCAACAACAACGGTGGCGGCGCCCAGCCCTCGCCGGGCCAGAGCGGCCAGCCCAACGCCGGTAACGGCGGCAACAACGGTGGCGGCGGCAACAACGGCGGCAACAACGGCGGCGGCCAGACCCCGCCGAACAACGGCCTCGACGTCCTGGCTCAGAACTGCGACAACAGCCAGCTCCAGCCGCACACCGGTTTCCAGGAGGGCAACCGCTGCATCTCCACCGCGTTCGGTGAGGTCGGCACGGAGGGGAACAACCCGACCCTGCTGATCGTCGATCACCCCGACCAGGTGGAAGTCGGCCAGCCGTTCACCATCAAGGTGAGCACCCGCAACCTGATCCGCGACCGGTTCCTCGGTGCCGCCGCGGGTGGTTACTACCTCGAGAGCTCGGTCCTGCAGAACGGCCTCCAGCGCGGCCACTTCCACACCGCCTGCCGCAGCCTCGCGAACGAGACAGAGGCTCCGGACCCGGCGCCGGCGCCCGAGTTCTTCGTGGCGACCGAGGACAAGAAGGGCGGCGCGACTCCGGACGTGGTCGACATCAACGTCCCGGGCCTGCCCAAGGCCGGCGTCACCCAGTGCTCCTCGTGGTCCGGTGACGGTTCGCACCGCATCCCGATGATGCAGCGCGCCAACCAGACTCCCAGCTTCGACTCCTTCCGGATCCAGGTGGGTGGCAACGGCGGCGGCAACGGTGGCGACCAGGGTGACCAGGGCGGCGACCAGGGTGACCAGGCCGGCGACCAAGGTGACCAGGCGGGCGACCAGCAGGCCGCCGACCAGGGTCAGCAGCAGCAGAACGGCCGTCGGCGCGGCTGAGGCCGGGCCTGACCACAACTGAACACGCGGAGCGCTGTCGCAACCCCGGGACTACGAACCCTGCGGCCGGACGTGGCCTTGAGCAAGCCTCGTCCACCGCTGCGGGGACCCCCCATCGGAACCCCGGACCGCCGTCCACCCCCCTGAGGACGGCACCTGCGGCAGTCGGCCCGGACAAGGAAACGGCTGACGAAAGGAGGCGCGGGACCAAGGTCGGGCCGAGCACTCAGCTCCGGCACCGGCGACGCGGACCAACTCGGGTGTTCGCGCTCGCCCCCCGATGGCCCTGACTGGGAGCGCAGTCAGGGCCATCGGCATATCCGGAGGGGTGTGGCACAGTGTCTCGGGTGAGCGCACAGGTGACCCGGCGGCTGGCTCTGCCGGAGCGGTACCACCTGGCCGGCACGCTGTCGTCACTGATCGCGACCAAGGGCGATTCCTGCGTACGCCTGGAGGGCAGCGAGTTCTGGCTTGCCGCGCGTACCCCCGAGGGAAGCGCGACCCTCCACCTGGCCCGCACCGGCGCCGAGCTGAACGCGACCGGCCACGGGCCGGGAGCGGCCTGGATCGTCGATCGCGCCGACGCCATCGCCGGACTGCGCGACGAGGTGGACGAGTTCACGGCCCTGGCGGCGCGCCACCCGCTGATCGCGCGGCTGGCCAAGACCTTCGCCGGGGTACGCATGCCGGCCAGCGGCCTGCTCTTCCACCGGGCGCTCCGGGCCGTGCTCGAGCAGAAGGTCACCGGCAAGGAGGCCCACCGGGCCTACCGCGCCATGGTCCGGCACTTCGGCGAGCCGGCGCCGGGACCGGGCGGGCTGACCCTGCCGCCCGAGGCGGCCGCGGTGGCGGCCACGCCCTACTGGGTCTTCCATCCGTTCGGCGTCGAGCAGCGGCGCACCCAGGCCCTGCTGCGCGTCGCGGCGGTCGCCGACCGGCTCGAACGATGCGCGGACAGCGCCGAGGCCACGCGACGGATGATGGCCTTGCCCGGCATCGGGGTCTGGACGGCGGCCGAGACGGTGCGTACGACGTACGGCGACGCGGACGCGGTGAGCGTCGGCGACTACCACATCCCCAACACGGTGGCCTGGGCGCTGGCCGGCGAGGCGCGTGGCACCGACGACCGGATGCTGGAGCTGCTCGAACCCTTCCGCGGCCACCGCGCCCGGGTCTGCGACCTGCTCGCCTCCGGTGGCATCGGCGCGCCCCGCTTCGGCCCGCGCATGCCGGTCCGCTCCTTCGCCCGCTTCTGACGCTCGCCGCGCGGCGGGCGGGTTTGGCGACCTTCGAGATACGGCTTCGGTACGGTGTGCCCTTCGTGACCCTCTTTCGCGGGATGTGTGTCTGATGGGTGGAACGGGCGGCGAGATCGTCCTGGTGCTCGTGCTGGTGCTGGTCAACGCCGCGTTCTCGGGCAGCGAGATGGCCCTGGTCCAGCTCCGCGAGAGCCAGATCCAGCGGCTCGAGCGGCAGTCCCGGCGCGGCCGGGTGCTGGCCCGGCTCTCCCGCGACCCCAACCGGTTCCTGGCCACCATCCAGATCGGCATCACGCTGGCCGGCTTCCTGGCGTCGGCGGCCGCCGCGGTCTCCCTCTCCCAGCCGCTGGTCGAGCCGCTCGGCTTCCTCGGCGACGCCGCCCAGCCGACCGCGATCGTGCTGGTCACCATCGTGCTGACCTTCATCACGCTGGTGTTCGGCGAGCTGGCGCCCAAGCGCATCGCGATGCAGCGGGCCGAGGGCTGGGCGATGCTGGTCGCGCGTCCGCTGGACGTGCTGTCGGCGGTTTCCCGCCCGGTCGTGTGGCTGCTCGGCATCACCACCGACCTGGTGGTCCGGCTGGCCGGCGGCGACCCGAAGGCCAAGCGCGAGGAGGTCAGCACCGAGGAGATCCGCGACATGGTCGCCGCCCAGCAGGAGTTCTCGGCCGAGCAGCGGACCATCATCAGCGGCGCCTTCGAGATCGCCGACCGGATCCTCCGGGAGATCCTGGTGCCCCGCCGCGACGTGCTCAGCCTGCCCACCGGCACGCCGGCCAACGAGGCGCTGAAGCTGCTGATGGGCAGCGGCCACTCCCGGGCGCCGGTGGTCGGCCCGGCCGGGCTGGACGACGTGATCGGCGTGGTCCACCTGCGCGACCTGGTCGAGGCCACCGGCCCGGTGGACGGGGTGGCCCGGCCCGGCCTCTTCCTGCCCGAGACGCTGCGGGTCTCCGACGCGCTGCGTCAGATGAGGGGGGAACGCCAGCAACTGGCCATGGTGGTCGACGAGCGGGGCGCCATCGACGGCATCATCACGATGGAGGACCTGGTCGAGGAGATCGTCGGCGAGATCTACGACGAGACCGACCGGGACGTGGAGGCGGTGGTCCGCGAGGACGACGGCGCCCTGCTGATGGCCGGCTCGTTCCCGATCCACGACCTGCCCGACCTCGGGTTCGACGGCGGCTCCCACGAGGACGCCGACTACACCACGATCGCCGGCATGGTGCTGGCCGCGCTCGGCCACATCCCGACCGCGCCGGGCGAGGTGGTCGACCTGCCCGAGTTCACCGCCGAGGTGGTCGAGGTGACCGGCCGGGCGATCACCCAGGTGCGGCTCCGCGCGGTCGAGCGCCCGGCCGAGGACGATGACGATTAGGGCCGTGCGCCCGTTCTGAGGAGCCGGAACTCGCGGCGCCGGAGCAGCCTGAGCACCAGGGCGGCCGGGTTGCCGAAGGCGCGCAGGCCGGCGTCGGCCGGGAAGTCCTCGATGGCGGTGATCTCGTGCTCGGCCCCGCGGTCGAGCACCACGCAGCGGCCGGCCGCGACGACGTTGCGGTACCAGGCGACCTCGGGACCGTAGGTCAGCTCGGCGACGAAGTCGTCACCGGCGCGGGCCAGGATCAGCGGGGTCTCGTACACCTTGCCGGTCTTCCGGCCCACGTGCCGGACGATCGAGAAGGGACCGACGCCGGCTCGGGCCATCCGCGACGTACCCCGGTTGAGGGTGTTCTTGAGGATCGTCAGCCAGACTCGCTGTGCCTTGCCCGTCACGGTGGCCTCCTCGAACTCAACGTTCGATGAATTCGCCTAGCGGGATCAGCCTAGCGCCGGCCGGCCGCCGTGGACAGGGCCAGAGCGCGGTGCAGGACGCGGGCGTCGCCGAGCATCCCGCGGAGGCGACGTTCCAGGCCGGCGATCGGGATCAGGTTCTGCGGCGCCCGGGGGTCCTTGTAGGCCGACGAGGCGAACCGGGGGACGGTCACGGCGGCCACGGCGGCCAGCTCGATCGCCTCCTCCACGGTCAGGTCGGGCGAGCACTCCAGGCGGACGATGCCGCCCCACGGCGCGCCGCTGCCGCCGGGCAGGCGGAGGTACCAGGTCCAGGCGCCCCACATCGAGCCGAGCTTGAACAACGGCGTGCGCCGGCCGGGCAGCAGGCTGGTCACCACGCCGGTGAGCTGGGCCGACAGGTATTGGCGCTGCTGGGTCTTGACGTACCCGACGGTCCGCGGAAGCTGGCGGCGGCTGCGCAGCGGGCCGTCGACCACCAGCAGGTCATCGTCCTCGCGGGCGGCCGACGAGATCTCGATCTCCAGCTCGGTGAGCGGCGCCTGCACGGCCGCGGGCAGCTTGCTGACCTCGCCGGCGCCGCTGATCCGGCGGACCGTGTAGCTGACCGAGCCGGCCTGCACATCGGACGCGGACGGGCTGGCCGTGAACAGGCCGCGGCCGACCCGGGCGCCGGGCAGCAGCGTGGCGACGCCGTTGGCCAGGTCGCAGCGGACCACCCCGGCGCCGTACGAGGCGGCCAGGCCGGCGTACGACGTGCCGTCCTCCTCCCGGGTCCAGAGCAGGGCGTCGTTGCGCCGGACGCCGTCGACCAGCAGCACCACGGCCGGCCGGCGCGCGCCCCGGTCGGGGTCGATCGGGGCCCACTGGTCGTCGGGCACCTCGTGGTGGGTCTCGACCTGGGCGGTGCTGGGTGAGGCCGGGCCGTCCCCGCCGTCGCCCTCGAACGCGGCGCCGTAGGACGGATCCCACGAGTCGACGTACATCGTGGTCAATGGCCGACCCTTTCCACGTACGCGGTTCGCGCGTCCTTGTGCACCTCGAACCGCACCGGGATCCGTTCGGCCAGCGCCTGCACGTGGGTGACCACCCCGACCATCCGGTCGCCCCGCGCGGCCAGATTTTCCAGGGTCGCCGCGACCACGTCGAGGGTGGCGGCGTCGAGCGTGCCGAAGCCCTCGTCGAGCATGATCGACTCGAGGCTGGCGGCGGTAGCCGACATGCCCGCGAGCTGCTCGGACAGGGCCAGCGCGAGGGCCAGCGAGGCCTGGAACGTCTCGCCGCCGGAGAGCGTGCGCACGCCGCGGCGCAGGTCGGCGTCGAAGTGGTCGACCACCCAGAAGTCGCCCTTCTCGTGCATCAGGTCGTACTGCCCGCCGGTCAGGTCGCGCAGGATCCCCGAGGCGCCGTCGACCAGCAGGTCGAGCGCCTCCTCGAGCAGCCAGCGCTCGAAGTTGTTGGCCCGCAGGTGCCCGGCCAGGGACTTGGCCACCCGGGACTCGCGGGCCAGGCCGGCCCGCTGCTCGGTGAGCTCGCGGGCCTGTTCCCGCCGGTCGACCAGCCGCTGCCAGGCCGCCCCGGCCCGCTCGGCCGCCACCGCGGCCGAGCGGATCAGATCGGAGTCGTCGCCGCGGGGCGCAGGGACACCCGCCTCGACGAACAGCGCGGCGATGGCGTCGAACGAGGCCTGCACGGCGTCGTGGGCCGAGGCGACGGCCTCTTCGGCCGCGGTCAGCGACTGCGTCCGCTCGGCCCGCTCGGCGGCGGCCCACTCGACCAGCGTGGCCCAGGCGCGGGCCAGGTCGTCACGGTCGGCCGGCGGCGGCCCGTACCGCGCCACCGCGTCGCGCGTCGTGTCGAAGGCACGCCAGGCCGACCGCTGCTCCTCCTCGGCCGCCGCCACCGCACGCTGGGCCTTCCGCTGCGCCTCCCGCGTGGTGCGGACCTGGACGCCCGCCTCCTCCAGCCGCTTCTGGAGCCGGGTCAGCTCGGCCAGCCGCTGCTCGACCGCCGCGACACCGGGCGAGTCGGCCACCACGGTGCGGACCTCGGCCAGCCGGGCCATGTGATGTTCCAGCTGGGCGCGCTTGCGCTCGAGGTTGCTCTCCAGCTTGCGGGCCACCGCGTCACGCTGTTTCCACGCCGCCTCGGCCACCTCGGACGCGGCCCGGGCGGCCTTGCCGGTGGCCTCGGCCGCCTGCACCGCCGAACCCTCGGGCATCGAGGGCACGTCGGCGACGGACTGCTCGCACACCGGGCAGTGGTCGCCGGCCCGCAGGTGAGCCCGCAGGGCCACGGCCCGGTCGAGTTTCTGCGCCTCGGTGTAGTCGGCCCGCGCCTGCTCGAGCAGCTGGGTGGCGCCCACGTGGGCGGAGTGGGCCAGCTCGACGGCCGCGGCGGCGTCTTTGGACTCGACCTCGGCCACCTGCACCTCGCCGGCGAACCACTCGGCCTGACCGGTCAGCCGGTCGAGCTCGGCGTGCCGGTCGAGGAGCAGCTTGAGCGAGCCGGGGTCACCGGCCGCGGTCAGCTCGCCGCGGATCTTCTCCTCACGCTCCTCGGCCCCCCGGACCGCGTCGGCCGCCGCGGTCGCCGTCTCGCGGGCGTCGGCCACCGCGGCCAGCAGCCGGGCGCTGCCGTCGGGTGTGCGTACCCGGGTCAGCGTGGCCACCTCGGCCCGCAGCGCGTCACGGCCCTGCGCCGCCGTGGCCTCGCGCTGCCGGATCTCGCGCAGGCCGGGCACCGCCGCCTCGACCGCCGCGGTCAGCTCGCGCATCCGGGTCAGCTCGGCCTCGGCCGCCGTGACCGCCTCGTCGTCGGCGTCGGCCAGCCCCTCCAGCAGCTGCTCGATGGTGCCCAGCTTGGCCTCGGCCGTCGTCGCCCGCCCGGCCGCCCGCTGCTGCACCTCTTCGTAGACGTGCAGGCCCAGGAGGTTGACCAGGATCTGCTGGCGGGTGGCCGGCTTGGCGTGCAGGAAGTCGGCGAACTGGCCCTGCGGCAGCACGACGCAGCTGGTGAACTGCTCGTACGGCAGACCCACGGCGTCGATCACCGCGCGGTCCATCTCGGCCGGGGTGCCGGCC
Source organism: Actinoplanes sp. NPDC089786 (assembly GCF_040684855.1). Classification (NCBI taxonomy): domain Bacteria; kingdom Bacillati; phylum Actinomycetota; class Actinomycetes; order Micromonosporales; family Micromonosporaceae; genus Actinoplanes; species Actinoplanes sp. NPDC089786. The sequence continues at coordinate 1,808,497 of NZ_JBFBGU010000001.1, forward strand.
AGCACCTCGCCCAGGTCGTCCAGGCTCATGCCGGTGTCGAGCCGGGACACGTCGAAGCCGGCCGGCATCAGCTGGAGGCCGGCGCCGCTGGTCTTCACGTTGCCCCGGCCGTCGCGGCGCACCACCCGGGTCGCGACGTAGCGGTCGCCGGCCGATTCGAAGACCAGCCGGACCCGGGCCTCGGTGGCCGACGGGGCCAGCGCGTTGACGATGCCGCGGGCGCCGCCCCAGCGCGGGACGGTGCCGTAGAGCGCGAAGCAGATGCCGTCGAGCACCGTCGACTTGCCCGAGCCGGTCGGGCCGACCAGCGCGAAGTAGTCGGCGTCGGTGAAGTCGACGCTGGTCTCGTCGCGGAAGACGGTGAAACCGGCCATGTCCAGTCGCAGGGGCCTCATTGAGTCGAGCTCACTTCGTCGTAGAGCTGGTCGAACAGGTCACGGACGCCGTCCTCGGGGGTGCCGCGGCTGTCCAGGTAGTCGCCGAAGAGCTGGCGGGGGGTGCGGCCCTGGCGCTGGGCCTGGGTGCTCTTGCGGTCGGGCACCATGTCGGGGTCGATGCGGACCTCGAGCGCGTTGGGCAGCATGTCCTGGACGTCCTCCCGCAGGCCGGCCCGTGGGGTCTCCCGCACGAAGACACGCAGCCAGGCCTCCGGAAGGTTCACCTTCGACAACTGTTCCAGGGTCCCCCGGACGGTACGCAGCACCTTGGCCGAGGTCACCGGCACGTCGCGGACCCGGGCCGCCTTGTCCGGGGAGACGTCGACGATCGAGACGCCGCAGACGTTCTCCTCCTCGCCGAAGTCGATCGCCAGCGGGCTGCCGCAGTAGCGCACCGGGCACGGCCCGATCACCTGCTGGGTGCGGTGCAGGTGGCCCAGGGCGACATAGTGGGCGTTGGCCGGGAAGACCGTGGCCGGCACGGCGTAGCCCATCACCGTGTGGGCCTCACGCTCGCCGCCGCCGGTCGACGCGCCGACCACGGTCAGGTGGGCGGTCAGCAGGTTGACCAGGCCGGGCTGGTCGAAGGTCTGGCTGAGGCGGGCGATCAGGCGGGCCAGATGATCGGCGTACGTCTGCTGGGTCTCGGCCGCGGTCAGCTCGTACATCTCGGCGGCCCGGATCGCGTAGCGCTGGGACAGGAACGGGATGGCCACCAGTTGCCAGCCGTCGCCGGTGATGCGCAGGTCGTCGGGGTTGGCGGACACCGAGCCGCGGACCGTGATGCCGGCCGCCTCGGCCCACGGCCGCAGCGCGTCGAGCGCCGGGCCGTTGTCGTGGTTGCCGCCGATCGCGACCACCTCGGCGCCGGTGCGGCGCAGCGCGGACAGGGCCCGGGTGACCAGCCGGGTCGACGCCGGGGTGGGCGCGGCCGAGTCGTACAGATCACCGGAGACCAGCACCAGGTCGGGTTCTTCCCGCTCGGCGATCGCGATGACCTCGGCGAGGACCTGCTTGTGCTCCTCCTCGCGGTTCTGACCCTTGAGGACCTTGCCTACGTGCCAGTCGGAGGTGTGGAGGATCCGCATCGGGCAACCTTATGAGGGTAGTAGTTCGAAGAACCTTAGAAGGGGATGTCGTCGTCGGCGGAACCGGCGCGGCCCACGACCGCGAACGGGTCGGCGCCCTGCACGATCGAGCGCATCGAGGCGGACGGGGGCGGGCCGGCCTCGGAGAAGCGTGTCGCCCAGGCCGGGAACGGGAACTCGACGCACAGCGGGACCGGGATGTCGGGCTGGTTGACGAACATCGTGCCGGGCCGGGCCAGCAGGGCGCGCTGGCGCATGGCGGGCGGCAGGAAGCCGTATTCCGGCCGGGACGCCTCGGCCGGGTCGAGCCGGCCGACCACCCGGATCGCCGAGTTGGTGACGATCCGCCGCTCGACCTCGCTGGCCGTCTGTTGCGCGCCGATCAGGATCACGCCCAGCGACCGGCCGCGCTCGGCGATGTCGAGCAGCACCTCCTTGATCGGCGAGGTGCCCTCGCGGGGCGCGTACTTGTTCAGCTCGTCGAGCACCACGAACAGCAGCGGCTTGCCGGTGCCCGACTTCTCCTTGTCGTCGAACTCGGTCTTCAGCGTCACGCCGACCACGAACCGCTGCGCCCGGTCGGGCAGGTTGTGCAGGTCGACCACGGTGACCTGGGCGCTCTCGGCGGTCTTGATCGCGTGCGGGCGGCGGGCGGCCAGGTCGCCGCGGATCAGCCGGGCCAGGTCGCGCTTGCTGCCGATCAGCCGGCGGGCGAACGCGTTGACCGTACCCATGTTGATCGCCGAACCGGCCCAGGTGGACCGGGTCTCGTCGTCGGTGAGCTGCTCGACGATGTGGTCGACGAGGTCGCCGTACGACCCGAGGCGGCGGCCGTCGATGCTGACGCCGCCCTCGGCCGGCACCGCGTGACGATGAAGGTGGGCGGTGACCGAGTGGACGACCATCGTGTACTGCTGGCGCTCGTCGTCGGCGTCGGCGAAGACGTAGGGCAGCAGCCGGTTGGCGCAGAACTCCTCGAGCGTCCAGTAGAACGCGTCGACCCCGGTCATGCGGCTGGTCACATCGGGCGTGCCGGACGAGTCGCCGACTCGCGGCGGGGCGTAGACCCGGACGTCGGGGAAGGCCGTCGCGGGCAGTTCCAAGAGCTTGTACGCCGCGATCGTCGGCTCGTCCAGGCGGATGTTCGGATGGTCGAGGAACAGCAGGTCTTCACCCTTGACGTTGAAGATCAGCGCCTTGGCGTTGGTGCCGTCGGCCCCGAGCTGGCCCGAGCGGAAGACCGAGTAGAGCAGGAAGGTCGCGAAGCTGGTCTTGGTGGCCACGCCGGAGATGCCGGAGATCGACACGTGCGCGCCGCGGGTGCCGTCGAGGAAGTCGGCGTTGAGGTAGACCGGCACGCCGTCGCGGCCGGTGCCCATCGGGATCCGCCGCTCCATCCGGTCGAAGTGGAGGGCGGCGTCGCGGGCCGCGCCGGACGCCCGGTGAACCACCGCGCCCGGCGCCGGCGGCACGTAGAACTCGGGGTCGACCCGGGTCGTGGTGATCTCGGCCGCCTCCTGGACCAGCGCGGGCAGCGTGCCGTCGGCGATCGCGAAGACATCCGAGTCGAACTGTGCCCCCTCGTGGCGCGCCCGCACCTGGGTGACCACCCCGGCGATCGTCACCGGCTCACGGCCGGGCAGGTCGCGCCGGGTCACGACCACGTCGTCGAGCTGGAGGTAGCTGCCCGGGGTCACCGCCGTCCAGAACTCGAGCGGGGTTGCGTCGGCGGTGCCGAGCACACGGCCGACCGGGTCGCCTGGTGGGGTGGGGTCGTCTAACACGGGATCATGGTGCACCAGAGGTACGACAAATCGACGGACCCCACGTCGGTTGGCACCGACTTTCCACAACTTCTAGTGGTTGTCCACAGGTTTGTCCACAAGTACTTGCTTCCGCGCGTACCGGAGAAAGAGCTGGTCGCCGTCGGTCAGGACGTGCCGCAAGGACATCTCGCGCGCCTCGGCCGGCGGTCCGGTCGCGATCCGGCCGGGCTCGCCGCCGGCCAGCCAGGGCGAGATCGTCAGGCACAGCTCGTCGACCAGGTCGGCCGCGATGAGCTGCCCGAACAGGCTCGGGCCGCCCTCACAGAGGATGTGCTCGGCGCCGCGTCGGTTCAGCTCGTCCGTCACCTGCGCCAGATCACCCACGGTCACCAACTCGGCCGGGAAGCGACCGGCGCCTTCCGCCGTGAACACGATCGGCGGGCGCGGGGCGTCGGTGAAGATCGCCTGGTCCGGGTCGAGATTCAGGGAGCGGGACAAGATCGCCATCAGGGGGTACGCGGTGAGCCCGTTCGCCGTCCGCCACTCCGGATCGGGGCGCAGGGCGTCGTAGTGCTCCGTGCGTACCGTATTGGCCCCCACCAGGAGCGCGTCACACCCGGCCCGCAGCAGATCGAAGATCCGTTTGTCGCCCGGACCGCCCAGCGGGCCGGACCTGCCACCGACCGTGGCCGCGCCGTCCGCGCTGCTCACGAAGTTCATCCGCAACGTCGGCCGCTCGTAGGCGTAGCAGGCCCGGAGCGCGTCGTCGTCCAGCGGATCGTGCGGGTCGGGCAGCATCCGGCGGATCGGCGTCATGGGCCGGGCGGGCCCGTCACCGGCGGCACCGGCACCGGCGGCCGATGTTGGCAGTCGCACCACGAGCCGCCGCGGCAGTCGTCATGCCGCTTCTCCCGGCAGGCTCGGCAGATCACCGGCCCAGACTATGCCGTTCTCCGGACGGAAAGATGATAATGCCGGTGTGACCAGGCAGGCGCCCCGCTCCACCGTCGGCCGGCCCACGCTCGAAGAGGTGGCCGCGCTCGCCGGGGTCGGCCGTGGCACGGCCAGCCGGGTGGTGAACGGATCGGCGCAGGTCAGCCCCCGGGCCAAGGCCGCCGTGGAGGCGGCCATCAACCAGCTCGGCTACGTGCCCAACCGGGCCGCGCGGTCGCTGGTGACCCAGCGAACGGACGCGGTGGCCCTGGTCGTCTCCGAGTCGCAGGAGAGGGTCTTCGGCGAGCCCTTCTTCGCCGGCGTGCTGCGCGGCATCAACGAGACGCTGCTCGAGACGTCGCTGCAGCTCTGGCTGGCGATGGCGGCCACACCGGCGCAGCGGCAGCGGGTCGAGCACCACCTCACCGACCAGCACGTCGACGGGGTGCTGCTGCTCTCGCTGCACGACGACGACCCGCTGCCCGCGCTGCTCCGGGCCCGGGCCATGCCGTTCGTGCTGGGCGGGCGGCCCTCTTCGCACGACGATTCCGCCTTCGTCGACGTCGACAACGTGGGTGGGGCGACCCTCGCGACGGCCCATCTGCTGAGCCTCGGCGCGCGGCGGGTGGCGACCATCGCCGGGCCGCAGGACATGGCGGTCGGCCGCGATCGGCTCGCCGGTTACCGCGCCGCGTTGCCCGCCCACGCCGCCGAGGTGGTCCAGGTCGGTGACTTCAGTGAGGCGGGTGGGTACGCGGCCATGCGCGCGTTGCTGGCCTTCGACTTCGACGCGGTGTTCGCCGCCAGCGACCTGATGGCGGCCGGGGCGTTGCGGGCGCTGCGGGAGGCCGGGCGGGTGGTGCCGCTGGTCGGGTTCGAGGACGCCGACGTGGCCCGGCGGACCGATCCGCCGCTCACCACCGTGCACCAGCCGGTCGAGGAGCTGGGGCGGCGGATGGCCGCGCTGCTCATCGACCTGATCGCCGGGCGGGACGTGGTTTCGCACGTTCTGCTGGACACCCACCTGGTCCGTCGCGACTCCGCCTGACCGCTCATATTCTGTTCCCGACTTGTCCTTTGACGGTGGGGATACCGCGCCGCAACCGGTCGGAAATGCCGCGTTGGCACACTGGACGCTGTCGGTTGGCCGTTCTTCTTCCTGAGGGAGCTTGATGTTGCTGCGGGTTCGCGTCACTCTGCCGGACCGGCCGGGAGCCCTCGGGCAGGTCGCTCGGACGCTCGGCGTGGCCGGCGCCGACATCGTCCAGGTGGTGGTGCTGGAACGCCTCAGCGGCCGCGCGGTCGACGACTTCACCGTGGTCTGGCCCGGCGCCGCCCGCGTCGACCGGCTCCTGGCCGGGCTCGCCGCGATCCCCGGCGTCCAGGTCGACGGGGTGTGGAAGGCGATCGGCGCGCCCGTCTCCGGCGGGCACGACGCCGAACTGCTGGCCCAGGTGGCGGCCAACCGCGCCGACGGGCTGGCCACGGTGGTCGACGCGATGCCCGGGCTGCTCGCCGCCGACTGGGCCGCCGCCGTGGTGGTGCCGGCCGACTGGGCCGAGCGGGCCGGCGCGCCCCAGCCGCCGGTGCGTGAGCCGGCCATCGCCTACGCCAGCTGGCGCGCGCCCACCCCGCTGCGGCTCCCCGAGGTCACCCCGCTGCGGGCGCGCCCGATGACCGATCCCGACGGCACCAAGTACGCCGTGGCGCCGTTCGGCCGGGCCGGCCTCGTGCTGGTGCTGGCCCGGGACGACGACGCGTCCGGCGCCTTCCACACCACCGAGGTCGACCGGGTCGCCCAGCTGGTCCGCGCGGCCGCCGTCATCCTCGGCGACCGCCTCGACCAGGTCGGTGTGCCGCCGGTCGCATCGGTTGTGACTGACCCCTCATAACTCGGCCGGCTCCGGCAATGCCGGGGTAACACCGGCGCGGCAGGCTTAGATTCGTCTTTGTTCCGTCGTTCGAGTTCGTCGTCGTTCGAGTTCGTCGTTCGAGTTCGTCGTTGGTTGAGTTCGTCGTTGGTTGAGTTCGTCGTTGGTTGAGTTCGTCTTTGGTTGAGTTCGTCTTTGGTTGAGTTCGTCTTTGGTTGAGGAGGCGAGCATGGCGTTGTGGCGGGTCCGGGCGACCGTTGACGATCGTCCCGGTTACCTCTCGGTGCTGACCGCGAGCCTGGCGCTCAAGTCGGTCAACATCCTGGCCGTTCAGGTGCACACCACCGAGGCCGGCGCGGTCGACGACTTCCTGGTCGACGCGCCCGACACGATGTCCGAGCGCGACCTGCTGGCCGCCGTCGAGCGCGGTCGCGGGCGCGACGCGTTCGTGGCCCGCGCCGAGGCGCAGGGCCTGGCCGACCCGCCGACCCGGGCGCTGGCGCTGGCCGGCCGCCTGGTGCACGACCCCGACGGGCTGGGCGAGGCGTTGGTCGGGCTGCTCGACGCGACCGAGGTCCGCTGGCGTCCGTCCGCCGGCTCTCCCGGCTCGCCCGCCTCTCCCGCCTCCGGTTTCACCGCCGGGCCTCCCGCCTCCGGTTTCACCGCCGGGTGCATGACGCTCGCCGACCCGGCGGGCGGTGTCTTCGAGGTGTCGCGGCGGGCGCCCGACTTCACCCCCGCCGAGTTCGCCCGGGGCCAGGCGCTGATCGAGCTGAGCGGCGCCCTGCTGCGCCAGGCCGACACCCAGACCACGCTGTTGCTGCCGTCCGGCGACGAGTTGCTGATCCGGGTGGCCACCCCCGACGACGCCGAGGCGGTCCTCCGCCTGCATGCCCGCTGCTCGGCGGCCGCCCGCGAGCTGCGCTACCCCGGCGGTGTCCCGTCCGACGCCCGGCTGCGCCAGCTGCTCGAGCCGATCGGCGGCCTCACCCTGCTGGCCCTGCACACCGACCCGCGCAGCGGCGAGGAACACGTCATCGCCACCGCGACCCTGCTGGCCGAGGGCGACCTGGGCGAGGCGGCGCTGCTGGTCGAAGACGCGTGGCAACGCCGGGGCCTGGGCACCACCCTGCTCCGCCGGCTGGTCACCTGGGCCGGCCGGGGCGGTTTCGCCGCGCTGGTCCTGCACGTGACCGCCGACAACACCGCCATGCTCCGCACCCTCCGCCGCCTGGGCAGCGGCGCCGCCGACCGGGACGGCTCCATGCTGACCGTGACCCTCCCCGTCCCCCGCGCCGACGTCCACGAGTCCCCGGTGACGTCGATCTGACGGGGCGATCAGTCGCGGATCAACTCGGCCGCCACGAGGTCCATCAGGAGGCCGTCGTGCCAGCCGGTGGGGTCGCGCTCGTACTGGCGCATGATGCCGACCGGGCGGAAGCCGACCTTCTCGTAGCAGCGGATCGCCGGGGTGTTGTCGGCCGCCGGGTCGATCACCAGGCGGTGGAAGCCCTCGTCGTCGACCAGGTGGGTGGCCAGGGTGCGGACGGCGTCGGTGCCTACGCCGCGGCCGTGCACGGCGGGGTCGACGAAGATGTCGATGCTGGCGTGGTGGTAGTCGGGGTCGTGCTCGGCCGCCCACTGGATCGCGCCGGCCACCCGGCCCTCCACCTCGATCGTGTAGAAGCCGGTCTCCTCGTCGGCGATCGACTCGCGGGTCTCGGCGGCCAGGTCGTCGCCGCGCCAGCGCGCCTTGACCTCGGGGGTCGACCGGATGCGGACCAGCTCGGCGACATCCGCCTCCTCGGCCAGGCGCAGCGTCACCAGGCGGCCGCGCAGCCGTGACCAGGTCATGCGCTCATCCTCGCAAGATCATGGCAGTGCCGTCCGAGCGACGGAAGGACGGCACACCGCGAAGGAGGCGCGGGGGAGAGGCGCCGCACTGTGCGAAGGGGGTTGGGCATCAGGAGTGGGAATCGCCGTGTTCGACGCAGGTGGCGGTCCAGCCGGTGGGGACCACCTGAACCTTCAGGCGGCGGCGGCACTGCGGACAGTAACGGGGTGGCTCCAGCCGGCGGGCCGCCGTACACGCAAGGTGGTCGCCCTTGGTCAGGGTCTCGCCGCAGCGGTCGCAATACGTGGTGGCGGGCGCGGTCACAGCGTGGCCGAGAGAGCCTTGACCGGCATCTTGAGCTCGGCCAGCAATTCGAGGTCGGCGGTGGCGGGGCGGCCCAGGGTGGTCAGGTAGTTGCCGACGATCACGGCGTTGATGCCGCCGAGCAGGCCGTCGCGCGTGCCTAGGTCGCCCAGGGTGATCTCGCGGCCACCGGCGTACCGCAGGATCGTTCTCGGCAGGGCCAGGCGGAACGCGGCGATGGCGCGCAGCGCGTCCTTGCCCTCGACGACCTCGCGGTCGCCCAGCGGCGTACCCGGACGGGGATTGAGGAAGTTGAGCGGGACCTCGTGGGGGTCGAGGCGGGCCAGCTGCCCGGCGAACTCGGCCCGCTGCTCGACCGTCTCGCCGAGGCCGAGGATGCCGCCGCAGCAGACCTCCATGCCCGACGCCCGCACCATCTCCAGCGTGCGGAAACGCTCTTCCCACGAATGGGTGGTCACCACGTTGGGGAAGAAGGAACGGCACGTCTCGAGGTTGTGGTTGTAGCGGTGCACGCCCATCTCGACCAGGTCGTCGACCTGCTCCTGGGTGAGCATGCCGAGGCTGGCCGCGACCTGGATGTCGACGGCCTCGCGGATCGCCTTGACGCCCTCGCGCATCTGGTCCATCAGGCGCTGGTCGGGACCGCGGACGGCGGCCACGATGCAGAACTCGGTCGCGCCCGTGGCGGCGGTCTGCCGGGCCGCCTCGACCAGGGCCGGGATGTCGAGCCAGACCGCCCGCACCGGCGACGTGAACAGGCCGGACTGCGAGCAGAAATGGCAGTCTTCGGGGCAGCCGCCGGTCTTCAGCGAGACGATGCCCTCGACCTCGACCTCAGGACCACACCACTTCATGCGTACGTCGTGAGCGAGCTGGAGCAACTCGGGCAGATCGTCGTCGGGCAACCGCAGCACCTCGAGCACCCCGGCCTCGCCCAGCCCGACACCGTCGGCGAGCACCTGGACGCGGGCTTGATCGAGGATCTCAGGCATGCCCGTACCCTACAACTCGCCGGGGACGATCCGGCCGGGTGATAGTTTGCCGGTCCAGGCTCTGTCTCGAAGATCACGCGCCGGTCCGGCATTGTCCGACAGGGTCCGCGCCGGGTGTGCTTCGGTGGTGCCGATGGATGCGTACGGCGGCGATTGCGAGGCTGTTTTGGCGGGCTGGTTGGCGGCGCTGGAACGGCTGGCTCGCGGCCGGGCCAAGGCCGGGCTGACGCGTGAGCTGCGGCCGCGCGCGCCCGGCGACCCGATCGTCGATCTGGCCGGCAACGACTACCTCGGCCTCTCCGCCCACCCCGCGGTGGTCGAGGCCGCGGCCGGGGCGCTTTCGGCGTACGGGCTGGGAGCCACCGGTTCGCGCCTGGTCCGGGGCTCCACCGCCGCGCACACGGCGCTGGAGGACGACCTGGCCGGTTGGTTGGGCGCCGAGCAGGCCCTGGTGTTCTCGTCGGGCTACCTGGCCAACCTGGGCGCCGTCCGGGCCCTGGCCGGCAGGGGCGGCCTGATCGTCTCGGACGCGTACAACCACGCCTCGTTGATCGACGGCTGCAAGATGTCCGGCGCCGAGACGGTCGTGGCGCCGCACGCCGACCCCGCGGCCGTCGCCGCCATCCTGGACGCCCACCCCGGCCGCGACGCCGTGGTGGTGACCGAGTCGGTGTTCTCGGTGGACGGTGACCTGGCGCCGCTGGCCGCCCTCCACCAGGTGACCTCGGCTCGTGGCGCCCTGCTGCTGGTCGACGACGCGCACGCGCTCGGCCTGCTCGGCCCGTCCGGCGCCGGCGGGGTGACCGCCGCGGGACTGGCCGGCCGGCCCGACGTCCTGGTCACCGCGACCCTGTCCAAGTCCCTGGGCGGCGCCGGCGGCGTGGTGGCCGGCCCCGCGCAGTTCGTCCGCCACCTGATCGACACCAGCCGCACGTTCATCTACGACACCGCGCTCCCGCCGGCGGTCGTGGCCGGCGTCCACGCGGCCCTGCACGTGGCCCGGTCGGCCGACGACCGCCGGGCCCTGCTGGCCTCCCGCGCGGCGCTGACGGTGAGCCGGCTCTCGGCCGCCGGTTTCGCCGTGACGCACCCGGCGGCCGGCGTCCTGTCGGTGCCCGCACCCGGCCCCGAGGCGGCCCTGGCGTGGGCGGCCGACTGCCGCGACCGAGGCATAGCCGTAGGCTGCTTCCGCCCACCGTCCACCCCGGACGGCTCCAGCCGCCTGCGCCTGACCCTCAACGCCGGCGTCACCGACCCGGACTTCAGCCGAGCCCTCGACGTGATCGTGGAGTGCGCCCCATGACCCCCGCACCAGCCAGCCCCCCGGACCCGCCCCCGGCCTCGGATTCACCCACCCCGGCCCCCTCGACGCTGGAACTGCCGACGCCGGCGCCTCGCGGGCATGCCCTGCCCGGCCCGGGGCCCGGTGGCAGCCGGGCCGTGTCGCGTGGCCCGGGATCCCGCGGCCCGGCGGTTCCCCGGGCGGGATCCGGTGGTCACGCGCTGCCCGGCCCGGCTTCCCGCCGGTCCACGTTCGGGGCCGGCGACGGGCGGCGGGCGTCGTGGACGATGTCCCGGCCGGTCGCGGTCGCGCCGCAGGTCGTCCCGGTCCGCAAGGCGTCGCCCCTTGTGCTGGCGCCGACACCGGGCGTTCCTGGGAAGGGCAAGCCGAACTTCGACGCTCCGGACGGCGAAGACCCGGCCGCGACCGATTCCGCGCCGTCCTCCGCGCCGGCCACGGTGGCGGAAGCCGGATTGAGCGCGGAGGAGCCTGTCGCCGTGACTGAGTCTGCGCCTGTGCCTGTTGCCGAGCCCGAGCCCGCGCCCGTGACCGAGCCGGCGCCGGTGGGGCCGCCGCCCGGTGAAGAGGTGCCGGGGGTGGAGCCTGCTCTGCCCGTACCCGTGTCTCCAGGGGCCGCGCCCGACGAGAGCGTGACCGGCATGGCCGAGCCGGAGGCCGCCGAGCAGCTCGGCGACGAGGTCGAGGCGGAGCTGTCCGCGCAGGCGGCGGCCCAGCCCCAGCGCCCCGAAGGGCCCGAATGGCGCGGCATCGTGCTGGTCACCGGCACCGACACCGACGTCGGCAAGACGATCGTCACGGCGGCGATCGCGGCCGCGGCTCAGGCCGCCGGGCTGAGGGTCGCGGTGATCAAGCCCGGCCAGACGGGTACGGCGCTCGGCGGACCCACCGACATCGACCTCGTCCAGCGGCTCGCCGCCCCGCACACCGCCCGTACGCTGGCGTCCTATCCGGAGCCGCTCGCCCCGCTGGCCGCGGCCAAGGTGGCCGAGCTGCCTCCGCTGGAGCTGTACGAGGTGGTGGACGAGATCCGGGCCGAGGCGGCCCAGCACGACCTGGTGCTCGTGGAGGGGGCCGGCGGCCTGCTGGTGCCGATGGGCGTGCGGCCGTCGGGGGAGCCCTGGACCTTCGCCGACCTGGCCACCACGCTGGGCGTCAGCACGGTGGTGGTGGCGCGGGCGGGGCTCGGCACGCTCAACCACACCGCGTTGACGCTGGAGGCGCTGGCGCGGCGCGGCGTACCCGCGGGTGTCGTGCTCGGCGCCTGGCCGGCCGACCCCGAGCTGGTGCACTGGGCCAACCTCAGCGAGCTCGTCCCGCACCTGGTCGGCGCCCTCCCGGACGGCGCCGGCGGCATGGAGCCGGGCGTCTTCCGGCGGTCGGCCCCGGGCTGGCTGACCCCCATCCTGCACGGCGTCCTGGACAACTGGCGCACCTGGGCCGACGAGGTTCACTAGGGCCGTCCCGGCCTCGCTCTCGGCTGATCGGCCGGAAACGCCCTAGCAGCTTCCTGCCTGCGAGCCCCATCGCGGCGTCCGGCTCGGCACGATCCGAAGAGGACCGGGCGGGGAGGATGCGATGGGCTGGGTGTGGCGCAGGCTGATCGATGTCGCGGCGTTGACCGGCGGCGTGTGGGTGGCCGACGTGTTCGTGCCGGGGTTCCGGGTCGAGGGTTCGGGGTGGGGCCGGCTGTTCCTCGGCGGGGCGGTGGCGGTGGTCATGGTCGGGGTGGCTGTCGCGCTGATCGTGCCGCTGTCGGTGATCGTCGGCTCGATGCTGTTGGCTCGCGTCTCGGTCACGATGACCTGGGCACCGCCGCCGCCGCCGCCGCCGTCGCCGCCGTCGTGGTCGTCGCCGTCTCTGTCGCTGTCGCCCGAGCCGGTGCCGGTGCTGGTGCCCCGGCCGCCCGGCCGCGTGATGACCGTCCTGGCCGGACTGGTCTTCGCCGGCGCGGCCGTCGCCCTGGTCCAGCCGGTGGCGTTCAAGGCCGGGACCTGGTTGGTGGGCCGGTTCGGCGGTCCGGTCGAGCTTTCCGGTGGCTGGGCCCGGTGGCTGGCCGCCGGGTTGGTCTTCTGGGGCGTGTTCGGGGCGGTACGCGGGCTGCTCGCGCCCCGCCGCGTCGAGGAGACCGCGAGTCAGTGGCTGGCCTTCCTGGTCTCCCTGGTCGGCGCGGCCGGGGCGCTGTGGTTCGCCGTCGAGGTACTGCCCGGCGTCCGGCTGACCTCCGGCGACCGCCCCGTCCTGGTGAACGTGCTGGTCCTGGCCTCGGTGTTCATCGCCATGCGGGTGGCGATCCCCGGCGGCGTGCTGATCCAGGTGGCGATCGACGCGATCGTGCTCGCCACCCTGGAGTGGGCCGGCGCCTGGCTGACCACGCCACTGGAGTTCAGCGGCTGGGGATGGCTCCTGCTGGCGGCCTTGATCGTCACCGTGGCGACGTCACCGGCCCGCCTGCTCGCGCCCGAGCAGTCCCTGGCCCCGGCCGCCACCGACTGGCGAAGCGCTCCGTTCTAGGGCCGCGTCTCGTGGATCAGGCGTGGTCCAGGATGGTGGCCGGCGGCGCCCTCATTCCGGAATGCGCCCAAGCCGTAAGCACAAGCGGCACGGCGTGAAGCTGCCGGTCACGGCGTCGGTCGCCGGTGTCGTCAGCCACACTCCGGGGCACGTCTCGGATCTAGGCGCCGCGCCCCAGCTGGGCAGACGCGGCTCGCCCCCGCTCAGGTGCCGACCCCGCCTGTGGATAACCGCCGATTCCGGGACGTCACCGCGCTACATTCCTCGCCCACCCAGAGGGGTGGGGGAGGTGGCGGTGCGCGCGTCACGCGATTTTCAAGATCAACTTGTCCGCGGCGAGGTCGAACGAGCGGCGGTCGAACGAGCGGCGGTCAGTAGCCGATGCTGATGGTCTGGCCGGCAGTGGCGGGGTCGGTGGCGGCCCGGAGCAGGCAATGCGCCAGGTCGGCTCGGGAGATGCTGGCGGCCCAGCGAGGGTTGCCCGAGGTGGCGGAGCGGTACGTGCCGGTCAGCGGGCCGTCGGTCAGGCGGGGCGGGCGGACGATCGTCCACGGCGTACCCGAATCTTGAAGGGTCTGTTCGGCGCGCATCGCGTCGGCGTAGGTGCGGCGCAGCACCCGCTGGAGGATCGGCTTGATCAGGTAGCGCAGCGGCCACGGGTCGCCGGCGCCGTGCATGCCGCTGTTGCTGACCAGGATCACCCGGGGCGGTGACGTGTCGAGCAGCGCCGAGAGCGCGGGCGTCACGATCGGCTCGGGTGAGCCGCGGCGCGGGCCCAGCGCGGTGATCACCACGTCGCTGTCCTTGACCGCGGGGCGCAGTTCGTCGGGCCGGGTGACGTCGGCGATGACGACGTGGGGGCCGGCCGGGAGGCGGGCGGGATTCCGGACGACGGCGGTGACCTCATGGCCGGCCACGAGGGCCTGCCGCACGACGTGGAGCCCGGTTCCGCCGGTGGCTCCGATGACGGTGATCCGCATGGTCTCTCCCGTGATGACCAATGGTGAGTGAGTACTTACTAACCACTATGCTGCGGGGGAGATGCCTGAGAACAGCCGAGACCGCATTCTGGACGCCGCCTCCCACGTGATGGGCACGCTGGGGCTGGCGCGGACCACCACCAAGGAGATCGCCCGCCAGGCCGGCTACTCCGAGGCGATGCTCTACAAGGTCTTCCGCACCAAGGAGGAGATGTTCCTGGCGGTGCTCGAGGAGCGCATGCCGGGGCTGTCCCCGCTGCTCCGCGGGCTGCCCGACCGGGTCGGCGAGGGCGAGGTGCTCGACACCGTCCGCGAGCTGGTCCGTGCCGCCCTCACGTTCTATCGGCGTACGTTCCCGATCGCGGCGTCCCTGTTCGCCGAGCCGCAGCTGCTCGCCGCGCATCGCGAGGTGATGCAGGCCCAGCAGAAGGGTCCTCAGGTCGTGGCCGAGTCGGTGGCCGGCTACCTGCGGGCGGAGCAGAAGGCCGGCCGGGTGTCCGAGCGGGCCGACCCGGACGCGATCGCGCACATGCTGATGGGTGGCTGCCTCAACTACGCGTTCCTGACCCACTTCACCGACCGGCTGCCCTGGGCCACCGAGGACGAGTGCGTCACCGCGCTGTCCGACGCGGTTCAGCCGTTGCTGGAACGCGAACGCTGACGCGCCGCCTCGTAGAGCACGACCGTGGCCGCGGCCGCCGCGTTGAGCGAGCTGGCCGCCCCGGTGATCGGGATGCGCAGCAGGTCGTCGGCGGCGTCCCGCCAGCCCGCCGACAGGCCCTGGGTCTCGTTGCCGATCAGCAGCAGGCGCGGACCGGTCAGGTCGTACTCGGCCACGTCGACCGCGCCGTGCTCGTCGGTGCCGGCCACCCGTACGTCGAAGGGCAGTTGCGAAACCCAGTCGATGACCGCGAGGTGGGAGTCGGCCCGGATCACCGGCAGCGCGAAGAGGGAGCCGGTGCTGGCGCGTACGGCACGAGGGTCGTAGGGGTCGGCCGCGTGCCCGGTGACGATCACGCCCGAGGCGCCGAACGCGTCCGCCGACCGGATCAGCGTGCCGATGTTGCCGGGCGTGGCCGGCCGGTCGAAGACCACCACGAGCATCCGCGGGCCGGCGACGATCCGGTTGAGGTCGTCGGGCGGGCGGCGGACCACCGCGACCAGTTCGGCCTCGTCCTTCTCGGCCAGCTCGGCCACCAGCTCGGGCGCCATCGCCACCGGGGTCGCGCCGGTCTCGGCGAGCAGGTCGCGGGCCCAGGCCGAGAGCGCCTCCCGATCGGAGTAGACCAGGGCGTCGACGGTCCAGCCGTACGAGGCCGCGAGCGTGATCGGGCGCACACCCTGCACCAGGAACGTGCCGGAACGCTGCCGCTTGGTGCGGTTGGTCAGCAACGCCTGCCACTGCTGGAAACTCGCGTTGCGCGTGGTGATTCTCATCGGCAGCGACCCTACTCGCGGCGCCCGGCCGGGTGGGCGACACTGTTCAGGTGGCATTCACCCTGACGATCGACTGCGGTGGTGGCGGCATCAAGGGCTCCGTGCTCGACGACGCCGGGACGATGCGGGCGCAGCCGTTGCGCGTGCCCACTCCGTACCCCCTGCATCCCGATCTTTTTGTGAAGACCCTGGTCGAGCTCGGTGGGCGGCTGCCCCAGGCCGACCGGGTGACCGTCGGCATGCCGGGCATGCTGCGACACGGTGTCGTGGTCGCCACACCGCACTATGTGACGCGCAGCGGGCCGCGCACCAAGGTCGACCCGGAGCTGGTCGAGGTGTGGCACGGGTTCGACGCGCGGACCGCCCTGGCCGAGGCCTTCGGGCTGCCCACGCTGGTGCTGAACGATGCCGAGGTGCACGGCGCGGGCGTGGTCGCGGGCACCGGCTGCGAGCTGATGATCACCCTCGGCACCGGACTGGGCTGCGCGCTGTTCGACGGCGGCAAACTGGCGCCACACATGGAGATGTCCCAGGCGCCGGTGCGCTGGGGAATGAGCTACGACACCTACATCGGCGAGCACGAGCGGCGCCGGCTGGGCGACGCGCTGTGGTCCCGCCGGGTCCGCAATGTCGTCGAGGGGCTGCGGCCGGTCTACCTGTGGGACCGGCTCTACCTGGGCGGCGGCAACTCGCGCCTGCTCACGCCGACCCAGCTGGCCCGGATGGGCGACGACGTCGTGGTGGTGCCGAACACCGCGGGCATCCTCGGTGGCGTCCGGGCCTGGACCCTCGGCGTCAACGGGCACCGGTGACCCCCGCCGCGTTGCTCCTCGACTTCGGCGGGGTGCTGGCCGACGCGCCACCGTCCCGGGAGCCACCGCCTGAGCTGGTGCTGCGCGTCTACAACCTGACCGGGGGCGTGCTCACGCCGGGCGAGATTCAGCTGCGGCTCACCGAGGCGACCGAGGCCTACGGCCGCTGGCGCGACGAGGACCACCCCGACGAGCTGCCGCAGGCCGAGGTCTGGGAGAGGTTCGTTCTGGGTGGGTGGCCCAGCTCGGCCCAGGTCCGGGTACGCGCCGCGGTGAAGCGCCTCAGCTACGAGTGGGCCTGGCGCCACAACTGGGCCCTGCGCCCGGGCATCCCCGAGCTGCTCTCGGCGGCCGCGTCACGCGATCTCCCGATGGCTGTGGTGAGCAACACCCTCTGTGGCGCCGCCCACCGAGACTTCCTGGCCAAGGCGGGCGTGGGCGACCGGTTCGCGGCGCAGGTCTACAGCGACGAGGCGGGGGTCCGCAAACCCAACCCGCAGATGATCTGGCTGGCCGCGGCCGAGCTGGGCGTCGACGCGGCCGACTGCTGGTTCGTCGGCGACAGCTTCCAGCGCGACGTGGTGTGCGGCCGCCGGGCCGAGGTGGCGAAGGTGATCGTGATGCGGTCGGTCCGCACCGCCAAGGAAGATCCGGCCGCCTGGCCCGACCCGGATGCCATTGTCGACGATGGGCTCGGAGTCGCCGCACTTCTTGGCTAAGGTGGCCGCGTGCGTCGACGCCTGGTCGAGGCCGCCTGGGTGATCCTGGTGATCGCCGTCGCGGTTCCGCTCTTCATGCTGCGCGTCGACGGCCCCCAGCGGGTCGCGTCCGGCGACAGCTACTGGTACATGCGGCAGGCGCAGATCTTCGCCGGCGTCGACCCGGTCACGGCGGCGGCGGTCGCGCGCCGGGAGGTCTGCCGCGACATCAACCGCGCGTCGCGCAAACAGGGCGGCCAGGCCCCTTGCGTCGAGTACGACGTGATGACCACGCCCCGCTATGCGGCGATCTTCCACTCCCGCCCCGGCTATCCGCTGTTCGGGTCGCCGTTCGTGGCGGTGCTCGGCGCGTGGCGCGGGATGATGGCGGCGACCCTGGTGCTTGCCCTGATCGCGGTCGTGCTGGCCTACCTGGCGGTGTGGCTGGCCACCGGCCGGCGCCTGGCCGGTCTGGTCGCGGCGATCGCGCTGTTGCTGCTGCCGTCCGGGTTCTGGATGACCCGCATGCTGGTCGAGAGCGCCACGCTGGCCGGCTGCCTGGCGGTGCTGCTCGGCGCCACGCTGACGTGGCGCGGGCGGCGGCTCGGCGGTCTGGTTCTGGCCGGTGGGGGACTGGTCTGGCTCTTCCCCGTACGCTCGGCCAGCGCTCTCGCCGTGTCCCTGGCCCTCCTCGCCGCCAGCGTGATCCTCGGCCTCCTGGCCCGCCGACGCCCGCAGCATGCGGCTCCCGCGCCCGCCGTGCCCCCCGCGCCCGTGCCCGCCGCACGCGTGCCCGCCGCGCCCGCGCCTGCCGCGCCCGCGCCTGCCGCGCCCGCGCCCGCCGCGCCCGCACCCGCCGCACGCGTGCCCGCGCCCGTGCCCACCGTGCCCGTGTCCGCCGTGCCCGCGTCCGGGTCCGCCGCGCGCCGCGCGGGGGTGTTGCCTATACGCGCTCAGAGCAAAGGGGGCCTCTGGTGGACCGCGGCGCTGGCCGGTGCCGCTCTGCT
This sequence comes from Actinoplanes sp. NPDC089786, assembly GCF_040684855.1. Lineage (NCBI taxonomy): Bacteria > Bacillati > Actinomycetota > Actinomycetes > Micromonosporales > Micromonosporaceae > Actinoplanes > Actinoplanes sp. NPDC089786. The sequence goes on from NZ_JBFBGU010000001.1 coordinate 1,826,490, forward strand.
CGGGTGGGCCGTGGTCAGCTCGGTCTGGCATCTGCCCTCGCTCAACGAGACGATCCAGGACCGGGCCACCGATCACTTCTCCCGGCCGGACATCGCCGATCCGCTGGCCTACCTGACCGACCTGAATCTCCGGTTCTGGCGCCGCTGGCTGTCGGCGAACGCGCACGAGCCCGGCGCGATGGCCTCGGTCGCGCTCGCGATCGTGGTGCTGGCCGTGCGGCTGCGGCGGGACGCGGTCCTGTGGATCCTGGTCGGGCTCAGCGGGTTCGCGCTGGTGGTCGCCCATCCGCTGATCTCACAGCAGCCGCGCCTGTCGAACCCGATGTGGATCCCGGTGGCGACCGTGATCGGGTGGGCGGTCGCGGTGATGGTGCATCGCCGGCCGAGGTCGGAGGAGAGGCCGGAAAGCCGGTCAGAAGGCGGCGACGGGTTCGGCGCGCTCGCCCCGGGCGAAGGCGCGCAGCAGGGCGGCGGTCCCGTGCCGGCGGTACGAGTGCCGGAGAAGCAGGGCTAGCACCGGCCACCGCTCCGGCCGCCGACAGGTAGGCCTGGATCACGCGGTCACCTCCCAGACCTTGGTGTGCCGGATCGGCACGCTTTCCAGCGACTTGGCCACCGGCACGTCGTAGGCGGCCCGCTCGGTCAGCCCGGCCGGCAGGTAGGCCCGGCCGGGGTCGCCCAGCAGTACCAGGCTGCCCCGGCCGGCGGCCCGGCGCAGGAACGGCAGCACCCGGGCGGTCATCGCCCGGCTGTAGCAGACGTCGCCGGCCAGGATGACGTCGTGGTGCTGGTCCGAGTCGAGCAGGTCGCCCTCGAACAGGGAAAGATCCACGTCGTTGGCCGTGGCATTGGCGGCCGCCGCGGCCAGGGACAGCGGGTCGATGTCGTTGGCCGTGACCCGGGCGGCGCCGGCCCGGGCCGCCGCCACCGCGACCAGGCCGGAGCCGGTGGCCAGGTCGAGCACCGTACGGCCGGCGACCAGCGCGGGGTGGTCGAGCACGAAGCGGGCCAGCGCCTGCCCGCCGGCCCAGGCGAACGCCCAGAACGGCGGTGGCTGCTCACCCGTACCACCGGCCTCGGTGCTCTCCCACAGGGCGATCACCTCGTCGGCCTGGTGAAGGGTCACCTCGGGGATGAACGGCACCGGGCGCGGGCGGGTGTGTGAGCGGACGAAGTCGGTGTGCACGCCATCAGTTTCGCTCAGCTACCCGGCGGCGTGACCGATGAGGTGGCCGTTGAGACCGCGCCGAGGAGGAGACATGCCGGCACGCTGGGCCGCCGCGCTCTTCGGCGGGTGGATGGCCGTGCTCGCCGGTGTCTTCCTGCTCGAGCCCGACCTGCGGGCGCCCGTCCGGCTGATCGCCGGCGCGTCCGCGGTGGCGGCCGTGGCGGTCGGTCTACGCCGGCGGAAGCCCGCCCGGGTCCTGCCCTGGCGCCTGCTCCAGCTGACCCTGGTCGTGTCCTGCCTCGGCGGGACCGCGGTCGGGGAGCGGGACCGGCTGACCGGCTCGCCGGCCTGGGTGGCCGACGTCGGCGAGGGCCTGCTGATCGCCGTGTACCCGCTGTTCGCCCTGGTGCTGCTGATGTTCGTGCGCATCCGCACGGGCGGCGCCCGGGACCGTGGCGGCGTGCTGGACGCGCTCACGGTCACCTCGGGCGCGGCGCTTCTCGCCTGGGCGTACGCGATCGCCCCGCACCTGAGCACCGCCGACATGAGCCGCCCGGCGGAGTGGGTGTCGGTCGCGTTCCCGCTGGGCGACCTGCTCTGCCTGGCCATGCTGACCCGGCTGTTCACCACGATCAACCGCCGCATCGCCGCCGCGGTGCTGCTCGGCGCCGGCCTGTTCGCGCTGCTCATCGCCGACATCGGCGACGACCTCGTGGTGCCCGGCGACCACCTGGGTTTCCTGGCCGCGTTCGGGCGGGTCCCGTTCTACGCGGCGGCCGGGCTGGCCGCGCTGCACCCGTCGATGACCCAGCTGACCCAGCCCTCCGGGGTGCGCGACGGCGACCTCGGCCGGCTGCGGCTGGCCCTGCTCGCGCTGGCCTCGCTGGTGGCGCCGACCGTGCTGATCGTCGAGGCCGGCCGGCGCGGCGAGGTGCCCGACCTGGCCGTGCTCGGCGCCCTCAGCGCGCTCACGTTCCTGCTGGTGCTGGCCCGGATGGCCGGGATCATGGCCAGCCATCGGCTCGCCCTGGCCCGGGAACGCGGCCTGCGCGAGGCGTCGGCCACGCTGGTGTCGGCGGCGGACGCGGACGAGGTCGGTGACGCGGTGCGGACCGCGGTGGCCCAGTTGCTGCCGGCCGACGTACCCCACGGGGTGGTTCTGGCCATGGCCATCGCCGAGCCGGAGCAGCCGCTGACCGGCCCGGCCGCCGCCCAGGCCGCGCAGGACCGGGCCTCGGGCACGTCGGCGCGGCTGGTCGGGACCCGGGACGTCGACTGGGCGGTGGCGATCCGGCTGACCCACTTCAACACCGTGCTGCGCTGCCCGCTGGTGCTGGCCGACCGGCCGACCGGTGACCCGCTGGTCGGGGTGCTGCACGTGGGCGGGCCGCGGTGGGCGCTGACCGGGCTCCAGCAGGCCATGGAGGTGCTGGCCACCCAGGTCGCGCTGGCCCTGGAGCGGATCGCGCTGAGCGAGGAGGTCACCCGCCGCAACAGCGAGACCTATTTCCGTACGCTCGTGCAGAACACCTCGGACGTGATCCTGATCGTCGACGACGAGGACCGGGTCCGGTACGCCAGCCCGTCGGCCGGCCCGGTGCTGGGCAACGACCCGGTGGGCGTGGACATCTTCTCGGTCATCCACGCGGTCGACCGCGTCCGCCTGGCCGACCTGCTGATGTCGGTGCGGGCCGGCCACAGCCCGGCCGAGGGGCAGGACTTCCGGGCGCAGGACCGGCGGCGGACCGAGGTGACCGTCGAACTGCATCTGCGCGACCTGCGGGCCGACCAGAGCGTGGCCGGCCTGGTCGTCACCATGCGCGACGTGACCGATCGCCGCCGCCTCGAGCGTGAGCTCACCCACCAGGCGTTCCACGACTCGCTGACCGGCCTGGCCAACCGCACGCTGTTCACCGACCGGCTGGGGCACGCGCTGGCCCGCGGCGCCCGGGACGGCTCGGTGGTCGGCGTGCTCTTCATCGACCTGGACGACTTCAAGATCGTCAACGACACGCTCGGCCACGCCGTCGGCGACCAGTTGCTCCAGGCGGTGGCCGACCGGATCGCCGGCGCGCTGCGGGCCGACGACACCGCGGCCCGGCTCGGCGGCGACGAGTTCGCCGCGCTGGTCGAGAACGTGCAGGACCCGGGCGCGGTCGAGGAGACGGCCACCCGGATCCTGGCCGCGCTGGCCGAGCCGATCCTGGTCGACGGCGGCGCGTTGCAGGTCAACGCCAACGCCAGCGTCGGCATCACCACGACCCCGGAGGCGGACACGGCGGCCGAACTGCTGCGGCAGGCCGACCTGGCGCTGTACGTGGCCAAGGGCGCCGGCAAGAACCAGTGGCGGCGCTACCAGTCCCACCTGCACAGCGCCATGGTCGAGCGGCTGGAGCTGCGGTCGGCCCTCGACCACGCCGTGCACGAGGGCCACTTCCTGCTGCAGTACCAGCCGATCGTCGACCTGGCGTCCGGCGACACGGCCGGCTTCGAGGCGCTGGTCCGCTGGCAGCACCCGCAGCGCGGGGTGATCGCGCCGGACGAGTTCATCGAGGTGGCCGAGGAGAGCGGCCTGATCGTGCCGATCGGCAAGTGGGTGCTCGACCAGGCGCTGCACACCGTGGCGCAGTGGCGGCGCATCCTCCCGCGGGCCGGCCGTCCCTACGTCAGCGTGAACGTCAGCGTCCGGCAGTTCCGCCAGCCCGGCTTCGTCGAGCAGGTGCGCTCGTCGCTGGCCTGGGCCGACGTTCCGGCGCAGGCGCTGATGCTGGAGATCACCGAGACCTTGCTGATGGGCGACGACGAGCAGATCTGGGCCGATCTGGCGGTGCTTCAGGAGATGGGCGTACGCATCGCGATCGACGACTTCGGCACCGGCTACTCGTCGCTGGGTTACCTCCGGCAGCGCCCGATCGACGTGGTGAAGATCGACAAGACGTTCATCGACGACATCACCCACGACCCGCAGCAGATGACCCTGGTCGGTGGCATCGTCCGGCTCGCGCACTCGCTGAACCTGACCGTGGTGGCCGAGGGCATCGAGACCGAGGCCCACCGCGAGGTGCTGGTCGAGCTGGGCTGCCCGCTCGGCCAGGGCTACCTCTACTCCAGCCCGATCGGGCCGACCGAGGCGCTGACCTGGATGACCCGGGCGGCCGACGAGCGCGGTCAGCGCCTCCTGGACGCCTTGCCCGCGTAGATCCGGTCGGCGATCGCCGGGAACAGGTGGGCGGCCACGACCGCGCCGCGATATTTGAACGGGACGATGATGCGGCGGCGCGGCCGGCGCAGCGCGCTCTCCACGGCCGCGGCCACGATCTCGGGGCCGGGCAGCCCGCTGCGGTGGGCGTTGCCCGGGGTGGCGATGTAGCCGGGTTCGATCAGCGTCACGGTCACCCCGGTGCCGGCCAGCTCACGGCGTACCGAATCGGTCATGCCCCGCAGGCCGAACTTGGTCGCCGAGTAGACCCCGCCGATGCCGACCTCGCCCGCCACCGAGCCGATGTTGACGATCGTGCCGGAGCGCTGCTCCTCCATGATCGGGACGACCGCGCGCATCAGCCGGATCGGGGCGCGCAGGTTGATGCCGATCGCGCGATCGACGCTGTGGTCCTCGGCCAGCACCGATGCGTTTGTGCCGACCCCCGCGTTGTTCACCAGAGCGTCGATCCGGCCGGTCACCGCACGGGCCTGTTCGACGAGCGCGGTCACCGCTTCCGGGTCACCGACATCGGTGGGTACGACCACCGCGGCGCCGCCATTCGCCTCGATCCGGGCCCGCACCGCGGTCAATTCCGGCACCCGCCGGGCGGCCAGCACCAGGGTCATTCCCGGACGCCCGAGTCGCAGCGCGGTGGCCTCTCCGATGCCGCTGGACGCACCGGTCAGGATGACGACGGTCATGGTTTCCCATCTGTCGCGGAATGCACAACGACGCCGCCGGCATGACCGGCGACGTCGTGTATGCGTGGGTCGGCGATAAATCTATCGCCTGGCGTGGTACGCCTCCACGATGGAGCTCGGGATGCGGCCGCGCTCGGAGACCTCGTAGCCGTTCTTGGTGGCCCACTCCCGGATCGCCTGGTTCTGGTCGCGGCTGGCCCGGCCGGTGCTGGCCGATCCACGACGGGCGCGGGAGTCGGCGCCGGCCCGGCCGACCCGGGTGGCTACGTTCAGATACGGGTCGAGTGCCTTCCGCAGCTTTCCGGCGTTCTTTTCCGACAGGTCGATGGTGTAGTTGACCCCGTCGAGTCCGAACTCAACGGTGCGGTCGGCCTCGCCGCCATCGAGGTCGTCGGTGAGAAGGGTGATTACCTGCTTGGCCATGGTGTGGCTGCTCCTGTAACGGCGATTTTTAGGCACGTCGTAATGCGGACTGTCAGTTCGCATTCTGTCTTGCCGATGATGCCTGTGCAAATTGCTGCCGCCGCATGTCGCATTTCTTTGCCTCGCTGTGCCGTCCGGCACAGTCGAAATGGTCACCCCAGTCGGAGTGCCGCCGGCGCGTGTTCCGGCACAGCCGGTTGGTTCGGCGCGATTGGGTTAAGCGCGCGATACGGCTCGCCGATGGCCGGCCGAACGTCGGTTTCTCCCTTGTTCGGCCACAATGCGACGGCCCGTTCGGCCAGCGCGGTGATGGTCAGCGACGGGTTCACGCCCAGGTTCGCCGGCACCGCCGAACCGTCCACCACGTGCAGGCCCGGATATCCGTAGACCCGGTGGTAGGCGTCGACCACGCCGGTCTCGGGCGAATCGCCGATCGTGGCGCCGCCCAGGATGTGCGCGGTCATCGGGGTGTTGAAGATGTCGCCGACCGAGCCACCGGGGTGGCCGCCGATCCGATCGGCGATCCGGCGGACCGCCTCGTGCCCGACCGGGATCCACCGCGGGTTCCCCGGCCCGTGGCCCGGGCCCGTCGTCAACCGGCCGGTGCGCGTCATGCGTACGGTCAGGGAATTGTCCAGGGTCTGCATCACCAGCGCGATGATCGTGCGTTCGCTCCACCGCCGCGTCGACAGCGACCGGGCGAACAGCACCGGATTGCGCAGCGCCTGCCCGAGGAAACGCAGCGGGCGCGGGACCCGCCCGTCGCCGTCGACCAGCATCGTGGAGAGCAGGCCCATGGCGTTGCTGCCCGGCCCGTAACGCACCGGCTCGATGTGGGTGTCCTCGTCCGGGTGGAACGACGACGTGATCGCCACCCCCTTCGAGAACGGCTCAGCGGGTACGCGATCGGTCTCCGCGCCGAGCAACGCCTCGGAGTTCGTCCGGGTCAGCGCGCCCAGCCGGTCGGAGAGCCGGGGCAGCACGCCCCGGGCCTTCATCCGGTGCAGCAGCCGCTGCGTGCCCAGCGTGCCGGCGGCCACGATCACGTCGTCGGCGGTGTAGTCGCCGTTCTTGGTCTCGATCCGCCAGCGCGGGCCCGGAGCGAAAGAACGTTCGTTCTCTCTCGGGTGGCCGCCGTCGCCGGCCGTCAGCGGACGCACGGCTGTGACCTGGGTATCCGGGTGGATCGTCGCGCCGGCCCGCTCGGCCAGGTGCAGGTAGTTGACATCCAGGCGATTTTTCGCGCCCACCCGGCAGCCGATCATGCAGTTGCCACATTCGGTGCAGCCCGTGCGGTCGGGGCCGGCGCCGCCGAAATACGGGTCGGGCACGGTCTTGCCCGGCTCGCCGAAGAACACCCCCACCGGGGTACGCCGGAACGTGCCGCCCACCCCCATGTCCTGCGCCACCTGCTGGATCACCACGTCCGACGGCGTCATCGACGGCTGCACGGTCACGCCGAGCATCCGGGTCGCCTGGCCGTAGTACGGCTCCAGCTCGCGGGCCCAGTCGGTGATGCCCGACCAGCGCGGGTCGTCGAAGAACTTGGCGGTCGGCTGGTAGAGCGTGTTCGCGTAGACCAGGGAGCCGCCACCGACACCGGCCGCGGACAGCACGATCACGTCCTTGAGCATGGTGATCCGCTGAATGCCGCGCAGGCCCAGCCCCGGCGCCCAGAGGAAGTTGCGCAGGTCCCACGAGGTTTTCGGCAGCGTCTCGGGGGTGAACCGGCGGCCGGCCTCCAGCACGCCGACCCGATAGCCCTTCTCGGCCAGGCGCAATGCGCTCACGCTGCCACCGAATCCACTGCCCACGACGACCACGTCGTAGTGCGTTAAGCGCCGCATTCCGTCGACGTTAGGCGCGCCCAAAGAGATGCGCCAGAACCTGATTCCCATGCCGGACGAACCCACCGGGCTTCTCCTCGCCCACCGCGCCATGCTCGAGGCGGTCGGTGGAGACGACCTCGCCGCCCGCGACGGCGAGCCGGCCGTGGCGCCGATCGTCAGGAGAGCGCATGCTGCGGAGATGCTGGCCTACACCGCGGGCACCTCGGACGTGCCGATGCTCGGCGAGACGATCGGCGCCAACCTGGACCGCACGGCCGCCCGCTTCCCGGATCGCGAGGCGCTGGTCGACGTGGCGGCGGGCCGGCGGTGGACGTACGCGGAATTCAACGCCGCCGTCGACGACCTGGCCCGCGGCCTGCTGAGCCGCGGCATCACCAAGGGCGACCGGGTCGGCATCTGGGCGCCGAACTGCGCCGAATGGGTCCTGGTGCAGTACGCGACGGCGAAGATCGGCGCCATCCTGGTCAACATCAACCCGGCGTACCGTACCCATGAGCTGGGTTTTGTCGTGAAGCAGGCGGGCCTGAGCCTGTTGATCAGCGCGGTGAGCTTCAAGACCAGCGACTACCGGGCGATGATCGCCGAGATCGGCTTCCCGGCCGCGATCTTCCTCGGGAGCCCGGAGTGGGACGCGCTGCCGAGCGACGAGGGCGAGCTCCCGGCCGACCTGAGCTTCGACGACCCGATCAACATCCAGTACACGTCGGGTACGACCGGCTTCCCCAAGGGCGCGACCCTCTCGCACCACAACATCCTGAACAACGGCTTCTTCGTCGGCGAGCTGGTCAACTACACCGAGCGTGACCGGATCTGCATCCCGGTGCCGCTCTACCACTGCTTCGGCATGGTGATGGGCAACCTGGCCGCCACCTCGCACGGCGCCTGCATGGTGCTGCCGGCGCCGGGCTTCGACCCGGCCGCCACCCTGGCCGCGGTCACTTCGGAACGATGCACGTCGCTCTACGGCGTACCCACGATGTTCATCGCCGAGCTCGGTCTGGAGAGATTCGACGGGTACGACCTGAGCACGCTACGCACCGGCATCATGGCCGGCTCACCGTGCCCGGTCGAGGTGATGAAGCGGGTGGTCGCCGAGATGAACATGGCCGAGGTCGCGATCTGCTACGGCATGACCGAGACGTCGCCGGTGTCGACGATGACCCGGGCCGACGACAGCCTGACCCGGCGTACCGGGACGGTCGGCCGGACCATGCCGCACCTGGAGTCGAAGGTGGTCGACCCGGGCACCGGCCTGGTCGTCGGGCGCGGCGAGCCGGGCGAGCTGTGCACCCGCGGCTACTCGGTGATGCTCGGCTACTGGGAGCAGCCGGACGCCACCGCCGGGGCGATCGACGCGGCCCGCTGGATGCACACCGGCGACCTGGCCACGATGGACGCCGACGGGTACGTCAACATCGTCGGCCGGATCAAGGACCTGGTCATCCGCGGTGGCGAGAACGTCTACCCGCGCGAGGTCGAGGAGTTCCTCCACACCCACCCGGACATCGCCGACGTGCAGGTGATCGGGGTGCCCGACGCCAAGTACGGCGAGGAGCTGATGGCCTGGGTGGTGCTCCGCCCGGGGGCCGGGCCGCTGACCGCCGGGCAGGTGCGCGAGTTCTGCGCCGGGAAGCTGAGCCACTTCAAGATCCCCCGCTACGTCCACGTGGTCGATGGCTTCCCGATGACCGTCACCGGCAAGGTGCGCAAGGTCGAGATGCGCGAACAGGCCGTGCGCCTAATCGCGCCGGGGGAGGGCGAAGAAGTCGGCCGGTGAGGTGACGCCGGCGCTCATCCGGGCGAACGCGTCCATCCCGTCCTGATCACCCTGCAGGCCGTTGACCAGGGCGACCGTGCGGTCGTCGGGCGCCTGGAGCGCGGCCACGGTCGCGGTCAGCTCGTACATCGGGAGGACCTGCGCGTCCCGGGCCGCCCAGTAGTCGGCCATCGCCTCCTCGAACTCCCGTTTGCCGCTCAGCGCCTCGTCGAGCGCGCCGGCGCACAACTCGGCGTCCCGGAACGCGTCGCTGATGCCCTGGGCGGTGATGAAGTCGCGGTTGTAGCCGGCGTCGCCGACCAGCGCCCAGCCGGGGCCGTACGGCGTGCGCAGGTAGTTGGGCATGGTGGCGCCGACGATCCGGTGTTCCCGGGTGGCCGACCGCAGCCGCTCGGCGAACCCGGGCGCCCGGTCGAACGTCCGGCCCAGCTCGTCCTCGACGTCGTCGCGGTGCTCGGTCAGTTCGGCGTACGGCCAGCAGCCGATGACCATGGTCAGGCCGTCGTTGGTCGGGCACGCCGCCCAGCCGCGTCCGGGCCGGCCGAACACCTCGAGCCCGTCGGCCGGGAGGTCGCTCCAGTACGAGTAGTAACCGCAGGTCATCGGCGAGCGGACGTGATATTGCCCAGCCTGCGCGACCTTGGCGACCAGCGAATTGCGGCCATCGGCGCCGACCACCACGCGAGCCCGGGCCCGCACCACGGCCCCGGTGGCGTCGCGGCCGCGTACCTCGGCGGGCTGATCGTCGGCGAGCACCACGTCGTCGACCGTGAACCCCTCGCGGACCTCGGCGCCGGCCTCGGCCGCGGCGTCGAGCAGCACCTTGTCGAGCACGGTGCGGCGCGGGGCGTAGGCGGTGCCGGGCGAGCCGGCCAGCGTGACGTCGCCGAAGTCGAACGAGTAGCGGCCGACCGGCGGGCAGCCCGAGGCGGTGACCCGGTCGAGCAGGCCCCAGCGGCGCAGCGAGTCGACGCCCGGCGGGTGGATGACGTGGGAGGACACGGTGTCGCTGGGGAAGGTGGCCCGGTCGACCAGCAGCACGCGGTGGCCGCGGCGGGCCAGCAGCATGGCGGTCGGAGAACCGGCGCAGCGAGCGCCGATCACATCATGGACCGGAGCCACCATGCATGCTCCTTTCCCTCGTCGGTCCCGGCCGACACCTTCCGTCCGCTGTCGGCCCGGCCCCACATTCGCCGCCTGGTCATCGCCCCGGATGCGAATGAGGGACAAGGCCGAGAGCCAGCCGAGCGGCCCCTGATACCGGATCGCCGGCCGGGCGAGCGCGGTCGCCGAGGGCGGCCTCGACGCCGCGCCGGATCGGGGTGTCGGCGGTGAGCAGGCCGCCCGCCAGCACCACCGGGCCCTCCGGGTGATCGAGTTCGGCGACCGTGGCGATCAGCCGTTCCACCGCCTCGGCGATGATCCGGGCCGACTCGCCGTCGGACGTGGTGCAGACCAGGGGGGCGAGGCGGGCGTAGGCCTGCGGCTTCTGGCGGGTCGCCCAGGCGATCAGTTCGTCCGGGGTACGCGTGCCGGTGTGCATCAGGACGGCCGTGCCCAGCGCCGACGTCCGCCGGACGGCCGAGCGGATCGCCTGGAGGCCCAGCCACACGCCGGAGCCCTCGTCGCCGAGCAGCCAGCCGTACCCGTCCGCGGTGCGCAGCACGTCGAGGCCGTCGACCAGCGCCGCGACCGACCCGGTCCCGGCGATCAGCACCGCGCCGCGGGTCTCCTTGGGCTCCCCGGCGGCGTAGGCGGTCACCGCGTCGCCGACGATGCGCACCGGGCAGGTCAGGCCGATCTCCCGCCACTCGGCCGCGAACGCGTCGCGTACCGCGGTGTTGGCCATCGAACTGAGGCCGGCGATCCCCACCACCGCGAAACCCACCCGGGCCGGGTCGTGCCCGCGCAGCGCGGCGCGGACCGTCGCGCCGATCGCCCGCACCGCCACCGGACCGGACATCGGGTTGCCGGCCGCGCCGTCACCGCGTCCGACCTGGACCCCGGTCTGATCGAGGAGGACCGCCCGCGAGCCGGTGCCACCCGCGTCGACCCCCAGAGCGAGCCTCATGGAAGTTCATCATTGACTATCGGCGGCCACGGTCGTAATTTTCATCAACACACTTGTCGATGAAAAGGATGACCACAGTGTCCTGGTCCGGCGGGCTCCTGGAGCGACTGCGCATCGAGGGGCCGACCCTGCCCGGCGCGTTCGCGAAGATCGCCGCGGCCATCGTCGAGAACCCCGAGGCGGCCGCCCAGGCCAGCATCGTCGACCTCGCCGAGAGCACCGCGACCAGCGCCGCGACGGTCACCCGGTTCTCCCGGACGCTCGGCTTCAAGGGGTACGCGAACCTGCGCGTCGCCATCGCCACCGAGACCGGCCGCGCCGAACAGGCCCGCTGGGAGACCGACATCAGCGGCGACATCCACCCCGGCGACTCGCTGGACAGCGTGCTCAAGGTGATCGCCGCCGCGGACACCCGGGCCATCCAGGCCACCGCGGCCGGCCTGGACATGGGCGACGTCGAGCGGGTCGCCGCGGCCATCGCCTCGGCCTCGCGGGTGGAGATCTTCGGGCTGGGCAGCAGCGGCACGGCCGGCCGGGAGATGGCCTTCCGCCTGGAGCGGATCCGGATCCCGGTGTGGAGCCGGTCCGACAGCCACACCGCGCTGACCAACGCCGCCCTGCTCGGGCCGGGCGACGTGGCCATCGGGCTGTCGCACTCGGGCCGGACCAGCGAGGTGATCGAGACCCTGGAAGAGGCGTCGGCGCACGGCGCGCTGACCGTCGCGGTCACGTCCTACCCGCGGTCGCCGCTGGCCGAGCTGGCCGACGTCGTGTTCGTGACGTCGGTGCACGAGACCACGTTCCGGGTCGCCGCCCTGTCCGCGTTGCACTCGGCGCTGCTGGTGCTCGACCTGGTCTACGTCGCGGTGGCGCAGCGCACCTACGAGCGCACCACCGAGGCCTTCGAACTGACCGTGCGCGCGGTCGCCGCCCACCGGCGGCACTGAAATCCCCCGTTTCCCCTTCCGCAGGAGGCAGTCTGCTCATGAAAATCGACAAGTATCGATCAGTAGGGTTGGCCGCCCTGCTGGCCTTCGCCGGGGCCGGGTTCGCGCTGACCACGGCGAATCCCGCCGCCGCGGCCGACTGCGGCCAGATCTTCGACGACTTCGCCTACTCGTCCTCGTCCGACGCGGCGCTGACCAGCCACGGCTGGGTGGTGCGCGGCAACGCCGGCGGACCGGGCGTACCCGGCGCTTCGTGGTCGCCGGCCAACGTCACCTTCCCGACCGCCGACGGGCAGAAGGTGATGCAGCTGACCTCCTACACCGACGGCACCGCGGCCGGCACCGGGCACGCCGAGGTCCTCTCCGCGCAGAAGCGGTACTTCGAGGGCACCTACGCCAGCCGGGTCAAGTTCAGTGACATGCCCACCACCGGCACCGACGGCGACCACATCAACCAGACGTTCTTCACGATCAGCCCGCTCGCCTACGACCTCGACCCGACCTACTCCGAACTGGACATCTCCGAGTACCTGCCGAACGGCGGGTGGGGCGAGACCGGGCCGATCAACTACCAGACCACCTGGTACACGTACCGGAACGAGCCCTGGCTGGCCGACAACGTGCACTCCGAGCAGCGCTCCAGCCTGAACGGCTGGCACGACCTGGTGGCCCAGGTGGCCGGCGGGCACGTCCGCTACTTCATCGACGGCGTGCAGGTCGGCGACCACTCCGGCAAGTTCTACCCGCGCCAGACCATGACGATCAACTGGAACCAGTGGTTCATCGACCTGGCCACGCACAGCGGCGGGCGGGCGACCTACGTGCAGCAGGTCGACTACCTGCTGCACGCCAAGAACGCGGTGCTGTCCCCGGCCCAGGTGACCTCGCAGGTCGGCTCGTACCGCAGCGCCAGCCGGACCTTCACCGACACGATCGCCTCCGACTGTGGCACGACGCCGCCCACCGACCCGCCCACGGACCCGCCGACCGATCCGCCGACCGACCCGCCGACCGACCCGCCGGCGACCGGCTGCAACGACGCCCCGACCTGGAGCTACAGCTCCGTCTACCTCGGCGGCGCCCTGGTCAAGCACGAGCGCAGCCGCAACGGCGACCCGTCCGGCCCCAAGTCGGGCGACGGCCTCCACCTGTGGAAGGCGCGGTACTGGACCCAGGGCTCCGAGCCCGGCTGGACCCAGCAGTGGGAAGACCTCGGCCGCTGCTAGTCGGTGAACTCGCCGGACGGTGTGACGCCGGGCGTGGAGTGCTTCTCCCGCTCGGCGTCACGCAGTTGCACCCGCCGGATCTTGCCGGAGATGGTCTTCGGCAGGTCGGCGAACTCCAGCCGCCGCACCCGGGCGAACGGGGGCATGTGCTCGCGGCAGTACGCGAAGATCGCCTTGGCGGTCGCCTCGTCCGCCGCCCAGCCCTCGGCCAGCACCACGTACGCCTTCGGCACGGCCAGCCGCAGCTCGTCCGGTGACGGCACCACCGCCGCCTCGACCACCGCCTCGTGCTCGATCAGCACACTCTCCAGCTCGAACGGCGAGATCCGGTAGTCGGACGCCTTGAACACGTCGTCGGTGCGGCCCACGTACGTGATGTAGCCGTCCGCGTCGCGCGAGCCGATGTCGCCGGTGTGGTAGTACCCGTCCGCCATCCGTTCCGCGGTCAGCTCGTCGTCGCCGTGGTAGCCCACCATCAGCCCCAGCGGGCGCGGGTCGAGGAACAGGCAGATCTCGCCCTCCTCGGCCGGCTCGCCGGTCGCCGGGTCGATCAGCGCCACCTGGAAGCCCGGCACCGGCCGGCCCATCGACCCCGGCTTGACCGGCTGGCCCGGCGTGTTGGCGATCTGCACGGTCGTCTCGGTCTGCCCGAAGCCGTCCCGGATCGTCACGCCCCACGCCTTCTTGACCCGGTCGATCACCTCGGGGTTGAGCGGCTCGCCCGCGCCGACGACCAACCGCGGTGGGGTACGCAGCGCGCTCAGGTCGGCCTGGATCAGCATGCGCCACACCGTCGGCGGGGCGCAGAAGCTGGTCACGCCGCAACGCTGCATCTCGGCCAGCAGCCGGGCCGGGTCGAACCGGGTGTAGTTGTAGATGAAGACGCACGCCTCCGCGTTCCACGGCGCGAAGACGTTGCTCCAGGCGTGCTTGGCCCAGCCCGGCGACGAGATGTTGAGGTGTACGTCGCCCGGTTCCAGCCCGATCCAGTACATCGTGGACAGATGGCCGGCCGGGTAGCTGGCGTGGGTGTGCTCGACCAGCTTGGGGCGCGCCGTGGTGCCCGACGTGAAGTAGAGCAGCAGCGTGTCGGTGGCGTCGGTGACGCCGTCGGGTTCGAAGACCGGGCTTTCGGCGTACGCGTCAGAGAAGCTGAGCCATCCGTCGACGGCCCCGCCCACCGCGATCCGCGTGCCCTGCTCGGCGAACTTGTCCGCGGCGGCGGCGAGCGCGATCACATGCTTGGCCCCGCCCCGCGACACCCGATCACGCGCGTCGGCCGGCCCCAGCAGCGGCGTGGCCGGGATCAGCACCGCGCCCAGCTTGATCACGGCCAGGATGGTGTCCCACAGCTCGACCTGGTTGCCCAGCATCAGCACCACCCGGTCGCCGCGCTCGACGCCGTGGCGCCGCAGCCAGTTGGCGACCCGGTTGGACCGCGCGGACATCTCGGCGAACGAGAACCGCTGCTCGGTCCCGTCCTCCTCGACGATCCACAACGCCGGCCGGTCATTCCCGGCCGCCACCACATCGAACCAGTCCAGCGCCCAGTTGAACGCCCCGAGTTCGGGCCACCGAAACTGAGCCGCCGCCCCGGCGTAGTCCTCCCGATGTGCCACCAGAAAATCCCGAGCGTCCCGAAATGCAGCTGTCGTCATAGCCCCGCCTTCCGCCCGTCAGCATGCTCCCGCCTCCCGATCATCATCACGAACGCGTCGCCCTGTGGATAGTTCACAGAACCGTCGATATCACGCGCTACATTGACCGCCCACCCAGTGACGGGCGGGGGAGGTGGCGGCGCGCTCGCCTCGAACGAAACGGTGCAAATCGGTCATGGGGCGGCTATGGGGAGCGGCGGGATCGCTGCTTCTGCTGGCCACAGCGGGGTGCGCCGCTCAGCCGTCGCAAGCAAGACCCGCGCCCAGCGCGTCGCCGGCGGCCCTGCGGCTGACCACGATCCGCGACTGTCCGCCGCTCGCCGGCCCCGACCGGGAGCCCGGCCCGGACGATCCCGTCATCCAGCCCGGCACCAAGCAGACCGGGCTGGGCTACCAGCGCTTCTGCGTGTACGGGAATCCCGTGACGGTCAGCGTCACCATCGACGTGTACGTGGTCGCCAACACCGGGCCGTATCTCGACGTGCCCAAGTCCGTGCGGGAGGCCAAGTCGTACGGGCACTTCGCGGTGCCGGTGTCCGGTGCCGGTGATCGGGCGCTGGCCATCGCCGACGGGAAGGACTCGGACGGGCCGCGTCCACTGGTTCTGACCATGATCGCCGCCGGCAATGTCGAGCTCAGCATCCAGAGCCACGTGACCGGGGCCGTCCGCGGTGACGCCGACCTCCGGGCGCATGCTCCTGAGCTGGCCGCCCTCGGGGCCGAGTTGATCAGAGGGCTAGGTCCCTGACGATGTGGCGTGAGCTGATCGAGGGACTGACCGCCGAGGGGACGGACCGGAGCGGTACCGGCACTGATCATCCGCGCGCCTCGCTCACCTGCCGGTTCGCGTCCCCGATCAGGGTGAGCACCCGGTGCCGGCCGACCACGACGTTCCCCAGCAGCAGCAGCCCGGCCGCCACGCGGACGCCGGTCATCGCCCAGACGCCGACGGTCCACTGGGAGCCCGCGCTCTCCAGGCACATGGCCACGATCAGGGTCAGCACGAACGCACGGACCACCCACCCTTTGACGACCAGCCCGGCGTCGAAGCCGAAGCGGTCGGCGAGCTGCTGGGTGCGCCGGTTCCACATGATCAGCAGAACGATCGTGCCGATCAAGGCCAGGAGCGATCCGAAGAGTACGCCGACAGCCAGCAACAGGAACCAGATCGTCACCGGTGTCCCGGCCGGCGGCAGGTCCAGCGCGGCGGTCGCGACCCCGCATACCGCGTAGAACACCGTGAACCCGGCCAGCAGCCACGTCACCACCGACCACCCGACCGGCACCCTGATCGTCTCCGGCAGCAGCGATCGGCAGGTGTGCCCCTGCCCGGCGAACTCCAGAACCGTCCCACACTTCGTGCAATGCACCACGGCCCCCGTCTGCCGATCGACAAGCGTCAGCCGGGAACGATAGAGCGTGCGGGCGGAGGGATTCGAACCCCCTAGGCGTGAGCAAGCGGTTTACAGCCGCTCCCGACCCTCCCACGTCGGCGCGCCCGCGAAGAGGGCCGCTCCGGGTGGAGGCGGCCCCGTGAAGAGGGCCGCCCCGCGAGGAAGCGGAAGCGGCCCCGTGGACCCGGCCGGACTCGAACCGGCCACCTTCTGTTTGCAAGACAGACGCTCTCCCAGATGAGCTACGAGCCCTTGCGTACCCGGAGCGCGATTCGAACGCGCACTATCGCCGGTCTGAGCGGCGTGCCTCCTGCCAGTTGGGCTACCCGGGCCTGGTCTTCAGTTGTGGTGGTGCGTGCCTTCGGCGCGATTCGAACGCGCACTGCCGGCGCTCTCGACGCCGGGCCTCTGCCAGTTGGGCTACGAAGGCCGGGCCGGCCGTTGTGCGGAGACGGGGGTACGTCTTCCGGTGTCGTTGGCGGGGTAGCGCAAGTAGTCCCCTCCAGCCAGCCACGACGCGCTGTCCGCCGCGCCGGCCCGACATCGGCCGTTGACGTTCCCATCTCCGCACCCGAGCGATCAATCACTCGGAATGCCGGCTTTCCTCTGCACTTCATGAGAATCGGATAATTGTTCGTCGATCCATTCCGAAGCAGGATCGACCCATTCTTCCCACCGGGAGGAGAGCACTTCCGCCCGCCTCGGAGAAGATTGCGGATCAAGTCTTATTCGGAACTGCCGCCGAGCATTGTCGGGGCGGTCCTCGTGAGCGAGCGCCTGGGCGAGCCGGCCGGGTCCGTCGCTCCGCGTCCGGAGCGTAAGCCCAGCCAGGGCAACAGAAAAGCCGCCCGACCCGAGTGGGTGAGGACGGCTCTACCGCGCGGAATTCGCCGCGTTACCCGCCCACTCCAAGGCCCAGGAACATCTCATACGCACTGCGGGAGCCGAGTAGCCGCACGGCTCGCCCACAGCGCAGCGTCTGCCACCCCGTGATCGTGGCGATGTGCCGGCCCATGGTCGACTCCCTCCAAGTCTGTCGTCGCCCCGAGAGTCGGAGCAACTGAAGAGAACGGTAGTCGAGGCGCGCGAATCAAGCAATACCTTTCGCGCGCCCTATTCGACTCGTCCCTTACACGTGGGCTATTTCGGGGCGCCGAGATCGTCGAGTGCCTTGACGGCGCCGCGGTGCAGCGGAACCGGATCGGTCTTGCGCGCGGTCTCCAGCTTGATCTCCTTGGCCGCCGCGTTGGCCTGTTCCAATTGCGGCTTGCGGTCGAAGAGGGCCTTGGTGAGCACGCACGCGACGTTCGCGTCCAGGTCGGTGCGGACCAGCAGGACGTTGGGCACGGCGATGGTCTTCACGTCGGCCGGGGTCTTGTACGTGGCCGCGGGGATGGTGCTGGCCTCGTACACCGGATTGATCTTCTGCATCTCGCTGAGGAGCGGCGTGACGTCGAGGAAGGCGACCTGCTCGCCGGACGTGGTGAACAGGTCGGTGATGCCGGGCGTCGGCAGGCCACCGGACCAGAACATGGCGTCGATCGAGCCGTCCTTCATGCCGTCGACGGTCTTGGTGAGGTCGAGCTTCTGGGCGCTGATGTCCTTGGCCGGGTCGAGGCCGCCCGCCTTGAGGATGCGGTTGGCGATCACCTCGGTGCCGCTCTTGGGCGAGCCGGTGGAGACGCGCTTGCCCTTCATGCCCGCCACGTCGGTGATGCCGGCGCTCTTGCGGACGACCACGTGGGTGTAGTTGGTGTGGATGCGGGAGATCGCGGCGACCGGCTGCTTCCCGGTGAAACTGCCGGTGCCGTTGACCGCGTCGGCGGCCGAGTCGGCGAGCGAGAAGGCCAGGCCGAAACTGCCGGCCACCAGCTGCTGGATGTTCTGCACGGAGGCGCCGGTCTCGCTCGCGGTGGCCTTGACCTTGCCGCCGGTGGCGCCGAGCTGTTCGGCGTAGGCGTTGCCCAGCGCGAAGTAGACGCCGGTGGCGTTGCCGGTGGCGATGCCGATCCGGGTGTCGTTGGCGACGTCGCAGGTGACCTCCCCTCCCGCGTCGGTGCTGGCGGTGTCCTGCCGGCCGCCGCAGGCGGTGAGGGCGAGGGCGGGGATCAAGAGCAGAGAAAAGGGCCTGAGGGGTACGGACATGAGCGTGCCTCCTAGGAAGAGGGAACTGCGGGCGGGGCGGCGACGGAGCGCCGGCGGTACAGGTAGGCGAGGAATGCGGCCAGGGACAACGCGACGACACCGGCCGCGATCGTGAGCGGGGCCAGGTAGAGCAGCAGCAGGCCGGCCAGCCCGCCGAGGACGCGGGCGGGCAGCGGCGCCGCGCCGACCCCGGGCACCCAGCCGCCGGTGGCCACGGCCAGCCCGAACACCGCCAGCGCGGCGGCCAGCGTGGTCCACACGATGCCCAGGACCGGGCCGCGGGCCAGCAGGTATTCGCCCGGCTCGGTCAGCACGAAGGCGATCGGGGCCAGGAACGCCGGCAGGGCGTACTTGAGGGCCTGCCACATGGTCGGGATGGTGCGGCCGCCGGTGATCGCGCTCGCCCCGACGGCGGCCAGCGCGGTCGGTGGTGTCACCTCGGAGAGGACCGAGTAGTAGAAGACGAACATGGCCGCCGCGGGCGCGGGGACGTCAAGTTGCAGCAGCGCCGGGCCGATGATCACCCAGCCGATGATGAAGCTGGCGGTGACCGGGACGGCGAGGCCGAGGATGGCCAGGGCGATCGCGGCGAGCACGGTGGTCAGGGCAAGCACCAGGGTGGGGTTGTCGCCGAAGACGTGGGCCCAGCTGATCAGCTTGCTCGCCAGCTTGGCGCCGAGGCCGGTCTTGGTGGTGATCGAGGTGATGATGCCGGCGGCGGCGCAGACGGCCACGACCGGGAGTACGCCGCGTACGCCGGCCGACAGCGCGTTGAACAGCCGCCCCGGGGTCAGCCACGAGCGCCGGTCCAGGAAGGACAGCGCGGCGGCGAGGATGGTCGCGTACACCACCGATCTGGTCGCGCTGACGCCCGCGGCGAGCAGCACCACGATCAGGATCAGCGACGAGAAGTGGTAACCGAACCGGGCCAGCAGCCTCAGCGCCGACGTCTGTGGCAGGTCGACGGCCTTCACCCCGAAGCGGCGTACGTCGATCTCCACCGCGAGCAGGATGCCCAGGTAGTAGAGGACGGTCGGGATCATCGCCCAGCCGAGCACGGTCAGGTACGAGACGTCGAGGTACTCGGCCACGATGAAGGCGGCCGCGCCCAGGGTCGGCGGGGAGAGGATCGCGCCGACGCCCGCCGCGGCCAGCATGCCGCCGGCCTGCTCGGGCGGGTAGCCGGCCCGCTTGAGCATCGGCCAGGTCACCGCGCCCACGCTGACGGCGGTGGCCGTACCCGAGCCGGAGACCGTGCCCAGCAGGAAGCCGGCGGCGACCGCCGTGCGGCCCGCGGCGCTGCGGGAGCGGCGGAAGGCGGCCACCGACAGATCGACGAAGAACCGGCTGGCTCCCGACAGATCGAGCACGGCGCCGTAGATGGTGAACAGCACGATGTACGTGGCCGCGACGTCCAGCGGCGTGCCGTAGAAGCCGCTGCCGGAGTTGTAGAGCGCGTCCACGATCTGGTCGAAGTCGAGGCCGACGTGGGCGAGGTCCCAGTTCTGCGGCATCAGGCCGCCGTAGTACCCGTAGGCCAGGAAGAGCACGCAGACCACCGGGAGCGCCCACCCGGTCGTCCGGCGGCAGGCCTCGATCGTCAGCACCAGCAGGACCGCGCCGAACAGCACGTCGGCCGGCTCGAGCAGACCCTGGCGGTTCAGGAAACCGTCGTACCCGCCGCCGAAGGGGTTGATCGGATAGAGGCAGACGATCAGCGTGACCGCGGCGAGCACCCAGTCCACCACCGACGGACGCCGGCGCGGCGCCCGGCCCCAGCCGGAGTGGTAGCAGAGCAGGACCAGCGGGAGCGTGCCGGCCAGGAAGACGATCAGATAGAACTGGCTGCCCTGCGCGAGCGGCCGGAACACCTGCCAGAGCACCAGCAGCGCGACCACACACGCGACGACCGCGACACCGAGACCGACCCGGCCGCTCAGATCGCGGGCCGGGCGTTCCTCGTCGTCGAAGTGGACGGCCGGTGGATCGGCCTCCGAAGATCGAAGCTCGACCATGTCCGGACATTACCCGCTCGATCAGCCGTCGAGGAACTTCAATACCGCCAGGACCCGCCGGTGTCCGGTATCGGTCGGCTGGAGGTCCAGTTTGGCGAAGATGCTGCTCACGTACTTCTCGACGGCGCTGTGGCTGACGCGCAACGCGTCCACGATGCCGGCGTTCGAGCGGCCCTCGGCCATCAGGCGCAATACCTCCTGCTCGCGCGGGGTCAGCCGGTCGCGCGGATCGTCGCGGCGGCGGATCAGCAACTGGGCGACCACCTCGGGATCGAGCGCGGTGCCGCCGGCCGCCACCCGGCGCAGCGCGTCGAGGAAGTCGTCCACATGCGCCACCCGGTCCTTGAGCAGATAGCCGACCGCGTCGGTGGAGCTGTTCAGCAGGTCGGTGGCGTAGCGCTCCTCGACGTACTGCGAGAGGACCAGGACCGCGACCCGCGGGTGCACGCGGCGGATCACCAGTGCGGCCTGGATGCCCTCGTCGGTGTGGGTGGGCGGCATGCGGACGTCGATCACCGCGAGATCCGGCTCGTGCTCGGCGACCGCGTCCAGCAGCGCCGGGCCGTCCCCGACCGCGGCCACCACCTCGAAACCGGCGTCGGTCAACAGCTTGGTGAGCCCGGCGCGCAGCAGCACGCTGTCCTCCGCGAGCACTATGCGCACGGCAGCTCCACCACGATCGAGGTCGGGCCGCCGGGCGGGCTGGTCACGGTCAGCGTCCCGTCCACCCCGGCGGCCCGTTTGGCCAGGCCGCTGTCCGAGGTGATCACGGCGCCGCCCCGGCCGTCGTCGGTGATGTCGATGATCAGCCGGTCCTGGGATCGGGTCAGCGTCACGCCGGCGGATGTCGCGGAGGCGTGCTTGGCGACGTTGGCGAGCGCCTCGGAGACCACGAAGTAGGCGACCCCCTCGATGCCCGGTGCGCAGCGGGGCTCGACGTCGACGGTCACCCGTACCGGGAGGGGCGCCCGCGCCGCGATCCCCGAGATCGCCGCGTCCAGACCGCGCGCGTCGAGCACCGCCGGATGCAGCCCCCGCACGAAGTCTCGCAACTCGGCCAGCGCCGCCACCGCCTCGTCGTGCGCCGCGTCGATCGCCTCCCGCTCCGGCGACTCCGGCAGCGTCGCCCGGGCCATGCCCAGGTTCATCGCCATCGAGACCAGCCGCTGCTGCACACCGTCGTGCAGATCGCGCTCGATCCGGCGGCGCTCGGCGTCGGTCGCCTCGATGATCTCGTCCCGGCTCCGGGCCAGCGTCGCCACCCGCCGGGTCAGCGTCTCGGCGCGGCTCGGCCCGAGGAGCGCGCGGCCCACGCGGGCGTCCAGCTCGGCGACGCGGCGTCCGGTCCGGGGTTCCACGACCAGGAGTCCGGCGGGCACGTCCACCGCGATCGCGTACAGATGGAAGAGGATCTGCCGCCCGTAGCTCGTCCGCGCCGCCTCGACCTCGACCCCGATCCGGACCAGCCTGGCCCGCTGCCGGGCGGCGAGCCGGCGCGCGGTCCAGATCACCACGACCGGCCCGAGCGGCACGGTGGCGGCGTAGACCCAGGCCTGCCAGGCGGCGCCGGTCGGTCCCTCGATCAGGCTGACGACGGCGGCGCCCCAGAGCAGCACGATGAGGAACAACACGCCCGCGGTGAGCAGCCCGAGCCAGAAGCCCCAGGCAAGGTGCATCACCACACGCGGTTTGGTCAATCCGTTCATGACATCCACGGTCGGGCTCGCACGGGGCCGAGGGTATCCGGTGGGCTCCCGGCCGGGGATGCGGAAATCCACACCCCCGCGGCGGAGGCCGCCCCACTGACGACTCGGCGACTCCGGCGGAGCGTGGTCGGCATGACGAAATGGATCGCGGTCATCGCCGCCGGGTTGATGATGGTCACGCCGCCGGCGGCCGGGCGGAACGGGGTCGACTGGCACCGGTGTGCCCAGGCGGCCGACGACACCGAGGGGCAGGAACTGGACGCCGCCGGGGTGCAATGCGCCGAGGTGACGGTGCCGGTCGACCATGCGCGGCCGGGTGGGCGGACGCTGACGGTGGCCATCGCGCGGAGCGTGGCGCCGGATCACGTGCACCGGGCCGGGATCTTGATGATCAATCTTGGCGGGCCGGGCAGCCCGGTGCTCGGTGTGGTGCCGGCCGCCCGGGCCGTGATGGGTGCGGCGGGCGCCCGGTTCGACCTGATCGGGATGGATCCGCGGTTCGCCGGGCGAAGCAGCCCGATCGACTGCGGGTGGCCGGAGAGCTGGCTGCCGAGGTCGGCCGGTGCGACCCGGGCGAGCTTCGACCGGATCACGCGGCTGAGCCGGGACCTGGCCCGGCGGTGCACCGACGACCGGTTGCGGCACATGTCCAGTGCGGACACCGCCCGGGACATGGACGCCGTCCGCGTTGCGCTGGGCGAGCCGAAGCTCTCCTATCTCGGCTACTCGTACGGCACCTACCTGGGCGCCGTCTACACGCAGCTCTTCGCGGCCCGGGCCGGCCGGATCGTGCTGGACAGCGCGACCGACCCGGCGCTGGCCGGCACGGCCCAGCTGCGGGAGGCGGCGCCGTTCCGGCAGGCGATGCTCCGGGAATGGGCGGCGACGGCGGCCGGCACCCGGCTGGGCGCGACCGCCGACCAGGTGGTGGCGACGGTCGAGCGGGTGTACGCGGCGTCCGCCCGGCGTCCGTTGCGGGTCGGCGACCTCCGGCTCGACGACACGGTGGTGCCGGCGATCATCGTGAACCAACTGATCGACGACACCGGGAACGACGGCCTCACCGCGACGATGCTCGAACTCCAGGCCGCGGCGGACGGGCGGGCGGCCACGCCCACCGACGCGATGCGGGAGACGGTGTCGAGCGCGCTCACGAGCGACTCGTCGGCCGTGCACTCGGCGCAGACCGCGATCATGTGCGCTGACGGAGGTATACCCCGGGATGTCGAATTCTTCTGGCGGAGCCTTCGGCGGGAGCGTGCGGAATCGCCGGTCTTCGCGCCGATGGCGTGGCTGGTGCCGCCGTGCTCGTTCGCGCCGCCGCCGCTGACCCCGCACGTCGACGTCGCGAACCGGGTGCCGGCGCTGATCGTCCAGGCCGAGAAGGACATCGGCTCGCAGCTGCGGGGCGCGCGGGCCCTGCACACCGCGATGGCCGGCTCCAGCATGATCACGCTGGGCGGGGCGCGCACCCACGGCGTCTACGGCTTCCGCCAGAACGCCTGCGTCGACGACGCGGTCAACGCCTATCTGACCACCGGGCGCCTGCCGCGAGACCGCGAGGTGGCGTGCTGAGGCGTTGGCGTGGCGGGGCGATTCACCCGGTGTAAGGATCGGGGGATGAGGGCCATCATCTACAGCGAGGTCGGCGACGCCGAGGTTCTGCGGGTCGTCGAGCGGGCCAGGCCGGAGCCTGGACCGGGCGAGGTGCGTGTCACGGTTGCCGTGTCGGGGGTGAACCCGACCGACTGGAAGACGCGGGCGGGCGCCACCAATCCGAAGAAGTTCGAGGAGGTCACACCCCATCTGGACGGCGCCGGGGTGATCGACGCCGTGGGCGACGGGGTGGATCCGGGGCGGGTGGGTGAGCGGGTGTGGCTGCTCATGGCCACCCTCGGCCGGTCCACCGGCACCGCGTCCGAGTACACCGTGGTGGACGCCTGGCAGGCGGTGCCGCTGGGCGACGCCAGTTTCGACGTCGGCGCGACGCTGGGGGTGCCCGCCCTCACGGCACATCGGGCGCTGACCGTCGCGGAGGGCGGGCCGGACCGGCTGGCGCCGGGCGCGCTGGACGGGCGGGTGGTGCTCGCCGCCGGTGGGGCCGGTGCCGTGGGGCACGCGGCCATCCAGCTCGCCCGGTGGGCCGGCGCCACGGTGATCAGCACGGTCAGCTCGCCGGCCAAGGCGGCGCTGGCCACCGCCGCGGGGGCGCACCACGTGGTCAACTACCGGGACGGCGACGCGGCCGAGCAGATCCGGAAGGTCGCCCCGGACGGCGTGGACGTGATCGCGGAGGTCGCGCTCGGTGCCAATCTCGCGCTCGACCTCGCGGTGCTGCGGACGCGGGGCACGATCTGCACGTACGCCAACGACGGCGGCAAGCCGGTGGAGCTGGACGTGCGGCAGAACATGATGCTCAACACGCGCTTCCAGTTCATGGTGCTCTACACCGTGGGCGAGGCGGCGCTGCGGGCCGGCGCCGAGGACGTCGCGGCGGCGGCGCGGGCCGGGGCGCTGCCGGTGGGCGAGGAGCACGGGCTGCCGATCACCCGGTTCCCGCTGGAGCAGACCGCCGACGCCCACCGGGCCGTGCAGGACGGCGCGGTCGGCAAGGTTCTGGTCGACGTCGTGCTGTGATCCGTCGGTAGGGCTGGCCTCACCACCGCCTTGGGGGGCCAGCACCCCTGCGCGCGCGGTACCCGGATCGGGACAATGTCGTCTATGACGACGTCAACCGAGCCGCGAACCGATTTCGCAGAGCTCAGCCGCCGCATCCGAGAAGCCGGTCTGCTCGATCGCCGACCGGCCTACTACGTTCTCCGGCTGTCCCTGGTGGCGCTGTTCCTGGCCGCCGGCTGGGTGGCGTTCGCGCTGGTCGGCAGCTCGTGGTGGACGGTGGCGATCGCGGTGTGGCTCGGCGTCGGGTACGCGCAGGCGGCCCTGGTGGCGCACGACGTCGCACACCGTCAGGTGTTCCGGACGGCCACCGCCAGCGGCCGGGCCGGGATGATCGCCGGCAACCTGGGCATCGGCATGAGCTACGGCTACTGGCAGAACAAGCACACCCGGCACCACGCCAACCCCAACCACGACGACCTCGACCCGGACGTCGGGCCGGGCGTGCTGGTCTGGACGCCGGAGGCGGCGGCCAAGGGCGGCTGGATGGTCCGGAACCAGGCGTGGATGTTCTTCCCGCTGCTCACGTTGCTCGGGCTGAGCCTGCGCCGGGACAGCATCCGGGCGCTGATCCGCGACGACATGCCGAAGAAGGTTCGCGAGGGCGTGCTCCTCGGCGTACACCTCGTGGGTTATCTCGTGGTTCTGATCCTGGTCCTGACGCCGCTGCAGGCGCTGGTCTTCTTCGTCGTGCATCAGGCCGTGTTCGGCGTCTACCTGGGCATGACGTTCGCGCCCAACCACAAGGGCATGCCCCACCCGGACGGGACCGAGGACTTCCTGCGCAAGCAGGTGCTGACCTCGCGCAACGTGCGCGGCGGCGTGCTGGTCGACGTGGCCCTGGGCGGGCTCAACTACCAGATCGAGCACCACCTGTTCCCGTCCATGCCGACGCCGAACCTGCGCCGCGCCCAGCCGATCGTGCAGCAGTTCTGCGCCGAGATCGACGTGGACTACGAGATGACCGGTCTGGTCGATTCGTACCGGCAGGCGCTGTCCTACCTGCACCAGGTGTCGCGAAGGTAGGGCTACCACTACCGACCGGGGCGACGAACCGGGCGAGAATCGACGGCATGGAGTTGGTCTCGGACGAGCAGCTGAGCGAGTGGATCTGGCGAGGCGTGCGGGGCACCGCCGCCGGGGCCGTGTCGTTGCTGCTCGGCGTGCTCACCATCCCGCTGTTCGTGCTGTCGGTGGTCAGCCTGGCGCTCTGCCTGGTCCCGGGCCTCGGCCAGGTGGTCCTCCCGCTGACGACCGGGCTGGTCCGGGCCCGGGCCGACCTGGAACGCCGCCGGTCGGCCCAGCGCGGGGTGCTGATCGCCCGGCCCTACGCGCCGCGGCCGAGCAAGGGGCTGCCCGGCGGCTGGCGGCGGTTCCGGTGGATCCTGCAGGACGTGGCGACCTGGCGCGACTTCGCCTGGCTGCTGCCCGGCGGCATCATCGCCATCGTCCTCGGCGCGCTCTCGCTGGCCCTGCCGGTCTATGGCTTCGAGGGCATCTTCCTGATCCCGCTCTGGGTGTGGCTCGGCGGCGCCTGGTACGGCTACGGCGCGATCTGGCCGATCGAGGACCTCGGCGACGGCTTCCTGTCCCTGCCCCAGGGCGCGGTGATCCTGGGCCTCGCCCTGTTCGCCGCCCCCTGGTTCCGGTTCGCCGAGGCGTGGTTCGCGAAGCTGTTCCTGGCGCCGACCCGGGCCGCCGAGCTGCGGCTGCGGGTGACCGAGCTGACCGAGACCCGGGCCGAGACGGTCGACGCGCAGGCCGCCGAGCTGCGCCGGATCGAACGTGACCTGCACGACGGCGCCCAGGCCCGGCTCTCCTCGCTGGGCATGACCATCGGGCTGGCCGAGGAGCTGATGGAACGCGACCCGGCCGCCGCCCGCAAACTGCTGGCCGAGGCCCGCGACACCAGCAACACCGCCCTGATCGAGCTGCGCGCCCTGGTCCGCGGCATCCACCCGCCGGTGCTGGCCGAGCGCGGGCTGGACGGCGCCGTCCGCGCGCTCGCGCTCAGCCTGCCGCTGCCGACCGCGGTGGACGGCGGCGTGCCCGGCCGGCTGGAGACGCCGGTCGAGTCGGCGTCCTACTTCGTGGTCGCCGAGGCGCTGGCCAATGTGGTCAAGCACAGCGCCGCGACCACCGCCTGGGTGAGCCTGCGACACGAGTCCGGCCTGCTCATGCTCATGGTCGGCGACGACGGCCGGGGTGGCGCCGACCCGTACCGCGGAACCGGGCTGCGCGGTATTGAACGCCGCCTGGCCGCGTTCGATGGCACGATGTCGCTGTCCAGCCCGCCGGGCGGACCGACCGTCGTGACCATGGAGCTGCCGTGCGTGTTGTCATCGCCGAAGACCTCGCCCTCCTCCGGGACGGCCTGACCCGGATCCTGGAGGCGTTCGAGTTCAAGGTGGTGGCCGGCGTCGACAACGGTCCCGCCCTGCTGCCGGCGCTGATCGAGCATCGGCCCGACGTCGCCGTGGTCGACGTGCGGCTGCCGCCCACGTTCACCGACGAGGGCCTCCAGGCCGCCATCGCCGCCCGCACCGAGGTGCCGGGCATGCCGATCCTGGTGCTGTCCCAGCATGTCGAGCCGCTGTACGCCCGCGAGCTGCTGACCGACCGCACCGGCGGCATCGGCTACCTGCTCAAGGACCGGGTGTCCAACGTGGCCCAGTTCGTGGACGCGGTGCGCCGGGTGGCCGCCGGCGGCACCGCGCTCGACCCCGAGGTCGTGTCCCAGCTGCTCGCCCGGCGCGAGCCGCTGGCCGTGCTCACCGCCCGCGAGCGCGAGGTGCTCGGTCAGATGGCCGAGGGCCGGTCCAACGCGGCCATCGCCGGCAAGCTGTTCGTCACCGAGAAGGCGGTGAGCAAGCACATCAACAACATCTTCACCAAGCTGGGCATGCCGCCGTCCGACGACGACAACCGCCGGGTGCTGGCGGTGCTGGCCTACCTCAACGGCTGATGCTCAGCCTGGCAATCCGCCCGGAAGCGCCGGACGCCCAGCAGGACAGGTCGGGGGTGCAGAAGACCGAGTCGAAGCTGCCGGTGTCGAACCGCTTCCAGGTGCGGCCGCCGTCGTCCGTGATGTCGCTGCCCGACGGCCCGACCGCCAGCGCCACCGGGAGCAGCCCCAGCCAGTCGGCGCCCGAGCGGTATTCACCCGGCACCGTGCGGGACACCGTCCACGTCCGGCCGCCGTCGCGCGTGGTGGCGGCGCCGTCCGGGGCCTGGTCCGGGGTGAGGTAGTCGCCGCCCACCGCCAGGCCGTGCCACGGGTCCTTGAAGGCGAGGCTGAACACGCCACCGGCCTCGCTGCTGGGCAGCGGGCTGTCGGTGACCGACCACGACCGGCCGCCGTTGGCCGTGGCGAACACCCGGGCCGTCGCGCCGCCGCCGGTCGCGAACCAGGCCCGCCCGGCGCCCAGGTGGTCGGCGCTGACCAGGCAGGTGCCGCTGGCCGCGAACGCGAACTCGCCCGGCAGCGCGTCCGGCATCCCGGTGGTCGGCCGGACCGCCCAGCTGCGTCCGCCGTCGTCGGTGGCCAGGATGCGGAACTTGCCGCCGACCGGGTCGGACAGCGCCAGCCCGTGCCGCCGGTCCATGAAGGTCACGCAGTCGTAGAAGGCGGTCTCGTCGTCGTTGCGGAACGTCTCGGTCCAGCTCTTCCCGCCGTCGGCCGTGGTGTAGATGCGCGAGGCCTCGCCGTTGCCGATGGCCAGGGCCACCGCGTTGCGCGCGTCCCAGGCCTCGATGTCCCGGAACTCCAGCCCGGCCATGTCGGCCGAGGCGACACTGGCCCAGTGCCGGCCGCCGTCGACGGTGCGCAGGATCGTGCCGGCC
The DNA here is from genome assembly GCF_040684855.1 of Actinoplanes sp. NPDC089786. NCBI lineage: Bacteria > Bacillati > Actinomycetota > Actinomycetes > Micromonosporales > Micromonosporaceae > Actinoplanes > Actinoplanes sp. NPDC089786. The sequence continues at coordinate 1,855,292 of NZ_JBFBGU010000001.1, forward strand.
GATCCGGCCGCCCAGGCGACCTTGCCGTCGACCGGCGCGAGCCCCCGGAACCGTGCCGTGACCCCGGTGTCGGTGAGCTTCCACTGCGGCTTCCACCGCGGCTTCTCGGAGGCCGCGGTGAATCCGCCGCTGGTAGCGACGATGGCCAGGCCGATGGCCGCGACGGCAAGCACGCGTGTCGATCTCATGGGGCGGAACCTATCCACATCTCAAGATCAAGATCAAGAGCTGGGGGTCGCGGGTTGGTGGGTGGTCCAGACCGTCGCTCCCGCCGAGGGTCGCTCCGCTCCACCGGCGGGAGTGGTCGCGGTCACACCAGAAAACCGCCCTGGCGGCCGACCGGCGCACCGGCTTATCCCCCCGCCGTTCCGATGACAGCGTCGAGGTCATGAAAACGCGCATCATGGAAGAGACCAAGGCCCCCCACTTCGTCGCCCGGCACCGGCTGCTCTCGTTCTTCGTCCTGGCGTACGCGCTGTCCTGGTGCACGTGGCCGATCAACGGCGAGTTCCAGGCGATCGGCGCCCTGCTCGCCGCGGTCATCGTGATCGCGGTGACCGACGGGCGGGCCGGCTTCAAGGAGCTCGGCCGGCGGCTGATCCGGTGGCGGGTGCCGTGGTACTACTACGCCTTCGCGCTGCTCCTGCCGCTGGTCGTGCGGCTCGTGGCGGGCTCGCTCAACCCCGGGCCCGGCCCGGACTGGCTGTCGCTGACCTGGACCAGCGCCGGCCTGTGGTTCCTGGTCCGGATGATCAACCCGATGGACGGCCCGCTGGCCGAGGAGCCGTCGTTCCGCGGGTATGCCGTGCCGCGCCTGCCGGACACCCTGCGGTCGGCCGCCCTCCTGGGCGTGCTCGTCGCCGGCTGGCACCTGCCGCTCGCCGCCGACGTCGGGGTGGCCGGCTTCGCCTCCACGTTCGTCATCACCTTCGTCTACGTGTGGCTGTTCAACCGCACCGGCGGCAGCGTCCTCCTGGTCCTGCTCTTCCACAACGCCCAGGGGTTCGTCACGTTCGGCGACCTCGGCCTGACCGGCGCCGCGCTCGCCCGGCAGCAGTGGATCGAGTTCGCCGCCTGGGCCGTCGTCGCGTTGACGCTGGTCGTGGCCGATCGCGACGGCTTCCGCCGGAACACGCGCGAGGCGTAGCGTGTGGACCATGCCGAAGCCCGGCCTCCGGACAGCGCTCGGTGCGGGGCTGCTGGCCGGGCAGGCGGCGGTGGCCGTCGCCGGGCTCCGGCAGGGTGTGCCGGCCACCCATGTCGCGGTGGTCTGCTGGCTGACCACGTCCTATTCGATCAGCGGCCTGATCGCCTGGCGGCACCGGCCGGGCAACCGGTTCGGCCCGCTGATGGTCCTCACCGGCGCCGCCGGGCTGATCGGCTCGCTGACCTGGCTGCCCGCGACCGTCCCGCACACCATCGGCCAGGTGGCCGACCTGCTGCCGCTGGTGCTGATCGTGCACGTGTTCCTCTCGTACCCCTCGGGCCGTCCGGCCGGCCGGATCGAACGGGGGCTGCTCGCGGTCGGTTACGCCGCCGCGATCGGGCTGCAGAGCGTGGCCGTCGTCCTCGCCTTCGACACCCCGCTCTACCAGGCCGAACTGCTGGTCGTCAGCGCGGTCGCGCTGGCCGGCGCCGCGCTCATGGTCGCCCGCCGGCGCACCCGGCCGCTGCGCCGGTCGCTGACCGTGCTGATCGACGCGTTCACCCTCGGCCTGGTGATGATCGCCGTCCTGCTGGTCGTCGGGGTGTTCGGCGGGCCGGCGTTCCCGGCCGTGCAACGCGTCGCGATCGCGCTGCTCGGCGTCGCCCCGGTGGTGTTCCTGGCCGGGCTGCTCCAGGCCCGGCTGGCCCGCAGCTCGATCGGTGACCTGATGGTGTCGTTGCGCGCCGACCCGGCCGATCTGGGCACGCCGCTCGCCCGGGCGCTGCGCGACCCCTCGTTACGGCTGCTCTACTGGCTGCCCGAGTTCGACGCGTGGACCGGCGAGGACGGCCGCCCCGCCGTCCTGCCCGGCGAGCCCGAGCGGGTGACCGTGATCGAGGAGAAGGACGCGGTGGTGGCGGCGCTGGTGCACGACCCGGCCCTGCACGAGGAGTCCGACCTGCTGGCCGCGGTCACCGCGGCGGCCGCGATCGCCGTGCGCAACGGCCGGCTCCAGGCCCAGCTCCGGGCCAACGTCGAGGAGCTGCGCGGGTCGCGGGCCCGGGTGGCCGAGGCCGGCCAGCGGGAACGCCGCCGCCTCGAACGCGACCTGCACGACGGCGCCCAGCAGCGGCTGATCGCGTTGTCGCTCAACCTCGGCGTGCTGGAGAACCGCCTCGGCGCGGACCCGTCGTCGCTCGCCCTGGTGCGGGAGGCCCGCGCCGAGATCACCACGTCGCTGGCCGAGCTGCGGGACGTGGCCCATGGCCTGCACCCCTCGGTGGTGTCCGCGCACGGCCTGGCGGTCGCGCTCGAGTCGCTGGCCGCCCGGGCGCCCGTACCCGCCTCCCTTGCCGTTGATCTTCCTGGTCGGCTGGCCGAGTCGGTCGAGGTCGCCGCCTACTACGTGGTGTCCGAGTGCCTCACCAACATCGGCAAGCACGCGGCGGCCACGTCGGCGACCGTCCGCGTCTCGTGCGACGACGGCACGCTGGTGATCGAGGTGGCCGACGACGGCCGCGGTGGCGCCGACGCCGAACGTGGCAGCGGGCTGCGCGGCCTGGCCGACCGGGTGGAGACGCTGGGCGGCCGGCTGCGCGTGCGGACCCCGCCGGGCGAGGGCACCCGGGTCCGGGCGGAGCTGCCATGCTCCCTCGCGTAGCGACGGGCCTTCGGGTGGCCATCGCCGAGGACAGTGTCCTGCTCCGTGAGGGCATCGCCCGCCTCCTGGCCGACGCCGGCTTCGACGTGATCGCCACGTGCGGCGACGCCGACCAGCTGCGCGCCGAGCTCCGGGTGACGTTGCCCGACGTGGTGATCGTGGACATCCGCCTGCCGCCCACCCACACCGACGAGGGTCTGCGCGCCGCCATCGACCTGCGCGCCGCGCATCCCGGCCTGGCCGTGCTCGTGCTCTCCCAGTACGTCGAGGTCGGCCTGGCCATGCAACTGCTCGCCGACTCCGCGGCCGGCGTCGGCTACCTGCTGAAGGACCGCATCAGCGACGTCCCGTCGTTCGTGGCGGCGCTGCGCCGCGTGGCCGCCGGCGGGTCCGCCATCGACCCGGCGATCGTGTCCACCCTGCTGTCCCGCCGCCGCCGCGACGACCCCCTGGCCGCCCTGACCCCGCGCGAGCGCGAGGTGCTCGAGCTGATGGCCGAGGGCACCTCCAACCAGGGCATCGCCGACCGCCTGACCATCACGTTGCGGGCCGCCGAGAAGTACGTCTCCAGCATCTTCACCAAGCTGGGCATCCCCACCACCCGCAGCGAGTCCCGCCGCGTCCTCGCGGTTCTGCTCTTCCTGCGCTCCTGAGCCGTTAGCGTGATCCGATGGAGTCCCGCGTCGCCTTCCAGGCCCGGTTGGCGTACAGCCTGCCCGACATCACCGAGGCGCTGTCCGCCGTCTACCCCGGGCACGACGGGCTGGTCGAGCGGCTCGTGGCGGTCGCACGCGAGGCCGCCGCCGCCCGGCCGCGGGCGCTCCGCGACCGGGATCGGCAACGGGAGATCGACCAGCGCTGGTACCAGCGATCCGAGATGATCGGCTACGTCTGCTACGCCGACCGGTTCGCCGGCGTCCTCGACGGCATCCCCGGCAAACTCGACTACCTGACCGAACTGGGCGTCACCTACCTGCACCTGATGCCGCTGCTCCAGCCCCGCCCCGGCGAGAACGACGGCGGGTACGCGGTGCTCGACTACCGGGCCGTCGACCCGCGGCTCGGCACCATGGACGACCTCGAACACCTGGCCGGGGCACTGCGGGAACGGGACATGAGCCTCTGTGTCGACCTCGTCCTCAACCACACCGCGAAGGAACACCCGTGGGCGGAGGGCTGGCTCGCCGGCGACCCGGACTTCGAGGACTTCTACCTGGCGTTCCCCGACCGCGAGATGCCCGACGCGTACGAACGGACGATCGTCGACGTCTTCCCCGACCGGGCGCCGGGCTCGTTCACGTTCCACCCCGAGCTGAAACAGTGGGTGTGGACGACGTTCTGGTCGTACCAATGGGATCTGGACTACCGCAACCCACGGGTCTTCGAGGCGATGCTGGACACGATCCTCTGGCTGGCCAACCGCGGCGTCGACATCTTCCGCCTCGACGCCGTGCCGTTCATGTGGAAGCGCCTGGGCACGACCTGCATGAACCAGCCCGAGGTGCACAAGATCGTGCAGGCCCTGCACGGCCTGACCCGGCTGGCCGCCCCCGGCGTGATCTTCAAGGCCGAGGTGATCGTGGCCCCCGACGACCTGGTGCCCTACCTCGGCGGCCACGACCGCTACCGGCCCGAGTGCGAACTGGCCTACCACAACCAGCTGATGGTGATGCTCTGGTCGAGCCTGGCGACCAAGGACGCCCGCCTGATGAGCCAGGCGCTGCGCCGGATGCGCCCGATCCCCGCCGAAACGTCGTGGTGCACCTACGTGCGCGGGCACGACGACATCGGCTGGGCGGTCAGCGCCGAGGACGCCGCCGCGGTCGGCTGGGACTGGTGGAACCACCGCAACTTCCTCAACGCGTTCTTCTCCGGCCGGTTCCCCGGCTCCTACGCCCGGGGCGCCCTCTTCCAGGAGAATCCCGCCACCGGCGACGCGCGCGTCTCCGGCACCGCCGCGTCCCTGTGCGGCCTGGACGCGGCCACCACCCCCGCCGAGACCGACGCCGCCCTCCGCCGCCTGATCCTCCTGTACGCCGTGGCGTTCGCCGTCAACGGCATCCCCCTGATCTACATGGGCGACGAACTGGCCCTTCGCAACGACCCGACGTTCCACGACGACCCGGCCCGCGCCGACGACAACCGCTGGATGCACCGCCCCCCGATGGACTGGCCGGCCGCCGCCCGCCGCCACGACCCCAGCACCGTCGAGGGCCGCGTCTTCGCCGCGATGAAGTCGCTGTCCGCCGCGCGCAAGGGCCTCGAGGCGCTGCGCACGGGCGGGGAGATCGAGATCCTGACCGTCGACGACGACGCGATCTTCACGTGGCGGCGCCGGCATCCGCGCAGCGGCACCTTCATCGGGCTGGCCAACTTCGCCGAGTCGGAGCGCACGTTCGACGCCGCCCCGATCGGCCGCTTCGGCCGGCTGGAAACGGCCGCGACCAGCGACGGCGCCTTCCAGGTCACGAACGGCCGAGGCCGCCTCCCGGGCTTGGGATTCGTCTGGCTCGCCGAGCGGTGAGGCGTCTTCAAGGCCAAGGTCAAGAGCTTGATGTCGTAGCTGGGTGGTGGGTTCTGACCGCAGCTCCCGCCGAGGCCGGGCCCACGGCTCCTGGCCGCTGGCGCGTCCAGAACGGAGCCGCGCACCCTTCATTCTGCGTAAGTGGGCACCCTCCGGCGCTTCGCGCCACAAGGCCGAACGAACGCCGGCGCAACAGTCGCCAGACAGCCGCGGGCGACCTTTGGTCAGAGGTTCACCTTGGAGCCTGGCGGCGCGGCGGTCGCGGGAGCTGGCCCGGCGGCGGGCGCGGGAGTTGGCCCGGCGGCGGGCGCGGGAGTTGGCGCGGCGGGCGGGCGGGCCGAGCCGATGCCGAACTGCCGGCGTTGGCGGTGACGAGTTCCCGAGGGCGCGGGGGCATCAGGGTCGGCGACGAGTTCCGCAGCCCCTTTGCTCTGAGCGCGTATAGGCACCACCTGGATGCCGGCTACGTAGAGGTGGTGCCTATATGCGCTCAGAGCAAAGGGGTCGTTGGAGGGGTTGGTTGCCGCTCGCGGCGGAGGTCGTTGGAGGGGTTGGTTGCCGCTCGCGGCGGAGGTCGGAGGAGGGGTTGGCTGACGCTCGGGGCGGAGGTCGGCGGGTTTGGCGCGGAGCGCCGGAGGGTGAGCATGCACGCAGAATGAAGGTTGCGCGGCTCCGTTCTGGACGCGTCAGCGGCCAGGAGCCGGGTGACCGGCCTCGGCGGGAGCGACGGTCGGCACCACCCACCGAGCTACGACATCAAGCCCTTGACCTTGAAGAAGAACGTCGACCTTGAAGAACGTCGGCCTTGAAGAAGAACGTCGACCTGAAACTGATCCGCTACAGATCGCGCGTCTCCTGCCGATGTTCTCGGTGAAGGAGGGCCCTATGCGGCTGCGGAGCGGGATCGCGGTTGCGGTCAGTGTGGTGGTGCTGGTGGCCATCGGTGTGGTTGGTGTGCTGGTCAATCGGTCGGCGTTGCAGGCCGCTGATCGGGTGCACCGGGCCGACTCGGTGGCGCTGGGGACCAACAACGGAACGCTGGCGGGGCAGATGCAGCTGCTGTCGGCCCAGGAGCTGAGCGACTTCGCCGAGGCGATAGGCCGGGGGCTGACGCTGGGGCGGGACGACGCCGCCGACCGGGTCAAGCTGAGGGCGTTCGCGGGGAAGAGCGCGTTCTTCGGGTACGGGCTGGCGATCGTGTCCCGGAAGGGCGAGGTGCTCAACGCGACCCGGGCCGGTGGGCTGCCGGCGGTCACTGATCCGGGGTACGCGACTCTGCACGCGGGGCTGCGGGCGGGCCGGCCGGGCTTCTCGTCGGTGATGACGGTTGGCGGGGTGGCGCTGGCCGCGGTGGGCGTGCCCGTGAAGACGGCGATTCTGGTCGGCTACACCAACGTGGCCGCCACGCAGCTGCAGGCGTTCGTGGCCCGGCTGAGCGCGGACACCCATTTGACCACGGTCGTCGACGCCGAGGGCCGGGTCGGTGCGACCAGCGAGCCCGCGCTGATCGGCCGGACGATCGATCCGACGCTGATCGCCGCCGCGCACGAGATGCGGGCGCCGGACTTCGTGGAGTACGCCACCCCGGACGGCACCCGGATGATCGCGGTCGTGGTGCCGGGGATGCCGGGCGGGTGGACGTACGTGCGTACCCAGACCGTGGCGTCGTTCGACGGCGCCGTGCACCGCCGCAGCCAGACCCTGAACCTCGCGATGCTGGCGATGCTGCTGGCCGGCGTCCTCGGAATCTTGATCTTCGCGTATCGGGCGCTGATCACCCGGCGCCGGGCCGACGAGAAGTTCCGGGCGCTGTTCCAGCACGCCCCGGACATGGTGGCCGTGGTCGACGCCGACGGGAAGATCACCTACTCCAGCCCGAGCGCCGCCGGCCTGCTCGGCTTCGAACCGGGCTCGTTGCAGGGCAGCAGCGTCTTCGACGTGGTGCACCCGCAGGACCGCAACCAGTTGCAGGCGCAGTTCCGCGACCTGGTCGGGGAGCGCGACGGCCTGCTGCGCCGGGAGTGCCGCATGATCACCTCGGACGGGCGGCCGCGCTGGTTCGAGTTCACCGCCTCCAACCAGCTGCACAACCCGGCCCTGACCGGCGTGGTGATCAACGCCCGGGACGTGACGCAGGCGCGGGCCTTCCAGGAGCGGCTGGCCCACGAGGCGCGGCACGACTCGCTGACCGGGCTGCCGAACCGGCGCCGGATGCGCGACGCGCTGGGGGAGACGCTGCCGACCGACGGTGTCGCCATCCTCTACGTGGACCTCAACGGCTTCAAACCGGTCAATGATCGGTACGGCCACAACGCCGGCGACGAGTTGCTGCGCCAGTTCGCCCAGCGGCTCAGCCGCGCCGTCCGCGATCAGGACGTGGTCTCCCGGGTCGGCGGCGACGAGTTCGTCATCCTGATGCCCGGGGTGGAGAACGAGGCGACCGCCCGGGCGATGGCCGACCGGGTGCGTGCCGAGGCCGACCTGCCGTTCGAGATCGGCGGCGAGCTGGTGTCGGTCGGCGCCAGTGTGGGCGTCAACCTGGCCCGCCCGGACTCGGACCCGGAGGACGCGCTGCGCGACGCCGATCAGACCATGTACGCGGTGAAGCAGGCCGTGGCGGCGCCCAGGAAGGTCGGCCGGCACCGCGCCTAGGCGTAGATATCCACGGTCATCGTTGTTAACGTCCGTTCATGAGACGCGCTTTCGCGGTGCTGGGGGCGGTTGCCCTCACTGTCTTCGGTCTGTCGGCGCCCGCTCGGGCGGAAGCCGGCCTTCAAGCGGCGCCCGGTGCTGAGGTCGTGCCGGACAGCTATGTCGTGGTCCTCAACCAGTCCCGATCGGAAACCACCCAACGGGTGCGTACGCTCGCCGGCCGGCACGGCGCGACCGTGCGGGCGACGTACACCCATGCCCTGCAAGGTTTTGCCGCGACGATGAGCGAGCGGCAGGCGAGGCGGATGGCCGCCGACCCGGCCGTCGCCTACGTGCAGCCGAACGTGATCCACCGGGCCAGCGGCACGCAGCCGAACCCGCCGTCCTACGGGCTCGACCGGATCGACCAGCGCAACCGGCCGCTGGACAACTCGTACACCTACCCGCGGGACGGCGCTGGGGTGCACGCCTACATCATCGACACTGGCATCCGCACCACCCACCAGGACTTCGCGGGCCGGGCGAGCAGCGGGTTCGACGCCGTCGACGGCGGCGCGGCGGACGACTGCAACGGGCACGGCACGCATGTGGCCGGGACGGTCGGCGGGTCCGCGTACGGCGTGGCCAAGGGGGTTGATCTGGTCGCGGTGCGGGTGCTGAACTGCGAGGGCAGCGGCACGACGGCCCAGGTGGTGGCCGGCATCGACTGGGTGACGGCGAACGCGCAGCGGCCGGCGGTGGCCAACATGAGCCTCGGCGGCGGCGCCGACACCGCCCTGGACAACGCGGTGAAGGCGTCGATCGCGGGCGGGGTCAGCTATGCGATCGCCGCGGGCAACGGCTTCCTGGGCATCTTCGCGCTGGACGCCTGCACCCAGTCGCCGGCCCGGGTGCCCACGGCCATCACGGTCTCCGCGACCAACAGCTCGGACGCCAAGCCGAGCTGGGCCAACCGCGGCGCCTGTGTGGACGTCTTCGCGCCGGGCATCGACATCACGTCGTCCTGGAACACCAGCGACACCGGCACGAACACGATCAGCGGCACCTCGATGGCCACCCCGCACGTGGCCGGGGCCGCCGCGCTCTACCTGGCCGCCCATACGTCGGCCACCCCCGCGCAGGTCAGCGCCGCGATCGTCGGCGGCGCCACGACCGGCGTGGTCGGCAGCCCGGGTTCGGGGTCGCCCAACCGCCTGCTGCACGTCGGCGGGCTCTGAGCGCGAAGAGGTTTACGGGTTTCCGCCATCGAGGTCGGCGGCTGATCCCGATTCGCGGATCGGCCGCCGGCCCTAGCGTCGGCGGCATGATTTCCCTGGACGGCCTGACCAAGCGCTACGGCGCCAAGGTCGCGGTCGACTCGCTCACTCTGACCATCCGGCCCGGCGCGGTGACCGGCTTCCTCGGCCCGAACGGCGCCGGCAAGTCCACGACCATGCGGATGATCCTCGGCCTGGACCGCCCGACCGCCGGGACCGCCCTGGTCCAGGGCCGGCGCTACGCCGACCTCGAGCATCCGCTGCGGACGGTCGGGGCGCTGCTCGACGCCCGCGCGGTCCACCCTGGACGCAGTGTCCGGGCCCACCTCTGGGCCCAGGCCGGCAGCAACAAGATCCCGAAGCGGCGGGTCGCCGAGGTGATCGTCCTGGTCGGCCTGGACAGCGTGGCCGGCAAGCGGGCCGGCACCCTCTCGCTCGGCATGAGCCAGCGCCTCGGCATCGCCACGGCGCTGCTCGGCGACCCGGAGATCCTGATGTTCGACGAGCCGGTCAACGGGCTCGACCCGGACGGCGTGCGCTGGATCCGGCGGCTCACCCGTGACCTGGCCGCCGAGGGCCGGACCGTCTTCGTGTCCAGCCACCTGATGAGCGAGATGCAGCTCACCGCCGACCATCTGGTCGTGATCGGCCAGGGGCGGCTGCTGGCCGACGCGCCGCTGGCCGAGGTGATCGCCGCGAGCGCGCTGACCGCGGTGGTGGCGCGCAGCCCGCACGCCGCCGACCTGGCCGGCCGCCTGACCGCCGCCGGTGGAACGGTCGAGCGGTCGGGCGAGCACCAGGTGGTCGTCACCGGGCTGCCGATGGACCGGGTCGGCGACGTGGCGCACGACGCCGGCATCCGGCTGCACGAGCTGCGGACCCGGGAGGCCTCGCTGGAACAGGCCTACCAGGAGCTGACCGAGGGCAGCGTCGAGTTCGGCGCGGACGGAAGGGTGCCGGCATGAGGTCGGAGTGGACGAAGTTCTGGTCGGTGCGATCCACGTGGTGGTGCCTGGTCGGCGCGGGCGCCCTGATGGGGATGGCCGCGCTCACCCTGGGCGCGGACAGCGCGACCGGCGGCCGGCACTTCGCGGCCACCCAGCCGGTGATCGACGCCGCGGTGGTGTTCTCGTTCGGGATCGCGGCGCTGGCCATGCTCACCGTCACCGCCGAGTACGCCTCCGGCGGCATCCGCGCCACCCTGCAGGCCGTGCCCCGGCGCGGCCGGCTGCTGGCGGCGAAGGCCGTGGTCGTCGCCGCGGTGGTCGCCGTGGCCACCGCGCTGGGCGGGCTGGTGACCGCCGTGACGGTGTGGGCGTTCCTGCGGCTCGACCCGTTCGACGGCGCCGCCGGCCTGCCGGTCGCCGAGGTCGCCACCGACCTGCTGAAGCTCGGCTGCTTCGGCGCGATGATCGCGCTGCTGAGCGTCGGCGTGAGCTTCGCGCTGCGCAGCTCGGCCGGCACCTTGACGGTGGTGTTCCTGCTGCTGGCCGGCATCCCGCTGGTGCTGGCCATGACCGGCGACCAGGTGCTGATCGAGGCCTCGCTGCGGACGCCGTTGTTCGCCGGGCTCAGCTTCATGGGCAGCGCCAACAACCCGGCCGGCGAGCAGCTCGCCTATCCGGCCGGGGAGGGCTTCGCGTGGCTGGCCGGCTGGACGCTGGCCGCGCTGGCGATCGGCTACGCGGTCCTGCGCCGCCGCGACGCTTAGGCTGCGGGCATGAGGTGGCGGACGGTGGTGGGGGTGGGGCTCGGCATGCCGCTGGCCGTCGCCGAGGCGGTGGCGCTGGTGGCGGTGTGGCCGCCCCGCGCCCGCCGCCGGGTGCTCGGTGCGCTCGGGCGGGCCGAGGCGGCCCGCTTCGGCCGGTGGCTGGATCGGCCGGCGACCGCCGGCGCCGCGAGTGAGCCGGGCTTCCTGGCCGCCCGCGCCGCCGCCGGGCTGCTCGGTGGCTACCTGGTCGCGGCCGTGCTGTTCGTCGCCCTGCTGCTGCTCGGTGGCGGTGGCTGGGCCGCGTTGACCGGGGCGTCGGAGACACTGCCGCTGACCCTGCCCGGCGTGCGGATCCTCACCACCGACGCCATCGTCGGCATCACCGCCGGCCTCGGCGGACTGGCCCTGACCTCAGGCATGGTCCTCGGTCTCGGGAACGTGGAGCGGCGGATCGCCGACGGCCTGCTCGGGCCGGACGAGCGGGAGCGGATGCGCCGCCGGATCGCCGAGCTGACCACCACCCGCTCCGGCGTGGTCGCGGTCATCGACGAGGAGCGCCGGCGGATCGAACGCGACCTGCACGACGGCGTCCAGCAGCGCGGGGTGGCGCTGGCGATGCTGCTCGGCCGGGCCCGGCACACCGCCGACCGGGCGGCCGCCGCCGACCTGGTCGACCGCGCGTACACCGAGGCGCGGGACCTGATCGAGGAGATCCGCGAGGTGGCCTGGCGGATCTACCCGACCGCGCTGGACGAACTGGGTCTGCACGCCGCGCTGGCCGGCGTCGCCGAGCGGTCGGCGATCCCGGTGTCGGTGCACTACCGGCTGACCACGCGTCCGGCCCCGGAGGTGGAGACGGCGCTCTACTTCGTCGCCCGCGAGGCGATCACCAACGCGGTCAAGCACGCCGGGACCGGTGACGTGCTGGTCGTGGTGGAAGAGACCGCCGGGAGCGTGAGCCTCGCGGTCTCGGACGACGGCTGCGGCGGGGCCGACAAGAAAGGGGCCGGGTTGCGCGGTCTCGCCCATCGGGTGGCCGCCTTGGACGGCGCCTTCGAGGTGAGCAGTCCGCCCGGCGGTCCGACGCGCGTCCAGGCCACCCTGCCGGTATGAGGATCGTCCTGGCCGAGGACTCGGTCCTGCTGCGTGAGGGACTCGTGCACCTGCTGGCCGACGCCGGCCACGACGTCGTCGCCGCCGTCGGTGACGGCGAAGCGTTGCTGGAGGCGGTGGCTTCACAAAACCCTGACCTCGCGGTGGTCGACGTCCGGATGCCGCCGGCCCAGACCGACGAGGGTCTGCGCGCGGCGCTGACCATCCGCGAGCGCTGGCCGGGGGTCGGGGTGCTGGTGCTGTCCCAGTACGTCGAGAAGACGCACGCCGCGACCCTGCTCGGCGGGGCCACCGAGGGCCTCGGCTACCTGCTGAAGGACCGGGTCTCCGAGGTCGCCGAGTTCCTCGGCGTGCTGGAACGCGTCGGCGCCGGCGGGGCGGCGTTCGACCCCGAGGTGGTACGCCAGTTGCTCGCCCGCACGTCCCACCTCGACGCGCTGGCCCGGCTCAGCCCGCGCGAGCGCCAGGTCCTCGAGCACCTGGCCCAGGGGTACGCCAACCAGGCCGTGGCCGACCGGATCCACGTCTCCCTGAGCACCGTGGAGAAGCACATCGCCAGCCTCTCGGACAAGCTCGACCTGCCGTCCGACGCCGGCTACAACCGTCGCGTGCTGGCCATCCTGCGCTACCTGGACGCATAGCAGCAGGTCAGACGTGGTCGCGCCACGAGTGCTCCGGCGCGTACCCGAGAATTCGCCTGGCCTTGTCGATGCCCAGCATGGTCTCGTGCTCGCCCAGTTCCTTGCGCACCTCGACGCCGGGGTACACCTCCGCCGCCAGCGAGGCCGACGAGCGGCTCATCACGGTGTCGGCGTTCGCGATGACGAAGACCTCCACGCCCGTCGTCTCCAGCTCCAGGCTTCGGCGTACGGCCTGAGCACCGTCCCGCGCGTCGATGTAACCCCACAGGTTCCACTTGCGCAGCGACGGATCCGCGTCGAACGAGGGGAACGCCGCGTAGTCGTCCGGTTCCATCACGTTCGAGAACCGGAGCCCGATCATCTTCAGCGCCGGGTTCCACCGGCAGAACTGCGCGGCCATCTGCTCCTCGAGGTGTTTGCCCAGCGAGTACGTCGACTCCGGGCGGGCCGGGTAGTCCTCGTCGACCGGGATGTACGGCGGCGGCGTGTCGAAGGGCAGCCCCAGCACGGTCTCGCTGGACGCCCACACGACGTTGGTGATGCCGGCCGCCCGGGCCGCCGCGAACACGTTGTAGGTGGCCGGCACGTTGTTGGCGAAGGTGGCCGCGTTGCCGGTGAGGCCGGGCGCCGGGATGGCGGCCAGGTGCACCACGGCGTCGAACCGGCCCGGGCTCTCGTCGAGCGTGGCGCTCAGCGTGTCGACCACCTGGCCGTAGTCGGTGAGGTCGATCCGCCGCCAGCGCGCCCCCGGCCCGGCCGGCGGCGTGGCCGCGTCGATGTTCGTCACCTCGTACCCGTGTTCCACCAGGTCTTTGACCACCGCGCGGCCGAGCTTCCCGCTGCCGCCGGTCACCGCAACTCTTGTCATGTGTCCAGTAGTACCGCAGATGTTCTAAACCTTTTGGACGAACTGGTCGCCAAGGTCGACATCGCATCAAATGAATGCACTGCGGATGCGGAATGTGTTTCCGGGGCGAAACGCAGGGCACTGCGGGCCGTGGACATTCATCGATGAAAGGGGTCCACATGCGAGTTGGCTTGATCACTAAGGCGGTGCTCACCGGGGCGCTGGCGATCACCACCGTGGCGGCCACCGGCGGCGCCGTCGCCCAGGCAGCGCCCAAAGCACCTCCCGCGGCTCCGGCCGCCGCCCCGGCTCCGGCCGCGGCCAAGGCGGGCCCGAAGCTGGCGTCCGCCGCCGGCACGCTGACCTCGACGGTCAGCGGCTCGTTCACCGACGCGGCCGGCGCTCTCGGCTCGGTGACCGGCTCGTTCACGCCGACCAAGTTCACCAACAAGCAGGGGCAGGTCCTTGCTACCGGCACGCTGACCAGCACGCTGACCGACTCGCTCGGCGTCGACCTGGGCACGGTCCAGAAGACCGTCTCCATGCCCGTTCAGCTGCCCGAGACGGCCGCGGCCAACAAGGACGCCGCCGCCCTGATCACCTGTGACGTGCTGAACCTGGTCCTCGGTCCGCTGCACCTGGACCTGCTCGGCCTGGTCGTCGACCTGAACCGGGTCGTCCTCGACATCGTCGCCCAGTCCGGTGCCGGCAACCTCCTCGGCAACCTGCTGTGCGCGATCACGAACCTGCTGAACGGCGGCCTCAGCCTGCCGCTGGGCTTCATCGCCGACCTGCTGAACCAGATCCTGGCCATCCTCAGGCTCTAGTTCTCCCGGTTGATCATCAGCGCCGGTACGCCAACCCACGCGTACCGGCGCTGATCAGCGCTAGTTTGTGACCATGGCGACCAAGAGCCCCCAGGTGGAGATCGAGGCCGGGAACCACACGGTGCGGGTGACCAACCCCGACCGGGTCTACTTCCCCGAGCTCGGGCTGACCAAGCTCGACCTGGTCCAGTACTACCTGAGCGTGGGCGACGGCATCGTCCGGGCGCTGCGGGAACGGCCCTGCATGATGCACCGGTTCCCCGAGGGGCTGGCCGGCGACAAGGTGCACCAGAAGCGCGTACCGCATGGCGCTCCGCCCTGGCTCGAGACCGTTCGCATCTTCTTTCCCCGCTACAAGCGCACCGCCGACGAACTGTGCGTCACCAAGATCGCGGACGTGATCTGGGCGGTGCAGATGTCGACCGTCGAGTTCCACCCGTGGAACAGCCGCCGCGCCGACACCGAGAAGCCCGACGAGTGGCGGATCGACCTCGACCCGATGCCCGACTGCACGTTCGACCGGGTGCGCCGGGTCGCCGGGGTCGCCCACGAGGTGCTCGACGAGCTCGGCGTGACCGGGTTCCCCAAGACGTCCGGCGGCCGTGGCCTGCATGTCTACGTGCGGATCGCGCCGGAGTGGGGCTTCTCCGAGGTACGCCGGGCCGCGCTGGCCTTCGCCCGTGAGGTCGAGCGCCGCGCCCCCGAGGACGTGACCACCACGTGGTGGCGCAAGGACCGCGACCCCGAGGCGCTGTTCGTCGACTACAACCAGAACGCCCGCGACCACACCATCGCCAGCGCCTATTCGGTGCGCGGCAACCAGCGCGGCACGGTGAGCACGCCGATCGACTGGGCCGAGGTCGCCGACGTCGAGCCGGACGACTTCACGCTGCGGACCGTGCCGGCCCGGTTCGCCGAGAAGGGCGACCTGCACGCGGCGATCGACGACACCGCGTACCGGCTGGACACCCTGCTCGAGTGGGCCGACCGCGACGAGAAGGCAGGCCTGGCCACCCCCGACGAGCCGGCCCCGTAAACATCGTGTAAATCCGGGCTGGCCACATCGCGACATGTCATCGATAGGGCGCGACCAAAAGCTTTCGACCTGCGTCGATGCCACCCAACAATGCGTGGCATGCGTCGTCCCCTCGCAGCATTAGCCGCCGCGGTCCTGATCGGACCGGGCCTCGCCGCCATCGCGCCCGCGGGGGTGGCCACCGCCGCCCCGGCCACGCCGCCGCCCGCCGGCCACACCGACACGCTGACCCTCATCACCGGTGACGTCGTCACCCTGACCAGGGCGGGTGACCGCACCGCCGCCACGGTCCGTCCCGCCGCCGGCCGGGAACACGTCACCTTCCACACCATCGAGGCCGACGGCGGCCTGCGTGTCCTGCCCGAGGACGTGATCCCGCTGGTCAGCGCCAAGAAGATCGACGCCGACCTGTTCGATGTCGAGAAGCTCGTGGCCGACGGGTACGCCGACGCCGCCTCGCCGACCCTGCCCCTGATCGTGACCCAGCCGGCCGGGCTGCGCGCCCGGTCGTCACACGCGCTGCGCAGCCTGGGCGCCACCTCGATGCGGGCGGAGAAGACCTCGCTGGCCTCATTCTGGAAGTCCCACCGGGGCCAGGTCTGGCTGGACGGCAAGGTCCGGGCGTCGCTGGACCGCAGCGCCGCGCAGATCGGCGCGCCCGCGGCGTGGCAGGCCGGGTACGACGGCCGCGGCGTCAAGGTCGCGGTGCTCGACACCGGCATCGACGCCGGCCACCCGGACATCAAGGGCCGGCTCGCCGCCGCCAGGAACTTCACCGACAGCCCGGACACCACCGACCACCACGGGCACGGCACGCACGTCGCCGCCACCGTGGCCGGGTCCGGCGCCGGGTCGGCCGGGCTGCGCAAGGGCATCGCGTACGGCGCCGACCTGCTGGCCGGCAAGGTGCTCAACGACGACGGCTGGGGCCTGGAGTCGTGGATCATCGAGGGCATGCAGTGGGCCGGCGACTCCGGCGCCAAGGTGGTCAACATGAGCCTCGGCGGCGCGCCGACCGACGGCATCGACCCGCTGAGCCAGGCGCTCACCGAGATCACCGAGCGCACCGGCACGCTGTTCGTGGTCGCGGCCGGCAACGAGGGCGCGGCGTACAGCGTCGGCTCGCCCGGCCTCGCCCCCGCGGCGCTCACCGTGGGCGCCGTCGACCGGGACGAGACGCTGGCCGCGTTCTCCAGCCGCGGCCCGACCGCCGTCCGTAACACCCTCAAGCCGGAGATCACCGCGCCCGGTGTCGGCATCGTCGCCGCGCGCGCCGAGGGCACCACGATGGGCCAGCCGGTCGACGCGCTCTACACCGGCGCGTCCGGCACCTCGATGGCCACGCCGCACGTGGCCGGCGCCGCCGCCGTCCTGGCCCAGGAGCACCCCGGCTGGAAGGCCGCCGAGCTCAAGGACGCCCTGGTCAGCAGTGCCAAGACCGCCAACAACATCGACGTGTACGGCCAGGGCGCCGGCCGCGTCGACCTGGCCCGCGCCACCTCACAGACGATCCGGGGCAGCGCCACCGCCGACTTCGCCGACCACAGCGTGGGGGAGTCACCGACCCAGCACAGCAAGACCATCACCTACACCAACGAGGGTCCCGCCCCGGTCACCCTGTCGCTGACCGCGCCCGCCGGCGTCACCGTCGACCGGAGCGTCACCGTGCCCGCGCACGGCACCGCGGCGGTGACCGCGAGCATCAACACCGCCACCATGGACGCCGGGCTGCACAGCGGCTGGATCGTCGCGACCGGACCGGCCGGGGAGAAGGTCACCACCGCGTACGGCCTGCGCCTCGGCGCGAAGCACCACCTGCTGACGATCAACGCGATCGGCCGGGACGGCAACCCGACCCGGGTGCCCGCGCTGACCATCTTCGGCGACGACCCCGACTCGGACCGCCTCGGCTTCGTGTGGGACGAGCCGGTCACCTACGACCTCGGCGAGGACGACTACATCATCACCGCGACCATCGAGGGCCGCGAGGAACAGCACGACGACTCCACCTTCGTGGTGCTGCCCGAGCTCAAGCTCGACCGCGACATGGAGATCACGCTGGACGCCCGGCTGGGCACCCCGGTGCGGATCGAGACCCCGCAACCGGCCGAGCAGCAGGCGGTGCTCAGCTACTACGCCCACCGGGAGACCGGCCGGGGCCGCAGCATCTCGCACGGCGTCATGCACTTCAGCAACGTCGAGACGGTCTACGTCACCCCGACCAAGCCGGTCCGGAAGGGCGCCTTCGAGTTCTCCTCCCGCTGGCAGCTGGTCGAGCCGGACGCTCAGGTCAGCGTGCCGGGCGTGACCCCGCAGCCGCGGATGAACCTGCGGGGCGACTCCCCGGGCCTGCCCGCGGAACGGACGTTCCCGTTGGTCGCGATGGACGCGCCGGACGTCCGGGGCAAGGCCGTGCTGCTGCGCAGCGACATGGACTCCGAGGAGAAGCTGATCGAGTGGGCGCACGCCGCGGGCGCCGCGGTCGCGCTGCTGATCCGCCCGGCCGACTGGAGCACGTGGTCGGTTCTCGACCCGGAGTCGCCCAAGCAGCCCATCCCGGCGCTGACCGTGACCGCCGCTGACGGCGTGCGGCTGCTCGACCGGGCCGAGCGGCCGGACGCGGAGATCACGCTGAAGCTGACCACGGCCAGCCCGTACCTCTACGACGTCATCCAGGTGTCGAAGAACCGGGTCCCGGAGAGGATCGTGCACCGCGTGACGCCGGCCAACACCCGGCGGATCACCACCGACTACGCGTACAACGGCGGCTTCGACTGGGTGCGCGAGCAGCGGTTCGGGTGGCGGCCCTGGCAGGAGTACGCCTGGAACGACACCTCCCGCGCGGTGCCCACCCCGTTCCGCCGGGTCGAGTGGGTGTCGGCCGGCGACTCGCTGTGGCAGCACCAGGTGCACCCGGCCTACCCGTGGCTCGGCCTGGTCTCGGGCGGCTTCGTCGAGGCGGCCGGCCCGGTCCGGGCGGGCACCACGGCCAAGGAGACCTGGGCGGCGCCGGTGGTCCGCCCGGCCACCCCGGCCGGCGTGCTGAACACCCGGGCCGGCGACGTGCTCAAGCTGCGCGTGGCCGACCTGGTCGACCGCACCGATCGGCACTGGACCTTCGCCGGAAACGGGTCGGCCACCCTGAAGCGCAACGGCGCGGTGGTCGCTGACCTGCCGGACGGCTGGCAGGACGTGACGGTCGCCCCGGGCGACGCCGCGTACGAGCTGGCCGTGCGGACCAGCCCCGGCAACGAGGACTGGATCTACGGCACCAGCACCGACACGTCCTGGACGTTCCGATCGGGCGCCGAGGGCGTCCTGCCGTTGCTCCAGGTCGGTTATGACGCCAAGCCGCGGCGGGTCGGCTTCGCCCTCACCGTGGCCGGCAAACCGGCCCGGGGCACCTCGTTCCGGGCGGAGATGTCGGCCGATGACGGAAAAACCTGGCGGCGGCTGAACACGACCGGCCGCGGACCGTCGTACACGGCGAACATCCCGGCGCACACCACCCCGGTGTCGCTGCGGATCACCGCGTCCGACCGCGACGGCAACACGGTCACCCAGACGGTCATCCGCGCAATCGGGTGATCCCGCCGGGCTCCGCCGTTATCCTCACCGCCATGAGGATCACGGCGGAGCTCCTGGCCACAGGCGGTAACACCACCGGATTCCGGATCCCCGACGACGTGGTCGGTGAGCTCGGCGGTGGGGCGCGGCCCAAGGTGGTGGTCACCGTCAACGGGTACGAGTACCGCAGCTCGATCGCGCGGATGAGCGGCGAGTACTGGCTCGGGGTGAGCGCCGAGCGGCGGGCCGGCGCGGGCGTGCGGGCGGGCGACGTGGTCGAGCTCGAGCTGGTGCTCGACACGCAGGAGCGGACGGTGGACGTACCCGAGGACCTCGCCCTGGCTCTGGCGGCCGAGCCCGCGGCGCAGGCGCGCTGGGACAAGCTCTCCTTCAGCCATAAGCGGCAGCACGTAGAGGCCATCCTCGGTGCCAAGGCCGCCGAGACCCGCGCCCGCCGAGTCGCCAAAGCCATCGAGAAACTGATCGCGGGTTAGAGCCAGCCTCGTCTCGCCGCCTGGTAGGCCAAGCCCGTGCGGGTGTCGACACCGGCGATCGCCATCATGCGGTCCAGGCGGCGCTGGACCGTGCGGCGGCTGACGCCCAGATGGGTGGCGATCGACTTGTCCGGCAGGCCGGAGACGAGCAGGGACAGCAGCAAGGTGTCGAGCTGTTCGTCGGGCTTGGCCGCGATCACCGGGGTGGCCCGCTCCCAGTGGCTCTCGAAGAGCGCCACCAGGGCGTCCAGCAACTCGCTGGGCCGGATCAGCGCCGCGCTCGGCTGGGCGATGCCCCGTGCCTCGTCCGGCACCAGCGGGCAGATGGCCAGCTTCCGGTCGGCGATGGCCAGGCGCACGGGCAGCGTGGGCAGCACACGCGACTCTTCGCCGTACCCGATGGCCTCGATGATCCCCTTCAGCTCGCCCGGCGTCTCGATCAGCTCGCGCTCGTAGATCGCCCGGTATTTCACGCCGCGGGTCAGCGCCGGCGCCTCCTCGTTGTTCTCCGGGCCCTCCATCGCGATCGGGTTGGCCCGGCAGAACCAGAGGATCTCCTCGGTCGCCGAATCCTGCATCTCGCTGAGCCGCTGTCGTAACGCCCGCGCGCCGACCACGATCTCGACCAGATGTTCGGCGCTGCGCCGGCGCGCACTGGTGCGGTAGTCCTCACTCAGCGCGGCCATCATCTCACGCGCGACCTGCAACTCCTGCTGCCGGCGGAGCAGCACCTCACCGAGCGCGACATCCGGCGGACGCGCGTGATAGACCGGCCCCGGCGACGCCAATCCCTTGGCGTGCAAGGCCTCCAGCGTCTCCGCGGCATCATCCGCGGTGACTCCGGCACTCTCCGCGAAACCCTTCGCGTCGGTGCCGGACAGCCGCACCAGCAACCGATAGGCATGTTGCTGGTCCGGCGACAGAACATCGCCCTCCCCTGACATGGCCGTCACTTTACTGAGCTGCGGCCCGGTTGCTCCGGAACGTAAGTACCGTCACGCGTCGAACGCGACCTCGGGGTTGAGCAGGGTGGTCCACCGTGGCCGCCACCGCTCCTCCCGGCCGGCCATCTCGCGGGCCATCTCGTCCCGCCCCGGCCCGGAGATGCCGTTGTCGGTCCACCAGTCCGGCCACGAGTCGTAGCGCCGCTCGATGGTCGCGCCGGTGGCCGTCGTCTCGAGCCGTAGGAACAGCCACGCCCCCGCCCGCGGGTCGGCCTCCTCGGCCCGGACCGCCTGCACCAGATCGACCACGTCGCCGAACACGGTCAGCGGCTCCTCGCCGTCGCGCACCAGCGGCGCGAACTCACCGTCCTGCTCGGACGCCTTGGAGGCGCTGGCCCAGAACAGCAGCGAGCACCGTCCGTCGCCGTGCGGCGCGCGGTCGCGTACCCATCGCACCAGGTCGTCCATCGCCGGCGTCGGCGGCGGCAGCGGCCGGTCCAGCTCCGCGGCCCGCTGCATCGCGTCCCAGACCAGGCGGCGGTGCTCGCGGTCGGACAGCTTGCGCACCCGCCGCTGCTCCGGCTTGCGGCCGGCGGCGACCATCGGCGGGGCGCCACCCGGGCTGATCCCGCCGGTCGCGGCCACGGCCAGTCCGGCTTCGACCAGACCGCCCGGGTACGCCCGGAGCACGCTCACGTCGACCCGCTGCTCCTCGGCCGCGGTCAGCAGCGCCTCACAGGTGTCCCGGATCCGCGCCTCGTCGGTGAGGTCGGCGGGCCGGTAGGCGCCCCATCGCACGATGAACTCGTAGAGCTCATCGGCGGCCGATTCATGATCGAGCGCCGCGCCGGCCGTCTGCACCAGCCCGTCCGCCTCGTCGTAGGGCGCGTGCTCCCACCGCACCCCGTCATGCCAGTAGACGTACCCGAGCTGATCCTCGCCGGCGAACTCGGCCAGCTCCTCCCACGGCAGCCACTCGGGCGCCCCCGCCAGCACATCGACCGGCGGATCGGCGTCCACGGTCGCGCTGTACTCATGGTCGTACCCGTACAGAACGGCCCGCCCGCCCTCGATCAGGGCCAGATGCCCCCAGTTCCCGCCATGATCATCATGGTGGGCCCCACCCGCGCCCACGGTCCACACATCATCGAACCCCACCGCACTGAGCGCCGTCGCCAACGCCGCCCACCGCCGCCACACCACGATCGGCTCAGGTATCTCCACCAGCCCACTTTCGCAGATCACCGCACATCGAGCCTGGTCACTCACCCTCCTGTCGCCGAACGTTCACGATCGCCACCGGCCGGCGCGGTGGTAGCGTGCGGGCTTCCCGACGAGCTACGGAGACCTTCGCCATGGCGACCGGGCTGGAGACGGCCATCGCCCGCATCGCGGGCCAGATCATCCGCCGGCTCGGCGGCCACGTGGGCAAGCAGGCCCAGCTTCGCAAGGCCCGCGACTCGGCCCGCCCGCTGATGGCCCGCCAGGTCGCCGACGACCTGCTCGGCGAGCTGTCCGCGGCCGAGGCGGCCGAGCTGGCCGGCTACCTGGTGTCACCCGACTTCGAGCAGGTCGCCCTCCAGTTCGCCGTGGCCCGCCTGCACCCCCGCGACGGCCAGCGCGACGAGTTGCTCGCCGCGGCCCGCGACCAGATCCGCCAGGGCCTGCGCCTGGCCACCACCCTCCCGCCCGAGCGACGCTTCGGCCTGACCGACGTCGTCTACGACGCCCTGCTGGCCGCCGAGCACACCCCCGGCAACCCGGCCCAGGCCGCCCGGCTGGGCCACCTGGTCGCGATGGCCGCCCGCAACGGCGAACTCCTTGGCCGCCTCACCGACCTGACGTCCTGCCGGGCCGAGGCCGACCTTCTCCGCACGCAGGTGGCCGCCATGCACGCCGAGCTGCGCATGCCCCACACCGGCGTGAGCCGCAGCGTTCCCTGGGACCAGCTCTACGTGGAGTCGCGCCCCCACGACCTGCGCCGCGAATCCGCGCCGGTCCGCGAGCTGGCGCAGACGGGCCGCCGCCTGGTGGTCCTGGGCGATCCCGGGGCCGGCAAGTCCACGCTGGCCACGAAGCTCGCCTACGACCTGGCCTCCGACCCGGCCGGCACCGAGGTCCCGTTCCTGGTCGTACTCCGCCACCTGGCCACCGCGCTGCATCAGGGCGAACGCACCCTGGCCGAACACCTGACGGTGGTCGCCCGCGACCCCTACAACGTGGCGATGGCCCCGGAGACGGTCGACTACCTGCTGCTCAACGGCCGCGCCGTGGTCATCCTCGACGGCCTCGACGAGCTGACCGACGTGAGCCTCCGCCGCCGCCTCACCGAGCTGGTCCGCGGCTTCGCGACGCTCTATCCGATGGTCCCGATCGTCGCGACCTCCCGCCGCGTCGGCTACCGCGAGGCGCCCCTGGACGCGGCACTGTTCCCGGTCCACGACCTCTTGTCCTTCGATTCCGCTCAGGTCGAGATGTACGTCCGGCATTGGTTCGCGCTCGACGACGGAACCCCTTCGGCTGACCGGGAACGGCTGGCCGCCTCGTTCCAGCGCGACAGCGATTCGATCCAGGATCTGCGGAGAAACCCGCTTCTCCTGGCGTTGCTGTGTGCAATGTATTCGGCTGACCATTACGTTCCGCGATTGCGCGCGCAGATCTACGAGCGTTGCGCGCTCATGGTATTCGAACGCTGGGACTCGATGCGGGGTATCGGCAGGCACCTCGAGTTCGAGGGTCGCGTTCGCGGTGCTGTTCAGCACCTCTCGTGGCATCTCCTGGTCAACGATCAACCTGACGTCGGCCGACATCAAATCATTCGCCTTCTGGTCGGCTATCTGGTCGGCCGCGGCCTCGGTCCGGACGAGGCCGAGACCGCCGCCCGCGAGTTCCTCGAATTTTGCGCCGGCCGGGCCTGGGTGCTCGCCGAGGTGGGTTCGACCGACATGGAGCCGGTCTACGGATTCGCGCATCGCACGTTCCTCGAGTTTTTCGCCGCAGAACATCTCGTCCGAAACCGGCACACCCCGGAGGAGGTTTGGAACGAGTTGCGCGCACGTGTCGCTGCCGGGCAATGGGAAGTCGTCGCGCAATTGGCGGTGCAGCTGGTCGACCGCGGCACCATGGACGGTGCGGAGACGATCGTGCGCACGGCAATGGAGGAAGCGGCGCGGTCGAGCGGCACGGAGCGGGAACGGCTGGCTCAATTCGGTGCGAGCGCGCTACAGCACGTCACCTTGCCGCCCGTGGTAGTGGAACGCGTCGCGCAGGAGGCGTTGGCCTGCTACTTCTCGGTGCCGTTCGAGGACAGATTCCGAACGGTCATCAGCAACACCATGCTCCAGACGATGTCGGCCACCGACGGTGCCCTCGGGTCGGCGATCCACCTCTGCATGGGGAGCAACTTCAGCTATGTGCGGCGTGCCGTCGCGGCTGCGATCGTTGACAGTATTGCCACCGGTGACGATCGTGGCCACCTTCTCCTCGAGAGTTTGGGCCAGTCTCATGTCTCGAGTGAGCGCATACCGGACTTGATCGAACTGCGCCAATCGCTGGGGAAGTCGATGGCGGACTCGCATGGCGCTTGGCAGGAAGGCTGGTTCAGGAAACCTGCCGGCGTCCACAGTATGGTGTCCGGTGGCGCCGTAGGTTCATTGAAGAACCTGTACATGTATCAGACGGCTCTAGGGACTACCTTTTCTTTGATCCCGGATCTGCTGGGCGAGGGTGAGCGGATGACCGAGGATGCCGAAGGACTTGCCAACTATCTATTAGGGTTGGATCCGCCCTGGTTCGATGGCTCTCGTTGGGCAAGCGACGTCGAGCGTCTACGGAACTCCGGAAACACTGGTTCGGAGGTATATCCGTTCTTCCAGCCGTGGAAGTTGGCACGTTATGACGATGCTGGTGGTGCGCTCCGATCGGCGTGGATGGTTATTGCACTTCCCTTCGTTGAGCTGGCGCGCGACATCGGCCTCGACGAAGGCGTGATGGCGCCCCACGAGGCGCTGCTGGCCGTGGTCCAGTCGTCGCCCAACCCGGAAAATCTGCATGGGTTTCTCGTGGGTCAAGGCATCTCCGAGCGAGTCGCCGACTTTCTGGCTCGGTGGAGCGTCGGCGAGTTCCGGGTCCTGAGGATTTCGACGCCCTAGCTCGTGATCGTGGCGCCGAGGAAGAAGATGCCGGGATGGCCGGGGGTTTCGAAGCCGGCGCTGCGGTTGGCGCGCACGGTTGAGTTCTTGATGGTCAGGCTGCCGGTGCGGTCGTTGCTGACGAAGAAGACGGCGCCGCCGCCCTCGCGGGCCCGGTTGTTCTCGATCAGGGCGCCGGTGACGGTCACCGTGAAGAGGTTGCCGTCGGTGTAGATGGCGCCGCCGCTGCCGCCGCCCGGAGTGCCGGCCTCGGCCGGGTTGGCGCCGTGGCCGATCGCCTCGTTGTCGCGGAAGACGCTGTTCAGGACGACCCAGGACACGCCGATGCTGCTCAGGGCGCCGCCGTTGGAGCAGCGGCCGCCGGTGAAGGTGCTGTTCACGACATACACCGGCCGGGTCTGCGACAGCGCCCGCACGGCCGCGCCGCCCAGGTCGGGGCCGGTGGCGTCGCAGCGGTTGCCGGTGAAGCGGGAGTTGATCACCTTGAGCCGGCCGCCACGGGCGAAGATCGCGCCACCGCCGTCCGGCGAGCCGGTGCTGTCGCCGCCGGCGAGAACCAGGTTCTGCACGGTGAGAGCGGGATTGTCCTGGTCCTGGCAGTGTGACGTGGTCGGCCGGACGCAGGTGTTCATCAGCAGGATGCGCCGCTTGCCGCCGCCGCTCAGGGTGACCCGGCCGCCGCCGTCCAGGACGACGCGGGCGATGTCGTTCCGGACCGTCGCCGTACGCGTCATGGTGATCGTCGCCGGCGCCGGGCCGCAGTCGAAGGTGATCACGCCGCCGGCCGCCACCGCGTTCACCACCGCGTCCGACGTGCAGCTCGCCGCCGTGCCGGTGCCGACGACCCGGGTCGGTTCGCCGGTGTCCTCGGCCCGGGCCGCCGGCGGGATGGTCGCGCGCCCGTCCGGGTTGCCGGGCTTGGGCAGGGCCCGGGGCGCCGCCTTCTTGGCCGGGGTGGACGACGGTGTCGGCGGCGCCGGCGAGGACGACGCCGCGGCGGACGGCGGGGCCTCCGGCGGGAGCGGGGCCGGTGGCGGAGAGTCGCCACACCCGCTCACCAGAAGGGCGCCCAGCAGCGCAGATACGGCCCGTCGCACGTCCTGATCGTAGGCGAGGGTGGGCATCCGGGCCGCGTACGGAGAAATATGGGTCTCATGGTTGAGCCGATCTGGACCGGGCCCGCGGTGGCCGTGGTGACTCTGTTCGACGCCGAGGGCCGCTTGCTGGCGGCGGAGACCGGCGCGCACGCCGCGCGGCTGGTCGCCTCGGGGATGCGGGCGGTGGTGGTGGCGGGCAGCACGGGCGAGGCGGCCACGCTGTCCGACGCCGAGCGGGTCGCCCTGGTGGCCGCCGTCCGCGGGGCGTGCCCCGGCGTGCCCGTGCTGGCCGGCAGCTCCGGCGAGTGGCACGGCATGGCGGTCGAGCGTACGGCGGCGGTGCTCAAGGCCGGCGCCGACGCGGTCCTGGTCGCGCCCCCACGCCTCGGCGGCGACCTCGGCGTCTACTACGACCGGGTGGCCGAGGCGGCGGCCGGCGCCCCCGTGCTGGCCTACCACTACCCGGGCGTCGCCGGCGGTCCCGTGCCCGTCGACGCCCTGGCCGGCCTCCCCGTGCAGGGCGTCAAGGACAGCTCGGCCGAACCGGCCCGCCTGGTCAAGGAGCTCGACCTGGGCAAGGCCGTCTACACCGGCGCGGCGGCCCTGCTCGGGTATGCCGGCTGGCTCGGCGCCACCGGCGCCATCGTGGCCGCCGGCAACCTCGTACCCGAGAAATGCCTGGCCGCGTGGTCGGGTGACGCCGACGCCCAGCGCGAGGTGGCCCGGGCCGAGGCCGCCTACAAGGCCCGGCCCGGCGGCCTCAAAGCCGCCCTGGCCGAGGCCTTCGGCACCTCACCGACGAGACGACTCGGATAGCCGACCACGCATGCGCTGATGATCCGGTTCGCTCTGGGATGACCGGACGGCGGGCGCGGCTGTTGACCATAACCAGCCGCGTGGCGCCACCATTGAGATCGCCGTACCGCGGATGAAAGGAGCTCGCAGTAACACGGAGTTGCAATTTCCCTAGTCGTACGACTAGTCTCTATCGCTGTCAGTAAGTGCTGACAACGGTCGGCTTGGCCGAGCCGGCAGGATCCTGCATCGTGAAGCTGTGGCTCATGCAGAACAGGGCGGCGAGTGTCAGAACCACTCGCGCACCTTTGTGGAAAAGCGACATCGGCTCTCCGGGCTGTACGGTCGGGCATTAGGGATCATGACTGTACCTGGGCGGCCGACCACCTGATGCTCGCCGCTGAATTGTGATCGGGTTGATGCCGCGCCGAAGTCTGAATGAACGGTAAGTAATGATGTCCGTTTGACGGCTCGTGTTGAGTCTCGAAAGCACGTGCTCCATTGTGGAGAATTGTGAGATTTGGCGGTCCTCGGCGGCGGTGTTGATGACGGCGGAGGATGCCTGCTTAGCCTGACCTCCTGGCGTACCAAGGGGGCAGCGTGTGGCACGAGCCTGAGCCGCCACGGCAGCTGCCCGCCCCACCTCGAATCTTCGTGGGCCGGGCCGGCGAAATTTCCGCGCTGGAGGCGGCCGCCGCAGCGCCGCTGGTGATCCTCACCGGGCCGGGTGGCGTCGGCAAGACCACCATGGCCCGGCGTTGGGCCGGTGACATCGGCCCGCGATTCTCCGGGGGTCAGCTCTACCTCGATCTGCAGGGATTCAGCCCCGCGACGGCCGTCGACCCGGCAGAGGCGCTCGCCCACCTGCTGCGATCCCTGGGCGTGCCCGCCGATCAGGTGCCCGAGGCGATCGGCGAGCAGAGCGCCCGCTACCGCTCGCTGACGGCCGGCCGGCGGCTCCTCGTCCTGTTGGACAATGCGTTCTCGGTCGGGCAGGTACGTGCCCTGCTCCCAGGCGACGGCCCTAGCCAGGTGCTGGTCACGAGCCGGCAGAGGCTGGCCGGTCTGGTCGCTGACGGCGGGGTGCTGATCGAGGTGCGCCCGTGGGAGCTCGACGACGCCGTCGCGATGCTGGAGCGGATCCTCGGTCCGGAACGTGTGGCGCGGGAACGCGCCGACGCCATGAGTATCGCGCGGCTCTGCGGTGGGCTCCCGCTCGCCCTGTCGGTGGTGGCCGCCCGTCTCGCGACCCGGCCGCAAATGCCGCTCGCCCGGATCGCGGCCGAGCTCGGGGCGGAGGCGGATCGGCTGGGCGCGTTGCGTACATCGGAAGGGGTTTCGGTCTTCGGCACGCTGGATCTCTCCTTCCGGGGACTGCCCGCAGAAGCCCGGGTCGTCGGCCGACGGCTCGCGCTGATCCCGGCCCGTGAGTACGGTCTCGGCCCGATCGCCGCGCTGACCGGTGCGGTGGAGGCCGCGGAGTCCGCCGTGGACCAGCTGATCCAGGCTAATCTGCTGGACGAGGTGGCTGCGGACCGGCTACGGCAGCACGACCTTCTCTGGCTCGACGCGCGACGGCGGCTCGACGCCGAGGAGCCGGCGGAAGATCGGGACCGGGCGCGGCACGCCGTACTGGAGTGGTATCTGGCTGCGGCGGCCGGCGCCGACCAGGTACTCACGCCGTACCGGCGTCGTCCATTCCCGTACCGATTCACCACCTCCCCGCCCGCTCTGCCGTCGTTCACGGCCAGGGACGACGCCCTGCGTTGGCTGAGCGACGAGCGACGTGGTCTGATCGCGGCCGGCGAGGCGGCCCTGGAGTACGGCTGGAACGAGCTCGCCTGGAACCTCTGCGATGTGCTGTGGCCGCTGCTCCTGCTGGAGAAGCACTATCGCGATCGGGTCGGCATCGAAGAGCGTGGCGTGACAGCCGCACAGCGGTGGGGCAATCGATGGGCCGAGGGCGATTCCCGGAAGCGGCTCGGCATCGCCCATGCGGAGGCCGGCCGGCCCACGGACGCCGAGGCGGAGTTGCACCGTGCGGGCGACTGCTATCGCCTCGTCGACGACCTTCTCGGTGTACTCGACGCGGAGGAGCAGATCGCCGCCGTCTACCGGGACACCGGGCGGGAACGCGAGGCGATCGCGCTGTACGGTCGGATTCTCGCCGCGAACCGGACGTCCGGTGAACCGCGCCGGGTCGGCCTGACCCTGATTCGCCTGGGCGCGCTGCTCACCCGCACGGGAGCGCCCGCGGAAGCGGTGACACATCTGATCGAGGCCCGGGCGGTGTTCCAGAAACTGGCCGCGGTCGACCCGTACAACCGCGAGCGGGTCGAGATCGCCCTGGCCGGCACCTACCTGGCGTTGGATGAACCGGACGACGCCGCCGCGGCGGCCGACGGTGCCGCCGCCGGGATGAGCCGCCTGGGCTCGCGGTTCGAGCAGGCCCAGGCGGTCGAGGTGCTGGCGCGTGCGGCGACAATGCGGGGCGACGAGGCCGGCTGTCGGCGGTACTGGGCTCGCGCCCTGGCGATCTACGACGACCTGGGCTCGTCACGCGCCCGGACTCTGCGCGCCGAACTGTCCGATGCAGACCTGGTAGGCGGCGACGGCGGCTCGCCGGACTGACCGGTAGCTGGTGCCCGGGTCGACGACCAGGACCAGGGTGAGCCCGGGACAGCCGGCGAAGAGCGCCGCGAGCTCACGCGGAGAGCCGCGATCGGTGATGATCACGTCCGCCAGGCGCAGCACGCGATCCGAGACACCGGGGCCGTGAACCACGATGAACGGCTCGCTCATGAGACGGGGACCGGGACCGGCTCGGTGCGGCGGTGCCGCCCGGGTTGGGCGAGTTCGAGGAGGCGGTAGAGGTGCCGGCGCATTCTTTCGCCGGCCTCTCCCGGGTACGAGGTGAGCCGTCGCGCCACTTCGCCGGCATCCAGCGGGCGCGCGTCCCGAAATTGCGGCTCCAGCGGATCGCCGAGCCGGAGCCGGGCTGCCCGACGCCCGACCAGTTCCTGCGCGGTGCCCGGCGCGCACTGCTGGGACCACTCCGCGTCCACCCGCATGGTCGGCACACCCGCGCCGGCCGCATACGCGGTCACCGACCCGTGGTCACCGATCACCTGATCCGCCGCGGCGATCAACCCCCGCCAGTCGTCGGCCGGTTCGGGCAGGATGAGTCCCGCCGCCCGGCAGTCCCTGGTCCACGCTCGCACCTGGCGATGGCCGTGCGCCCAAACGGCGGGATGAAGCAGCGCCGCGATCCGGAAACGGTCGCCCGGCAGATTGTCGAGCAGCCTCGGCAGCAGCTCGCGCGTCGCGCCGAAGATCCCGTCGCGCCCCCAGGTTGAGCTGACCACGACCAGCTGTTGGTCCGCGCCGATCCGCAGGCAACGACGGTACTTGTCGCGCTCATCCCGGCTTCGTACCAGCCGGTCGAAGCAGATGTCCCCGGTCACCACGGCGATTGGCAGCGCCGCCGGGCACTGGCGGCGCAGGATCTCCCGCTCGGAGTCGTGCGCCAGCAACAGGGCGGACGGTAGCACCCGGCCGCCCTGGACAAGGTGCCGTTCCTCCAGACCGAAGACTGGCGGTCGCCCCGCGATCGGGCCACCCCGGTCGAGTGGCCGGGCGGTTTTGCCGTGCCCGGCGCCATGTGCCATCAGGACCAAGGGCGCGTGAATCTCGGTGAGCCCGTCGTTGGCGGCGGCCAAGGCGAGATCGAACCGCTCGTGGGTGGCCTGTGCCCACGGTACGACCAGCGCGCCCAGCCCGTTCAGGTAGTCCTCCACTCCGTGGTTGAAGACATCCGGCGCCACCGTGAACACGACCTGCACTCGCGGATCAGACTCGACGAGATCGATCACATCGAGCAACCGCTGCCCGCTGACCATCGTGTGGACGACCGCGAGGACCCTTCGGCACCCGGTCCTTGTGACCCACCTGTCGCCATCGATGCCGATCGGCACCGACATCCACTTCTGTTCCATGCTTCCGCCCCCTTGACCGGCTTGTCGGGCCCAGAGTCCGGAGGCGACCGATCAGCGGACCGACCGGCGAACTTGCAGTCCGCTTGCACGGTCACTGGCAAACGCGTGTCAGATCTCGCGCAGTCCGCAACTCCCGAATGGCGATCAGGACGACCAGGCGAACACACTCAGTAGTTACACAACTACTCATAGGAGGCATCGTGTGGTTCGGCGTGCTCGGCCCGACCGTGCTGTGCGCCGGGGATCAGTCGATCTCGCTGGGCGCGGCGAAGCAGCGTGGCCTGCTCGCCCTGCTGCTGGTGCACGCGGGCCGCCCGGTTCGGGTGGACACCCTGGTCGAGCACCTTTGGCCGGACGGCGGTCCGGCGAACCCCCGCAAGGCGGTCTGGCCGCTGGTCTGCCGGCTACGGAAGGTCTTCGCCGACAACCAGGTTCCAGCCTCGATGATCCGGGAGAGCAACGCGTATCGGGTGGACACCGATCCGCTCATCGTGGACCTCCACCGATTCCGGGCCCTGCTGGAACAGGCGCGGGGAGCTCTGAATGCCGACCGGCCGACCGCGGCGGTTTCCGATCTCAGAGCGGCCATAGACCTGTGGCGCGGCGATGAGGCGGTGCCGGAGCTGCGGGGACCGTCGGCTGAGCGGTTGCGCGACGATCTGGGCGAGGAACGGCTTGACGCCCATCGCCTGCTCGCCGCCGGCCTGCTCCGGCTCGGGCGGCACGACGCCGTGCTGACCTGGCTGCCGGAGCTTCTCCGCCAGCACCCGGTGGACGAGTCACTCGCCCGGTTGTGGATCGCCGCCTTGTGCGCGGCGGGTCGTGAACCCGATGCCCGGCGCTATCTCGCGACGTTCCGCAAGGCGTTCCGGCGGGAGATGCGCCACGACTCGGTCATCGACCTCGACGCGATCCAGGCGGAACGGCCCGGCCCGGCGTTCGTACGCCCGCACCAGCTTCCGCTCGGCGTGCCGGGCTTCGTCGGCCGTGCGCCGCTTATCGCCGATCTCGACCGGTTCACCGGGCCGGCCGCCGGTCGGCCGAACGTCGTGGTCATCACCGGCATGCCCGGCATCGGCAAGACCTCGTTGGCGCGTCACTGGGCGCAGCGGAACCTCGGCCACTTCCCGGACGGCCAGCTGCACCTCGCGGCCGGCGCTTTCGGGCCTGGCGCCCCGGTCGATCCGAAGGAGGCGCTGGCCCGGTTTCTGCACGCGCTCGGGGTTCCGCCGGACCGCGTACCGGAGGACGCCGAGGATCGGCGGCACCGTTTCAACGACCTGGTGGCGGGCCGCCGGATCCTGGTGGTGCTGGACGATGTGGCCAGCTCGGAGCAGGTCCGCCCGCTGATCCCAGCATCGGCCACCTGCCTCACCGTCATTACGAGCCGGGATGTGCTGAGCGGGCTGGCCATCCGGGACGGCGTGCATCATCTGGCGTGCGATCGGCTGGCTGATTCCGAGTCCCGGGTGTTGCTGGCCCGGATCATCGGCGAACAGCGGGCCGCCTCCGAATCCACGGCGGTGGAACGGTTGGCGGGTCTGGCGGAGGGCCTGCCCCTGGCCGTACGCATTGTCGGCGTGCACGTCGCGGAACGGCCTCGGGCCCGGATCTCCGACCTCGCCGATGAGTTGCGCAACCGGGTGCCGTGGGCGCGGTCCGAGGAAGGCGACCTGAGCACCATCTTCGAGTGGTCGTACCGGAAATTGAACCCGGACGCCGCGAGCATGTTCCGCCGGCTGGCGCTGCATCCGGGCGCGCGGATCAGCCTGAGCGCCGCTGCGGTGCTGGCCGGGTCGGATCTGCGGACGACCGAGCGCGCCATCGACGAGCTCGCTCGGGCCAACCTGGTCGAGCACGACACCGCACGGCACTACCGGATGCACGACCTGCTCCGCCAATACGCCCTGGCCTGCTGCGAGTCCGACGAGAAGGACGACGAGATCGCCCACTGCCGGCGCGCCGTGACGACCTGGTTCCTCTGCTCGGCGGCGAACGCGGCAGCCATCCTGGCGCCGCGGCTTCCGCCCGTGCCCGACCTGCCCCCCGCGCCGGAGGGCACCCTCTCCTTCGCCGGTGAGGCGGACGCGCGGCTGTGGTGCGCCGACGAGCGGGCCAATTTGGGCGCGGCGGCCCGGGAAGCCGCACGGCATGGTCTCCACCGGCTCGCGTGGCAGCTACCGGCGGCGATCCACGAGACCTTCTCGCACACCGGGCGGTACGACGATCTGATTCATCTGAACCGCGTCGCCGCCGCTTCCGCACGCCTGGACGGGCATGCCTTCGGTGAGATCGCCAATCGCAGCAACCTGGGCCACGCGTACAGCGCGACACATCAGTACGACGCGGCCATCGCTGAGCTGACCATTGCCCGGGAGCTGGCGAGTACGGCGGGCGCCGTACTCGCCGAGAACATCTGCGCGCACAACCTCGGCACGGCCTATCTGAACGTCGGCGACACGCCGAGGGCGATCGCGACACTCGAACGGGTCCGGTCGGTTTTTCGAGGACTGAACAATCTGTACGGCGAGGGGGCGGCATTGCTTCGCCTCGGCGACGCGTATCGGGCGCAGGGGCAACCCGAGCGCGCACTGGCCGCGTACACGGAGGCGCTGGCCATCCGTGAGAAGGACGACGAAGTTCGAGAGCAGGGCCTGACCCATCAGAGGCTGAGCGAGTTCCATCTCGAGGCGGGCGATCTGACCCGGGCCGCGCGGCATTGCGCCATCGCCCTGGCCTGCCACGACCGCGTTCAGGACACAGACGGCCGCTGTGACGCGCTGATCACCAGGGCCGACATCGAACGTGCGGCGGGCTCCGATGCGGCGATCGTTCACGCTCGGGCGGCGGTGGCCGTCTGTGGCGACCTGGGCGACTCCTATCGCAGCGTGCGCTCGCTGGCCGTCCTCGCCGACGCTCTCGCGGCCGAGGGTGCGAAAGACGAGGCTATCCGGATCCGCGCCGCAGCGATCCGGACGGCGGCCGAACTATCCGGCCCCGAGGCGGTATTGCTGATGGCCCGGCTGAGGTCCGCTTAGACGGTGGCGTCGTTGGTCAGGAGCGCGTCCCGGTCGCCGGCGTAGCCGACCATCCAGTGGGGGCGCAGGCGGTACATGCGGATGTCGGGGCCCCAGGTCAGTGGGTTGCTCTGGTAGTGGGCGGTCCAGTGGGCGATGGTCTCGTCCCAGTCCGGGTCGGAGTCGCGCATCGGCTCGGCCCGGCCGTGGGCGAAGACGGCCAGGCGTTCGCCGTCGATGTGGGCGACGCTCACGGCGGGGCGTGCGGTCAGGTGCTTGGCCTTGGCGGCGGTTCCGGAGGTGCCGAAGGTCCAGGTGCCGTGCAGGAAGTGGCCGTCCAGGGCGCTGATCCTCGGCTCGCCGGAAGCGGTCACGGTGGCCACGCTCAGGACCTTCATGCCGGTCAGCAGGGTGGCCAGGTCGGCGGCGGTCAGGCGGGTGCGGTCGTTGATGATGTCCCGCAGGTGGGACGTCGCGGTGCCGTGTGAGGCGTCCAGCAGCTGTTGCAGGTCGGCGATCTCGGACTCGGTCTCGCGCATTCAGTCACCGTAGCGACAGGTCGGTATCTGATTCGCGGAGTGGGCGCTCAGACACACGCGAAAGCGTAAGAGAGGAAGGGAGCGGGGGCTCATGACTGTGCAGCAGATGGTGCGGGACGCGATGGAGGGGGCGGCCGGCGAGTCGGTCGAGGTGAAGGCCGCGGTGGGGGCGGCCGCGGCCGCTCAGAGCATTCCGACGCCGACGACCTCGGACACGGGGATGTTGTGGCGGATCCTGGTGGTGGCGCTGTCGGTGATCCTGGTGATCGCGCTCGCCGGGATCATCTGGACCGTGGTCGACGGCAACGAGGGCACCAGCCCGGATGTGATCGTGACGGTGTTCTCGTCGGCGCTGTCGGGGATGCTCGGGCTGTTCGTGAAGTCGCCGAACTGAGCAGAAGAACTGACCAGCAGAACGGCGACCTCACGAACAGCGGAGCCGGCTCAGGCGCCGCCGGGCGAAAGGGTGACCGTCTGAGGCTGGAAGGTCGCGCCGTTGACGTCGACGCCGTTCGACTTGGCCTGCTCGACGGCCTGCTTGATGTAGTCGTTGGTGTAGGCCAGGCCGGCCGGCTGCTTGGTCAGGACCGAGTCGCCGGTCTGGTTCTTGGTCGACATGGACAGGTCGACGGTCTGCTTCCAGGCCGCCTCGTCGATCATGCCGATCCCGGCGGTGGAGGGCCAGATCAGCTTGCTGGTCTCGTTCATCTGCCAGAGCTGGTGGCTCTTGCCGAGCTTGGACCCCTTGGCCACGACCAGGTCGCGGCACTTCTCGGCGTTGTCCCGGCAGAACGCCCAGCCCTTGATGGTGCCGGTCAGGAACTTCACGGTCTGCTGCTGGTACGCCGGGTCGTTGAGCTTGTCGGTGTTGGCCCACACCGCGTCCTGGAGCATCGACGTGCCTTCGGTCTTCCAGTCGATGATCTGGAACTTGTCGGCCGTGTACGGCTTGCCGGTCGCGGGGTCGACGGCTTCGAGCAGCTGGGCGTACTCGTTGTAGCTCATCGCCTGGGCGGCGTCGATCTCCTTCTTGAGCAGCGCCTGCATGTCGAACTGCTGCTGCACCAGGGTGACGTCCTTGCCGGGGTTGAGCCCGGCCTTGGTCATGCCGGCGAACAGCTCGAACTCGTTGCCGAAGCCCCAGTTGCCGATCTTCTTGCCCTTGAAGTCGGCGGCCGAGGTGATGCCGCTGTCCTTCCACGCCACCTGGTAGGTGCCGCTGCGGGCGAAGATCTGCCCGACGTCGGTGATGGTGGCGCCCTGCTCGCGCGAGGCCAGGGCCTTGGGCACCCAGGCCACCGCGTAGTCGGCCTTGCCCTGGGCGAGCACGGTCTGCGGCACGATGTCCACGCCGCCCTCGAGCAGCTGGACGTCGAGGCCCTGCTCCTTGTAGAAGCCCTGGTCGACGGCGGCGATGTAGCCCGCGAACTGGGCCTGGTAGAACCACTGGAGCTGAAGTTTGACCGGAGCGAGCGCGCCGCCACTCGCACTGGTGACAGCGGGGGTGTCGGCGGTGCCGCAGGCGGCGAGAACGAGGAGGGAGGCGAGCAGCAGACGAGACTTACGCATGGGATCTCCAGGGCATCGCGAGTCGTTCGACGATCAGCGTGGTCAGGTAGAAGACGAGTCCGAGAAGGCAGGCGCCGACCACGAAGGCCCAGGCACGGGGGTACGCGGTGAACGACGCGGCGGAGGTGATCCGCGCGCCGAGCCCGTCCTGCAGTCCGCCGAAGTACTCGGCCACGACCGCGGCGATCACGGCCAGCGACGACGCCTGCCGCAGGCCGGTGAAGACGAAGGGCAGCGCGCCGGGCAGGCGCACCTTGCGGGCGAAGGTCCAGCCGCCGGCCGCGTAGCTTTCCATCAGTTCGCGGTGTACGGGGTTGACCTCGCGTAGTCCGCGGAGGGTGTTCACGAAGACCGGGAAGAACACGATGATGCCGGCCACGATGCGCCGCGGGACGCTGCTGGTCGACTCGAACATGTTGTTGAGGATCGGGGCGAGCGCGATGATCGGCAGCGCGTTCAGCACCGCGGCGAACGGCACGCTGGCGTCGCTCAACGCCTTGGACCGGCTGGTCAGCATGGCCGCGAGCACGCCCAGGACCGAGCCGGCGGCCAACCCGATCAGGGCGTTGAGACCGCTGGCCAGGGCGGCGTCCCAGATGTTGCCACGCTGGACCAGCAGCTCACGCCCGATGGCACTGGGCGCGGGCAGGATGAAGGGCGCTACCCGGCCGAGGGTGACGGTCAGCTCCCAGGCGACCAGAGCGAGCAGGCCGAAGACAACCGGGGGAAGGACACGACGGATCATGCGCGGAGGGCCTTCCGCACCGCGGTGACCGTGTCGAAGTAGGCCGAGGACTGGCGGACCGCCTCGTCGCGGGCCGGGAGGGTGACGTCGATCGAGGCGGTGATGCGGCCCGGCCGCGGCGACATCACCACGACCTTGCGGGACAGGAAGACCGCCTCGGAGATCGAGTGGGTCACGAACACCACGGCGGCGCCGGTCGCGGCGCAGATCGACAGCAACTCGGTCTGCAGGCGTTCCCGGGTCATCTCGTCGAGCGCCCCGAACGGCTCGTCCATCAGCAGCAACGGCGGCGACACGGCGAGGGCCCGGGCGATCGCCACCCGCTGCTGCATGCCACCCGAGAGCTGCGCCGGGTAGTGCCCGGCGAAGTCGCCCAGCCCGACCAGGTCGAGCATCTCCCGGGCCCGATCGCGCCGGGCGGAGCGGGACATCCCCCGGAGCTCCAGCGGCAGTTCGACGTTGCGCGCCACGGTCCGCCACTCGAAGAGGCCGGCCTGCTGGAACGCGATCCCGTACTCCTGCTTGCGCCGGGCCGCCGCGGCCGTGTCGCCGGCCACCGAGATGGAGCCCGACGTGGCCGGGATCAGGTCGGCGATCAGCCGCAGCAGCGTGCTCTTGCCGCACCCGGAGGGCCCGATCAGCGAGACGAACTCGCCGTCGCCGACCACCAGGTCCACATCGGACAGCGCGGTCACCTCGTCGGGGCGGCCGGCGTTGAAGACCTTGGTCACGCCGGAAACCGACACCGCGGTCACAGCGTCGCCACCTCCACCCGTCGGCGGTGCCGCATCAGCGGCAGTTCCAGGAGGCCGACCAGGCCGGCGACCACCAGTCCGAGGACGGCGGCGCCGAGCATGGCGGTGTAGACCTTGGCCGGGTCCGAGGTGGCCTCGCGCGAGTACTCGATGACGAGGCGGCCGATTCCTCCGCGCGTACCCGTCGAGATCTCCCCCACCACCGCGCCCACGACGGCGGCCGCACCGGCCAGCCGCAGCGCCGGGAACAGGTAGGGCAGCGACGCCGGCAGGCGGAGTTTGACCAGCGTGCGCCACCACCCGGCGGCATAGCTGCGCATCAGCTCGACGCCGGCCGCGGCCGGTGACTGCAGCCCCCGCAGCATGCCCACCGCGACCGGGAAGAACGCCAGGTAGGCGGCGATCGCCGAGACCGACATCCAGGCCGGCCAGATCGTGCCGCCCCAGCCCGCGATGAGAGGCGCGAGCGCGACGAGGGGCACGGTCTGCGAGAGGATGACGTACGGGAGGAGCCCGCGCTCCACGATCACGAAGCGTTGCATGGCCACCGCCAGCAGCAGACCGATGACCGCGCCGGCGGCGAACCCGGCGGCCGTGATGCCGAGCGTGAACAGGCACGCGCGGAGCACCACGATCCACACCGGACTGCCGCCGGCCAGTTCCGGCCGGCCGAGGCGGGACAGCACGGTCCACACGTGCGGCATGGACAGGTCGTCGGCGCGGGGCAGCAGGCGTACGCCGAACAGCACCGTCCCGTCCTGATTGCCGACGACCTTGTAGCCCTCCCACAGCAGGATGAACACGAGCAGCCCGGCGAGCGCGAAGAGAACTCTTCTCACGGCAGCGCCGGAATGATCTGCTCGCCGTACGCGGTCAACGTCGCCTGTTTCGCGTCGTGCTGGAGATAGACCGCGAACTGGTCGACGCCGAGCTCACGCAGCGCCGACAGTCGCTTCAGGTGGTCGGCCACCGGGCCGAGCACGCAGAACCGGTCGACCACCTCGTCCGGCACGAACGTGGTGTGCGTGTTGCCGGCCCGGCCGTGCTCCGAGTAGTCGTACCCCTCGCGGGCCTTGATGTAGTCGGTCAGCGCCTGGGGCACCGCGCCGCTGCCGCCGTAGCGGGCCACGATGTCGGCGACGTGGTTGCCGACCATCCCGCCGAACCACCGGGTCTGATCCCGCTGGTGAGCCAGATCGTCACCCACGTAGGCCGGCGCCGCCACGCAGAACTTGATCGCGGCCGGATCGCGCCCGGAATCCGCCGCCGCCTTGCGCACCGCCTTGATCATCCACTCGGCGATGTCGGGATCGGCGAGCTGGAGGATGTAACCGTCGGCGACCTCACCGGTCAGCTTCAACGCCTTGGGCCCGTAGGCGGCGACCCAGACGTCGAGGGTGCTCTCCGGGGCCCAGGCCAGGCTCAGCCCGTTGGCCGACCCGCCGTTGGCCAGGGCCTTGATGACCTGGACCGCCTCCCGGAGCTGCCCCAGGGTCTGCGGCGGCTTCCCGATCACCCGCAGCGCCGAGTCGCCCCGGCCGATGCCACAGATGGTGCGGTTGCCGTACATCTCGTTGAGGGTGGCGAACTGGGATGCGATCACCGTCCAGTCCCGGGTGCCCGGGTTGGTCACCATCGGACCGACGATCACGCGGGACGTGGCCGCGAGGATCGCCGAGTAGACGACGAACGGCTCCTGCCACAGCACGTGCGAGTCGAACGTCCACACGTGGCTGAAGCCCAGCGCCTCGGCCTGCTTGGCGTACTCGACGACCTGCTTCGCGGGCGGGTCGTTCTGGAGCACCACACCGATGTCCATGCAACCTCCTCAGAGCAGGTAGTCGGAGAGTCCGCGCTTGACGTATCGGCCGTGGCCGGCGTGACCGCGGTATTCGCCACCCGCGCTGACGACGAGTCCGCGGGACAGCACGGTGTCCACGCCGCCGTCGATCTCCCAGCCCTCCCAGGCGGAGTAGTCCATGTTCATGTGGTGGGTCGCGACGCCGATCCGGGTGCGGGCGCCCGGGTCGTAGATGACGATGTCGGCGTCCGAGCCGGGCGCGATGATGCCCTTGCGCGGGTAGAGGCCGAACATCCGGGCCGGGGTGGTGGCGATCGTCTCGACCCAGCGCGCCAGCGACAGCTTGCCGTCGACCACGCCCTGGTAGAGCAGGTCGACGCGGTGCTCGACGCTGCCGATCCCGTTCGGGATCTTGGAGAAGTCGCCGATCCCCATCTCCTTCTGGTCCTTCATGCAGAAGGGACAGTGGTCGGTCGAGACCACCGACAGGTCATTGGTACGCAGGCCCTGCCACAGATCGGCCCGGTGGTTCTCGTGCTTGCTGCGCAACGGCGTCGAGCAGACCCACTTGGCCCCCTCGAAGCCGGGCGCGCCGAGCTGGTCCTCCAGGGTCAGGTAGAGGTACTGCGGGCAGGTCTCGGCGAACACGTTGCGGCCGAGGTCGCGGGCGGCCTTGACCTGCTCGAGCGCCTTCGACGCGGAGAGGTGCACGATGTAGAGCGGGCAGTCGGCGGCCACGCCGGCCAGCCAGATGGCCCGGCTGGTGGCTTCGGCCTCGAGCTCCTGGGGCCGGGTGATGCCGTGGAAGATCGGGTCGGTCTCGCCGCGTTCCAGGGCCTGCTTGACCAGAACGTCGATGGCCGGACCATTCTCCGCGTGCATCATGATCATCGCGCCGTTGCTCCGGGCCTTCTGCATCGCCCGCAGGATCTGGCCGTCGTCGGAGTAGAAGACGCCGGGGTACGCCATGAAGAGCTTGAAGCTGGTGATGCCCTCGTCGCTGACCAGTTGGTCCATGGCCTTGAGGGAGTCGTCGTCCACGCCGCCGACGATCATGTGGAAGGCGTAGTCGATGTGACAGGCGCCGGCCGTCTTCTGGTGCCAGGCCGCCAGGCCGTCCTGGACCACTTCGCCGTACCGCTGGATGGCGAAGTCGATGATCGTCGTGGTGCCGCCGATCGCGGCGGCCCGGGTGCCGGTGTCGAAGGTGTCGCTGGCCTCGGTGCCGCCGAACGGCATCTGCATGTGGGTGTGCGCGTCGATGGCGCCCGGGATCACGTACTTGCCGGTGGCGTCGATGACCTCGGGGCCGTCCGGGGCCCGGCCCGGCGCGAAGATCGCGGCCACCGTCTCGCCGTCGATCAAGACATCCGCGGCGTACGGACCGGTCGGGCCGACCACCGTGCCGCCCTTGATCAGCGTGGTCACGGTGTCACCAGGCCCTCGTAGCTGTCCGGGCGGCGGTCCCGGTAGAACTGCCAGCGGTCGCGGACCGTGTTCAGCAGGCCCAGGTCGAGGTCGCGCACGATCAGCTCGGGCTGGTGGGTGTCGCCGACCGAGCCGACGAACTTGCCCTCCGGGTCGACGAAGTACGACTGCCCGTAGAAGTCGTTGTCGCCCAGCTCCTCGACGCCGGTCCGGTTGATCGCCCCGATGAAGTACTCGTTGGCCACCGCGCTGGCCGGCTGTTCCAGCTGCCACAGGTAGCTGGACAGGCCGCGGCTGGTGGCCGACGGGTTGAAGACCATCTGGGCGCCGTTCAGGCCGAGGGCCCGCCAGCCCTCGGGGAAGTGCCGGTCGTAGCAGATGTAGACGCCGACCCGGCCGACCGCGGTGTCGAACACCGGGTAGCCGAGGTTGCCGGGCCGGAAGTAGAACTTCTCCCAGAAGCCCTTGACCTGCGGGATGTGGTTCTTGCGGTACTTGCCGAGGTAGCTGCCGTCGGCGTCGACCACGGCGGCGGTGTTGTAGAGGACGCCGGGCTGCTCCTGCTCGTACATCGGCAGAATCATCACCAGGCCCAGCTCGCGGGCGAGGGCCTGGAAGCGCTCGGTGGTCGGGCCCGGGATCGACTCGGCGTACTCGTAGTAGGCCGCGTCCTGGACCTGGCAGAAGTAGGGGCCGTAGAACAGCTCCTGGAAGCAGATCACCTTGGCGCCCTGCGCGGCCGCGTCACGCGCGTAGTCCTCGTGCGCCTTGATC
Source organism: Actinoplanes sp. NPDC089786 (assembly GCF_040684855.1). Classification (NCBI taxonomy): domain Bacteria; kingdom Bacillati; phylum Actinomycetota; class Actinomycetes; order Micromonosporales; family Micromonosporaceae; genus Actinoplanes; species Actinoplanes sp. NPDC089786. Next base: position 1,896,377 of record NZ_JBFBGU010000001.1, read on the forward strand.
ATCGACTCCTTGTCGCCCGTCCAGTTGGTCTGGACGAGGGCGGCGCGGATGACGTCGGTCATGAGCTGGGCCCCTCTCTCTTCCCCTGTGGCGTGGGTCACCAAGACAGTGTGATCGTCTCGCCACCGCATGTCATCGTCCCTGGGAGCTTGACATCCGAGGTGGTAGAACGTTACGACACAGATGACGGCGAACAATTGCCTGATCGTTACGCAATGTTTCGGAGACGTAATTTGCTCGCTCTGATCGCCCGGGCCGTCGAGGACCGCAGCTCACGGGGAATCGCCGCCGCGGTCAGCCGGCTGGTGACGGCCGGTGACCTGCCGAGCGGCAGCCGGCTGCCGACCGTGCGCGACGTCGCACGCGAGCTCCGGGTCAGCCCGACCACGGTCTCCGAGGCCTGGCAGAGCCTGCTGCGGGCCGGGGCGATCCGGACGCGGGGGCGGTCCGGGACGTTCGTGGCAGCTCTCGATCGGCCCCGGCTGCGGTACGCCCAGCTGGGCGGGCCGGCGCTCGAGCGGGACCTGTCGTCCGGCGTACCCGATCACGATCTTCTGCCGGATCTGACCGAGGCGCTCAAGCGGGTCGGGGACGGGCGGCTGACCAGCAGCTATCTGGACGCTCCGGTGCTGCCCGCGCTCGAGGACGTGCTGCGGGAGCGGTGGCCGTTCCCGCCCGAGGCCGTGACCGTGGTGGATGGCGCCCTGGACGCGCTGGACCGGATCATCGGCGTCGCGGTGCGGTTCGGCGACCGCGTCGTCGTGGAGAACCCGACCTTCCCGCCGCTGCTCGACCTGCTCGACACGGCCGGTGCCACGGTGGTGCCGCTGAGCGACCTGGAAGGCGCCGAGCCGGTGGCGATCTTCATCCAGCCCCGCGCTCAGAACCCGACCGGCGCCACGATGTCCGCCTCGGACGTCGCGGCGCTCGCCGCCCGGCTGCCGGAGAACACGATCATCGTGGAGGACGACCACGCCGGGGACATCGCCACCGCGACACCGGTCAGCCTCGGCACGCATCGGCCGGACCGGACCGTACACATCGCCGGGTTCTCCAAGAGTCACGGACCGGACCTGCGACTGGCCGCGGTCGGCGGGCCCGCCCGGATCATCGAGGCGGTCGCGGCCCGGCGGCTGCTCGGGCCCGGCTGGTCGTCGCGGCTGCTCCAGGCCGTACTCCTCGACCTGCTCACCTCGCCCGCGTCGATCGCTCAGGTCTCCACCGCGCGCCTCGAATACGCCCGCCGACGCGCCTCACTTCTCGCGGCCCTGCGCTCCCGGCAGGCGGAGGCCGCGGCGGACGACGGCATCAACCTGTGGCTGACCGTGCACAACCAGCAGCACGCGCTGGTCACCCTGGCCGCGCACGGCATCAGCGTGGCCCCCGGCGCGCCGTTCATGGTCACCCCGGCGGCCACCGACCACGTGCGGGTGACGGTCGGGCTGGTGGCCGACGGCTTCGACGACCTCGCCACGATCCTGGCTTCGGCCGCTCGACGTACCGACAACCGGAGGCTCCTATGACGAACGACGACCTGCTCGCCCGGCACCACGCGGTGATGCCGGCCTGGATGCCGATCTACTACGGCGACGAGGCGATCGAGATCGTCTCCGGCTCCGGGCGGCACGTCACCGACGCGGCCGGCCGCACCTACCTCGACTTCTTCGGCGGGGTGCTGACCACGATGATCGGGTACGACGTGCCGGAGATCCGGGAGGCCGTCGAGCGGCAACTACGCACCGGGGTCGCGCACACCTCGACGCTCTACCTGATCCGGCAGCAGGTCGAGCTGGCCGAGAAGATCGCCCGGGTCTCCGGCATCCCCGACGCCCGGGTCTTCTTCACCAACTCGGGCACCGAGGCCAACGAGGCCGCGATGCTGATGGCCACCAACATCCGCAGGAGCAACCAGATCCTGGCCGTCAAGAACAGCTACCACGGCCGCAGCTTCGGGACCATGGCGGTCACCGGGCACCGCAGCTGGTCGGCCAGCTCGCTGAACCCGGTGCAGGTGTCCTGGCTGCCGTCCGGCGACCGGCTCCGCGGGCGGATGGCCGGCCTCTCCGACGGCGACCAGATCGACGTGGCCGTCGACGAGCTGCGTGAGACCCTGGCCACGGTCACCGCGGGCGACGTGGCGGCCATGATCGCCGAGCCGATCCAGGGCGTGGGCGGGTTCGTGCACGCGCCGGACGGGATGCTCGGGGCGTACAAGAAGGTGCTCGACGAAACCGGCATCCTGCTGATCGCCGACGAGGTGCAGACCGGCTGGGGCCGCACCGGCGAACACTTCTGGGGCTACCAGGCGCACGGCGTCGTGCCCGACCTGATCACCTTCGCCAAGGGCATCGGCAACGGCTTCGCCCTGGGCGGCGTGGCCGGCCGCGCCGAGGCCATCAACGCCGTGCCGGCGATCAGCTTCTCCACCTTCGGCGGCAACCCGATCTCGGCCGCCGCCGGCAACGCGGTCCTCGACTACGTGCTCAGCCACGACCTCCAGGCCAACGCCCAGCGGGTCGGCGCGATCCTGCTCGACGGCCTGCGCCGGCTCGCCGGGGAAACGCCGATCGTCGCCGAGGTACGCGGCCGCGGCCTGATGCTGGCCGTCGAGTTCGTCCGCCCCGGCACCACCGAGCCCGACCCCGCCGCGACCGTGCGGGTCTTCGAGGAGTGCCGCAGGAACGGCCTGCTGGTCGGCAAGGGCGGCCTCTACAACAACGTCCTGCGGATGGGTCCGCCGCTGACCCTGACCGAGGACGAGGCCCGAACCGGCCTGACCGCCCTGACCGACGCCATCCGCACGGTCAACGCCGAGGCGATCTAAATATTTAGACCTACCCACCCCCAAGCTGACGTCCGACGGCGGTCCTGGAAGATCGACTTCGACCGGCGCCTCCAGCCAGGCGCGCCACCTCCGAAGACGAAAGAGGATCCATGCCGATCGCCGGCCTCATCGCCTGCATGTCCCACTCGGCCAGTCCGCTCTACGTTGTTTTCGAGCTCATCCTGCGATCCATGTAGGACACCATAGTAGTCACTGGGCAACTCTAGTCATTCGGCATCACTCGTTCGAGTGGTGCCGAATGCGTGGGCAACCCGGGTCGGCTGCGCCGGCGACCGGATGCCGTGTTCGCCCGCATGCCGGGCGGGTCGGCCGACCTACGAACCAGCGCCCACGGTGGTTGAATGCGCGAGAACGGGTCCGAGATCGCCGATCTGCAACAGCTGCCGGACGCCCAACACGGCCCCGCGAGGTCCCACCTGCGGGACATCAGCGACCGCACCCCCTGACTTCCGGCGACGGGGACGCCCTGTCCGCCTGACTCAGGCCGGCGCCTCGCCGGGCTGGGGCACGAGGGCGCGTAGCTGTTCCCACGGCGGGACGTGGACCAGGCGGCCGGTGTCGTCGAGGATGCAGGCGGTCAGCATGGCCTCGAAGCGGGCCAGGTCGAGGCGGACGATGTCCGGTGGGTCGGCGACCGTGAAGTTGCGTTTGTACCAGCAGCGGTACGGGTCGAAGAACACGCACACCTTGGGCTTGCGCGGGGTGTCGTGGACCGTGCAGCGCGACTCGGCCGCGTCGAGCAGGCCGCAGGTCCGGTGGGTCAGGTGTTGCCAGGTGCCGTCGCGGGCGACGATCAGCTCGGTGCCGGGGAAGCCGAGCAGGTAGCGGACGTAGTCGAGGTCGGTGAAGGTCTGTGGGGTGGGATGTGGGGTCAGGACGATCCGGCAGCAGGGCGCCGAGCAGCCCTCGCACGGGTTGGCCTCGGCCATCTCACTGAACGAGCGGGCGTTGCGCCCGATCGCCTCGATCGGGACGAAGGTGCTGGTCATGGCCTGCTCCAGGCGTCGGGGTCGGGGCCGAACACGGTCGGGACCCGGTCGCCGATGCTGGGTTTGACCCCCCACAGCGCCCGGAACTCGTCGTCGCCGGTGCGATCCGTGATGGCGGCCAGCGCCTCGGTCGCGGCCGCGCGCTCGTCCAGCAGCCAGAGGGTGACCGCGGCGTAGGACGCGGTCGCCGGATCGGCCGTCTCGGCGGCGGCCCGGTGGACGACCGGTGACGCCGAGCGCAGTTTCTCGTCGCCGATCGCGCGCAGGGCGCTCGACCGCCCGGCCTCGGCCGGGTCGCCTGCGACGGCGGCGAGCGCCTCGGCCCGCGCGCCCGGGTCGGTGGGCAGCCCCGCGAACCAGCGCGCCACGCCGATGTCGGCGTCGAGGTCGGCGGTGGCCCACGCGGGGACCACCGCCCCGGGTACGTCCAGCGGACCGCCGTCGAGGGTGCCGAACATCAGCAGGCGATCACCGTCCCCGGGCCGGGGACGGTGTGGGGGAGAGCCGGTGGCCGCCGGCTGGGGCAGCGCCAGCGGGATCGGCCCGTGGCCGGGGTCGCCCTTGAGGATCTCGTCGACGGTCAGGGCCTCCCGCGCCGCGTCGAACCGCCCGGCCGCGACCACCTCGGCGGCGGTGCAGCGAGCGCCGATGGTCCAGCGGGTGACCCGGGCGAGGTAGCCGAGCCAGTCCGCACCCCGGTCGGGGAACGCCACCACGGGCAGCACGACGGCCATGTCAGTACACCACCAGCGCGGCCGACGACGTGGTGCCGATGCTCGTGGTTCCGTTGTCGATCGCGTACGTGATCTCGCCCGCCTTGTTCACCGAACGTGTACCCGCGCCGAACGAATGCCAGCCCTTGGTGTCGCGGTCGAACGTCTTGGAGTAGAGCGTCTCGTAGATGGCGGCCCACTTGGTCTGATCGTGGCCCAGGCCGGGGTGCGTGAGCTTGGCGGTGATCCGGTCCTTCACCTTCTGTTCCGCTTCCGCCTGCGTGCCGGTGGCGGGGAAGACCTTCCCGATGACATGGTCGGTCAAGACGGTTTCGGCCTCCTTGATCGAGATGTCGCGGGCCTGCTTGATGTCGTTGGAGTGTTCCCCCTCAGCCTGCCCGTCCCGGGCCGAGATGGCGGCGCTGATCTGGAAGAACACCGGCGCGCCGCCCTCCTTGATCTTGGTCGCGTGCCGGCCGGCGCCGAGGTACAGGCAGCGGCTGTCGCCCTCGTAGTAGTGCTGGGTCCAGGTCGGTGTGCAGGCCCAGCTGGGCGGCCCCATCCCGCCGGGGGCCGACGCCACGGCGCCCAGGTCGAACTGCGGCGCCTTGGCCGTGGCCCGGGGCAGGGTCGTCACGCCGGCCACCCAGTCGCTGTTGGCGCCCGCGGCGGTCTGGATGTTGTTCAGCGAGTCGACCGCGGGAGCGGCCAGGGCGTGGGCGGCGTCCTCCTGGTCGGCCGCGCCGAGCGCCGCCCACGAGACCGACGCGGGCCCGGAGAGGCCGCCGCCGGTGGAGACGGCCGCCGCGGGCGAGGTCTGTACGGCCGGTTCGTGTTCCTCGGCCCCCGGCTCCGCGGCCTGCTCGGCCCCGGCCGGCGGGATGATGAAGCACTCGGGGTCGGTCTCACCGGCCGAGCGTTGCAGCATGCGGGCGACCGCACGATTGCCGGCCGTCATCTGCAGGCGTAGCAGCGCCGCCGCGGGCGATCGGGGCGCCACCGCGCCGGTGCGCCGCTCGGCGCCCTCCTCGGCGGCGTGATCGGCTGTGTGGCGCATCGTCGCCTCCTGACCGGCTCACCCGGAGGGGCCCGCCTGGAACGAGTTTCCGCCCGTCACATCACTGTGGACAAGGACCGTCCGGGCAGTCGCCGCTGTCGGATAGTGGCCCCCCGTCGCGGCGGGGGACCGGGAGCCGGCCGGTGGCTCAGCGGTGGGCGGGCTGGTGAGCGGCGGCCGTCGTGGCCGGGCGGAGCCAGAGCGGGATCAGGCCGGCGCCGACCAGGATGGCCGACAGGGGCAGCAGGTCGAGGCTGATCGGGATCGTGGTGAAGCCGGCCAGGACCAGGATCGGCGACCAGACGGGCAGCCGGCGGGCCACGACGTGGCGGATCAGCAGGGTCAGCAGGCCCAGCTCGAACAGCAGCGGGCCGAGGATGCCGACCACGGCGGGCGGGTCGTAGAACGTGGCGACGATGTCGTGGGTGATCACCAGCAGGAAGAACAGCGAGCCGACGGCCGTGACCACGGTGGCGGCGGTGGTCAGGAGGCCGGGCCGGGCACGGCGCAGGCGGTCGGCCAGGAGGGTGAAGAGGACGATGGCCACCCAGAAGGCCGCGTGGCCGATGGTCCACGCCGGGCCGTTGCCACGGTCGCCGTCCAGGCCGTCGGCCCAGCGGCACACTCCATAGGCGAGCATGAGCGCCGGGGCCGCGTACGCGAGGAATTTGGTCATGCCGGGAGCCTCGCGCGGGCCGACCGCCTAGAGCCATCGGGGTTTGCCCGGTGCCGACCCCCAGCTAATGCACCAGGGTGACCCGCCCGGTGTCGAGGTCGTAGCGGGCGCCGGTCACGCGCGGCTCGCCGGCCGCGACGTAGGACGAGGGATGGATCTCCCTCGTTCCAGCAGGCCCCCGCTCAGGCGCCGGCGGTCAGCAGGCTCTTCTTGCGGCTCGGCAGGACCACGTCGACGATGCCGTACTCCTTGGCCTCTTCGGCCGTCATGATCTTGTCGCGGTCGATGTCACGCACGACCTGCTCGAGCGGCCGGCCGGTGCGCTCGGAGAGCAGGTGTTCCATCTGCTGGCGCATCCGCATGATCTCGCGGGCCTGGATCTCGAGGTCGGTGCCCTGGCCCTGGGTGCCGCCGAGGGCCGGCTGATGGATCATGACGCGCGAGTTGGGCAGCGCCAGCCGCTTGCCGGTCGTGCCGCCGGCCAGCAGGACCGCTGCTGCGGAGGCGGCCTGGCCCAGGCAGACCGTGGTGATGTCGGGCCGCACGTACTGCATGGTGTCGTAGATCGCGGTCATCGCCGTGTACGAGCCGCCGGGGGAGTTGATGTAGATGGTGATGTCACGGTCGGGGTCGGTGCCCTCGAGCGTGAGCAGCTGGGCCATCACATCGTTGGCGGACGTGTCGTCCACCTGCACGCCGAGGAAGATGATGCGGTCCTCGAACATCTTGGTGTACGGGTCCTTGGACGCTGTCCCGTACGAGGTCCGCTCGGTGAACGACGGCACCACATAACGACTCTGCGGGTTCATGCTCCGACACTAGGCAGGCGGGCCGGTTTTGGCCCGCCTGTTCGCCCTGAGCGTGTTCGCCGAGAGCTGAGTCGGTCGTTCACTCCCACCGCGCCCGGCGCATGCCGTCGGATGAGGGCTTCCAGTCGGCGCTGTCCCGGCTGTCGGCGACGAGCCCGAACCGGGCGGCGAGGGCGATGAGGACGAGGAAAAGCAGCACGCCGATAGCCATGGTGATCACTCCTGAGCTGGGGTTTTGTTGCTTACAGGAGAAAGCATGCGCCGGTCCGTGGCGGAGGGACAGTGGCAGTGATGCCACACATCTACAAAATCCTGCCAAGGCCGGTTAGGCTGTCGGCATGTTGCGGAAAGTGGCCGTCATCGCCCTCGACGACGTCGCCGTGTTCGAGCTCGGCGTGATGTGTGAGCTGTTCGGCTACGACCGCACCGCCGAGGGGCTGCCGGGGTACGAGTACGCCGTCTGCACCCCGGGCGGCGCTCCCGTCCGTACCCATGCCGGGTTCTCGATCGTCCCCGACCACGACCTCGCGCCGGCCGACGACGCCGACCTCGTCGCGGTCGTGCCGCACGACACCCTGGCCGAGCCGCCGGCCGAGGTCCTCGACGTCCTGCGCCGCGCCCACGACCGCGGCGCCTGGGTGATGAGCGTGTGCACCGGCGCCTTCGCCCTCGGCGCGGCCGGCCTGCTCGACGGGCGCCGCTGCACCACCCACTGGCGGCACACCGACGAGCTGGCCCGGCGGTTCCCCGAGGCCAAGGTCGACCCCGGGGTGCTGTACGTCTCCGACGGCAACATCCTGAGCAGCGCCGGCACCGCCGCCAGCGTGGACGCGGGACTGCACCTGATCCGGGAGGAGCAGGGCTCGGCGGTGGCCACCGCGATCGCCCGGCGGATGGTCGTGCCGCCACACCGGGACGGCGGCCAGGCCCAGTTCATCGAGTCGCCGGTGATGCCGGTGCAGTGCGACACGCTCCAGCCGGTGCTCACCCGGGTGCTCGAGTCGCTGCACGAGGCCCACACCGTCGAGACGATGGCCGACCAGGCCCACATGGCCCCGCGTACCTTCGCCCGGAAGTTCCGGTCCGAGACCGGCGTCACCCCGCACGACTGGCTGACCGGCCAGCGGCTGCTGCTCGCCCGGCGCCTGCTGGAAGACTCCGACCTGGGCGTCGACAGCATCGCCGTCCGGGCCGGCTTCGGCAGCGCCGCCACCCTGCGCCACCACTTCGCCCAGCGGATGAGCACCACCCCACAGGCGTACCGGGGCACGTTCCGGGGAACCATCCGCGCATGACCCAACCCACCGTGTTCGTGCTGTACGGCGCCACCGGCGACCTGGCCCGCCGGATGGTCCTGCCGGCGTTCCACACGCTGGCCGAGGCGGGCCTGCTGCCGGCGAAGTGGATGCTCGTCGGCAACGGCCGCGGCGACGTCGCCCACGACGAGTTCCAGCGCAACGTGCACGAGGCGCTCGACGGCAAACCGTCCCGGGCCTTCCTCGACCGGCTGCGCTTCGCCGGCGGCGGCTTCGACAACCTGCGCCCGGTGATCGAGGAGGCCCATCGCGAACTCGGCACCCGGGCCCAGCTCGTGCACTACCTGGCCATCCCGCCGGTCGCGTTCCCCGAGACCACCCAGGCGCTCGGCGACCTCGGCCTGGCCAAGGGCGCGAGGGTCGTGTACGAGAAGCCGTTCGGCACGTCACCCGGCGGTTTCCGTACGCTCGACCGGCTGGTCCACCGGGTGCTCGACGAGGATCAGGTCTACCGCATCGACCACTTCCTCGGTAAGGAAGCCACCCAGCAGCTCCACGTGCTGCGCTTCGCGAACGAGATGTTCGGCGCGATGTGGGACCGGCACCACATCGAGAGCGTGCAGATCGACGTGCCCGAGACGCTCGACGTGGCCGACCGGGCCGGCTTCTACGACGCCACCGGCGCGGTGCTCGACATGCTGGTGACCCACCTGTTCCAGGTGGCCGCCGAGGTGGCCATGGAGCCGCCGGCGTCGTTCGCCGCCGCCGATCTCCAGGCCGCCCGCGAGAAGGTCATCCGCTCGTTCCGGCCGCTCGACCCGGCCGAGGTGGTGCTCGGTCAGTTCGAGGGCTACAAGGACATCAAGGGCATCGCGTCGCGGTCGCGCACGGACACGTACGTCGCGGCCCGGCTGTGGATCGACAACCCGAGATGGCGCGGCGTGCCGTTCCTGTTGCGCACCGGGAAGCGGCTCGCGCAGAGCGCGCAGCAGGTCTCCCTCGTTCTGCGTACGCCGGACGGCCCGTTCCGCGATCTGCCCGCGCGCGGCAACGTGCTCACCTTCTCGCTCGCCGGCAACGGTGAGATCGACACCACCCTGCTGGCCAAGAAGCCCGGCGTCGCCCTCGGCCTGGAACCGGCCTCGGTCTCGCTGCCGCTGGCGTCGCTTCCCGACGCGGAACCCCTTCCCGCGTACGCCCGGCTCATTCACGACGTCCTGCTCGGCGACCGGTCCCTGTTCACCCGTCCCGACGGTCTCGCCGCGGCGTGGAAGGTCGTGACGCCCCTCTTGGAGAACAGGCCGAGGCTGATCCCGTACCCGCCGGGGTCGTGGGGTCCGCCGAAGGCCCGCAAGCTGGCCGCACCGCACGGCTGGCTCCTGGGCGGTTGAAATTCGCTGCGCGGTCGCGGCCGCGCGGCTACCGTCGGCCCTCATGACGATCCGCGTCACCGTCCGCGGTGCCTTCGCCGACCTGACCGACGACCAGCGCGCGGCTCTGGTGGCCGACCAGGCGTCGCACGACTACCTGCACACCACCTACACCCCCGAGGGTCACCTGACGTACGACCTGACGGTCCGGCCCAGCTTCGCCTTCCGCTTCGCCCTCTCGGCCGAGGACGCCGCCGCCGCCGCGACGGAGGCCGAACTGGCCGCGATCGGCTGGCTGGAGGAGCGCGGCTACGCGTACAAGCACCTCAAGGTCCAGGCCGTCGACATGGCCGAGGTCCCGCTGGGCGCCCGCGGCCGCAAGCTGTCCCGGTGAGCGTCCCGGTCCCGAAGCGCGACGAGGTCGGCGAGGACCAGGTGCGCCGGCTGGTCGCCGAGCAGTTCCCGCAGTGGGCCGGCCTGCCGGTGACCCGCGTCGCCGCATCCGGCTGGGACAACCAGACCTTCCACCTCGGCGACCGCATGTCGGTGCGGCTGCCCAGCGCGGCGGAGTACGCGCAGGCGGTCGCCAAGGAACACCGCTGGCTGCCGGCCCTCGCCCCCCACCTCCCGCTGCCCATCCCGACGCCGCTGGCCTGCGGGCAGCCCGGCGCCGGCTACCCCTTCGTGTGGTCGGTCTACGGCTGGGTGGACGGCTCGCCGGCCACCGCCGACCAGATCGCCGACCCGGTCCGGTTCGCGACCGACCTGGCCGGCTTCCTGGCCGCCCTGCGAGCCGTGGACAGCGACGGCGGACCGCGGCCCGGCCTGCACAACTGGTTCCGCGGCGGCCCGCTGGCCACCTACGACGAGCAGACCCGGGACGCGCTGACCAGGCTGACCGGCCACATCGACGTCGCCCTGGCCCGCGCGGTCTGGACCGCCGCCCTGGACGCCACCTGGGACGGCGTCGACCGCTGGTTCCACGGCGACGTGGCCGACGGCAACCTCCTGCAGCGCGACGGACAACTGGCGGCGGTCATCGACTTCGGCACCTGCGGCGTCGGCGACCCGGCCTGCGACCTGGTGGTGGCCTGGACGCTGCTGACCCCCGAGGCCCGATCGGCGTTCCGCTCACGGCTGGCCGCCGACGACGCCGAGTGGTCCCGGGGCCGGGGCTGGGCCCTGTGGAAGGCCCTGATCCTGCTGGCCGACAACCCGGCCGACGTCGGAGCCGCCCGCGTCCTCGACGAGATCCTCAGGTCCACGGATCGCTGGTCGAGCCGGCTGGGGAGCCGGGCTACGAGCGGGTCCCCACCACCGTCCGTACCCTGAACGGCGAGTTGAAGGCGTCGATCTACGTCCTGCGTACGAAGGACGCGCCCACTCCTCGACCACGCGACTGACGTGCGGTCCGCCCGGGCCGGCGGCTATGCCGCCGGCTTTGTGGTGTCCCTTCGGTTACGCGAGCGGCCGTAGTGGTCGGCGACGGTGGTGAAAGCGGCTTTCGGTTCCCAGGGCATGTCGGGGTAGGTGTCGCCGCGGCGGTTTTCGAAGACCTTGACTATGGCGGGGCTGGCTATGTCCAGGTCGTCCCGGGGGTCACCGTCGGGGCGGTGCGGGTAGTTGTCGAGGGCGAACAGGTGGACAAAGGTGCTGTCCACGCCCTCGGTGTCGAAGATCTCCAGCATCTCGGCCAGGTAGGTGGCCTGCTCCTGCTCGTCGCGCTGGTAGTCGCCGTTCAGGCGTCGGGGGCGGCCGGTTGATTCGTCGTGCTCGACGATTGCCATGCTCTGCGGGGCCACGGCGGCGGCGCCTCGCCAGGTGGCGGTGCTGAAGCCGGTGACGGCAACCGGCCTGGGCTGGGCCGTCAACGTGCGGACGGCCTCGCGGAACTGGGGCTCGACCTCGGCCGAGCGGATCAGCTCGTAGGTGATGATGTCGAACCGGCTCCAGTCGACGCCCTCGAACTGGATCGCGGCGTAGGTGACCGGGCCGTGGAAACGGGTGCGGATCTCGGCCACGGCCTGGCCGAGGAAGGTGTCCAGGGCAGCCCGCGCCTGGGCGATCCGGCGGGGGCGGGCGGCCGGGTCGGCGAACAGGGTGGCCAGCCGGTCGTCCAGGCGGGCGCCATCCACGAAACCCGGGTTCATGATGGTCAGCTCGACGCCGGCCACGAAGACAACCTCGGCACCGTTCGCGCGCAGGCGTTCGGCCCGGTCGGCGCAGTCGGCGAACAAGGTCTGGATCTCGGCCGGGGTCTGTTCGATGGGGTACGGCGAGAACCAGATCTCCAGGCCCAGGCCGGCCGCGTGCCGGGCGGCGAGCTCCAGCCGCTCCGGGTCGCCGCCGACCAGGTGGACGGCGGTGCAATGCAGATCGTCCCGGATGATCGTCAACTCTCGCCGGACACGAGCGGGGTCGAGGTGGTCGATCGAGTTGTGGCCGTCGACGACAAATCCGGTGTTGTACGCGATGCCTTTGGCGCGCATGGCCCTCCTTGAAAGTGCGTGAGCGCAAGTTTGCGTGCGCGCATTCTTTCTGTCAAGGTGGGACACGTGACGGGTTTGCGGGAACAGAAGAAGCAGGCCACCCGAGCGGCGCTGGGCGCGGCGGCGCTGCGGCTGGCGTGGGAACGTGGGCCCGAGAACGTGCGGGTGGACGACATCGCGGAGGCCGCGGGAGTGTCGACGCGGACCTACAACAACTACTTCTCCAGCCGTGAGCAGGCCATCGTCGCGGCGGTCATCGCCGACCGCGAGTCGCGGGTGGCGGCGGCCGTCGTCGGCCGGGATGCCGATGTCGGGCTCGGTGAGGCGGTGATCGACGCCGTGGCGGGGCAGTACGAGGACGAGGGCGGGCGGGACGCACTGCTGATGATCACGGGCAGCCCGGCGCTGCGTGCGTGCTACATCGACACCGTCGCGGCGATCGAGGATCCGCTCGCCGAAGCTATCGTGGAGCGTTGCCCGGGCGTCGACACGCTCACCGCGCAGGTGCTGTCGGCCGGGGTCGGCGCCGCCGTCAAGGTGGCTCTTCGTCAGTGGCTGCGGCCGACCAGCATGCCCGGCTTCGTCATGGTCTCCGGCTCCGTGACCGATCTTCTGCGGACCGCGCTGACGCCGCTCCGCCCGGCGCTGGAGGCCGCCGGGGATACGGAAGTCAGTAGGTGTCGGCTGTGAGCGGGCAGATCGTGATCCTCAACGGGCCGCCGCGCTCCGGGAAGTCGAGCATCGTCTCGGTGATCCAGGAGACGTTCGACGGCGTGTGGATGAACCTCGGCGTGGACGCCTACATGCGGATGACACCGCGCAAACTGCAGCCCGGCATCGGTCTGCGGCCCGGCGGTGAGCGGCCCGACCTGGAGCCGTACATCGTCGACTGGTACCGCGCCCTGTACGAGTCGATCGCCGCCCACAGCCGCCTCGGCCTCAACGTCGTGGTCGACGCCGTGCACCACGACCACTACTCGACCGCCCGGCACGTGCTGGGCCGGTGCGCGCGGCAACTCGACGGGCTGCCGGTGCTCTTCGTCGGGGTCCGGTGCCCCGTCGAGGTCGCCCTGGCCCGGCGGCGAGCCACGTGGGGCGGCGCGGGCTTCACCCCCGGTTCCGGGGTACGCCACCCGGTCGAACTGTGGCACGAAGCCGTACACCAGCCTGGCCTCTATGACCTGGAGGTGGACACCTCGGCGCTGACCCCGGCGGAATGCGCCGCCGTGATCGCGCAACGTCTCGGATCACCGGCTGACGCCTTCCGGCAGCTGGCCTAGAACACCATGTACCAGCGGGCGTCCTGCCGCGACAGGCTGAACGAGTCGCGGTAGGTCTCCTTGGTGCTCCAGTTGCGCAGGGTCAGGTCGACCGAGGTGGTGCCGGCCATCCCGATGCCGCGGAACTGCATCGTGTCGTAGTCGAGGTGGCGCCCGCCCAGGCGGTCGAGCCGCTCGGCGATCGCCCGGTCGGCGTCGGCGCCCGGGGCCACCAGATCGTCGACCTGGTCGGGGTCGTCGGCGTTGAGCGCCTCGATGTACGCGCTGACCACGAGCCACGGGTCGTTCTCGTCCGGCTTCGGGCCGCCGCCCCCGCACCCGGCCACGAGCAGCGTGGCGGCCACGAGGCCGGTCGCTCGCATTCGGACACTCACGCGCTCACGATAGCGATCCGAACCAGGCATTGCGGCCCCGAATACCGTCAGGACCTACCACTGCCACGAACGGTGGGACGCGCATGCTGAGCTGGTCCTGGGACTTCAGGCGAGGCGGAGGCTCAGTTGGGTGCCCAGTTCGGTGAAGCCGAGCGCCCGGGCCACCCGGCGGGACGGCTCGGGGCGGGCTCGCCACTGGGGCAGCAGGCCGGCTTCGAGGGCGTCGGCCACGGCGGCCGAGGCGACCGCCCTGGCCAGGCCCCGGCCCCGGAACGGCTCGGCGGTCAGCACGCTCAGGTGGGCGACGTCGGAGGGCCAGCGCCGGTAGCCGGCCGCCGCCACGACCTGCCTGCCCGCGCGGATCACGAAGGCCGGCGAGGTGATCTCGTCGAGGCCCGCCTCGCCGGCGTCTTCGGGCGAGGCCACCAGCGACTCCCACGAGCCGGTCGAGACGTCGGACGTGTCGGCGGGGCGCAGAGCGGAGCAGTACGCCAGCGTCGCCGGGCCCAGGAACTCGTCGACCGGCAGCCGCGCGCGCAACGCTTCGGGCGAGGTCCACTCCGGGACCGGCAGGCCGGCCAGCGCGTCGCGCAGCAGGGCGGCCGCGGCAGGGGTGGGGGCGGTGACGACGGCCTTGTTCTCGATGGTCACCACGCCGGACCAGCCGGGTGGGCAGAGCGCCGAGCCGGGCGACACCACCACGTCGCCGCCGAAGGTGGTCGGCACGCCGGCCAGGGCGGTCCACAAACTTTGGATCCTCGGCTGCATCAGCGATGAGTTTCCGGAAGGAGCGGGGTTACAGGGGCATGACGAACAGCGAGAACGAAGTCAGGGAACTGGTCGTGCGCTGGGCGGCCGCCGTCCACGCCGGTGAGATGGATGTGGTGCTGGATCGGCATGCCGACGACATTGTCATGTTCGACGTGCCGCCGCCGTACCAGGGGGTGCGCGGCCTCGACGCCTACCGCGAGTCGTGGGTGCCGTTCTTCGTCTGGCAGGCCAGCGGGGCGGTCTTCGAGATCGTCGAGCTCACCGTGGTCGCGGGGGAGGACGTGGGGTACGCGTACGCGCTGGTGAAATGCGGGATGCCGGACGAGATCGGGGCGCAGCGGCTGCGCCTGACGCTGGGCGTACAGAAGAAGGACGGGGTCTGGGTGGTGCAGCACGAGCACCATTCGTTCAGCGACGAGAGCGGGATCGGAAGCGACGGGAGCGGGATCGGAAGGGACGACAGCGGGATCGGCGCCGGCGAGATCAAGGAGATCCACGAGGGGTGGTCACGCGCCACCGAGGCGAAGGACCTGGACGCGATGATGGCGAGCATCGCCGGCGACGTCGTGTCCTACGAGCACCAGGAACCGATCGAGTACCGGGGCGCCGACGCCGTCCGCGAGTCGTGCCGCGCCGGCCTCGAGTCGACCGACGGCAAGGTCACCTTCACCACGCCCGACCTGACCATCCACGTGGCCGGCGACCTGGCCGTCGCGTGGGGGCTCAACCACATGAGCCACGACGGAGAACCCGACCTCTCCCGGGGTACGCGCGTCTTCCAGCGCCGCGGCGGCACGTGGCAGATGATCCACCAGCACGTGTCATACCCGGTCCCCGCGTAGTACCGGAGTCAAGGCGTCGAGCACGGCCGGGTCCTCGATCGTCGACGGCACGGGCTGGTCCCGGCCGTCGGCGATGCCGCGCATCGTGCCCCGCAGGATCTTGCCGGAGCGGGTCTTCGGCAGCCCGGCCACGACGTCGACGCGCCGCAGCGCCGCCACCGCGCCGATCTGCTCGCGGACCAGCGCGACCAGATCGGCCGGGTCGACGGTGGCGCCGGCCTTGAGCACGACCAGCCCGCGCGGCACCTGGCCCTTGAGATCGTCGTGCACCCCGAACACCGCGCACTCGGCCACTGCCGGGTGTGACGCCAGCACCTCCTCCATCGCGCCGGTGGACAGCCGGTGACCGGCCACGTTGATGACGTCGTCGGTGCGGCCCATCACGTACAGGTAGCCGTCGGCGTCGAAGCGGCCGCCGTCGCCGGTCAGGTAGTTGCCGGGGAACGCCGACAGGTAGGACGCGACGTAACGTTCGTCGTCACCCCACAGGGTCGGCAGGCAGCCGGGCGGCAGCGGCAGGCCGATGACGATCGCGCCGTCGGCGCCGGCCGGCACGTCCTCGCCCGAGCCGTCGACCACCCGGACGCGGTAGCCGGGCACCGGGAACGACGGTGAGCCGGCCCGGGTCGGCAGCTCCTCGAGGCCGCGCGGGCCGGCCGCGATGGGCCAGCCGGTCTCGGTCTGCCACCAGTTGTCGATCACGGGTACGCCGAGCCGGGCCCCGGCCCACGCGTAGGTTTCCGGATCGAGGCGCTCGCCGGCCAGGAAGAGGCACTTCAGCGTGCTCAGGTCGTACCCGCCGAGCAGTGTGCCTTCGGGATCTTCCTTCTTGATCGCGCGGATGGCGGTCGGGGCGGTGAACATGACGGTGACGCCGTGTTGCGCGACGACCCGCCAGAAGGCGCTCGCGTCCGGCGTGCCCACCGGTTTGCCCTCGTAGAGCACGGTGGTGGCGCCGGTGAGGAGCGGGGCGTAGACGATGTACGAGTGGCCGACCACCCAGCCGACGTCGGACGCCGCCCAGAACACGTCGCCGGGCCCGGCCGCGAAGACCGCTTTCATCGAGTAGCGCAGCGCCACCGCGTGCCCGCCGTTGTCCCGGACGACGCCCTTCGGCCGGCCGGTCGTGCCCGACGTGTAGAGCAGGTAGAGCGGGTCGGTGGCGGCCACCGGGACACAGTCGACCGGCGCCTGGTCGCGGACGGCGTCGGCCCAGTCGACGTCACTCGCACCCAGCGCGAACGGGTGCTGCGGCCGCTGCAGGATGATCCGGCGCGACGGCCGGTGGGCGGCGAGGTCCAGGGCCGCGTCGAGCATCGGCTGGTAGGGCACCACGCGGGCCGGCTCGATGCCGCACGAGCTGGCCACGATCACCGTGGGCCTGGCGTCGTCGATGCGCGCGGCCAGCTCCTTCGCCCCGAAGCCGCCGAACACCACCGAGTGCACCGCGCCGATCCGCGCGCAGGCCAGCATCGCGACGACCGCCTCGGGCACCATCGCCATGTAGATCACGACCCGGTCGCCCCGCTCCACACCCAGGTTCCGCAGGGCGCCGGCGAAGACCGCGACTTCGTCGCGAAGTTCCCGATAGGTGTACGACCGGAGCACGCCGGTCACCGGGCTGTCGTGGATCAGCGCCGGCTGCTCGCCGCGTCCCGCCTCCACGTGCCGGTCGAGCGCGTTGAAACAGGTGTTCAGCTCGGCGTCCGGATACCACCGGTAGATCGGCGCCGCGCTGTCGTCGAGGATCCGCTCCGGCGCCCGGACCCAGTCGATCGCCTCGGCCGCGTCCCGCCAGAACCCGATCGGGTCCCGCATGCTGCGCTCGTACGCCTGCCGGTAGTCACCCATCAGCTCATCCTGCGCGCCGTTCACACTTGACGCCATGCGGTTCACGATCAGCCCGGCCACCCACGCCGACCTGCCCGCCCTGCGGCCGTTGATCTCGTCGGCGACGGCCGAGCTCCTGCGCCCGTTCCTGACCCCCGACCAGGTGGCGTCCAGCCAGGCGATCATGGGCCTGGACACGCAGCTGATCGACGACGGCACCTACTACGTGGTCCGCTCCGGCGACGCCTACGCCGGCTGCGGGGGCTGGAGCCGCCGGGCGACGATGTACGGCGGGGACCACTCGGCCGGGCGGGACGCCGCGCTGCTCGACCCGGCCACCGAACCGGCCCGCATCCGGGCGATGTACACCCACCCGTCCTTCACCCGCCGCGGCGTCGGGCGTCTCATCCTCACCCACTGCGAGCAGGCGGCCGCCGCCGAGGGCTTCACCACCCTGAGCCTGGTGGCCACGCTGGCCGGGCGGCCGCTCTATGAGGCGGCCGGCTACCAGCCGCTCGAGCACCTGACCGACGCGTCCGGCGGCGCGCCCGTCCCGCTCGTCCGCATGCGCAAGTCACTGCGTTGATCGCCGGCCGCGCAGGTGGTCCAGGCCCCAGGCGATCAGGCCGGTTACGGCGCCGGTGAGGAGACCGGTGAAGAGGCTGCTCACGAAGGCGAACGCGCGCAGCACCACCTCGGGGGCCCGGCTCGCCGCGTCGGCCGTGATGGCGTGGTCCCAGAAGATCTGGTGGGTCAGGGCCAGCCCGAGGCCGTAGATCGCGCCGACGATGAGCAGGCTGAGGAACGGCTTCGCGGTGGCGGTGAGGACGGCCGCCGCCACCCAGGCCAGCAGGGGGACGAAGACGAAGAGCAGGTTGACGAACGTGCGCTCGTGGATGACGTCGAGGTCGTGCAGGACGGCGCGGGGGACGGCCAGCAGCGCCAGCACGATCATGGCCCAGGGCTTCAGCATGCGCCGAAACTAGGCGCGGCGTCGCGGGCTGCCATCCGTACCCGGGCGATGCTTCTGTCGACCCTCGACGACATCACGGGGCGTTAGGTTGAGGCATGGACCGACGCACCCCGTGGCTGGTGGACGCGCTGCTCGGGCTGGCCGTGACCGGGTCGCTGGCCGCGGTCATCTCGTCGCGGCAGGGTGGCACGCACGGGCCGGACGCGCTCGCCTACCTGTGGGCGGCCGGCCTGGGCGCGCTGATGTTCGCGCGGCGCACCCACCCGCGCGCGGTGCTGCTGGTGACCGCGTTGGGGCTGTTCGCCTACTACGCGGCCGACTACCCGGCCGTCGGCATCGCGGTGCCGGTGGCGGCGGCGCTGTTCTCGGCGGCCGAGGCGGGCCGGCTGACCGAGTCGATCGGCGCGGCCGCCGGCGTCCTGGCCGTGTCCCTGCTGTACCGGCTGCTGGAGGGCCAGGACGTCGCCTTCGTGCTCGGGTACGACCTGGTGCCGCACGTGGCCCTGATGGCGGCCGCGATCGCGCTCGGCGACGGGCTGCGCAGCCGCCGCCGGCAACGCGCCCAGCAACGTGAGCTGGCCGCGCTCACCGCCCGTGAGGAGCGCCTGGCCATCGCCCGCGACCTGCACGACTCGATCGGGCACACGATCTCGGTGATCTCGCTGCACGCGGATGTCGCCCGGGAGGCGCTCGGTCCCTCGTCGGAGGGTGCGGAGGTCGCGCTGCGCCGGATCAAGGACGCCACCTCGGACACGATGCGTGAGCTGCGCCGGACCGTCGGGTTGCTGCGCGCCGACGAGCCGCTGTCCCTCACCGCGCTCGATCCGGTGCTCGACGCGGCCCGCTCCGCGGGATTCGATGTGTACGCCGACATCGCCGTCGCCCCGGGAACGCTGTCGCCTTCGGTCGACGTGGCGGCCTACCGCATCGTCCAGGAGGCGGTGACCAACGTGGTCCGCCACGCCTCGGGCGCGAGCCGGGTCGACGTGGTCGCGACGGTCACCGCCGGCCGGCTGCGCCTGACGATCAGCGACGACGGGCCACCCTCCGGCGGCCGGGGAACCGGCCACGGCCTGGCCGGCATGGCCGAGCGTGCGGCGGCCGTGCACGGCTCGCTGGACGCCCGGCACGAACCGTGCGGCTTCATCGTCACCCTGGAGGCTCCCGCGTGATCCGCGTCGTGCTGGTCGACGATCAGATGCTGGTCCGGGCCGGGCTGCGCGCCCTGCTGCAGAACGACCCCGGGATCACGATCGTGGCCGAGGCGTCCGACGGGGTGCTCGGTCTGGCCGAGGTCGGCCGCCACCGGCCCGACGTGGTGCTGATGGACATCCGGATGCCCGGCGGCGACGGCCTGACCGCCACGGCCAAGATCGTGGCCGACGAGTCCCTGTCCATGGTCCGCGTCCTGGTGCTGACCACGTTCGACGCGCCGGACGAGATCGACGGCGCGATCCGGGCCGGCGCCGCGGGCTACCTGTTGAAGGACGCGGGCTCCGACGACCTGCGCCGCGCCGTGCACACCGTCGCCGAGGGCGGCAACGTGATGTCCCCGTCGGTGACCCGCCAGGTCATGCAGCGGGTGGCCGCCCAGACCCCGCAGCCCACGCCCGACCCGCGCCTCGCCCGCCTGACCGACCGCGAGCGCGCCGTCCTGGCCCGCGTCGGCCTGGGCGAGACCAACCAGGAGATCGGCGCGGCCCTGTTCCTCAGCCCGGCGACCGCCCGCACCTACGTGAGCCGCCTGATCACCAAGCTGAACGCCCGCGACCGCACCCAGCTGGCCGTCATCGCCCACCGCGCCGGCCTCACCGCTTAGGCGAGGCGCTGCTTGACCCAGTCGTGGAAGGCACCGATGTGGTGCTCGCTCGGCACCAGGACACCGCCCGAGCGGTAGCCGCGGGAGGCCATGCCGGGCTGGCAGCGTTCGCAGGCCTCGAAGTCCTGGCGGTTCACCCGGTCGAAGAGCTCGACCGACGCGCCCAGGTCGGTGCCCGAGTCGACCACGTCGGGGCGGAACAGCCAGTCGCACTCGATGATCGTGCGGTCGGCCGCCAGCGGGAACATCCGGTGGAAGATCACGTGGTCGGGGACCAGGTTGATGAAGACCTGCGGCTTGATCGTGATGGCGTAGTAGCGGCGGTCCTGGTCCTCGGTGATCGTGTCGATCGCGGCGACACCGGCGCGCCCGTCGACCGTGAAGCCCTCGACGGCCGGGCCGAACTCGGCGCCGTGGCCGACGTAGTACTGCGCCGCGTACCCGCCGGCGAATTCGGGCAGCACGTGGGTGAGCTCGGGGTGGATGGTCGAGCAGTGGTAGCACTCCATGAAGTTCTCGATGATCAGCTTCCAGTTGGCGGCCACGTCGTAGCGGATGCGGCGGCCGACGGTCAGCTCGTCCAGCCGGTAGCGGTCGATCGAGGCCAGGTCGCCGAGCCGCTCGACGCAGGCGCCCATCACGTCGTCCTCGAAGGACGGCGGCTCGTCGGCCAGCGCCACCCAGACGTAGCCGAGCCACTCGCGCACGTGCACCGGCCGCAGGCCGTACTCGACGCGGTCGATGTCCGGCATCTTGACCAGATTGGGCGCGGCGACCAGCTTGCCGTCCAGGTCGTACGCCCACGCGTGGTACATGCAGCGGAAGGTCCGTTTCACCGCGCCCTGTTCCTCGACGCAGAGCTGGGCGCCCCGATGCCGGCAGACGTTGAGGAAGGCGCGGGCGGCGCCGGACGACGAGCGGGTGATCAGGATGCTCTCCCGGCCGACCCGGGCGGTCCGGAACGCGCCGGGCGTGCCGATGTCCGACGACCGGATCGCGCAGAACCACATCTGCTCGAAGACGCGGTCCTGCTCGAGAGCGAAAACGGAGGGGTCGGTGTAGTGGTGGCCGGGGAGGGTGGGGATCAGCGAAGGAGCGGTCACGACGGGATCACCTCTGTGAAGCGGCGGGGGTCGAACAGCGAGATGGGGTGCCGGGTGGTGCCCGTGGTGGCCAGGTCCGCGACGATCTCGCCGACCACCGGCACGAACTTGAAGCCGTGCCCGGAGAAGCCGCACGCGACGGTGACCGCCTCGTGCGCGGGGTGCCGGGCGATGACGAAGTGCTCGTCCGGGCTGTTGCTGTAGAGGCAGGTCTTGGCCTTGAGGAACGTGCCGGGCAGATCGGGCAGGTGGCTCCCGGCGGCGGCCGCCATGGCCTCGATCTCGGCCGGGTGCACGTCGCGGTCGATGGTCTCCGGCGTCGTCACGGCGCCGCGGCGGAAGAACGCGATCTTGGCGCCGCCGGCCGGTCCGTCGATGGCCGGGAACCCGTACACCTGGGTGCCGTCGGCCGCCTCCCAGACGTAGATCGGGTGGTCCTCGAACGGCCCGGTCCCGCCGGTCGGCTGGAACCAGTACTGCACCTGCCGCTCGATCGTGAACGGCACGCCCAGGTCGGTGAGCAGCTGCGGCGCCCAGGGGCCGGGCGTGACAACGAGCTGGTCCGCCCGAAATGTCCCATCAGCGGTCACGACTTCCACCCCGCCGGCCGGCAATGAACTCCAGCGGAGGGCGGGCGTGTTGAACAGCAACGAGGCGCCGGCCGCCGCGGCCAGGGTCAGGTGCGCCGAGACGGTTTCCTCCGGCCGTACAAAACCGGCGTTGTCCTCGTAGAGCGCGACCTCGTCCGGCTCCGGGCTCAACGTGGGGAACCGCTTGCGCAGGTCGGCCGCCGACAGCATCTCGTGCGGGAGCCCCCACTGCTCGGCGCTGGCCAGGCTGCCCGAGACGGTCCGGCTGGACGGCAGCCCGCACATCACGCCGCCGGTCCGCCGGATGACCTCGCGCCCCGAGTCCCGGGCCAGCTGGTCGAACAGCTCGTACGCCCGCAGCAGCAGCGGCACGTAGTCCGGCCCCTCGAAGTACGACTGCCGGGTGATCCGTGACCCGCCGTGGCTGGCGCCCTGATCGTGGGCCGGCCCGAACTTCTCGAGCCCGAGCACCCGGTGCCCGCGCGCGGCCAGATGGTAGGCGGTCGCGCTGCCCATGCCCCCGAGCCCGACCACGATCACGTCATAAGCCGCCACGCGGGACCTCCCTAACGCCTGATCCGCTCCATCTTCGGGTCGACCAAGGGCTCCTCGGCGACGGTGGCGGAAAGCAGCCGATCAAAATATCCGATTTGTACGCGCGTCCCCGGCGTGGCGACCGACGTTGGCAACCACCCGTAGGCGATCGGTGACCCGATGGTGTGACCGTATGCGGCGCTCGTTACGAATCCAACCGCTGTCCCGGAAACAACGATCGGTTCCTTGCCCATCGGCACACAGCCCTCGTCGTCGAGCACCAGGCAGGTCAGCTTCCGCGTCGGCTCGTCCGCGGACAGCGCGGCCCGGCCGACGAAGTCACCGGCGTCGAGGCGCACGGCGAAACCCAGACCGCTCTGGTACGGGTCATCCTCCGGCGTCATGTCCGTGCCCCAGAGCCGGTAGCCCTTCTCCAGCCGCAGGCTGTTGAACGCCGCCCGCCCGCCGGCGATGATCCCGAGCTCCTGCCCGGCCGCCCACAGCGTGTCCCAGAGCTTCAGGCCCTGATCCGCGCTCGCGTAGACCTCCCAGCCCAGCTCACCCACGTACGACACCCGCAGCATGGTCACCGGAACCGTTCCGATGTGCCCCTGCCGCGCCTTGAAGTACCCGAACGCCCGGTGCGACACGTCGATGTCGGTCAGCGGCGCGACCAGGTCCCGGGCCAGCGGCCCCCACACGCCGAGCCCGCACGTCCCGCCGGTGATGTCCCGCACCGAGACTCCCGCCGGCACGTGCCGCCGCAACCAGTGCAGGTCAAGCATCCCGTTGACGCCCACCTGGAAGCGGTCCTCGGCCAGCCGCGCGACCGTGATGTCGGAGAGGATCCCGCCGCCTTCGTCCAGCAGCAGCGTGTAGACCACCGTGCCGACCGGCTTGTCGACGTTGTTCGTGGTCAGCCCCTGCAGGAACGACACCGGCCCGACGACCTCCAGCCGCATCAGCGGCGTCATGTCGTAGAGCGCGACCCGTTCCCGGGTAACCCGGGCCTCGGTGGCGGCGACCGGCGACCAGTGCCGCCCCGACCACGAGTCCCGCACCAGCCCCCTTTGCTCTGCGCACTCATACTCACCCCCCGCCTGACCTGCGGTCTCGGCATTTGGGGGTGCTTTCGTGGTGGATGGCGCGGTGGCGTCGGACGCGTCGGCCGAGGTCAGGACGTTTTGGGAAGGGGGTGAGTATGGGTGCGCAGAGCAGAGCGCCGAGGTGGACTCGTACCAGAGCGGACGCTCCCAGCCGGCGCCCTCGCCGAAGACCGCGCCCAGCGCGACCTGCCGCGGGTGGAAAGCGCTGGTCCGCACGTCGCGCACGGACGGCGGGTCGAGCGGGTGCAGGATGTCGTAGACCTCGACGAAGCTCCGCACCGACCGCTCGTGCACGTAGGCGGGGGAGAGCTGCGCCTCGTGGAACCGGTTGAGGTCGCATTCGTGCAGGTCGAGGGACGGCCGCCCGTCGACGATCCACTCGGCGACGACGCGACCGACCCCGGCCGAATGCGTCACCCAGACCGCCTCGGCCGACCAGAACCCGCGCACCACGGGCGACTCGCCGAGCAGCGGGAAACCGTCCGGCGTGAACGAGAAGACGCCGTTGAAACCGGAGGCGACGGACGACGACCGCAGCGCCGGCAGCAGGTCTTGCGCCGCCGCCCAGGACGACGCGAAGTCGGCCGGGGTGAAGGCCAGCGTGGAGTCCTCGATCGCGGACACGTCGATCGGCATCGGCGGGTGCAGGTAGGAGCCGACACCCAGGTGCCCGTCCGGGTAGGAACGGAAATAGAGGTCCTGGTCCTGGTGACGCAGGATCACCGAAGGTGTGCGACCGACGGCGGAGGTGTGCGCGTACTGATGGGCCATCGGCAGCAGCGGGATCCGCACCCCGGCGAGCGCGCCGACCGACGGCCCCCAGAAGCCGGCGCAGGACACCACGATGTCGGCCGGGAAGAACGTGTCGGAGGTCTGGACGCCGGTGACGCGGCCGTTCTCGACGGCGACGGAAGCGACGCGGTGGAAGGGCAGGAACACCGCGCCGCGGGCCTGAGCCCGCAGCGCCTGTGCCTCCCCGGCGGGGACGGCCCGAGCCAGGCCGTCCCCCGGAACGTGCAGGCCGCCGAGGACCGACTCCCCGAGCAGCGGGTACAGCGCGCGACACTCGTCCGGGCTGAGCAACCCGGACGAGATGCCCCACGATTGGGCGAAGCCGTGCCGCCGGTGCAGCTCGGCGAGCCGGGCCGGCGTGGTCGCCACTTCCAGGCTGCCGACCTGGTCGAAGCAGCCCAGGTCGACGTACTTGTCCACGGTGTACTGAGCGAGCCGGGCCATGGTTCGCGAGGGGTTGGTCTGGAACACCAGGCCCGGCGCGTGTGAGCTGGAGCCACCGGTGGCATACAGCGGCCCCTGCTCGAGCACGGTCACGTTGGTCAGACCGCGCAGGGTGAGCTCGTCGGCCAGCGCACAGCCGACGATGCCCGCCCCGACGATGACTACTTTGCGGGAAGCCACGCCTTCCACTTCGCCTCGTTCTCCTTGACCCACTGCTCGGCGGCCTTGTCGGCCGACATGCCCTGGTTGGTGATGTAGTCGGAGACCTTGTTCTGGTCGTCGTTGGTCCAGGAGAAGTTCTTGATCAGGGTGTACGCCTCGCCGCCGGTGTCGGCGAACTTCTTGCTGGCGATCTTGTCCAGCTTGTAGTCCGGGTAGTCACAGGCGACCTTCTTCGGGTCGGCGTCACAACCGGGGGTGTAGGCCGGCAGCTTCACCCGCGCGTACTTCTCCTTGGAGAACAGCCACTGCGGCTCGTAGAAGTAGAACAGCAGCGGCTTCTTCTGCGCCGTGGCCTGCTGCGCCGCCTTGATGATCGCCGCCTCGCTGCCCGAGAAGACCACCTTGTAGTTGAGCTTCAGGTTGGTCACCAGCGCCGCGTCGTTGGTGACGAACGACGGGTCGCCGTCCAGCAGCTGACCCTTGCCGCCGGACTCCGAGGTCTTGAACAGGCCGGCGTACTTGTTCAGGTTCTTGCCGTCGGTGATGTCCGGGTACTTGTCGACCATCCACTGCGGCACGTACCAGCCGATGTTGCCGTTGTTTCCGGTGGGGCCGACCTCGACCGCCACCTTCTTCTCCTCGATGTAGGTCTTCTTCAGGTCGTCGTGGCCCCAGTTCTCCACGATGACGTCGACCTCACCGGTCTCGAAGCCCTGCCAGGAGATCTCCTCCTTGAGGTTCTTCTTCTCCACCTTGTAGCCCAGCTCCTTCTCGAGGAGGTAGGCCAGCACGGCCGCGTTCGCCTCGTACCCCACCCAGGGGTTGATGGCGATGTTGACCGTGCCCTTCTCGCCCTTCGAGGCGCCGTCGGACGCCGCCCCCGCGTCCGACTTCGCGCCACCGCACGCGGCGGTGAAAGCGAGACTTGCCGCCGTGAGGGCGGCGGCAAGGATGCGAATCTTCATGACCGAAAAACCTTCTTCCGTTGGGAGAAACCCTGTGTGAGCCGGTCGAGGAGGATGCCCAGCAGGACGATCGCGAGGCCGGCGGCCAGACCCTGGCCGAAGTCCTCGCGTTGCGAGAACCCGGCCACCACGTCGTAACCCAGTGCGCCCGCGCCGACCAGTCCGCCCACCACGACCATCGCGAGCACCATGACGATGCCCTGGTTGGTGGCGAGCATGAGGCCGCCGCGGGCCATCGGGAGCTGGACCTTCCAGAGCAACTGCCGCGGGGTGGACCCGGCCGAACGGGCCGCCTCCACCACGGTCGCGGGCACGTCGCGGATGCCGCGTTCCACCAGCCGCACCACCGGCGGGACCGCGTAGATCACCGCGGCCACGATCGCGGTGAACCGGGTCGCGCCGAACAGCGCGACCGCGGGCAGCAGGTAGACGAACGAGGGCATGGTCTGGGCCGCGTCGAGCAGCGGGCGCAGGCCGCGGGCGAAGCGGTCGTGCCGGGCCGCGAGCACCCCGAGGAGCAGGCCGAACAGCAGCGTCAGCACGGCCGCGACGAGCACCGTGGCCAGCGTCTGCATGGAGTGCTGCCACAGGCCCAGCCCGGACAGCCCGGCCGTGGCCAGGGCCGCGATCAGCCCCGAGCGCCAGCCGCCGGTCAGCGTCCCGAAGGCCAGCACCACGGCGACCAGCAGCCACCACGGCGTCGTCACGAGCAGCGACTCGAGCGGGTTGAGCAGGGCGGCGGTGATCCCGTTCTTGATCGCCTCGGTGGCGTCGTACCAGTGCAGCTCGGCCCAGCCGGTGACGTCGTTGACCGGCGCCGCGAAGGAGAACCGCCAGTCGCCCGGGAAGTCGTTGGTGAACCCGATGACCAGGGCGGCGACCAGGACCACGGCCGGCGCCACGAGCCAGATCCGGCGGACCCGCCGGGACGCCGCGTTGGTCGTCACCCGGTCGAGCACGATGGCCAGCACAACGATGGCCAGGCCCGCGTCGAAGGCGGCGCCGACGTTCACCCGCTCCAGCGCGACCACGATGTTCAGGCCCAGGCCGGGCGCGTCGATCAGCGCGGTGACCACCACCATGGACAGCGCCATCATGATCGTCTGGTTGACCGCCAGCACCAGCGTCGGCCGGGCCATCGGCAGGCGGACCTTGCGCAGCACCTGCCAGCGGGTCGAGCCGAGCGCGGTGGCCGCCTCGACCGTGGTAGCGGACACCTCGGAGATGCCGAGCTGGGTGATCCGGATGGTGGCCGGCACCGCGTAGATCAGCGTGGCGATGATCGCGGCCGGCTCGCCGATCAGGAACAGCAGGGTCATCGGGGCGAGGTAGGCGAACGTGGGCAGGATCTGCATGACGTCGAGCACCGGCCGCATCGCCGCGCCGACCCACCGCACGCGCGCGGCCAGCACACCGAGCGGCACGCCGATCAGCACCGCCAGCACCACCGCGGACAGCGTCAGCACCAGCGTGTCGACGCTCTCGGTCCACAGGTCGAGCAGGCCCAGCGCGACGAAGCCGCCGACCGCCAGCAGCGCGCTCCGCCACCCGGCCAGCACCAGCGCGATCGTCCCGGCCGTCGCGATCAGGCCGATCGCGCCCAGCCCGTACAGCAGGCTCTGCACCGCGCCGACCAGCACCACCACGCCGAGCCGCAGGTAGTTGACGCCGTACAGGAAGACCGGGCTGGTGTCCCGGTTCTGGTCGACCCAGGTCCGCACGTCGGTCAGGAACCGGAACGCCCACGCGTCGTCGGAATCGGCCGCGCCATCGGTCCGGAAAATCAGATAGGCAACGATCGAGACCAAGATCAAAATCGCTATGAGGGTACGGCGCAGGGGCCACCGGCGTGCCGGTGCTGACTCTGCCGCCGGGGTGCCTTCGGCAGTGGCTGTGGCGGTAATGCTGGTCACGCGTGCACCTGTGGCCGATGGCCGATCAACGCCGGCACCAACTGGCCCGCGTCCACGACACCGATCCGTGAGTCGCCGTCCACCACCGCGATCGGCCGGGAAGCGCCCAGCACCCGGGACACCGCGTCGCGGATCACCGTGGACGCGGGCAGCGGCTTGTCCTCGGTCTCCTCGCCGTCGGCCACCGGCCGCACGATCCGGCGCAACGTCAGCACGTCGGCCCGTGGCACCTCCCGGACGAAGTCGGCCACGTACTCGTCGGCCGGGTCACCGACCAGATCCTCGGGCGTGCCCACCTGCACCAGGTCGCCGTCGCGCATGACCGCGATCCGGTCGCCCAGGCTCAGCGCCTCGGCCAGGTCGTGGGTGATGAAGACCAGCGTCTTGCCCACCTCGGCGTGCAACCGGCGCACCTCGGTCTGCATGTCCCGGCGGATCAGCGGGTCGAGCGCGCTGAACGGCTCGTCGAACAGCAGCACCGCCGGGTCGGTGGCGAGCGCGCGGGCCAGGCCGACCCGCTGCTGCATGCCGCCGGAGAGCTGGTCCGGGTACTGGTGCTCGTGCCCGGTCAGCCCGACCAGGTCGAGCACCTCGCCGGCCCGCTCGTGCCGCTTCGCCTTGCCGACGCCCTGGATCTCCAGCCCGTACGCCACGTTGTCCACCACCTGCCGGTGCGGCAGCAGGCCGAAATGCTGGAACACCATGGCCACCCGGTGCCGGCGCAGCTCACGCAGCCGCTTCGGGCCCATCGTGCGCACGTTCTCGCCGTCGATCGACACCTCGCCGCTGGTCGGCTCGATCAGCCGGGTCAGGCATCGGACCAGCGTGGACTTGCCGCTGCCGGACAGTCCCATGACGACGAACACCTCGCCCGGCGCCACCTCGAAGCTGACGTCCCGCACGGCGGCGACGCAGCCCGTTCTCGCCCGTAGCTCGGCGCGGGGCAGCCGGCCGAGCTCGGTGCCGGGCACCCGCTCGGGCTTGAGGCCGAAGACCTTCCAGAGGTTCTCGACCTTGATCGTGGGAGTCACTGCTGTCCTCTGGTCACAAGTCCTGGGCAATCAGGTCGGCTGCCCGCTCGCCGATCATCAGCACCGTCACGACCGGGTTCACCGAGGTCATGGTCGGCATCACCGAGGCGTCCGCGATCCGGACGTTGGCGAAGCCGCGCAACCGCAGCCGGGGGTCGACCACGGCCAGGGGATCATCGTCGGCGCCCATCCGGCACGTTCCGGCGGGGTGGTAGACCGTGTGGTGTACGGCCCGTCCGTACGCGGAAAGCTCCTGATCGGTCTGAAGCTCTGGCCCCGGTGCGATCTCGCGGGTGATCCACGACGCGAACGGCTCGGTGGCGGCGACCTCACGGGCGATCCGGAGACCGTCGACGATGGTCTGCTCGTCGTAGCCGTCCGGGTCGGTGAAGTAGCGGAAGTCGAGCGCGGGCTTGGTCGCCGGGTCGGCGTCGACCAGCCACAACCGGCCGCTGCTGCGGGGGCGCGGGATGTTCGGGGTCATGCCGAAGCCGTGCGCCGGAACCTCGTAGCCGAGGCGTTCGGTGTGCACGGTGAACGGGATCTGATAGAGGTGGAACATCAGGTCGGGGCGCGGGTCGGCGGGGTCGCGGCGCACGAAGAGGCCGACGTCGGCGTCCATCGCGGACTCCGGCGGCACCGGGCGGCTGGCCTCCCAGAGGATCAGCGACTCGGGGTGGTCGAGCAGGTGCTCGCCGACGCCGGGCAGGTCGCGGGCCACGTCGATGCCGAGCCGGCGCAGGTCGCCGGCCGGGCCGATGCCGCTGAGGAGCAGCAGGCGCGGGGTGTCGATGGCGCCGGCGCTGAGGACGTACTCCCGGCCCCGGATCGTGCCCTTGTCCGTGCGTACCCCGACGACCTTGTCCTTCTGGGTCTCGAGCTTGGACGCCCAGGTGTCGGTGAGGATGGTCAGATTCGGACGGTCGAGGTGCGGGTGCAGATAGGCCACCGAGGACGACGAGCGGACCCCGGTCTCGGGGTGGTAGCCGACCGGGAAGAAGCCGGTGCCGTCCGGGAAGGGCGCCGCGTTCAGGTCGGCGATCACCGGCACGTCGAGCGCCTTGTGCGCGGCCTCGACGAAGTCCACGGCGAGCGCGTTGCGCTCGGCCACCGGCACGATGTTCACGGCCAGGCGCTGCCAGTAGGGCAGCAGGTCCGGGTACGCCCAGCCGGCCGCCCCCGCGGCCACCCAGTCGGCGAAGTCCTCGGGCGGCGGCAGCAGGCTGATCATCGTGTTGTGCGACGAGCAGCCGCCGAGCACCTTGGCCCGGCTGTGCCTGATGTGCGAGTTGCCGCGCGGCTGCTCGACCGTTCCGTAGTCATAGTCGAACTCGGACTCGAGCAGGTTGATCCAGTTGCGCAGGCGCAGCACCCGGTCGTCGCCCACATCCGACGGTCCACCCTCGATCAGACAGACGGTGACGTGCGGGTCCGCCGAAAGCCGCGAGGCGACCACGGCGCCCGCCGTGCCTCCACCGACGACGACGACGTCGTATTCCTGCGTGTCCAGCGCACCCAACCTTCCGTGATCCGGTGATCACTAAAGAGGGTTCACCCACTGTCGTCAATCGAACACTGAGACTTTTACCTCAGTGCAACAAATGACCTGGGCAGTTCACAGGAACGTCTTGCCGTGTCGTCACCCGGCCAGGCGGAATCGCTCGGCGTGGATCTGGCTCTTGGGGACACCCAGCTCGCTGAGCGATTTCAGGACCGCGACGGTCATCTTCTCGGGTCCACAGATGTAGATGTCCCGTGCGGTGATGTCGGGGACCAGGGACTGGAGGCCGGCCGGGGCGAAGGGGTTGTTGCCCTCGCTCGTGCGGCCGGTGAGCACGTGCATCGTGGCGTCGCGCATCCGGGTCAGCGAGTCCAGCTCGTCGAACAGCACCGCGTGGCCCATGGTCGGCACCCGGTAGAGCACGGTGATCGGGCCGGTCAGCTCCTCCAGCAGGGCCCGGATCGGGGTGACGCCGATGCCGCCGGCGATCAGCACGCTGCCCGGGCGGGTGCGCTGCACGCTGGTCAGGGCGCCGTACGGGCCCTCCAGGAAAGCGCGCGTGCCGACCGGCAGGTCGCGCAGGCCGGCGCTGGTCCTCCCGATCGCCTTGGCCGTCAGGCGCAGCGACTTGCCGTTCGGCGCCGCCGACAGCGACCACGGGTTGACCTGCCACCACGGGTTGTGCCCGGGGAAGCGCCACAGCATGAACTGCCCGGCCCGGGCCGGGAGCCTGTCCAAGTTCCGGCCGGTGACGTGCACCGAGACGACGTCGTCCGACTCGGGCACCACGGCCGCCACCCGGAACTGGTGCCGGGAGTTGCGCCACACCGGGAGGACCACCCGGCCGATGATCAGCCCGGCCAGGGCCAGCGTCCAGAGCAGGAACCAGTACCGCCGCGACCACGACGACGCGGTGAATGTGGTGACCTCGAACAATTGGTGAATGAGCGCGAGCACGATAACCAGATAAAGCAGAAAGTGAATGGCGTGCCACGCTTCGTAGGAAAGGCGCCGCCGGGCATATCGGGCCGACACGATCGCGACCAGACCGATGATCAGGAAGGCCACCATTCCCAGCAGCACCGGGAACGAGCCGGCCAGGCTGATGATCTGCACCGGCGGCGAGTTGCCGTCGAGCTGGGCGAAGCCGAGCACGATGAAGGTGACGTGCGCGAGCAGCGTCCAGAAGAGCGTGAAGCCGACCCAGCGGTGCAGCGTGGTCAGCTGGTCCATACCCAGCCGGCGGTCGAGGAACGGCAGCCGCGAGATCAGCACCAGCTGGAAGATCATCACCAGCGCGACGTGCAGGCCGAAGAACTTCCCCACGGTGATCAGGGTGTTCTTCTCGGGGCCGTCCGAGGTGAAGAACATGTACCAGACGAACAGCAGGTTCACCCCGAGCACCCCGAACAGGACGAGTCGGGCGGCGGTCGCCGGGTGCACAGCGGATCTTGTCGGTGCTTGACTGGTGGCCGTCATCGCAGTCTCCTGTTCCTGGTGTCTCCTGTACTACACGCCGAAGCGGGCAACCGGTTCACTCTGACGTTCAGCCGACGCTGAGGCCCTTGACGCCCGACATCGGCCGAACGGCTGATATAGAGAGTTCGAGCCTAGTCCCATATTTCTTTCTTAATTGCGGCTCAAGACCGGCTCAATTCTTTTCCGGCAATTAGCTTTCTGACCTGCCAACTCCTAGCCTCCATCGAGTCAGCTCAGAAAAATTCTGGGATTTTCGAACCAGAGGTAGCAGTTATGCGTAGGTCCGCCACCCGCCGCGCCGCACCCGATCCGTCCGTCCGCCGCCGCCGTCTGATCGGCGCGGCCGGCGCGCTCGTCGTCTTCGGCGCCATCGCCGGGGTCTCGCAGCTCTCCTTCGCCGACGACGAAGCCGCACAGGTCAAGAACATCCAGATCAACGGCCTGGACGTGCTGACCAACACGTGCGACACGAGCCGGCTCGAGGGCCACGACGGCTTCCAGAAGGGTGACCGCTGCGTCTCCACCGAGTTCGGTGAGGTGCCGGTGGCGGCCAACTCCGCGACCCTGCTGATCACGTCGGCGCCGAAGACGGTGAAGGTCGGCGAGCCGTTCACCCTCAAGGTGAGCACCCGCAACCTGATCCGCGACCGGTTCCTGGGCGCCGCCGCGGGCGGTTACTACATCGAGAGCTCGGTCCTGAAGGACGGCATCGTCCGCGGCCACTTCCACACCGCCTGCCGCGTCCTCGACCGTGAGGACCAGGCCCCCGACGGCGCACCGGCGCCCGCCTTCTTCGTGGCGACCGAGGACCGCAAGGGCGGCAAGACCCCCGACGTGGTCGACATCAACGTCCCCGGCCTGCCCGCGGCCGGCAGCTTCCAGTGCTCCTCCTGGGCCGGCGACGGTTCGCACCGCATCCCGATGATGGAGAACGCCAAGCAGACCCCCGCGTTCGACTCGATCCGCGTCAAGGTCGAGAACGCCGACGACAACGGCGGCGACCAGGGTGGTGACCAGGGTGGCGACCAGGGTGGCGACAACGGTGGCGACCAGGGTGGCGACAACGGTGGCGACCAGGGTGGCGACAACGGTGGCGACCAGGGTGGCGACAACGGGAACGGCGGCGGCGACCAGGGTGGTGACGGCAACCAGGGCGGCGGCGAGGTTCCGCCGGTCACGCCGGGTCAGCCCGAGACCGACTCCGGCACCGTGACCAAGCCCCCGACGAAGCCCGCGGACAAGCCGACCAAGCCGGCCAAGCCCGCGGACAAGCCGACCAAGGACACGGCCAAGCCGGCCGACAACAACGACGACGAGGAAGCCGTCCCGGCCGAGAACCTCACCGGCGGCTCGACCGCCGTGAAGCCCGCCACGGGTGACAAGAAGAAGGACGACAAGGCCAAGGCCGACGCGGCCGTGGCCGGTGGCGACGACGACCAGTCCGGCGACGACCAGTCCGGCGACGACCAGTCGGCCGAGACCCCGGTGGCCGCGGCCGACACCAAGGACGACAGCAGGCTGGCGCTGACCGGCGCCAACACGCTGGCCATCGCCGGTGGCGGCGTGGCGCTGATCCTGGTCGGCTTCGTGATCTTCGGCTTCGCCCGCCGCCGGCGCCCGCAGCGCCACTACTACGGCTGATCGATCAGCGCCGCTACCAGACCGCCGGGTCCCGCTCCAGGGGGCCCGGCGGTTCTCTTGCGGGGTGTTCGTGAACCCGGGCGGGGCGAGCAGCGACCTGGCGCTGGCCGCGCCCCGGTTCCTCAGCCCCGCGCTGCTGGCCGCCGGCCTGGTCACAGCGCTCCGCGAGATCCTGAAGCGCCGTGACCGGGCCGGCGACGTGTACTGCCCGTTCGCGGCCGGCGACCCGGTCCGGAACCTCGAGACCATCGCCGCAAGCAACGGCCAAGCGCCCGCCGGTCGCGACCCCGCTCCCGCAGTCCGTCCACAACGGCAGCCGCTGATCCCGGTCTCCACACAGCACCGGCCGGCGCCCCGCCCGTGGGGCGCCGGCCCTTTTGCTCTGAGCGCGTATAGGCACCACCCGGCTCCCCGCGAATGCGCCCGTCAGGCCGCCCGCGCCCGCGACACGCCGCGACGACACGCCAGCTCTGAGCGCGTATAGGCAACACCTGGCGTTCCTTCGATCTGGGCACAACAACCGCGGACGCCCAGCTCAGCTGGGTGGTGCCCATACGCGCTCAGAGCAAAGGGCGTGAGCGTGTGTGCCTTGGGTTGGCGTTACAGTGATCGACATGTCCGCTGCGCTGGAAGCCGTCGAGAAAGCGGGGCTGGCGCACGAGGTGGTGCGGCACGGGCCGGCCGGGAGTGTGGCCGAGGCGGCGCTCAAGCAGGGCGTCGAGGTCCACGACGTGGTCAAGACGCTGGTGGTGCGCCGTGCCGACGGCGACTTCCTGTTCGTGCTGGTCCCTGGTGGCCGGTCGATCTCGTGGCCCAAGTTGCGCGCCCTGCTCGGCGTGAAGCGGCTGTCGCTGCCGGACGCCGAGACGGCCAAGGCCGCGACCGGCTACGAGCGCGGCACGATCACCCCGTTCGGCGCGACGACGGCCTGGCCGGTGATCGCCGACGAGACGGTTCGCGGGCGGACCATCAATCTCGGCGCCGGCGAGCGGGGTGTCGGCCTCCGGGTGGCGGCCGACGACGCCGTGACACTCCTCGGCGGTGATTTCGCCGACATCTCGGAGCCCGAAGCAGAAATCGCAGAGCCCGAAAAAGATCAGTGACGGGAGCGCTCCCGCAGATGGCTCAACAACGGCCATCTGGGAAACGGGGGTCACTCCTCGGTGGATCGCCGCTGCTCAGGGCCCCGGTCAGCGGTAACGTCCCGGGCACGCGATCGTCGTCGGGACTGTGATGTCGTCCTCTGTCCTGATGCGTTGACGTGCAAGTTGCACACTCATAGTGTCGTTCGGGTGACGTCGGGTTTATGCAACGGATCCGGGCCGGGCGGCCGTGAGGAGTCTCGGTGAGTGTTGCGATCGGCATCAATGGCTTCGGACGTATCGGGCGCTGTCTCACCCGCATCGTCACCGCGCATCCCGACCCCGGGGTGACCATCGCGGCGATCAACGATGTGGCCGCAGCGGATCGTCTCGCCTACGGGCTGCGACGCGACAGCGTGCGCGGGACGTTCCCGGGCACGGTGACCGCGCGAGCCGGCAATCTGGTGGTGAACGATCAGTCGATCCGGGTGTTCAACCAGGCGCAGCCGGAACGCATCCGGTGGGCGGAGGCCGGGGTCGACGTGGTGATCGAGGCGACCGGCCGGTTCCGTTCCGGCGACGTGGCGCGCCGGCACATCACCCACGGCGGCGCCCGCAAGGTGGTGATCAGCGCGTCCGCCGACAACCCCGACGCCTTCCTGGTGGTCGGGGCCAACCAGCGGGCGTACGACCCGGACCAGCACGATGTGGTCTCACCGGCCTCGTGCGGGGTGAACGCGCTGACCATCATGGCCAAGGTGCTGCTCGACCGGTTCGGGCTGCACTCGGTCAGCACCTCGGTGATGCTCGCCCTGCAGGGCTGGCAGAAGGTGCACGACGGGCTGGTCGGCACCTCCCGCAACGATCCGCGGCTGGGCCGGGCGTCCGGCGACAGCATCGTGCCGCACAACTATGTGGTCGGTGACCTGGTGCGCGAGATCCTGCCCGGGATCGGCGACATGATGTTCAGCTACTACTGCGTCCCGACCCCGGTGGGCTCGCTGGCCGAGCTGGCCGGGCGGACCGACGAGCCGGTCACGGTCGAGGAGGTCAACCGGGCGATGGCCGAGGCCGCGGCCGGTCCGCTGCGGGGAATCCTGGGGTACGACCCGGACCCGACCGTCTCGATCGACGTGAAGAACAATCCGGCGTCGTGCCTGCTCGACCCGTCCGGCACCCAGGTCACGCCCGAGGGCGGGGTCCGGGTGCGCGGCTGGTTCGACAACGAGTGGGGCTTCTCCCACCGGCTGCTCGACCTGGCCCGCCTGGTCGGCGACCGGCGGTCCGAGACAACCCTCACGTCCGGCGCCTCCCGCTGGAGCATCGCCTAGGGTCGGTCGGGTGATCACTGTCGAGGATGTGCGCGCGGCCGAGGAGCGGATCCAGGGCCGGGTGCGGCGGACGCCGGTGCTGCAGGCCGGGCCCAAGACCTTCTTCAAGCTGGAGTACGCGCAACACGCCGGCTCGTTCAAGACGCGTGGCATGTTCAACCAGATCCTCGCCGCGGGGCAGACGCCCGCCGCGGGCATCGTGGTCGCCTCCGGTGGCAACGCCGGGCTGGCCGCCGCGTACGCCGCCGGTGAGCTCGGCCTCCCGGCCAGCGTCTTCGTGCCGGAGACCGCGCCGCCGGTGAAGGTGGCGAAGCTCGGCAAGCTGGGCGCCCGGGTGACCCAGATCGGCGCCGAGTACGCCGAGGCGTACGCCGCCGCAGTGGTGCACGCGGAGCAGACCGGCGCCCGGTTCTGCCACGCCTACGACGACCCGGCCATGGTGGCCGGCAACGGCACGCTCGGCCTGGAACTGCTGGACGAGCTGGAGTTCGACACCGTGCTGGTGGCGGTCGGTGGTGGCGGGCTGGCCGCCGGGGTCGCCGCGGCGCTGGCCGGCTCGGGCGCCCGGGTGGTGGCCGTCGAACCGGAGAACTGCCCGACGCTGCGGCGGGCGCTCGACGCAGGCGAGCCGGTCGACGTGCCGGTGTCCGGGGTGGCGGTCGACTCGCTGGGCGCGCGGCGGATCGGGCTCACCCCGTACCAAATCGCGATCTTGACCGGAATGACCTCGCTGCTGGTGGACGACCGGGCGATCGTGGAGGCCCGCCGGCGGCTGTGGGACGACTACCGGATCGTGGTGGAGAACGGCACGGCCGCGGCCTATGCGGCGCTGACCAGTGGGGTGTACAGCCCGGCCCGGGACGAGCGGGTGATGGTGCTGCTGTGCGGCGCCAACACCGACCCGGGTGATCTCGCGTAGCGGCTCAGGCGCGGCCCGGTTGCGCCGAACATTGAGAGCGTGGGAATCGAGGGAGTGACCGGCCGGATCGCCGACATCCAGAGCCGCATCATCGCCATGCAGACCCAGCAGGCGGCGACGGCCACGAAATCCACCTCCGCCACCAAGGCCACATCCGGCTCGGAGTTCGCGTCCTACCTGAATGACGCGGTGGCGACCCAGGACACCGGCGCGGCCAAGAAGAGCTACAAGCTGAACGGCAAGGGCATCCCGGACGATCTGGTCAAGTACGGCAACGGCAAGATCCCGCCGAACGCGCTGGGCCAGGTCGGCAACACCGGTCACAAGATGTGGGCGCCCGCCGCCGAGTCGCTGAACACGATGATCGCCGCCGCCAAGAAGGACGGCGTGACCATCGGCATCACCGACTCCTACCGCTCGTACTCCGAGCAGGTCGACGTGGCCAAGCGCAAGGGGCTCTACTCGCAGGGCGGACTGGCCGCCAAGCCGGGCACCAGCGAGCACGGCTGGGGAATGGCGGCCGACCTCGACCTGAACGCCAAGGCGCTGTCCTGGATGCGCAAGCACGGCAACGAGTACGGCTTCGACGAGAACACGCCCCGCGAGTCGTGGCATTGGGCCTACAAGCCCAACGGCTGAGGTGTTGCCTATAGGTGCGCAGAGCTGCTCTGCGCACCTATAGGCATCACCCGGTCGCGAGCAGCTCGCCGTGCAGGATCGACAGCCAGCCGTCGGGGTTCTCCGCCCACGCCGTCCAGGCCGCGGCGATCTCTTGAAGATCTGCCTCGGTGGCCGCGCCGGTCGAGACCGCCTTGCGGGCGATGTCGGAGTTGGTGATGCGCTCGGCCCACATCCCGCCCCACCACGCGCGGTCCTCCGGCGTCGCGAAGCACCACGTGCTGGACGTCGCTTTCACGTCGGTGAAGCCGGCGGCATGCGCCCAGCTGAGCAGCTTGCGCCCGGCCTCCGGTTCGCCGCCGTTGGTTGTCGCCACGCTCCGGTAGAGCGCCAGCCACTCGTCCAGGCCCGGTGACTCGGGGAACCAGGTGAACGCGGCGTAGTCGCTGTCGCGTACCGCCACCAGACCGCCCGGGCGCACCACCCGGCGCATCTCGCGCAGCGCGGCCACCGGGTCGGCGACGTGCTGCAGCACCTGGTGCGCGTGCACGACGTCGAAGCTGTCGTCCGGGAAGTCGAGCGCGTGCACGTCGCCGACCGCCAGGTCGACGGTCGTCAGGCCCTGCTTCTCGATCTCGGCGCGGGTGATCGCGAGGGCGTCGGCGGAGATCTCCAGGGCCGTCACCCGGCCGGGTGCGACGCGCCGGGCGAGGTCGGCGGTGATCGTTCCCGGGCCGGCGCCGATGTCGAGCAGCGCGACTCCGGAAGTCAGCCGGGGCAGGAGGTACGCCGCCGAATTCTCTGCGGTACGCCAGCGATGCGACCGCAGAACCGACTCGTGGTGGCCGTGCGTGTACGTCGTCATGCCACCGACGCTAGCCCCGTCGTCCTCGAATGTGGGACAAGAATCCCGCGATATGGTATCGCCTTCTTCCCGGGGGCGAGGTCAGGCCGTACCTTTGGTGCCCATGAGGATCGGCATTGTGGGCGCGACGGGACAGGTCGGCGGCGTCATGCGCCGCATCCTGGCCGAGCGCCGGTTTCCCGTGGACCAGCTTCGTCTCTTCGCCTCCGGACGGTCGGCGGGCCGCACCCTGCCCTGGGCCGACGGCGAGGTGACGGTGGAGGACGCGGCGGTCGCCGACTACCGCGGCCTCGACCTCGTGCTCTTCTCCGCGGGCAAGGGCAGCTCCAAGGAGTACGCGCCACGCGTGGCCGAGGCCGGCGCGGTGGTCGTGGACAACTCGTCGGCGTGGCGGATGGACCCCGACGTACCCCTGGTCGTGGCCGAGGTGAACCCCGAAGCCGCGCACCACCGCCCGAAGGGCATCATCGCCAACCCGAACTGCACGACCATGGCCGCGATGCCGGTCCTGCGCCCGCTGCACGACGAGGCCGGGCTGATCGCGATGGTGGCGACCACCTACCAGGCGGTGTCCGGGGCCGGGCTGGCCGGCGTGGCCGAGCTCGACGAGCAGGTGCGGAAGGTCGCCGACCGGGCCACCGAGCTCGCCCACGACGGCTCGGCGGTCGAGTTCCCCCCGCCGCGCAACTTCGCCCGGCCGATCGCGTTCAACGTGCTGCCGCTGGCCGGCTCGCTCGTCGACGACGGAAGCGACGAGACCGACGAGGAGCAGAAGCTGCGCAACGAGAGCCGGAAGATCCTCGGGATCCCGTCGCTGCTGGTGTCCGGCACGTGCGTCCGGGTGCCGGTCTTCACCGGGCACTCGCTCCAGGTGAACGCGTGCTTCGCCCGGCCGCTGACACCCGAGCGGGCCCGGTCCTTGCTCGCCGCCGCTCCCGGGGTCGAACTGTCCGACATTCCGACGCCGCTCCAGGCGGCCGGGAAGGACCCGACCTTTGTGGGACGGATCCGGGTGGACGAGACCGTGGAGAACGGGCTCGCCTTCTTCCTCTCCAACGACAACCTGCGCAAGGGCGCCGCGCTCAACGCCGTGCAGATCGCTGAGCTGCTGGTCTCCTGACCGCCGGCCTTCCAGGACCCGCTCGGACCACGTCCGGGCGGGTCTTGTCGTCTGATCGGGGGGTCTTTCGCTCATTCCAATGTGGAAATTCTGGACTTTTTACCCGAATCGGTAGCGCATGGTCGGTTTGAGGTGCACAGTGATTTCATGAACGACAGTGGGCTTGGCGGGGGCGAGTACTTCTGGTGCCTCCGACACAAGCGGGTCGAGGCCGGGGATGACGTGTGTCCCAACAAGTACCGGCTCGGTCCCTACACCTCCGCCGACGACGCCACGCGGGCACTCGACACGGTCGAGAAGCGCAACGCGGCGTGGGACGCCGAGGACGCTCGCTGGACAGGGGAGAAAGGCTAAACCGGCGCCGACTTCCTGTGTCCAAGCCGGATTCTCGCAGTCTCCATGCGGAGACGATCCCGCAGTCATTCGCTAGGAGGAACATCCCCATGGCCGCTGCCAAGAAGGCGACGACCCGAACGGCCGGCGCCGCGAGCACCGCCGCATCCCGCACCGCCGCAGCCCGGTCCACCGCAGGCCGGTCTTCGGCTGCTCGTCCCGCCGCTTCGCGGTCCGCCGCTTCCGGGGGCGCCGCTTCTGGGGCTGCCGCTTCTGGGGCCGCGGCTTCTCGGCCGGGCGCTTCGAAGGCGGGGGCGGTTAAGAAGGCTGCTACGGCTGCTAAGTCGGCTGCCGCTGCGGCTGGCGCCACGGCTAAGAAGGCTGCTGCTAAGGCGACGGCGGCTAAGAAGGCTGGTGCTGCTGCTAAGCCGGTTGCCAAGCGGGCGTCGGGTGCTGAGCCTGCTGCCACGCGCACTTCGGCGGGTTCTTCCGCTCGGTCGGCCGCGTCGAAGACGGCCGCTACTCGCACCGCCGCTACTAAGACGGCTGCCTCCAAGGCGACTGCCTCTAAGTCGGCTGCGTCCAAGGCTGCTGCTCCTAAGACGGCTGCCTCCAAGGCTGCTGCTTCTAAGACCGCTGCTTCCAAGACGGCCGCGACCAAGACCGCCGCGCAGAAGGCCGCCGCGACGAAGACGGCTGTTGCGAAGGCGACCAAGACCGCGATCGCCAAGACCGCCGCGACCAAGACCACGGCGGCCGAGACGACGGCGGGCCGGACCACGGCGGGCAAGGCGACGACCGCTCGGAAGGCGGCCGCGAAGCCGTCCGCGACCGGAACCGCGCGGAAGGCGGCGGCAAGCCGTCCCACGACGCCGCGTTCGGCCGCCGCCGGCGCGACTCGCAAGGCGACGACCCCGCGCAGCTCGGCCAAGCGGGTCAACGCCGCGTCGTCGGCCACCCCGGCGGCGACGGTCCAGTCACCGGCCACGGACGAGCCCACCGTCAAGCGGGTAAGCGCGGCGTCGAGGGGTTCGAGGGCGACGACGGTCCGGGCCACGACGGCGAAGCCCGCCGCCAAGCGCACGTCCGCCGCCACCAGCACGGCCGCCAAGAAGACCACGACCGCCAAGGCCACGACCGCCAAGGCCGCGACCGCCAAGGCCACGACCGCCAGTAAGACGGCGGCCAAGTCGTCCACCGCAAGCCCGGCCCCGGCGAAGAAGGCGGCAACGAAGTCAGCCACCTCCCGCCCGGCTGCGGCGAGGACGGCAACGAAGTCGGCTGCATCGCGTCCGGCCGCGGCGAAGAAGACAGCAACGAAGTCGGCCGCGGCCCGTCCGGCTGCGGTGAAGAAGACCGCGGCCAAGGCCACCGCGGCGAAGAAGGCCGCGGCCAACAAGGCGCCGGCGAACAAGGCGACGAGCACCCGCCCGGCGGCGGCCAAGTCGACGAAGGCGCGTTCGACGGCGGCGGCTAAGTCGACCACGGCGCGTTCCACGGCAGCGGCTAAGTCGACCACTTCGCGTTCGACCGCGGCGGCCAAGTCGACCACGGCGCGCTCGACGACGGCGACCAAGAAGACCGCGGCTAAGAAGACTGCGGCCAATAAGGCCGCGGCCAAGAAGGCGCCGGCCAAGAAGGCGACCAGCACCGGGCCGGCCACCGCCAAGAAGACGGCGACCAAGGCGACGGCCGCGAAGAAGACGGCCGCCAAGTCGACCACCGCCCGGCCGGCGGCCGCGAAGAAGACCGCGACCAAGGCCACCGCCGCCAAGAAGGCCCCGGCCAACAAGGCGCCGACCAGCAAGGCGACCGCGGCGAAGACAGCGACCGCCTCCAAGAAGGCCACCGCCGGCACCGCCCGCAAGGCCACCGCCACCAAGTCGGCCGCGGCCAAGAAGGCCTCGTCCGGCAACGCCGCCCGCAGCTCGACCGCCGCCAAGTCCGGTAACGCCCGGACCGCCAACACGGTCAAGACCTCGGCGACCAACGCGTCCCGGGTCAAGGCGCCGAAGTCGGCCGCCGCTTCGCGGACGGCCTCGGCCGGCAACGCGCGCATGGGCCGCACCCGCGTCCCCGCCCGCACGGCCTGACACTCAGCACCTCTGGACAGGGCTGCGCCTCTTTCGGCGTGGCCCTGTCCTTTTTGCGTACTTTGCGCGTGCCCGCCGCCACCCCCACCCCGGCACTGGGTGGGCGAAGAACGTAGCGCGGGCGGAGGGGCGGGAGGCGGTTGTCCACAGGCGGAACGTTGTGCGGTGTTGTGAGGCTGGTCGCGGCGGGCGCGTCGGCACTCGGCCTGGTAGGAAGGACCCGTGCCGACGAAACGGGTGGTTGCGCCGCAGATCGACTTCTCTGTGCTGCGGCGGGAGTTGAAGCTGCCCGAGGCGTTCCCTGAGGCGGCTCTTCACGAGGCCGAGAGCGCCGCGCGCCAGGAGCCCGAGGGTGTCGATCTGACCGCGGTGCCGTTCGTGACGATCGACCCGGCCACCTCGCGCGACCTCGATCAGGCGATGTGCCTGGAGCGCAACGGGCGCGGCTACCGGGTGCGTTACGCCATTGCTGACGTCGCGTCCTACGTGCGGCCGGGTGGTCCGCTCGAGGCCGAGTCCTGGGTGCGCGGGCAGACCGTCTATCTGCCGGACGGCAAGGTGCCGCTGCATCCGCCGGTGCTCAGTGAGAACTCGGTCAGCCTGCTGCCCGATGTGGTGCGCGCGGCCGTCGTGTGGGACATCGAGGTGGACGCCGACGGGACGATCACGCGGGTGGGGCTGCGGCGGGCGAGGGTTCGGAGCCGGGCCAAGCTCGACTATGTGGGGGTCCAGGCCGAGGTCGACAAGGGTACGGCCGGTGAGTCGTACGCGTTGCTGCCGGAACTGGGCGGCCTGCTGGCGAAGAGGGCCGCCGCGCGGGGGGCGGTGAACCTGCCGCTCCCGGAGCAGGAGATCGAGCCCGAGGGGGACGGGTGGCGGCTGGTGCTCCGGGCGCCACTGGCGGTGGAGGAGCACAACGCGCAGATCTCGCTGCTCACCGGCATGGCGGCCGCCGATCTGATGCTCGGCGGCGGGGTCGGGTTGCTGCGGACCATGCCGGCGCCGCGGGCCGATGCGGTGGAGCGGTTGCGGGCGGCGGCGCGGTCGCTGGGGGTGGCCTGGCCGGACGGCGCGGATGTGGGCGCGGTGGTGGCGACCGTCGACCCGGGTGAGCCTCGTGGCGCGGCGTTCCTCGATCAGGCGGCCGAGTTGTTGCGCGGGGCGGCGTATACG
Organism: Actinoplanes sp. NPDC089786; assembly: GCF_040684855.1. NCBI lineage: Bacteria > Bacillati > Actinomycetota > Actinomycetes > Micromonosporales > Micromonosporaceae > Actinoplanes > Actinoplanes sp. NPDC089786. The sequence goes on from NZ_JBFBGU010000001.1 coordinate 1,939,265, forward strand.
GCGTTCGACGGGACGCCGCCCGAGCTGACCGATCACGGCGGGGTCGGTGCGCCGTACGCGCATGTGACGGCGCCGTTGCGGCGGCTGGCCGACCGGTACGCGACGGAGGCCTGCCTGGCCCTGCACGACGGGCGGGAGGTTCCGGGGTGGGTGCGGGAGGCGCTTCCCAAGTTGCCGAAGGTGATGGCGGACACCGACCGGGTGGCGTCGGCCGCGGGGCGCGGGGCGATCGCGCTGGCCGAGGCGGTGCTGTTGAGCGGGCGGGTCGGTGAGACGTTCGAGGCGGGTGTGCTCGATGTCGACGATCGGCCCAAGCGCGGGCCGGGCGGCACGGTGGCCATCGACGACCCGGCGGTGGTCGCGCGGTGCGCGGGAGAGCTGCCGCTGGGCGAGCGGGTCCGGGTCCGGCTGACGACCGCCGACCCGGCCAAGCGGGTGGTCGAGTTCACCCGGGACTGACGACCGGTCAGGATGGTTCGTGGGTGACCGCCCACAGGTGGCCGTCGGGGTCGGTGAAGTAGCCCAGGTAGCCGCCCCGATCGGAGCGTTCGCCCGCCTTGACCAGGGCCGCGCCGGCCTGCACGGCGGCGCGCAGGGCCTCGTCGACCGCGCCGGCCGAGTCGACGTTGATGGTGAGCAGCACGCCGCGGAAGTCGGTGGACGTGCGTGGGGTGATGCCGGCGTGCGTACTGATGTCGTCGGTCTTGACCAGCGACAACCGGCCACCTTCGGTCTGCAGGTAGCTGACGATGGCGGGCACCGAGTCGGGGGAGAGACGCCAGCCGAGCGTCTCGTAGAACTCGGTGGCCCGGGCGACGTCGGTGACGCCCAGGGTGGCCAGGCTGACTCGCGGCGGAACGGACATGGCCCGAATTGTGCCACTCGTGATCTTGCCGCGAGTCAGCGCGGAGGCTACTCGAAGGTGTGTTCGGCCGCCGGGAACTCGCCGCCGCGGACCTCGTCGGCGAAGGCCCTGGTGGCGTCGCCGAGGACGCCGGCGAGGTCGGCGTAACGCTTCACGAAGCGCGGGGCCTTGCCCGTACGCAGACCCGCCATGTCCTGCCAGACCAGAACCTGCGCGTCGGTGTCGGGGCCGGCGCCGATGCCGATCGTCGGAATCTCGAGTTCTTTGGTGACCGTCTTGGCGACCTCGCCCGGCACCATCTCGAGCACCACGGCGAACGCTCCGGCCTCGGCCACCGCGTGCGCGTCGGCCAGCACGTCGGCGCCGTCCCGCTCGCGGCCCTGGACGCGGTAGCCGCCGATCTGGTGCTCGCTCTGGGGCGTGAAGCCGATGTGGGCCATCACCGGGATACCGGCCGTGGTGATCGCCTCGATCTGGCGGGCCATCCGGCGGCCGCCCTCGAGCTTGACCGCGTGACAGCCGCCCTCCTTCATGAAGCGGACGGCAGTGCGCAGCGCCTGCGTCGGGCCTTCCTCGTACGAGCCGAAGGGCAGGTCGCCGACGACCAGGGCGGTGCTGGTGGCGCGGACCACCGCGCGTACCAGCGGAAGGAGGTCTTCGACGGTCACCGGGACCGTCGTCTCGTAGCCGAAGACGTTGTTGGCCGCCGAGTCGCCGACCAGCAGGACCGGGATGCCGGCCTGGTCGAAGATCGAGGCGGTGTACTGGTCGTAGGACGTGAGCATCGGCCACCGGTCGCCGCGGGTCTTCGCGTTGATCAGGTCGCGGGTGCGGACGCGACGGGTGGGCGGGCCGCCGTACAGGGTGGGCACGTCAGACATCGGACTCTCCTTCCCTCGAGGCCGCGCTCGTGCGGTCCCCGGGTACCGGATTCGATCGTCGCACCGGACCCCGTCCTGCGGTCAGGGGTCAGTGCAATCTCTCACACACCCTCGCGAAACCGGTTCGTAATGGGCAGGCGGCGGTCGCGGCCGAACGCCTTGATCGAGATCTTGGTGCCGGGGGCGGACTGACGGCGCTTGTACTCGGCCAGGTCGACCATGCGCAGCGTGCGGTCGACGATCGCGGGGTCGTGGCCGGCCTCGATGAGCTGGTCGCGGCCCTGGTCACCGTCGATGTAGGCGAGCAGGATCGGGTCGAGCACCGAGTAGTCGGGCAGCGAGTCGGTGTCCACCTGTCCGGGCCGCAGCTCGGCGCTGGGCGCCTTGGTGATCGAGCTCTCCGGGATCGGCGGCTCCGCGCCGCGCCGGGCGGCGTCCGCGTTGCGCCACCGGGCCAGCTTCCAGACCATGGTCTTGGGCACGTCCTTGAGCGGGTTGAAGCCGCCGACCGAGTCGCCGTACAGCGTGGAGTAGCCGACCGCCAGCTCACTCTTGTTGCCGGTGGTGAGGACGAGGTGGCCCTCCTGGTTCGACAGCGCCATCAGGATGACCCCGCGGACCCGGGCCTGGAGGTTCTCCACGGCCAGGCCGGAGAGCGACATGTTGGCCAGGAACGCGTCGACCATCGGCTGGATCGGCTCGATGCGGTAGTCGAGGCCGGTGCGCTTGGCCAGGTCGGCGGCGTCGTCCTTGGAGTGGCCGGAGGAGTGCCCGCTCGGCATCGAGACGGCGGTCACCCGGTCGGCGCCGAGCGCGTCCACCGCGATCGCCGCGACCACGGCCGAGTCGATGCCGCCGGAGAGGCCGAACACGACCGAGCGGAAGCCGTTCTTCTCGACGTAGTCGTGCAGGCCCATGGTGAGCGCGGACCAGATCTCGGCCTCGTCGGTGACCCGTTCCGCGACGCCGCCGACCGCCGGGCCGTCGTTCAACGGGCGAGGTTCGATGGGTACGTCGACCCGGTGCACCGCCATGCCGTCGTCGGTGGCCGGCTGCTCACCCGGGTCATCCGCGCCGACCGGGAGCCCGAGGTCGTGGATCAGGAGCTCCTCGGTGAACTGCCCGGCGCGGGTCAGCAGCTCGCCGCCGGCCGTGACGATCATCGAGTCGCCGTCGAAGACCAGCTCGTCCTGGCCGCCGATCAGGTTCACGTAGGCCACGGTGGCGTTGGCCTCGGCGGCGCGGCGGCGGACCAGCGGCAGGCGGACGTCGTCCTTGTTCAGCTCGTACGGGGAGGCGTTGATGTTGACCACCAGGCCGACGCCGGCCCGCCGGGCCGCGGCGAACGGGCCCCCGGCCTGCCACAGGTCCTCACAGACGCTGAGCCCGACGTCCACGCCGCCGAAGCGCACCACGGTCAGCGTGTCGCCGGGCTCGAAGTAGCGGTCCTCGTCGAAGACGCCGTAGTTGGGCAGGTGGTGCTTGTAGTAGGTGGCGGTGACCACCCCGCCGATCAGCAGCGCGGCCGCGTCCCGGCGGCCCTTGCCGTCGTCGTCCACGAAGCCGACCAGCACGGCCAGGTCGCCGAGCCCGTCGGTCGCGAGGTCGGCCGCGAGCTGGACCAGGCCGCGCTGGGACGCGCTGACCACCGAGTCGCGGAACACCAGGTCTTCGATCGGGTAGCCGGTCAGCATCATCTCCGGGAAGGCGACCAGTTGGGCGCCGGCGTCCGCGGCGGCCCGGGACCACCGGCGTACTGACGCGGCGTTGCCGGGCAGGTCACCGACGGTGGAATTCACCTGGGCCAGGGCGATCCGGAGGGTAGGCATGCATTCATTCTTCCCCACCCAATGCCTCGGACCACCTGGTGGTCAGCGTAATCTCCATGAAACGGGGCCCGGCCAGACTGACGGCCGCTGCAAGACACAAAGGGGTGGACGTGGACCGACAGCAGGAGTTCGTGCTTCGTACGCTCGAGGAGCGCGACATCCGTTTTGTCCGGCTTTGGTTCACCGACGTGCTGGGCACCCTGAAAAGCGTGTCGGTGGCCCCCGCCGAGCTGGAGTCGGCCTTCGAGGAGGGCATGGGCATCGACGGCTCGGCCATCGAGGGCTTCGCCCGGGTGTACGAGTCGGACATGGTCGCCATGCCCGACCCGACCACGTTCCAGGTCTTCCCGTTCGAGGGCGGCGCCAACGGCGAGAGCGCCCGGATGTTCTGCGACATCCTGCTGCCCGACGGCAACGCGGCCTGGGCCGACCCGCGCCACGTGCTGCGCCGGGCGCTGGCCCGGGCGGCCGAGAAGGGCTTCACCTTCTACACCCACCCCGAGGTCGAGTTCTTCCTGGTCGAAGACGGTCCGGTCGACGGCAGCGTGCCGGTGCCGGTGGACACCGGGGGCTACTTCGACCACACCACCCACTCGGTGGCCCGCGACTTCCGCCGCCAGGCCGTGCTCGCGCTCGAACGGATCGGCATCTCGGTCGAGTTCAGCCACCACGAGGTCGCGCCCGGCCAGCAGGAGATCGATCTGCGGTACGCGGACGCGCTCACCACCGCCGACAACATCATGACCTTCCGGCACGTGGTCAAGGAGGTGGCGCTGTCGCAGGGCGTACGGGCCACCTTCATGCCGAAGCCGTACACCGACCAGCCCGGCAGCGGCATGCACACGCACGTGTCGCTGTTCGAAGGCGAGCGCAACGCGTTCCATGACGGCGACGACCCGCAGAAGCTGTCCAAGACGGCGCGGGCGTTCATCGCCGGCCTGCTGGTCCACGCGCGGGAATACACCGCGGTCACCAACCAGTGGGTCAACTCGTACAAGCGGCTGTTCCCGCTGCAACTGCCCGACCGGATCACCGAGTCGCCGGCCTTCGTCAGCTGGGGCCACCTCAACCGGTCGGCCCTGGTCCGCGTGCCGGCCTTCGGCAAGGCCAACTCGGCCCGGGTCGAGGTCCGCTCGCTCGACTCGGCGACCAACCCCTACCTCGCCTTCGCGGTGCTGCTGGGCGCCGGCCTCAAGGGCATCGAAGAGGGGTACGAGCTTCCGCCCGGCGCCGAGGACGACGTCTGGTCGCTGTCGCCGGCCGAGCGCAAGGCGATGGGCTACGACGCGCTGCCCGAGAACCTGTCCGAGGCGATCGACGTGATGGAGAAGTCGGAACTGGTCGCCGAGATCCTCGGCGAGCACGTCTTCGACTTCTTCCTGCGGAACAAACGGGCCGAATGGGAGCAGTTCCGCCGCGAGGTCACGCCGTACGAGCGGGCTCGGTACCTCGGCGCGCTGTAAGCCTGGTTCCAGATTCGTTCGCGAGGCGTCACCTCGCGAGGCGTCACCTCGCGAGGTGAATCTGAAACTTGGCTGTTTTCGGCCCTTGGTGGATCACCTGTTCGCGCAGGTCCGGTAGGTTGCCTGTCGAATCGGAAACGCGAGGGGGAAAGTCGTGCTGGAAGATCTGCTCAACGGCGCCGGGCGCAGTGTCGTCTTCGGACTCATCGGGGTCGGCCTCATGGCGGTCGGTTTCGTCATGGTCGACCTGCTCACGCCGGGCAAACTTCGAGACCTGATCTGGCGGGACAAGAACCCGAACGCCGCCCTGCTGCTCGCGGCCAACCAGCTCGGCATCGCGGTCATCGTGTTCACCGCGGTCTTCACCAGCTACGACAGCTTCGGCCAGGGTGTCGCGTCGACGCTGATCTTCGGCATCATCGGCATCGCGATCATGGGCTTCGGGTTCCTGGTCCTCGACTGGCTGACCCCGGGCAAGCTGGGCGACGTGATCTGCACGCCGGAGCGGCACCCGGGCGCCACGGTCAGCGCGGCCTCCCACTTCGGCGCGGCCCTGATCGTCGCCGCCTGCATCGCCTGAACGCTCCCAGCCAGTGGTAGCGCATCGCCTGAGCGCTCGAAGCCAGTGGTAGCCAGGAGCGGCATCCGCCCGGCGGATGCCGCTCCGGCCTACCACTTTCTTGTCGTACCTCGGCCGTAGGGTCCCGGGCATGAACCGAACCGATCGGCTGTACGGGATCGTCGAGGAGCTGCGCGCGGTCGCGCCGCGGCCGCGCAGCGCCCGCTGGCTGGCCGCGCGCTTCGAGGTCAGCGTCCGCACGATCGAGCGCGACATCAGCGCGCTGCAACAGACCGGCTCGGCGATCTACGCCGAGCCCGGCCGCACCGGTGGCTACTGCCTCGACAAGGCGGCCACGCTGCCGCCGGTCAACCTGACGCCGGCCGAGGCGGTGGCGATGGCCCTCGCGCTCCACCGGCTGCGGGGCACGCCGTTCGACGGCGACGCCGGCACGGCGCTGCGCAAGCTGGTCGCGGCCATGCAGACCGACGACGCGTCGGCCGCTCAGGCCCTGGCCGCCCGGGTCCACCTGATCGACGGCCTGGCCCCGGCCGCGCCGATGCCGCGGCTGATCACCGACGCGCTGTCGGCCGGCCGGGTGCTGCGCCTCTGCTACGGCGACCGGGACGGCGCCATGACCGAGCGCGAGGTCGAGCCGCTGGGCTACGTCGGCGGCGCCGACCACTGGTACCTGATGGGCTGGTGCCGCCTCCGCGACGGCGTCCGGGCCTTCCGCACCGACCGGATCCTCCGGGTGACCGCCACCGCCGAGGTCCCCGCCCCGCGTGTGCTGGGCGAGGACGACCTCGACATCCCGCGCCACCGCGTCGAACACCTGATCCTGGTCTAGTTGCGTATAGGTGCGCAGAGCTGCTCTGCGCACCTATACGCAACTACGCGACGGTGGTCAGCCGGCCGGCGGGGTGAAGAAGCCGAAGCGGTTGCCGTCCGGGTCGAGCACGTGGGCCCAGGTCAGCCCGCTCGGGGTGGTCGTCAGCGGCACGACGACCTTGCCGCCGGCCTCCTCGACCTGCCGCAGGGTGGCCGCGGTGTCGGCCACGACCAGCATGAAGACGGCGTAGCCGGGCTCACCGGTCAGGCCGTCGATGCCACCCGACGGCGGCTCGCCCGGCCCGGTCGTGACCATGCGGTACGACTTGCCGTCCGGCGAGGTCGAGTCGTCGTCCCCGAAGCTCCAGCCGAAGACGTCGCCGTAGAAGCGCTCGCTCGCCGCCCGGTCGTTCGTGCCGACCTGGAACCAGGCGTTGCCGTTGATACCCATTCGTTCCTCCTTGGAAGTTCCGCTCGGGATCACTGTCCGGCGGCGGAGCGACAACCCCCTGTCGGTGATTCCGGCCGGTTCGCGGGATAGCCTCAGGGCGTGGGCACCGCGCTTGTCATCGAGAACGATCCGTCCGATCCGCTCGCCCGGCTGGGTGAGTGGCTGACCGAGGCCGAGCTGCCGCTGACCGTCCTGCGGCCACATGCCGGTGACGCGCTGCCCGAGACGCTCGACGACTTCACCGCGCTGGTGGTGCTGGGCGGCGATCAAGACGCGTTCGCGGCCGCCGACGGCACCCCGGGCGCGCCGTGGTTCCCGGCGCTCGAGGGGCTGCTGCGGAAGGCGGTGCGTCATCGCGTACCCACGCTGGGGGTCTGTCTCGGTGGTCAGCTCCTCGCCGCGGCGCACGGTGGGCTGGTCGAGCGGTCGACGTCGGGGCCCGAGATCGGGCCGGGGCTGATCGGCAAGCGCGACGCCGCCGACACCGACCCGCTGTTCAAGTTCGTCCCGCTGCTGCCCGACGTGTTCCAGTGGCACCGCGACGAGATCACCGAGCTGCCGCTCCACGCGACCCTGCTGGCGGCGTCGACGCGCTGTCCGAACCAGGCGTTCCGGATCGGCGACCGGGCCTGGGGGCTCCAGTTCCACATCGAGTGCGACCTCGACATGATCGCGCGGTGGGCCGGGGAAGACGCGGCCACGCTGGCCGAGATCGGGTACGACCCGGACGCCGTCGTGGCGGCCTGCGCCGACGCGCTCGCCGACGTGGAAGAGGTCTGGCAGCCGTTCGCCGCCCGGTTCGCCTCGCTGGCGCTGGGCACCCTGCCGGACGCCGACGTCCCCCCGAGCCCGGGCCCGGGCGGTCGCACGCTTCCTCTCCTGGGGCACTGATGACTCTCCGGGGCCACTGATGACCAGGCCGAGCCGGTTGGCGCGATACGGCTTCGCGGACAACGGCGCCAAGGCGGGCGACCTGCTCGGACGCCACGGGCTCGGGCTGTGGGACGCGGAGAGCCAAGAACCGGTCGACCCGCGCGCGGGCGAACTGCTGCACACCATGTCCCGGGTGGCCGACCCCAACCTGGCGTTGCGTCAGCTGCACCGGATGGTCGAGACCTCGGTGCGCGACGCCGCCCGGGGCAACGGTGGCGGGGCCGCTCCGAAGAAGGACATCGAGCTGGCCGAGCAGGCGGCGGCGGTCGACATCATCGAGACGCTGCACGCCGACCAGGGGCTGCGGCGCCGGTTGCTGGCCGTGCTGGGCGCGTCCTCGGCGCTGGGCGATCACCTGGTGGCCAACCCGGGCGAGTGGCGGACGCTGGCCACCGGCAAGACCGGGCTGCCGCCCAGCGCGGAGGGTCACCTCGAATTTGATCAAGCGGTGGGGGACGGGCCGCCGACGGTGCCGCAGCTCCGGAAGGCGTACCGCATCGGGTTGCTGCGCATCGCCGCCGCCGACCTGACCGGCGGGCGGGGGCTGGAGCCGACCATGGGCGCGCTGTCCCGGCTGGCCGACGAGACGCTCGCGGCCGCGTACCGGATGGCCGTGGCCGGCGTGCCCACCGAGCCGGCGCTGGCCGTCGTCGCGTTGGGCAAGTGCGGCGGCAACGAGCTCAACTACGTGTCCGATGTGGACGTCATCTTCGTGGCCCGCGGCGACGAGGACCTGAGCGCCGGCACCGCGGTCGCGGCCAAGCTGATCGAGATCTGCGGCCAGGTGGCGTGGCCGGTGGACGCCGCGCTGCGCCCCGAGGGCAGCCGGGGGCCGCTGGTCCGCACGCTGGCCTCGCACCAGGCCTACTACCACCGCTGGGCGCGCACGTGGGAGTTCCAGGCGCTGCTCAAGGCCCGTCCGGCGGCCGGCGACCTGGCCCTCGCGCAGGAGTGGATCGACGACCTGGCCCCGCTGGTGTGGCACGCGGCGGAGCGGCCGGAGGCGGTCGTCGACGTCCGCGACATGCGCCGCAAGATCATCGAGAACGTGCCCAAGGACAAGGTCGACCGCGAGATCAAGCGGGGCCCGGGCGGGCTGCGTGACATCGAGTTCGCCGTCCAGCTGCTCCAGCTCGTGCACGGCCGGGTGGACGAGACGCTGCGCGGTCCGGGGACGCTGCCGGCGCTGCGGGCGCTGGTCAGCGGCGGGTACGTCGGGCGCGAGGACGGCGAGACGCTGCTGCGGGGCTACCGCTTCCTGCGCAGCGTCGAGCACCGGTTGCAACTGCAGAATCTCCGGCGTACGCACACCGTGCCGGACGACCCGGCCGGCGAACGCTGGCTGGCCGCCGCCCTCGGCTATGTCGCGCTGCCCGGGCGGGACGCGGTCGAGGCCTTCCGCTCCGACTGGGTCGGCCACGCCGCGCAGGTCCGCCGCCTGCACGTGAAGCTGCTCTACCGGCCGCTGCTCGAGGCGGTGGCCCGGGTGCCGGCCGAGGCGCTGCGGATGACGCCGGAGTCGGCCGGCAAGCGCCTCGAGGTGCTGGGCTTCGCCGACCCGACCGGCGCGCTGCGTCACCTCCAGGCTCTGACCGGCGGCGTCACCCGCACCGCGGCGATCCAGCGCACCCTGCTGCCGATGCTGCTCCAGGAGTTCGCCGACGCGCCCGAACCCGACCGCGGCCTGCTCAGCTACCGCCACGTCTCGGACAAGCTCGGCAGCACGCCGTGGTACCTGCGGCTGCTCCGCGACGGCGGCCCGGTGGCCATGCGGCTGGCCCGAGTGCTGAGCCTGTCCCGGTACGCGACCGACCTGCTCACCCGCGACCCCGAGGCGCTGCGGCTGCTGGCCGAGGACGCCGAGTTGCAGCCACGCTCCCGCGAGAAGCTGTTGGACGGCTTCACCGCCGCCGCCGACCGGCACACCGAAGACCCGGCCAAGGCCATCGCCGCCGTCCGGGCCTCCCGCCGCCGCGAGCTCTTCCGGGTGGCCTGCGCCGACATCCTGAGCCGGGCCGGCGAGCTCGCCCCGGCCGACCCGCTCGACGTGGACGCGGTCGGCATCGCGCTCTCCGACATCACCGACGCCACGCTGACCGCCGCGCTCAAGGTCGCCCGGCGCAGCCGTCCCGGCCCGCCCGGCCTGAAGGTCGCGGTGATCGGGATGGGCCGGCTCGGCGGCTACGAGATGAGCTACCCGTCCGACGCCGACGTGCTGTTCGTCCACGAGGCCCCCGAGGGGATGCCCGAGGGTGACGCCTCGGCCGCCGCGCGCGCGATCGCCGAGGAGATGCGCAGCCTGCTCAACGCGCCCGCCCCCGACCCGGCGCTCGGCATCGACGCCGACCTGCGCCCCGAGGGCCGCCAGGGTCCGCTGGTCCGCAGCCTCAACGCCTACCAGCAGTACTACGCGCGCTGGTCGAAGGTGTGGGAGTCGCAGGCGCTGCTGCGCGCCCGCTGGGTCTGCGGCGACCTCGACCTGGGGCGGCGCTTCGAAGACCTGGCCAACAGCATGCGCTACCCGCGGGGCGGGCTGAGCCGCGAGCAGGTGGTCGAGATCCGGCGGCTCAAGGCCCGGGTGGAGACCGAGCGGCTGCCGCGCGGCGCCGACCCGAACACGCACACCAAACTCGGCCGCGGCGGTCTGACGGATGTGGAGTGGGCGGTCCAGCTCCTTCAACTCCGCCATGCGTACGCGCTGCCGGAGCTCCGCCTCACCCGGACCTTGGAGGCACTGACCGCCGAGCGCGCCGCCGGCCTGATGACGGCGCAGGACGCGGCGGCGATGACGGCCGGGTGGACCCTGGCCGCCCGGGTCCGGAACGCGCTGACGCTGGTCCGGGGCCGGCCCACCGACCAGCTGCCCCGGCACGGCGTCGAGCTGGCCGGTGTCGTGCTGCTGCTGGGCGCCACCGACCCGGGCGAGTTCGTCGACTCGTACCTCCGGGTGTCCCGCCGCTCGCGCGCCGCCATGGAACGAGTGCTGGACAGCTGACCCCGACGCCCGAGGTCGGCGGGCTCACCGCGAACGCCCCAGCCGCCGGGTGGACGCCTCGAACGCCAGGGCGATCAACCAGATGGCCGTCAGCACGTATCCGACGAACACGACCTTGACCCAGCCTGACAATTCGGCCTCCGAACCCCCGACGGTTGAGGTCAGGAGAAGTAGGCGACGTTCAGAAAGCTGACCGCCGACCGAAAGCCGAAGCCGTCGTACTGGTATGGGGCGCTGCCGGCGCTCGGCCGCAGGCCGGTTCCCGGATCCAGCGACGGCGCCGCAAACGTGATCGCGCTGACCAGCATGGCTGACAGGAACAGCGCGGCCCGGTGGGGTGACCCGGCACGGTTCTTCCGGAAAAGCGGCACGGCGGAGGGCGGTCAGACCGCGACGACGGAGGAGAGATAGGCCAATCTTCGAACCTAGCCGCCAGAGCTACCAGGACAAGCCCCGGCCACGAGTTGCTCGACGGGCCGATCCGGGCGGCGCCACCAGCGACGGGAGGCCAGCGCGGCCAGCCCGGCGCCGGCCGCGTTGAGCAGCACGTCGTCCACCGATGACACCCGGTCCAGCCGCAGCGCGAACTGCGCCGCCTCGACCAGCACCGAGCAGCCCGCCGCCAGCATCAGGACCCGTGGCACCGAGGCGAGCGCCGCGAACCGCATCGGGGCGAAGAACCCCAGCGCCGCGAAGACCAGCAGGTTGGCGACGATCTGCACGGTCGCGGTCGCCGCTCCGCCGTCGGCGACGATCGTGACCAGGTCGCGCAGCGGCACCAGGCTGATCCGCCCGCGCACCTCCCCGGCCCGGCCGCCGGGCAACAGGATCATCCAGACCCACGGCGCCGTCCCGTAGACCATGCCGACCTCGGCCAGCCCTCTCACCCACGGTCGGCAGCGGGCCAGGGCCCACACCGCCAGCGCGGCCAGCGGTAGCAGCGCCACCGTGACCGCCACCACGTCGGTGAATCTGCCCTCGACCATGCGACCCCCGGTTCATCCGAACCGCGAAGCTACCCAGCCGGGTCCAGCTGCTAGCCGGCCTGGCGCGGGTCGGGGCCGTACTGGTTGGGGCCCGGGTTGCCGGGGAGCACGGTCAGCACCAGCACGATGAGGCCACCGATGGCCGGGATCAAGCCGAGCAGCTGGAACCAGCCGGTCATGCCGGCGTCGTGCAGGCGCCGGGTGGTGACCGCCAGGGTCGGCAGGAGGACGCCGGCCAGGTAGACGAAGATCAGCACCCCGGGCAGCACACCCGAGCCGTTCATCGCGGAGTCGAGGCCGAAGCCGACGCCCAGGGCGATGGCGTACAGGATGAAGTTGAACAGCTGGTACCACCAGTACTCGGCGCGGCGGGCGCGGCCGCTGAAGGTGGCGTACTTGCGGAAGCAGCCCAGCCAGTAGCCCAGCGGGCCGGCCTGCGGGGTGGATGTGACGGTCACTCTGTCCTCCAAGGACATTCGGAATCCGGGACGCTCATCCTAGGGATGTATCGAAACAGGTCAACCCGGTGTGGCCGGATCGGGACATTAGGGCCTGTCCTGCCGATCAGCCGAGTGCGAGGCGAGGTCCAGAGGGTGGCTGGCGTCGCCCGCGGCGCGCCCTCATCCTGGTGTTGGATATGGGGTGTGTCGCGGGTGCCGTCAGGCGCGCTCTGGACCACGCCGCAGCCCCGGTTGATCGGCAGGACAGGCCCTACAGTGATCTGATGAGGGACATTGCCGTGAACGGGCTGCCGGTGGCCACCTATGTCCCGGCGCCGGACGTGGACATCCGGCTGGGTCCGCGCCCCTACCTTCATCCGGTTCGCACCCTCGGCGGCGTGGTGGTCACCGACGTGCTCCGCGCCGACCACCCCTGGCATCTGGGCGCGTCGCTGGCCATGGCCGACGTCAACGGCTGGAACCTCTGGGGCGGCCGCACCTACGTCCGCGACGAGGGCTACGTCTGGCGCGACGACCACGGCCGCGTCACCCACGACGAGGACGACCGGCTGCGCTGGCGCGACGGCGCGGGGGAGGTGCTGCTCACCGAACGTCGCACGATGCGGGCCGCGGTGGTCGAGCTCGGGTGGGAGCTGACCATCGGGTACGCCCTGACGGCGCCGGCCGGCGCCGATGTGGTGCTGGGCAGCCCGGCGACGAACGGCCGTCCGGGCGGCGCGGGCTACGGCGGCTTCTTCTGGCGGGCCGGCGAGGGCGAGGCGACGGCCTTCACACCGTCCGGGGCCGAGCCCAACGGCAGCACCGACGACTGGGTGGCGCTGACCGTCGGCGGCGCGTACACCCTGGTCTTCTCGGGCCTGGCCGGCGACGACCGCTGGTTCGTCCGCACCTCGGAGTACGCGGGGGTCTGCGCCGCGCTCGCCTTCGAGCACCCGCTGACCATCCCGGCCGGCGCCACCCTGTCCCGCGAGATCCGCGTCCTCATCGCGGACGGTGTGCTGGACGGGGGTAGGCTGACGTAAACCTTACCCATGACTAGGGTGCGGGGTATGACTCAGTTGCGCCTCCTCGGGATGAGGGAACTCAGCGACCGGCTCGGCGTGAGCCGCCAGCGGGCCGACACGCTCAGCCGCCGCCGCGGTTTCCCGGCGCCCCTCGCCGCGCTGGAGCGGGGCCGGGTCTGGGACGAGCACGCCGTCGACGCCTGGATCGCCGATCACCGCCGGCCGGCGCTGGACGACGACGAGCCCTGATCCACGCGAACAGCGACTGGTCAGGCGAAGGTCATGTGCAAAGCACCTTCCGAGGACGCCCAGGGCACGTCGAGCTCGGCCGGCAGGCGACCGGTCGAGGCGGCCCGCCACAGCACCGCGTTGATGCCGGTGATCACCCGGACGCGGCCAGCGCCGGCGCCGAGGTCGGTGATGAAGGCGTCGTCCAGCAGCGCCGGCAGCGGCCCGCCGGTCAGCGCCGCGGCCAGCGTGGTGAAGCCGAGCGTGCGGGCCAGCGGCGCCACCAGGGGAGTGCCATCGCGGCGGTGGGCGATCAGGTTGTCGAGCAGGTCGATCCGTCCGGGCACCTCGACCGGGTCGGAGCCGGGCAGTCGCAGCCGGTCGGTCGGATATTCGAGCACCACCCGCCCGGCCGGGCCGTCGGCGATCACCTCGCCGGCGATGAAGTCCTCGCCGGCCAGCGTGACCGCGGCCAGCAGGGTGGCGCCGCCCCGGAATCCGACCCGGGCGAACACGGTGTCGTCGGTCGCGATCGGCCGGGTCCGGTAGCGTTCGGCGGTCAGCGACACCGGGTCGTCGCCGATCACCGCCAGGCTCTGCATCAGCGCGTGCGCGAGCGGATTGACCAGCGCCCCGTCGCCCAGCCCCTGCCGACCGGCCCAGGTCGCGCGGGCGTAGTAGGCGTCGTCCCGCTGCCAGGACGCGACCGTCGCGACGCGCGGATACGTGCCGGGGGCGAGCCGGGCCAGCGCCGCCGACCCGAGCGCCTGGAACCCGACCTGACACGCCCGCCCGGTCGAGGCCAGCGCCGTGGCCAGCACCTCGTGCTCGGCCCGCGAGACCACCGGCGGCTTCTCCAGCAGCAGGTCGCAGCCGGCCCGGAGGGCGTCCAGGGCGATCGGCAGGTGGGTGTGCGGCGGCGTGCAGATCACCACGACATCGAGGGGTACGGAGCTGAGCAGCTCCCGATGATCGGTGAAGACGGGTACGTCCCCAGCATCCTCGACCGGCGCCGGATCGGCCATCCCGGCCAGGGTGACGTCGAGCGACGCGATCCGCCGCCGGTGCCACTTCCCGTGTCCACCGGCCCCGATCAGCCCGACCCTCACCGGACGCCGGCCAGCACGGCGGCCGCCCCGTGTCTGGTCAGCGCCTCCAGCCACTCGCCGCAGAGCTCCCGGACGACCGCATCGCCGGCCAGCTCGGGCGGGAACACCGCGGACAGCCCGAACAGGGCGTCCCGCACCTCGGCCGGTGTCGAGGCGCCGGCCAGCGCCGCGCGGATCGCCGGCCCCAGCGGGTCGTCCAGCGGCAGCGCCGAGCCGTCGTCGGCGACGCCCTGGACGTAGCGCATCCAGGCCGCCACCACGAGCGCCGCCCAGCGTGGCGACGCGCCCGCGGCCCGCCGGTCGGCGATGGTGTGCAGCACCCGCTGCGGCAGCTTCTGCGACCCGTCCTTGGCGATCTGGACGGTCCGGTGCTCGATGGCCGGGTCGGCGAACCGCTCCAGCACCGAGTCGCCGTAGCCCACCACGGTCACCCCGGGCGGTGGGGTGAGGCTGCCGGCCACGTCGTCAGCGATGAACCGGCCCATCACCTCGCGCATCCCCGGCAACTCCAAGGCCGACAACACGGTCCTCCGCCCGGCCAGCGCGCCCAGGTAGGCGATGCCGGAGTGCACGCCGTTCAGCGTCCGCAGCTTGAGCCGCTCCCACGGTCCGGCGTCGCCGGTCAGCACCGCGCCGGCCGCCTCCCAGGCCGGCCGCCCGCCGGGGAAGTCGTCCTCGATCACCCACTGCTTGAAGGGCTCGGCCGCGACCGCCGCCCGGTCCTCCACGCCCAGCGCGGCGGCCGCCGCGGCCAGCGTCGCCGCCGTGCCGGCCGGGACGATCCGGTCGACCATGGTGCCCGGAAACGTCACGCCGGCGGCGATCCAGTCGGCCAGCGGCCCGGACGGGCACAGCTGCTGGAAGAGAGATCGGGTGCGTCGTCCGTTGGACGGCAGGTTGTCGCAGCTGACCACGGCCAGCGGCCCGGCATCGGCCCGGCGCCGCGCGTCGAGCCCGCGCAGCAGCAGCCCCGGGATCCCGGCCGAAGCGCCCGGCAGCAGCTTCCCGGTCGCCGGGTCGGTGAAATACCCCTTCTCAGTCATGCACAGGGTGACCACCCGTACCCGCGGATCGGCGATCTTGGAGATCACCACGTCGGCGTCGGCGGCCGCGTGCAACACCTCGGAGAAGGCCCCGATCACCCGGGTGGAGCGGCCGAGCGACGTGACGCTGAACAGCCGATCCTGAGCGCGCAGGGCCGTGACGACATCGGCCGAGTGGGGCGCCACCGCGGCGATGCCCCAGTCGCCGCCGGCCGCGGCCACCGCCTCCTCGGTGTAGACGGCCTGGTGCGCTCGATGGAACGCGCCGATGCCGACGTGGACGATCCCGGTCGAGGCAGCGCCGGGCAGCGTCAGGGGGCGGGACGCGGCCGGGACGCGCGACAGCGTTCCGAGTCCGATCAGCGCCATGCCGGACCGTCCGGGAAGGTGAACTCGGCGATCGACTCGGGCTTCATCGTGGCGCTGTAGCCGGGTTCGGCAGGCAGGACGTAGCGGCCGTCGCGCGTACGCACCGGATCGGTGAAGTGTTCGTGCAGGTGGTCGACGTACTCGACCATGCGCCCGTCGAGCTCGGCCGCCACGCGCAGGTAGTCGAAGGCGAACAGGTGCTGGACCAGCTCGCACAGGCCGACGCCGCCGGCGTGCGGGCACACCGGGACGTCGAACTTGGCCGCCAGCAGCAGCTCGGCCAGCACCTCGGGCACCCCGCCGACCCGGCACGCGTCGACCTGCATGACGCCGATCGCCTCGGCCTGCAGCAGCTGCTTGAAGATCACCCGGTTGGCCGCCATCTCGCCGGTGGCAACCCGGACCGGCGCGACGGCCCGCTGGATCCGCGCGTGCCCGAGCACGTCGTCGGGGTGGGTGGGCTCCTCGATCCAGTACGGTCCGGCCTCGGCCAGCCGCGCCATGTTGGCGATCGCCTCGTCCACGTCCCAGACCTGGTTGGCGTCCATCATCAGCAGCGCGTCCGGGCCGATCGCGGCGCGGATCAGGCGGGCCCGCCGTACGTCGTCCTCGATGTCACCGCCGACCTTCATCTTCATCGCGCGCCAGCCGTCGTCGTACGCGGCCCGCGCCAGCGCTGTGACCTTGTCGTCCGGGTAGCCCAGCCAGCCCACGCTGGTGGTGTACGACGGCAGCCCGTCCCGTTCCAGCTCGGCCAGCCGCTCGGCCATCCCGACCTGGCCCTTGTCCAGGATCGCGGTCGCCTCCGCCGGGGTCAGCGCGTCGCGGATGTGCCGGAAGTCGATCTGCGCCACCAGCTCGGCGGTCGGCATCTCGGCCAGCAACCGCCACAACGGCCGGCCGGCCTCCTTGGCGCGCAGGTCCCACACCGCGTTGACCAGCGCCGCGGTGGCCAGGTGGATGACGCCCTTCTCCGGGCCGAGCCAGCGCAGCTGCGGGTCGGCGGTCAGCGATCGGCTGAAGTCCAGCCCGTCGAGCTCGGTCAGATCAAAACCGACGACGTGGTACGCGAGCGCGCGGATCGCCGCGCACACGACCTCGTTGCCCCGCCCGTTGGTGAAGGTGAAGCCGGCGCCGATGTGCGGGCCGTCGGTGCGCAGTTCGACGTACGCCGCCGAGTAGTCGCCCCGGTTGATCGCGTCCGAGCCGTCACCGGCCGCCGCGGTCGGGAAACGGACGTCGTGCACGGTGACGGACTCGATCCGGGTCATGCTTCAGCTCCCAGCCGGAAGATGCGTTTGGGCAGGTGGTAGGCGAGGTCGGCGATGGTCTCGGCGGCCTCGTCGAGCGGCAGCCGGCCCTGGGCGACCAGGGTGGCGAGGTAGGCGGCGTCGACCCGGCGCGCGACGTCGTGGCGTACCGGGATGGAGCAGAACGCCCGGGTGTCGTCGACGAACCCGGCGGTGTTGTAGAACCCGGCCGAGTCGGTGACCGTCTCGCGGAACCGCCGCAGCCCGTCCGGGGTGTCCAGGAACCACCACGGCGCGCCCAGGTAGAGCGCGGCGTAGCCACCGGCCAGCGGGGCCAGCTCACGGGTGAACGTGTCCTCGTCCAGCGTGTAGAGCACCACGCGCAGGCGCGGGTCGTTGCCGTACGCGTCGAGCAGCGGCGCCAGCCCGTGCACGTAGTCACTGGCCTGCGGGATGTCGCCGCCGGTGTCCCGGCCGTGGGTGCGGTGCAGCCACCGGTTGTGGTTGCGGACCGCGCCCGGGTGCAGCTGCATGACCAGCCCGTCGTCGATCGACATCCGGGCGAACTCGAGCAGCATGTGGGCCCGGAACAGTTCCGCGTCCCGGGCCGACGCGCGCCCGCTGAGCCCGCGCTGGAACAGTTCCGCCGCCTCGGCCTCGGGCAGCGAGACGGTCAGCGCGGTCGGGTGCCCGTGGTCGGAGCTGGTCGCGCCGGCTGCGACGAACGCCTCCCGCCGCAGCCGCAACGCGTCCAGGTAGCCGCCGAAGCGCGACGTGTCGGTCCCGGCCACCTCACCCAGCCGGGCGACGTTGCCGGCCCAGCCCTCGAACTCCATGTCGACCACGTTGTCCGGGCGGAACGTGGTGATCACCCGGCCACCCGGCCCGCCCCAGCCGTCGGCGGCGAGCTTGGCGTGGGTGGCCAGGTCGTCCAGCGGCGACTCGGTGGTGGCCAGGGTCTCGATGCCGAACTGCTGGAACAGCGCCCGTGGCCGGAACGCCGGCTCGGCCAGCCTGGCCGCGATCGCGTCGTAGATGTCGTCGGCGGTCTCCGCCCGCAGCGGCGTGTGCACGTCGAAGACGCCGGCGAACGTGCGCTCCATCCACAGCCGGGACGGCGTGCCGCGGAACAGGTGCCAGTTCTCGGCCAGCAGCCGCCAGATGACCCGGCCGTCGGTCTCCACCGGCTCGTCGCTGCCGTCCCGCGCCGGCACGCCCAGCCGCCCCGGCCGGGTGCCCTGGCTGAGCAGCATCCTGGTCACGTAGTGGTCGGGCACCACGAGCAGCCGCGCCGGATCGGGGAACGGCCGGTCCTCGGCCAGCAGCGCCGGGTCGACGTGGCCGTGCGGGCAGATCAGCGGCAGCGCGGCGGCGACCGCGTGCAGCTCACGCGCGATGTCCCGCTCCCGGTCGCCACTCGCGAAGATCAGATCGTCGGCCACGCCCACTCCGTTCGTCCGGTCGCTCTTCCGCAGTGGTAGCCCAGGGCGGTATCCGAGGCCCGGATGGCGCTCTGGGCTACCACTGGTGGTCGTTGTCGAGGTCGAGCAGATCGGCCACGTGGACGGCGGCGCCGGTCTCCATCGAGCGGTTCGCCGCCAGCCCGGTGAGCAGGGCCAGCGCCCCGTCCCGCGCGGTCGCCGACCGGTTCAGCGGGTCGGTCGCCCCGCCGAGGAGGACCGCGAGCATCCGCTTGTCCGCCCCGCCGTGCCCGTCCCGCTCGTCGTCGTCCCTTTGCTCTGAGCGCGTATGGGCAACACCCGTCTCGCCCGCGGCTTGCTCTGAGCGCGTATGGGCAACACCCGTCTCGCCCGCGGCTTGCTCTGAGCGCGTATAGGCAACACCCGTCTCGCCCGCGGCCTGCTCTGAGCGCGTATAGGCAACACCCGCCTCGCGGGCGGCGTCGCCGGGACGGGGAGTGCGGCCGGGCAACGGGACGACCTGCGGCGGCGCCCAGAACGGGTGCAGCGTGAGGGAGGCCCAGCCGCGTTCGGCCGCGGCCGCCTCGCCGTGCACCGCGGCGCCCTTCAGCGCGCTCGCCTCGCCCAGGCTGACGTGGTCGCTCTCCACGACCTCGAGCTCCAGCCGCCCCTTGCTGCCGTTGACCATCACGCGGTAGCCCTCCCACGGCGCGTAGGCCGTGAGGTGGTAGGTCATCGTGGCCCCGGTGTCGTACCGGACCAGCACCGCCATGTCGTCCTGGATGGTCACGCCGGGCGCGAAGACGTTGCGGTCGCGCAGGTAGCCGTCGGCCGACTCGGCCTCGAGGTAGAGCGCCCGCAACCGGTCGTTGTCCTCGAGCCGCATCGCGAACGGGTCGTCCCGGGCCGCCGGGCTGCCGTGCGCCCGCTCGTAGTCCCGCGCGTACCCGTGCCGTTCGCCGGCCGGCGAGCCGTAGAAGAACAGCCGGCCGGACGCGAAGACCGACTCCGGCCGCGCGCCCAGCCACCAGTTGACCAGGTCGAAGTGGTGGCCGGACTTGTGCACGAGCAGCCCGCCCGAGTTGGCCCGTTCGCGGTGCCAGCGCCGGAAGTAGTCGGCGCCGTGGCGTACGTCGAGCAGCCACTCGAAGTGCACCGACCCGATCTCCCCGACCGTGCCGGACGCGAGCAGCGTGCGGACCTTCTCGTGCACCGGGTTGAAGCGGTAGTTGAAGGTGACCGCCACCTGCTTGCCGGTTCGCCGCTGGGCGTCGAGCACCGCGCGGGCGCCCGGGGCGTCGGTGGTCATCGGCTTCTCGGTCAGCACGTCGCACCCGGCCTCCAGGGCGGTCACGATGTGCCCGGCGTGTTCCCGATCCATGCTGGTGACGACCAGGGTGTCGGCCCGCTGCTCGGCCAGCATCTCGGCGAGATCGGCGTACCCGGGCACCTCGGGGTGGCCGTCGAGGCGCAGCCACCGCTGATGGGCGGCGACGCGCAGCGGGTTGCGGTCGCACAGGCCGACCAGCTCGCTCGTCGCGGCGTGGTCGTGGGTGAGGGCCCGGACGAACATCTCGGCCCGTGCGCCGGTGCCGACGAGCGCGTAGCGGCGCGGCATTGGGGGACCCCCATTCTGATGACAAACCTTTGCAGCGGACGCTAGGCCCATCGACACAAATGAGTCAACGGCGTGCTCCACTTCGTACGTGAAGATGGGTTTTTGCGGGGAATAGTCGAAATGGTTTCGAAACATGTTGGCAGTCCGGATGGATTGACAGCACTGCAACCGCTTGCATTAATTGCGTCCCAGGCATCGATGAACACCGAAGGAGGTGGTGAGCGTGCCGGCCACGATCCGGGACGTCGCGCAGGCGTCCGGCGTACACATCTCCACCGTCTCGCGCACCTTCTCGGCGCCCCACCTGGTGAACGTGGAGACCCGCAGCCGGGTCCAGGCGTGCGCCGAACAGCTCGGCTATCGGCCCAACCGGGCCGCGCGGGCGCTGATCACCGGCCGGACGTTCAACATCGGCCTGATCGTCGCCGACATCGCCAACCCGTTCTTCCCGCCGCTGATCAAGGCGGCCGAGAGCCAGGCCCGCCGGCACGACCACCTCATCTTCGTGGCCGACACCAACGAGGACGCGGTGGTCGAGGAAGACCTGGTCCGGGCGCTGGCCAAACAGGTGGACGGGGTGCTGCTGTGCAGCCCGCGGATGAGCAACAGCCTGATCGAGCAGCTCAGCCGCGAGGTGCCGCTGGTCGTGGTGAACCGCAGCATCGCCGGCCTGCCCGCGGTCGTGATGGACGTGGCCCAGGGCGCCCAGCTCGCCCTGGACCACCTGGCCGGCCTCGGGCACCGGCGGATCGCGCTGGTCGCCGGCCCGCGCGGGTCCTGGACCAGCCGCGAGATCCGGCGCGCGGCCCAGTCCGCCGAGCGGTCCGGCCGGTTCGAGCTCACCGTGATCGGGCCGAACCAGCCGACCGAGCACGGTGGCCGGGCGGTCGCCGAGCAGATCCAGCGCGGCGGGGTGACCGCCGTGCTCGCCTACAACGACCTGATGGCCATCGGCCTGATGGAGGGGCTGGACGCCCTCGGCCTGCGGGTGCCCGAGGACGTGAGCGTGGCCGGCATCGACGACATCACGCTCAGCCGGTTGACCCGCCCCAAGCTGACCACGGTGGCCACCCCCACCGCCGCCGCGGGCCGGGCGGCCGTCGACATGCTCCTCTCGCACAGCGACGACCGCCGCACCACCGCACATGTCTCCCTGCACACCGAACTGATCGTCCGGGACTCGACCGGACCCGTCTCCGCGTAACGCCCCCTTTTCCTGAGAAACAGAGAAGAGATCGCGATGCCGCGTGCCCGAAAACTCCTCGCCGCCGTCCTGATGTTTCCGCTCGTCCTCGGCGCCACCGCCTGTGGTGGCGGTGAAGAAAGCAAGGATGGCAAGGTCGTGCTGTCCTTCTACTGGTGGGGCGGCGAGACCCGCGCCGGCCTGACCGAGAAGGCCCTGAACCTCTACACGGCCGAGCACCCGGACGTCACGTTCAAGAAGACCTGGCAGGCCAACCAGGGCTACTTCGACAAGCTGGCCACGCTGACCGCGGGCGGCGACCCGCCGGACGTCTTCCAGATCGACGACAACTACCTCGCCGAGTACGCCGACCGGAAGGTCACCCTCGACCTGACGCCGTACCAGGCCGACAAGCGCCTGGACACCAGCCGGTTCCCCGAGCCGCTGTGGAAGTACGGCGTGGTCGACGGCAAGATGGCCGGCCTGTCCTTCGGCGAGAACACCCAGGGCCTGGTGTACGACAAGACGCTGCTCGAGAAGTTCAAGCTGCCCGAGCCGACGATGGGCATGTCCTGGGAGGACTACATCGCCTGGGCGTCGACGGTGACGAAGACCGCGAAGGTCCCGGGTACGCAGGACCCGAGCGCCGACTTCAAGGCGTTCTGGGTCTGGCTGCGGCAGCAGGGCAAGGACCTCTACCAGGGCAAGCAGCTCGGCTTCACCGAGGCCGACGTGACACAGTGGTTCACCCTCTGGCAGGGCGCCCGCGCGGCCGGCGCCACGCCCACCGCGGACGTCATCCACGAGGGCAACTCCACCGACATCACCAAGCAGCTGGTGGCGACCGGCAAGGCGGCCACCAGCTTCGTCTGGGTCAACCAGATGCCCGAGCTGAAGAAGAACGTCAAGGGCGAGCTGGGCGTCACGGCGTACCCGGGCAAGACCGGCGCGCAGTGGCCGCGTGCCTCGATGTTCTTCTCGGTCTTCCGCGGCAGCAAGCACAAGGACGTCGCCGTCGACGTCATCAACTTCCTGGCCAACGACCCGGAAGCCGGCCAGATCCTGGGCACCGAGCGCGGCCTGCCGTCCAACCTGGACATCCGCGAGCAGGTCGCGGCCGGCACCGACAACCCGGCGATGAAGCAGTCGATCACCGTGCAGGACGAGATCGGCAAGACCTACGGCGCCGCGCCGACGGTGCCGCCGGCCGGGCACAGCGTGGTCAAGAGCGAGCTGATCAAGGCGGCCGAGGAGGTGGTGTACGGACGGCAGACGCCGGACGCCGCGGCCAAGGCCTTCGTCGCCGCCGCGACCAGCGCGATCGGCAAGGGATGACCTCGTGGCCATCGCTCCGCCGGTAGCCGCGCCCCGCCAACGGGAGGCAGGGCCGGCCCGGGCCCGGCAGCGGCAGAACCTCGCCGGGTACGCGTTCCTCGGCCCGTGGCTGATCGGCCTGATGCTGATCACCGCGGTGCCGATGCTGCTCTCGCTCTACCTCAGCTTCACCGACTACGACGTGCTGTCGCCGCTGTCCGAGGTGGAGTGGGTCGGCTTCGACAACTATCGGCGGATGTTCACCGAGGATCCGTCGTACTGGCACTCGGTCACCGTGACGGTCACCTACGCGCTGATCGCCGTGCCGCTCAAGCTGCTCGTCGCGCTCGGCGTGGCGCTGCTGCTGAACCGCGCGTTCCGTGGCGTCGGCCTCTTCCGCGGGCTGTTCTACCTGCCGTCGCTGCTCGGCGGCAGCGTGGCGCTGGCCATCGTCTGGGTCAGCATGTTCAACCGGGACGGCGCCTTCAACTCGCTGCTCGGCTTCTTCGGCGTCCAGGGCCAGGCGTGGGTGCACGACCCGGAGTACGCGCTGGAGACCCTGATGCTGCTGGCGGTCTGGCAGTTCGGGGCGCCGATGGTGATCTTCCTGGCCGGGCTCAAACAGGTGCCGGTCGAGCTGTACGAGGCGGCCGAGGTGGACGGCGCCGGTGCGGTACGCCGGTTCTGGCACATCACGGTGCCGATGCTCTCGCCGGTGATCTTCTTCAACCTGGTGCTGGAGACGATCAACGGCTTCCAGGGCTTCACGTCGGCGTTCGTGCTGAGCAACGGCGAGGGCGGCCCGGTCGACTCCACCCTGATGTACACGCTGAACCTCTACATCAACGGCTTCGTCAAGCTGGACATGGGCTACGCGTCCGCGATGGCCTGGATCTTCCTGATCGCCATCGGCCTGATCACGGCCGTGCTGTTCCGCACCGGCCGGTTCTGGGTGCACTACTCCGACGAGGGGAACGGCTGATGCGCCGCGTGCTGCGGGTCCTGCTGCTGGTCGCCATCCTGGCCGTGGTGCTCTACCCGCTGGTGTGGATGGCCGGCACCTCGGTCAAGTCGCCCGAGGAGATCGTCAGCAACATCGGGCTGATCCCTGACGAGTTCACGCCGGGCAACTTCGCCGAGGGCTGGAGCCACTTCGACCTGGGCTTCGGCCGGTTCTTCGCGAACAGCGTGCTGGTGGCCGGGCTGACCGTGCTCGGCAACGTGATCTCCTGCCTGCTGGCCGCGTACGCCCTGGGCCGGTTGAGGTTCCGGCTGCGCGGGATGTGGTTCGCGGTCATGATCGGCACCCTGCTGCTGCCCGGCCACGTGCTGATCATCCCGCAGTACATCCTCTACAAGTCGCTCGGCTGGGTCGGCGGCGACTTCCCCTACCTGCCGCTGCTCGTGCCCCAGTTCCTGGCCACCGAGGCGTTCTTCGTCTTCCTGATGGTGCAGTTCATGCGCGGCATCCCGCGGGAGCTCGATGAGGCCGCCACGATCGACGGCGCCGGCCCGTACGCGATCTTCCGGTACGTCATCCTGCCGCTGAGCCGGCCGGCCCTGGTCACCACGGCGATCTTCTCGTTCATCTGGACCTGGAACGACTTCTTCCGTCAGCTGGTGTTCCTCTCCGACCTGAGCGACTACACCGTTCCGGTGGCGCTGACGCTGTTCATCGACTCGACGTCGGAAAGCGCGGTCGGGCCGATGTTCGCGATGTCGTTGCTGTCGCTCGTACCCGTGTTCCTGTTCTTCGTGGCTTTTCAGAGAATGCTCGTCGAGGGGATCAACACGAGCGGGCTCAAGGGATGAGATCTCCTTGGCGGGACGCCTTTCGAACCGCGGGTGATCTCGCGATCGCCGGATTCCTGACGACTTTTCTCTGCTGCGGCGTGATCACCGCGGGGGCCGCTCTGCTGACCGCCAGCCGCGCGGTCGAGCACTACCTGAGCCATGACGCGTGGCCGTCGCCCCGGCGGCTGTGGGTCAGCTTCCGGCAGGCCCTGCTGCCCGGGTTCGCGGCCTCGGTCGTGGTCGCCGCCCTCGCCGCCGCGGTGGTGCTCGATCTGTTCGCGCTGCGGGCGGGCCGGGTGCCCGGCGGCGCGCCGATGCTGGTCGTAGTGGCGCTCGCCGGCCTGGCCGCCGCCGGGCTGGGCGGGCTGGTGCTGGTCTCGGCGGCCCGCCGGCGGCTTCTTCCGGCGGTACGCGACGCGCTGCGTACCGCCGTCTCCCACCCGGGCCGGGTGGCCG
The DNA here is from genome assembly GCF_040684855.1 of Actinoplanes sp. NPDC089786. Classification (NCBI taxonomy): domain Bacteria; kingdom Bacillati; phylum Actinomycetota; class Actinomycetes; order Micromonosporales; family Micromonosporaceae; genus Actinoplanes; species Actinoplanes sp. NPDC089786. The sequence goes on from NZ_JBFBGU010000001.1 coordinate 1,964,308, forward strand.
CCACCGCGGGCGTGCTCGCCGTGGCCGGGACCCTCGCCGTGCTCATCCACCCGGTCCTGGTCCCGGTCATGCTCGGCCATCTGCTCTTCGCCCTGCACGTGCTCGCCCGCCGTAACACCGGCCCGGTCGAAGCGACAGCGATCACCGGCTGAACATCCTGGGATCACCCGGGCCGGTAAGCGACAGGTAAGTGAACCGGGCTCGAACTTCTGGGGCGGACGCTTCTCCCCACTTCCGTTGCCGGTAAGGACGGCCGGACGATGCGGGAGTGACCGAGTCAATCATCCTGGCCCTGGTCGTCGTTACCGCGCTGGGTTTCGACTTCACCAACGGGTTCCACGACACGGCGAACGCGATGGCCACGTCCATCGCCACGAAGGCGCTGCGGCCGAAGACGGCCGTGGCCTTGTCCGGCATCCTCAACCTCGTAGGCGCCTTCCTCTCCGTCGAGGTGGCGCTGACCGTGACGAACGCGGTCGTCAAGATCCAGGACAAGTCGGGCGCCCCGAAGGCCGAGCTGCTCGGCAACGGCGGATTCGACCTGCTCCTGATCGTGCTCGCCGGCCTGGTCGGCGGCATCGTCTGGAACCTGCTGACCTGGCTGCTCGGCCTGCCGTCGAGCTCGTCGCACGCGCTGTTCGGCGGCCTGATCGGCGCCAGCGTCGCCGGCCTCGGCTGGGCCGGCGTCAACTGGAACGGCGACGGCAGCAAGCTCGACGGCGTCGTCGGCAAGGTGCTGCTACCGGCGGTGATGTCGCCGGTGATCGCCTGCATCGTCGCGGCCGTCGGCACCTGGCTGGTCTACAAGGCGGTGACCGGGGTCGCATCGAAATTTACGGAGAGTGGGTTCCGCTGGGGTCAGATCGGCAGCGCCTCGCTGGTCTCGCTGGCCCACGGCACCAACGACGCGCAGAAGACGATGGGCGTCATCACGCTGGCCCTGATCGCCTCGGGCGACTGGACCGACACCGGCGCCGTGCCGTTCTGGGTCAAGGCGGCGTGTGCGCTGGCCATCGCCGCGGGCACCTACCTCGGCGGCTGGCGGATCATCCGCACGCTGGGCAAGGGCCTGGTCGAGATCGCGCCGCCGCAGGGCATGGCCGCCGAGGCCTCCTCGGCCGCGGTCATCCTGGCCTCCAGCCACCTCGGCTTCGCGCTCTCCACCACGCACGTCGCGACCGGCTCGATCCTCGGCAGCGGCATCGGCAAGCCCGGCGCGCAGGTCCGCTGGAAGGTGGCCGGCCGGATGATCGCCGCCTGGCTGATCACGCTGCCCGCCGCGGCCGTCGTCGGCGGCGTCATGTGGTCGATCGGCCACCTGGTCGGCGGCCTGGCCGGCGCCGTGGTGGTCTTCATCGTGCTGCTGGGCCTGGCGACCTTCATGTTCCTGCGGTCCCGCCAGAAGCCGGTCGACCACAGCAACGTCAACGACGAGTGGGAAGACGAGCCCGCGGCCACCCGCGAGCGCGTCCCCGAAGGAGTCTGAGCATGCACAACCTCGGCTTCGCCCTCGAGGGCGCCTGGAAGGTGCTGGCCGCCGGCATCGTGCTCGGCGCCGGCCTCCCGCTGCTCTTCGCGCTCGGCATCCGCTCCCTGGCCTGGGGGGCGGGCGGTTCCGCGGAGGTCGACTCCGCCGCCCGCCCCAACCCGGCCGGCACCGTGATCGGCTGGGTCCTGTTCATCATCGTGCTGGCCCTGGTCGTGCTGGGCATCACCTTCATCGTGGCGTCCGGCTTCGGCAAGGCGCTCAGCTTCGAGCACATCTACCCGACCATCATCGACAAGTGACGCTTCGGCGTAGGAGATCACGGTGACCGAACCCCGTTCCAGCTTTGTCGTCCGGGCCGTGGACTGGCTCCGGCAGGGCTACCCGACCGGTGTGCCGCGGCAGGACTACGTGGTGCTGCTCGGCCTCCTCCAGCGGAAGCTGACCGAGGAGGAGGTCCGCTCGGTCGCCCAGGACCTGGCCGACAACGCGATCCTCAACGACGAGCCGGTGACCCACGAGGACATCGAGCAGATGATCCACGACTCGGTGCTCAAGCCGGCCAGCCCGGAGGATGTCGCCCGGGTCTCCGGTCGGCTCGCCGCCGGTGGCTGGCCGCTGGCCGACCCGCCGACCGACTAGAACTGGGCGACGGCGACGGCGATCTTGCCGCGCCACCCGGCCGGCCCGCGTCGGGGCCTGGAATATACCGATCATCGGTATATGATGTTCGCCATGCATGGCGAACTCGAGGGACGTTACCGCCGCCTTCTGGCCGCGTATCCGAGCACGTACCGGCGGGAGTACGAGGAAGAGATGGTCGGCGTGCTGATGGCCGCCGCCGAGCCCGGCAGCCGTCGCCCGAGCCTGCGCGACCGGGCCGATCTGCTCGCCGGGGCGGTCAAGGTCCGCCTCCGGAATCGGCCCGGCCTGGGTGGCCTGCTGCGCGACAACGACTGGCGCCGGGCCCTGCGGGTGATCCAGATCGTCGGCACGCTGGCCCTGCTGGCCGTCCCGCTCCGCCGGCTCGGGCTGGCGTACACCTACCTGGGCTGGGACCGGGCGGCCTTCGAGCCGCTCTGGTTCCTGCACCTGGTCTGGCTGGTCGCCGCGGTCGTGGTGATCGCGGGCCGGCGCCGGGTGGCGGCCGGCGCCGCGCTGGCCGGGGCCGCGGTCGAGATCGCCGCGGTCGGTTCGCGGTACCCGGATTCACCCAGCCAGATGCTGCTGTCGGCCTGGCTGGTGGTGGCCGCGGTGCTGGTCGCCGCGGCCTCGGTCGCGCTGGTCTCGGGCGAGCCGGTGCTCCGGCCCCGCGGCCTCGGGTTCTTCGGCGGTGGCCTGGCCCTGCTCGCGGCGGCCGACATCGTCGACCACCGGACCGGGGACGGCTACTTCGTCGGCCAGTTGAGCTACGCGGTCACCATCGACGGCGACTTCCTCTTCCGGTGGGCGGTCCCGGTCTTTCTCGCCGCGGCCGGCCTGATGCTGATCGGCTGGTGGCGACAGGGCGGCCCGGTCCGCCGCCGGACGGCGGTGCTGATCACGCCGGTCATCGCGATGGCGGCGCTGGTCACCTACGGCTTCGCCGGCTTCAGGTATTCGAGCATGCAGTTCGACTCGCCGATCTACCTGCGCGGTTTCCAATGGGCGATCCTGGCGCTCACCCCGCTGCTCGGCTTCGCCGTGAGCGTGGCGGCGCTGAACAGCTACGAGCGGGTCAGCCACCTGGTCCGCCTCGGCCGCGAGGCCGAACGCGCCCGGTGATCGGATAGTTGCCCGAAGGGCCATCGCGGCGGACGCCACCTTTGGTGCATGATGTCGCGTCGGCCGTGAGGGAGATGATCGTGCTGCAGCCCGGATTGCTACTCGGTGGGCGCTACCTGCTCGTGGCCAGGGTCGGCGCCGGTGGCATGGGCGAGGTCTGGCGGGCCACCGACGAGGTGCTCGGCCGGACCGTCGCGGTCAAGGTGATGCTGCCCGAGGTGGCCGGCCAAGCCGGCTTCGCCCGCCGGTTCGTGGCCGAGGCGCAGGCGATGGCCGGCGTCAGCCACCCCGGCGTGGCCAACATCCACGATTACGGCCAGGACCACGGCGTGACCTTCATGGTGATGGAGTTCATCGACGGCGAGTCGCTGGCCCAGGCGGTGGCCCGGGCCGGGCGGATGGCGCCGCCGGAGGTGATGCGGATGATCGCCGAGGCGGCCGAGGGGCTCCAGGCGGTGCACGACGCGGGCATCGTGCACCGCGACGTGAAGCCGGCCAACCTGCTGGTCCGGCGCAACGGCCAGGTGGTGCTCACCGACTTCGGCATCTCCCGGGCCGGCGACAGCACCGGGCTGACCCAGTCCGGCGCGGTGCTCGGCACGCCCACCTACCTGTCGCCCGAGCAGGTGCTGGGGCAGCCGGCCACGCCGCTCAGCGACCTGTACGCGCTGGGCGTCGCGGCGTACGAGATGCTCGCCGGTCGGCGCCCGTTCGTGGGCGAGAACGCGTACGCCGTCGCCCTGCAGCGGGTCCAGGCGCCGCCCCCGCCGCTGCCGGCCGACGTGCCGCCGAACGTGGCCGCCGTGGTCGGCCGCATGCTCGCCACCGACCCGGCGCAGCGCTGGCCGTCCGCCTCGACCCTGGCCGAGGTGGCGCGCGCGGCCGCCGGTGGCGCGCTGATGCCCGCGGCGCCGTTCCCGGGCCCGCACCCGCCGTGGCCGGCCGCGCCCCCCAAGCGGCGCCGCTCGCCGGTGATCGTCGCGGTCGCCGTGGCTGCGGTGGCCGTCCTGGCCGCCGGCTTCGCGGTCGTCAAACTCGCCGGCGATCGGGATGCCAGGGCCGAGGCCGGATCTTCGGGCGGAACCGTCAAGGACCGCGTCCCCGACCACTTCAAGCAGTGCGACCAGGGCTTCTGCCCGGTCGAGGAGATGTGCTGGGGCGGCCTGGTCGGGCTCAGCGGCCGGGCCGAGATGCCCCGGAAGGCGCCCTGCGCCCAGGAGCACTACTGGGAGACGTTCGCCGCGATCGAGCCGCCGCCCGGCTCGCTGGAGGGCAACCAGACCGACCTGATCACCACCGACGCGGCGGTGAAGAAGGCCTGCACCCGCGCCGTGATGGAAGCGCGGGCCAAGGACAAGGCCAAGGTGAAGGGCTGGACGATTGGCGCCTGGCCGATGCAGTTCTCCGGTACCACCGACACCCTGATCCACTGCCTCGCCAACTCCGGACAGGGCGAGGTCAAAGCGTCCGTGTTCGCGATCTCCTAGGCTTCCGCGCATGGGTGTCTTCCTGGAGACCGAGCGGCTGCGGCTGCGCGAGTTCGAGTCCCGCGACGTGGCCGCGCTGGTCGAGCTGGACAGCGACCCGGTGGTGATGTTCCACCTCAACGGCGGCCGCGCCACCGGCGAGGAGGAGATCCGGGACGACGTCCTGCCGTACATGCTGTCCTGGTACTCGCGGCCGGGCGGCTTCGGCTACTGGGCGGTCGAGGAGAAGGACAGCGGCCGGTTCGTCGGCTGGTTCCACCTGCGGCCGGGCAACCGGCGTACCTCGTCGCCGGGCGCCGAGATCGGCTACCGGTTCCGCCGCGACGTCTGGGGCCGGGGGTACGCGACCGAGGGCGCCCGCGCGCTGATCGACAAGGCCTTCACCGACCTGGGCGTCGAGCGGGTCTTCGCCGAGACGATGGCCGTGCACACCGCCTCCCGCCGGGTGATGGAGAAGGCCGGCCTGCGCTACCTCCGCACCTTCCACGCCGACTGGCCGGACAAGATCCCGGGCGACGAGCAGGGCGATGTCGAGTACGCGCTGACCCGTGATCAGTGGCACCATTCCTGAGCATTTCCCGACACCATTCCCGGCCGTTCGGGTAATGGCGACCCAACAGATCTTCCGGGCGCATGTAAAATGTCATACGAAACGTGAGAACCAGTCACGTTCAACATGACATTTGCGACTGTGTACGCCCCCCGACCGGCTGCGACCCTCATTTGCGACGCCGTCGTGAACGGGGGAGACCTTGTATCAATTCGCTTCCGTGGTCCGGTGGGGACGCAACACCGGCCAACGGGTACCGGCGCTGACCGAGTGCCCCTCGATCCCCTTACCCGTCCCGGTCGTGCCGGTTCGCGCCGCCACGGCCGGGCTCGGCGAAGCCGCCCTGCTGCTGCTGCTCGACAGCCTGGCGATCGCCGTGATCACCTACCTGACCGGCGCCGTGTCGCCCGCCGCGCTGCTCCTGGCGCTCGGGGTGGCCGGGCTCTACCGCTCCCGGATGAGCCACTCCGTCCTCGACGACCTGCCACGCATCGTGATCGCCACCGCCGTGGTGGTGGCCGGGGGCGCGCTGCTGGCCGCACCGGCCGGCCCGGCGCCCCGCGAGCTCGTCGCCGTCCCGCCGACCTGGGCCACGGTGCTGCTCGGGGCGGTGCTGGTCGCCCGTACCCTCGGGTATCGCCTGATCCGATGGCACCGCCGCCACCGGCCCGGCCGCGCCGCGATCGTGGTCGGCAGCGGTGACTTCGCCATCCGGGTGGCCGACGCGCTGCGTGACGACCGCACGTACGGCATCGCCCCGGTCGGCTTCGTCGGCCCGCCCGCCCTGACCCAGCCCACCCTCCCGGTGCTCGCCCCGACCGCCGACCTGGAACGCGCGGTCGCCCGGTACAAGCCGTTGCACCTGATCGTCGCGTTCCCCGCCATCCCGGACGCCGACCTGGTGCAGACGCTGCGCCGGTGCCGCCGCTACGGCGTGACCGTGCACGTGGTGCCGCGGCTGTTCGAGCTGGCCGTCGGGTGTGGACGGACCGAGTTCGTGCGGGGCATCCCGCTCGCCCGGTTGCGCCCCGAGCCGGCGCAGCTGCGGCGCTGGGCGGTCAAGCGGCTCATCGACATCGTCGGCTCGCTGGTCGGCCTGGTGCTGCTGGCACCGGTCTTCCTGCTCTGCGCGCTGCTGGTCAAGTGGGAGTCGCGCAAGAACGGCGTGCTCTTCCGGCAGGAACGGGTCGGCCGCGACGGCAAGCTCTTCACCATTCTCAAGTTCCGCTCGCTGACCCCCGCGGACGACCGGGAGTCGCAGGTCAAGTGGAACATCAACCACGACATGCGGCTCGGGAAGGTGGGCAAGCTGCTGCGGTTCAGCTCGCTCGACGAGCTGCCCCAGCTGGTGAATGTCCTGCGCGGCGAGATGTCGCTGGTCGGCCCGCGGCCGGAGCGCCAGTTCTTCGTGGACCAGTTCCAGCGCACCTACACCGGGTACGCCGACCGGCACCGCGTGCCGACCGGCATCACCGGCTGGGCGCAGATCCACGGGCTACGTGGCGACACCTCGATCGAGGAGCGGGTCCGGTTCGACAACCACTACATCGAACACTGGTCGCTGGCCCTCGACCTCAAGATCATTCTCCGTACGGTCGGCTCGATGCTCAGCATCCACCGGGTCTGACGCATGACAACACTCGACGATCTCCTCACCGTGCCCCCGCGCCGGCGCCCGGAAAACCTGCGCCGGCCGCGGCGCAACCCGCTGGCCGAGCTGGTGCTGAGCCCGCTGGCCGTGCTGTTCGCCGCGGGCACGGCCGTCAAGAACCGGCCGAGCATCCTGGTCGTCGCCAGCATCGTCGTGGTCTGCCTGCCCCCGGAGATCGGCAACCTCACCGGCGACGGCCGGATCACCGCGGCCGACCTGATCGCCGGCCTGCTGGTGGCGGTGCTCGGTTACCGACTAGTTGGTAACAACGGCGACCGGGCGCTGGCCGGACGGGGCTGGCTGCCGTTCGCCGGCGCGCTGGTCTCGTTCGCGCTGGCCACCGTGATCGCCTCGGACGTGCTCGCCTCCGCGGTCGGCTTCATCCGGTACGCCGAGATCTTCGTCCTGGTGCCGGTGGCGGTCGCGATGTCCCTGCGCGACCGCCTCGACGTCCGGCTCACCGCGGGCGCGATCATCGCGGTCACCGTGGTCGAGGGCGCGTACGGCGTCTACCAGTACCTGTCCGGCACCGGCGCCTCGTACGGCGGCGAGTTCGTCCGCGCGGTCGGCACGTTCGGCCCCGAGCAGGTCATGGCGCTGGCCGCCCTGCTCGGCTACGGCCTGGTCGTGACGCTGGCCCTCGCCCTGGCCATGCGGGGCCGGCCGCGGATCGGCCTGCTCGCGGTGTGCGGGTTCCTGGTGCTGGCGCTCGGTTTCACGCTGAGCCGGGGCGCCTGGATCGCCACCGCCGCCGCGCTGCTCGTGCTGCTGTTCGTCTGGCGCTGGCGCGCCGCGGCGTTCCTGTGTCTGATGGCGGTCCTCGGGGCCGCCATTCTCATGTGGTCGGCCGGCAGCGACGCCGACCCGTCCGGCAGCCGGCTCGACCAGCGGCTGACCAGCATCGTCTCGGTCGGCAGCTCGCCCGACCAGTCGGTCCGCGACCGGTACGCGCTGTGGGCCGCGGCCCGCGCGATCTGGGCCGACCACCCGGTGGTCGGGGTCGGCATGAAGGACTTCGTCGCCTACCGGGACAGCTATTCGAGCGTCGAGCTGTCGGCCGGCAGCGACGTCGGCGACCCCACCTCGGGCGTGACCCGGCAGGCGCTGATGTCGCCGCACAACCAATACCTGATGGTCCTCAGCGAGCAGGGCACGGTCGGCATCCTCGCCTTCGGCGGCCTGCTGGTGACCATGGCCGCCGGCGCGGTCCGCCGCCGGCGGGCGCACACGCTGCCCGGCGCCGAGGAGCGCTTCCTCGACCTCGCCGCGCCGGCCCTGATGGTCTGGACGCTCATCGACTGGATGTACGGCGACATCGGCGCCGGACCCAGCACCGTCCTGATGGCCACCCTGCTCGGCATCGTCGTCCGCCGCGCCGTGATCGTCCCCCGCCCCCGAACGGAAGAACCCCGAACGGTAGGACCCGCATGACCACGATCAAGCCGAGTCCCCTCCAGAAGACCCTCGTCCAGGCGACCATGATCACGCTGGTCGTGACGCTCTCCGGCTCGCTGCTCGGTTTCGTCCGCGACCTGTTCCTGGCCCGGTTCTTCGGCGCCGACGGCGGCACGGACGCCTTCCTGGTGGCCTGGACCGTGCCCGAGACCGCGTTCGCCGTGGTCGTCGAGGGCGGCATGTCGCTGCTGATGATCCCGCTGTTCAGCCGGGCCGTGGCCGAGGCCGACGGCGGCGACGCCGGTCTGTTCCTCCGGCGCGTGGTCGGCGCGACCATGCCACGCATCGTGGTGGTGCTGGTCGTGCTCGCCGGCGCCACCTTCCTCTGCGCGCCCTGGCTGGTGCACCTGATCGCGCCCGGGCTGGCCGACCCGGCCCTGGCCGTCACGTGCACCCGGCTGACCTCGATCACCGTGCTCACCTTCGGGCTGGCCGGCTATCTCAGCGCGGCGCTGCGGGCCAACCACGTGTTCGGTGCCCCGGCCGCGATCCACCTGGCGTACAACATCGGGATCTTGACCCTGATGGGCGCGCTGCACGGGTCGCTGGGTGTGGTCAGCGCCGCCGCCGGAGTCGCGCTGGGCAGCTTCTTCATGGTGCTGGTGCAGCTGCCGAGCTTCCTGCGGCACGTCGGCCTGCCGCGCCGGTGGCGCACCGGGGCGGCCACCGTGTCGCTCGCCGCGTTCCTGCCGATCACGATCTACACGCTGGTGCGGCAGGCGCAGGTGTTCATCGAGCGGTTCCTCGGCTCGTCGCTGGCCGAGGGGACCATCTCGCACCTCAACTACGCGCAGAAGGTCGCCCAGATCCCGATGCTGGTGGCCCTGCTGATCTGCACGGTCACGTTCCCCACGCTGGCCCGGAGGATGGCCGCCGGCGAGGCCGACGAGGCCCGCAAACGGCTCGAGGCCGATCTGCGTACGACCGCCGCGCTGATCCTGGTGGCCACCGCGTACCTGGTGGTGTTCGCCCCGGACATCGTGCACGTGCTGCTGGAGCACGGCGAGTTCACCGCCGCCGACACCGCCGCCACCGCCGGGATCATGCGGGTGTACGCCCTCGGCCTGCTCGGCCACGTGCTGGTCACCGCGCTGTCCCGGCCGTTCTACGCCGGCGAGGAACGCAACTGGTACCCGGCCATGGCGATGGGCGCCGGGCTGGTGGTGACCGGCGTGGTGGCCGCGATCGGGGTGCGGTCGTCCGGCGCGTACGCCATCGCCGCCGCCAACGGCCTCGGCATCAGCACCGCCGCGGTCCTGCTGCTGCTCGGCCTGCGCGACCGCATGGTGGCCCTGGCGCTGCCCTCGCTCGGCCTGGCCGGGCTGCGCCTGGTGTTCGCCGCGGGCGGGGCGGGCGGGGCCGGCTGGCTGGTCAGCCGGTGGCTGGGCTCGTGGCCCGCGCTCGCGGTCGTCCTGATCGGCGGCGTGGTGGTGCTGATCGTGTTCGCCGGGCTGGCCCGGCTGGCCGGGGTCGACGAGGCCACCACGGTGGTCGCCAAGTTGAAGGGACGGTTCCGCTGATGTCCTCCTTCCCGCTGGTGCTGATGTACCACTCGGTCGAGTCCTACACCGAGGATCCCTACCAGGTCACCGTCTCGCCGCGCCGGTTCGAACGGCAGATGCGCTGGTTGCGCCGGCGCGGGCTGCGCGGGGTGTCGGTGCGGGAGCTGCTCGCCGATCCCCGGCCCGGGCTGGTCGGCCTGACCTTCGACGACGGGTACGCGGACTTCGTACACGAGGTCCTCCCGGTCCTGTCGTCCTTCGATTTCACCGCGACGGTGTACGTGGTGGCCGGCTCGCTCGGCGGCCACAACTCCTGGGACACCCCGGGTCCTCGGAAAAACCTGATGACCGCGGCCGACATCGCCGCCGTGGCCGCGGCGGGCGTGGAGATCGGCTCGCACGGCTTCGCCCACGTCCGCATGCCGGAGGCCGCCGACCTGGATGTCCAGACCGCGCACAGCCGGGAGATCCTGGCCGATCTCTCCGGGCAGCAGGTGACCGGGTTCTGCTACCCGTACGGCGCGGTCGGCGAGCGCGAGGTCGAGGCGGTCCGGGCCGCCGGGTACGACTACGCCTGCGCGGTCCAGCCGACACCGGTGATCGGGCGGCACGCGCTCCCGCGCACGTTCATCGGCGACCGGGACGCCACCCACCGCCTCTACGCCAAGCTGGCCCGCCACCGGCTCACCGTCGGCAGGGCCGCCTGATGCGCGTCCTGCACGTCATCACCGGGCTGAACGCCGGCGGGGCCGAGCATCAGCTGCGCGTGCTGCTGCGCCGGCTGCCGCACGACTGCGAGGTGGTCACGCTCTCCAACCCGGGGCCGGTGGCCGAGGCGATCCGGGCCGACGGCACGACCGTGCACGAGCTGACCATGAAGCACAACCACGACCTCACCGCGCTGCCCAAGCTGCGCCGGCTGATGCGGGACGGCCGGTACGACGTGGTGCACACCCACCTCTACCGGGCCTGCCTGTTCGGCCGGGTCGCCGCCCGGCTGGCCGGCGTGCCGACGATCGTGGCGACCGAACACTCGCTGGGCCACGGCGTGATCGAGGGCCGCCGCACCTCGGTCGGCGTACGCCTGCTCTACCGCCTCACCGAACGTCTCGGCCACACCACCGTCGCGGTGTCCGACGCGGTCGCCGGCCGGCTGCGGGCCTGGGGTGTCCGCGAGGACCGGATCGCCGTCGTGCCCAACGGGATCGACGCGAGCGAGTTCACCTTCGACCCGCGGCTGCGCTGGGCCGCCCGGACCCGGCTGGGCATCGCCCAGGACGCGGTGGTGATCGGTGGCGTCGGCCGGCTCGAGCCGACCAAGCACTTCGACCGGCTGATCCGGGCCGTCGCCGAGGTGCCCGGCGTGACGCTGCTGCTGGTCGGGCACGGTCCGGCCCGGGAAGCCCTGGAACAGGTGGCCGACCTGCACGGCGTGGCCGACCGGGTGGTCTTCGCCGGGGCGGTCGGGCACGCGCGGGAGATGTTGTGCGCGATGGACGTGTTCGCGTCACCGTCCGATTCGGAGACCTTCGGCCTGGCCGTCCTGGAGGCGCTGGCCTGCGGGCTGCCCGCGCTCTACGCCGTGTGCCCGCCGCTGGACGAGCTCACCTCGCCGGGCGGCCACGGTCCGCCGGACGCGCCCGGGGCTCGTCGGCTGTCGGCGTACCCGGAAGCCCTGCCCCGCACGCTGCGGGCCGAACTCGCCTGCCTCACCGAGCGGCGCGGCGGCCGGCTGCCCATCCCCGATGTGGTGGCCCGGTTCGACACCGGCCGGCTGGCCGCATCCATCGACCTTCTCTACCGGCGGCTCGCCGGGCACACCCTGCAACACGTTGAAGGAGCACACGGGTGAAATCACGGGAGTTCCTGCGACGGCTGGTCCGCCGCTTCGGATTGCTGCTCTTGCTCACCGCGATCGGCGGCGGGGCCGGTGCGGCCTACGCGGCGATCAAGACACCGACCTACACCGCCAAGGCGTACGTGGTCACGATCGGCGCCGGGGCCGAGCCGATCGTCGCGCTGAACTACGCCCAGGCGTACGGCCGGATCGCCACCACCGGCCCGGTCCTGGCCACCGCCGGGCAGACCCTCGGCGCCGACCGGACCGGCCTCAACCGGGTGACCGCGTCGACGTCGCCGGACGCCCCGGTCATCGAGATCACCGCGATCGGCCCGTCGCCGTCGCGCACCGCGACCGTGGCCAACGCGGTGGCCAACTCGCTGATCTCCCTGGGTGACACCCGCAAGGGCGAGACCAGGGTGGGTCTGACCATGCTGGCCGCGGCCACGCCACCGGCCCGGCCGACCTCGCCCAAACCGCCGATGGAACTGGCCGTCGGGGCGGCGGCCGGACTGCTGATCGGCGGGCTGGCCGTGCTCGCCGGGGCCGGGCGCCGGTCGGAGGAGACGACGGCGCCGGCCACCGCTACCGCCGAGTCCGTCACCGTGGTCGCCGAGCCGGAACGGGTCTACGTCGAGGAGCCGGAGCCGGTGGCGATCACCAGCTTCTCCGGCATCTGGCGCTCCAAGCAGAAGGTGCTCACGGCGACGCCGGCATCCCCGCCCTCGCCCGACGAGGAGGCCGACTCGTCCGGCTCGTCGGACTCGTCGGACTCGTCGGACTCGTCCGGCTCGGTCGCCGAGCCTTCCGGCCAGGCCGATGACCAGGAGCCGGTCCGGGTGGTCGGACGGGCCGTCGTGTTCCGGGTGGAGGAGAAATGACCGCATCGCTCACGCATCCGGCCGCCCTCACCGAATGGTCGGTGGAGACCCGCCGCGGCGACGCCGCCTTCGCCGGCCTCGCCGCCGACTGGGACGCCTTGCACGCGCGTTGCGCCGGGGCCTCGCCCTTCCAGGCGTACGCGTGGCTGCATTCCTGGTGGCGCTCCTACGGCCGGCCCGGTGGACTCCGGGTGTTCCTGATCCGGCACGCCGGCACGCTGGTCGCCGCGGCTGCCTTCGAGGTGCGCCACCAGGTGCTCCACCCGATCGGCGGGGCGCTGGCCGACTTCACCGACGTGCTGCTCGACGATGAGGTGGCCGCCCCCGCCGCGCAGGTGCTGGCCACCGCGCTGATCCGCGACCGCGGCTGGCACACCGCCGACTTCGGCGAGGCCCGCCCCGGCGCGGTCACCGCGTCGCTGCTCGCGCCGGCCTGGCCCGGCCGCGTCCACGAGACGCCCGGGTCGCTCTGTCTCGAACTGGCCGCCGGCCCGTTCGACGACCTGGTCCGGGACCTCCCGTCGCACTCCCGCAAGACCGTCCGCCGCCGCCTCAACCAGCTCAAGAAGGCCGCCCCCGCGGTGACCGAGGTCGAGGCCGATGCGGCCGGCCCGGCGATCGCCGCGCTGCTGCGGCTGCACGAGCGGCAGTGGGAGGGCCGCGGCGGCAACCCGGCCCACCGGACGCCGGCCTTCGCCGAGCACCTGACCCGGTCGGTCGGCGCGATGATCAAGTCCGGTCAGGCCTCGTTGCTCGAGTACCGGTTCGACGGCGAGCTGCTCGCCTCGTCGCTGCTGCTGATCGGCAACGACCTGGTCGGCGGCTACTTCTTCGGGGTCGACCCGGCGCTGCGCGGCAAGGTCGACGTGACCACGATGCTGCTCGCCGACGCGCTGCCGCTGGCCCACCGGCTCGGCCTGCCGACGATGAGCATGTTGCGCGGCGACGAGGCGCACAAGTCGACGTGGCGCCCGGTCGTCGTGCCCAACCGGCGGCTGCTGTTCGTGCGGCCGGGCAGCGTGGCCGGCACGCTCTACGCCCGGGGCGTCCTCGCGCTGCGCCGGCTGATCGCCGAGGCCAAGACCCGCACCCCTTGGGTCAAGCGCCTGCGCGACCGCCTCCGATGGCGCTCGCCGAAGCGCGTGTTGCCTATGCGCGCTCAGAGCGGCGCCGCCGAGCCGGTTGTGCCTGCCCAGCGTGAGCCCAGGGTGTTGCCTATACGCGCTCAGAGCAAAGGCGAGGGGGAGCGGTGACCGTCACCGTTCTGCATGTCGCCCAGCCACGGGAGGGTGGCGTGGCCGGCTATGTGCTCGCTGCCTGCCTCGACCAACTGGCCCGCGGCTGGAACGTCACGGTGGCCTGCCCGGACGGCGGGCTGCTGGCCGCCGAGCTGGCGAGCGCGGGAGTGCCGCGGCTGCGCTGGCCGGCCGTGCGCAGCCCGGGGGCCGAGGCGCTGGGCGAGACACTGCGACTGCGCGGGATCATCGAGCGGGTCCGGCCCGACGTGCTGCACCTGCACGCGGCCAAGGCGGGGCTGGCCGGGCGGCTCGGCCGCGCTCAGGGCCGGCCGGTGCTGTTCCAGCCGCACGGCTGGTCGTGGCTGGCCGTCGAGGGGCGGCTGCGTCAGGCCACGCTGGCCTGGGAACGCGCCGCCGCCCGATGGACCGACCTCTTCCTCTGTGTGGGTGACGCGGAAGCCGAGCAGGGTCGGAAACACGGCGTGCTGGGTGACGCGGGGGTCGAGCTGGGCCGGAGACACGGCGTGCTGGGTGACGCGGAGGCCGAGCAGGGCCGGAAACACGGCGTGCTGGCCGCGCGGGGGCGGACGCCGGCCCGGCGTGGGCGGTTCGCGGTGGTTCGCAACGGGGTTGATCTGACCCGGTTCCCGACGGCGAGCGAGCACGATCGGGTCGAGGCCCGGCACACGCTCGGGCTGGATCCGGGCGCGCCGCTGGCGGTGTGCGTCGGCCGGGTCACCCGGCAGAAGGGCCAGGACGTGCTGCTCGCGGCCTGGCCGGAGATCCGGCGGCGCTGCCCGGCGGCGCGGCTGGCGCTGGTCGGTGACGGCGATCTGCTGCCGGCTCTGCGGGCGCGGCCGGAGCCGGGCGTCCGGTACGCGGGGGCGAGCACCGACGTCCGCCGATGGCTGGCCGCGGCCGACGTGGTCGTGCTGCCGTCGCGCTGGGAGGGGCTGTCGCTGACCGTGCTGGAGGCGTTCGCGAGCGGCCGCGGCGTGGTGGTGAGCGACATCCCGGGGCTGGCCGAGGTGACCGGGCCCGAGGTGGGCGCCCGGGTGCCCGCCGGCGACCCGGTCGCCCTGGCCGTGGCGGTGGCCGACCGGCTGGCCGGTGCCGACCTGACCCGGCGGGAGGGTGCGGCCGCCGCCCGGCACGCCGCCACCTTCGATCTGCGGCTGACCTGGGACCGGCTGGCCGCCGAGACGACCGCGGCGCTGCGCGGGAAGAAGGAGCTTGCGACATGGTGACGACGTACGCGTACGACCTGGCCGACCCGGCCTTCTGGCGGTTGCCGGAGGCGGAACGACTGGACGCCTTCCGCGGGTTGCGGGCTCTGGGTGTACCCCAGCGGTTCGGTGATTTTGTCGCTCTGGTGAAACACGCGCACGTGGTCGAGGCGAGCCGGAAGAGTGACGTCTTCATCAGCGGGACCGGTGTCACCACGCCGCGGCCGCCGCGCTGGGTGCGGACCGTGTTCGGCGACTCGATGGTCAACCTGGACGACCCGCGGCACGCGCGGCTGCGGGGCGTGGTGAGCAAGGCGTTCACGCCGCGGGTGGTCACCCGGATCGCCGGCGACGTCACCCGGCTCGCGGTGCGGATCGCCGAGGAGGTGCGGGAGGGGCGGCCCGAGGACTTCGTCGAGGCGGTCGCCGGGCGGCTTCCGTTCGAGGTCATCTGCGACATGATGGGCATCCCGGCGTCGTACCGGCCGGAGGTCCGCGCCCAGGTGGACCACAGCACCGAGCGCACCGGCGGGCGGTTCCGCGTACCCGGCAAGAACCTTCGCGCCCTCGCCCGCCTGCACCGCGTGGTCGGCGAGGTGGCCCGGCAGCGACGCCGGGAGCCGGCCGACGACCTGATCTCGGCGCTCGCCGGCGCCGGCCTGAACGCTCGTGAGCTGGGCTCGTTCTTCTCGTTGTTGCTGGTGGCGGGGGTGGAGACGACCCGGAACACGATCGCGCACGGGCTGCGGCTGCTCACCGACCACCCCGATCAGCGGGCGCTGCTGCTGGACGACTTCGCCGAGCACGGCGCCGGGTTCGTCGAGGAGGTGGTGCGGCACAGCTCGCCGATCATCCAGTTCCGCCGCACCGTGGCGCGGGACCACTCGCTCGACGGCCATCCGCTCAGGGCCGGCGAGGACGTGATGCTCTTCTACACATCAGCCAACCGGGACGAGGACGTGTTCGACGCCCCGGACGCCTTCGACATCACCCGCAGGCCGAACCCGCACGTGGGATTCGGCGGCGGCGGCCCGCACTTCTGCCTGGGCACCTCGTTGGCCCGGCAGGAGGTCACGGCGACCTTCCGCGAGCTGCTGGCCCGGATGCCCTCGATCCGGACCACCGGCGAGCCGGAGATGGCGCCGTCGAGCTTCGACAACCGGATCGCGCGCCTGCGGTTCACGTTCTGAGGTGTTATTGATGCGCCGATACATCGCCCTGGCCACCGCTCTCCTGACCCTGGCCGCCTGCTCGCAGCAGGCCTACGAGGACACACCGGTGTCGCTTCCGCCGCCGCCGGCCGAGGCGCCGCCGCCGTCCGCCACGGCCGGGGGACCACCGCTGCCGGCCGGCCAGACCGAGGGCTGGGACCTGGTGTTCAGCGACGAGTTCGAGGGCGCCACGCTCGACCGGCAGCGCTGGGACGACCACTCGACCGCCGAGCCGGACATGGGCCGGGGCAACCCCGGCAACCAGCAGCTCGAGTGGAACCAGGCGGCCAACTGCCAGGTGCGGGAGAACGCGCTGGTGATGACGGCCCGGCGGCAGGCGGTCAACGCGGCCTCCGGCACCCGGTACGCGTGGACGTCGTGCCTGATCACCAGCACGCCCTCGTACAAGTTCCAGTACGGCTACATCGAGGAACGCTCGGTGCTGCCCTCGGCCAAGGGGTTCTGGCCGGCCTTCTGGACCTGGCAGGCGCGCGGGGTCGACAAGCACACCGAGACCGACGTGTACGAGTTCTACTCCGACAACCACGGCCGGCTCTACGGCACCCAGTTCTCCGGGGCGCGCGCCCGCTGCGACATCAAGCCGGAGTTCGACCCGACCGGCGACTGGCACACCTACGGCGTGGCGATCGAGCCCACCGGCACCACCTGGTACATCGACGGCATGCAGGTGTGCTCGTCGCCGGCGACCTCGGACGGCGAGACCAACATCATCTCGAACCTGGCCGTCTACTCGAAGATCCCACCCGATGCGGGTACGACCGTCGCGTCCAAACACGTGGACTACATCAGGGCCTGGCAACGCCCCGGAGCAGGCAACCCTTAGGCCCCATTCCAAATTCGCCCTCAGGGGGAGCCGCCCCGAAAGTGAATTTGGAATAAGGCCTAGCATCTAGCCCATGTCGAAGGTCCTCAAGAAGCTGCCGGTCGGCGAGCGCATCGGAATCGCCTTCTCCGGCGGTCTGGACACCTCCGTCGCGGTGGCCTGGATGCGCGAGCGCGGCGCGGTCCCATTCGCGTACACGGCCGATGTGGGCCAGTACGACGAGCCTGATCTCA
Source organism: Actinoplanes sp. NPDC089786 (assembly GCF_040684855.1). Classification (NCBI taxonomy): domain Bacteria; kingdom Bacillati; phylum Actinomycetota; class Actinomycetes; order Micromonosporales; family Micromonosporaceae; genus Actinoplanes; species Actinoplanes sp. NPDC089786. The sequence goes on from NZ_JBFBGU010000001.1 coordinate 1,981,676, forward strand.
GCGACGTGCCCGGCCGGGCCTCGATCTACGGCGCCGAGAACGCGCGCCTGGTCGACTGCCGGTCGGCGCTGGTCGAAGAGGGTTTCGCCGCGCTGGCCGCCGGGGCGTTCCACATCCGGTCGGGCGGGCAGGCCTACTTCAACACCACGCCGCTGGGCCGCGCCGTCGTCGGCACGATGCTGGTGCAGGCCATGCGCGAGGACGACATCTCGATCTGGGGTGACGGTTCCACCTTCAAGGGGAACGACATCGAGCGGTTCTACCGGTACGGCCTGCTGGCCAATCCCAGCCTGCGGATCTACAAGCCGTGGCTGGACGAGCAGTTCGTCGCCGAGCTGGGCGGCCGGCACGAGATGTCGGCCTGGCTGAGCCAGCGTGACCTGCCCTACCGGGACGCGCAGGAGAAGGCGTACTCGACCGACGCGAACATCTGGGGCGCCACCCACGAGGCCAAGCGCCTCGAACACCTGGACACCTCGATCGAGATCGTCGACCCGATCATGGGCGTCCGGTTCTGGGACCCGTCGGTCGAGATCGCGGCCGAAGACGTCACGGTCGAGTTCGAGCACGGCCGCCCGGTCGCGCTGAACGGCCGCTCCTTCGACTCGGCGGTCGACCTGGTGCACGAGGCCAACGCCATCGGCGGCCGGCACGGGCTGGGCATGTCCGACCAGATCGAGAACCGCATCATCGAGGCCAAGAGCCGCGGCATCTACGAGGCGCCGGGCATGGCCCTGCTCTACATCGCGTACGAGCGCCTGCTCAACGCGATCCACAACGAGGACACCGTGGCGACCTACCACACCGAGGGCCGCCGCCTCGGCCGGTTGCTCTATGAGGGCCGCTGGTTCGACCCACAGGCGCTGATGCTGCGCGAGAGCATGGCCCGCTGGATCGGCTACCCGATCACCGGCACGGTCACCCTGCGTCTGCGCCGGGGCCAGGACTACTCGCTCCTCGACACGACCGGCCCGCTGCTGAGCTACCACCCCGAGAAGCTGTCGATGGAGCGCAGCCACTACCCGGCGTTCGGACCGGACGACCGGATCGGCCAGCTCACCATGCGCAACCTGGACATCGCCGACTCCCGCAGCATGCTCGAGCAGTACGCCGCGCACGGCCAGCTCCAGTCGGGCAACGGGCTGATCGGCGAACTGGCCGCCGGTGGCGCCGCGGCGATCGCCCGGCACAGCGAGGCCGGCGAGGACGTCGCGGTCGACCCCGACGCCCTGGACCGCGCGGCCCTGGAGAGCGGCACCGACTGACCGGCTAGTGGAGCCAGCCGTTCTTGCGGACGATGCGGATGGCGTCCAGCCGGTTGCGGGCGCCGGTCTTCGAGATCACCGTCGAGAGGTAGTTACGGACCGTGCCGCCGGAGAGGTAGAGGCGGTCGGCGATGTCGGCCACCGAGTCGCCCTCCGCGGCCAGTCCGAGCACCTCGAGCTCGCGGGTGCTCAGCTCACGGTCGGTGTTCAGCGACGCGGTCTGGAGTCGCGGGTGGACGATCCGTTCGCCCGCGGCGAGCCGGCGCACCGAGTCGGCCAGCAGCGTCTCGGAAGCGTCCTTGAGCAGGAAGCTGAGGTCGCGGGCCCGGCGCCGGGGCGGGAGCATGCCGCGCTTGCTCGGGTCGCAGAGCAGCAGCGTCGAGCACGAGGGCAGCTTCGCGCGGAGTTCGGCGGCGACCGGGAGCACCTGGCTCACCATGTATTCCGTGTCGATCACGATGACCTGCGGTGACAGGGTGGCGGCCCTGCCGACCACGTCGGTGTCGAACGGAATGGTGCCGAGCACCTCGATGTCGGCCTGAGCGTTGAGCAACTGCCGTACCGGAACACCGAAATAGCCGGTGTCCCGCACCACCAGGAGCCCGATCATCAGATCACCCCACCCGATCGCCGCCTGCCTCGGAGGTTAGTGGGTGCGGGCGACCCCGCACAGTCCACCGGAGGGGACCTTGGCGATCTTCCACTCTTCGGCTGTCCCGACCTGATAAGGATTCGTTGCCGCAGGTCAGGCGGATTGGTAATGATCAATACTCGACAGTTATGGAAGGTCGATGGGCGAGATGTCCGGCCAAAGCCTGACCGATCGACCGACCGAGATCTGACAGAACCTCGGGTCGTCAAGCTCCGAGCAGCCCCCGCAGATGGGCCGTCTCGGCCTCCCCGGCGAGGTCGCCGTGCCGCTGATGCAGGGCGAGGGCCCGGTCCAGGTGCTCGTGGGCCTCGGCCGGTTGGCCCGCGGCGATCAGCGCCTCGGCGAGACGGTTCAGCAGCACGCCCTGACGGCGGGTCTCGCCCCGGTGTTCCGCCGCCCGCAAACCGGCACGGTAGATCTCCAGAGTGATCCGGTGCTCGCCGGTGTCCTCGGTGGTCAGGTGCCAGTCGAGCAGGCGGGCGGCGGCCGCGGTGCGGTCCGGTTCGGACGTCTCGGCCTCGAGGCGCTCGCGGGCGTGCACGGCGATGACGTCGTGCATCCGCCACTCGTCGCCGTGCCGTTCCAGCAGCCGCGCGTCGGTCAGTTCGACCAGGCAGGCGGCGACGTCGGCCGCGGGCCGCCCGGTCAGCACGGCCGCCATCGGAAGGGTGAACCTGCCGTCCGGGGCCAGGCTGAGCATGCGCAGGGTGACCGCGGCGGTGGAGTCGAGCCGCTCGTACGCGAACTCGAAGGCCCACGCCATCGGCTCCTTGTCGGATCGCCCGGCGGCGAGCGCGTTCCCGCTCACCCGGAAGCTGCGGGCGTAGCCGGCCACGATGCGCAGGGCCAGGGGCAGCCGCCCGCAGGCCCGGGTCAGCGCGTCGGCCGACCGGGGATCGCCGAGCAGGCGGCTCGCCTCGCGCGGGGTCAGCGGCGGCAGCAGGACACGGCGGGCGCCCTCGATCGAGACCAGACCGCCCAGCCCCGGCCGGCCGGTCACCACCACCACGCCGCCCGGGTTGCCGGGCAGCAGCGGGCGCACCTGGTCGGCGTCGGCCGCGTTGTCCAGGATCACCAGCATCCGGCGGCCGGCCATCAGGCCGCGGTAGACGGTCGTGGCCTCGGCCGGGTCGCATGGGATGCGGCCGGGCGGCCGGCCCAGCGCGCGCAGCAGCCGGGTCAGGGCCTCGGCGGTGGTCAGCGCCGGGCCGGGGGCGGCGCCGCGCAGGTCGAGGCGGATCTGCCCGTCCGGGAAGCGGTGCTGGGCGTGGGCGGCCCAGCGTACGGCCAAGGTGGTCTTGCCCACCCCGGCCGGGCCGCCGATCACCGCGATCGTGCCGTCCCGCAGCGCGTCCAGCTCGGTCAGCGCCGCCTCGCGGCCGACGAACCAGGGGGCGGGATCGGACGCCGCGGTGTCCGCGGCCGCGGGCAGCGGATCGGGGTCGCCGCGCAGCACCGCCTGCTGCAACCGGCGCAGGTCGGGGCCGGGCTCGATGCCGAACTCGCCGACCAGCCGGGCCCGGCCCCGCCGGAACGCCTCCAGCGCGTCGCCCGGCCGGCCGGCCCGGTGCAGCGCGCGGATCAGCAGGATGAGCAGGTCTTCCCGATGTGGATGGTCGGCTACCAGCGTGGTCAGCGGCCCGATCGCCGAGCCCGGCCGCTCCCGGTCGATCTCGGTGGTCCACCGCGTGACCAGCGCGCCCAGCCACTCGGCCGGGTCGACGGCACGGCCGCGCCACAGGGCCAGCACCCGGTCGAGCTGGGCGGCGCGCACCTCGGGATCGGGGAGCGCCGTCGCGATCGCCAGTGCGTCCCGGAACCGCGCGGCGTCCACGGAGGAGTCCATCGTGTACAGACTGCACGATGATCACTGCCGTGACCATCGACAAGCGGTTGAACAATCATCCGGTGGTGCCCTTGACCCACGGCAGGGCCAGGCGTTCGATCATCACGACGAGGTAGAAGAGCACGATGCTCATCACGGCCAGCAGGGCGATCGCGGCGAACCCCAGCCCGATGTCCGAACCGGAGTTCTGGATCACGAAGCCGAGCCCCTCGGACGAGCCGAACAGCTCGCCGACCAGCGCGCCGATCACGGCCAGCGGCATGGCCACCTTGAGGCCGACGAAGACCTGCGGCAACGCGCCGGGCAGCCGGATCCGGTAGAACGTCTGCATCCTCGAGGCCGACAGCGAGCGGGCCAGCTCGGCCAGGTCGGCCGGCGTCGAGGAGAGACCGGCGGCGGTGGAGAGGATGATCGGGAAGGCGCACATCAGCACCACCAGGATGACCTTCGGTCCCTGGTCGAAGCCGAGCCAGACCACCAGCAGCGGCGCGAAGGCCAGCTTGGGGACCGCGTTCAGCGCCACCAGCGTGGGCATGAACGCCCGCTCGATCAGGCTCGACCCGGCCAGCAGCGCGCCGGCCCCGATGCCGATCAGCACCGACCAGCCGAAGCCCTGCCCGGTCTCGGAGAGCGTGATCGCCGCGTTCTCGAGCAGGTACACCCACTCGCGGGCCAGCGCCTCGGCGACCTGGGGCGGGGCCGGCACCAGGAACGACTCGATCTCGAAGACGATGATCGCCAGCCACCACGCGCCGACGGCGATGACGGCGCCGGCGATGGCCAGGCCGGCCGACCAGAGGGGACCCGAGGCGCGCGGCTGCTTCTCGGGCGCGAGGGCGGTCGTCATGATGCTCCTCCAACGGCGCGCGGTCAGGGTCGTACGGTCAGCTGTTGGCCACGTCGAAGTTGATGATGTCCCTCGGGTTGATCGTGGTCGGGATCGCGCCCGCGCCCTGGAGCACGGCGACGTTCCGGGTGACCTTCTGCTCGTCCAGCGAACCGACCGCGGCGCCGCCGGCCTTGGCGTACGGGATCATCAGCTTCATCTCGGCCGCCGCCACCGGCATCGGCTGCGTCTTCTGGTACTTGGCGTAGATCTGACCGGCTTCGTCCGGGTTCTCCAGGGCGTACCGGAGGCCCTTGAGCATCGCCGTGTTGAACCGCTTCACCTTGTCCGGGTTCTCGTTCATCGTCTTCCGGCTGACGCCGAGCCCGTTGCCGTAGAGGTCGACCAGGTGGTCGCTGAACGGCAGCACCACCGCGGTCTGGCCCTTCTGCTTGGCCACCTGCTCGACCTGCGGCTTGCCCACCACGAACTGGGTGGCGGCGTCGACCGATCCGGCGCCCAGGCCCTTGACCAGGTCCTGCGGGGGCATCTGGACCCAGGTGACCGACGTCGCGTCGACGCCGGCCAGCTTCGCGTAGGTGTCGAACAGCGTCTTCACGATGCCGCCCTGGATGTAGGCGATCTTCTTGCCCTCGAGGTCCTTCGGCGAGCTGATGCCGCTGCCGGACAGGGCCATGAGGCAGGCCAGGTTGCTCTGCTGGATCGCGCTGACCACGGTGAAGTCCTTGAAGGCGCCCTTGCCGTACGCGATCAACGCGGCCGAGATGTCGAGCACCGCGAAGTCGACCTGCCCGGCCTGGAGGAGCTTGAGGTTGGCCTCGGTGCCGATGCCCGGCTTCACGTCGACCTCGAACCCGGCGTCCTTGAACCAGCCCTTCTCCATCGCCACGTAGACGTAGCTCTCGCGGCCCAGGATGCCCGCTCCGGTCAGGTACGAGACCTTCTCGAGCCGGCCGCTGCCCGGGGCGCCGGCCTCGGTCTTCTTGTCGTCGTCCGAGCCGGAGCAACCGGCGGCCACGATCAGGGCGGCGGCCGCGGCCACCGCGCCGATCACACGGGTCATCCTCTTCACGACTGAATCTCCTCTGGAGTGGGGCGCGCGTCGCAGTACGGGCCCTGTCCACTGTGGGGTTCAAACGGGCGATGAGCTAGTGGCGTGGTGTCACTCGTTCGAGTCACGCGACCGGTTGATCCCGCGTTCGGCCGGGCCTTGTCTGCGGCGCCCGCCTCTTTCGGCTCAGGCCTCGCCGGCCATCAGGTCACTGAAGAGGCCGCCGGCGTTCGGGCTGGTGAAGAGCCGGTCGAGCCGGGCGCGGGCGATCTTGTGCCGGAACGGGCCGGAGGTGGCCGGGTCGCCCGAGTCGTGCAGCATCTCGGTCATCCACCGGCTGAACTCCTGATAGGACCAGGTGCGGTCCAGGCAGGTCTTCGAATAGTCGCGCAGCGGTTGGGCATCGCCGTCGCGTACGGCCGACCGCACCGCCTTGGCCAGCACCTCCGCGTCGGCCAGGGCCAGGTTCATGCCCTTACCGCCCATCGGCGTGATGATGTGTGCGGCGTCGCCGACGAGGAAGAGGCGGCCGTACGACATCGGGTCGACCACGAAGCTGCGCATGTCGACGACGGCCTTCTCCAGCACCGCGCCGGCCGGCAGATCGGGGTCGCCGATCCGCAGCCGGAGCTGGTCGAAGATCCGCCTGTCGTCCCAGGCGTCCAGATCTTCGCCGGGCGCGCACTGCAGGTAGAAGCGGCTGCTCCTGGGCCCGCGCGGGAAATGCGCCGCGAAACCGTGCGCGCTGACCGCGAACATGGGGTGGCGCGGCGGCGGCACGTCGGCCAGCACGGTGAACCAGCCGATGCCGTGGTCGTACGCATAAATTGTCTGCTCGGCCTCGGGCACGCTCCGGCGGCTCACACCATGGAAGCCGTCACACCCGGCGAGGTAGTCGGCCTCGATCTCGTGCGGCCTGCCGTCCTCATCGCGATACGTCACGACCGGCCGCTCGCTGCCCGGTCTTTCCAACGTGACGTCTTGGCAGCCGAACCGCAGGTCGCCGCCGTCCTCCTGGAACGCCGTGATCAGGCGCTGCACCAGGAACTGCTGCGGCAGGATCCGGCCGAACTTCCCGCCGGCCAGGTCGGCGATGGGCAGGAACCGGGGCCGGCCGTCCACCCGGAACTCCTGCACCCCGTCGGTCCGCGAGTCTTGCAGGACCCGGTCGGCCAGGCCCCACTCCTCGAACATCCGGGCCGCCCGATGTTCCAGCACGCCGGCGCGTTGCCGCTGCTCGACGTACGCCCGGCTCTGCCGCTCGACCACCACGCAGTCGACACCCGCCGTGCGGAGCAGGTTGGCCAGCGTGAGACCGGCCGGACCGGCCCCGATGATCGCGACGGTGGTGGTCTCGTGAGCCGCCTCAGACATTCATGCTCCTCATCAGCCTGCGCCCCGGCCAGCACATTAGGAGATGCCCTTCCGGGCACCACATGCGGGTCGCCTTCCCCGCCGGCCACGGCCACCCACCGTTCGCGCCTCGCTCCAGTCGCGCCCACGCCTGCCGATCGGTCAGGCATGGTGACGCGATGGCTGCGCCGGTGGTGGCCGGTCTGGCCGCTGGCCGGCGCGTTCGCGGCCGAGACCTGGGCCTGACCGCCGTCGCCGAGGGCGTAGAGACCGCCGAGCAGGCAGCCGACCTGCACCGCCTGGCTACCGCTTGGCCCAGGGCTACCACGTCGGCAGGCCGGTCATTCAACCCGACTTCCACAAGCCGGCCGAGCTAACCACCACCTGACCTGGCGTCAGACTGGGCGGGAGTCTGCCCGCGCCTTGGCGAAGAATTCGGCCATGTCGGCGGCCAACGCCTCCGGTGCCTCCATCGCCACGAAGTGGTGGCGGGAGACGTTGTGTTCGGGCCAGTGGGTGATGCGGTTGGTGCGCTCGGCGAAGCGCCGGATTCCGGGCGGCCCGGTGAAGACGCCGGTCGGGACGGCCCGCTGACCCTCCGGCCAGGCGAACCCGCTTGTGTCGTACATCGGCCACGACGACGTCCCGAAGGTGCGCGTGAACCAGTAGACGCTCAGGTTCGTCAGCAGCGCATCGCGGTCGAGCACCTCGTCGAGCGGCTCCTTGGCCGCGCTGAACTCGTGGAATTTCTGCAGCATCCACGCCAGCGCGGCGACCGGCGAGTCGTGCCACCCGTAGGCGAACGTCTGCGGGGCCGCCCGCAACAGCGCGTGGTGGTCGACACCGGACATCCAGTCTTGTTGCTGCATCACCGCGAACGCCGCCCGCTCCTCCTCGGTCATCTCGGGCACGTCCGCCTCGGTCGGGAAACCCAGCCCCGCGATCACGTAGACCCCGGCGACGTGCTCCGGATCAACCTTGGCCACCTCGGGCGCGACATAGGCGCCGAGGTCACCGCCCTGCGTCCCGTACCGCTCGTAACCCAGCCGGCGCATCAGCTCGGCCCACAGCCCGGCCACCCGCGCCACGCTGAACCCGGCCTCCCGCGGCGGCGCCGAGAACCCGAAGCCCGGCACCGACGGCACGACCACGTCGAAACCGCGGGCCACGAGCGGCCCGATCAGGTCGCGGAACTCGACGAACGTGTTCGGCCACCCGTGTGTCAGCACCACCGGGAACGCGTCCGGCTCACCCGACCGCACGTGCAGGAAGTGGACCGCCTGCCCGTCGATCTCCTCGATGAACTGGGGGAACTCGTTGAGTCGCCGCTCCTGCGCGCGCCAGTCGAAACCGTCGCGCCAGTAGCCGGCCACCTCCCGCAGATAGTCCGCCGGCACGCCTCGCCGCCAGTCGTCGCCGGGCAACTGGGGCGTCCACCTCGTACGGGCGAGGCGATCGTGCAGGTCGTCGAGGTCGGTCTGCGGGATCTCGATGCGGAAAGGTGTCATGCCACCGACGCTAGGAGCCATTGCGGTCAGTTCCTGTCCGGATAGGTGCGCGGCGTGTAGACGAACGTGCCACCATCGGCCCGGCTCACCGCGCGGGTCCGGCTCGACCCGACGATCAGCAGGCAGCGCATGTCCACCGTGGCCGGATCAAGCTCTCCGAGCGTGGTGACCCGGACGGTCTCGTCGGGCCCGCCGACGTCCCGGCCGACCACCACGACCGTCTCGGGATCGCGCTCGGCCAGCAGCAGCCGGCGCGCCTCGGCCAGCTGGGTGACCCGGGTGCGTGACGCCGGGTTGTAGATCGCGATCACCAGGTCGGCGCGGGTGGCCGCGGTCAGCCGCTCGGCGATCACCTCCCACGACTTCAACCGGTCGGACAGCGAGACGACACAGAAGTCGTGGCCCAGCGGCGCACCGACCCGGCTCGCCACCGCCTGCGCCGCGGTCAGGCCGGGCACGATCCGGATCGGCACGTCCTTCCACTGCGGATCGTCGGCCGTCTCCAGCACCGCGGCCGCCATCGCGAACACGCCCGGGTCGCCCGAGGACACCACCGCCACGCGCCGCCCGCGTTTGGCCAGGTCGAGCGCGAACGCCGCCCGCTCGGCCTCGACCCGGTTGTCCGACGCGTGCCGCTGCTGCCCGGGAACATGGGGCACCCGGTCGACGTAGGTCACGTAACCCACCACGTCGTCGGCCTCCGCCAGGGCGGCCCGCGCCTCGGGCGTCAGCCAGTCGCGGCTGCCCGGTCCCAGCCCGACGACCGTGACACCGCCGATGTCCCGGGTGGCCTTGACGCGGTTCGACGGGTCGCGGCTCGGCACCAGCGCCAGGGAGAAATACGGAACCGAATCAGGATCCACATCGGCCACCCGGCCGGTGCGCTCGCGGTCGGTCGTGGCCCGTTCCACATACCAGGCCTCGTCCAGCCGCCCGGCCCTCTCCAGCGCCTCGCGCACACCACCGAAGGTCCGCCCGAGCTTCATCACCGCCGCCGAGTCGGTCTCGGCCAGCCGGGCCGCCAGCACGTCGGGCGGCAGCGTCCCAGGCAGCACGGTCAGCACCTCGTCGCGTTCCACCAGCGGCCGCCCGAGCACCGCCGCCGCCGCGCTGACCGACGTCACACCCGGCACCACCACCGTCTCGAAGCGGTCAGCCAGCCGTTTGTGCATGTGCATGTAGGACCCGTAGAAGAACGGATCGCCCTCGGCCAGCACCACGACATCGCGTCCGGCCTCAAGATGGACCGCGAGCCGCTCGGCGCTCTCGGCGTAGAACTCGTCGATCGCGCCCTGATAACCGCCGGGATGGTCGGTCGTCTCGGTGGTGACCGGGTAGATCAGCGCCTCCTCGATCTGCCCGGGCCGGAGGTAGGGCTCGGCGATCGCGCGCGCGTTGCTGCGCCCGTGGCGCGCGGCGTGATAGGCCACCACCCCGGCCGCCGTGATCAGCCGGGCGGCCTTGACCGTCACCAGTTCCGGGTCGCCGGGGCCCAGCCCGACGCCGTACAGCCGGCCGCTCATTCCCGCTCCGAGGCCAGCGCGTTGACCGCCGCCGCCGTGATCGCGCTGCCGCCCCGCCGCCCACGCACCACCAGGAACTCCAACCCGGACGCGGCCAGCGCGTCCTTCGACTCGGCCGCGCCGATGAAGCCGACCGGGATGCCCAGCACCGCCGCCGGCCGGGGCGCGCCGGCCGCCACCATCTCGAGTAACCGGAACAGAGCGGTCGGCGCGTTCCCGATCGCCACCACCGCGCCGTCGAGCCGGTCGCCCCACAGATCCATCGCCGCGGCGCTGCGCGTGGTGCCCAGCCGCTGGGCGAGCCCGGGAACGGCCGGGTCGCGCAGGGTGCACACCACGTCGTTGTTCGCGGGAAGACGACCGCGCGTCACGCCGGACGCGACCATCTCGGCGTCGCAGAGGATCGGCGCGCCGTCCTGCAACGCCTTGCGGGCGGCCGTGGCCAGGCCGTTGCTCCAGCCCACGTCGGGCACCAGGTCGACCATGCCGCAGGCGTGGATCATCCGCACCACGACCGGCGCCAGGTCGGCGGGCAGCCCGCCGAGGTCGGCCTCCGCGCGGATGGTCGCGAACGACCGCCGATAGATCTCCGCGCCGTCGCGCTCGTATTCCATCACGCCCTCCTCGCCCTCGTGACCAGCGCGCCCACGCCGCTCACGGGTGCCGTGCCGCTTCCCTGCGGCCCGGTCACCGTGTAACCGTCCCCGGTCGCCTCGACCCGGACATGCACTCCCGCCGGGCTGCCGCAGCCGCGCGCGCAGCCGATCCAGTGCACCGGCAGGCCTTCGCCGAAGGTCGTGGCCGCGTCGGCGTCATGTCGCACGTCGGCCAGCGCCTTCGCGCACCCCGGTCGCCCGGCGCAGGCGGTCACCCCGGACCATCGCGACCCGGGCGCCACCTCGAGACCCACACCGGCCAGGTCACGCAGCCACCGCTCGGCGTCGTCGCGGCCCTGATCGAGGACGACCACGCCACGCCACGGCGTCACGGTCAGGTCACCGGCCTCGGCCAGCACCGCGAGCTGAGTCTGGTGGAGCAGGCCGAGCGGGGCCAGCGCGGCCGCGGCGAACCGCCCGTCGGCCTGCTCGACGACGCCGATCGGCTCGGTCGCGACCGGTGGCGTCACCGCGCTCGACGGGTTCAGCGCGACGCCCAGGCGGGTCGCTGTGCGTGTGGCGACCTCGGCCGGGCCGTCGGCCAGCTCGCGCAGGCGCCAGGCCGGGACGGACCGCTCGGCCCGCACCTCGAGGAAGGAGTACGCCCCGGCGGTCAGCGCCGCGACCACCGCGTCGACGGGCACCCGCAGGCCCTCGTCGCGCCCGGCGAACAGGATCGCCGCGCCCTCGGCCGTCTCGACGGCGGCCAGATCGGCGGCGGCCGGCGCCGGGCCGACCGCGAACAGGAAGCGCCCGGGCAGGCCGGCCAGGCCGGGCTCGGCACACACCGCCCGGTCGAGGGCGCGGACCAGCGGGCGGACCTCCCACCCGCCGGCGGTGGGAACGGCGGCGATGTTGCGTACCAGCTCATGGGTTTCGGACGGCAGCAGGCCGCACCCCCGCAGCGCCTCGGCCAGCGCCTGGGCCGGGGCCTCGACGAGGGCACGGAGCTGGGCGTTGGCCCGGGAAGTGATCTCGAGGTGGTCGTCACCCCAGCGGCGCGCGATGGTCGCGAGCGTTGCCACCTGTGCGCCGGTGAGCAGGCCGCCGGGCAGCCGGACGCGTGCCAGCGGCCCGTCGGCCGCGGCGTGCAACCGCAGCGCGCCGGGACAGGCGTCGACGTCCGAGTGCCGGACCGAAGGAGAACTCACGGGCCGGACACTACCCAGCCCAGCAGACGCTGATGTAAGCCTGCGTCAGCAGCGTCACATCGGCCGGGGCCGCTTGACGGCGCTGATCGCGGACCGGAAGGGTGGAAGGCCACGAGCGGCGAAGGTTCGTGGAGGAAGCCGGTGCGATTCCGGCGCGGTCCCGCCACTGTCACGAGCCAGGAACTCCACGAATGTGTCGTCAACCCTTCGACCCCGGGGCGCGGACCCCGGATGGGAGCGCGCGTGTTTCTCCTGCTGTCGACCTCTGACACCGACCTTCTGAGCGCCCGGGCCAGCGGCGCCGCCTACCGGCCGGCCAACCCCGCACGCACCGGGGCCGACGAGCTCCCCGCGCTGCTGGAAGGCGTCGATCTGGTCGTCGTGCGCCTGCTCGGCGGCCGCCGAGCCTGGCCCGAGGGCCTCGACGCGCTGCTGGCCGGCCAGGTCCCGGTCGTGGTGCTCGGTGGCGAGCAGGCGCCCGACGCCGAGCTGATGAAGCTGTCCACCGTCCCGGCCGGGGTGGCCGCCGAGGCACACGGCTATCTCGCGTACGGCGGCGCGGCGAACCTCGCGTCCCTGCACGACTTCCTCTCCGACACGATCCTGCTCACCGGCCACGGCTTCGCGCCCGCGGCCGAGGCGCCCGACTGGGGTGTCCTCGAACGCGTGGCGGCCCCCGCGACCGGCCCGACCGTGGCGATCCTCTACTACCGCGCCCACCACATGGCCGGGAACACCGCGTTCGTCGAGGCGCTGTGCCAGGCCATCGAGGCGCAGGGTGCGACGCCGCTGCCCATCTTCACCGCCTCCCTCCGGCGCATCGGCCCCGAGCTGCTCACCGAGCTGCGACGGGCGGACGCCCTGGTGGTGACCGTGCTCGCGGCCGGCGGAACCCAGCCCGCCACGGCCGGCGCCGGCGGTGACGACGAGGCGTGGGATGTCGGCGTGCTCGCCGAGCTCGACGTGCCGATCCTCCAGGCGCTCTGCCTGACCAGCAGCCGGGCCACGTGGGCGGCGAGCGATGACGGGCTGTCCCCGCTCGACGCGGCCACCCAGGTGGCGATCCCCGAGTTCGACGGCCGGATCATCACGGTGCCGTTCTCGTTCAAGGAGATCGACCCCGACGGCCTGTCGATCTACGTGGCCGACCCGGAACGCGCCGCCCGGGTGGCCGGCATCGCGTTCCGGCACGCCCGGCTGCGACACATCCCGCCGGCCGAGCGGCGCGTCGTGCTCATGCTGTCGGCCTACCCGACCAAGCACTCACGCATCGGTAACGCCGTCGGTCTCGACACGCCGCAGTCCACGGTCCGGCTGCTCGCCGCGCTGCGCGACGCCGGCTACCGCGTCGGCGGGTTCGACCAGTACGACGGCGACGGCCTGATCCACACGCTGATCGCGGCCGGCGGGCAGGACCCCGACTGGCTCACCGAGGAGCAGCTGGCCGGCAACCCGGTGCGGATCAACGGCGAGAAGTACGCTCGGTGGTTCGCCACGTTGCCGTCGGAACTGCGCGCCGCCATGACGGAACACTGGGGCCCGCCACCGGGCGAGCTCTACGTCGACCAGGGCGACATCGTGCTCGCCGCGCTCCGTGACGAGAACGTTGTCGTGATGGTCCAGCCGCCCCGTGGTTTCGGCGCCAACCCGGTGGCCATCTACCACGACCCCGACCTGCCGCCCAGCCACCACTACCTGGCGGCCTACCGCTGGGTGGCCGACGAGTTCCGCGCCGACGCGGTCGTGCATGTCGGCAAGCACGGCAACCTCGAGTGGCTGCCCGGCAAGAACGTCGGCATGTCGGCGGCCGACGGCACCGACGCCGCGCTCGGCGACCTTCCGCTGATCTACCCGTTCCTGGTCAACGACCCCGGCGAGGGCACCCAGGCCAAGCGCCGGGCCCACGCCACGCTGATCGATCACCTGATCCCGCCGATGGCGCGGGCCGAGTCGTACGGCGACATCGCCCGCCTCGAGCAACTGCTCGACGAGCACGCCAACATCGCCGCGCTCGACCCGGCGAAACTGCCCGCGATCCGGGCCCAGATCTGGACGCTGATCCAGGCCGCCCGCCTCGACCACGACCTCGGCCTGTCCGACCGGCCCGGCGACGAGGAGTTCGACGAGTTCATCCTGCACGTCGACGGATGGCTTTGCGAGGTCAAGGACGTGCAGATCCGCGACGGCCTGCACGTGCTGGGCGCGGCGCCGGCCGGCGAGGCCCGCGTCAACCTGGTGCTGGCGATGCTGCGCGCCCGGCAGATGTGGGCCAGTAAGGTCGCCGCGCTGCCCGGCCTGCGCGAGGCCCTCGGGCTGGCCGAGGACGCGCCCACCCACGAGGTCGACCGCGTCGAGGCGCAGGCCAAGGCGCTGGTACAGGCCATGGAGGACGCGGGCTGGCCGGCCTCGGCGGCCGGGTTCACCGACGACGAGCAGGTTCAGGGGGTGCTGGAGTTCGCCGCCGCCGAGATCGTGCCGCGGCTCGCGCGGACCACCGACGAGATCACCCACACGCTGCACGCGCTGTCCGGCGGCTACGTCCCGGCCGGGCCGAGCGGGTCACCGCTGCGCGGCCTGATCAACGTGCTGCCGACCGGCCGCAACTTCTACTCGGTCGACCCCAAGGCCATCCCCAGCACGCTGGCCTGGGAGACCGGGCAGGCGATGGCCGACTCGCTGCTCGCCCGCTACCGCCAGGACTACGGGGACTGGCCGAGGTCGGTGGGCCTGTCGGCCTGGGGGACCAGCGCGATGCGTACGGCCGGCGACGACATCGCCGAGATCCTGGCGCTGCTCGGCGTCCGCCCGCTGTGGGACCAGGCGTCCCGCCGCGTCACCGGCATCGAGCCGATCACGCTCGGCGAGCTGGGCCGCCCCCGCATCGACGTGACGGTCCGCATCTCCGGCTTCTTCCGCGACGCGTTCCCCCATGTGGTGGCGTTGCTCGACGACGCGGTCAAGCTGGTCGCCGAGCTGGACGAGCCTCATGACCAGAACTTCGTCCGCGCGCATGCGGTCGCCGACCGGGAACAGCACGGCGACTGGCGGCGGGCCACCACGCGGATCTTCGGGTCGCGGCCGGGCGCGTACGGCGCCGGCATCCTGCCGCTGATCGACAGCCGCAACTGGCGCGACGACGCCGACCTCGCCGAGGTCTACGCGGTGTGGGGCGGGTTCGCGTACGGGCGGGACCTCGACGGGGTGCCGGCGCGACCGGACATGGAGTCGGCGTACCGGCGCATCGAGGTGGCCGCCAAGAACATCGACACCCGCGAACACGACATCGCCGACTCGGACGACTACTTCCAGTACCACGGCGGCATGATCGCCACGGTCCGCGCGCTGACCGGGCGGGCGCCCGCGGCGTACATCGGCGACTCCACCAACCCCGACGCGACACGAACCCGCAGCCTGACCGAGGAGACCGCGCGCATCTTCCGCGCCCGCGTGGTCAACCCGCGGTGGATCGCGGCGATGCGACGGCACGGCTACAAGGGCGCGTTCGAGCTGGCCGCGACGGTCGACTACCTCTTCGGGTACGACGCGACGGCCGGCGTGGTGGCCGACTGGATGTACGAGCAACTCGCCGCGTCCTACGTGCTCGACCCCGAGAACCAGGCGTTCATGACCAAGTCGAACCCCTGGGCTCTGCACGGCATCACCGAGCGCCTGCTCGAGGCGGCCGACCGCAAGCTGTGGGACTCGCCCGACCCCGAGACGCTGGCCGCGTTGCGCGAGGTCTACCTGGCCACCGAGGGCGACCTGGAGGGCGATGACGAGTAGCTAGTCCCGGTCGCGGCGCCGCAGGAGGTAGGTGTCCATGATCCAGCCGTGGCGCTCGCGGGCCTCCGCGCGCACCTGCTTGATCTCCTCGGCCACCTCTTCGACCGGACCGGACCGCAAGATCTCGTCGGCGGTGCCGATGTAGGCGCCCCAATAGATGTCGGCGTCCGTCACGGTGCCGAACGACAGGGCGGCGTCGAGCATCACCACGACGTCCTCGACGCCGGCCGGCCACCCTTCGGTCGTGAGCCGCCGGCCGGTCGTGATCTGCACCGGGCGGCCGACCCGGTTGAGCGGCACGCGATGCTTCGCGGCCAGCGCGGACACGCTGCTGATGCCGGGGATCACCTCGTACTCGAACGTGATCGCGCCGCGGCCCAGGATCTCGTCGAGGATCGCGATCGTCGAGTCGTAGAGCGTGGGGTCGCCCCACACCAGGAACGCGCCGGTCTCGTCGTCGAGCAGGTGCTCGGTGATCAGCGCCTCGGTCACCGCCGAGCGGCGGCTGCGCCAGTCCTCGACCGTGCCCACATAGTCGTCGGGCTTGCGGTCCCGATCGGGGTCGCGGCCCTCGGCGATCCGGCGGCTCGGCCGGGCGTACCCCTTCAGCATGCGCCGCCGCAGCTCGATCATGCTTTCCTTGGCCTCGCCCTTGTCCAGCAGGAAGAACACATCGGTCCGGCCGATCGCCTTCGCCGCCTGCAGGGTCAAGTGGTCCGGGTCGCCCGCGCCGATCCCGATGACATAGATCTTCCGCACGGCCCCACTATGACGGACGCCCCGCGCCGGTCACCCGGGCGGGGCGTGCGTCGCTCCGCTGGTCAGCGCCGCCGATACCGGCCCCGGCGCGGGCGGCGAGGTCCTCGCGTTCCCGACCGGGGCGCTTGGGCCGCGGCCTCACGGAGCAGGTGCTCATGCCGAAGCCGGTTGGCCTGCACAACGAGGTACATGCTGCCGTTCACGCCGTTCCTCCAATGTCCCGGCGGCCCGGTCGTTCCGGCCGCCGCCAAGAGAGTCGCCGCTGGCTCTTGCGCGCGACTTGCCGCTCTTGCGCGCGGCTGTACACGGCTCCGGCGAGCGCGGGTCTTGGGGTGGCTGATTCGGCGGAGGGCGGGAACGTCGGTGAGAGCTGCGGGGCAACGCGACCGGCGGTCGGGGACCGTGGGTCAGAGCTGCGGGGCAACGCGCCGTGGGTCAGGAGGTCGCGGTCAGAAGGCTGTGGATCAGGGGGCGGTGGCGGCGGCTCGGGCGTATTCGAGGGCCAGCTGGAGGGCGCCGGTCAAGGGGGCGTCGGCGCCCAGGGCGCCGTGCTCCAGGCGGGTGGGGCCCGGGAAGGTGATCAGCTCGCGGACCTTGGGGAGCAGGGAGGGGTGGGTGCCTACGGGGCCGCCCAGGAGGAACAGGGCCGGGTCAACCACGGCGGCCACCGAGACGATGGCTCGGGAGAGGGCCTCGGCGAGCTGGCGGATGGCTGTCTCGGAAGGCTGGTCGAGGAGGGCCAGGACGGCGTTGACGTCTACGTAGGGGGCGTCGTTGCGGTCGAAGCCGCCCGCTCGGAGGTCGCCGGACAGGGTGGGGGAGACGATGCCCGGCAGGTAGCCGATCTCGCCGGCCAGGCCGTGCGCGCCTCGGATCAGCTGGTGGCCGATGTAGAGGCCTACGCCCATGCCGGCGCCCAGGTAGACGTAGGCGAAGCTGGACTCGCCGGCGGCCCGGCCCAGGCGGTGCTCGGCCAGGGCGGCCAGGTTGACATCGTTGTCGGCGAGGATGGGCGCGTTGGTCAGGTCGGCCAGCATGCGTTCGGGGCTGAGCAGGCCGTCGGGGAACGGCGTGCCGTGCAGGGCGACCACGGATTGGGTGGCGGGGTCGACCGGGCTGGCGATCGAGACGCCGATCGCGCGGAACGGGCCCCGCCCTACCGCGAAGCCCGCCCGGCCCGGATCGGCGGCCCGCGCGCTGAGGGACGAGGGCGGCGAGGCCGCAGAGAGCGCGGGGCTGATCGGAGACGGCGCCGGGCTAATGGGAGACGGTGCCGGACTGGTGGCCGATGGTGCGGGGCTGGTGGGGGACGGTGCCGGACTGGTGGCCGATGGTGCGGGGCTGGTGGGGGACGGCGCGGGGCTGGTGGGGGACGGCGCGGGGCTGGGGGGTGGCGGGGGTGTGGACAAGGTTGTTCCGCTGGTGGTGGCCAGGCGGATGACCAATGAGCGGACCGAGGCGGTCAGCTCGGCCACGTTGCCGGGGGAGGTGGGTGGGTTGGCGTCCTCGTGGAGGACCGCGCCGGAGAGGTCGGTGGCTCTTGCTCGCACGCCGGTTTGGGAGATCTCCAGGCCCAGCACCCAGCCGGCGCGGGCGCCGAGGGAGTAGAACGTGCCTACGCGGCCGCGTTTGCCTGTCTCCTGGAGGCCCGACGCGTCGAGGAGGCCCTGCGCGACCATGCGGCGGACCGCCTCCGACACTGTGGGGCGGGAGTAGCCGGTCAGGGCGGCCAGTTCGGCGCGGGTCGTCTGTCCGCGCCGGATGGTCTCGTCGAGCAGGCGCCGGTCGGTGGCCGCGCGCAGCACCGCCTGCGGGAGCGCCCGCTCCGGATCGGTCACCGT
The DNA here is from genome assembly GCF_040684855.1 of Actinoplanes sp. NPDC089786. Classification (NCBI taxonomy): domain Bacteria; kingdom Bacillati; phylum Actinomycetota; class Actinomycetes; order Micromonosporales; family Micromonosporaceae; genus Actinoplanes; species Actinoplanes sp. NPDC089786. The sequence goes on from NZ_JBFBGU010000001.1 coordinate 1,999,911, forward strand.
CCCGCCCTCCCCACCGGTCATCCACGACGACGACAAAGCGATCGCGCCGGCGCCGAAAGGTCTCGGCCGGCGTCGACAGCGATCGCGCCGGCCGAGCCCACACCCAGCCGGAAGGCCGGGCGGCCGCCCGCATGAGGGTCTCCACAGTAGATCAACTTCCTGTGACCCGCCTGGGGGCCGCGCCCGGCGCGACTTCCGACACGCCGCCGCCGCCGATGAAGGGTGACGTTGCGCCCTTGGTGGTGCTTTGCAAGGAAAGCGGCGCAGCGTCGGCGCTGGGTGAGGTTGCTCTGCGAGGTAGGCGGTCAAAAGGGCGGACGAGGAGGGCGGTTGAGGAGGGCAGGCGCCGCGGCAAACGCTAGTTGTGGGTGACGGTGAGGCGGTAGAACTTGACCTTCGCCCCGTTCGTGGTGCTCTCTGAGGACGACTGGTTGTAGGAGCCGGCCTTGAAGTACTGCTTGTACGGGTTGAAGGACGACGGGATGGTGTAGTTCGTTGTGCTGCCGTTGGCGGTCAGGTTGATGCGGTTGCCGGTCACGTTGATGACGTAGGTCCATCGCTGGCCCAAGGGCACGTTCCCCACGTGGTGGAGGGTCTGGCCGCCGGCGGGGGAGTTCTCGGTGCCGAGGAAGATGTCGCCGTTGGGGCGGTAGTAGAGCTCGAGCAGCGGCTTGGTGGACGAGCCGCCCGAGCCCAGGTGCACCTGGCCGACGCAGACGTTCTTGGTCACCGACGGGATCCGCAGCTCGGCGCTCATCGTGTGGTTGCCGGCCAGCGGCCAGTCGGCGGCGCTGCCGTTGGCGTTCATCTCGCGCAGCTCGGACCGCGCGTAGTTGGAGTTCGGCGTGGTCACGCCCTTCTCCGGCGCCCAGAACGTCATCGAACCGTCGTTCTTGTCGGTCCAGAAGTAGGCCGGGTTGGTGTACCCGCTGCGCCCGCGGAGCTGGGACGGCGGGATCGTGGTCGGACTGCCGGGTGACCCGATCGGCAGCTGGAGCGACCAGATCGACAGGTCGAAGTTGCCGCCGGGCGGCAGTGCGGGGTCGAGCGCCGCGGCCGACGCGGACGAGACGCCGGCGACGCCGAGCACACCGGCGACGCCCGCCGACACGGCAACCGCCAGAAGAAGCCTTCTCTTCATGGAAACAACCCTTCAACGAACCAACGGGGAGAACTGGAAGGTTATTTAACAGTTCGAAGGATGTCAATGAATGAAGGGACAAGCGGAAGGAGAGCGAACGAAGAGGCAAGCGGGAGGAGAACGGATTCGCCAACCCGAAGGAAAGTCAGACGCGCGCAAGCAAAGGCAACGACGCTCCAGAACCGCAGAGGGCAAGAGGCACACCCAGGGCGAGCCCCGCAAATAGAACCGGAGTGGCGGGACAGCGTGGCGGGCATCGTGGCGGGGCAGCCTGGCGGTTAGTCAGACAGGATGGGGACTGATGGGCCTAGCTCTCGCCCCAGGGTGGCGGCCCGCATGATGGACGAGCTGCCGTACTTGTCGCGTACCGCGTCGAGGGCGTTGTCGAGCTGATCGACATCGGGAACGGGAGCGAACGGCAGCTCGAGCTGTTGGTGGCCGTCGGTGTCGAGGTTGCTCACCGCCAGCCCGATCAGCGTGAGCCCCCGTTCGACGATCAGGGCCCGGTTCTCGGTCAGCAGCGCGCGAGCGGTGGCCAGGATCGACGCCGTCTGCATGGACGCCTTCCACATGCTGCGGGATCGCGTCGCCCGGGTGAAGTCGTTGAACCGGAACCGCAGGGTGACCGTGCGCCCGGACCGTTTCGCCGCGCGCATCCGCCTGGTCACCCGGTCGGCCAGGGCGGCCAGCACCGCGTCGATCTCGTCGAACGAGCGCTCGCGCCGCCCGAGCGCGCACTGTGAGCCGATCGACCCGCGGCGCACACCGGTGCGTACTCGTCGAGGGTCGCGGTTGTGGGCCAGCGCGTGCAGGTGGCGGCCGGCGTGCGAGCCGAGGATCGCCACCAGCGCCGCCTCGCCGATGCGGGCCACGTGGCCGACCGTGAGGATGTGTCGCTCGCGCAGCTTGCCGGCGGTGATCGGGCCGACGCCCCACAGCCGCTCGATCGGCAGCGGATGGAGGAACGCCAGCTCCTGATCGGGCGGCACCTCCAGCAGCCCGTCCGGCTTGCCGACGGCGCTGGCCACCTTGGCCAGGAACTTGGTTCGGGCCACCCCGACGGTGATCGGCAGCCCGACCCGCTCGCGGACCTCGGCGCGTAATCGCCCGGCGATGGCGACCGGCGTACCGCGGATCTTGAGCAGCCCGCCCACCTCGAGGAACGCCTCGTCGATGGAGATGCCCTCGACGATCGGCGTGGTGTCCTTGAACACGCCGAACACCGCCTTCGACGCCGCCGTGTAGGCCGACATACGCGGCGGCACGACGACCGCGCGCGGGCACAGGCGGCGGGCCTGGGTGACGCCCATCGGTGTGCGTACGCCGAACGCCTTGGCCTCGTAGCTCGCGGCGAGCACCACACCCATGCCGACCAGCACCGGACGCCCGCGCAGGGCGGGGTCGTCACGCTGCTCGACGGACGCGTAGAACGAGTCGAGGTCGGCGTGCAGAATGGTCGCCTGATCATGCACGGAGTTAGATTAGAACACTTGTTCGACCATTGGGAGGCCCCGACCGTGTCCCGTCCACCCCTCGCCGAGCAGTTCGACCTGCGGCCCCACCCCGAGGGCGGCTGGTTCCGTGAGACCTTCCGCTCGACGACCACGATCAACCTCGATGGGTACGCCGGCCCGCGCGCCGCCGCGACCGCGATCTACTTCCTGCTCCAGCCGGGCGAGCGCTCGGCCTGGCATGTGGTGCGTTCCGACGAGCTGTGGTTCTGGCATTCCGGCGGCCCGCTCGAGCTGAGCTTCGGCGGCCGGGGCGAGTCCCCCGTGCTGCAGAACACAGCCGTGCTGGGCGTCACCAATCCACAGGTGCTGATCCCGGCGGCCACCTGGCAGGCGGCTGTTCCCGCAGGTCAGGAGCCTGTTCTGGTGAGCTGCGTGGTGTCCCCGGGCTTCGATTTCGCCGACTTCCGCCTGGCCGAGTGAGCCCGCGGATGCAGGCCGAGTGAGCCGCGGGTGAGGGCGGAATAGCGACCCCCCGGACGCAGTTGGACCGTCGGGTTCAACCAAGGAAGGGAAAGACCGATGCTGCGGCTTTCCGCACGCGTCTTCGACACCACCCGGGCTTCGGGGTGCCGGCTCGACGCGCATCGCGAGGACGACACGCTCCACCTGGGCATCTATCTGCCCGGCGCCGACCCGGCCGACGTCGCCGTGGACGTGACGGACGACATGGTCACGATCAGCGCGGCCCGCCGCCGGAGCGACGAGCAGGTGGTCGAGGATCAGATCGTGCTGCCGGACGGTCTCGACTGTGACCGCCTCGACGCCCGGTACGCCGAGGGTGTGCTCACCCTGCGGATTCCGAAGAAGGCCGGAACTCCAGCCAGTTCACGTTGACGAAGTCGTCGGGGGCCTCGTTGGCGAAGGTCACGAAGACCGTGTGCGGCCCGGTCACCGGCGTCATGTCGGTGGTCTGAGTCACCCAGTTCTGCCACCCGCCGGTTCGCGCCGTACTCAGCGTCGCGACCGGCGGGTTCTCCGCGCTGTCGATCCGGACGAGGATCTTGCCGTCCTTGTCGGTGTCCGACGCCACCCGCACGTTCACCGAGGCCGGTGCCGCCGGCCCGAAGTCGACGTGGTCGAACCGCAGGAAGTCGCCGTTGTTGATCCACCCGGCGTTGCGCCCGCCCCCGGTGTCGGAGGTGTCCTGCATCTCCAGCCCCGAGACCTGAGCCGCGTCCTCGACCTGCAAGGTGATCTTGCGTGCGGGCGGGGGAGGACTGGCCGACGGTGACGGCGAGGGCGAGGAGGACGGAGGCGGGGGCTCGGCAACGGTCGGAGAAGACGCCGACGACCGCCCGAGCAGCCAGCCGGCCACGAGCAGCACCACCACACCGGCCGCGATGAGCAGCCGGTTGCGCAGCGTGCGCGATCGCGATTTGTAGACCGTCGCCGACATAGCGGAAGAGGCTAGCGGATCAGGCCGGGACCTCGGCGACGATCGACTCCGCCGGCGGCTCGGCGAAGTGGCACGCCACCTTCTGCGCGGGCGCCTTCTCGTCCAGCGGCGGGTCGATCTCGGCGCAGATGTCCTCGGCCTTCCAGCAGCGGGTGCGGAACCGGCAGCCGGACGGCGGGTCGACCGGGCTGGGCACGTCGCCGACCAGTCGGATCCGGGTCTTCGGCGGCACGCCCCGGACGACGGCAATGTCCGGCACCGCGGAAAGCAGCGCCTGCGTGTACGGGTGCTGCGGCTTCTCGTACAGCGCGTCGCGTGGCGCCTCCTCGACAACCCGGCCCAGGTACATCACCGCGACCCGGTCACAGAAGTGCCGGACCACGCCGAGATCGTGCGCGATGAACACGAACGCGATGCCGAGCTCCTTGCGCAGGTTCTCCAGCAGGTTCATCACCTGGGCCTGGATCGACACGTCGAGCGCGGACACCGGCTCGTCGGCCACGATGATCTTCGGCTGGGTGGCCAGCGCCCGGGCGATGCCGATGCGCTGCCGCTGACCGCCGGAGAACTCGTGCGGGTAGCGGTTGTAGTGCTCGGGGTTCAGGCCGACCATCTCGAGCAGCTCCTGCACCCGCGGCAGCTCGCCCTTCTTGTCAACCAACTCGTGGGTACGCAGGGCGGTGCCGACGATGGCGCCGACCGTGTGCCGGGGGTTCAGCGACGAGTACGGGTCCTGGAAGATCAGCTGGATCTCCCGCCGGTACGGCCGCAGCTTCCGCTCGGACAGGTGCGCGATGTCGTGGCCCTGGTACTTGATCTTCCCGCGGGTCGGTTCGAGCAGCCGGGTGATCAGCCTGGCCGTGGTCGACTTGCCGCAGCCGGACTCGCCGACCAGGCCGAGGGTCTCGCCGGCGTTGACGGTCAGGTTGACGCCGTCCACCGCCTGCACCCACTTGGTGCCGCGGGCCAGCAGCCCGTCGCCCGACGTCCTGAAGTGCATCGCCAGGTCGTCCAGCTGCAACAGGGGTGCGCCCTCGACGCGGCGGATCCCGCCCTCGGCGGAGCGCCCGTTCGCTGTGGTGGTCATGGTCGTTCCTTACGGCAGCCGGGGCAGGATCTCGGACCGGAAGATCTGGTCCGGGTCCTTGAGATGGCAACGCGATGTGCGGCCCGGGTCCGCGGTCCGCGGGATCAGGTCGGGTTTGAGGGTGGTGCACAGGTCGCCCGGGACCCGGTCGCGGAACTCGCAGCGCGGGTGGAAGGCGCAGCCGGACGGCACGGCGAGCAGGCTGGGCGGCGTGCCGGGGATCGGGTGCAGCGGCTGCGGCTCGCCGGCCAGCGCCGGGATGCTTTCCAGCAGGCCCCAGGAGTACGGGTGCAGCGGCTGCCCGAGGATCTTGTCGACCGGGCCGTGCTCGATGGCGTTGCCGGCGTACATGACCAGGATGTCGTCGGCGATCTCGGCCACCACGCCCAGGTCGTGCGTGATGAAGACGACCGCGGAGCCGAAGTCGCGCTGCAGGTCGGCGATCAGGTCGAGGATCTGCGCCTGCACGGTCACGTCCAGTGCCGTGGTCGGCTCGTCGGCGATCAGCAGCTTCGGGTCGTTGACCAGCGCCATCGCGATCATCGCGCGCTGCCGCATGCCGCCGGAGAACTCGTGCGGGTAGTTGTCGATCCGGCGCCGCGGGTTGGGGATGCCGACCCGGTCGAGCATCTCGATGGCGCGCGCCTTGGCCTTGCTCCGGGAGACCTTGTTGTGCGTCCGGTACGCCTCGGTGATCTGGTCGCCGATCGTGAAGTACGGGTGCAGCGACGACTGCGGGTCCTGGAAGATCATCGCGGAGTCCTTGCCGCGGTAGTTCTCCAGGTCCTTCTCGCTCAGCCCGACGATCTCCCGGCCGCCCACCTTGATCGAGCCGGAGATGCGGGCGGTCTTCGCGTCGTGCAGGCCCATCACGGCCATGCTGGAGACGCTCTTGCCCGAGCCGGACTCGCCGACGATCGCCAGCGTGCGGCCCAGCGGCAGCGAGTAGCTGAGGCCCTGCACCGCCTTGACCATGCCGTCGGCGGTCGGGAACTGCACCTGCAGGTCGGTGACCTGGAGGTACGCCTCTTCGTTGAGCCCGCGGGCGCGGGCCGTGCGGGTCACGGTCTGCGGGGCCCGGATGCTCTGGTCGCTCATGTCGCCGCCTCAGTGGTGCGTAGGACTGGGTGGATCATCCGAGCCGGACCCGCGGGTCCAGGAACGTGTACGCGATGTCCACCACGAGGTTCATCACGACCAGCACGATCGAGCCGACGAGCACGCCGCCGAGCAGCACCGGCAGGTCGGACTGGCCGAAGGCCCGGAGGGTCAGGTTGCCGAGGCCGGGCAGGTCGAAGATCCGCTCGGTGAAGATGGCGCCGGTGAGCTGGGCGGCCAGGTCGACACCGAAGATCGTCGCGACCGGGGTGACCGCGGCGCGCAGACCGTGGCGGTACACGACCCGGTTCTTCGAGATGCCCTTGGAGCGCGCCGTGCGTACGTAGTCCTGGCCCAGCGCCTCGATCATCGAGGCCCGCGAGTAGCGCGTGTAGGCCGCCGCGTTGGTGACGCCCAGGCAGAGCCAGGCCGCGAGCAGTCCGCTCGCCCAGGCCAGCGGATTGTCGGTCAGGTTGGTATAGCTGGTGTCCGGTAGCGGGGGGATCAGGTACAGCGCGACGATCAGCGCGAAGACGAAGTACGGGAACGAGTTGAGCACCAGCGTGGTGCCGACCACGGCCTTGTCGAGCGGCGTACCCCGGACCTGCGCCGCCGCGGTGCCGGCCAGGATGCCGATGCCCAGGTAGACCACCGCGCCGCCGAGCACGATCGACAGGGTCACCGGGACCGCCTGGGCGAGCAGCTTGGTGACCGGCTGGCCGAGCGTGTACGAGTAGCCGAGGCAGGGCGCCGAGCATTTCTGGACGGTGCCGCCGGACTCGAACTCGCGGTCGACGACCAGGCCCTTGAGGTACAGGCCGATCTGCACCGCCGCCGGCTCGTCGAGGTGCAGGCTGTGCTGGATGTTCTGGAGCCGCTCGGGCGTGCACCGCGGCCCGCACATGACGCCGGCCGGGTCGGTGGGGGCCAGGAAGAACAGCGCGAAGCTGGCCACCAGCGTCACGATCACCACGGAGACGGCGCTCACGAGGCGTCGAAGGATGTAGAGCAGCACAGCTCGCTCCTGCGTTCGGGATTGTTCAGGTGGAACAGTCGGGGGGAGGGGAGAGGGGCCTACGTTCGCGGTGGCCCAGCCGCCCCGGAGGACGACCGGACCACCGCGGGTCCCGCTGGGTGAGGAGCGTCAGCTCTTCAGGTACATGCTGGAGAGAACCGGCAGGCTGGTGGTCGGGTCGCCGACGGACTTGCCGACGTTGGTGCCCTGGACGAGCGCCAGCTTGTCGTAGTACAGCGGCAGAGCGATGTACTTCTCGAAGATCTCCTTGTCGAGCGCGGCCCACTTGGGCGTGGCCTGCTCGGTCGGGAGGTTGTTGATGTCGTCGATCTTCTTGTCCAGCTCCTTGTCGGCGAGCATGCCCCAGGTGCTGCCGTCGGCGACGCTGCTGGACTTGAAGAGCACCGGGAACCACGAACCACCGGTCGGCCAGTCCGAGCACCAGCCGCGCGGCGACTGACCGGTGTTCACCGGGGCGTCGTAGTCGCTGGTCTTGGAGCGCAGGTCGGCGGTGGCCACACCGATCGCCTTGACCTTGAAGCCGGCCTTGGTCAGCGCGTCGGTGCGGACCTGGCTGACCTGCTGCGGGATCGGCTTGGTGTTGTCGTAGTAGTAGCTGATCTCGAAGCCGACCTTGCCGGCCGCCTCGAGCATCTTCTTGGCGCCCTCGGGGTCGCCGGCGCCGGTGCCGCTGAGGTCGGGGACCGGCGGGTACTTCTCGTAGCCCGGTACGGACGGCGGAAGCACCGTGCTGGCGCGCTCGGCGACGTAGTCGTTGAAGCCGCCGGCCTTGAAGCTGGCGTCGTACGGCCACGCCTTGGCGATCGCCTTACGGATCTCGAGCGGGATCTTCCGGCTGTCCAGCTGCCACACGATCGTGCAGGAGCTCTGACCCTGGAGCAGCTGCGTCTCCTTGCCCTTGAGCTGCGGGATCAGCGAGGAGTCGAGCGGGTCGTAGTTGATCGCGTTGGCGTCCGCGCCGTTGCTGTTGAGCACCGCGGTCTGGCTCTTCACCAGGTCGACACCCCAGTTGAAGGTGAAGGTGTCGGGGTAGGCGTGCCGGACCGGGTCGGTCTTCGGGTCCCAGTTCGGGTTCCGCTTGAGCACCAGCTTGGTGCCGGCCTGGTACGTGTCGAACATGTACGGGCCGGTGGCGATCGGGTGGTTCTTGTAGTCCTGCTTGGTGTCCTTCGCCTTCTGGATCGGCGTGAACAGCGGGAAGGACATGTAGAACGGCAGGTCCTGGAACTTCTGCCGGAGGTGGATGATCAGGGTGTCGGTGCCCTGGGTCTCCACACCCGAGTAGGTGTCGCCGCTGGTGTACGGGCCCTTGTACTTGTCGCCGTCCTTGAAGTAGGCGAGCTGGTAGGCCGGCCCGTTCGGGTAGACGTCGTGCGCGAACGAGCGCTTGATCGCGTACGCCAGGTCTTCCACCTTGACGACCGTGCCGTCCTCGTACTTGATGCCCTGCTGCATCTTGAACGTCCAGGTCAACCCGTCGGCCGACGGGGTGCCGACGTCGGTCAGGTCGGGCACCAGGGTCGGCTTGCCGTCGCGGATGTCGAACTGCGTCGGGGTGCGCAGCACCAGCTTGCTGATGCCGTTGGCGTCGACGTAGTAGTTGTCCGTCGGGTCGAAGGTGGCCGGCGTGGTCTGCGCCTGGACCTCGAGGTTGCCGCCCTTGCGGGAGCCCTCGATCTCGGGCGCGGGACCCTTGGCGTTGGCGTCGATGGCCTGCGACTGCGTCGTGATCTTGCCCGTGTCGGCGTCACCGCCGCCACTGTCGCGGTTCGACGACGGGCTCGAGCAGCCCGCCAGGGCCAGGGCGACGGCGGCCGAAGCTGCCACCGCCACATGGAATCGCCTACCCATTTCTCCTCTTCTCATTACTGGGCGTGACAGAACGTCACCGTCGGGTGCGGGGGTCGAAGGCGTCCCGCACCGAGTCGCCGAGCAGGCTCAGCGACAGCACGAGGAACGTGATGGCGGCCACCGGGATCCACAGATAGAGCGGGTCTTCCCGGTAGTACGACTGTGCTTGGGAGATGGTCACGCCCCACGAGGGCGTCGGCTCGGTGAGGCCGACACCGAGATAGGTAAGACCGGCCTCGAGCACGATGACGGTCGGCAGGGCCAGCGAGACCGAGATGACGATGGGCGCCACCAGGTTGGGCAGCAGCTCCTTGAACAGCACCTTGCGGGTCGGCACGCCGAGGACCTTGGCCGCCTGGACGAACTCGCGCTCGCGCAGGGAGAGCACTTCACCGCGGATCAGCCGGGCCAGCGGGGCCCAGCCGAAGAAGGAGAGCACGAAGATCAGCGAGTAGAAGCGGACGGTGGCCACCTCGTTGGTGCCCGCGCCGTCGGCCGAGCCGACGAACACGGTCAGCAGGACCGCCGGTACGGCGATCGCGAAGAGCAGGTAGGGCAGGCTCAGGACGAAGTCGATGACCCAGGAGAGCACCCGGTCGATCCAGCCGCCGGCGAATCCGGTGATCAGACCGGCGGACACGCCGATGATGGTCGAGATGATCGTGACCGAGCCGGCCACCAGCAGCGACGGGCGGGCGCCGTAGACGAACCGGGCGAACAGGTCGCGGCCGAGCCGGGGCTCGATGCCGAGCCAGTGCTCGGCGTTCGGGCCGATGGTCGGGAAACCGTACTCGTCGGTGAGGTCCTGGTGCAGCGTCGCGATGTCCTGGCCCTCGAGCTTGGCCAGCAGCGGAGCGAAGATCGCGATCAGCACGAAGAACAGGAACACGCACGCGCAGACGACCGCGAGACGGTCCTGGCGGAGCCGGGCGAAGGCGATCGCCGTCGGGGACTTGCCCCGTGTGGAGACCCGCTTCGCCTGCGTGGCCGGGACCGGGGCCAGGCCCGGGTCAATCAGCGGTTCCACGCGGTGTCACCTCCCATAACGCACGAGACCTCCACGTGCCTTGGTGCGTGAGAGGTATTCGGGTGCTGCGGGTGCGAACGTAGCCCGACATTCGGTTCGTAGGAAATGAGTTGACGCATCGAATGAATAACGTATGGCGTATGACACGCGTCACAACACGGTCCGTTCCCTTTCGCAGAGTGGGACTCCATTGTGCAAAACCGGCGTTTTGCTGATTCGATTCGCCCCATACGCACCAGATCACACTACATACGGCTATCAGCCTTGCACGCAAAGTCACAGGCGGTCAGCCGGATGAGTTGTTACGTCGCGGTTTCCGAAGTGTGCTCGCCGCCCCCCACCTCGGCATCGACTGTGGTACACGCTCCGTGGCCGGCGCCGGAAGATCTCTCGCGTCGCCCCGGCGCGGGGCGGGTCCTTCCCGTCGGCAGCGGTTCCGGCGGGGCGCTTGCCGGTGAGCAAGCGATGACGGATGGTTACTCGTCGATGCGGACGCCATTCCCTTCGTCCTTTCCGATTGGTATCGACGGCAGTGGATGATCTTGCCCGGAATGGTGCCTCGCGACCGGCTCGGAGACCGTTCCGTATTGACCGTTTGACATCTGTCGAAGTGACGCTCATGATCGTGAGAGCGCTCTCACAGTCGAGGCGAAGTCTCCCGACTGTGACGGAGCGTGACGGTCAGGCGTACCCCATGTCCGCCCCCGACGCGACCCTGGCCGGACCGGTGGCGCGAACCCGCCGGGGTCCGCGCCGGACAACCAGGAGTCGCTGGTGCACAGCGGCGACCCCACGTCGATCGGGATCACGCTGACCGCGTTCTGAGCCTTCCGCCGGTGGTAGCTCGTGGCGGTATCCGGCCCTCGGATACCGAGAAGCGCTACCACCGGCTTCGGGGTCACGGCGGGCGACCTCACCGGCGCCGGAAGCGGCGCCGGTCCCCGTTAGATCTTCGGGAGCAGGACGTTCACCACGTCCTTCTCCTTGGCCAGGTTCTCGTCGTCGCTGTCACCGCGGGAGTAGACGTCCACCTGCACCGTCCCGTAGAGGACGTAGAGGTGGCCGGCCAGCGTGAACGCCTTCTCGCCGAGCCCGTCGACCTCGGTGGCGCCGTCGATCTGGACCTCGTAGTCGGACGGCGTGGTGCGGGACAGGAACACCGCGAGCTGGCCGCTGGGCTGTTGCCACTGGCAGAAGCGGGCGGCGTCGCCCGGGCTCGCGCCGTCCTCGTCCCGCTGGCTGATCTCCCGGCCGGTGAGCTGCTTGACCTCGGCGTCACTCAGCAGCGTGCACGGGTCGGGGATGTCGCCGGAGTCCTTGACCGAACCGATCTTCGACTCCGATGACGGCGTCGGCTCGGCGGTGGCCTCATCGGTGGCGGTCGTCGCGGCCGGCGTGGGCGCGGGCGCGGCCTGCACCTTGTCGAGGAGGGAGCAGCCGGTGAGGGAGAGGAAGGTGACGAGAGCGGCGGCGGCTAAACGGGGGCGTTTCATTCTTCTCCCTGGGTCGACCGTCGTCCGCGGTGGGCGACGTGCGACAAGCTTGCAGGTCAGAGGCTTGCCGGGGACAGACCGCGACGGGGTGATGACACGTTCTGGGGAGATCTACACCGGAGCGAGGGCCGCGAGCAGCTCTTCGGCCCGCTCCCGGGCGGCGGTCGGGTCGGCGTCGGGTCCGCCGATCAGCGGATCCCAGTTCAGGTCGTAGAACAACTCGGTGACGCCGGCCTCGGCGTACAGCTCGGCGCCGGCCTTGATCTGTTCGATGCTCCCGGAGAGCGGCCGCGCGTCGTCGCGCTCGCCGGCCAGGACCACGCCGCGCACCACGATCCGCACGGCGTCGGGATCCTTTCCGGACTCCTCGGCCGCCCGCCGCACGATCTGGGTGCCGCGGCGGATGTCGTCGAGGCCGGCGGCGCTGCGGCTCACCCAGCCGTCGGCGATCCGGCCGGCCCGGCGCAGCGCGCTCTCCGCGGTCCCGCCGAGCAGGATCGACGGCCCGCCCGGGGCGACCGGCTTCGGCCGCATCCGGCTCGGCGGCACGGTGTAGAGCTCGCCGTCGAAGGCCGCCACGTCGGCGGTGAAGAGCGTGCGGAGGATCGCGACGTATTCCTCGGTACGCCGCCCGCGCGGCGCCGGGTCCGACCCGGTGGCCGCGAACTCCGCCGCCGACCAGCCGGTGCCCAGCCCGAGGTCGACCCGCCCGCCGGAGAGCACGTCGAGGGTGCTCGCCTGCTTGGCCAGATAGGTCGGGGAGAGGTACGGCAGGTTGATCACCGCGACGCCCAGCCGGATGCGGGACGTGAGCGCGGCCGCATAGCCGAGCGTCACCACCGGGTCGAGGACACTGCGATAGACCGGATCGAGCTGGTCACCCTCGGCGACGAGCAGCCGCTGGAACGTCCACAGTCCGTGGTACCCGAGATCCTCGGCCGTCCGGGCGATGTGCCCGACCTCGGCCGGCTGGGCCCAGGCGCCGGAGACGGGCAGGCCGAAGCTGATCAACATGCCCCGATCATAGGGGCGCGCGTGGCCGGTCAACCGGCGCCGCGGAGAGGGCCGGCTACACCGTGAAGGCGCGCTGCATGTTGGCCACACCACCGGCCAGCGTGGTGAGCAGCCGGGCCTCGGCCGAGCCGGCCGGTGACAGCATCAGCAGCCGGTCGACCCGGGCGCCCAGCGCGGCCAGCGACGACCGGAAGCTGCTGCGGTCGGCCGGGCAGCGCAGCGCCTGGTCGGCGTAGTGCCGGACGAACGCGTCGTAGTCGACCAGGCAGGCGCAGGCCGCGGCCATCCGGTCGGTGGTCGCCCGGCGCTCGGTGAGCCCGTGCAGCATCCGCTCGACCGCGTTGGACAGCCAGTCGCACTCCAGCCGCAGCTCGGGGTCGGCCGACGCGCGCAGGATCAGCGGGATCGCCTTGCGCAGGCAGCGGTCGGCGCGTTGCAGATGGGCCGGCACCGTGCGGCGCGGGTCGCGGCTCTGCGGCGTCTCGGTGGTCAGCCCGGTGAAGTCGACCGGTCCGCTGGCGTCGGGACCCTCGGCCCGGATGTCGGCCTCGCCGATCTCGGCCGCGCGGGCCAGCGACTTCTGCGCGGCCCGGTGCAGGGCGCCGGCCTGGAGGAAGGCCGACCGGGTGCCGCGGGCGTCGATCTTGTCGGCGGCCAGCCCGAAGCGTTGCGCGGCGAACGGCCGGTCGGCGGCCAGCGCGCGATCACCGGCCGCGAGTTCCTCGGCGGTCACCCACGCGATCGCGCGTTGCAGAACCGGGTCGGTCAGCGCGGTGCGGCCGTTGCCGGTGCAGCGATCCTGGGCGTACGCCCACCGCTCGGTGAGCGTCTGGTCGTCGATCTGGTCCAGCCGCCGCGCCCGCACGCACCGGTCGAGCAGCTGCGCCGCCTCGAGTCGCAGGCCCTTGCGGAGCCGGGCCCGGGCCACCTCGACGGCGGTCTCCACGGGGGCGCGACGCTGCTCGGGAATGCGTCGCGTGGTCTTTGGTTCGTGGGGGCGAGCGGGCGCCGTATCGAGGGAGTCGGCCAGCACGTCGCCCAACTTAACACCCGACGTCACCGTGAATATACTCATGGTGATCTTTATTGCCGGACGAATCTGGACAACCCGGCGGCTTACCGGCGGGCGCGCCGGACCGCCTGGCCGGCGCGTGGATGGCGTGCGGGTGCTGTGCCGTACCCAGAAAAAGCCGGCCGCGGACCGGCTGGCCCGCGCCCGGCGTTGTCGCAGTGGTAGCCCAACCCGGGATCGTGCGGGCAGATACCGCGTTGAGCTACCACTGAGGGTTACGCGGCGAGCTTGCGGCCCACCTCGGCCGCCTTCTCACCCAGCGCGGTCCGCAGCACGGCGACCGTCTCGTCGGTGGACCTGCCGTCGGCCAGCTTGGCCAGGAACGTGCCGGCCACCTCGGGGTTGGCCTCGACCAGCGCCTCCATCATGTTCCACATGTCGGTGAACAGCACGTCGTGGGTGGAGCGGCCACGACGACCGACCTCCTGCTGCCACGGGGCGATGCGCAGGGCCTTGCGCCACGGGTTGTCGGCCGCGCTGGGCGCCATCCGGGCCAGCCACCAGGAGTCCATCCGGGCGTTGAAGTCGGCCTGAGTGATCGTTGCCATGTCGTCGTCCTCGGCTTCCAGTAGGCCCCAGGGCCGCGTGCTGCTCTCCTGGGCGGTCGTGTAACGGGAGGAGAAGTGGGCGTGCTTGTCGTGCGGGTTCGAGCCGGTGTACTCCCGGGCGGTCCAGCCCCAGCTCCGGGACCAGACGCGGCGGTTGTAGATCACGTTCTGCAGCCGGTCGTCGGCGCCGCTGCGGTGCCGGGTCACGATGATCTCGACGGCCTTTTCCATGGTCCAGCCCGACCGGCGCAGGTCGATGTCCACGTCGATGGCGTGCACCTCGTTGGTGTTGTCGGCGTCCTCGTACGGCGTGCTCCCGGTCTCGTCCGGGTTGTGGTCGCTCGAACTCGAGGCGTGCGCCGAGTCGCCGATCGAACCGTCGCTGCTCTTGTCTCGGGCCGGCGCCAGCGTGTTGAACTCCTCACGCAGGCTCACCAGGCACGGAACCAGAATCCAGCTGGCCATCGATCGGCACCTCCTCCCAGGGGTCGGGCACCGGATCACCGGCGTACTGCTCGGGTGGGCCCGGGTCGTGCGGCTCCGCGTACTGTTCGCCCTCGGCGATGTCGTCCGCGGACAACGGCTCCTGCCGCTGCTCCTGGGGGACCACCGACCGGGGGACGGACGGATCGGTCACAACACTCGCTCCTTGATCGTGGCGGGAACCAGATGATTCCGCGCTAACGGCGAGGGAGAATACCCAACGAGTGCGACAGCCATGTAGGTTCACCCGTGAATCACCGATGAGTGCACAAAGGCGACGATCACGCGCTGTCGCGGATCACCAAGGTGGGTTGGAACGTCACGGAGCGTGGAAGCCGGCCCGGGCTGGCGATCTGGGCCAGGAGCATCTCCGCCATCTCCGCCGCCATCTCCTCGACCGGCTGGCGAACGGTGGTGAGCAGGGGCCGGCACTCGAGCGCGGCGCTGCTGTCGTCGAAGCCGACCACCGCGACGTCCTCCGGCACACGGTGACCGAGGTCCTGCACGGCGCGTAACGCCCCCTCGGACATCAGGTCACTGGCGACGAACAGGCCGTCCACGTCCGGATGGGCGGCGAGCAGCCGCCGCGCGCACTCCTCGCCGCCGGCCCGGGTGAAGTCGCCCTCGAGCGACGGCACGTCCCGTCCCAGCGCGGCGCGGAAACCCTCCAGCCGGTCCAGGCCGGCCGGGATGTCCAGCGGTCCGCTGATCGTGGCGAGCCGCCGGCAGCCGCGCGCGAGCAGGTGCTCGGCGGCCAGGCGGGCGCCGAGCCGCTGGTCGACGTCGACGTAGGACGCGGCGATCGGCTGCGACGGGCGGGCCGACATCACCGCCGGGATGCCCAGCTCGTGCACCTGCCGGGGGAGCGGGTCCTGCTCGTGGCTGCTGATCAGCAGGACGCCGTCGACGTGGCCCTGGCGCAGGTAGCGGATCACGTGGTGATGGTCGCCGGCGTCGGTCGGGATGATCACCAGATGGATGTCGTGGGGGCGCAGCGCCCCGGTCGCGCCGGCCGTGATGCGCCCGAAGTAGGGGTCGGTGAACACCCGGTTGAGGAACGACGTGTCGTTCGGGCGCTCCGGCTCGGAGATCACCAGCGCCACCGAGTTGGTGCGGCGGGTCACCAGCGTGCGCGCGGCCAGATTCGGGACGTACCCGGTGTCGGCGATCGCGCGTTCCACCATCTCGCGGATCTTCGCGTCGACGCTCGGCGCGCCGTTGATCACCCGGGAAACAGTCGCGCGGGACACCCCGGCCGCCTCCGCGACCTGGTCCATGGTGGGATTCTGCCCACCTCGCGGGGGCCGAGGCGTCATGGCGTCTGTTATAGCACCGGGTCGCCGGAGAGTCGGGGAAGCGCTTCCTCGACTCTCCGGCTTCAGGTCACGACGGACGACCATCCGCGCCGCACTTGATGATCGGGCGGATGCAGTCGTTGACCCGGCGCGCCATCTCGGCGACCGGCCACGCGTTGAAGAAGTCGCCGTGCATCGTGTAGCCGGCGCCGGACGCCAGCCGGAAACCGGCCGGGTTCCCGCTGACCGGATACCGCATCACCTGGCGCAGCTTCGGCACCACCACCGGGTGGCTCGACGGGCAGGCCCCGCCGACCGGGTACGCCATGTGGCTCTTGTGGTCGGCCGAGTCCAGGTCGCGCCCGTTCCAGCACTGCGGGAAGTCCAGGTACGACTCCAGCATCGTCCCCGCCGGGCAGGTCACGAAGTCGTGCGACGGCGGCACCTGACCGGCGTGCAGGCAGGACCAGCGCGAGATCGTGTTGTCGTTCGGGCCGGCCGCCTTGGCGTTGCCCGCGACGATGCGCAGGCCCAGCGGCAGCGGCTGGGTGGTGGCGATCAGGTCGTCGCGGACACCCTCGCCCAGGTAGTAGAAGACGCCGGTGGTCGGCTCGACCGGCACGTTGTTGTTGTAGAACGTGGGGATCCAGTACGACGACTTGTCGATCGACGGGTTGCAGTTGCTGTTCGCGTTGAGCAGGTCGTTGACCGTCGTGTACGCGTTGGTCACGGTGCTGCCGAAGAAGCTGTGCATGTGCGACGCGCCCGGCATGCTCGGGAAGACGATCGGGTCGTCCGGGAGCCGGTGGCTGTAGGGGCAGTCGGCCAGGAACTCGGCCACCCGCACGATGTCGGCGTCGGCGGCCTTCGGCACGGCGAGCGCGACGGCGGCGAGCAGGGCGGCGAGCACGGCTTTGACGAGGCGCATTACTCCTCCTTGGGGAAAACGCCGGGACGGGGATGGGGGCCCCGTCCCGGCGTGGTGCCGAGCCGGTCAGATCACTGGAGGACGCGTACGTAGTCGACCAGCATGCGAGACGGGAACGGCGTGGTGCTGTCGATCGGGCCGGGGAAATCTCCGCCGACAGCGAGGTTGAGGATCAGGTAGAACGGGTGGTCGAAGATCCACGGGCCGCGGGTGTTCTCCACGGTCTCCTTGCTCGCCGTGAACACCAGCTGGTTGTCCAGGAAGAACCGGATGCCCTTGCTGTCCCACTCGGCCGCGTAGAGGTGGTAGTCCAGGGACAGGTCCACCGGGGCGGTGGACTTCTGGCCGTACCCGCCGCCGCCGTTGTAGGCCGGGGCGTGCAGCGTCGTGTACGTCTCGTTGGTGTTCCGGCCGAGGACCTCCATGATGTCGATCTCGCCGTTGTACGGCCACGGGCGGCCCTGCAGGAAGTCGGCGCCCATCATCCAGAACGCCGGCCACAGCCCGTTGCCCTTCGGCACCTTGATCCGGGCCTCGAACCGGCCGTACTGCGCGTGGAACTTGTTGCTCGTGTTCATCCGGCCCGAGGTGTACTGCCGGCCCTGGTAGTCCTGCCGGCGGGCCTCGATGACCAGGTGACCCTGACCGTCCATCTGCGCGTTCTCACTGTTCGGCGTGTAGTACTGGATCTCGCCGTTCTGCGGGACGCCCGGGTCGTAGGTCCACTTGGCCGTGCTCGGCTTGGTGCCCGACGGGTCGTTGAACTGGTCCTCGAACACCACCCGGGTGGCCGGGAACGCCGGGTCGGCGGGCTGAGCGGGCGGGCTCTGCGGGTTGCCGCCGGTGCCGTAGACGCTGAACTCCCAGAGCGAGTAGCCGTACGCGCTGCTCCTCGCCGTGCCGTACATCCGGACGTAGCGGCCGGTGCCGGTGGCGTTGATGACGTCCTTCAGCCCGTTGCCGGTGGTGGTCGAGAAGAAGCTCGTCCAGTTGGCGTTGTCGTTCGAGACCTGCAGCTGGTACGACGTCGCGTACGCCGGGTCCCACTGCAGCACCACCTGGCTGATCTGCGCGGTGGCGCCCAGGTCGACCGAGATCCAGCCCGGGTCCACCCAGCCGTTGGTCGACGAGGTCGCCCAGCGGCTGGCCGGGTCGTTGTCGAAGGCCTTGTCCGGGGTGCACGGGTTGCAGTTCACGTCGTTCTGCGAGGTCGAGGCCAGGGCCGGCCTGTTGTACGACAGCAGCCGGGCGGTGCCGCCGGGCGGCGGGTTGTCCGGCGGCGGCGTGGTGCCACCGTCGGAGAAGACCTGGAACTCCCAGAACGAGTAGCCGTAGATCTCCAGGGCCCGCTGGGTGAGGTTGATGCGCACGTACCGGGCGGTGCCGGTGACCGGGATGCTCTGCTGGCCGCCCGCGCCGGTCGTGGTCGCGTACGCCTGGGTGTAGCTCGAGCCGTTCGTCGAGAACTGGATGGTGAAGGCGCGGGCGTACGCACCCTCCCAGTTGATCGCGACGCGGCTGACCGCGGTCGACGCGCCGAGGTCGACCTGGAACCACTGGGACCCGGAGAACGCGCTGGACCACCGGGTGCCGGCGTTGCCGTCGACCGCCTCGCCGGGCAGGTAGGCGCCCGGCACCTCGGTCGACGATGCCGTGGCCGGCTTGCCCTGCGACACGTTGACCTCGGCCGCCTCGGCTCCGGTGGCCGCGACCAGGCTGCCGAGCAGGCCGACCAGGACGACGCCGAGGCCGGCCAGTCCTCGGCGACTTCGTCGGAGAACAGGGGATGTCATACGGGGATCTCCTTGCGGGGAATCAAGGGGACGGATGGAAGAGGGATGTGTCGGAGCGGTTACGGGGATGTAAGAAAACGCTCTCTGACAGGTCACTCTGAACTCCGGTTTCACGACTGTCAATGCCTGGTGACGGGCTCGGGAAGCGCTTTCTCGGATAACCCCAGGTAGCGCCCCGGTTCCGGAACCACAAGGCGCGGCCGCCCGCTGCTCGAGGGGGTGGTAGGTCGTGGCGGTGTTTGTGGTCCGGATGGCGTGCTGGGCTACCACTGGCGGCGGCGGTGGTAGGCCAGGGCGGTTGTCAGTTGGCGGACCGTCTCGGCGGGGTGGTCGGTCAGGTCCGGGGCCGTGAAGCGGAGGACTTCCCAGCCGGCCTCCCACAGGGCGTTGAGCCGGGCCGCGTCGCGGCGGAAGGTGGCCTGCTCGCGGTGCTGGTCGCCGTCGTACTCGGCGGCCACCCGCCACTTCGGCCAGCCCAGATCCACCCGGGCGACGAATCGGCCGCTGTCGTCGCGCACCTCGAACTGCGGGGTCGGGGCGGGAAGGCGCGAGGTCGCGATCAGCACGCGGAGACGTGACTCCATCGGGGACTCCGCCCGGGGGTCGATCAGCGGGAGCCGTGTCAGTAGCGTCCGGGCCCTCTGGAGCCCGCGATGGGCGCAGATGTAGTCGGCAATCTCGGCGACCGTCACCAGGTGCCGGCGGCAGAGAGCGTCGACGGCCGCGACCGCGGGCGCCAGGTGTTCCTGGCGGCCGAGGTCGAAGGCGGTCCGCACCGGTGTCGTCACCGGCATCCCGGCGAGTTCGACGATGTCCTCGGCGTCGAGGAACGTTCGGAAGACCCGAACTCGTGGATGTCGCCACGGATGAGTTGCCTTCGGGACCGTCACCGTGACCGGTGCGTCATGCGGAAGCAGGTCCACGCCGTACAGGTAGGCGGCGCTGTAGCGGTCGATCGCGCTCCGCTCGTGAAGGGTGAGCGCGACCGCGGAACACCAGAGCCGATGGTCGACCGTCGCGTCAGCCGCGGCATAGGTGTCCGGCAGCAGCCGGCGCCACGATGGTCCGGCCAACATGTGGCGGGTGACCAGGCCTCTGGCCACCGCGTCCCGGCCTCGGAACGGTGCCGTCCGGAGCTGTTCCGCGACGTGCGCTCGACTTCCCATGAGCCAACCTTGGCGTCACCGGCCGCCGTCCGTCGGCACCCCTGTGGACAACCGAGGATCAGTGGTAGGCCAGAACGGTATTTCCCGCTCACATGCCGCGCTGGGCTACCACTGCTCGGGGGGCGTCGTGGCGGACGCGGTTGCGGCCGGCGGCCTTGGCGCGAACACGCTCGCGACGAAGATGCGGTAGGCCGGCGGGCGGCCGCCGCGGCCGCTGATCAGCCGAGCCAGCACGGCCAGGACCAGGATGTCGGAGACCTGGTCGGCCAGCGACACGGCCCGGGCGGGGTGTTCGCAGGCTTGAGCGGTCATCGCCTCAGCAGTCACACGGATGCGGGCTGTGATTTCCGGGCGCGGCGAGGGATCAGCGTCGCCGTGTAGAGCAGCAGCGCGGCCAGGCCCAGGACCAGGGCGGCGGCGCTCACCGCGCGGTCCACCGACTGGGCGGTGACCATCAGCGGCAGGGCCTTGACCGCGACCGAGCCGCCGAGGGCGCGGACCGAGGCGCTGTAGGCCAGAGCCGTCGTCACCCCCTTGAGCGGGGCCTCGGCGGCGACCCGGGCGTCCATGTCGCCCTCGAAGGCGGTCTGGCTGAGGCCCGCGGCGAACTGGGCGAACAGGACCGCGTAGGCGTGGGCCGGCGCGAACATCCAGCCCACCAGCATGCCCAGCCCGAACAGCGACCAGCGCAGCACCGCGGGCAGGCGCATCGAGCCGATCGCCTCGACCGCGACCGTGGCCAGCAGGCAGCCCAGGCTGAACGCCACGGCGGCGCCGGCCACCCAGGTGCGGCCGTGCAGCTCGGTGGTGAGCGGGACGGCCAGCAGGGTCGGTCCGGAGGCGAGCAGCATCACGCCGCCACCGGCGGCGAGCAGTTTGGGGGAGACGGCGGTCCGGCGGCGGGCCGGGCTGGACGGGACGTGGGTCGCCACGCGGCGGCCGCTCAGGGCCAGGGCGGGGATGCCGGCCGTGGGTGTCTCGTCCGGACGGACCCGGGCCCGGCGGGCGCCGGCGATGGTCGGGAGCAGGGAGCCCGCGTAGACCACGAAGACGGCGGCCAGCCACCAGCCGGTGGGATGGCCGGCCGCGCCGGCCGGGAGCAGGGCGGCGAGCCCGGTGCCGGCCGCCTCGACGGCCGCGATGCCCAAGGCGTACCGGGTCATCGCCTTCGGGCCGGGCGCGACCGCGCTGACCTCGGCCCGCATGCCGGCGAAGCCGGTCCAGGCCACGATGTGCATGATCAGGATGCCGGTCGCCAGGGACCAGGTGGGCGCGCCGGCGATCAGGCCCCACAGCACGGCGACGCGCAGCACGATCTCGGCGCCGGCGGTCGAGCGCAGCAGGATGCGGCCGGGCAGGCGGCGGGCCAGCCAGCCGGTGATCGGCGCCGAGAGCACGACGCCGGCCAGCATCGCGGCGTTGTAGAGGGCGGCCTCGGCCAGCCCGCCGCGGTCGACGGCGAGCAGCACCAGCACGGTCCAGCCGAGCGCCATGCCGAACGAGTCGACGACGCCGGCGGCGAGCAGTTCCCGGAGCCGGCCGGCCCGGCGGAGACCGCCGGCCGTCGCCTGACGATGGCGAGCGGGCCGGGCGGCCTCAGCGGGCATGACCCTCGCCGACGAACAGCGGGGTGGGCGGCGGGAAGCCGTTGAACGCGGAGGCGTAGCTCAGCGTGTACGCGCCGGCCGACCCGATGTAGAGGATGTCGCCGACGTCGATCGTGGCCGGCAGCGTGACCCCGGTGAACACGGTGTCCGAGCTGTCGCAGCTCGGCCCGGTCACGGTGAACCGCCGGCCGGGCAGCTCGGCGGCGTGCCGCACCGACGTCCACAGCGGGTAGTCCCAGCCGTTCGCGGTCTGCAGCGTCTCCATCAGCCCGTGGTAGGCGCTCACGTCGACGAACAGCCAGTTCTCGTCGCCGCGGCGCTCGCGCCCGATGACCGTGGTGGCCAGCACCGACGATTCGGCGACCAGGAACCGGCCGGGTTCGGCGGCGAGCAGGGCGGGCCGGTACGGCAGCAGCTCGGCCAGCGCCGACGTGACCACGCCGCCGATCGTCTCGATGCTCGGCACGCCGTGCACGTACCGGGCCGGGAAGCCGCCGCCCAGGTCCAGCATCTCCAGCGTGATGCCGTCGGCCCGGAGCCGGGACATCAGCCGACCGGCGTCGCCGATCGCCTGCCGCCACGCGAGCGGGTTGTCGCACTGCGAGCCGACGTGGAAGGTGATCCCGTACGCCCGCAGCCCCAGCCGGTCGGCCAGGGTGAGCAGGTCGTACGCCTCGTCCGCGGTGGTGCCGAACTTCCGCGACAGCGGGAACACGCTGGCCTCGTCGGCCACCCGCAGCCGCACGTAGACCGCCGATCCGGGCGCCAGCTCGGCGATCTTCGCGAGCTCGCCGGGCGAGTCGAAGCTGAACCGCCACAGCCCGGCCCGGTGCGCCTCGGCCACGTGCGCCGGCGGCTTGACCGGGTTGCTGTAGAGCACGTCGGCCGGGTCCACCCCGGCCCGCTCGAGCATCCGTAGCTCGCCCAGCGAGGCGATCTCGAAGCCGGACCCGCGGGCGGCCAGCTCGGCCAGGATCTCCGGCGCCGGGTTGCTCTTCATCGCGTAGTACGCGCGTACCCCCGGGATCGCCTGCTCGAGCTGCGCGTGTCGCGCCGCCACCGTGCCCAGATCGGTGACCAGGTACGGGGTGGGCACGTCGATGACCTCGAGCATGTCCGGGGCCAGGGCGGACGGCCACTGCGCGGGCACGCGGGCGGGGGTCAGCAGCGCGGAGGTCATCGGGGTTTCGTCTCCAGGGGGTGGGGGATCAGACGGCAGCAGGGGTGGCGCTTCCGTCGTGGAGCAGGCGCCCGGCAACGGCGGCGGGCACGGGCGGGGAGAAGTAGAAGCCCTGGGCGAACCGGCAGCCCATGGCGCGGAGCGCGGCGAGCTGGCCGTACTCCTCGACGCCCTCGGCCACGGTGGACATGTTCAGGCTCTGGCCGAGCTGGACGATGGTCCGGGCCAGCGCGGCGTCGTCGGTCTGTGCGCCGATCCGCTCGACGAACGAGCGGTCGATCTTCAGCGTGTCCACCGGGAAGCGCCGCAGGTAGGCCAGCGACGAGTAGCCGGTGCCGAAGTCGTCGATGGCCAGCGAGACCCCGAGCGCCTTGAGCCGGACCAGCTGCTCGAGGTTCTCCTCGGTGTCGGTCATCAGGACGCTCTCGGTCATCTCCAGGCACAGCTTGTCGGCCGGCATGCCGGTCTCGGCCAGCACCTCGGCGACGACCGCGGCCAGGTCGATCCGGTCGAACTGGCGGACCGAGACGTTCACGGCCATCCGCAGGTCCTGCTCGCGAACGCCCCAGGCGACGGCCTGGCGGCAGGCCTCGGTGAGCACCCAGTGGCCGAGCGGCACGATCAGGCCGGTGGCCTCGGCGATCGGGATGAAGTCGAGCGGCGAGATCATCCCGCGGGTCGGGTGCTGCCAGCGGACCAGCGCCTCGAACCCGGACACCCGGTTGTCGGCCAGGTCGATCGAAGGCTGGTAGTAGAGCTCCAGCTCGCCGCGCTCCAGCGCCAGCCGCAGGTCGGCCTCCAGCTCGAGCCGCTCGACCAGCCCGGCGAGCATCTGCGGGTGGTAGCTGGCCCAGCCCGAGCCGCCGGCCTCCTTGGCCCGGTACATGGCCAGGTCGGCGTTGCGCATGAGCTGGTCGGCGCCGGCCTCGCCCTGGCCGTTGAGCAGCGCGTCGGCGAGCAGCGCGCCGGCGGCCAGGCCGATGGACGCCTGGACGTGCATCTCCCGGGTGTCGATCCGGAACGGGTCGTGCAGGCTGTCCACGATCCGCTGGGCGACCTGCTCGGCGTCCGGGGCGCCCAGCGGCGCGGCGATCAGCACGGCGAACTCGTCGCCACCGAACCGAGCGACGATGTCGTCCGCCCGCACCGCGGCGCGCAGCCGGTCGGCCACCCGCACCAGCAACTGGTCGCCGGCCAGGTGCCCGAGGCTGTCGTTGACCTCCTTGAACCCGTCCAGGTCGAGGAAGAGCACGGTCACGTCCTCGCCCTCGGCGCGGGCGTCCAGCGCCTCCGACACCTGCTCGCGGAACAGCGCCCGGTTGGCCAGCTGGGTGAGTCCGTCGTGGTACGCCTCGTGCACGAGCTGCTCCTGGAGCAGCTTGCGCTCGCTGATGTCACGGGTGTTCAGCACCAGGCCGCCGACGCTGGGGTCGCCGAGCAGGTTGGTGATGGTGATCTCGGCCTGCCGGTAGCCACCGTCGCCGCGGTGCAGGGTCAGCTCGATGGAGGTGGTCGCGTACGGGCGGCCGCCGAGCGAGCGCAGCGCCTCGGCCAGCGTGGCCGCGGCCGCGGGGGTCAGCATGTCGGTGAGCCGCCGGCCGGTGAGCCGCTGCGGCGAGGCGCCGAACACCCGCTGGAGCGACTCGCTCTGGTAGAGCACCTCGGACTCCGGGCTGACCACGGTGACCACGTCCGTGCTGTGCTGGACGAGCGCGTGGAAGCGCTGTTCGCTGGCGGACAGCTCGGCCGTCCGGTCGGCCACCCGGCCCTCCAGGTTGCGGGTGAGGCTGCGGTTCTCCAGCAGGGTGAGCAGCTGCCGGCCGACCATGAGCAGGATCAGGGCGGAGCGGGTGTACGCGACGAAGGCGTTGCTCTGGCCGGTGCGGGCGAACCAGACGACGGTGATGGCCAGGGCGGCCAGCACGGCGACGTACGGCAGCAGCACGCCGATCTGGGCGCCCTCGACCGCCTCGGCGTCCGACCCCGAGGTGTCCGTGGCGGCGTCGGCCGGCTTGCGCGCGGCCAGCAGGATCAGCGAGAAGCCCGCGAACCAGCCGATGTCGGTGACCCCACCGGACTGGTAGATGCCGATCAGGTTCAGGTACGCGTACCCGATGTCGGAGATGGCGAAGGCGACCACGCCGGCGCCGACCAGGGCGAGCCGCCCGAAGTCGCGGCCCTGCTGCCGCTGCAGCGCCGTCATGTAGATCACGATGGTCACGATGACCACGTCGCCGAGCGGGTAGGCCAGCGAGATGGGCAGCGCCAGCATGCTGTCGTGGCCGGCGTTGAGCATCGGCGTGATGATCAGGATCCACGCGATCAGCACCAGCGAGGTGGCCACCATCAGGCCGTCGAGCACGCTGCGGGCCCGGTTGGCCAGCGCCTGGGCCTGGCTGGGCAGGACGAGCAGCCCGGCCGGGGTGAACACGACCATGCCCATGTAGCCGATGTCGGCCTGGGACGGGAACGGCACCTCGTCGCCGCGGTACGACTCGAGGTAGACCCACGCGCCCTGGCCGAGGCCCCAGGCGAGCACGCCGAGGCCGATCAGCGCCCAGCCCCAGCGGGCCCGGCCGCGGTACGAGCGGGCGCGCAGCAGACAGGCCAGGGCCGCGGTGATCGCGCCCAGGCAGAGGCCGACGTTCGAGATGCTCTGCGAGACGCGTTCGCCGCCCACGCCGGTGCTGAGCACGACGCCGATGGCCAGCACGACCAGCGCGACCACGAGACACAGCCCGGGCCAGCCGCGCGTCAGGCGTCGGCGTCCCTCGGGTGCGCTGGTCCCTGCCATCGTCGGATGTCTCCATGCGGCTCCGGACCGCGCCGGACGGCGGTCGTACAGGACGAGATCGGAACCTGGGCGGCGTCCTTGAGTGATTCCGGAGGGTGACGACGCTTCCGCCGGGTGCAAAACGGTTGCCCATTGACATCTGTCATTTGTTGGTGACAACGTTGTCACGCTCTCGTCATGGAGGTATGTCGATGATCCGCCGCCTGCTGGTGACCGCCGTCCTGCTGCTGCCCTTCGCGTCCGCGTCACCGGCGGCGGCCGCCGACCCGGCGCCCGTGGACCTCGTCCACCCGTTCGTCGGCACGCAGAACTTCGGCAACACGTTCCCCGGCGCGGCCGCGCCGTTCGGCATGGTCCAGGTCAGCCCGGACACCGGCGGGCAGGGCGGGTACGACTACACCGCCGACGCCATCCACGGCTTCAGCCAGACCCACCTCAGCGGCGTCGGCTGCGGTGTGGCCGGCGAGCTGCCGATCATGCCGACCACCGGCGCGGTGACGTCCTCCGATCACAATGCGTACAAGTCGGCGTTCTCCCACGACGACGAGCAGGCGTCACCCGGCTACTACCGGGTCGGGCTGTCCCGCTACGACATCGACGCGGAGTTGACGGCCACCGCCCGCACCGGCTGGCAGCGCTACACGTTCCCGGCCACCGACCGGGCCAACGTGCTGTTCAACACCGGCAAGGCGAACCAGAACGTGTTCGGCTCGGAGATCCACGTGGTCGGCGACCGCACCGTCGAGGGCCGGGTCAACGCCGGCAACTTCTGCGCCGGCAAGGACGACCACACGGTGTACTTCACGGCCAGCTTCGACCGGCCGTTCGCCACGTTCGGCTCCTGGCGCGGCGGAACGATCGCGCCGGGCAGCCGGGATGCGGCCGGCGAGGGCGGAAACGGGGCGTACGTCACCTTCGACGCCGCCACCGACCGGGATGTGGTGGTCAAGGTCGGTCTCTCGTACACCGGCCCGGAGGGCGCGCGGAAGAACCTGGCCGCCGAGACCGCGGGGTCCTACGACTTCGACCAGGCGCGGGCCGCGCTGCGCGCCCGGTGGGTGGACGAGCTCGACCGGATCAAGATCGACGGGGGTACGGGTGACCGCCGCGCCGCCTTCTACACGGCGCTGTACCACTCCCTGCTGCACCCGAACGTGGCCGGCGACGTGGACGGCCGGTACGTCGGCTTCGACCGCACGGTGCACACCGCCGACGGCTACACGCCGTACCAGAACTTCTCGCTGTGGGACACCTACCGGCCGCAGAACCAGCTGCTGGAGCTGATCGCGCCGGACGTGGCCCGGGACGTGGCGCTGTCGGTGGTGGCCATCGGGCGCGACGGCGGGTGGCTGCCGCGCTGGGCGCTGGCCAACAGCGAGACCAACATCATGACCGGCGACCCGGTCACCCCGTTCCTGGTCGAGGCCTGGTCGAAGGGGCTGCTGGCCGGGCACGAGGAGGAGGCGTACGCGCTGCTTCGCGCCAACGCGGTCTCGCAGCCACCCGCGGAGTCGCCCTACAACGGGCGCACCGGCGTGGCGTTCTATGCCGACCGCGGCTACATCCCGTCCGGGCTGAAGCTGGGCACCGACTGCGTGCACAAGGGCGGCGACAACGACTGCGTGCACCCGGCCTCGGCGACCCTCGAATATGCCGCCGCCGACGCCTCGCTCGCGCTGATGGCCGCCGGGCTCGGCAAGACCGAGGACGCGACGCTGCTCGCCGGGCGCGGCCAGTGGTACCGCAACCTGTGGGACAAGGGCACCAAGCAGTTCCGCCCGCGCACGGTCGACGGGACCTGGCTCACCCCGTACGACCCGGTGCACGCCGCCGAGCAGTTCCACGAGGGCGGGGCGTACCAGTACCAGTGGCTGGCGCCGCAGGACCCGTCCGGGCTGGTGGCGCTGATGGGCGGCCGGAAGAAGACCGAGAAGCGGCTGGACGACTTCTTCGTCTACGACAAGCTGCTCACCGACCCCGCCGGCACCGCCCGCAACGACTGGATCGCGGCGCCGTACGACTACTACGAGTAGCCCACGTACAACCCGAACAACGAGCCCGACCTGCTCGCGCCCTACATGTACCACTGGGCCGGCGCCCCGGCGAAGGCCGCGACCGTGGTCCGCGCCGCGATGACGCTCTTCACCACCGGCCCCGACGGCATGACCGGCAACGACGACCTGGGCACGATGAGCGCCTGGTACGTCTTCTCGTCGCTCGGGCTCTACCCGACGATGAGCGGCGCCAACTTCCTGGCCGTCTCCAGCCCGCAGTTCCCCGGCGCCACCGTGCGCACCGGCGAGGGCACGCTGTCGATCACCGCACCCGGCGCGTCCGACGCCAACCGCTACATCCAGCACGTCCACCTCAACGACACCACCCTCACCAAGAACTGGGTGACCTGGGACAGCGTGGCCAAGGGCGGCACGATCAAGCACACGCTCGGCGCCACGCCGTCGGGCTGGGGAACCGGCAAGAACGCCGAGCCGCCGTCGGTGAACCAGGCGCCTCTCGACACCCGCCGGCACGTCGACGCGTCGCTGCGCCCGGCCACGGCCGCGCTGCCCTCGGGCGGCACCACGTCGTTCACGGTGGACATCGTGGCGCAGGCCCCGACCACGATCCGGCCGACGGTCACCGCCACCGGCCCGGCCGGTTGGAAGGTCACTGTCAAACCCAAGCAGCTTCCGTACCTGGTCTCGTCGAATCTGCCGGTCTCGGCCACCGCCACCGTCACCGTGAAGGTCCCCACCGGCGTGGCCGAGGGCTCGTACCCCATCTCGGTCAAGGTCGATGAGGTTGCTCTCACCGGAAACGTCGTGATCCGGCCGGCGCTGTCCTGCGTGGCCGGCACCGCCTGCGCGCTCGACCTCACGCCGGAGCTGACCCGGGACGGCACGGCCACCGTCGCCTCGCCGGACGAGGGCAACTTCGACACCGGCGGCTGGAGCTTCGACGCCGCCCTGCTGCCCGCCGCCGGCCCGGTCACCTGGGACGGCGTCGGTTATCAGGCTCCCGACCCGACGGGTACGGCCAAGAACTTCGTGACGGCCACCGGTCAGTCGCTGGTGCTGCCGGCCGGGTCGTACTCGTCACTCAACGTCGTCGCCACCACCCACAACGGGCCGGTGAGCGGGGCGCTGACCATCGGCTACGCGGACGGGACATCCGAGACGCAGACCATCACGGTGGCCGACTGGTGCGGCTCGCCGACCGCCGGCACGTCGGCGGTCCTGGCCATGCCGCACCGGATCAAGGCCGGGCAGGGCGTGGACGGGCCGCCGGTCAGCCTCTTCGGCCTGCGCGTGCCCGTCTCCGCCGGCAAGTCGATCCGGTCGGTGACCCTGCCGGACGATTCACGGCTGAACGTCTACGCGCTGACCCTTCAGTAGGCCGAACCTGTCGTGCTGGGGGCCATCAGGCCCCCAGCACCCAGCCGTAGACGCGCTCCACGTGCAGGCGCAGCACGATCCGCTCGTCCGCGACCATCACGCGCCGGTACTCGTCCCAGTCCGGGTGCTCGCCCTGGATCCTGCGATAGACCTCGACCAGCTCCTCGACGGTGGCGTCGTCGATGCTTCTCGCGGGCTCGGTCCACGTCGCCGTCGCCTCGGCCACCGCGTAGCCGTGTCCCGTGGTCGCCTTGGTGTGCAGGCTGGCCCGCGGGTCGCGCTTGAGGTTGTGCACCTTGGCCAGCGGAACGCGGGTCGAGATGCGGATGAGGTGGTCTTCACCCAGGTACGAGACGTCCGAGAGCTGCGGCCGGCCGTCCTTCTTGATCGTCGCCAGCGTTCCCTCGTGCGACCCCGCGATCACGTCCCACAGATCCATGCCGTCAGCCTATTAGTACGCTTGACGATATATCTCGCGCGACGTACTGTCTCCGCCGTGCATGAATCCACGTTCCTCATCCTCACCGCGCTCGCGGCCGAACCGCTGCACGGCTACGGCATCGTCCAGGCCGTCTCCGTCCTCTCCGACGGCGAGGTGAAGCTGCGGCCCGGCACGCTGTACGGCGCCCTCGACCGGCTCGCCGAGCAGGAACTCGTGGTCGTCGACCGCGAGGAAGCCGTCGACGGGCGGCTGCGGCGCTACTACCGGCTCACCGACACCGGGGCCGCCGCGCTCACCACCCAGGCCGCCCGCCTCCGGCGCCATGCGGTCGCCGCCGAGCGGAACCTGGGTCTGGCATGAACCAGACGCTGCTCCTCGCCGCCTATCCCGCCCGCTTCCGCCGCCGCCACGGCACCGAGCTGATGACCACCCTGATGGAGATGGGTACGCCGTCCCGGGCCGACCTGTGGCACGTGGTGCTCGACGGTCTGCGCGAACGGTTCCGCCTGCCCGCCGCGCGTCCGGTCGCGGTGCTCGCGGCGGTGCTGGCCCTGGTCATCGGCGGCGCGGTGGGCGCGGCGGCCGGGTCGTTCGCGGGCACCTTCGGGTACGCCGCCCTGCCCGACGCCCGAACCCTGGCCGGCCAGGCCATGCCGGCGGTCGGCCCGTCGGCGATGCTCAACGACGGCGACACCTACCTGACCGTCGCCGACACGCTCCCGCCCGGCGCCGTGCCCGCCGACGTCGCCGAGCGGACCCGCCGGCGCCTGGCCGCCGCCGGCTGGACCACCGGCCCGGTCACCGCCGGCCACTTCCGGGCCGCGACCGGCGGCGTCGAGCTGAGCGTCCACGCCTACGACGCCCCGACCTCGATGCTCCAGATCGCCGGCTGGCCCGCCCGTCCCGCCTCGTACGGGTGGCTGGCCCTCGGCGGGGCCCTGCTCGGCATGCTGGCCGGCTGGCTCCTCGCCGCGTACGCCGCCCACCGCATCACCGCCGGCCGCCGCCGGACCGCCGCGACCGTGCTCGGGCTGACCGGCCTGATCGCGCTGCTGGCCCCGTCGGCGATGTTCACCTGGTCGCTGGCCTACTACCTGACCGTGGTCGACCCGGTCGGCATGGGCGGCCTGGTCACCGGCTTCGGGCCGTCCCTCGACCTGGTGCGCGCGGTCGGCCTCCAGGGCTATCTGGCCGTGAACCAGACCTACTACCAGCTGACCGTCCTGGGCCTGGCCGCGATCGCCGTGGCGCTGATCCTCGCCCGCCCCCGGGCCGCCGCGCCCGCCCTCCGTTCAGCCTGACGCGCCCACCGGGCGAGCGTCTCGCGTATGGGGCGCAGCGTCTCAGCGATGGCCGGCGGCGGGTGCGGATCGGTTGACTGGTCGCATGTCCGCACTTCGGGTGACCGTCCTGATCGCCGCGACGATGACGACCGGCCTGACCGCCGGCGTCTTCGGCCTCTACCAGCACACCGTCATGGCGGGCCTGGCGCGCGCCGACGACCGCACCTTCGTCGGCGCGTTCCAGGCCATCGACCGGGCCATCATCAACCCCTGGTTCATGCTCAGCTTCCTCGGCGCGCTGCTGCTCACCGTGGCCGCGGCGATCCTCAACCCCGGCCGTACCCTCTCGCCGTGGATCGTCGGGGCCCTGGTTCTCTACCTGGTCGTCGTGGTGATCACGATGGCCGTCAACGTGCCCATGAACGACGCCCTCAAGGCCGCCGGCGACCCCGACCGGATCGCCGACCTGGCTCTTGTTCGCGAGCGCTTCGACGAGGCGCGGTGGCTGGCCTGGAACCTGGTGCGCACGATCGCGACCACGGTCGCCTTCGGGGCCCTGTGCTGGGCCCTGGTCGCCCGGGGCCAGGCCGGCTAGGGCGCTCAGATCGTCATGATGGTTCGGGCCACCTCGTCGACGAGTTCGCGGGCAAGGAAGCCGGTGCGGCCGTGCCGGGGGATCAGCCGCTGGCCGCTCACCGCGTGCACGTGGGCGCCCCAGCACGCCGCCTGCTCCGGCTCGGCGCCCCGGCCGAGCAGACCGGCGATCACCCCGGCCAGCACGTCGCCGCTGCCCGAGGTGCCCAGCCCGGCGTCGCCGCTCTCCTCGCGCCAGCTCCGGCCGTCGGGGGCGGCCACGTGGCTGTGCAACGAGACCACGGCCTGGTGTTCGGAGGCCACGGCCCGGGCGGCGGTGGCCAGGTCGTCGCCCGGCTCCCGGCCGAGCAGATGGCCGGCCTCGGTGAGGTTCGGGGTGAGCACGACCCGCTGGGCGCGGCCGTCGAGCACGTCGGGCTGATTGCTCAGGGCGCCGAGGGCGTACGCGTCCAGAACGATCGACGCCTCCTTGTCGGCGACGGACAGCAGCTCGCGCATCAGGCGGGTGGTCTCGTCGATGTCGTCCAGGCCCGGGCCGATGGCCAGCACGTCGGCCGCCTCGGCCAGCTCACGCAACTCGCCGGGCAGCTCGGCGTCCTTGGCCGGCAGGCTGACCACCTTGGCCTCGGGCACGGCGATGCTCAGCGCCGCCGCGGTCTCGCCGTCGACCGCCAGCTGCAGCACGCCGGCGCCGGCCCGCAGCGCGGCCACACCGGCCAGCAGCACCGCGCCGGGCGTGAAGCGGGAGCCGCCGACCACCAGGACGGTGCCCCGGGACTTCTTGCCGCCCTGCGGGTCGGGGAGTGGCCACCCCCGCAGCAGGCCGGGGGTGATGACCTCTTCCTCAGGCCGGTTCGGCATTGACGTTCTCCTGGCGTGTCGGTGCGGCGCCTGCCCGGTGCAGGTGCTCGACGTGGTTGAAGACCTCCGGTCGCAACCGGTCGCCGGCGCGGCGCCAGCTGCTGACCGAGCAGTTCGCCACGGCCGTCCCGTG
The DNA here is from genome assembly GCF_040684855.1 of Actinoplanes sp. NPDC089786. NCBI lineage: Bacteria > Bacillati > Actinomycetota > Actinomycetes > Micromonosporales > Micromonosporaceae > Actinoplanes > Actinoplanes sp. NPDC089786. The sequence goes on from NZ_JBFBGU010000001.1 coordinate 2,032,139, forward strand.
TGCCACGGCCATCAGGTCGGCCTCGCTCAGCTCCTCGGCCAGATAGCGGACCAGCAACACGGTCGCCTCGTGGGCGAACAGCACCACCCGGCCGTCCGGGTGGTCCTCCCGCACCTCGCGCAGCAGGGCCCGCAGCCGCAGCAGCACGTCGGCCCAGGACTCACCGCCCGGCGGCCGGTAGTAGAACTTGCCCAGCCGCGTTCGCCGGGCCGCCTCGTCCGGTAGCCGAGCCCGCACCCCGGCCCCGGTCAGCAGGTCGAGGACGCCCAGCTCACGGTCCCGGAGTCGTTCGTCCACGACGACGGGTACGCCCGACCCGTGCAGGGCCGTCGCGGCGGTCTGCCGCGCCCGCAGGTACGGCGACACGATCGCCACGTCCAGCGGCCGCTCGGCCAGCCATCGCCCGACCGCCTCGGCCTGCTCGAGCCCGTGCTCCGACAACGGCACGTCGGCGTCCCGCTCCGGAATGTCGATCGCCTCGAGCCCGTCCCGTTCCGCCTGCTCGGCGATGACGTTGCCGGTGCTCTGCCCATGCCGCACCACCGCCAGCCACTCCAGCCGCTCGACCGCCAAGGAACGCCCCTTCCGTCACGACTCCCGGTACCCGGTTTACCCACCCTGGGCGGAATAATCGCGGGGTGACCGACAACGACGCGGTGTTCGACGCGGTGATCCGGCATGCGAATCTCGAGGACGAGCTCGACCACGACGACGACGGCCACCCGTCATCCCGACCCGGCGGTGCGGCTCGGCGCGGTCGAGGAGATCTCCGGTAGCCGGTTCCTCGAGGTTCTGACGGTTGCGGTGCGCGATGTGGATGAGGGGGTACGCCGCGCAGCGATCACTCGGCTCGGTGGGTCCGGCCGTGCGGACGCGGTCGGTGCGGTCGCTTCCACCGCGACCGATCCGGTGGCCCGGGTTCGGGCTCTCGCCGCCTATGCGCTCGGACGGCTCGGTGGGGCGGAGGCGATTCCCGCCCTGCTGCGCCTGCTCCGTGATGACGACAGCCAGGTGCGCGACCGGGCGCGTGACTCGCTCGGCACGATCGGCGGACCGGCCGCCATCGACGCGCTCCTCGCCGAGCTGGCCTCGGCGACCGACTCGCGGGCGCGGGTGCAGGTGGCGAAGGCCCTGGCCAAGGCCGGCTCGCAGGTCACGGAGCTGGCCCGGCACGAGGATCCGGAGGTGCGGGCGGCCACGCTCAGCGGGCTGGCCACGGCGGCTGACGGGTCGGCTCGCTGGGCGGGACTGGTCGCGGACCTGGCCGGTGATCCTGAGGCGGACGTCCGGATGCGGGTGGCCGTGGTGGTGCGGCATCTCGCCCCGGACGACGTGACAACCGTCCTGGAGCGGCTGGCCGGTGATCCCGATGCGCGGGTCCGCGAGACGGCGGCACGGGAGTTGAGCCGGAGGTGAGTCGCACGCCCGGCGGTCGCGGCAACCAGCGTGACGGGCCGCCTGGCCCGCGGAGCGGGGACGGGGGCTCTGGTGTGCCCGTACCGGAAAAGGGTTCAGAGGACGAGCCGGCTCCAGAAGGTGACCGTCGGGCGGGCCGGTTCGCCGCCGGCGCCGGGGCCGATGCCGAACTCGCGGTGGAGGAAGTCTTCGAGGTTGTTGCCGTAGCAGATGACGTCGGTCTGGTAGATGGACAGGACCGGGTGGCCGCTGGTGCCTCGGCCGGCCGGGAGGTAGCGGTGGGCGTAGACGGGAATCATCCGCGGGGCGGTGAACAGGCCGGCGCGGGCGGCGTTGAGCGCGGCGTCCTCGGCGGCGGGGCGCGGGCCCCAGCCGTCGTACCAGAAGTCGTTCTGGGACACGTCGAACAGGACGCCCTCGACCGGCAGGGCCAGCCGGTCGCGGAGGGCGGCGCGGTCGCCGTCGCGCCAGTCCGGCCAGCCGCGGCCGAAGGGCAGCCCGGCGGCCAGGAATGCGCGATGATCGTCGGCGAAGGTGAAACCGAACTCGTCCTCGGCGGCGGTCAGCTCCGGCTCGGTCAGCCCGGGGCGCATGGGGAAGCGGCCCGAGGTGGCGAGAAGATCGGCAGCGGTCACTACGCCACCTTAACTATTCGTACTGCGATCGGTGCAGTTACTGCTCCGGATGGAGGATCGGCAGGTGACCGCAGGCGGACGACGCGCGGGGCGCCGGTGGATCCCTAGCGTCGGCGGCATGAGAAAACGCATCACAAGACTCGACCTGACGGCGGCGGCGCTGACGCTCATCGGGGTGCCGGTGGGGGTGGCCCTGACCGGCGCGACGATCGACAACACGATGACCCTGACGCTGGCCGCCTGGCTTGCCGTCCTGGCTCTGTTCGCGCGGCGGTGGCCGCTGGTGATCACGATCGTGTCGGTCGCCTTCGTGGTCGCGATGCGCGGGTCCGATCTGCTCGGCGCGGGCTGGGCCTGGCCGGCCACGGCGGCGTTCGTGGCGCTGGTCCTCGCGGGGCGGTTGCGCCCGGCGATCATCACGGCGGGGGCGACCCTGCTGTACGGCGTGCAGTGGGACGCGTTCGTCGATCTCGACCACGGCCAGAGCTGGGCGGTCACCCACGTCGGGGCGGAGGCCCTGTACCTGGTCGCGGTGCTGGCGGCGACCACCGCGTACCGCAACAACCTGCGCTGGCGGGCCGAGCTGACCGCCCGGATGGCCGCCGACGAGCACGAGCGGGAGCAGGCGGCTCGCCGGCGCCGGGCCGAGGAGCGGGTGGAGATCGCCCGCGACCTGCACGACGTCGTCTCGCACACGCTGGCCGTGGTGGGCGTGCACCTGAACGTGGCGATCGACGCGTTCGACGACGACCGGGCCGAGGCCCGTGATGCGTTGCGGCTGGCGCAGGATGTTCGCAACCGGGCCATGCTGGACCTGCGCGCGCTGGTCGAGGTGCTGCGCGACGGCGCGCGGACCGACCAGCCGGCCGGTGAGCTGAGCGGGCTGGAACGACTCGCCGATCAGGTGCGCGACGCGGGTCTGGCGGTGTCGGTGACCGAGGATGGCGACCGGCGGGACGTGTCGGCGCCGGTGGCGACGGCGATCTACCGGGTGGTGCAGGAGGCGTTGACCAACACGATGCGGCATGCGGGCGCGACCAAGGTCGCGGTGAGTCTGCACTATCGACCGACGGAGGTGCAGGTGGAAGTGGTTGACGACGGGCGCGGCGGCTCGGCTTTCACCAGCGGGCACGGCATTCCGGGGATGCGCGAGCGGGTGGCCGCGCTGGGCGGCGTCTTCTTCGCCGGCGATGGTGACGGCGGCTTCGCGGTACGCGCGACGATCCCGGTGAGCCCGGTCGCATGACCATCACCGTCCTGCTCGCCGACGATCAGCAGCTGGTCCGCGCCGGCTTCCGCAGCCTGCTCAAGCGAGACCGGGAGATCACCGTGGTGGCCGAGGCGTCGACCGGCGACGAGGCGGTCCGGACGACGAAGGCGACGAAGCCGGACGTGGTGCTGATGGACATCCGGATGCCGGGGCTGGACGGCATCGAGGCCACCCGGCGGATCGTCGCCGACCCCGGCCTGCGGGACTGCCGGGTGATCATCCTGACCACGTTCGAGACCGACGAGTACGTGTTCGCGGCGCTGGAGGCCGGGGCCAGCGGCTTCCTGACCAAGGAGGTCGACCCGGAGGGGCTGCGGCACGCGGTGCGGGTGGTGGCGGCGGGGGAGGCGCTGCTCTCGCCGTCGGTGACCCGCCGGGTGGTGTCCCAGATCGGCCTCCGGAAGACCACCCGGCCGGCGGGCAAGCGGCTCGCCGCCCTCACCGCCCGCGAGGTGGAGGTGGTCCGGCTGGTCGCGACCGGGCTGTCCAACGAGCAGATCGCGGCCGAGCTGGTGATCAGCCCGCTGACCGCGAAGACGCACATCACCCGGGCGATCGCCAAGCTGGGCGTACGGGACCGGGTGCAGCTGGTCATCCTGGCCTATGAGGACGGGCTGGTGGCACCCGGCTGACATCGATGTCATCAGGGTCTTGTGCATCGATGTCGGTGACGGTCAGGATGTGTCGGGTGTGTTAATTGCCCGCCCCCACCATCCTCTTGGAGTCCGCATGCAACCGGCTCGACGGGTCGCCGCCATGGCGTCCTTAGCGCTGCTGGCCTCGCTGGCCACCGGCAGCCCGGCGCACGCCGCCGACCCGCCCTTCGCGTCCTCGTTCGAGGCCGGCGACCCGCAGCCGACCTGGTCGGACACGGTGGACACCGGCGCGGACGGCCCGCGGGCGAGCGGCGTCTCCGGCCCGGTCCGCTCCGGCCCGCCCGGCAGCCTGCGCGACAGTGTCATCGCGATCACCGCGAACGCCCAGCCGAACTCCAGCGAGGGTGCGAACAACCTCAACGACGGCGATTCCGAGACCAAATGGCTGGTGGACACGCCGACCAGCTGGGCCCAGTACGCGCTGGACGCGCCGGCCCGGGCGATCCGGTACACGCTGACGTCGGCCAACGACGCCCCCGAGCGTGACCCGCGGGACTGGCAGCTCCTCGGCTCGAACAACGGCGCCGACTGGACCACGGTGGACGCCCGGACCGGGCAGACCTTCGCCGACCGGCACGTGACCAACACGTACGAGATCGCGACCCCGGGCTCCTTCTCGATCTACCGGCTGAACATCACCGGCCACCCGTCCGGCAACCTGACCCAGCTCGCCGACTGGGAGCTGAACGACGGCACCACCTCGGAGCCAGAGCCGTTCATGGTCAGCCACATCGGCGCCGGCCCGACCAGCTCGCCGACCGCCAAGGCGGGCGTGGGCTTCTCGGGGCTGCGGGCGTTCCAGATCGCCGGGCGGCACACCGCGGCCGGGCGCGCGTACTCGTACAACAAGGTCTTCGACGTCGATCTGGCCGTCACCGCCGACACGGAACTGTCCTACCTGGTCTTCCCCGAGAACACCAAGGACGACCTGAGCAACCCGGCCACGTGGACCGCGGTCGACCTGGCCTTCACCGACGGCACCTACCTGTCCCAGCTGAACGCCGTCGACCAGCACGGCGTCAAGGTCAGCCCGGCCGCGCAGGGTGAGTCGAAGACGCTGTACACGCAGCAGTGGAACCTCGTCAACAGCCGCATCGGTCAGGTCGCCGAGGGCAAGACCGTCGACCGGATCCTGATCGGCTACGACAAGCCGGCCGGGACCGCGCAGTTCAAGGCCTGGTTCGACGACATTTCGGTCGCTCCCGTCACGCCGGCGGCTTCGAAAGATCACCTGTCCGACTACGTCGACACCCGCCGCGGCACCAACGCGTCCGGCGACTTCTCGCGGGGCAACAACTACCCGGCCACCGCGGTGCCGCACGGCTTCAACTTCTGGACGCCGGTGACCGACGCCGGCACGACCCGGTGGCTGTACGAGTACCACCGGGACAACGACGCCAACAACCGGCCGAACATCGAGGCGTTCTCGCTCAGCCACGAGCCCAGCCCGTGGATGGGTGACCGGCAGACCTTCCAGGTGATGCCGTCGGCGGCGTCGGGCACCCCGGACGCGAACCGGGCCGCGCGGGCGCTGGCCTTCGGGCACGAGAACGAGGTGGCCAAGCCGTACGGCTACGGCGTCACCTTCGACAACGGGATGAAGACCGAGTTCGCGCCGACCGACCACGCCGCGATCTTCGACTTCACGTTCACCGGGAACAGCTCGAACCTGATCCTGGACAACGTGGACGGCGACGCCGGCCTGACCATCGACGCCGCCAACCGGACCTTCTCCGGCTGGTCCGACGTGAACAGCGGCGACGGCTCGGCCGGCGTCACCCGGATGTTCGTCTACGGCACCGTCGACGCCCCGGTCACCGCGAGCGGGCTGCTGCCCAGCGGCAACCGGCCGTCCACCGGCTACCTGAAGTTCGACACCACCATCGACAAGACCGTGTCCATGCGCGTCGCCACCTCGCTGCTCAGCGTCGACCAGGCCAAGAAGAACCTGAACCTGGAGCTGGCGGCCGACGCCACGGTCGACTCGGTCAGCGCCGCGGCCCGCGCCCTGTGGGACCAGAAGATGCACATCATCGAGGTCGAGGGCGCGTCGCCGGACCAGCTCACCACGCTCTACTCGAACCTGTACCGGCTGTTCCTCTTCCCGAACTCGGCGCACGAGAACACCGGCACGGCCGGCGCTCCGGTGTGGAAGCACGCGGTGCAGTCGTCGACCACCACCCCGCCCAGCACGCCGACCGAGACCGGGGCCCCGGTCAAGGACGGCAAGGTGTTCGTCAACAACGGCTTCTGGGACACCTACCGCACCACCTGGCCGGCCTACTCGCTGTTCACCCCGTCCGAGGCCGGTGAGATGGTCGACGGCTTCGTCCAGCAGTACAAGGACGGCGGTTGGATCTCCCGCTGGTCGGCCCCGGGCTACGCCGACCTGATGGTGGGCACCAGCTCGGACGTCGCGTTCGCCGACGCGTCGCTCAAGGGCATCAAGTTCGACCAGAAGGCGGCGTACGAGGCGGCGCTCAAGAACGCGACCGTCACCCCGCCCAACAACAACGTCGGGCGCAAGGGGATGGCCACCTCGATCTTCAAGGGCTACACGCCGAGCGACTCCACCGGCGAGGCCATGTCGTGGGCGATGGATGGTTACATCAACGACTTCGGCATCGCCAACATGGCGGCGTCGCTGGGCCACGACGAGGAGGCGGAGTACTTCCGCAACCGGGCGCTGAACTACGTCAACATGTTCGACCCCTCGGTCGGCTTCTTCCAGGGCAAGAACTCGGCCGGTGGCTGGCGGCAGGGCCCGCAGCAGTACGACCCCGAGGTGTGGGGCTACGACTACACCGAGACGGACGGCTGGAACATGGCCTTCCACGTGCCGCAGGACGGGCAGGGCCTGGCCAACCTGTACGGCGGTAAGGCCGGGCTGGCGAAGAAGCTGGACACGTTCTTCGCGACGCCGGAGACGGCCACCAAGCGCGGCTCGTACAACTCGGTCATCCACGAGATGCTCGAGGCGCGGGACGTGCGGATGGGCCAGTACGGCCACAGCAACCAGCCGTCGCACCACATCATCTACATGTACGACTACGCCGGTCAGCCGTACAAGGCGCAGAAGCTGGTCCGCGAGGCGCTGTCCCGGCTCTACCTGGGCAGCGAGATCGGCCAGGGCTACCCCGGCGACGAGGACAACGGCGAGATGAGCGCCTGGCAGGTGTTCGGCGCGCTGGGCTTCTACCCGCTCCAGATGGGCAGCCCGCAGTACGCGATCGGCTCGCCGCTGTTCACCAAGGCCACGGTCAACCTGGAGAACGGCAAGAAGATCGTCGTCAACGCGCCTTCGAATTCCGCGACGAATGTGTACGTGCAGTCGCTGAAGGTGAACGGTTCTGAGTATTCGTCCACCTCGTTGCCTCACGACCTGCTCGCCGACGGCGCGACGCTGGACTTCGAGATGGGTTCGCAACCGTCGTCGTGGGGCGCGTCATCGCCCCCGCCGTCGATCACCACCGGTGACGCGGTGGCCGATCCGCTGCGTGACCTGACCGGTCCGGGCAAGGGCACCGCGTCCGAGGCCGCCCTGGTCGACGACACCACGGCCACCCGGGCCACCCTGGCCGGGAACGCGTTCCAGTACCAGTTCGCCTCGGGCGGCGAGCAGGCCACCTTCTACACGCTCACGTCCGGCAACACGGCGGGCGACCCGGCGGCGTGGAAGCTGCGGGGCTCGTACGACGGAACCACCTGGACGACCCTGGACGAGCGCAGCGGCCAGACTTTCGACTGGCGCCTGCAGACCCGCCCGTTCAAGATCGCCAGCCCCGGCCGGTACGCCTACTACCGCCTCGAGGTGACCGCCGGCACTCCGGCGCTGGCCGAGGTCGAACTCCTCGGCAAGCCGAAGCCCGCCTGCACCACCACGATCGGTGACCGGGTCGTCGGCGGCTTCACCGTCCGTTCCGGCGTCACCTGCCTCACGGCCGGCGCCACCGTCAACGGCACGATCACGGTCAAGGACGGCGCCTCGCTCTACACCAACGGCGCCACGATCAAGGGCGACGTGACCGCCGCCGGCGCGGGCACCCTCTCCGTCCTGAACAGCACGATCACCGGCACCCTCAAGGCGGTCGACTCGGGCCCGGTCAGCGTGGAGAACTCAGTCGTCCGCGGCACCGTCACCATCCGCCGCAACAACACCGCCACGGTGATCGCCGCCAACCGCATCACCGGCACGCTGACCTGCTCCGGCAACGACCCGGCGCCGGTCGACAACGGCCTGCCCAACCGGGTCAGCGGCAGCAGACAGGGCCAGTGCGCCAAGCTCTGAGGTAGTTCGACATCGGGTGTGCCCGTACCGCTTTTCATGGGTACGGGCACACCCGCGTTCCGTCCCCACTCCGCGACCTGAGCGGCCCGTCCAGGCCGTGCCGCGCCCGCCGGGCGTGAGTGGTGCGAGACCATGACCCGATGAAGGCGCCTCTCGACTCCGTCCTGCTCGACCTCGACGGCACGCTGGTGGATTCCGAAGCGGGCATCCTCGGATCCCTCCGCGCGGCGTTCGCCGAGGTGGGGCTGCCCGTCCCTGAGCAGGGTCTCGGCCGTGACCTGCTCGGGCCGCCGCTCTACGTTAGCCTGCCGCCGCTGGTGGGCGAGGCCGCGACCGAGGCGATCGTGCTCGCCTACCGGCGGATCTACGCCGACACCGGCTGGCTGCTGAGTACCCCGTACGACGGAATCGGCCCGGTGCTGCGCCGCCTCGCCGACCGCGGTCTGACGCTCGCCGTGGCCACCAGCAAGCAGGAGGCCGCGGCCGAGTTGATCGTCGAGAAGCAGGGCTGGGGCGATTTGATCACCTACGTCTGCGGCGACACTCCCCGCGCGGAGCGCCCCACCAAGGCGGCGGTGATCGCCGAGGCGCTGACCCGCTTGGGCAGCAGGGCCGGGGTCATGATCGGCGACCGGCACTTCGACGTCGAGGGCGCCCGGGCGCACGGTCTGGGCTGCATCGGCGCGGGCTGGGGATACGCCGCGCCGGCTGAATTGATCGAGGCGGGCGCGCTGACCGTATGCGCCCATCCCGCCGACCTCATTCCGGCGATCCCTCAAATGATCCCCGCCGGACGAGGGTGATCGCCCTAGCCGATTCCGTGAGCGAAGTACTACCCTGCGCTATGGGAGACGCGGTCTCCAATAGACGGTCGTCCATGGCGGAGGCGATATGCTGGGTCCGGCCGGCAGTGAGGTCTCGAATCCACTCCAAGTGCTGGTCACCGGTGGAACCGGCACTCTCGGCGAGGCCATGGTCGTCGCATTCGCCAAGGCCGGTCACCGGATCACCTTTCAATATCTCCGCAACGACCGGGCCGCCGATCGGATTGTGGACACTTTCGGCGCCACCGCATTTAAGATCGACTTTTCTCGCGATTTCGAGCTTCCGACGGCCGACTTCGACGTCCTGATCAATTGCGCGGGCATCAACGTCTCCGAGGACGAGTCACACGCGGTCGACCCGGCCGTCTGGGACCGCATGCTGCGGATCAACGTGACCGTCCCGTTCCTGCTCGCCCAGGCGATCGTCCCGGGCATGCTGCGCCGCGGATGGGGACGGATCATCAACATCGGCTCGATCTACAGCCTGCGCGGCGCGACCCGGCGGGCTCCTTACGTGGCGTCCAAACACGCGCTGAGCGGGTTGACCAAGGTGATGGCGCTGGAGTACGCCCGCACCGGCGTCACCTGCAACGAGATCTGCCCTAGTGCGGTCGAGTCGGACATGATCAATCGCATCGCCCAGATCCGCGCCGGAATGCGCGGTTCGACGGTCGACGACGTACTCGACGAATACCGATCGTGGAACCCGTTCGGCCGGATGGCGACGGCCGGCGAGATCGCCGCCGCCGTTCTATTCCTGGCGAGCGCCGAGGCCGGATTCGTCAACGGCGTATCCATCCCGGTCGACGGTGGGCAGATCGTCTGATGACCGCGGAGCGATCGGGGCGGAACATTCGATTCGGGATCTGGGGTGAGAGCCACGTCGCGGCGGACGAGTTGCGGCTGCGACTGTCCGAGGGTGGTCAGCAGGCGGTGATCATGAACGGCGACCGGGACACGCTGATCGAGTGTCTGGTCGTGCTGACCCGTCGCGAGCTGCGCCGAACGGAACTGGCCGCGCTCACCGATCTCGCCAACCGCGCGACGATGACGGTCGGGGTGGAGCCCAGCTCGGACACCGGGAACCCGGCGGGCTGGCCGCGGGACGCGAGCCTGCGGTGGAACGGCCAGATCGGAGACCTCGTCAAGGTGGCCGGCGACCTGATGAGCCTGGTCCGGCCGACCGGTCCGGTGTTCAGCACCCTGCCGATGCTGCTGCCCACCGAGGAGCCCCCGCCCGAGGCCGCGGTCGCGGACAGCCGGGAGGCGCTGGTCGACCGCCTCAACAGGTCGGTACGCCCGCGCGTCGTCCCGGTGACCATGACGCTGTGGCAGGAGCTGTGCCGGCCGGGCCGAGCGGTCAGCGGCCTGGACTACGACCTGCGGCGCCTGGCCGCCTGGACCACCCACGAGCGCAGCCGCGCCTTCATCAACATGCGGCTGGCCCGGCCGGAGGACGTCACCGTGGGGCTCACCGGCCCGCTGTCGCTGGACGACGTCGTCGACGACCCGCTGACCCGGCCGCTGGTCATGCTCCTCGGCGAGCCCAGTTCCGGTAAGAGCCTGCAGCTGAAGTTCTACGACGCCCACGCGGCGTCCCACTCGATCCGGCAGCGGTCGGCGGGGGCCGTCGCCCCGACGACGTTCTACGTCGCGCTGGCCGAGCAACCCGCGAAGCCGAACATCTCGCTCGACTGGCTGCGGCAGCGGTGGAAGGCGGCCGTCGACGTAGCCCGCTGGTGTGACCTCGACCAGTTCCTCGGCGACGGCGGGACGGTGCTGCTCGACGGGCTGAACGAGGGCGGCATCCGGGGGCTGGCCCTCGAGCAGTGGATGCACCAGTGGCTGGACGTGATCCACGAATTGTTCGAGCGCGGCGCGGGGAAGGTCGTGGTGAGCTGCCGGACCCGCGATCAGGTGATCCGGATGCGCGCGCCCCGCGACCAGCCGCCCACCGCCGTCACCATCCTGCCGCTCTCCAGGCCGGACATCCTGGCCATCGCGGCCGAGCGCGACATCGACATGGCGCGCCGGCTGGCCCGGGCCTTCGACGCCGATCCGGGCCTGCTCGAGCTGTACTCGACCCCGTTCCGCCTGCAGACCTACCTCTCGTCCGGCACACCGTGGGTGGCGACGACCGGCGCCCGGCTGTTCGGCGTCGACCTCTCCGCCGCGGTCGTGCGGGAATGGGAACAGGACAACCCACACGGCCGGCTGATACCCAGCCGTCAGGCCAGCAGCCTGGACGCGATCGCCCGCTCGGGTGAGGACCCCTGGCCGGTGCTGGAGACCATTCCGCTGATCCGCGGGCTCGGCTTGCTGGCCCGGGAGCTCTCCCTGCCGGCGCTGCCGAACGGGCAGGCCCGGCTGGCGATCCCGCAGGGCGACGCGGGCAACCTGCTGGCCCGGGCGATCCAGCAGGTCGACGGCCAGGCGGTCGACCCGCAGGAAGCCCTCGACACGGCCAAGGACCTGCATGTGCTCCGGGTCGATCGGGGCAAGATCCGGTTCAGCCATCCGTCGGTGCAACATCTCTTCGCGGCCGTCGGCAGCTCGCTCGAGGAGATCGTGCAACTGGCCGAGCAGGAACGGGGTGGGTGGCAGTCGGCGATCTCACCGACCGGGGTTCCCTCCGGCGCCCCGCCGAACTACTACCACCACCGCTACGACGAGCTCTTCCAGTTCTCGGCCCAGCTGCGCGGCATCGAGGTGGCGGACCGGCTGCTCGCGGTCGATCCGGTGCTCGCCGCGCGGGTCTACCTCTCGATCCGGGAGCCGGACGCCTCGGTGGCCGACCGGATCGTCGCCCGCCTGCGCGCCGACCTGGACGAGGTGTTCGTCCCCGCGGCGCGCTCCGGCATCCTGGCCGCGCTCGGCGACCTGGGCTGGACGCTGCCGTCGGCCGCCGAGGGTGGCCGCGGGGCCACCATGCTCGTGCCGGCCGGGCTGTGGCATCTGGGACAGCGGGGCGAGGCCACCAGTGCCACGCGCAGTGTCGCGAGCGAAGTCCGGGCGATCGAGCTGCCCTCGTTCCGGATCTCGCGCTTCCCGGTGTCCAACACCGAATACGCGGGGTTCGTCGCCGACGGCGGCTACGAGGATCAGAGCCTGTGGTCGCCGGAGGGCTGGGAGTGGCGGACCCGCAGGCGGACGGTCGAGCAGTTCGTCGCCGACTGGGTCCGCCGGCAGAAACGGTTGCGGCTCGACCATCCCGGCAAGGCGATCCGGCTGCTGCGGGAGAGGAAAGCGACCCCGGCCGGGGCGGCGGCCCTGGTCCGGTTCGCAGCGATGGCCGAGTCGGAGATCGTCGACTACGCCCGCGCCCTGCAGGCCCGCCCGGTCACCGCTCCGCGGTACTGGCACAAGAAAGCGCTGCGCAACCGGCTCCAGCCGGTGGTCGGCGTGTCCTGGTTCGAGGCGAACGCGTTCTGCCGCTGGCTCGGCCGGCGCCTGGGCGCCGCGGTCCGGCTGCCCAGCGAGAACGAGTGGGAGGCGGCCTGCCTGCACTCCTGGGGTCTGACCCGGACCGTGGACGTGGAGAACGCCCTCGGCCCGGCCTTCGGTAACACCCACGACCAGGGCTGGCCCGCGACCACGCCGGTCGGGACGTTCGCCGTCCGGGAGCAGGCCCATCGGCAGCTCGCGGTGGAGATGCTGGGCAACATCTTCGAGTGGGTCTTCGACTTCTATGCCCCCGGCGATCACAGCCGCCGGATCGTGAAGGGCGGCTCGTGGCGGCATGACAGCTGGCGTGCACATCCCGCCTACCGTGGACGTGGCGACGTCGACGCGCAGAACGACGACATGGGATTCCGCTACGTGATCACGGAGGGCCCGACATGAGTGGCGGCACGACCGCCGGGCGGCCCGGCGACGAACGGTCACGAGGCGGCCCGCCCACCGCGGACGATCCGATCGGCCAGATCGTCGCGCTGGCCGACGACAAGGACTCGGACGACCGGGAGATCCTCCGGAAGCTCGAGGCTCTCGGCGCGACCCTGGACGCGGACGAGATCTTCGCGGTCCTGGTCCGTTACGACACCCCGGACGTGTTGGGCTGAACCGAAGATCGGGCGTCATCGGCCCGGTTGTGCTTCGTTGGAGACCTAAGGACGCGGAGTCCGACCAAGCGGTCTATTCTGTCGCCCTTCACCTAGCGTAGCGACGGTCAGCGGAGGTTCAGGTGGTCGTAGGCGGGGCGGAGCGGCGGCTCCGGAGGCTGGTGCCGCGGGACCGGCCGGCCCTCTGGCTTCCGCTGGATGACGGCCTCATCTCCGGCCCCGAGGACCATCTGCGCGACGTCCGCGCGCTGCTGACGCCCGACGTCGTCGAGAACGTCACGGCCGTCCTGGGCTTCCGAGGTTCGGTGGCCGCGGCCCACGAGAAGCTCCTCGAACTCCCCGTTGTGATGAATCTCAGCGCCAGCACCACCCTGGTGGACCACACCCGGAAGGTGGCGGTCGGCTCGGTCCTTGACGCGGTGCGGGCCGGTGCCGACGCGATCGCCTGCCATGTCAACATGACCTCGCCCTATCAGGCCGAGCAGCTGGCGATGCTCAGCACGCGGGTCAGCGAGGCGGACAACTTCGGGATGCCGGTGGTCGCCTTCGCCTATCCCCGTGGCCTCGACTCGCAGGGCGTCGACGACAACCATCTCGCGCTGCGGGAGCGGAGTCCCGAGGAATTCGCCGCATTGGTCCGACACGGTGTCCGAGCCGTGATCGAGCTGGGCGCGACCGTGGTCAAGACGATCTACACAGGCACGGTCGACTCGTTCCGCACGGTCGTGGAGTCGGCCATGGGAGTGCCGGTGCTGATCGCCGGCGAGTCCCTCAGCAACGAGGCCGAGGCGATCGTCAAGGCGACCCAGGCGATCCAGGCGGGCGCGTCCGGAGTGGCGTACGGGCGGCAGATCTTCTCCCGGCCGCGGCCCGTCCCGTTCCTGGCCGAGCTCCGCAAGACCCTGGAGGTCGAGTGGCTGAACAGCCGTTCCCCGGGCTCAGCGGAATTCCCATCGGAGCTGGGTTCCCGCTGACGGCGGCGAACCCGCGTGTGTGAGTCGTTCCAGGACACCGTCGCCGCGGCGGATCCAGGTTCGGCCGTGCGAGTCGATCACGATCAGGGCGAGGTCGCCGGAGCGGCCTTCCAGATCGACGGAGAGCATCAGATCCCGGGTCTCGCCTGGGCCGAGGCCGAGCGGGTCGGAGCTGGCCTCGTCGTCCGGCAGAGCGGCTCGCACGGTCACCGCGACGTCGTTGCTGTTGCGGACCCGTGCCTTGCGGGGGTTCGACCACCAGAGGGTCACGCGGGCCGCTTGGGCGCGTTCCGCCTCGTCCAGGGTTCGGCGGCGGTCCTTGGTCGCGCGGTAGTAGGTGAACGCGGCGATCACCAGCGATGACCCGGTGAGCAGCGAGCTGACCCAGGACGAGACGCTGCCCCACTCGGTGGTCATGCCGTGAGGATACGGGCAAGCCCGGAATTCGCGGCACGGCCCGGACGAGCCGCCTCGGTCGCGGAGCGGGGACGGGGGCTTGGTGGGCCCGTACTCTAGGAGGTTTTCTTGCGCTCCTGGGCCTTGCGCCGTTTGCCCTCGTGCATGGCGGCCACTCGGGCGATCGGGATGGTGTGGCCCTCCTCGACCAGGCCGGCGTCCAACGGCTGCGGCGGCGGCATCGCGTCGGCCCACGGGTCGCGGTCGGCCAGGCGCTCGACGGCGTTCCTGATGGTGAAGTCGGACGGTTTGACGCCGTCCAGTTCGGACCAGGAGAGCGGGAACGACACGGGGGCGCCGGGGCGGATGCGGGGGCTGTAGGCCGCCACGACCGTCGCGCCGCCGGCCCGGGTCGAATCGAGGAAGACCTTGCCGTGGCGGTCCTCGCGGATGAACGCGGTGGTGGCCAGGGCCGGGCCGAGGCGTTCGGCGCGGGCGGCGATGGCCCGGGTCGCGGCGGCCACGTCCTCGACCGGGGCGTCGTCGGGCAGCGGGACGAACATGTGCACGCCCTTGGAGCCGCTGGTCTTCAGGGCGTGGCCCATCCCGGCGTCGTCGAGGACCTGCCTGACGAGGCGGGCAGCATCGATCACCTGGGCGAAGGCGCCGCCCTCGGGCGGGTCGAGGTCCATGATCAGGTGGGTCGGGTGGTGGCGGCCGGCGAGCATCAGGGCCGGGTGGTACTCGATGGCGCGCTGGTTGCCGAACCACAGCAGGGTGCGGCGGTCGTTGCAGAGGGCGTAGTTCACATTGCGGTGCGAGGCCTCGGCCCACACCTCGGTCCGCCGCACCCAGTCGGGCGTGTACTTGGGCAGGTTCTTCTGCATGAAGGAGTCCTGGCCGCGCAGGACACGGATCACCGACAGCGGGCGGTCGGCGAGGACCGGCAGGATGCGGTCGCTCATCGCGTCGAGGTAGTCGATCAGGTCGCGCTTGGTCACCCCGGCCTCGGGGAAGATCTCCTGGTCGAGGTTGGTGAGGTTGACGCCCTCGAGCTCCATCTCAGGCCCACCCCGCGATGCCCAGCGCCGGGAAGACCATCACCAGGGTGAGCACGATGTAGAGGCCGCCGAGCCGGCCCTGGTGGTTGCTGACCGCGATGACCGCGGCCACGAACGGCAGCAGGATGGCGACCAGCGCGGCCGCGTAGCGTTCGGCGCCGGCCGGGCCGGGGCTGGCCAGGCTCCAGCCCAGCAGCAGCGCCATCGTCACCAGCCAGGCCAGGGTGACCGCGGTGACCCGGAGGACCACCTCGGTCCGCCGGGCCACCTCGCGCCGGGGTTCGACCTTCGCCTGGGCCAGCCGCAGGGCGAACCCGGACTGCTGCTCGTCCACCGTCGTCACGGGGTTCAGCCTAGGGGCGCGCGGCCCCGCCCGCAGGGTTCGTCATCAGTCCGCGACCAGCACATCCGCGACGACCACGGCGACGTTGTCGGGGGCGCCGTGCGTGTGGGCCAGCTCGAGGAGCCGGTCGGCGGCGGCGGCCGGGTCGCCGCCGGGCAGCGCCGCCGCCAGGTCGGCCGGTGGCACGGCCGCCCACAGGCCGTCCGAGCAGAGCAGATAGCGGTCGCCGGCCAGCATCGCGCGCTGTCCCAGGTCGGGTTCGTCGGCGGTCGCGCCCAGCGCGCGGACCAGCACCGGGCGCTTGGGGTGCCCGGCCGCCTCGCCCGGCGCGATCGTCCCGGCGTCGACCAGCGTCTGCACGTACGAGTGATCCTGGGTGAGCCGGAACATCTCGCCGTTGCGCAGCAGATAGGCGCGGGAGTCGCCGATGTGGGCCAGCAGCAGCCGGTCGCCGGAGCGGACCAGCGCGGTGAGGGTGGTGGCGGGGCCGTCCATCGCCTTGATCTCCCGAGCCGCGGCGGCGATGCGGTCCCCGAGGTCCCCGAGGTCGCTGATCCCGCCACGCAGGGCGTTGACGGCGGATGTCGAGGCGTCGCGGCCGTCCGGGCGCCCGCCCAGGCCGTCGGCGACGGCGAGCACGGTGTCGTCGGCGTACGCCACATCTTCGTGGCTCTCCCGCACCGACCCGATCGCGTCGCGGGCGGCGGACTTCAGTCGCAGCGTGGTCATCGTCGTTCCTCTCAACGAATCGACGAGGAGGTCGACCTCATGGGCCCGTCGTTCGAGCCCGGACCGGAACGCCGCGACCGCCTCCGCCACCTCGGCGGGCGGCAGGTCGCACAGTTCCCGGATACGGGCGAGCGGCATCTCCACCCTGCGCAGGCGGGCGATCAACCGGGCCCGATCGAGCTGTTCCGGGGCGTAGAACCGGTATCCGGTCACCGCGTCCACCGCGGCCGGGCGGAGCAGTCCCTGCTCGTCGTACAGGCGCAGGGCCTTGGCGCTCAGCCCGGCGGCGCGGGCGAACGCGCCGATCGTCAGCAGCTCCACTCGTACCCTCCTCGTGCCGGCCTGGTGACCGGCACGAGCAAGCCTGGGGCTTCACCCAACGGGAAGGTCAAGCAGCGACCGGCTGGGGTTCGACCGATCTGGCGGGTACGGGCGGAGCACGGCGCTTCGGCCGGGGGAACGGGGACAACCGTGGCTTGCGACGGGCCGCGATGTCCTCGACCCAGCCGAGGCTGAGCACGGCCACGGCGAGCAGGGCGATGGCGATGCTGAAGTCGGTCACGTCCTCGAGGAACTGGGTCGGGATCTCCCACAGCCTCAGCGGGTCGAACAGGACCACCGCGATGGTGATCGCCACGTTGTGCCACAGATAGATGGTGACCGCCCGGTTGTTGACCATCGACACGAACCCGTCCAGCGGCCGCACCTTGGCCAGCCACGCCATGGTCGGCGACCAGCGCATCAGGGCCAGGACAAAACCGATGCTGAAGATCGCGTACGCCGGCGGGATGCCGACCAGATCGAAGCCCTGGTCCGAGGGGTGGGTGAAGGCCCAGGCCAGCGCGCCGCCGACGCAGGCGACGGCGAGCGGGTAGACGTACCGCTTGCCGACCTTGCGCAGGTCACCCTCGCGGTGGGCGAAGCCGAGCATCCAGCACGTCGCGTAGGCCAGCACGTTCTGCACGACCTCGCCGGCCCGCTGGCCGAACATGTCCGGCCGCATCATGAACACCGCCAGCAACGCCAGGGGGAGCAGCAACGTCGCGATCCGGGCCCGGCGGTAGAGCTTCAGCAACAGCGGCGAGAGCAGAACCAGCCAGAGGTACGTCACCAGGTACCAGAGGACACCGGCGGCCGGGAAGCCGAACTCGGACGACGGCGGCTGCGCGACCGGGACGACCCAGAGCAGCAGCGACCATCGCGCGTGATCCTCCCAGCCCAGCCGGAGCATCAGCGGCACCAGGATCAGGCCCATCGCCCAGAGCGCCGGCAGCAGCCGGCGGATCCGGTTGCGGATGGTCCGCGACACCGACCGGTCGAGCGACTTGACCATGAGCGAACCGCCCAGCGCGAACATCACGCCCATCGAGGGGAAGACCAGCTCGAGAGCGGCGAACGGGAAAGCGTGGAACAGCACCACCCGGATCATCGCTAATGCACGCAGAGTATCGAAGTACCGATCTCGGCTCGCGGCCTTCATGCTCGGCATGGTGCTCCTAGCTGCGTCTTTGTCGGAACCTGCTCTGGGCAGCAATTACCGAACGTAGTTTCTTTCGCGTGGTTGCGCCCCGCCCGAACGGCCAGAGGGCGGGGGCCGACAGTTCGCGGCAGATGATCCGAAACGACATCGATGTCATACTTGCCGCCATGTCCGCGCTGCGTCGTCCCACGCTCACGCAGGTGGCGTCGCTGGCCGGGGTGAGCCTGAAGACCGCCTCCCGCGCGCTGAACCGCGAGCCGAACGTGGCCGAGGACACCGAACGCCGGGTGCGCGACGCCGCCGACGTGCTCGGCTACCGCCTCAACGGCATCGCCCGTGAGCTGCGCCGGGGCGCCACCTCGGCCCTGGTCGGGCTGATCAGCGGCGACCTGGCCAACCCGTTCTACTCGGCGGTGGCCAGCGGCATCGAGCGCGAGCTGCGCCAGCACGGTCTCCAGCTGATCACCGCCAACACCGACGAGGACGCCGAGCTCGAGCGCAGCCTGGTCGACGCGTTCCTGGAACGGCGGGTGCGGGCGATGCTGGTGGTGCCCAGCGCCGAGCGCCACGACCACCTGGCCGCCGAGGGCGCGGGCGGGGTCCCGTTCGTCTTCCTCGACCGGCCGCCGCTGGGTGTGGCGGCCGACGTCGCGCTGATCGACAACCTCGGCGGCGCCCGGTCGGCCGGGGAACATCTGCTGGCCGGTGGCCATCGGCGCATCGCCCTGGTCTCCGACCTGGCCCGCAAGGCGCCCCAGCGGGACCGGATCGAGGGCTTCGTGCAGGCGATGCAAGCCGGCGGCAACCGTGACTGGTTCTTGACGACCGACGTCCATGACGTACGCCGGGCCGAAGACGTCGTCCGTGACCTGCTCGCCTCGGAGCAACCACCGACGGCGATCTTCACGACGAACAACCGGCTCACCACCGGTGCTTTGCGTGCGTTCCGTGATCACCCTGGCGCGCCGCCGGCCCTGATCGGCTTCGACGACTTCGACCTGGCCGACGTCCTCGGCATCACGGTGGTCGCCCACGACATGGTCGCTTTAGGAAGGGAAGCCGCGCGCCTCGCCTACGCCCGGATCAGCGGCTACGAGGGTCCAGCTCGGACAGTGGTGATCTCGACGACGGTGATCCCTCGCGGTTCGGGTGAGCGCGCGCCCGCTTAGCGTCACGTTACGGCCCGGAAACGATGCCGCAATCGCTCTTGACGATGTTCGGTGTTGAGCGGCAGTGTGCGACCGGTTGTCTTTGACAACGATGTCAAATAACGAGCTTGGGGGACATATGCGCTTCACGCGAGCGGCGGTTGCCGTTGTCGGCATAGCCGCCCTGTTGACCGCTGCCGCGTGTGGCAGCGGCGACGAGGGTGGCGAGGGTGGATCGACCAAGGTCGAGGTGTTCACCTGGTGGGCCGACGGTGGTGAGAAGGCCGGTCTGGACGGCCTGGTCAGCACCTTCGGCACCGCGTGTGCCGGGCAGACCTTCGAGAACGGCGCCGTGGCCGGTGGCGCCGGGGCCAACGCGAAGTCGGTTCTCGCTTCGCGGCTCCAGCAGAACACGCCGCCGGACACCTTCCAGGCGCACGCCGGCGCCGAGCTGCTCGACTACATCGACGCCGGCCAGGTCGAGGACATCAGCGCCGACTACGACAGCTGGGGACTCAAGCAGGCCTTCCCGCAGGGCCTGATCGACAACCTCACCGTCGACGGCAAGATCTACTCGGTGCCGGCCAACATCCACCGCGCCAACGTGGTGTGGAGCAACAAGAAGGTCACCACCGAGGCCGGCATCACCGCCGACCCGAAGGACCTCAACGAGTTCTTCGCCGCCCTGGACAAGCTGAAGGCCAAGGGCGTCACGCCGCTGGCCGTCGGCAAGGACTGGACCCAGCTGATGCTGTTCGAGTCGGTGCTGATCACCGACCTGGGCCCGGAGAAGTTCACCGGCCTGTGGAACGGCACCACGCCGTGGACCGACCCGGGCGTCGCCAAGGGCATCGCGGACTTCAAGAAGCTGCTCACGTACACCAACAAGGACCGTGACGCGCTCGACTGGACCGACGCCGAGAAGCTGGTCATGGACGGCAAGGCCGGCTACCAGCTGATGGGTGACTGGGAGGCCGCCGACCTCGACGCCAAGGGCTTCAAGGACTACGCCTACTTCACGTTCCCGGGCAACGGCACCACCTTCCAGTGGCTGGCCGACTCGTTCGTGCTGCCGAAGGGCGCCAAGAACGCCGAGGGCACCAAGTGCTGGCTGAAGACGGTCGGTTCGGCCGAGGGCCAGAAGGCGTTCAACACCAAGAAGGGCTCGATCCCGGCCCGTACGGACGCGGCGCCCGCCGACTACCCCAAGTACCAGCAGGCCGCCATGGCCGACTGGAAGTCGGCCAAGCAGGTGCCGTCGTGCGCCCACGGTTCGGCGTGCTCGCAGGGCTGGCAGGGCGCCGCCAACTCGGCGCTCGGCGCGTACAGCACCAACCAGGACGACGCCGCCCTGACCAAGGCGCTGACCGCGGCCGCCGAGCAGTTCGGCAAGAAGAAGTAACTCTTACTGCGCATTTTCTGCGTGACGAGCGGGTGGGGCGGCTCCGGCCGTCCCACCCGTGTACCTGAGGAGCTCCGATGCGCCGCATGCGGCAATGGGGGCCGGGCCTGCTGCTGCTGTCCCCGTCCCTGATCCTGCTCGCCGTCTTCGTGTACGGCCTGATCGCCTGGACCGCCAAGGTCTCCTTCTCCGACGAGCACAACGCCCGCGGCTCGAAGGGCTTCGTCGGGCTGGAGAACTACGCCAACCTGTTCACCAACGACATCAACGACCGGTTCCAGCACTCGCTGAAGAACCTGCTGGTCTTCACGGTCGTGTTCCTCGTCGGCACGATGCTGCTGGGCCTGCTCTGGGCGTTCCTGCTGGAGCGCGGGGTGCGGGGCGAGGGCTTCTTCCGTACGGTCTACCTGTTCCCGATGGCCGTCAGCTTCGTCGCGTCCGGTGTGGTGTGGCGCTGGCTGATGAATCCGGCCGACGGCGGCTTGAACGCCGTGTTCGACGGCTTCGGCCTCGACTTCCTGAAGAACACCTGGTGGACCAACCCCGACTGGGGCATGGCGGCGATGGCGTTGCCGGCCGTCTGGCAGCTCAGCGGCTATGTGATGGCGCTGTTCCTGGCCGGTTTCCGGGGCATCCCGCAGGAGCTGCGCGAGGCGGCGGCGATGGACGGCGCGAGCACCTACCGGCTCTACCGCAACGTCATCTTCCCGCAGCTGACTCCGGTCGCCCTGTCGGCGCTGATCATCCTCGGGCACATGTCGATGAAGATGTTCGACCTGATCATGAGCGTGTCCGGCGCGCAGTGGCTGTCCGAGGTGCCCGCCGTCTACGTCTGGCAAGCCTTGCTCACCAGCGACTACTCGAAGGCCGCGGCGATCTCGATCATCCTGCTGCTGCTCGTGGCCGTCGTCATCGTGCCCTACCTGATCTACACCAACCGGGCGGAGAAGAGCCGATGACCACTGTCGCTTCCGCGCCGCCGACCGGCCTGGAGCCGTCGCCCGGGGTCCGCGCCCGCCGTCGTCGGTCCTTCGGTATCGGCCCGGTGATCAAGTACGCCCTGGCCATCATCTTCGTCCTCATCGTGCTGATGCCGGCCTACGTGCTGGTGGTGACCAGCTTCAAGGCGGGCAACGAGATCGGCGTGACCGGTCAGTGGAACCTGCCGACACACTGGACGGTCGCCTCCTGGGGCAAGGCCTGGACGGCGTTGCAGCCGGCCTTCCTCCGCACCTTCCAGCTGGCCATCCCCGTGGCGCTGATCAGCTCACTGATCGGGGCGGCGAACGGTTTTGTGCTGTCCCGGTGGCGGTTCCCCGGCGCCGACGTCGTCTTCACGCTGATCCTGTTCGGCATGTTCATCCCGTACCAGGCGGTGATGATCCCGCTGCGCGAGATCGTTACCCAGATCAACCTGCAGCCCGGCATCCCCACGCTGATCTTCGTGCACTGCATCTACGGCATCCCGATCTGCACCCTGATCTTCCGGAACTACTACGCCACCACGGTTCCGGAGGACCTGATCGAGGCCAGCCGCATGGACGGCGCGGGCCTGCTGCGCACCTTCTGGTCGATCATCCTGCCGATCTCGATCCCCGGCTTCGTGGTCACCATCATCTGGCAGTTCACCAGCGCCTGGAACGACTACCTCTTCGCGATCTTCCTGTCCAACACCCGCAACGGGCCCATCACGATCGCGTTGAACGCCCTGGCCGGGGCGCAGAGCCCCGACTACGCCGCCTCGATGGCCGGCGCCCTGATCACGTCCTTGCCGACGCTGATCGTCTACATCCTGCTGGGCCGCTGGTTCATCGGCGGCCTGATGGCGGGCTCGGTCAAGAGCTGAGCCCCTCCGGCGGCGCCGCCCTCCTGACCCAGCCGGGCGGCGCCGCTGGTCCCTCTCCTTCTGCTCGCCGCCTTGTCTGCGCGCTGGTTCCACCGCGCTGGTTCCTTTTCGCGCTGGTCTCCCCGCGCTGGTTCCCTTTCGCGCTGGTCTCCCCGTGCGGGCTCCTTTTCGCGTTCGTCTCCCCGCGCTGGTTTCTGTCTGCGCGGGCCTTCTCCCTGCGGCTAGCCTCTCGCGGCGATGTAGGCCGCCGAAACCTTCTTCGGCACCACCATCCGCCAGGCGTCGATCACCAGCTCCTCCATGAGGGCGTGATCGAGCTCAGCCATCCAGGCCTGCACCCACTGAAAGCGCATGTTGGCGGCATCAGGCAGATGAAAGACCCGCGGCTGGGTAGCGACCAGAGCGGCCCGTTCCTCCCGCGGAAACGCGAACCCCATGACAGTCTCATCCCGCGAGAACGCCACATAGACGATCGCCCCGACCCGAAACTTCACCCTGTCTCGAATCAGATGCTCCGAACTGCGTGGCAGCGGCCGCGCAACCTCCCGCACGTCATCAACGGTGACCATGCGAGAACGCTATCCCCGAGGTACGACACTCCTCATCCCACCGCCATCACGACGACCGAGGCTTGGGCACAGTCCGAGGAACCTCGTCCCCTTCCTTGATGCTGCCCGGCACCTTGGCCCGAGCAACCCGATCAGCCGACAACCGATAGGTCGAAGCCTGCACCAACTCATCCGGCACGTAATGCCGCCCCCGCCGCGGCACCTCAGCCTCCTGCCCTTCACCGCCCGGCTCCCCGACCATCCGTCCTGCCGCTACTCCTGGGTCTCGCCCTTCGGCCGCGCCGCCCGCTTCTCGCCTTCCGGCCGCGCCGCCTCGGGCTCGCCCCTCGGCCGAGCCTCCTCGATCTCCCGTCTCGGCCGCGCGTCCTGGGTCTCTCATCTCGGCCGGCGCTTCGTCCTGGATCTCGGCTGCTCGTCCTGCGTCTCTCACCACCGGCGCGAAGAATGCTCCCGAGTCTTCAACGGCACGCCTCCTGGCCGCTGCACCGTCTCGCTCAAGCTGATGCGCGTCCTCAGCGCCGTGCCGACGTCCGGCCGCAGCGTCCGCCGACTCGCCGCCGAAGGAATGAGGCGCAGGCGCCGAAAACTCTTCCTCCAGCTGCTCGCGGTGGCTCATGTGCCGATACCCGAGCGGCATGCCAACAGCCGACTCGGCAATCGGCGACAACACATCCGCGGTCTCGTCGTCTTCGCCGACCCCGCCCCGGCCGTCCCAACCCGCCGGAGCCGACCGAACACCGGCACTTGCCGCGTCACGGCCGCGCCCATCGGAGAACGTCGCAGCGCTTTCCGCCAACTGCCCAACCCCGTCGACGGCCGCCTGTTCGCGTTCTTGCGCTGCGCGTGCGGCGTGTTCGCGTTCTTGCGCCGCGCGTGCCGCTTGTTCGCGCTCCCTGACCGCACGTGTTACGTGTTCGAGTTCCTGTGCCGCCAGCGCCGCGTGCTCACCTTCTTGAGCCTCGCGCGCGGCGTGTTCACGTTCTTGCGCCGCGTGTGCCGCATGATCGCGTTCTTGAGCCGAGAACGCCGCGTGATCGCGCTCCTGGGCTGGGAGCGTCGTCGGTGGCGCGGTTGGCGCGAGGGCCGTTCCCAGGGCGCCGGCGGATGACGTTGCCAGGGCCGCCTGTGCGGCGATGGGCGGGTCGGACAGGGTGGCGGTCGGAGTGGCCGCGGTGGGCTGCGCGGGCTGGGAAGCGATGCGCGCGGCCGTGCTGAAGGTGCTCTCGGTGGCCGCGTCGAAGCCGTCGCGGTAGGCGTCCTCGCGATCCGTCGCGCTCCGCTGCCATTGGTGGTAGCGACCGGCGGCGTAACCCGCGAGCGCGAAAAGGACAGCGAAGATCGACGACACGAGGGGGGCGGTCATCCCCCGATTCTGGCGATAAGTATCGACTGAGAGCTATGGCCCGTTTGATTTACCCCGATCGTGTAAGGATCAATAAATGACGACTGTGGGTCTGGTGAGTCCGGGATACATGGGGTCCGGCATCGGCTGGGCCCTGCGACAGGGCGGCGCCCGGGTCGTGGCCACGGTCGCGGAGAGGTCGGCTCGCACGCGCCGCCTGGCCGACGAGGCCGGCCTCGAACTCGTGCCCACCCTGTCCGACGTGGTGGCCGACGCCGACGTCGTACTCTCGATCACCCCGCCGGGCCGCAGCCTCGCCGCGGCCGGGGCCATCGCCGCCGCCTTGAAAGCCACCTCATCGCGCGCCATCGTCGCCGACCTCAACGCCGTGTCGCCCACCACGATGACCGCCGTGGCCCACGAACTGTCGCCCGCGCCCGTCGTCGACGGCGCGATCTCGGGCGCGCCGCCGAACGTTCGCCCCGGCGCGCGCATCTTCCTGAGTGGCGAACACGCCGCCGCCATCGCCGATCTGCCCTGGTCGGGTCAGGTTCAGCCGATCATCGTGGGCGCCGAGGTCGGCGCCGCCAGCGCGACCAAGATGTGCACCGCCAGCGTCTACAAGGGTTTGGGCGCCCTGCTGACCCAGGCCATCCGAACGGCCGGCCACCACGGCGTCCTGGACGCGGTCGTGGCCGACCTGAGCCGGAACGACGTGGCCGACCTGGCCGGCGTCGTCTCCTCCGCCACCAAGGCCCACCGTTTCGTGGACGAGATGCACGAGATCGCCACCACCCAGTCGGCGGCCGGCCTCACCCCCGACCTCTTCACCGCGATCGCCGCCGTCTACCAGGACGTATCCACCACGACCCTCGCCGAGGGCGACCCTGAGACCACCGACTTCGCCCTCCCGGCCGCCGAGATCGTCGACCGCCTCAACCATCGACGTCCCGCTCCACCATCGGCCTGAGCTCTCCGCGGAGATCATGAGCTGGGGATATCGCTGGTCAGGGCACGAGCGCAGGCGATCACTTCGGCGGCAAAGAGGGCGGGTTGTTCGAAGGCCGCGAAGTGGCCGCCGCGCGGGGGCTCGCTCCAGTAGCGGATGTCGGTGAAGCGGCGTTCCGCCCAGCGGCGCGACGGGCGCGGGTTCTCCTTCGGGAAGATGGTGCAACCGGTCGGCACGTCCACCCGGTCGGCGACGCCGCCGCGGAAGCGGGTCTGCACCCGGGCGAAGCTCTCCGCGTACAGTCGCGCGGCCGACGCTCCCGTCCCCGGCAGCCAGTAGTGCATGAGGTTGTCGAGCAACTCGTCGCGCGTCAGCACGCTCGCGAGGTCGCCGTCGCAGTCGGTCCACGCCTGGAACTTCTCGATGATCCAGGCGCACAGCAGCGCGGGGGAATCCACCAGGCCGTAGCCGATGGTCTGCGGCCGGGTCGCCTGTTCCAGGGAGTAGCCGTCGCCCGTGCTGGCCGAGGTCAGCGACGCGGCGGCCGCCTGCTCGGCCGGGGTCCAGTCGGCGGCGGTGGCCGTGTCGGGCGGAACCAGCGGCGGCATCAGGTGTAGCCCGATCACCCGGTCGGGGCGGCGCTTGCCGATCTCGGTGCTGACGCTGGTGCCCCAGTCGTGGCCCTGCGCGATGAACCAGCCGTAGCCGAGCCGCGTCATCAACTCGGTCCAGGCATCGGCCGTCCGCTCCACCGTCCAGCCGGGGCCGTCCGGCCGGTCGCTGAAGCCGTACCCGGGCAGCGACGGGCAAACCACGTGGAAGTGTTCGCTCAGCGGCCCGAGGACCTTCTCGAACTCGATCACCGAACCGGGCCAGCCGTGCGTCATGATCAGCGGAGTCGCGTCGGGCCGAGCCGATCGCACATGCCAGAAGTGGATCGCGAGCCCATCGATCATGGTGCGGAACTGTGGCACCGCGGCCAGCCGCGCCTCGGTGGCCCGCCAGTCGTACTCGTCGGCCCAGTAGCGGCAGAGCTCACGCACGTAGGCCAGCGGCGGCCCCTGCTCCCACCCGGGCGTCGTGGCCGGCTCGGGCCAGCGGGTCCAGCGCAGGCGGTTGCGCAGCTCGGCGATCTGATCGTCGCTGACCCGGAAGCGGAACGGCTCGATCGTCGTCATGCCGGGCTCCGGGGCGGCCCGGCCGCGATCCGCTCGGTGATCTGAGCCATGCGGTCGTCGCTGTTGTGTGGCATCTCCCAGCGCGTCTCCATCCACCACGTGCAGCCCGCCGCGGCCAGCGGCCGCACCGCCTCCCACGCGGCGGCCGCGTCGTCGGCCGGCGTCTCGCCCTCGGCGAGGATGTCGAGACCGGCCGGACCGCCCTGTTCGGCGAGCCAGGCTCGGGTGTCACGGATGTTCGCCGGCGTCTGCTCGTGACCGGGAATGAGCCCGTCGCACTTCAGGACACGGCGCATCGACCGGGGCCGCGGCCACTTCGCCACCACCCAGATCGGCACCCGCTCCTGCACCGGACGGCCGACCTCGGCCAGGTCGTTGCGGTCCACCGCGTACTGGTAATGCACGCCCTCGGCCCGGGCCTCGCCGGCCCACAGCGCGCGTATCAGGTCGATGCCCTCGTCCATCATGTCGGCGCGGGTGTGGAGGTCGAGCTCCTCGCCGGTCTGTGGCAGGTCGGTGGTGATGGCGCCGACCCCGATGCCGAGGATCGCCCGGCCGCCGGAGAGCTGGTCGACGGTCGCGACCTGACTCGCCACCTTCCACGGCCGGCGCCACGGGAGCGGCGTGAGGATCGTGCCCAGGCGGACCTGGGAAGTCTGCACGGCGATCGCGGCGAGCAGGCTCCACGCGTCGACGCCGTAGGCCGCCTCCCACACGAACACGCCGTCCCACCCCGAGCGGTCGGCCAGGACCGCCTGCTCGAGCTGCTGAGTCGCGGTGCCGCCAGGAAGGATCACGCCGTAGCGCATCGTCTGCTCTGCCATGCTCCTGTCCTATCAGGCGAGCCCGACAGTTTTCGGCCGCCAGCTCACCGACCTGCCCAGCCGAGCGAGAAATTCGGTCTCGGGCGACACACCGGGCGGGAACGGAACGCCCGGCGCGAAGGCGGCGCCCGCCTGCGTGCGGGAGTCGTCGTCGGGCACCTGGCGGGCGACGGGCAGCGCCGCCGCCAGCGCGTCCGGCGGCGGCGACCAGGGCAGGCCGAGCGTGGCGGCGACATCCCAGCCATGCGCCAGGTAGTCGACCAGGTGGAAGCTGATCGCGAGGCGCCCGGGCACCGGTTCGGGACGGATCTCGGGCAGGTGGAACGGGTGGTCGAGCACACCGTCGGCTTCGAACGCCGAGAGCACGACGGCGGCGCTCACGGCGTACCCCTCGAGGGGTTTCGGGTCTTGCCACCTCGGGCGCCAGGCCGCCTCATCGGGCCCGCGCTCGATGGCGGCCGCGGCGAAGCCCTCGTGTTGGGCGGTCATGTGGGCGAGCAGGGCGCGCAGATTCCACCCGTCGCACGGCGTTGGCCTGGTCAGGTCGTCGGGCGTCACGCGGCTCACCAGGTCGACGGTGGCTCGGACGGCTTCGGCGTCGGCTCGGATCAGATCGATATGCATGCGCTTACGATCTACCTGAGCGTACGATCTGTCAACGGGTATCGTCGCGGCGTGACAAGCGACACGGATCGGCCCGATCTGGGCGCGATGGCGGCCCGGCTGGCGCGTCTGCTGATCACCCTGGAGCAACCGATCCTGGCCGAGAACAACCTGTCGATGTGGGCTTATGTGGTGCTTTCGGCCCTGCGCGACGAGCCCATGCGTACGCAGGCGGCGCTGGCCAAGGCCATCGGCGCGGACAAGACGCGGCTCATACCGGTGCTCGACGACCTGCAGCGGCGGGGGCTGATCGAGCGCGAGCCCGACCCGGCCGATCGGCGGGTCCGGCTGCTGGCGCTCACGGCCGCGGGGCAGGACGTCCACTCGGTGGTCCGGGTGGCGATCCGAGCGACCGAGCGAGGCCTGCTCGATCGGTTATCCACAGGGGATGAGCAGGTCTTTCTCCGTTGCCTCGAACATTTGTCGGAGGGTGGTGCTAAACCTGACGCCAACTGAGGGAGGTCCTCGATGCAGGCGTCAGATCACGTCGAAGTTGGCCATCATCGCCATGTCCTCGTGCTCGAGGTTGTGGCAGTGCAACATGTACTTGCCGCGGTGGCCGGCGAACTTCGCCAACACCTCGACCGTTTCGTACGGTCGTACGTCCACCGTGTCCTTCCAGCCCGTCTCCCACGGCTCCGGCGAGCGACCAGAACGCGACAGCACCTGGAAGTGGGCCAGGTGCACGTGGACCGGGTGGTGGAAGTCGCTGGTGAAGCGCCACAGCTCGACGGTGTCCAGCCGAGGCGCGGCCAGGCTGCCGGCGGGGTCGTAGAGCTGGCGGTTGACCGTCCACCGCCCCTCGTCGTAGCGGAAGTCGAACTGCCGCTCGGTGACCGCGTCGGCCGTGGTGAGCGGGGACTCCGCGGCGGGCACGAGCCGGTCCGGCACCCGGCTGTCGTCGGCGGCCTTGCGGGCCACCGCGAAGCGCATCACCTCGGCGGTCGTGCCGATGCCGAAGTCGTTGACCAGGGTCACCTCGGTGCCGATCGGCAGGGCGGCGAAGTCCACCACGACGTCGTAGCGTTCGCCGGGCGTGACGATGATCTCGGTGTGCGTGATCGGCGCGGGCAGCAGCCCGTCGTCGCTGCCGATCTGGATCATCGGCAGCCGTTTCCCGCCGGCCTCGAGGGCGAGCCGGTAGCGGCGGGCGTTGGAGGCGTTGACCAGCCGCAGCCGATAGCGCGCGGCGTCCACCTCGTGCCGGGGCCACGGGGCGCCGTTGACGAGGATCACGTCGCCGAAGACGCCGGTCACGAACTGGCCGCGGGCGCCCGGCCGGTGCATCGCCATGTCGTGCGACGGGTAGGCGAACGAGCCGTCCTCCTCGAAGGCGCGATCGCAGATCATCAGGGGCAGGTCGCGGTCGTCGCGGGGCAGCGGCAGCGCCTCTTCCCGCGGGTCGGTGATCTGGTAGAGGCCGAGCAGCCCGCGCCACACCTGCGGGCCGGTGAAGTCCATCCGGTGGTCGTGGTACCAGAGCGTCGCCGCCCGCTGATTGTTCGGGTAGCGATAGTCGCGGCTGACGTCGTGCACCTGGCGTGCCATCGGCGGGGCCGGCGAGTAGCCGCGCGGGACGGTCAGGTCGGTGGGGAAGCCGTCGGAGTCGGGCGGGGTGACGCCGCCGTGCAGATGGGTCGAGGTCGGCACGGGCAGTTCGTTGCGTATCGTCACCACGGCCGGTCGGCCGGCACGGACCCGCAGAGTCGGCCCGGGGAAGGTGCCGTCGTAACCCCAGATGCGGGTCGTCCGGCCGGGCAGCAGGCTGACGTCGGCGGCCTTCTGGGTGAGCACGTAGTGGTCGGCGTCGGCGGTGACCCGCACCGGGCGAGCGATCGCGGGGATCGGCAGCGGGGCGGTGAACCGGGCGGGCAGAGCCTTGCTGGTCAGCAGCCGACCGGTGCCCGGCCCGTCGGAGGCTCGTCCACATCCGGCCGCCGCGGCGGCCACGCCGGCGAGCGTGAGGAGGCCGCGCCGGGTCAGGCTCATCGACGGGTCCGATATGCGCAGGTCCACCAGGCGAAGCCGCCGATCAGGCCCATCAGCGCCACCCCGATCGGGATGTGCAGGCCGACCATGCGGGCGAAGCCGAGACCGGCCTGCACGGTGATCAGGAACCAGATGCCCGAGGTCAGCGCGATCGGCCACCACGGGCCCCGGCCGGGGCGGACCAGCAGAACCGCGCCGACGACGAGCAGTCCGGCGGTCAGGAACAGCAGGGTGCCGTTGGCGCTGTGCAGGCCGAGCAGCGAGACGTCCCCGGTGATGAAGCCGCCGGCCAGTGCGGCTTGGAGCAACACCTGGATAAGGACGAGCAAGGAGACGCCGCGGAGCAGCGCGATCGGCCAGCGCGCGCCCGGCCGGCGCCCGGCTAAGGGGACCGGAGGGGGCGCGGCGCCCGGCGGTTCCAGCGCGGCGCTCACGGGCATGGGCGTGGACGGGTTTCCGGGCAGACCAGGGTTCTTGAGCACGGCTTCATCCTTCTGGCGAAGGCGAACGAGCGGATCCGGCGCCGTACCTAAGGGTGGGCCGGATTTAGGCAGCTCAGAAGAGGCCGACGGGCCCGGGTTCGCTCAGGGTCGGCGTCGCCGGTGGGAGATTGACGGCGCCGTCGACGGCCTCCTGGAGCCCGCGGGCCGCCAGGCGGTCGGCGCGTTCGTTCTCCGGGTGCCCGGCATGGCCCTTGACCCAGTGCCACGCCACCTGATGACGGCTCACCGCCGCTTCCAGGCGCTGCCACAGGTCGACGTTCTTGACGGGCTGCTTGGCGGCGGTCTGCCAGCCGTTGGCCTTCCACCGGGGCAGCCACTTCGTGATGCCGTCGCGGACGTAGACGCTGTCGGTGTAGAGCATCACGGTCAACGGCGCCCGGGTCAGCGACTCCAGCGCGCGGATCGGCGCGGTCAGCTCCATCCGGTTGTTCGTGGTGGTGCTCGCCTCACCGCCGCAGAGGTCACGCTCGACGCTGCCGTAGCGCAGGACCGCGCCCCAGCCGCCGGGGCCGGGATTCGGGATGCAGGCCCCGTCTGTGTAGATCTCGACGACGGTTCGGTCGGTCATGGCGGGCACCCTACCGATCGCGATGGGCTGAGTCTCGCGCGCGGCCGGGGGAGAACGGGTGCGGACGCAACAGTTCCACCTCAGGGAGGAGCAGTGCGGCCGCGGGGAGGAGGAAAGGGCGCCTCCGGCCCGGTAGGCAGGGGGAGCGGAACGGGAGAGGCGGGACAATGCTGGTGACGGAACGTCGCGAGGCTCGGCGTCGGGCGGAGGCCGGGCGCAACGTATCGTGGCCGGAGCGGATCCGCCGGGATTCGCCGGGACGATGGGGCGGGATGAGTCAGGCCGGGGCCGTCGAGGTGCGGGACGTGGTGGTTCGCTACGGCGACGTCACCGCTGTCGACGGTGTCTCGCTGACCGCTCCGCGTGGGCAGGTGCTCGCCCTGCTCGGCAACAACGGCGCCGGGAAGACGAGCCTGCTCCAGGTGTGCGAGGGCTTCCGGCGGCCGGATGGCGGGACCGCCACGGTGCTCGGGCTCGACCCGGTCGGCGACCACGACGCGCTGATGCCGCGGATCGGGATCATGCTGCAGGCCGGGGGCGTCTACCCGTGGGCGACCGTGGGAGAGATCCTGGAGTTGTTCGCCGGGTTCGCCGCGACGCCGCTGGACACCGGGATGCTGCTCGACCGGCTGGGGCTACGCGGGGTACGGCGTACCCGCTGGCGGCGGTTGTCCGGCGGCGAGCAACAACGGCTCGCGCTCGCGGTCGCGCTAGTCGGCCGGCCGGAGATGGTGTTCCTCGACGAGCCGACGGCCGGCATGGACACCGAGGCGCGGCACACCACCTGGCGGCTGGTCGAGGAACTCCGGGCCGACGGGGTGTCCGTCCTGCTCACCACCCATCTCTTGGACGAGGCCGAACGGCTCGCCGACCAGGTCGTGATCATGCGGTCGGGCCGGGTGGCGGCGACCGGCACGCCGGCCGAGCTCACCGCGGCGGCCGGCATCGACCTGCTGGAGGTTCGCGCCGACGCCGGGCTGCCGGTGGCGCGGCTGGCCGAGCGCATGGATGCCAAGATCGACGAAGGGTCGCCGGGTGAGTACGCGGTCGCCGGGGAACTGGACAGCGCGGCGATCGCCGCGGTCCTGTCCTGGTTCGCGGAGGTGGGTGCCCAGGTGACCGCCGTGAACTCGCGCCGGCGGACGCTCGAAGATGTCTACCTCGCGCTGACGTCGCCGAAGGCGCACGCCGAGCCCGGGGCGCAAGCCGAGGCCGGGGGGCAAGCCGAGGCCGGGGGGCAAGCCGAGCCTGGGGCGCAGGCCGGGGCGGCGGCGCAGGCCGGGCCGGGGGCGCCGCGATGAGCGCCGGGACCTTCGCGCCGGCGCCGGGGCGGGCCGCGCGCGGCACCGTGATCCGGCGGCAGATCAAGATGGAACTGCTGCTCACGGCGCGTCGCGGCGAGGCGGTCGTGCTGGCCATGGGTGTGCCGCTGCTGGTGCTGCTCGGCGCGGGGCTCACCGATGTGACCAACGTGCCGGGCGACGACCGGCTGGCGTACGTGGTGCCGGGGGTGCTCGCCCTCACGGTCATGTCGACGGCGTTCACCGGGCAGGCGATCACCACCGGGTACGAGCGCAGCTACGGCGTCCTCAAACGACTCGGGGCGTCGCCGCTGACCCGGTCCGGGCTGCTGTTCGCGAAGACGTCGGCGATCCTCGGGCTGGTCCTGGTGCAGTTGCTGGCACTGGCCCTGGTCGGGCTGGCGGTCGGCTGGCGGCCCGAGTTCGGGCACCTGCTCCCGGCGGTCGGGATCACGGTGCTGGCCGTGGCCGCGTACTCGGGGCTGGCCCTGACGATGGCGGGTCTGCTCCGGCCGGAGACGGTGACCGCCGGCGCGACGCTGATCTACGTGGTGATGCTGTCGGTGGGCGGGATCATGTTCGCGGCGCCGGACCTGGGCGTGGCGGGGTGGTTCGTGCTGCCGCTGGCGGCGCATGCGCAGGCGTTGCGGGATGCGCTCGGAGGCACGGCGATCCCGGGGTCGATCTGGCTGAGCCTGGCCGCGTGGGCGGCACTCGGCGTCACCGCGGCGACCCGGTTCTTCCGCTGGGAGTAGCCCGCAGCGCAGTAGCGGGGGAGCAGCCCCCAGCGCAGTAGCGGGGAGCAGCCGGAGGCCGGTCGTGTCCATCGATCGGTTGACACGGGATGACGGCCGCGTGGACGTCGCGGTGGGGTGTCGTCAGGCGGAAGTCTCTACGACATGACAGCTATCGAGGTTCGTGGGCTGCGGAAGGCTTACGGGGGACGGGACGCCGTGGCCGGTGTCGACCTGAGCGTGGCCGCCGGCGAGGTGTTCGCGTTGCTCGGGCCCAACGGTGCGGGGAAGACGACGACCGTCGAGATATTGGAAGGGCATCGGCGGCGGGACGCCGGTGACGTGCGGGTGCTCGGGATCGACCCGGGCGCGGCGGGACGGGCGTGGCGGGCCCGGATCGGGATCGTGCTGCAGACGGCCACCGACGCGGCCGACCTGACCGTGACCGAGATCGTGCGGCACGTGGGCGGGTTCTATCCAGATCCGCGGCCGGCCGCCGAGGTCATCGAGATGGTCGGGCTGACGGACAAGGCCAAGTCCAAGATCCGGGCGCTGTCCGGTGGGCAGCGGCGCCGGGTCGACGTGGCGCTCGGCGTCGTCGGGCGGCCCGAGGTGCTGTTCCTGGACGAGCCGACCACCGGGTTCGACCCGGAGGCGCGGCGACAGTTCTGGGATCTGATCCGGGCGCAGGCACGCGAGGGCACCACGATCGTGCTGACCACGCACTACCTCGATGAGGCCGAGGCGCTCGCCGACCGGCTCGCCGTGATCTCGGCCGGCCGGATCGTCGCCGAGGGCAGCCCGGCCAGCCTCGGCGGGCGCGCCACGGCCGAGGCCACCGTCCGCTGGGACGGCCACGCCGAGTCCACCGCCAATCCGGCCGAGTTGATCGTCAAGCTGCACGCCGAGGGCGCCGACCTGAGCCGGCTCACGGTCAACCGGCCGACGCTCGAGGACACCTACCTGACCTTGATCGGCGAAAGCAACAGGACCGGCGAAACCGCACAGAACGGAGAGACGCGATGACCGCTCTGCCGTCGACCCTGCACAACGGGCTCAGCCGCGGCTGGGTCGAGTTGTTGCAGTTCGTCCGGGACAAGACCGCGATGATCTTCACGTTCTCGTTTCCGGCGCTGCTGCTGGTGCTGTTCGGGACGATCTTCGGGAGCGACTACAACGAGCTCGGGATCAACGGCGCGCAGATCTTCGCGGCGAGCATGATCGCGTACGGGATCGTCTCGACGTCGTTCATCACGATGGGTATCGGGCTGGCCGTCGACCGGGAGGACGGCACGCTCAAGCGGTTGCGTGGCACGCCCGTCACCGCCACGGCGTACTTCATCGGGAAGTGGATCTTTGTGGCGGCGATCAGCCTGCTGGAGGTGGCTGTCCTGCTCGCGATCGGGGTGTGGGGCTTCGACATGCCGCTGCCGGGTGATGCCGGCAGTTGGTGGACGTTCGCGTGGATCTTCGTCCTCTCGGTGATCTCCTGCACGTTGCTCGGCATCGCGGCCAGCTCGCTGGTCCGCAACGCGCGCACCGCCGGGGCGATCCTGAACGTGCCGGTCGTCGCGCTGCAGTTCCTGTCCGGGATCTTCATCAACCCGATCACGCAGCTCCCGGACTGGATGATCAACCTGGCGTCGGTCTTCCCGGTCAAGTGGATCGGGCAGGGCTTCCGCTCGGTCTTCCTGCCCGACGCGATGGTCCGCGACGAGGTCGCCGGCGCGTGGGAGCTGGGGCGGGTCGCGCTGGTGCTCGGCGCCTGGTGCGTGGTCGGCCTGGTCCTGTGCCTGGTCACCTTCCGCTGGACCGATCGCCGCGATCGCTGACCCAACCCCAAGATCAAGATCGATCCGACGGGTACGCGGCGCGGCACCGCCCGCCGACTCAGGGGCCGGCGGGCAGCGATGCGCATGCGTGCTCAGAGCAAGGGGTCGCGCCGCGCAGCGATATACCTGGGTCCAGGGCAAGGTCGCGCTGCGGGTGTTGCCTATATGCGCTCAGAGCAAAGGCGTCGATGGAGGATGGTCGCGGGGATGCGCGGAGGCGGTGGGGACATGACGGCGTCGGCCGAAAAGCAGGGGCGCGGCGATGAACAGGGGCACGGCGATCAGGAGGAGCGCGGCGAGGAGGAAAGGCGCGGCGAGGAGCAGAGGCGCGGCGAGGAGGAAAGGCGCGGCGAGGGGCAGGACGGGGAGCGGCACGAGACGGCGGGTGGGGGTGCTGAGGCTGATCGGCGGTGGGGGCTGTTTCTGGGGATTGTCGCCGTGGGGGTGATGGTCGCCACGCTCACCGTTACCGAGATCGAGCTGGGGCGGCGGCTGGTGGGGGCCGCGTCGATTGTGGTTATCGCGGTGGTTTATGTGGTTTGGGGGCGGTCGCTGCTCACCCGGGATGATGTGCGGGCCGGGACTGTGGTCGTCGGGGTCGTGCTTCTGGTCTTTGCCGTCGGGACCTACGAGGCGTCGGTCGTCAGTTATCTGCTCTTCGCGGTTTGTCCGCTGATTTTCCTGCTGTTGCCGTTGCGGCCGGCGGCGCCTCTGGTTGTTGTCGCCTGTTTGGTTCCGGTGCTCTGTGCGGTGGCCCGGGATGGGTGGAGCACCGAGATCCTCACCCACCTCGGGTCGATCTTCCTGGTCTCGGCCGCGCTCGCGGTGTGGCTGGGCACCTGGATCAACCGGGTCATCGCGCAGAGCCGGGAACGCGGTGTGCTCATCGCCGAGCTCCGGGCCAGCCGGGCCGAGGTCGTCCGGCTGTCGCACAAAGCCGGGGTCGCGGCCGAGCGGGCGCGGCTGGCCGGCGAGATCCATGACACGCTCGCCCAAGGGTTCACCAGCATCATCACGCTGGTGCAGGCGGCCGATCCGGCGCTGGCCAACGAGCGCCTGGCGCTGGCCGTACGCACCGCTCGGGAGAATCTCGCCGAGTCCCGCGCCCTCATCGCCGCGCTCGGGCCCTCCGCGCTGGCCGACGCCTCGCTGGCGGAAGCCGTGCGGCGGCAGGCCTCGAGCTTCAGCGAGACCACCGGCATCCCGGCCACCGCGCGGGTCACCGGGGAACCGCGGGCGCTGCCGACGGCCATCGAGGTCGTGCTGCTCCGCGCGGCGCAGGAGGCGCTCACCAACGTCCGCCGGCATGCGGGGGCGCGGGAGGCGGACGTGCTCCTGGCGTACCGCGACGAATCGGTTCGGCTCGTGGTGCGCGACGATGGGCGCGGCTTCGGCCCGGACGGGGCGCGGGGCTTCGGGCTGACGGCGATGCGGGCGCGGGCCGAGCAGGTGCGGGGGTCGCTGCTGGTGCGGAGCGACCCCGAGACGGGTACGACGATCGAGCTGGAGGTCCCGGCGTGAGCGTTCCCGGCATTAGAGGCGCCGGCATGAGCGGCGCCGGCATGAGCGGCGCCGGCTCCGAGAGGAACGGGGGCGCGATCCGCATCCTGCTGGTCGACGACCATCCTGTGGTCCGGCACGGGTTGCGCGGCATGCTCGACGCCGAGCCCGACCTGACCGTGGTGGGCGAGGCGTCCTCCGGCGACGGCGGCGTCGAGCGGGCGGCCGAGCTGCGCCCGGACATCGTGCTGATGGACCTGCGCATGCCGGACGGCGACGGGGTGGCCGCGACCGGCCGCATCCTGGCCCGGGTGCCGAAGACCCGGGTGGTGGTGCTGACCACCTACGAGACGGACCGGGACATTCTGCGCGCGATCGAGGCCGGCGCCTGCGGCTACCTGCTCAAGGACGCGTCGCCGACCGAGCTGGCGGACGCCGTGCGGGCCGCGTACCGCGGGGAGACCGTGCTCGCGCCCAGCGTGGCCTCGACGCTGGTTCGGCAGGTCCGCAAGCCGGCGCCGCCGGCGCTGTCGGCGCGCGAGGCGGAGGTGCTGCGGCTGGTCGCGCGGGGCCGGACCAACGCCGAGATCGGCAAGGAGCTGTTCATCTCGGAGGCGACGGTCAAGACGCATCTGCTGCGCGTGTTCAGCAAGCTGGACGTCGCCGACCGCACCGCCGCCGTTACGACCGCTATGTCCCACGGGCTGCTGTGACTCTCACAGGGACTGCTCAGGGCCGACACAGACGAGAGCTAGCCGCGTCGGGCATTTTTGGTTGAGCCGTCAACCAAGGGAGATGCCCGATGGACCGCGACACCGGACTTCGCCGCAGCGTGGCACTGACCCTCGCGCTGATCGGCGCCAGCATCACCGGCGCGACCGGGGTGGGGATAGCCGCCTACGCCGCGTCCTCTCAAGAGGCGACCGACGAGCAAGAGACGACCGATCAGGGCGCCACCAGCGACTCGCCGGCGATCACCGACAGCGGGGACAGCGACAGCGGCCAGGCCACCTCCGGGGGTTCCTGATCATGCCGCTCGTCGAGTCACTGCCGATCACCGAGAACACCGCCCAGTGGCCGGTCTGGGGCACCACCGCCCGCATCGTCGTCACCGACCCGCGCCGCCTGGCCGCCGCCGTGGTCCTGGTCCGCCACGAACTGGCCGCCGTCGACACCGCGTGCAGCCGCTTCCGTCCCGACTCCGAACTTCGTCGCGCCTGCGCCACCAAAGGCGGGATGAGGGTGAGCCCCCTGCTCGCCGACCTGGTCGAGGCCGCCCTGGCCGCGGCCGAGCAGACCGGCGGCGACGTGGATCCGACGGTCGGCGGCATCCTGGCGGGCCTCGGCTACGACCGTGACTTCGCCGCCATCACGGGGCGCCCGGCCGCACCCGCGATCCGCGTCTTCCCCGCACCGGACTGGCGCGCCGTATCGCTGAACGGCGACCGTCTGACCGTACCCGAGGGGGTTCTGCTCGATCTTGGCGCGACGGCCAAGGCCGCGGCCGCCGACCGAGCCGCACGCACCGTGACGACCCGGCTGGGCGTGGGCGTGCTGGTGGCCCTCGGCGGCGACATCGCCACGGCCGGTGACGCGCCCGAGGGCGGCTGGCGGGTGCTCGTGCAGGACCGTCCCGGCGATCCGAAGTGCACGGTGCGGTTGCCCGCCGGCACCGCCCTGGCCACCTCGAGCACCCAGTCCCGCCGCTGGTCACCGGGCCTGCACCACATCATCGACCCGCGCACCGGTCGCCCGGCGCCGGACGTCTGGCGCTCGGCCTCCGTGGCCGCTTGGTCGTGCCTGGCCGCGAACACCCTGAGCACCGCCGCGCTGGTCCGCGGCCACCGCGCCACCGCGATGCTGGCCACCGTGCCGAGCCGGCTGGTCACCGCGACCGGCGACGTGCTGCGCCTGGGCGGGTGGCCGGCATGACCGACGCGCTCTGGTACACCGGCCGTGGCACCGGTGTCATGACGTTGGTGCTGCTCAGCATCGTGGTCGCCCTGGGCATCGCCGCCCGCGACGGCCGTACCGCCTTCGGCCTGCCCCGTTTCGTGGTCAACCTGGTGCACCGCAACGCCGCCCTGCTCGCCCTCACGATGCTGCTGATCCACGTGGTGACGCTGCTCTTCGACCCGTACGCCAAGCTCACCCCGCTCGACCTGATCGTGCCGTTCGCCGGCGACCGCCGCCCGTTCTGGCTCGGCCTCGGCACCCTGGCCCTCGACACGCTGGCCGCCATCGCCATCACCACCGCGCTGCGTCACCGCCTCGGCGTCCGCACCTGGCGCATCGTGCACTGGCTGGCCTACCTGAGCTGGCCCTTGGCCCTCCTGCACGGCATCCAGACCGGCACCGACGCCCGCGCCTGGTGGATGTGGACGATCGTCGCCGCCTGCGGTGCGCTGGTCCTGGCCGCCGTCGCGTGGCGCCTGTCGCCGAACTTCGGAAGACCAAGACTGCGTAGGTACGGGCACAGCACAGTCCCGCCTTCTCGACCGGCCAGGACCTCGGTCCAGGCCGTCCCCCGCAGCCGGGTTGTCCTGCCGGGAGACCCCGGATGAAGCGCCCTGTGGACAGCCCCCCAATCCTGTCGTACCCCCCGCCTACATTTGCGCCCACCCAGTGCCGGGGTGGGGGAGGGGGCGGTGCGCCGCGACGACAAATGATCTTGAGAGGCGCGAACCGATGACCGTCCTGACGAACACCCTGACCAGACGGCTGCTGGCCGACGACGCACAGCCGCGAACCGGAGCGCAGAGCTCGGCGCGTCTCGGAGCGGCGCGTGCCGAAACGGCGCGTCTCGGAGCGGCGCGTCCCGAAACGGCGCGTCCCGAAACGGCGCGTCCCGAAACGGCGCGTCCCGAAACGGCGCGTTCCAGAGCGGCGCGTTCCGGAGCGGCGGGGCTCGGAGCGGCGCGTCGCGAGGTGGCGACTCCGCGGCTGAGCCGGGAAGCGCTGATCGGCCTGTTGCGGGAGGCCGGGCTCACCGGGCGTGGTGGCGCCGGCTTCCCGGTGTGGCGCAAGCTCGCCGCCGTCGCCGGCGCCCCGGTCGTCATCGGCAACGGGTCGGAAGGGGAGCCCGCCAGCGCGAAGGATCGTGTGCTCCTGACGTACCGGCCGGATCTGGTCCTCGATGGTCTGCGCCTGGTGGCGGATGCGCTGGGCGCCCGGGAGTCGCACCTCTATCTGCCGGCCGACCTGCTGCCCCATCTGGCCGCACACCAGCGGGCCGTGACCCTCACGGCCGCGCCGGAGCGGTTCGTGGCGGGTGAGGCCTCGGCCGTGGCCAACGCGGTCGCCGGCCGGGCCGCCGTGCCCTCGGACCGGACGGCCCGGCTGGCGCAGCGGGGCATCGTGGTGCAGAACGTCGAGACGCTCGCCCACATCGCGCTGATCGCCCGCCACGGCCCGGCCTGGTTCCGTGCGGCCGGCACGGCCGACGAGCCGGGCACCTTCCTGGCCACGGTCGGCGGCGCGGTGGCCCGGCCGGGGGTGCTGGAGGCGGGCTACGGCGTGACGCTGGCCGAGCTGGTCGACGGGGCCGGCGGCGCGACCGCCACGATCCAGGCGGTGCTGGTCGGCGGCTACCACGGCGCCTGGGTCCCGCCCCGGCCCGGCCTGCCGGTGAGCCGGGCCGCGCTGGCGCCGTACGACGCTTCTCCGGGCGCCGGCGTCGTCCACGTGCTGCCCGCCGACGCCTGCGGCCTGGCCGAGACCGCGCGCATCGCCGGCTACCTGGCCGACCAGGTGGCGGGCCAGTGCGGTCCCTGCGTCAACGGCCTGCCGCGGCTGGCCGACGCGCTCATGCGGCTGGTCCATGGCGAACCCGATGTCAAGGAGGTCACGCGGCTGGCGCGCAGCGTCGAGGGCCGCGGCGCCTGCCACCACCCGGACGGCACGGTTCGCCTGATCAGAAGCAGCCTGCGCACCTTCGCGGCCGACGTCGACGCCCACCTGGCGGGCCACTGCCGGGCGAACGGAGCACCCCGATGACCCAGCGCCTGCACATCGACTGGACCGCGTGCGACGGCCGTGGCCTCTGTTCCGAGCTGCTTACCGAACTGCTGGTCGAGGATGAGTGGGGATTCCCCCTGGCCCGCGACGGCGCGTCCGAGCCGGCCGTGCCCGCGGCTCTCACCGGTGTCGCCGAGAAGGCGGTCCGCCGGTGCCCGGCGTTGGCCCTTCGACTTCTACGCTGATCGATATCCGCCGGACCCGTCCCGCTCTGTCCATTGTCAGTGGCACTTGTCACGATTCATCGACGTCCCTCTCTGGTCTGACCTGCCTCCTGTGTTAACGTTCGGTGCCCCCAATCGCACCGGACCAAAGAATCTTGAAGCTCATTGTCCGATGTAGAGCCGGGCCGATGAATGGCGCTCGAATCAAGCTCGCAACCAAGTTGTGAGGTTCTTTGGGGAAAGGTGTCGGTATTCTCTCGGACCTCACTTGAAGTTCACCGCAATTGGGGATCGGCGGGCGAATGATCGTTATGCCTCGTGGGCGTGGGGACTCACTCGAAACAGGGGCGTCGTGACGACGACGGACATGACGGCGGACGACGCCGACACCGGATCGATACCGACTACGACTTCGTATTTCGGCGTGACCGAGCGCGACCTCGGCGACGCCACCGGACGCCGGCTCGCCGACCGCTGGGTGTGGGAAGCGCGCTACGTCAAGTGGCTCTTCATGGTCGACTTCGCCGCCACGCTGGTCGCCACCCTGGTGGCGTATGTGCTGCGGTTCCAGGGCGCCGCGTACGCGACCTGGTACCTGGTGTTCTCGGCGCTGCTCCCGCCGGTCTGGCTGGGGCTGCTGGCGCTGACCCACGCGTACGAACGACGCCTGCTCTTCGTCGGCACCGACGAATACCAGCGCGTGCTCCGGGCCGGCGCCCGCCTCACCATCGGCCTGGCCCTGTCGTCGTACGTGCTGAGGGCCGAGCTGGCCCGCGGCTACGTCCTGATGGTCCTGGTGCTGACCACCAGCCTGTCCCTGCTGGGCCGATGGCTGCTGCGCCAGCGCCTGCACGGCGCCCGGGCCAAGGGCCGCGCCATGCACCGCGTGCTGGTGCTCGGCCACGCCACGGCGGTCGCCGAGATGACCCGTCAGCTGCACCGCCGCTACCACCACGGCTTCCAGGTGATCGGCGCCTGCCTGCCGGCCAACCAGCTCGACGGCGCCGCGAGCGTGGTCGACGTGCCGGTGTTCGGGGCGCTGGCGGCGGCG
This sequence comes from Actinoplanes sp. NPDC089786, assembly GCF_040684855.1. Taxonomy (NCBI): domain Bacteria; kingdom Bacillati; phylum Actinomycetota; class Actinomycetes; order Micromonosporales; family Micromonosporaceae; genus Actinoplanes; species Actinoplanes sp. NPDC089786. The sequence continues at coordinate 2,073,852 of NZ_JBFBGU010000001.1, forward strand.
GCCAACTCGGCGGCGGCGGCCGGGGCCGACACCGTGATGGTGCTGTCCTGCCCCGAGCTGGACGGCCCGATGCTGCGCCGGCTGGCCTGGGAGCTGGAACGCGACGACATCGACCTGATCGTGGCCTCGTCGCTGGTGGACACCGCGGGTGACCGGATCACCGTGCGGCCGGTCGACGGGCTGCCGATGATGCATGTCGAACACCCCCGGCTGATCGGCGGCCGGCGCCTGATCAAGGGCGTCTTCGACGTGACCGGCGCGGCGTTCCTGCTGCTGCTGTTCGCGCCGGTGTTCCTGGGCATCGCGATCTGGATCAAGCTCGACACGGGCGGCCCGGTGTTCTTCCGGCAGACCCGGGTCGGCCGCGACGGCGAGTCGTTCCGGATGTTCAAGTTCCGCACGATGCACGTCGACGCCGAGCAGCGCCGCGAGACGATGGACCAGAGCAACGACTTCGCCGGCGTGCTGTTCAAGATGCGGCACGACCCCCGGGTGACCCGGGCCGGCCGGGTGCTGCGCCGGCATTCGCTGGACGAGCTTCCGCAGCTCATCAACGTGCTGCGGGGAGAGATGTCGCTGGTCGGGCCGCGTCCTCCGCTGCACGCCGAGGTCGAGCAGTACCCCGAGGACATGCGCCGGCGACTGGTGGTGAAGCCCGGGATGACCGGGCTGTGGCAGGTGAGCGGCCGGTCGGATCTGTCCTGGGAGGACTCGATCCGGCTCGACCTGCGGTATGTGGAGAACTGGTCGCTCACGGTCGACCTGGTGATTCTCATGCGGACCGCGATGGTCGTGATGCGGGGCCAGGGGGCCTACTGACGGACGCGGGGGCGGGAGCGAGCGGTCAGGGACGGGCCGCGGGAAACGGGTTCAGGCATTGGTAACGCTTTATCTCATCGCCGTGCTGGCGGTGATTGTGCCGGTGGTGTTCGGACCACTGCTGGCGTACGGACCGGGGCGACGGCTGGCCCGCGGCGAACTGGCGAGCCGGATCGGCACGGCGGTGGACGGCCTGGTGACGGCGTTCGGCCGGCCGGGCGCCGCGCTCACCGTGGTGCTGGCCTGGTCGGCGGCCGTCGTGGCGGTGTTCTGGCCGATCGGCGAGCTGGCCCACGGGCTGGAGAAGGCCGTCGACCGGCCGGTGCTGACCTGGGTGGCCACCCGGCGCAGCCCCGGCTTCGAAGCCTTCAACTGGTTCTACACCGGGCTCGGCGACCGCTACCCGCTGAAGTGGGTGACCGTCGTCGGGGCGGTGGTCTTCGCCGTGCTGTGGCGGCGCCGCTTCTGGATCCCGCTGCTGGCCATCCCGGCCCAGTTCGTGCTGGAACAGTACGTGCAGGCGATCATCGCCGGGATGGTCGACCGCGGCCACCCGCCGACCGGGCTGGGCACCTACCCGTCCGGCGGCATCGCCCGGATCGTCATGGTGTTCGGCACGCTGGCGCTGTTCGCCGCGCTCACCTGGCGGTTCAACCGCAAGATCCAGGTCGCGCTGGGTACGGCCGTCCTGCTGCTCGCCAGTTACGAGGGGTACTCCCGCGTCTACGTGCAGAAGCACTGGCTGACCGACGTGCTCAGCGGCCTGCTGTTCGGCCCGGCGCTGTTCGCCGGCTTCGCCCTGGCCGTGTGCGTGCTGGCCGGGGTCACCGGGGCCGGGGTCAGAGGGAACGCACCGGCGACGAGCCTGGAGCCGGTGTCATGACGGCGCTCCTGGTCGCCTCGACCGGCGGGCACCTGGCCGAGCTGCACGACCTGGTGCCGCGCCTCGACGTGCCCGACCGGCGCTGGGTGACGTTCGACAGCCCGCAGAGCCGGTCGTTGCTGGAGGGCGAAGACGTCGTGCACGTACGCCCGTCGACCACGCGCGACGTGGCCGGGATGCTGCGGACCATGATCGTGGCCCGGCGGATGCTCCGGAGCGGGCGGTACGACGAGGTGTTCAGCACCGGGGCGAGCATCGCGCTGTCGTTCTTCGTGCCGGCCGTCGCCACGGGCGTGCGGTGCACGTACATCGAGAGCGCGACCCGGACGGACGGCCCGTCGCTGACCGGCCGGCTGGCGGCGCGCCTGCCGCGTACCCGGCTCTTCACCCAGCACCGCTCCTGGGCCGACCACACCTGGCGCTACGGCGGGTCCATCTTCGACAGCTTCCGCGCCGAGCCGACGCCGCCACGCCCGGTGCGCAAGGTGGTCGTCACGCTCGGCACCCATCCCGGGTACGCGTTCCCGAGGCTGCTCAACCGCCTGGTCGACGTCCTCCCGCGCGGCCTCGACGTGCTGTGGCAGGTCGGCGCGACCACGATCGAGCGGATGCCGGCCGGCGCCCGCGCCCAGGTGCCGATCGCCGAGATGCGCCGGGCGCTGCGCGACGCCGACGTGGTCATCTCGCACGCCGGGGTCGGGTCGGCGCTGGCCGCGATGCAGGCCGGCCGCCGGGCGCTCTACGTGCCGCGCCGCCGCGCGTACGGCGAGCACGTCGACGACCACCAGGTCGCCATCGCCCACGACCTGGAGAAACGCGATCTCGTGGTGGCCCGCGAGGCCGACGAGATCACCTTCGCCGACCTGGAGACCGCGGCCGGCTGGTCGGTGCGCAGTCGCCCGGGTGTCACACCGTTCCGTCTCACGTCCGAGCAGTTCGTTCCCTAGGAGGGCACGTGTCCCTACTCCGTCGGCTCCTGGTGCCGGCCGCCGTCGCAGGTCTGGTGGTCGGGCTGACCGCCGTGCCCGCCGCCGCGGTGTACGTGCCGGCACCGGCCGCCGCGACCATCGTCTCGGCCGATCCCGTCGATTACACGCCGCACTTCCAGAACGGCGACGTGCGGGCGTTCACCCAGATCGGCAACACGATCTACGCCGGCGGGGCGTTCACCGGGGTCAAGGCCTCCGGCGCGTCGAGCTGGTCGGCGGCGAGCTACCTGGTCGCGTACGACGCCACCACCGGCGCGCTGAAGACCGGCTTCACGCCGGCCTTCGACGGGGCGGTGCAGGCGCTCGCGGTGAACCCGGACGGCAAGCTGATCGTGGGCGGCAACTTCGGCACGGTGAACGGCGTGGCCCGCAAGAACCTGGTGGCGATCGACCCGGCCACCGGCGACACCGTGGCCAGCTGGGTCGGCCGCGGTGACGGCGGCGTGGTCCGGCGTACGGTCGTGAAGGGCAACCAGCTCTACATCGCGGGCGCCTTCCACTGGGTCAACGGGACCGAACACTCGCTGCTGGCGCGGCTGAACGCGACGACCGGCGCGATCGACGCCGGCTTCCAGGTCGACGCGAGCGGCGCCCGCCCGTACGACAACTCCTTCGAACTGGTCTGGGCCCTGGCCCTGTCGCCGGACGGGAACACGCTGGTCGCCACCGGCAACTTCACCGTGGTGAACGGGCAGAGCCGCAACCAGGTCGTGATGGTCGACGTCAGCGGCGTGCCGGCGGTCGCCAACTGGACCACCGACCGCTACGTGGCCGCCTGCGGATCCGGGCGGTTCCCGTTCTACGCCCGCGACGTCGACTTCTCCGACGACGGCGGCTACTTCGTGATCGGCGCGGACGGCGCCAGCGGCGACGCGTACTGCGACTCGATCGCCCGCTTCGAGACCTCGCACCGCGGCGCGGTCACCGCCACCTGGGTCGACTTCACCGGCACGGACTCGGTCACCGCGATCGAGGCGGCCGACGGCCTGATCTACGTCGGCGGGCACTTCCGCTGGCTGAGCAACGCCAACGGCAGCGACGTCAGGGGCCCGGGCGGCATCGACCGGTACGGCTTCGGCGCGCTCGACGCCACCAACGGCCTGCCGGTGGCGTGGAACCCGGGCCGCTCGCCCGGCGACGCGCTGCCGCCCGGCGGCACCGAGTGGGGCCCGATCGTCTGGGAGATCTGGAAGGGCTCGAACGGCGTCTACATCGGGCAGGACTCCGACGGCGTGGCCCAGGAGTACCACGGCCGGCAGGCGCTCTTCCCGACCGCGGGCGGCCGGACCATCGCGGTGCAGAACGCGCCGGCGGCCACCAGCGGCTACCTCTACCGGGGTGGGGGCGCGACCGCGTTCACCAAGGTCGCGTTCAACGGCACCGCGCTGGGCGCGGCCACCAGCAGCACGCAGACCCAGCTCAACGGGGCCAAGGCGGCGTTCTCGCTGAGCAACAAGGTCTACTGGTCGACCACCGCCGGCAAGCTGAACGCCTCGGTCTTCTCGGCCGGCTCGGCCGGCGCGCCGTGGGAGGCCAGCGGCTTCAACACCTGGTTCAACGCGTCGACGATGACCGGCGCGTTCTACCTCAGCGGCCGGATGTACTACACGCTGTCGGGCAGCAACGCGCTCTACTACCGCTACTTCACGCCGGACGGCTCGATCATCGGCTGCACCCAGTTCACGTTGCCGACGACCGGCGTCGACTGGTCGACCGTCCGCGGCCTGGCCTGGGCCAACGGCAACGTCCTGTACGGATCCACCACCGGTGTCCTGAAGCGGGCGGCGTTCAACCCGGCCGCGGCCAACGCGGTCGTCGGAACGACCGCGTCCCAGATCGCCGGTTCCGGCTGGAACAACCCCACGCTGTTCTTCGCCACCAGCTAGACCGCTCCAGCGGCGCAGAGGGAGTAACTCATGGATGTCATGGATTCCGTGGCCGGTAACCGGCAGCGGGTGGTCGGCTTCGCCGACGTCGTCCGGATCCCGCTGCGCCGCTGGCGCATCGTGCTCGCCGCCACCGGCCTGATGCTCCTGGCCGTGGCCGGCTATCTGCTCCTGCTGCCGGCCACCTATCACGCCACCACCGTGGTCGTGCTGCGCCCGGTGGTGACCGACCCGTTCACGCTGCCGTCCAGCGGCGCCGACCGGGCCATCAACATGACCGCGGAGACCGGCGTGGCGCTGGGCAACGACGTCATCGACGCGACCTCCCGCGCGCTGGGCCGAGACGCCGACGACGTGCGGGAGGCGCTCAGCGTCGAGGTGCCGACCGGCGGCGCCGTGCTGCGTTTCGGCTACGCCGACGACGCCGAGGACCGCGCGATCGCCGGGGCCAACGCCGCCGCCAAGACCTACCTGCAGGTGCGCGAGGCGCTGTACCAGAAGCAGCGGGAGGGGCTGCTGCTCTCCTACGACAGCACCCTGCGCCAGGTCACCGACCAGCGGAAGGCCGCGCAGAAGGGCATCCCGGACGAGGAGGACGGCCAGGAGGGCACGCCCGCGCGTACGCAGGCCATGCTCGACCAGGTCGCCGCGCTGAACGACCAGATCGCCCAGCTCGCCAACCAGCGCGCGAAGATCGCCTCGGCCGACCTGACCCCGGGCGCCATCACCGGCGCGGCCCGCGCGCCGCTGCCCTCCAGCCACGACGCCTGGCAGCTCTACGTGCTCGGCGCGCTGCTCGGCGGCCTGCTCGCCGGCGCCGTCGTGGCCCACGCCCGGGAGGCGCTGGACGGGCGGGTCCGCTCCCTCGAACAGGCCGCCGACCTGATCGGTGTGCCCGCCCTGGGCACCGTGCGCGCGGCCGGCCGGCACACCGCCGACGCCGCGGCGGCGGACGCCCGCTACGTGTCGCTGGCTCTGCTCAAGTGGATCCGGCTCAACCCCAACCGGCCGCTGGTCATGCTCTCCGGCCGGGACGACGAGGGCCGCACCGCGGTGTCGGTGAACGTCGCCGTGGCGATCGCCGAGGCCGGTCAGGACGTGTGGCTGGTCGCCGCCCCGGAACTGCACGAAACCCTGCGGAACGTGCTCTTCACCGCGCAGAAGCGCACCCCGCCGCGGGCCCGGGTGCTCCGGGCCGGTGAGGCGCAACGGCACAACGGCTCCCCGGCGCCGGGCGTCACCCTGCTGCCCGCGGTGCCCGGGCCGCCGCAGGCCGACGACCCCGAGGCCACCATGGTCATCGAGCACGAGACCGGCCAGTCCGTGCTCGCCCCGCCGCGGATCTACACGCCCGCGTTCGGCGACGCCTACGGCTCGGACGGCCGGCGCCCCACCGTGGTGGCGATCGGCGGCGGCGTGGTCCGGCTGGTCGCCCTGAGCGACCAGCCGATGGCCGGGGTCATGGTGGTCGACGCGCCGCCGTCCGACGTGGACGAACGAGGGGTACGCGCGGCGCAGTACGGGACGGCCGTACTCGTGGTGGCCCGCGACCGCACCCGCAACCGCGACCTGACCCGCCTGGTCGACCGGCTCCGCTCGGCCGGCGCGCAGACCGCCGGGTTCGTGCTCACCGGCGGCAAGGGTGCGTAACCCGCCCACCGTCAGCGTCGTGGTCGCCACCCGCGACCGGCCGGGCCTGCTCGAACGCGCGGTCGCCAACATCCTGGCCCAGGACTACGCCGGCGAGATCGAGTGCCTGGTGGTGTACGACCACGCCCCGATCCGCGAGTTCGAGATGCCCCACCGCCCCGGCCGCAAGCTGCGCTTCCTGCACAACTCGCGAACCCCCGGCCTGCCCGGCGGCCGCAACAGCGGCGTCGAGGCGGCCTCGGGCGACCTGCTGGCCTTCTGCGACGACGACGACATCTGGCGCCCGGCCAAGCTCACCCGCCAGGTCGCGCTCCTCGACGACCCGGCGATCGGCGCGGTGAGCTGCGGGCTGCGCCTCAAGGGCCCCGGCATCGACCGGGAACGGGTGCTCGACCGCGACCGGGTCACCTTTGACGAGTTCCTCGCCGACCGGGTGATGGAGGTGCACTCCAGCACGATGCTGGTCCGCGCCACCACGTTCGCGGCGGCCGGCCCGGTCGACGAGGAGATCCCCGGCGGCTACGGCGAGGACTACGAGTGGCTGCTCCGGCTCAGCCGGCACACCGACGTGGCGATCGTCCGCGAGCCGCTGGTCACCGTCGACTGGCACGGCGGCTCGTTCTACTTCGGCCGCTGGGCCACCATCGTCGAGGCCCAGCGCTACCTGCTCGGCAAACACCCGGAACTGGCCCGCAGCCGCGCCGGGACGGCCCGCATCCGCGGCCAGATCGCGTTCGCCCTGGCCTCCAGCGGCCGCCGCGTCGAGGCGATCCGTGAGCTCGCCGCGGTGGTGCGGCTCAACCCCCGCGAGAAGCGGACGCTGGTCATCGTCCCGGTGATCACCGGCCTGCTCTCCGGCGACCGCGTGCTGCGGATGGCCCAGAAGCGCGGCAAGGGGATCTGAGGTGGCGATCGAGGTCGCCCGGCCGCGGCAGTCCTGGCTTGTCCGCCCGGCCGGCCTGCCGCTGTGGCCGCTGTACGCGATGTTCGCGCTCATGCCGGTCTGGTGGGGCCTCGGCGTCCTCTACTTCGTCTGGCCCTTCTTCGGCCTGGTGCTGTTCATCCTGATGGCCACCCGCGGCCGCATCCGGCGACCGGCCGGCACCGCGTTCACGCTGGCGTTCCTCATCCTGGTGGCGATCAGCGCGATCCGCCTGGAGAAGTCGACCACGGCGCTGGTCTTCAGCCTGCGGCTCGGCCACCTGCTGACCGGCTTCCTGCTCGGCGTCTACGTCTACAACCTGGCCCGCGACGGGGTGGCGTGGTCGCGGATCGCCAACCCGCTGATCCTCTACTGGCTCGGGCTGGTCGCGCTGGGCTGGTTCGGGGTGCTGGCGCCGACATTCCACGTGCCCAGCCCGTTCGCGCTGCTGCTGCCGGACGGCATCGCGTCGGAACGCTACGTCTCGGCGCTGACCACCCTGTCGTCGACCGAGTTCAACCCGGCCAGCCAGAACCCGATCTACCGGCCGGCGGCGCCCTACCCGTACACCAACAACTGGGGCACCGCGTACTGCTTCTTCGTACCCATCGTCCTGGCCTGCCTCACCGCGATCCGCAACCGGCGCACCCGCGTCGTGCTGTTCGTCTCGCTGCCGCTCTCGGTCGTCCCCGCCTACCTCACGCTCAACCGCGGCATGTTCATCGGCCTCGGCGCCGGCCTGCTCTACCTGCTCGGCCGCGAGATCGCCCGCGGGCGGGTACGGCTGATGCTGCCGATCGCGGTGATCGTGCTCGCCGGCTGGATCATCACCCTGTTCATCCCCGTGGTCGAGCTGATCGACAACCGCACGTCGACCACCGCCAGCACCCGCGACCGCCTCGACATCTACGCGCAGACCTGGTCGGCGGTGATGCGGTCACCCTTGATCGGGTACGGCCACCCGACCACCGTGGACACGACCTACGCGGCCGAGCCGCTGGGCACCCAGGGCCTGCTCTGGCAACTGCTCTACAGCCACGGCATCCCCGCCACGATCGTCTTCTACCTGATCTTCGCGGTGATCGCCCGGCGGATGGCCGCCGCCGTCACGCCGACCGGGCTGTGGCTCAGCTCGCTGCCGGTGATCGCGGTCATCATCACGCCGTTCTACTCGTACGTCGACCCCAACCTGGCCGTGCTGTTCGGCGCCATCGGGCTGGGGCTGGCGGCGGTCGACGGGCCGGTCAACCGGGGTGCCACATGACGCTGCTGGACGCGCGACGCGTCTCCCGGGGCGGCGCGATCGGGGTGGCGGGGGCGGCGGTCAACGGCGTGCTCGGGTTCGTGCTCACCACGGTTCTGACCCGGGTGTACGGGGTGGACGGCGCCGGGGTGCTGTTCACGGTGATCGGCTTGGTCACGATCGCCGGGGCGGTCTGCTGCCTGGGCGCCGACACGGCGTTGATGTGGGCCATGCCACGCCTCCAGCCTGTGGACAACCCGGTCGAGCCATCGAGTTCGTCGGCTACGGTGACACCCACCCAGTGCCGGGGTGGGGGTGGCGGCGGAAGCCGCGCGAAGATCAAAAATCGACCGGATCGCGAACGCGGCATGCTCGTCGCCACGGCCCTGATCCCGAGCATCAGCGTCGCGGTGCTCGTCGCGATCGCGGGCGTGGCGCTTGCCGAGCCGCTGGCCCGCGCGCTGGACCTGCCCGATCCCACGCTCCTGCGGATGGCTTTCGGCGGCGTTCCGCTCATCGTCGCCGCCACCGTCCTGATGGCCGCGGTCCGCGCCACCCGGCCGGTCACCGCCTACGTCGCCGTGCAGTTCGTGCTCGTCCCGCTGCTCCGCCCGGCGCTGCTCGTCGCCGCGGGCGGCTCCCTGCTGCTCGGCTTCGGCGCCTGGCTGGCCCCCCTCACGGCGGCGCTGGTCATCGGCGCCGTCCTGGCCCCGAGACCGAAGAAACCCAAGGCGTGGCGGGTGTTCTGGGGTTATGCGCTGCCACGCGCGGCCTCGGCGGCGGTCGACGCGAGCAGCATGTGGGTCGGCGTGCTGCTCACCGGCGCCCTCAGCGGCCCGGGCGAGGCCGGTCTCTTCGCCGCCGCGGGCCGGTATGCGCTCGCCGGACTGCTCATCATGCAGGGCCTCCGGGTGGCGATGGCCCCGCACCTCTCGCGCCTCCTGGGCGGGAGAGGCGCGGGACAGCGCCACGAGGCCGCCACGCTCTACCGGAAGACCACGCAGGCGATCGTGGCGCTGTCCTTCCCCGCGTACCTTCTGCTCGCGGTCTTCGCACCGGCCTTTCTCGGCCTGTTCGGCGGCGATTTCCCCCGGGCGGCCGGCCCGCTCGCCGTGCTGGCCGGCGCGATGCTGGTCAACGTCGGTGTCGGCCTGGCCCAGACGGTTCTGCTGATGAGCGGCAACAGCCGGGGCCACCTGTACGCGACGCTGACCGGTCTGGCCGCGAACGTCGCGGCCGCGTTGCTGCTGGTCCCGAGGTACGGGGCGATGGGCGCCGCGCTGGCCTGGTCGCTCGGCATCGTCGCCGAGAACGTGATCGCCGCCGCGCTGGCCCGCCGCGCTTTGCGGGAGCCGCTATCCTCGCGTCCGCTGTGGCTCACCGCCGCCGGCGTGACCGCGGTGACGGGACTGGCCGCAGCGGCGGGCGTGGTCGCGGGCGGCCGCGGGCTGGGCGGGCTGGCGACGGCGCTGGCCCTGCTCCTGCCGGTCGTGTTGGTCGCCGCGGTGCTGAGGGGGAGACGGTGACGGCGAAGGATCTCATCAAGGGCGTCGCGCCCCGGCAGGCGCGCGAGCAGATCCGCGAGGTGCTGGTCCGGTACGGCGTGCGGACGAGCGACCAGCGCCCGCTGCCCGACTTCCTGATCATCGGCACGAAGCGCGGCGGCACCACGTCGCTGTGGAACTACCTGCTGCAGCACCCGCTGGTTCCGCGCCTCTTCCCGGCCTGGAACACCAAGACCAGCCACTACTTCGAGGAGAACCACCACCGCGGTGAGGCCTGGTTCCGCTCGCACTTCCCGACCGCCAAGCAGCGGGCGGCGCTCGAACGCAAGCACGGCGCCCCGCCGAAGGTGGGTGAGGCCGCGCCGCTCTACATGTTCCACCCGCTGGCGGCGGCCCGGGTGGCCCAGCTGATGCCCTGGGTCCGCATCATCGTGCTGCTCCGCGACCCGGTCGAACGCGCCTTCTCACACTGGAAGGAACGCCGCGGCGAGGGCGTCGAGCCGCTCTCCTTCGAGGACGCGCTGGCCGCCGAGCCCGATCGCACGGCCGGCGAACGAGCCAAGATGATCGTCGACCCGCACTACTTCTCCCAACCCTACGACTGGTACGCCTACCGTGAGCGCGGCGTCTACCTGGACCACCTCTACCCGTGGCTGGACCGCTTCGACGAGTCCCAGTTCCTCGTCCTGCCCAGCGAGTCCCTCTACGCGAGCCCCGCCGCGACGTACGCCCGGGTCCTGGATTTCCTGAACCTCCCACCGCTCGACCTGCCGTCCTACCAGGCCCACAACACCCGGCCGAGCCCGGCGATGAACCCGGCCACGAGGGCCGAGCTGGCCGCCTTCTACGCCCCGCACAACGCCGCCCTGGCGGCCCACCTGACCATGACGTTCCCCTGGTGACGCTCTCCACGCCGCCGGTCATCGCCGCCGGGTCGCTGTCGGCGCGACCACAGCCGCTGCTGTCCGCGGCGGGTGGCCTGCTCCTGCGGCCCTGGGAAGCAACCGACGCGCCGGTGTTCCACGCCGCCTATCAGGATCCGGAGCTGCGGCGCTGGCACACCAACCGGCCCGACTCGGAGGATGACGTCCGCGGCTGGTTCGACGGTTACCGGGCCGACTGGGAACAGGAGCGCGGCGCCCACTGGGCGGTGACCCGCGGCGGCGAGGTCGCGGGCCGCATCGCCGCGGGGCTTCGACTTCGGATCGGGTGTGGCCGGCTGCGCCTACTGGGTGGTGCCGGCCGCACGCCGTGCCGGGGTCGCGTCGGGCGCGCTGGCGGCCGTCAGCGCGTGGGCGTTCGGCCCGGCCGGCTTCCACCGGCTGTATCTCGATCACTCGACCCGCAACATCGGTTCCTGCCGGGTGGCGACGAAGGCCGGCTTCGAGGCCGAGGGCGTCATGCGCAGCGCCGCCGTCCACGACGACGGCCGCCACGACATGCACCGGCACGCCCGGATCAGGGTATGACGGACCGGGCCTACTCGGTCGGGAGCTTGACCTGCGAGATGTTCGTGCGGACGAACGTGCCGCCGTCCCACTTGTAGGTCTGCGTGATCTGCAGGTCGGGGCAGCAGGTCGGCGCCTTCTTGCTCAGCGCCTTCGAGGTGACCGTGACCCGGCGGCCGTCGATCCGCACCGCGGCCGAGGTCAGGTCCTGGTCCTGGCCGATGTCGACCAGCGGGATCAGGTTCTCGATGTCACGGTCGTTGCCGGGGTAGATGAGCACGTGGGCGCCGTCCGCACCGCTCAGGTAGACGCAGGTGCCGGCGACCACGACCTCCTTGCGGCCGTCGCCGGTGAGGTCGACCCGCTTGGTGCTGTAGACCTGGGCCCGGCCCTTCGCCTCGGGAACATCGGGGCAGTTGAGGTCGTAGAACATCTGCTTGCGGAAGTCGACCTTGGCCCAGGTGACCTTGTCACTCGCGCCGCCACCACTACCCCCGGAGGTCGTCGAAGGCTTGGCCGGCTTCGACGAGGTGGGCTTCGACGGAGCTGAAGGCGTGGCCGGCGCGGTCGGCGCGGTCGGCGCGGAAGAAGGAGGCGTGGCGGCCGGGCCCGCGGCGCCGGGCCGGGCGGCCGGTCCGGTGCAGCCCGCCGCCGCGGTCAGAGCGATACCGGCCGACAGGCCCGCGACGACGATCTTCTTGACGTGCGACATCCGAGGTCTCCCGTGTTCGTTGTGAGGAGTTCAGCTTCTTGGATCTCGCCGCCGGTGTGCTCACGGTTTCGTGCCAGCCGCCCCCGCTGTCGTGTAGCTGGCAAAACGGGTCCGGCCGCGCCGCGTGAACCCCATCGACTCGTAGAGCCGGATCGCGGTCGTGTTGAACGCCGCGGTGTGCAGGAACGGGACGTCGCCGCGGCCCCGGATGTTCGCCGCCACCGCCCGGACCAGCCGGGTGGCCAGCCCGCGACCGCGGTACGCCGGGTCGGTGCACACCGCGCTGATCTCGGTCCAGCCGGGCGGGCGCAGCCGCTCACCGGCCATCGCCACCAGCCGTCCGCCGGCACGCAGGCCCAGGTACGTACCCATCTCGACGGTCCGGGGTTCGAACGGCCCCGGATCGGTCCGCTGCACCAGGTCGGCGATCTCGGGCAGGTCGGCCGGCCCGAGCACCACCGCCTCGGCGTCGGGCGCGACCGCCACCCCGTCGCCGGCCATCTGCACGCCGTCGACGCCGCGGAAGAACGTCCAGCCGGCCGGGATCGTGTCGAACGGCCCCATCAGCGTGATCTTGCCGCCCGGCCCGGCCAGCGTCGCCGCGTCGGCCCAGGCCGCCGGGTCGGCGGGGTCGTCCAGCGCGTGCCAGGGTGACATGTCGGCCGGGTAGCGCGCCGCCCGGCCCGCCCGCTCCGCGAAGTGCGCGTGCGGCCCGGTCAGCGCGGCCCACGCGGGGTTGTCGAGTACCGAATCGTCCACGGGACGACGCTATGCCAGCCGCCCGGCGAGGGTGTCGAGCAGGGCCGGGTGCAGCCGCCGGTTCCAGCCCGCGCCGCCCGAGAGCTGATAGGCGCGCAGCCACAACTCGATCAGGTAGGCGTCGCCGACGAACCGCTGCCGCCGCTCGTCCAGCCCCAGCTCCCGGCCGTGCTCACGCAACGCGTCGTCCATGGCGGCCGCGCTCGGCCCGGTCGCCGCGCCGCCCGACAACGCCATCTGGAAGAACTGATGAGCCAGATCAAATCCCAGTGGTACGTCCGGAGCACTGTTCTCCCAGTCCCAGAGCAGCAGCCGGCCGTCGTGGCGGCCCATGTTCCACGGCACCCAGTCGCCGTGCCAGTGCCCGAAGGCCAGGTCGAGATCGCCGTCCCGGGCCACCAGCGCCTCGATCGCGTCGTCGACGGTGATCGCGCCCGGTGACTCGGCCGCGGCCAGCCCGGCGCCGGAGGCCCGCCGCCGCCAGCCGGCCAGGAAGCTCGACGACGCGAACGGCGCCCGCGGCCCGGCGACCCGGGCCACCGCCAGCATGGCCGCCGTCCGGGGCGAGGCCGGTCGCCGGACGCCGCGGACCTGCCGGGGCATCGGGGCGATCACCGCGATCTCCCGCTGCTGCCACTGGGTGTGCAGCAGGAGCCCGGGCGCCTCCGGGAAGTCGGCGGCCGGTGGCGGCAGGGACGCCAGCGTCGCCGCCTCGTCGCGCACCATCGCGCGGGTGCCGGCGTTCCAGCCGATCTTGGCGTACCCCCGGGCCCGGCCCTGATCGTCGAAGAGTTGCAGGGTCGGCTTGTGGTGCGGGTCGGGCGGGCGGATGCCGATGGCGGCGTGCAGTCGCGGCGTCCCGAGCAGGTCGGCGAGGTGCTCCCAGAGCAGGGGGCCGCCGGTGACGGTCAGGATCGGGGCCCGGGTGAGACCGAGCAGTCCGGCGCGGGCGAGGCCGCCGACCACGGCCCGGGTGGCGCGGACCCGGGGCGGCCGCAGCGCGTTGTAGGCCAGCACCGACGCCGCGGTCACCCGGCGCGAGGCGAGCGGGAGCAGGAACTTCGCGTCATCGAGGGACGGCAGCACGGCGTACCGGACGGCCGGCGGCCCTTGATCGCCGACCGTGAGCCGGAGCATCGGGTCGGGGAAGACGGCCCGGGCGACCCAGCCGAGCCCGTCGGTGCGCGAGCGCGGATCGCCGGGCGGGAACTCGGGCTCAGCCGACGGCCTTCGCTGACGCGGGATCACGGGCTAGACCATAGGCGAGCGTTGATAGACACGCACATGGTCGACGACGAATTCGGCGGGGAAGGCGGTGGCCGCGTCCGGGGCGCCGAGCCAGCCGCCGACCTGCAGGTTGAGGCGCAGGTTGTACGGCTTGTGGAAGATCTCGTCGAAGAACGGCGTGGTCGACCGGTCCCGCCGCCACACCTGGTGGCCGTCGATGGACCAGGTCAGCGCGGTCGGCGTCCACTCGGTGAGGTAGGTGTGGAAGCCGTCGCCGGGCGTGCCACCGCTGGGCAGCATGACCCGGATGTCCTGTTTGACCGGCGAGTAGTCGTAGAAGATCGCCGCCGTGGCCCGGTCCTGCCAGCGGTCGCCACCCGGCAGCTCGACCACGTCGATCTCGCCCTTGCCGCCGTCCTCGGGCCGCAGCCAGAAGGCCGGCCAGATCCCGGCCGACGTGCCCGCCCGGGGTGATCGGGCCCGGATCTCGAACCGGCCGTAGGTCCACGCGGCCCGGCCGATGGTGTCCAGGTACGCCTGCGTGTACCGCCGCGTCTCCGGCCCGCAGCGCACGGTTTTCCGCAGCCCCCGGATGACCAGGAAGCCGTACCGGATGTAGGAGTTGGCCGGGTCGTCGACGTTGCAGCCGAGGTCGACGTCGCGGCCCTCGCCGTCCCGGATCGTCCACTTCGTCCGGTCGATCGTCCGGGCGTCGAACTCGTCGCCCCAGACGAGGCGCCAGCCGTCCGGTTTGTCCGGGGACGGCGACGGCGGCGTGCAGCCCGCGATCAGGATGAGGAGCACCAGGATCCGGAAGGGCCGCACGCCGCCACGGTACTAAGACCAGTTCCACATTCGCAGCCTGGAGAAGCGTCTCGGAAGCGAATGGGAAACCGGTCTTAAGAGACGCCGAGCGCGCGCCGCATGGTGACGTTGGTGCGGCTGGGCCGCGTTGCGGGCGGTGTTCAGGGCGCAGCGCGACGGCGCGGTCCCGGTGCGGGTCGGCTTGGGGCCCACCCACTCCAGGTCCATGTTGTTCGGCGCGAAGGCGCCGAGAACCGGGCCCTTCGGGTTGGCCGGGAGGCCGGCCAGGCCGGTGACGATCGAGTAGCCGTTCACCTGGGCCTGCTGCAGCACGGTCAGGTCCTTGTACGTGCCGGCCTTGACCTTCTGGTCGAAGTACTGCTTGCCGCCGCCGACGGTGACGTCGGCCCTGGTCTCGACCAGTTGCTCGGCGATCGAGCCGGCGCCGCCGTTGACCTTGTCGTTGACCGCGCAGGTGGCCATCGCGTCGGGGCCCTTGCAGTCGCGGTTGACCACGTGCGAGACGAGCACGGCCGGGGTGGCGTCCTCGAGCTCGGCGGTGGTCACGTTGCCGGTGCGGAAGCCGGCCGTCTTGGCCTTCTCCAGGATGGTCGGCTTCGGCCGCCCGTCCGGCGTGACCGAGATGGCGCCGTTGTAGGTCTTGTGGCCGGTCGCCCAGCCGGTGCCGGACGCGGCCGAGTCGGTCACGTAGTCCGGGACCGTCGTCCTACATGTGTGAACGGTGGTCAGGGCCCACGCCATCAGCCCCGTGAGGACCGCAGTTTAACGCGGCCTGAACGGCTCTGACCGAAACGGCGATCTGTCCCCGCTTTCACCTGGCCGGGGCTTCCTATCATCGGGCGCGTGCGGATGATCCGGGTGCTTCGGGCAGGACTGGCCGTGGCCGTGTGCCTGGGCGCGCTGATCGCGGCGGTCCGGCTGGTCGTCGCCGATCACCACCCCGCTTCGGTACGCCGTCAGCTCGCGTTCGTGCGGTCCGAGCTGGAGTCGGGCGCCGCCCACGACGCCCAGGCGATGTTTCCCGAGGGCTATTTCTTCATGTACGCCCTCTACGGCCTGACCGAGGTCGACCTGGGCCGGGGCGAGCCGCCGCCGGACCGCGCCGACGAGCTGGCCGCCGCCCGCTGGGCCCTCGCCGCCCTCGACTCGGCCGACGGCCGCGCCCCCTTCGACGCCGGCCTGATCCCGTCCTTCGGCGTCTTCTACCGTGGCTGGAGCAACTGGCTGCGCGGCGGCATCGTCGCCCTCGACCCGTCCGGTCCGGAGGCGACCCGCTTCGAGCGTGACTCCGCCGAGCTGGCCGCCGCCTTCGACGCCTCGCCGACGCCGTTCCTGGCCGCCTACCCGGGCCAGTCCTGGCCGGTCGACTCCACCGTGGCCATCGCCTCGCTGCGGCTGCACGACAAACTCTTCCCGCCGCGCTACCAGCCGGCCGTCGACCGCTGGGTGGCCGCGGCGAAGCAGCGGCTCGACCCACGGACCGGTCTGTTGCCGCACCGCGCTGACCCGGACACCGGCGCGCCGATCGAGGTGGCCCGTGGCACCTCGCAGAGCATGATCCAGCGGTTCCTGGTCGACGTCGACCCGGCGTTCGCCGCCCAGCAGTACGGTCGGTTCCGCGAGCGATTCCGCGCCTTCGGGCCGGCCATCAGCGAGTTCCCGGCCGGGGTGCCGGGGGAGGGCGACGTGGACTCCGGACCGCTGCTGTTCGGCGTGAGCCTGTCGGCCACGGCGGTGACCATGGGTGCGGCCCGGGTCCAGGGTGACGACCGGCTGGCCGACGCGCTGACCGGTCTGGCCGACGTCGCCGGGGTGCCGATCGACACCCCGCACACCCGGCGCTACGCGTTCGGCGTACTCCCCGTCGGAGACGCCTTTGTGGCCTGGTCGAAGAGCGCGCGCCCGTGGGTCAGTACCCCGCCGGCCGGACCACCACCGGACCTCGTGTGGTGGTGGTGGGTTCCTGTTCTGACGGTTCTGTTGGCGATTGCGTTCTTCTCGGTGGTTCTGAGCGGTATCCGGGCCCGGTAGAGAAATCTATTCGCGCCTTTTGCCAGTAATCCTTCGGTTACGTTACGTCCGACGTACGTGCGATTCCGCCTGAAGGAGACGTTGAGCCATGCACTACTCCTCGGGGGCTCGACGCTCCCTCCGGATGCTCCTGGCGACGGCGGTCGCCGCGTTCATCGGTCTCGTCCCCGCGGTGTTCGTGGCCACTCCGGCCTACGCCGCCGGCGAGGTCGACTTCACCAGCGACCAGGAGTCGGTGGAGAACGACGCCTTCGTCTTCGAGCTCGTCCGCCAGGGCGGGTCGCCGGACAAGCTCGACCTGACCTACACCACCGAGGACGGCACGGCCGAGGCGGGCAAGGACTACACCGCGATCAGCGGCACCACGTCCTTTCCGGCCGGCAGCACCCGCGCGACCACCAAGAAGTTCACCGTCCAGGGCCTCGCCGACGCGCTGGACGAGGACGACGAGACATTCACGCTCAAGTTCACCGGCACGGTCGGCGGGCAGCCGATCGTCCGGGAGGCCCAGGGCATCCTCGACGACGACGACGTGACTCCCACCTACACCCTGGCGATGACCGATACGGTCACCCATGCGGTGATCGGATCGGTCAACGAGAACGTGCCCGCGGCACGGATCACCGCGACCCTGTCGGCGGTCTCCGGCCGTGCCGTGACGATCCCGCTCAGCACCTCGGACGGCACCGCCGTCCAGCCCGACGACTACACCGGACAGACGAACACCCCCCTCTCCATCCCGACCGGTCAGACCACCGGCTACGTCGACGTCCCGATCAACGACGACCTGTTCGACGAGGAGGACATGGAGACCTTCTCGGTGGCCGGCTCCGGCGAGACCAACACCACCGCGGCGCCCGGACCGGCGCTCCAGGTGCAGATCGCGGACAACGACGCGATGCCGACGGTGAACGTCCTGGGGCCCGGCGCTGAAACCGAGGGGACCCAAATCGACTTCACGGTGAACCTCTCCGCGGCGTCCAAGCGCGTGGTCACCGTGGTCGCGAACACCGAGACCGGCACGGCGTCGTCGGCCGACTTCACCGCGGTCACCAACCAGTCGGTCGTGTTCTCGCCCGGCGAGACGATCAAGACGGTGTCCGTGCCCACGACGACCGACGCGCTCGACGAGCTCACCCCGGAGGACTTCAAGGTCAAGCTGACCGCGCCGGGAGCGCCGACCCAGGGCTACTACACGGCCGGGACGATGGAGGCCACTGGCCACATCACCGACGACGACGCCCTGCCGGTGGTCTCGATGAGCCCGGCGTCGGTGACCGAGGGCAATGTCGGCGTCCGGGACGAGACCTTCACCGTCTCGCTCGGCGCCGCCTCCGGCCGCGAGGTGCGGGTCGGCTACGCGGTGCAGGGCGACTCGGCCACCGAGGACGAGGACTTCGAGGCGGTCACCCCGGGCGAACTCGTCTTCGCGGCGGGCCAGACCACGAAGACGTTCACCGTGAAGATCAAGAGCGACGTCAAGGACGAGCCCAACGAGGACTTCAAGGTCATCCTGTCCAACGCCGCCGGCACCGCGAGCCTGGCGCCGGGTGCCATGCACACGGTGACGATCAACGACGACGACGCCCTCCCGCAGCTGTCGACCTTCCCCGACCTCACGATGGCCGAGGGCGACACGCAGGAGACCAAGAACATCCAGGTCGCGCTGACCAACCCGAGCTCCAGCTCGATCACTCTGGACGTGACCGCCACACCCGGCAGCGCGGTGATCATGGCCGGCTCTCCGGGCGCCAACGACTTCGAGGCGCCGAGCAGCACCGTTACCATCCCGGCCGGCCAGACCACCGCGAACGTGACGTTCCAGGTCAACGGCGATGAGGTGTACGAGGGCCCGGAGTCGGCCACGATCAAGGTGGCGACCACGCTGAACGATCCCGCCGTCGCGGCCGGCGACCTGACCTCGACGCTCACCCTCAACAACGACGACGACGCCCCATTGGTCGAGCTGCAGGCCCAGACCGGCCGGACCGAGTCACAGACCGCCGCGATCACCGCGACCGTCACCGGCGTCTCCCAGGACCCGGTCGCGATCACGCTCGCCGCCGCGGGCGACGCCCCGCCGAACGGCGACCCCGCCGAGCCGGGCGACTTCGACGCCACCAACCTGCTCGCCGCGGTGAACCTGCCGGCCGGCGTCATCAGCAACCCGTGGACGGTCGGCACCGTCGACCTGATCCCCGACACCGCCGACGAGAACGCCGAGACGGTCAAGGTGTCGCTGACCGGCGTCCCGGACGTCGCGCCGGTCTGGCTGACGATCAACGACGACGCGGCCGACAAGACCCCGACCATCGTCGCGGCCGGGCTGCAGAAGAACGAGTCCGACGGCACCGTGCAGGTACCGGTGACGCTGAGCTTCAGCCTGAACGGCAACCAGGCTCTCACCACCGAGAAGCGGATCACCGCCGGGTACACCACCGAGGACGGCACCGCCAAGCAGCCCGGCGACTACACCACCGCCACCGGCACCGTCGACTTCGTGGCCGGTGACGTCAGCGAGTCGATCCCGGTGACCATCAACGAGGACACCGTCTTCGAGCGCACCGAGCTGTTCAAGGTCAAGCTGGCCACCCCGTCGCCCGGCGACGCGCCGATCGCCCCGGCGAGCGTCGACGTGGAGATCGCCGACAACGACTCCGGCCAGGAGCCGGTGCTCGACGACCTGGTCGCCCCGGCCGCGTTCGCGGAGGGCACGGCGGGCACGGCCGACTTCACCGTCAAGCTCGACCGCGTGGCCGCCGAGGACGTCGACGTCAAGGTGACCGTCACCGACGGCTCGGCCACGCATGGGGTGAGCGGACCTGGCAAGGACGACTTCGAGTTGCCGGCCAGCCCGGTGACGGTTCACGCCGGCGACACCTCACTCGTCGTCCCGATCACCATCAACAACGACGACGTGTTCGAACACACCGAGACCGCCACCGTCGGCATCGAGCTGGCCCCGGGCGAGACCGACGCGGTCAACGCGCCGCAGCCGGTGTCCGCGACTCTCACCATCGTCGACGACGACCCCGAGCCGACCGTGGTGCTGAACACGGTCGACGGCGCCGAGGGCAGCACGGTGCCGGTGACGGGCACGATGACCGGTGTCACGCAGGACCCGATCGCGATCACGGTGGTGGCGGCCGGTGCTGTCAATGCGGGTAGCCACCAGGCGGATCCGCAGGACTTCACTGCGAC
>NZ_JBFBGU010000001.1:2094050-2266063 GCF_040684855.1 Actinoplanes sp. NPDC089786
GAGTGTGACCGTGCGGATCGACGACGTCGACAGCGGTGCCAAGCCGGTCCTCAACCAGCTCGCCGCCCCGGTGACCACGGTCAAGGAGGGTGTGACAACCACCGCCGGCTTCACGATCCAGCTCAACCGCCCGGCCTCCGAAGATGTCGACGTCAAGGTGACGGTCACCGACGGCAGCGCCACCCACGGCGTCAGCGGAGCGGGTAAGGACGACTTCGAGGTGCCCACCAGCCCGGTCACGGTGCACGCGGGCGACACCTCGGTGGTGGTCCCGATCACGGTGAAGAACGATGGTGTGTTCGAGCAGACGGAGACGGCGACGGTGGGTATCGAGCTGGCTCCGGGGGAGGCCGACGCGGTGAACGCGCCGCAGCCGGTGTCCGCGACTCTGACCATCGTCGATGATGACCCTGAGCCGACGGTGGTGCTGAACACGGTGAACGGCGCTGAGGGCAGCACGGTGCCGGTGACGGGCACGATGACTGGTGTCACGCAGGACCCGATCGCGATCACGCTGGCGGCGGCCGGTGCTGTCGACAGCGGTAGCCACCAGGCGGATCCGCAGGACTTCACCGCGACGTTCACCGCGACCAACCTGCCCGGCGGCGCGTTCAGCAACCCGATCGCGTTGGGTTCGATCGTGCTGGAGAACGACACGGTCGACGAGTACGACCAGACGGTCAAGGTCACCCTCACCGGCCTGACCACCACTCCCACCCCGGCCTGGGTGACCATCGCGGACGCCGCCGGTGACAAGGCGCCGACCGTGGTGCCGGCCGGAGCCCAGGTGAACGAGGATGTCGGTTCCGCTGCGGTGCCGGTGACCCTCGACTTCGGGCAGAACGGCAACCAGGCTCAGACCACCGAGCGGAAGATCACCGCGTCGTACGCCACGGCGGACGGGACTGCCAAGCAGCCGGGTGACTACCTGACCGCGGCCGGCACGGTCGAGTTCAATCCGGGTGACACCGGCAAGTCGATCCCGGTGACGATCAAGACCGACGGCGTGTACGAGCTGAGCGAGACCTTCGCGGTGAACCTGTCCAGCCCGTCGCCGGGTGACGCGCCGATCGCTCCGATGAGTGTGACCGTGCGGATCGACGACGTCGACAGCGGTGCCAAGCCGGTCCTCAACCAGCTCGCCGCCCCGGTGACCACGGTCAAGGAGGGTGTGACAACCACCGCCGGCTTCACGATCCAGCTCGACCGCCCGGCCTCCGAGGACGTCGACGTCACGGTGACCGTCACTGATGGCACGGCCACGCATCAGTCCAACGTGCCCGGCAAGAACGACTTCGAGGCGCCGGCCGTACCGGTGACGATCCTGGCCGGCGCCAGCTCGGCCGTCGTCCCGATCACCATCAACAACGACGACGTCTACGAGCTCACCGAGACCGCCACGGTCAAGGTGGTGGTCGCCGCCGGTGAGCTGGACGCCGTCGACGCACCGTCGCCGGTGACCGCCACCCTGTCCATCGAGGACGACGACGCGGCGCCGGTGATCACGGCCCTGAGTGGCGTCAGTTCCGCCGCCGAGGGCAATGCTTCGGTCGCGGTGCAGGGTGCGATGACCGGTGTGGCGCAGGATGCGTACCCGATCACCGTCACGGCGGTCGGTGCGGCCAACCTGTCCGGCAGCGATCCCGCGGAGCCCGGCGACTTCACCAAGACCGGTCTGGTGACCACCCTGCCGGCCGGTCTGCACGGCCCCGTGGTCCCGCTCGGCACGATCAGCCTCCTGAACGACAAGGCCGACGAGTGGGACGAGACGATCCGTGTCTCGCTCACCGGCGCCGGCACGCCGGCCCCGTCCTGGCTGACCATCACCGACGACCCGGACGACCTGCCGCCGACGGTGGGTATCGACAGCCCGGCCCAGCCCGCCGGCGAGAACGCGGGCCCGGCGCTGGTGCCGGTGACCCTCGACTTCACCGACAGCGAGGACGCCGACTCGACCCAGAAGACGGTCACGGTCAAGTACGCCACGGCGAACGGCACCGCCCACGCGCCGGGTGACTACACCGCCGCCGTGACCAACGCGAGCGTCTCGTTCCCGGCGGGGACCACCGCGAAGAACATCTCCGTGCCGATCATCAACGACCTGATCTTCGAGCGGACCGAGGACTTCACGGTGACCATCACCGAACCGGGCCCGACCGGGGTGGCGCTCGGCGCCGACGTCGCCACGGTCACGATCGACGACGACGACAGCACTCGCAAGCCGACCTTCTCGATCTCCGACGCGTCGTTCGCCGAGGGCTCGTCCGGGAACGCGAACTTCACGATCACCCTGTCGTCGATCACCACCCAGCCGGTCGCCTTCGACGTGTCGGTCAACGACGGAACCGCGACGCACGGC
Organism: Actinoplanes sp. NPDC089786; assembly: GCF_040684855.1. Classification (NCBI taxonomy): domain Bacteria; kingdom Bacillati; phylum Actinomycetota; class Actinomycetes; order Micromonosporales; family Micromonosporaceae; genus Actinoplanes; species Actinoplanes sp. NPDC089786. The sequence continues at coordinate 2,096,410 of NZ_JBFBGU010000001.1, forward strand.
GTGAACGTGCCCGGTCCCGGGCAGAACGACTTCACCGAACCAGCCACCACGGTGACCGTGCCGGCCGGCTCGGCGACGGTGTCCATCCCGGTGCCGGTCGCCAACGACAGCGCCTACGAGGGCGACGAGGAGGCGACGCTGACCGTGTCGCCGGTCACCGGTGAGAGCGATGTGGCCGGGCAGTCCGACTCCGGTGACCTGACCATCACCGACAACGATGCCCGGCCGACGATCGAGCTGACCGGGTCGTCCGGCAGCGAGGGCACCGATCTGCAGATCCGCGCCACCGTCACCGGCGTCGCACAGCGGGATCTACCGTTCGATGTGGCCTTCGACGCGGACAGCTCGGCCGAGGTCAACCCGGCTGAGAGCGAGGACTACACCGACAACGAGGTCTCCGGGGTGATTCCGGGCGGCTACTACCCGGTCAAGCCGCTCACCCTGGGCACGGTGACGCTGAACCAGGACGAGATCGACGAGCCGGCCGAGTTCTTCCGGATCAGGGCCACCGACACGGCCGACGCGGACGTGTCAGTGTCCGCCAACTACCGGATCAACGACGACCCGAACGACCTGCCGCCGACCGTCGCGATCGACGACACCACGACGATCGACGAGGATGTCGAAACGGTGGACGTGCACGTCAAGCTCAACTTCGACAGCGACGCGACGTCGACCGAGCAGACTCTGTCGGTCGGCTGGAAGACCGCTGACGGAACGGCCAGGGCGGGCTACGACTACCTGTCGAGGACCGGCGTGCTGACCTTCGAGCCGGGCGTCACCGACCTGAGCGCCAACGTGCCGATCGTCAACGACACCGTGGACGAGCCGTCGCAGAGCTTCTCCGTCACCCTGCTCAACGCGTTGCCGAAGGGCGTCGGGATCGATCAGGACACAGGTCAGGTCCAGATCAACGAGAACGACAACGAGGCGGATCCGACGCTGACCGCCCCGCCGAGCCGGGCGGGCACGGGCGCCATCCCGATCACCGGCAAGGCGAGGGAAGGCGCGCAGGTGCGGATCTACGCCGCGGCCGCGTCCACCCCGACGAAGTGGTTCCTCGCGGACACCGCCACGGCCAACGTGTACGGCATCTACGTCGCGTCGGTGCCGTTCGACATGGGCTACTACCTGCAGGCCCGGGTGGGCAGCGCCACCTCGGAGGCAGTGCTGGTGCGGGTGACCCAGGTGCCCGTCCTGACCGCGACGTCCACCACGGCCGGGGTGGTCAACCTGACCGTGGCCGGTAACCCGAAGCAGGCCGGCCTCGGGGTCACCATCCAGCGGAAGAACGCCAACGGAACCTGGTCGAACGTGATCACCGGCACGACCGCCGGGACCGCCAAGACCTTCGCCTACGCGCTGAAGGGCCAGAAGTCCGGGACCACGATCACGTTCCGGGCGACGATCGCGGCCAACGCCACGTGGGGCACGCTCCTCGGCACCTCGGTGGAGAAGCCGGTCCGCGTGCGCTGATCTACCGGTAACAAAACCGGGGGCGGCCGATCGGCCGCCCCCGGTTCCTTTCTGTCTCCCGGTGTCAGTCGACCTCGGCCGTGGCCTGGGCGAACTGGGCCGAGTAGAGCCGGGCGTACGCGCCGCCGGCCGCCATCAACTCGTCGTGCGTGCCCTGCTCGACGATCGCGCCGGAGTCCATCACCAGGATCACGTCGGCGTCGCGGATGGTCGACAGCCGGTGCGCGATGACGAAGCTGGTCCGGCCCGCCCGCAGCGAGTTCATCGCCCGCTGGATCAGCACCTCGGTGCGGGTGTCGACCGAGCTGGTCGCCTCGTCCAGGATCAGGATGCTCGGCTCGGCCAGGAAGGCCCGGGCGATGGTGATCAGCTGCTTCTGCCCGGCGCTGACGTTGGAGCCCTCCTCGTCGATCACCGTGTCGTAGCCGTCCGGCAGCATCCGCACGAACGAGTCGACATGCGCCGCCTCGGCCGCCCGCTGCACGTCCTCGAGCACGAACGAGTCCGCCCCGTACGCGATGTTCTCGGCGATCGTGCCGCCGAACAGCCAGGTGTCCTGGAGCACCATGCCCATGTGCTCGCGAAGCTGCTCGCGCGGCATGCTCGCGATGTCCACCCCGTCCAGGGTGATCCGCCCGCCGGTCACGTCGTAGAACCGCATCAGCAGGTTGACCAGCGTGGTCTTGCCGGCGCCGGTCGGGCCGACGATGGCCACCGTCTGCCCCGGCTCGGCGGTCAGCGAGAGACCGTCGATCAGCGGGGTGTCCGGCGCGTACCGGAACGAGACGTCCTCGAAGGCAACGCGGCCGCGTACCGGAGGCATCTCGACGTGCGCCGGGTCGGTCGACTGCTCGTCCGAATCGAGCAGCTCGAACACCCGCTCGGCCGACGCCACACCGGACTGCACCAGGTTGGCCATGCTCGCCACCTGGGTGAGTGGCTGGCTGAACTGCCGCGAGTACTGGATGAAGGCCTGCACGTCGCCCAGCGACAGCGAGCCGGTCGCCACCCGCAGGCCGCCGACCACGGCCACCAGCACGTAGTTCAGGTTGCCGATGAACATCATGGCCGGCTGGATCAGTCCCGACACGAACTGCGCGCGGAAGCTGGACGCGTACAGGCCGTCGTTGTGCTCCTTGAAGGTCTGCACCGCCTCGTGCTGCCGGCCGAAGACCTTCACCAGCGAGTGCCCGGTGAACATCTCCTCGATGTGCCCGTTCAGCTTGCCCGTGGTCGCCCACTGCTTGACGAACTGCGGCTGCGACCGCTTGCCGATCTGGGTGGTCACCCAGATCGAGACGGGTACGGTGACCAGCGCGATCAACGCCAGCAGGGGCGAGATCCAGAACATCATGGCCAGTACGCCGATGATCGTCAGCAACGCCGTGATCAGCTGCGCGAAGGTCTGCTGGAGCGTCTGCGCGATGTTGTCGGTGTCGTTGGTGGCCCGGCTCAGGACCTCGCCGCGGGCCTGCTTGTCGAAGTAGGACAGCGGCAGCCGGGACAGCTTGTTCGACACGTCCTGCCGGAGCCGGAAGACCACCAGCTGCACCAGGGTGGCGACGAGCCGGCCCTGGAACGCGGCGAAGACCGACGCGAACACGTAGACCAGCGCCACCCAGGCCAGGATGTGCATCAGCCGGTCGAAGTCGATGCCCTGCCCCGGCACGAAGTCGATGCCGGACAGCAGGTCGGCCCGGTTGGTCTCGCCCCGGGCGCGCAGGTTGTCGACCGCCTGCTGCTTGGTCACGCCGGCCGGGATCATCTTGCCGACGACGCCGGAGAACACGATGTCGGTGGCCTTGCCGAGCAGGCGCGGGCCGAGCACGGTCAGGAAGACGCTGGTGATCCCCAGCGCCAGGACCGCGGCGGCCATGCCCCGATGGGGTTTGAGCAGGCCGAGCAGGCGCAGCAGCGATCCTCGGAAGTCCTTGAGCTTCTCGGTCGGCTGACCGCCGGCCATCATCATCCGCCCGGGCCCGCCGATCGGCGGCCCAGCGGGCCTGCGATTAGGAGCGGTCACGCTGTGCCTCCAAAACCTGAGAAGAACAAGGACGCGATCATGAACTCGCTCCGCTCGCTCATGCCGCGGCCTCCTGCTCAGTAAGCTGGGACAACACGATTTCGCGGTACGTCTCGTTGGTGTCCATCAGGTCGGAGTGGGTGCCTTCGCCGACCACGCGGCCGTCGTCGAGCACGATGATCCGGTCGGCGTCGCGGATCGTGCTGACCCGCTGGGCCACGATCACCACAGTGGCGTCGGCGGTCTGCTCGGCCAGGGCCGCCCGCAGCGCCGCGTCGGTCGCGTAGTCGAGCGCCGAGAACGAGTCGTCGAAGAGGTAGATCTCCGGCTTGTGCACCAGCACCCGGGCGATCGCCAGGCGTTGCCGCTGGCCGCCGGAGACGTTGGTGCCGCCCTGCGCGATCGGCGCGTCGAGCTGCCCGTCCATCCGCTCGACGAAGTCGCGGGCCTGCGCCACCTCGAGCGCCGCCCACAGGTCGTCGTCGGTGGCGTCCGGGTTGCCGTACCGCAGATTGGAAGCCACCGTCCCGGTGAACAGGTAGGGCCGCTGCGGGACCAGGCCGACCACCCGGGACAGCAGCCCCGGGTCGAGCTCGCGCACGTCCATGTCGTCGACCAGCACCGTGCCGCCGGTGGCGTCGAACAGCCGCGGCACCAGGTTGAGCAGCGTGGTCTTCCCGGAGCCGGTGCTGCCGATCACCGCGGTCACCTCGCCGGGGTGGGCGGCCAGCGAAACGCCGCAGAGCACCGGGGACTCGGCGCCGGGGTAGTGGAATTCGACCCCGCGCAACTCCAGCTCACCGTGCAGGTTCAGGCTGGTGATCGGCTTCGCCGCGATGCGTACGGAGGACTCGGTGTCGAGCACCTCCTCGATCCGCTCGGCGCACACCTCGGCCCGCGGGATCATCACGAACATGAAGGTGGCCATCATGATCGACATGAGGATCTGCATCAGGTAGCTGAGGAAGGCGGTCAGCGCGCCGATCTGCATGTCGCCGCTGTCGATCCGGCCCGCGCCGAACCACAGCACGGCCACACTGGACAGGTTCACCACCAGCAGGACGACCGGGAACATCAGCGCCATCAGCTTGCCGACCCGCAGCGCCACGTCGGTCACCTCGGCGTTGGCGTCGTGGTAGCGCTGCTGCTCACGATCGTCGCGGACGAACGCGCGGATCACCCGGATGCCGGTGATCTGCTCGCGCATCACCCGGTTGATGTTGTCGATCTTCACCTGGAGAGTGCGGAACAGCGGCCGCATGGCCCGGATGATCAGGCCGACCAGCAGGATCAGGATCGGCACGATGACCAGGATCAGCCCGGACAGCGGCACGTCCTGGTGCAGCGCCAGCAGGATGCCGCCGAGGCACATGATCGGCGCCGACACCATCAGCGTGAAGGTCAGCAGCACCAGCATCTGGACCTGCTGCACGTCGTTGGTGGTCCGGGTGATCAGCGACGGCGCGCCGAACTGGCCGACCTCGCGGGCCGAGAACTCCTGCACCCGGTCGAAGATGGCGCCGCGGATGTCGCGGCCCACCGCCATCGCCGTGCGGGCGCCGAAGTAGACGGCCACGATCTGCGCCGCGATCTGCAGCAGGGTGATGCCGAGCATCTCGCCGCCGACCATCATCACGTAGCCGGTGTCGCCGTTGACCACGCCGTTGTCGATGATGTCGGCGAACATGGTCGGCAGGTAGAGCGTCGCCAGTGTCTGCACCAGCTGGAAGGCAACCACCAGCCAGATGTCTCTGCGGTACGGCCGCAGATGTGTCCGTAGGAGCTTGAGCAGCACTACTGTTCCCCGTTCCCGATGATGGGTACGACCAAGGAGCCGACCTGGCTGACCAGGAGGCCGTCGAGCAGGAGCGAGACCAGTTCGTCGGCCCGGAAGTTGTCCGGGTCGGCGTACGGGCCGAAGATGTTGGCGCCGGTGAACATCAGCACCATCCGGGCCGTCTCACCGGGCGACCGGCGTAGCTCGCCGGCGTCCGGTTCGATCAGCTCGGTGACCGCCGCGTGCAGCCGCTCACGCACCTGGTGCATCTGGGCGTGCGCCTGCTCGGCGTGATCGGTGGCCATCGCGAGCATCCGGGCCGCCTGGAGCAGCCGGGCGCTGCCCACCGACCGTTCGTGCACGATCTCGGTCGCCTGGATCAGCCGCTCGCGCAGGCTCAGCGACCGGTCGATGGCGGCCAGCCGGTCGAGCGCGGGCTGCGGGTCGACGGCCCGCAGCAGCGCGGCCACGATGAGCGAGTTCTTGTCCTTGAAGACGCCGAAGATGGTGCCCTCGGCGACGCCGGCGGCGGCCGCGATCTGTTTGGTGCTGACATCCGTCCCGTGCTCATGCAGCAGCGGGACGCACGCCTCGATGAGCGCGGCCCGGCGTTCTTCGGGCGCCAGCGCGGGCACGCGCCGACGGCGGTTCTCGTTCACGCTGACACTCTAATGAGCGAGCACTCACTCAGCCACTGACATTTGTCATGGGTCTACTTATTTTTACTTCAAGTCCGATTCTCTTGACACCATGTATAGAATATTTGACATGGGAGCGGAAGAGAGACGGGTCTGGATCCTCGGCGGCGTCGCGGTCGTGGGCTATGCGGCCTACTGGATCGTGGTCGCGGCCGGCGCGAACTACCGGGTCGCCATGCTGTGGACGGTCGGCGCCGCCATCCTGGCCGGCATCGCCGGACACATCGCGGCGACGGCCGTCTGGCCCGAGGGCGCGAACGAGAAAGATCAGCGCGACCGCGAGATCGACCGGTTCGGGCAGGCCGTCGGCCAGTCGATGCTGGTCATCGGCGGGGTCGTGGCGCTCGCCCTGTCGCTGGCCGAGACCTCGTACTTCTGGATCGCCAACACGCTCTACCTGGCGTTCGTACTCTCCGCGGTGCTCGGCTCCGTCGCCAAGCTGTTCGCCTACCGCCGGGGGTTCCACCCGTGGTGAAACCGACCCGCATCACCAACTCGATCCGCGCGCTGCGCTTCGCGCACGACGAGATGACCCAGGCCGAACTGGCCAACCGCCTCGGCGTGACCCGGCAGACCGTCATCGCCATCGAGCAGGGCCGCTATTCGCCCTCGCTGGAGGTGGCCTTCCAGATCGCCCGGATCTTCCGGGTGCCGCTCGACGACGTTTTCCAGTATCCCGAGGGGGACGAACCATGATGAAGGCCATCACCCAGCATCGGTACGGCTCGTACGAGGCGCTGACCTGCGAGGAGATCCCGAAGCCGGAGCCCCGGGCGGGCGAGGTGCTGCTGCGCGTGGCCGCGGCCGGCGTCGACCCCGGCCAGTGGCACCTGATGGCCGGGCTGCCGCTGGCCGCGCGCCTGGCGTTCGGCCCGCGGGCGCCGCGAGACAAGGTCCGCGGTCGTGACGTGGCCGGCACCGTCGTCGGCGTCGGCCCAGGGGTGACCGGCCTGGCCGAGGGTGACGAGGTGTTCGGCGTCGCCGACGGTTCGTTCGCCGAGTACGCGGTGGCGTCGGCCAAGCTGGTCGTACCCCGCCCGGCCTCGGTGTCGGCGGAGGTTGCCGCCGCGACCCCCACCTCGGGCTACACGGCTCTGCGGGCCATCGCCAAGACGTCGGTCGGTGCCGGGCAGCGGGCGCTCGTCATCGGCGCGGGCGGCGGCATCGGCACCATGCTGACGCAGATCCTCGCCGCCCGCGGCGTGTCGGTGACCGGCGTGTGCAGCGCGTCCAAGCTCGAGCTGGTGAGTTCGCTCGGCGCCGACTCCGTGATCGACTACCGGGTGGACCCGCTGGGCTCCGGCTACGACGTGGTGTTCGACATCGCCGGCCTGCGAAGCCTGCACGACCTGCGCAAGCTCCTGACCCCGGCCGGCACCCTGGTCCTGATCGGCGGCGAGGACAACGGCCGCTGGCTGGGCGGCGCGACCACCCGGTCGATGCGCGCCAACCTGATGAACATGGTGACCGGCCACCGCCTGCGTCCCGTGCTGGCCCTGGCCAACCGGGCCGACCTCGAGCAGCTCGGGGCCCTGCTCGCCGCCGGCACGCTGACCCCACAGGTAGAAAGAACGTTCGTCCTCTCTGCGACCGCCGAAGCGCTCCGCCTGCTCATGGAGGGCAAGGCCCGGGGCAAGTTCGTCATCACGCCCTGAGCAGACTCGCGATGTCGGTAGCCGCTCCCGGCGTGACGCCCTTGGTTACCAACTAGTCGGTCGGTTGGCGCTGCCCCCTTCCTACCAACTAGTCGGTCGGTTGGGGACCCTTCCTACCAACTAGTTGGTCGGTTGGGCTGACCGGGGGGGCTCAGCGCCTGATGGCTGCCAGGCCGCGATCAGTTCCAGACGGCGGCGTGCTGGGCGCTGCCCACGTTGATCCAGCCGGCCAGCTGGTCGCGCCGGTTGACGGCGGTGACGGCGGCGGCCGGGTCACCCAGGACGGTACGGCCGTCGCGCCGGAGGAAGACGCGGCCCTGGGTGATGCCGGCGATCCGGCCCGGCGCGGTGATGCCGCTGACCGTGCCGGCGAACTCCTTGCGGACACCGTTCCGCCAGGTGAACCAGCCGCCGCCGGTGATCCACCCGACGACCTGGCCGTGCTCGTCGGCCCCGACGGCGCCACCCGGTCCCAGGTCGGTCAGCCGGCCGCGCTGCCAGAGGAACGCGTGCGAGACGCCGGCGGCGACTGTGCTCGTACCTACGATCTGCCCGCCCTCGGTGATGTCGGCCGGCACCGATTCGGTGCCACCTAGCGTGCCCAGGTCGGCCAGCCGGCCACGGTCCCAGACGAAGCCGCGCCGCCCGCCGCGGGTGTAGTGGACGCCGATCACCTGGGTGCGCTCGTTGAGGCCGGTGGCGCTGCGGGCGCCGCCGAGGTCGGTCACGACGCCGTGCCGCCAGAGGAAGGCGCGGGTTCCTCCGGTGAGCGTCTGGTTGTCGCCGACGATCGCGCCCCGGTCGTTGATCGCCAGCGCGATGCCCTGACCGCGGCCGTCGATCGTGGCCAGGGCGAGCGGCCGCCCCTGCCGCCACAGGCATGGCCGGACGTCGATCGCCGCGGACTGGCAGAACCCGGCGACCTCGCCTCGTTCGTTGATGTCCCGCGCCAGCGCCCCGATGCCGCCGGGCGGCGGCCGGAGCGCGGTGACCTTCCCGGCCCGCCAGACGAAGGCGCGCGGCGGCTGGATCTCCGAGCCCACCACCGTCGTCGCCGTGATGATCGCCTCGCCGGGTCCGTTCAGATCGGACACCCAGCTGTTGTCGAACCCGGCCGGATGGACATCCTTGACCGCAAGCGGCCGCGCCGCCCCGCCGCCCGGCGCAACGCGCGCCGTATCCGTGAGCGCCGCGCTGCCCGGTGCACCGCGCGCCGTATCCGTGAGCGCCGCGCTGCCCGGCGCAACGCGCGCCGCATCCGCGGGCGCCCCGCCGCCCGACGCGACGGCGACGAGCAGGACGCAGGCGGCCTTCGTCAATCCCTTGACCATGATCGTCATACCTGCCCAACGAGCGGCCGGGCCGTCGCGCGACGGCGGCGAGGCGGCACGTCGAGGTTCAGGCCGACCCGGCGTGGCTCAGCCGGGCGGCGATCGACGCGGGTGGGCCGCGCAAACGGGCGGACGCGGGTGGGCCACGCCATCGGGCCGGGGAACGATGGCGGCCGGTGGTGGTGAGCGTGCGGTTCACGCGGTGACCGGGCGGCGCCGGCCGCCGCGATGGCGATGGGCGTGGTGCTGATTCTGGAACGAGGCGGCGCGCTCAGTCCCAGGCCGCGCCGAGGGTGGTGAGCTGGTCGGCGTACTCGATACGGGTCGCCCAGGCGGCCGGCCAGGCGGCCATGCCCTGTGCGGCGCCGAGGAAGGCGCCGGCCAGGCAGGCGATCGAGTCGGAGTCGCCGGCCGTGGCGGCGCCGCGGGCCAGGGCCGCGACCGGGTCGTCGGCGTGGCGGATGGCGCACAGCAGGGCGGTGGCCAGGGCCTCCTCGGCGATCCAGCCCTCGCCGGTGACGCGGCACGCGTCGTCGCCGTCGTCGGGGCGGCTCAGCGCGAGGTCGAGGCGGTCGAGGGCGTGCAGGCACTCGTCCCAGCCGCGGCTGATGAAGCCGGCCGGCGTCTCGACGCCGGGCTGCTGCCACAGCGGGCCGAGCCACGCCTCCCGGTAGACCTCACGCTGCTCGTGACACCGCTCCCGGAGCAGGGCCGGCAGGTCGGGGACGGCGGCGCCGTCGCGGAGGACCCGGATGGTGAACGCGGTCAGTTCGGAGGCGGCCAGCGCGGTCGGGTGCCCGTGGGTCATGGCCGCCTGGAGCTGGGCGACCCCGGCCAGCGCGTCGTCGTCGTAGGCGGCGACCAGCCCGACCGGCGCGACCCGCATGTTGGCGCCGCACCCCTTGGAGCCGGTCACCGTGGCCTCGACCCACGGCTTGCCGAGCGCCAGGTCGCCGCAGGCGCGCAGGCAGGTCATGCCGGGCGCCCGGTTGTTGTCGGGGCTCATCGCCCAGGCCAGGAACTCCTGGCGCAGCAAGGGTTCCAGGGTCTCGGCGGTCGGCGCCGGCGCGGCCAGCAGCGCCCGGCCGACGGCGATCGTCATCTGCGTGTCGTCGGTGACGAGCGCGGGGTCGCCGGTGAGCTCGCGGGGCCCGTCCGGCCCGTACCGCGACCGGATGTCGGCGTAGGTCATGAACTCGGTCGGCTTGCCCAGCGCGTCGCCGTACGCCAGCCCGAACAGACTTCCCGAAGCGCGCCCCGTCACGGGTGTCACATTACGGTGCGGCGGCTCGTCCCCCTTGCATGTATGTCGCCATCACCGTCGTTGTCGCGGTCTTCGCCGGGATCGCCGCCGTCAGTTATCTCGCCGGGCACGCCTATCCGCGGGCGCAGCTGGACATGAAACGGCTGCCGCACTCGTGGATGCCGATGCTGGGCGGGTTGCTCGCGGCCGGGTCGCTCGGGCTGCTCGCCGGGTTGGTCATCCCGGTCCTGGGCGTGGTCGCCGCCGGTGGGCTGGTGCTCTACTTCGCCGGCGCCCTCGTCGCGCATCTGCGGGTGGGCTCGGTCAAGCTGGCCGGCTGGGGGGTGTTCTTCGTCTCGTCCATCGCGGCGCTGGGCGTCAGCCTGGCCCGCTTCTGAGAAGGACAGGCAATAGACTCGCGGACGGTGGACAGGGACGGGTGCGGCTGCGAGGTGTGCGCTGACGTGCGTGGGCCGACGGACGAGACCGCGGCCATCGTGCGGCAGCACGGCTGGTGTGCCCTCCGGGTGGCCGGCGGGGACGTTGAGTTCGCGTACACCGTCGGTTTATGGCATTCGTTCCGGTTGCCGGAGATCGCGATGTTCGGGCTGGACGGCGACGCCATGCAGTCGTGGCTCAACCGGTGTGCCGACATCGTGCGCACCGCCGGCTGGCCGGCCGAGGGCGTGCCGTTCCCGGGCGTCATCGACGAGGTCGAGGTGCAGCTGCGGCCGATCGACGAGTCGTGGCGGGAGGCCTTCTTCGGCACGGCCCGCCAGTTCTACCGGGGCCGCGCGGTGCCGGTGTGGCAGCTGGTCTGGCCGGACGAGACCGGCCGGTGGGCGTGGGACGAGGGGTCGAGCGACGGCTCCCGGGTCCACCAGCCGCGGGCCTGGCTCCCGGTGACCGAGCATCCCGTGGGCCGATGGCGGCTGACGGCCGAGTTCCTGAGTGGCCTCGGCGCCATGCGCCCGCAGTGACGCGAAAGGCCGGCCACGGTGACCGGGCCGGCCCTCCACATCGAAGAACAACTACGGGGTGTACGCCCGGACGGTCGAGCCGCTTGTCGTGTAGAGCCGGCCGCCGGTGGCGATGACGTTGTCGGTCAGCATGCCGTAGGCGGCCCCCGAGACGACCGGCTTGCCGGTGGGCGGGGACAGGATCTGGAGCTTCTTGCCGGACAGCACGTAGAGCAGGCCGCCCGCGCGGATCAGGTTGTTCGGGTTCGGCATGGCCCGGGTCCAGTAGAGCTTGCCGGTCGCGGCGTTGTAGGCGTTGACCCGGTTGGCCGAGGCCACGAAGACCCGCTTGCCGTCCGAGACGAGCGCACCGGACTCCTTCTTCACCGTCCATGCGGCCTTCAGCGTCTTGGCGTCGAAGGCGCCCATGGCCGAGGTGTTGTAGAGGTAGAACTGGTCACCGGCCGGGTTCGCGGCGGCCACGTTCCAGACGCCGCCACCGGCCAGCCCGCCGCCGGTCTTGATGTCGGCCACCTGGACCTGGGGCACGACCATGTCGCGCAGCACGATCCGGCCGTTGGCCGACACCGGGCCGGCCAGGACGTAGTTGATCCGCTGCCACAGGCGCTTGCCGTCGGAGATGCGGAACGCGGTCACGCCGTACTTCTCGCCGTCGCAGATGCCGCAGAAGCCGGACACCACGAAGACGCCGGCGTCGGCGACCGAGCTGGTGATGCTGTAGCCCTGGAGCGCGTCCCAGACCATCTTGCCGGTGTTCGGGTTGATGGCCACCACGTTGGTGTCGTAGTTGCTGTTCGAGAAGCAGTTGACCTCGGTGGCCAGGACCAGGCCGCCGGCCACCGCGATGTGGTTGGCGTCGAGGTAGGCCGGGCCGGCGTTCCACAGCCTCTTGCCGGTCGTGTTGTCGTAGCCGGAGACCGTGCCGTTGTCCAGGAGGAACATCTTCCCGTTCTGGACCAGCGGCGGCTGCGGCTTCGGCTCGCAGCCCTCGGGCAGAAGCGAGGCCTTCACGGTCCAGCGCTGCTCGAGCGTGGCGATGGTCCCGGTGTTGATCACCGATTCGGACGGGTTGTATCCGGTGCGGCCGGGGCCGTAGCCGTCCTGGGTCCACAGGTCGGGACCGGCCGCCTGGGCGGGCGCGGCCGCGGCGAGTGCGGCCAGCACGCACGCGGCAACGAGAGAGTTCCTGAGTCGCATGCGCGAATGAAACCGCACTCCATGCGACAAAAGCCGCGAAAGGGCGAAAACTCAGCCGTTCAGCCGACCGCTTCCAGGCGAGGCGGGGCCAGGCGCACCCGCTGGGAGATCCGCAGCCACACCACGAAGCCCCAGATGACGAACGCGGCGTAGAACGCGTACAGCAGGGCCGAGGGGTAATACCCGAAGTGCAGCAGCTCTGGCACCCCGACCAGATCGACCGCGATCCAGCAGAGCCAGAACTCGACCCAGCCACGGGCCATCGCGTAGGTGGCCAGCATGGACCCGACGAAGATCCAGGAGTCGGCCAGGTAGTACCACCACGGGACCGGGAAGCCGGCGCCGATCGCCCGGAAGGTGAAGAAGCAGGCCACCACCGCGACCAGGGCCACGCCGAGCAGCGCCACCCGCTGCCGGGCGCTCGCCCAGCGCGGGGTGACCGCCACCCCGTCGGCGACCCGCCGGTTCTGCCGCCAGCGCCACCAGCCGTAGACGCTCGCGATCAGGAAGAACACCTGGCGGGAGGCCTGGCCGTAGAGCGGGGTGCCCTGGTCGTTGCCGACCGCCTGGCCCATGAACACGGTGAACAGCAGCACGTTGCCGACGATGCCCACCGGCCAGGCCCAGACCTGGCGCCGGAGCCCGAACAGCGCCGAGCCGAGACCGAACGCGTTGCCGACGATCTCGCGCCAGTAGATCGACTGCGTGTCGGTGACCTGCCAGGTCGCGTGGTAGAAGGCGTCGAGCCAGTCCATGAGCGGAAGTCTGCACCGCGCTCGATCAACCCGCCACGAGTTATCGGCCACACGTCACCTCGACTACCCGCGGCTGACGTTGCCCTAGGCTCCGCAGTGTGTTCGTGACCGATCTGGGCGAGGGGGCGCGGCTGCGCCCCCTCGAGCCGTGGCAGGCTCCGGAGTTCCTGGAGCACATCGACCGCGCCCGCGACTACGTGGACCCGTGGATCCCCTGGACCTCCCGCAGCACCGACCTCGCCTCGGCCCGCGCGGTCCTCCAGCGCTACGCCGACCAGCAGGCCCAGGACAAGGCCCGGCTCTACGGCATCTGGCTGGACGGCACCCTGGTCGGCGGCGTCATGCTGATCAACATCGACGCCGACGGCGGCCAGTTCGACGTGGGCTGCTGGCTCGAGCCGGCCGGCGCCGGACGTGGCCTGGTCACCCGGGCCGCGGCCCGGCTGCTCGACTACGGCTTCACCGAGCGCGGCTGGCACCGGGCGAACTGGAAGTGCCGCCCCGACAACGAGGCGAGCCGCGCGGTCGCCCGGCGCCTGGGCATGCGGCTGGAGGGCACCCTCCGCGAGGACTTCCCGCACCTGGGCCGGCGCCACGACACCGAGATCTGGGCGATCCTGGCGCGCGAGTGGACGTCAACGGCTCAGCTCGCGCGGGAGAAGCGCGGCGCCCGATGAGCTGGCGGGGCAGGGCGGTGGTCGCGGCCGTGGCGGTGCTGACCGGGTTCGCCGGGTCGGCGCTGGCCGTGCGGGTCAGTGGCTACCCGGGACCGCCCGAGCAGGTGGCCGCCGTGGCCGCGGTGTCCTCATCGGTCGGCCGGGCGCCGTCCGCCACCACCGGGCCGACCGTCCACTGTTCCTTCTGGTGCCTCGATCCGGCCGTCCCGGTCGAGGGCGTCGTCTCCTACGATTCGCCGCCGGACCGCACGGACGTGACCACCGTGACCTTCACCTCGCCGGGCCCGTCCGGCCCGCCGGGTACCTCCGGCGCGCTGGACACCAGCCCGCGGGCCGGCCTCACCCTGGCGCTGGCCGACGAGCCCGGCAACGGCGCCGCGTTCTCGGTGATCGTGGCCAAGAGCCTGAGCGTTCCCGCCGTGGTCCTGGCCGTGGCCGGCCTGCTGATCGGCGGCGCGGCCGGCGGTCTGGCCAGCCACCGTCTGCTCCGCCGTCACCGCCGCCACAGCCGCGGCCGCCGGGCGATCACCGAGGTCCTCATCTCGATCACGGCGGCGGCCGCAGCCGGCTACGCGGCCCTGACCGTCATGCTGATCGCCAACAACACGGCCACCGGCCGCTGGCGGCCCACCGACGTGCAGACCGCCGAGTTCATCCTGACCGCGTTCTGGCCCGCGACCCTGGCCGCCGTGGTGGCCGGCGCGCTGGCCGTGCTGTCGGTGCTGGTGCGGGCGCGCCCTACCGGCTAACCCTCGTCCGGCTCGGTGAGGCGCACGGTCACGACCACCCGGCCGCGATCGTCCTGCCGCGCGAGCGCGTGGCCCGCCCGGTCGGCGTCGTCGAGCCGGAGGGTGAGCGGCCCGCCCTCGCCAAGGAAGTTCCGCCACCACGATTTTGCGCCCGGCAGCCGCACGTCGATCGCCACCCCGCCGTCGACCCGCCGATAGGCGACCGGCGTGCTGAACGTCTGGCCCGACCGCCGGCCGGTGTACGAGATGACGGTCATCCGCCGCCGGACCAGCTTCCCGACCCGGGGCGAGGCCTGCCATCGCACCGCGCACGCGTTGAACCGCGCCACGCCACGTTTCACCAGCTCATTCTCGGTACGCATAGGAGGACCGTAGCCCGCCTCACCGCGCGGTGACCGGAAGCGGAACGCGGGTCGGCGAAGTGCTCCACTTCCGTCCGGCGCCGCCGTGAAACCGGCCCGAAACGTAAAAACTTTTATTGACCTCAGTCAATGTCTTCCCTTTGATCGTTGAACCTTCCATGATGTCCGAATCGAGGAAGTTTCACCTTCTCTGTGGGGAGACTAGCTTGAAATCGGCTCTCGCCCTGGTCGGCATCACCCTGCTGACCGGCACCAGTCTCGTGGTCACCGCCGCGAGCGCGTCCGCTGCTCCGCCCGCGCCGACACCGCCGTCGCTGCAGGCCGCCGCCGACACCGCCCTCAAGACGCACACCGCGGCCGTCCGTGGGTCCACCAAGGACGCCTACGCCGTCTACAGCAGCAAGACCGACAGCACCGGCCTCGGTGTCACCCGCTACACCCGCACCTACAACGGCCTCCGGGTGTACGGCGGCGACCTGATCATCCGCACCACAAAGGACGGTGGCTTCGCCGGCTCCTCGGTCGGCCTGGCCGCCCCGCTGTCGCTCGACACCTCCCCGGCGTACGCGCAGAGCAAGGCCCGCAAGGCGGCCACCGCCGGCTTCAAGGGCAAGGTGACGTCGACCGGCAAGCCCGAGCTGTTCGTCGACGCGAGCAGCGGCACCGGCCGGCTGGCCTGGGAGACCGTGGTGACGGGCTGGGCGCCGGACGGTCAGACCCCGTCCAAGCTGCACGTCATCGTGGACGCCGGGACCGGCGCGGCGATCGGCTCGTACGACGAGATCGAGCAGGTCGTCGGCAGCGGCACCGGCATCTACACCGGCACCGTGGACGTGGACGCGACGCAGTCCGGTTCGTCGTACTCGCTGGTCGACCCCTCGCGCGGCAGCGGCCGTACCTGCGACATGGGTAACCGCACCTCGGGCACCTGCGCCACCTTCACCGACGCCGACAACGTGTGGGGGACCGGCGCCAACAGCGACCGGGCCTCCGCCGCGGTGGACGCGCACTACGGCGCGGCCACGACGTTCGACTACTTCACCAACGTGCACGGCCGCAACGGCATCTTCGGCAACGGCACCGGCGTGCCGTCCCGGGTGCACTACGGCAGCGCGTACGTGAACGCCTTCTGGGACGGCGCCCAGATGACCTACGGCGACGGTGAGGGCAACGCCCGCCCGCTGGTGGCGATCGACGTGGCCGGCCACGAGATGTCGCACGGCGTCACCGAGAACGTGGTGCCGGGCGGCCTGACCTACTCCGGCGAGTCCGGCGGTCTCAACGAGGCCACCAGCGACATCTTCGGCAACATGGTCGAGTTCTACGCGGACAACGCCACCGACCCGGGTGACTACGACATCGGCGAGAAGATCGACATCTTCGGTACGGGCGAGCCGCTGCGCTACATGTACAACCCGACGCTGGACGGCGCCTCGCACAGCTGCTGGTCGACCTCGACCCGGAGCGTCGACGTGCACTACTCCTCGGGTGTGGCCAACCACTTCTTCTTCAACCTGGCCGAGGGCAGCGGCGAGACCGAGTACGGCACCTCACCGCTGTGCGGCGCCGCGTCCCCGGTGACCGGCATCGGCCGGGACAAGGCGGAGAAGATCTGGTTCCGGGCGCTGGACACGTACTTCGTCTCCAACACCGCCTACGTCAACACCACCACCCCGGCCAACACCGCCCGGGCCTACTCGCTCTCCGCGGCGACCGACCTCTACGGCCTGTGCAGCCCCGAGTTCAAGGCCGTGCAGTCGGCGTGGAACTCGGTCAACGTGGCCGGGACCGACAACGACGACTGTGTGGCCAACAACTTCAGCGCCGCCGCCTCGCCGACGTCGCTGTCCGTCGACCCGGGCGACTCGGCCACCACCACGCTGAGCACCACGGTGGTCGCCGGTGAGGCCGAGGAGGTCACCTTCTCGGCGACCGGGCTGCCGGCCGGCGTCTCGGTGGCGTTCGACCCGGCGTCGGTCACGGCGGGCGGCGAGACCACGGCCACGATCAGCACGACGGACGCGGTCGGCTCGGGCAGCTACCCGCTCACGCTGGTCGCCACGTCGCCGTCGGTCGCGCGTACGGTCACGGTGACCTTGACCGTGAACGGTCTGCCCGGCTGCGACAGCAGCACGGTGGCCAACCTGCCGATCGGCGACAACACCACGATCGAGAGCACAATCGTGATCAGCGGCTGCGAGGCCACGCCGTCGACGGTGAGCACGGTGACCGTGGACATCGACCACACCTGGATCGGTGACCTCGTCGTCTCCCTGATCGCGCCCGACGGCACCGCCTACGTCCTGCACAACCGTGAGGGCGGCAGCGCCGACAACATCAAGAAGACGTTCCCGCCGATCAACCTGAGCGGCGAGACCGCGAACGGCGCCTGGAAGCTGCGGGTGCAGGACGCTGCGGCTCAGGACACCGGCAAGCTCAACAGCTGGGGCCTGACGCTCTGACGTGAGACAGCCGGGCCTGACGCTCTGATGCGAGACAGGCGGCCCTGACGTTCTGACGCGAGACAGCAGGGCCTGACGCTCTGACCCGAGCCGGTGCACCCGCCCCTGACGCTAGGGGCGGGTGTACCGGTGTTTGACACCCGCCGGGAACCACGAGGGGCCATCGGCCGGCCGCAGCTCGACCTCGGGCGTAGGCCGGCACCTGTCGGGCCGCGGACCGAAACAGGGCGAGGACGTCCATCAGTGGTATTTGAGCTCGCCCGCGCGGATCTCGGCGGCGACCGTGTTCTCCGGCGGCGCCAGGGGACAGAGCCACTGGTCGTCGTACGCGCAGCTCGGGTTGTAGAGGTAGTTGAAGTCGAGCCGGACGCGGTCGGCGGCGAGCGGGACCACCCCGCGGCCGTGCGTGCCCTTGACCGTGTCGGTCAGATAGCGGCCGCCGCCGTACGACGACGGGCCGCACGTGGCGTCGCGGACCGGGAGGAACAGGCCGCCGCCGTAGGCCGCGTACCACCACAGCGACAGCTCGCCGAACGGTGTGTCGAGGATGCCGACGCGGGTGTAGCGGCACACGCCGTCGGGACCGCCGGTGTCGATCTCGATCTCGCCGTCGGCCGGCTTGACGACCGCCTCGACGACGGCCTCATCGCTGGGCGGGAAGTAGGGCAGACCGTCGAACGCCGACCCACGCGGGATGGGGGACTGCGGGTGGTCGCGGAACAGCGCGTCGCGGGCCGCCCGCCAGCCGAGGACGTCGGTGTCGGCCAGGTACATGCTCGCGACGGCGGCCCGGAAGCCGGCCAGATCCAAAGCGTCCATCCGAACCAGGCTAGCTGCCCGGGTACGCCCGCAGCAGGGTTTGCCGCACCTCGTTGCCGCGGCCGTCGGCCGACGTGGTCCGCAGTGACACCGCGGCGCCGGCCGGGGGTTTGAGGTAGGCCACCCCGCGGTCGCCGACCCGGGTGTAGAACGGCTGCCGCCACGTCGCGCCGTCGTCGTACGAGACGTCCAGCCGGAACGTCGCCGGGAGCGGCGTGGTGAAGGCGAGCGCGCCGCCCGCCCGCTTCTCGAAGCGCACCGGCCCGGCCCGCAGCGGCGCCTCGGTGGACCGGAACGACCACTCGCTCCCCCCAGCCGTCCAGCGCGCGGTCGCGACGGCGGGGCCGGGTGTGGCCGTGAAGATCTGCGCGGAACTCGCCGTCTGCACGCCCAGCGCGAGGTCGGCGAGCGTGACCGCGGCCTCGGTCGGGGTGGCGTCGGGCCGCGGCGGTGGCATCGCGGCGGTCCGGCCCGCGCGGGCGTCCAGCGTCACGTGGCCGGTCGAGGCGGCGGTGACCGTCACGCCGCTGCGGCGCAGCAGCGTCACCGTGCCGTCCGCCTCGGCGATGGCCGCGTCGATCCGCCAGCGGCCGGGCGGCATCGCGACGATCCCGCCCCGGGACAGGTCGACGAACCGGGCGCCGTCCGACGCCCCGGCCAGCACCCGACGCGTCGCGACGCCGCCGCGGTCCCGGAAGTCGACCGCGAGGGCGGCCGTGGCGGCAGGGGGCGGGACGGGGAACGCGGGGGACGGGACCGTGGCCGTGGCGATCGCCTTGGCCACGTCGAGCCGGCCCACCCCGCCGCGCAGGGGCGTGGCCGAGCCGATCAGCGCCGCCTTGATCTGCCCCGGCGCCCACTCCGGGTGTTGTTGCGCGAGGATCGCGGCGGCGCCGGCCACGTGCGGCGCGGCCGCCGAGGTGCCGCTGAGAGTGGAGTACGCCGACCCGGGCAGCGCCGAGTCGCCGGACCGGGCGGCGGTGATGTCGACACCCGGCGCCACCAGGTCGGTCCGGCCCTCGGCCGCGCGCACGAGTTCATCGTCCTCGGTGGACGCGCCGACCGACACCGCGGACGGCGCCGACGCCGGCGACAGGACCCGTCCCTCGTTGCCGGCCGCGGCGACGAACAGCGTGCCGTACGCCGAGGTGAGCTTCTCGACCGCCTCCTCGAGCAGGTCGGCGCCCGGCGTGTCGGGCTCGCCGAGGCTGAGGTTGACCACCTTGGCGCCGCGGTCGCGCACCGCCCAGGACATGCCGTCGAGGATCGCCGACTCGGGACAGCCGCCCGCCGAGCACACCGTCGCGCTGTAGAGACGCGCGTCCGGCGCCATGCCCCGGTACCGGCCTGCCGACGCCGCGCCGGACCCGGCGAGGATCGACGCGACGTGGGTGCCGTGGCCGGACCGGTCGACCGTGCCGTCGCCCCTCGTGCCGGTGAAGTCGGCCGTCTCGGCCACCACGCCGGCCAGGTCGGGGTGGTCCACGTCGACGCCGGTGTCGAGCACGGCCACCCGGACGCCACCGCCGGTCAGTCCCTCGGCCCAGGCGGCGGGCGCGCCGACCAGCGGGATGCTCACGTCGCTCTGTGGCTCGGCCAGCGCGTCCAGCCACACCTTGCGATAGCTGACCGTGCCACGGACCAGGGCCGACCACAGCGCGGCCTTCTGCGCGTGCGGTACGCGTACCGCGGAACCGTCGAGCGCGGCCAGCTCGCGGGCCGGCGCCCCGGCGAAATCCGGGCCCATCGCGGCGCGGCCGGAATAGGTCACGATCAGCGGCAGGTCGGCCCGGCGGTCGTCGTAGCCGGCCGCCAGCAGCCCGGTGACGTCGAACAGCCGCGGGTCGAGCCGGTCGTCGTTCAGCAACGGCAGCGCGTCGACCGGCAGCACCGAGAGGCGCCCGTCGACATAGCGGGACAGCAGCGCGACGCCGGACCGGGCGCCGCCCGCGACCCGGCCGGCCGTACGCCCGTCGGACGCCACCCGCACCTGGTCACCGCTGATCAGCGTGACCACGCGGGCCTCGGCCGCGGCCGGTTCGGGAGCGGGGGACGGCGCGGCCAGCAGGCCCGCCACGAGGACGCTCAGCACCGCGAAACCGGCCTGCACGTTCACCTCGCTCCGGTTGCCGCGACGTCCACGGTCGATTGACGACGGTGAGTCTACGCGGTGTAACTATGGGCTTCGGAAGCCTTGACGCTAGCCCAGATGCGCCCGCCCGGCGCCAGCCCGAGTTCGACCGCCGCGGCCGGGGTCACGTCGGCCGCCACGGGCACCGGTCCGGTCAGCTCGATCCGCAGGCTGTCACCGTGTCGCGCGATCGCCGCGACCTCGGCCGGCCAGGTGTTCCGCGGGCTGCCCGCGGGCCGTTCCCGGTACAGCGCCACCGCGGACGGCGGGAACGCCACGAACACGTCGCCCTCCTGCGGGTCCCGCGTCGTCAGATCAAAATCGTCGGCTACGCGTACGGAGTGTCCGTGCGCCACGCCCCGGTACAGGTTGAGCCCGACCAGCCGGGCCACGTAATCGGTCCGCGGCCGGCTGGTGATCGCCGCCGCGTCCCCGACCTGCACCACCGCGCCGTCCTCGACGATCACCAGCCGGTCGGCCAGCATCATGGCGTCCAGCGGGTCGTGGGTCACCAGCACCGTGGCGCCGGGATGGGCCGCCAGCCGGGTCCGCAGGTGGGCGCGGGTGTCCACCCGGGTGCGCGCGTCCAGGGCGGCGAGCGGCTCGTCGAGCAGCAGCAGGCGTGGCTCGGTGGCCAGGGCGCGGGCCAGCGCCACCCGCTGCGCCTGGCCGCCGGAGAGCTGGCGCGGCTTCTTCCGGGCATGCTCGGCCAGCCCGACCCGGGTCAGCCAGTCCAGCGCGGCCGTCCGCGCCTCGGCCTTGGCCACGCCCCGGCAGCGCGGGCCGAACGCCACGTTCTCGAGCGCGCTCAGGTGGGGGAAAAGCAGATAGTCCTGGAACACCACGCCGATCCGGCGGTGCTCCGGCGGCGCGTCGTCGAGCCGTTGACCGTCCAGCGTCACGTGACCACCGGTCTTCTCCAGCCCGGCCAGCGCCCGCAGCGCGGTGGTTTTGCCGGCGCCGTTCGGCCCCAGCAGCGCCACCACCTCACCCGGCTCGGCCGTGAGGGTCAGGTCGAGCGTGAAGCCCGGCCGGCGCACGACCAGATGCGCATCCAGGCTCACGTGGTCAGCCACCGATCGCGCAGCGCCGCCAGGATGACCACCGAGACCACGAGCAGGACCAGGCTGAGCACGATGGCCGCGTCGATGTCCTGTTCCAGGGCGAGATAGACGGCCAGCGGCATGGTCTGGGTGCGGCCCGGGAAGTTCCCGGCGAAGGTGATCGTGGCGCCGAACTCGCCCAGCGCCCGGGCCCAGCAGAGCACCGCGCCGGCCGCCACCCCCGGCGCGATCAGCGGCAGCGTCACGCGGCGGAACGCGGTCCACCGGCCCGCCCCCAACGTCGCCGCCGCCTCCTCGTACCGGGCATCGGCCGCGCGCAGCGCCCCCTCGACCGAGATGATCAGGAACGGCATGGCCACGAACGCTTCGGCCAGCACCACCCCGGCCGTCGTGAACGGCAGGCTCACCCCGAACGTGTCGTCCAGCCACGACCCGAGCAGCCCGCGCCGGCCGAACACCAGCAGCAGCGCGACGCCGCCGACCACCGGCGGCAGCACCAGCGGCACGGTGACCAGCGCCCGCACGAACCGCAGGGCGGGCAGCTCGCTGCGGGCCAGCACCCAGGCCAGCGGCACGCCGAGCACCAGGCACACCGCGGTGGCCAGCGTCGCGGTCAGCAACGACAGCCGCAGCGCGGCCAGCACGCCCGGCTCGGTCAGCCGCTGCGGCAGCGTCGTCCAGGGCGCCCGGACCAGCAGCCCGAGCAGCGGCAGGACGAGGAACGCCAGCCCGAGCAGCGCGGGCAGCGCGAGGGCCAGGGGAGCACGCCGTTTCAGGGCGTCTGGAACCCCGCGCCGGCGAGCACCTGCTGAGCGGGCTCGGACTGGACATAGGCCACGAACACCGCGGCCGCGGCCGGGTTGCTCGCGTTCTTCAGGGCGACGATCGGGTAGTCGTTGATCGCCTGCGCCGACTCCGGGAACTCCACCCCGTCGACGTCGGCGGCCGCCGCCTTCGCGTCGGTGCGGTAGACCAGCGCCGCGTCCACCTCGCCCAGCTTGACCTTGGACAGCGCCGCCTTGACATCCTGCTCCAGCGTCACCGGGGTGACCTTGACGTTCGCCGCGGCCAGCGCCTTCTCCGCGGCGGCGCCACAGGGCACCTGCTCGGCGCACAGCGCCACCTTCAGCTCCGGCTTGGCCAGCGTGGCCAGCGAGGTCAGGCCCTTCGGGTTGCCCTTGGCGGTGGCGATCACCAGCTGATTCCTGACGAAGGTGACCGGTTGGCCCGCGCCGTCGCCGGCCTCGGTCACGGTCTTCATCGTCGCCGGGCTGGCCGAGGCGAAGACGTCGGCCGGGGCGCCCGAGGTGATCTGCTGGGCCAGGGCCGAACTTCCGGCGTACGAAAAAGTGACCTTGACCCCGGGGTTGGCTCTCTCGAAGTCCTGGCCGATCCGGGTGAATGACTCGGTCAGCGAGGCCGCCGCGAGCACGGTCAGCGGGCCGGTGGCGCCGCTGCTGCCCCGCGGACCCGGTGGGGTCGCTCCGGCCTGGTTCGAATCCGGCGAACCGCAGCCGGTGAGCATGAGCAGACCCGCCAGGGCGACGATCCGCTTCTTCATGAGCTGTCCCCTCGTTCCACCACGACCGTGGTCGACTTGATCACCGCGGTCGCCCGCGAGCCGACCTCGAGCCCGAGCTCGTCGACCGCCTCCCGGCTCATCAGCGACACCACGCGATGGGGGCCCGCCTGGATGTCCACCTGGGCCATCACGGTGTCGCGGGCGATCGCCGTGACGATGCCGGGCAGCCGGTTACGCGCCGAGGACCGGCTCGCGCCGGAATCGGGCTGGTCGGCCAGCGACCGCGCGAACGCCGCCAGATCGGCGCCGGCGATCTCACGGTGCCCCTGCCCGTCGCGAGCCGCGCCGAGCCGCCCCGCGTCGATCCACCGGCGCACCGTGTCCGGACTGACACCGAGAAGTTCGGCCGCCTCACCGATGCGATACGTCGTCACAAGGTCACCTTACGGTCGCATCTGCCACCAGGACAGGCCTCCGCCACTCGCATCTGCCGGAATCCTCGTCGAGGAAATTCGGTGCCGCCCGGCGTGGTAATTCGAGACCCGGAAAGGGTAGGAACGAGTCATGCCCGTCAGAGACGACCGTCTGGAGTTGGCGGAGCCCGCCCGGAACCTCGCATCCCACCCCCTGGTCCGGCTGCGAGCCGCCGTGCCACCCCCGTCCGACCAGGCCGATCTGCCCCGATACCTGCGCGCCACCGCGGCCCGCGCCGACGCCGACGAGCTCGAGATGGCGTTGCGCAACTGCGGGGTGGCGATCGACGCCGCCGGCCGCTGGCGGTCCGGCCCCGCCCTGGCCGCGGCCTACTCCCTGCGCGCCTCGGTCGGCCGCCGCATGGGCCGGCTGTCCGGCGCCGAACGCGACGGCGAACTGGCCGCCCGCATGCTGAGCGACGACCCGTGGGACGACCCGGCCGTGCTGCTGCGCGCCCGCCGCGTCTCGACCCGCCTCGACGCCGGCGACGTCCCCGGCGCCGAGAAGCTGCTGATCGGCTTCCGCGGCGAGCTCTCCGACACCCCGAGCATGCTCGCGCTCCGCTACGCCCGTGGCCGCTTCTACGCCTGCGCCGGCCACGTCGGCGAGGCGCTGGCCGACCTCTTCGCCTGCGGTGAACGCCTCGCCGCCCGGCAGGCCGACCGCCCCGCCGTGCTGCCCTGGCGGTCGGCGGCGGCCGCGGCCCTGGTGGCGACCGGCGCCACTGAGGCGGCCGCCCGGCTGGTCGCGGCCGAGGTGGGCCTGGCCCGGCGAACCGGCCCGGCGTCGGCGCTCGGCCGCGCCCTGCGCGTCGAGGGAACGGTGCCGGGCGGCCCGGGGATCGGCGCGCTCGACGAGGCGGTCAAGGTTTTGCAGCGCTCACCCCGCCGCTTCGAGTACGCCCAGGCGCTCGTCGATCTGGGCACCGCTTTGAACACGGCCCGCCGCCGGCCCCAAGCCCGCCGGGTTCTGCGCGAAGGTCTCCAGATCGCGACCGAGTGTGGGTCCCCGGCGCTGGCTGCCCGGGCCCAGGCCGCCTACGTCGCCGCCGGCGGCAAGCAACGGCCGATCCCGGAACAGCGCCGCTGAGGCCCTTGCGCTGAGCCGGCCGCGCGCGCGGGGACGGGTTTCCGAGTGCTCGCGCCATGCGGGTGGTGGGGCTGGGTGTCCATGCGGCCGGGTTGCCCGCTCGCCCTTGTTGCGGCCGGTTGCGGTGGGCGGTGGTGGGGCTGGGTGTCCATGCGGCCGGGTTGCCTGCGCGCCCTTGTTGCCGCCGCTCGCGGTGGCGGCCGGAGCGAGCAGTGGTAGGTCCGTGCGGTGTCTGGGCGTGCGATGCCGTCTTGCGCTACCACCGTTTGCGACAGTGGTAGGTCCGTGCGGTATTTGGGCGTGCGATGCCGCTTTGCGCTACCACCGTTCGTCATAGCGGTAGGGCAGGACGGTATCCGGGGCGGCGACGGCCGCGAGCGGCGGCAGCGAGGGTGAGTGGGCAGCCACGGCGCCTGGCGCACCCGGCCTTACCATCGCCCGGCGAGAGCTGCCCGGCGAGAGCTGCCCGGGAAGGGCGGCCTGGCTAGCGCCGGCGCAGGCCTCGGGCCGGTTGGCGGGGCGTCACGGGGTGGGTGCGTTGGCGGGTAGGGGTGGGACGGCGAAGAGGCGTTCGCCGAAGGCTCGGTAGCGGTGCAGGGCCCAGAACAGCCAGCCGAGGCTGATCACGGCGAGGATCGCGAAGGTGACGGCGCCGGAGAAGGTGTCCCACAGGGTGTGCAGGATGACCGCGCCGAGGAAGGTGAGCGCGAACTCCAGGAAGCGTTTGCCCGACGGGGAAGCCAACAGGGCCCACAGGGCGCCGGCGGTCAGGCCGGTCCACGCGGTGTGCCCGGCCGGCGCGGTCAGGCCCCGGATGAAGAGTGTCTGCTCGACCGAGCCGATGTTGCCCTGGGAGGACAGGAGCGCGGTGAAGGCGTACCCCATCGTCTCGAGCGCGGCGAAACCCATGCCGGCCGCCACCCCGATGATCAGGCCGTCGGAGGGCAGCCGGCGCTGGTGCCGGGCGAGCACGGTGAACAGGAGGACGACCGGGACGATCAGCTTGGCGCTCTCCTCGATCAGGGCGACGAACAGCATCGGCAGGGCGCCCAGGTCGTGGAGCGTGTGGTATTCGAGCGATCCGGCCACCACGATGCCGATCACGCCGCCGAAGAAACCGGACACCACGAGCGCGGACGCGGGCACCTGCCAGTGCCCGGTGCGGGCCTGGGCGAAGGTGAGGAACGCCAGCGGCACCACCGTCGCGCCGAGCAGGATCAGGGCCGGCACGAAGTTGGGGTTCTGCGTGCCGACCAGCGTGCGCAGCACGACGAAGTAGAGAACCAGACCGACCACGAGCACACCGAGCCACGCCCACCGGCGCCAACGATCACGCATGCCCGTAGTCTCTGCCACCCGACCGGAAGAGGACAAGGAAGCGAGCGTCAGGATCGCTTCGCTCGGTCAGGCCGCGGATTACCTCAGTGGGCGACAGCCACGGCGGGCTCCTTCTCGTCGACGGCGATCTGCCACGGCCGGGCCACCAGGACCAGGACCACGTTCGCGGCCAGCATGCCGCCGGCGATGACCACGGCCATGCCGGTCGCGCCGGTGCCGAGGACGCCGACCAGCGGCGCCGCCAGCGCGCCGACGCCGAACTGGACCGCGCCGAGCAGGGCCGCCGCGGTGCCGGCGGTCTCGCCGTGCCGGGACAGCGCCAGCGCGGGCGCGTTGGGCAGGGCCAGGCCGGCCGAGGCGAGCACCACCCAGAGCGGGATCAGCAGGCCGACCAGGCCACCGAAGCCGGTCGAGGCGAACAGCAGCAGGACCACCCCGGCCACCGCGCCGACGACCAGCGCCGAGCTGAGCACGCGGGCGGGGCTCCAGCGCTTGAGCAGGATCGGGTTGGCCTGGGTGGCGGCGATCAGGCCGATCGCCCCGGCGCCGAAGACGAAGCCGAACTGCTGCTCGCTCAGGCCGTACTGGCCCTGGAAGACGAACGAGGAGCCGGAGACGTACGCGAACATCGCCGCCATGGCCAGGCCGGCGACCAGGATCAGCCCGATGTAGGACCGGTCGGCGAACAGCCGCCCGTAGTCGCGGAGCGTGCCCGCCACGCCGCCGCTGCGCCGGTTCTCCACCGCCAGGGTCTCGGGCAGCGCCAGCGCGGCCACCGTGATGATGCCGATGCCGTACACCGCCAGCACGACGAAGACGCCGCGCCACGAGGTCCAGGTCAGGGTGATGCTGCCCAGCGTGGGGGCGAGGATCGGCGCCGCGCCCATGACCAGCATCAGCCGGGAGATCAGCGTCGCCGCGGCGTACCCGGTGAACAGGTCGCGCACGATGGCCATCGCCACCACCATCGAGGCGGCCGCGCCGAGGCCCTGCAGGACCCGCAGCGTGCCGAGCATGGCGAGGTTCGGGGCGATCACGCACAGCACGGAGGCCAGCACGTGCACGGCGACACCGGCGAGCAGCGGGGTACGCCGGCCGAACTTGTCGGACAGCGGCCCGATCACGAGTTGCCCGAGCGCGAGGCCGAGCAGCGTGCCGGTGAGGGTGAGCTGCACCTGGGCCGCGGTGGCGCTCAGGTCGTCGGTGATCGACGGCAGCGAGGGCAGGTACATGTCGATGGTGAGCGGGCCGATCGCGATCAGCGCGCCCAGCACCAGCACGAGCTTGATGCGCTGGCGGGTGGTCATCCGCTCGCCAGGGGTCAGGTCGGGCGCGGGTGGCGCCTGCTCCGGGGCCAGGGTCATCGTCTCGTTCCGTCCGTCGCGGTGCATGTCTGACACGTTGACGAACAAGTCTCCGGGCTATCGGACAATTCCAAGAAATGATTTTTCGTGCTGCCCGTCACACCGTCGGAAAATCGCACATTACGTACAGGTAAAAAGCCCGGCGCGTCAAGCGACATTCCACGGAATGAAGCGACGCGCCGGGCTGTCCATGTCGTGCTCAGAAGGCCGTGAGCTCGATTCCCGCGGTCCGTGGGTCGCCCGAGTGCACCAGGGACTCCTGGTTCTGCACATCGTCGAAGGCGAAGCCGTACGCCTTACCGTCGACCATGTTCTGGTGAATTACCCGGGAGTAGTGATTGGTGAGTGACCCGTGGTAGAAGTCGGCCGCCGTACCCCCGGGCTGATTGTCGATCGTGCCGAGCGTCGACCGGTGCAGGGCCGCGCACAGGGTCCGTGCGATCGGGCCGACCACCTGGTCGTTCGGGGCGCCCAGGGCGCCGTCGCAGCCCCAGACGTTGCTGGTGCTGGGCCGGGTGAACGAGGCCACCGTGCGGCCCGACCCGTCGGTGAAGTTCATGACGTTCCCGGCGGTACGCCCGGAGTACTTCACCTCCGGCCGGTCACCGAACGGCGTCACGGTCAGCGTCCGGCTCGCGTACGCGTTCCAGGCCGAGGCGATGTACGGGTCCAGGTAGGTGGCCGAGAACTGCCCGGCGTCGGCCGCCTTGCCCGGCGCCAGCACCCGCAGCACCGTCCCGTCCGAGCGGGTCACCACGGTCTTCTCGAAGCCCGGCTGCGCCTTGATCGCGTCGATCACCCGCTGCCGGCCGCCCGGCTTGAGCTCGCCGGTCCGGATCGTCTTCCCGTCGCCACCCCGCACGCTGACCACGTGCGGCACCGCGAACATGTCGACCTGTGAGCTGTTCAGGAACAGGCCGCCGTCGTTCAGGGTGAACTCGGACCAGTCGAACAGGATGTCGCGGTTGGGGTCGCCGCCGGCCCACGGCGCGGGCTGCACCAGGCCGTCGGTGCTGAGCCGGAAGTCCAGCTTCTGGCCGAGCGACATGTAGAGCCGGCCGGAGAGACCCTTCGGGATCTTGATGGTGGTCGCGCCGCCGTTGCCCGGTCCGGCGATGGCGACATCAGGCGCGGGTACGGGTACGGGCTGGCCGCCGGTCCAGTTGTGGAAGGCGCCGGCCGAGTCGACGTAGCCGAGCTTGCCGGTGTTCAGGTTGGTGCCGAGCACGTACAGGAACACCTGCTCGCCGCGGCCGGTCTTGTTGGTGACCGTGAGCGGCAGCACGTTCGAGGCCGCGGGCGGCGGCTGGTCCTCGGTCGGAGCGGTCGTGGGCGGCGTGGCCGGGGGCTTGGTGGGCGCGGTCGCGCTCGGCGACGGCGCGGGCGGCGGCGCGGGCGCGGTCGTGGTCGGGACCGGCGCGGTCGCCCCGCCGGCGCACGGCGCGCCGTTCAGGGTGCAGTTCACCGGCTTGGCGCCGGAGCCGACGAAGCCGAAGGTCACCTTCGTGCCGGTCGGCACCGCGCCGTTCCAGGCCCGGTTCGTGAACGTGCGGTGCGCGCCGCTCACGGCCATGTCGGCCTCCCAGAAACTGCCGATCGCCGCGCCCGCGGGGAGGTCGAACTCGACCTTCCAGCCGGACATCGCGGCGCCGGAGTTGTCGATGACGACCTCGGTCTGCCAACCGGAACCCCAGTCGGAGACGGTCTTGACGGTGGCCGTGGCGGAGGCGGCCGAAGCGGGCAGGGCGATCCAGGCGGTGCCCGCGGCCGCGGCGACCGCGGCGACGGTGAGCAGGGTTGTTCTCAAGCGGCGCATGGCCATGGATTGTCCGAGAGAACGCTCTCTCGGCCCTTAAAGGAACATTAAAGAAGGTTGAAAGAGAGCCGAGGCCCGCCCCGAACGGGCGAGCCTCGGCCGGATAACGTCTTCTCAGCCTCGACGCCACTTCTGGTTGGCCCCGCCCACACAGTCCCAGAGGTGGAGCAGCGCGCCGTCGTTGCCGTTCCAGTCGGCGATGTCCACGCACTTGTTGGCCTGCGGGTTGACCAGGTCGCCGGCCGCGCTCAGCACGAACTGCTGGGCCGGGTTGCCGCTGCACCCGACGATCTGGATGGCCGCGCCGTTGGCGGTCGATCCCCAGGCCACGTCCAGGCACTTGTTGTTCTGCACCTGGAGCGTGCCGTTGACCGCCGCCCACTGCTGCGCGCCGGTCTGGTTGCAGGTGTACATCTGCACCCGTACGCCGTCGGAGAAGTTCGAGTTCGGCACGTCGACGCACTTGTTGTTCCAGTTGCTGATGATCGCCTGCCCGCCGCCGCCACCGCCGGTCGTGGTCAGCGACAGCCCGTACACGCCCAGGATCTCGTTGACCGGCTGGAACCACATGGTCGCGCCGGAGGTGCAGTTGCCGGAGCCGCCGGAGGTGACGCCCTGCGCCTGGTTGCCCGAGATCCACGAGCCGCCCGAGTCGCCCGGCTCGGCACAGGCGTTGCTGCGGCTCAGCCCGGAGACGGAGCCCTGCGGGTAGGTGACCGTCTCGTTGCGGCCGAGCAAGGTTCCACACCGCCACCCGGTGGTACGCCCGGAGCGGCAGATCGAGCTGCCGACGGCGGCGTCCTGCGACCCGGCCACGGTCACGTTGCCGCCCGAGTAGTTGTTCACCCACGGCTGCGAGACCCAGTTGCCGTTCGTGCGTACCCAGGCGTAGTCGTTGCCGGGGAACGACGAGCCGGCGAACGTGCCCTGCGCGACGTTGTTGTAGCCGAGCGTCGGGCTGCCCGCGCCGCCGCAGTGCCCGGCCGTGACGAAGCCGCCGGCCACCGAGAAGCCGACCGAGCAGAGCGTGTTGCCGTTGATCACGTACTGGTCGCCGCCGCGGGTGTCGTAGAGCGGCTGAGGCGGCTCGGCCAGGGTCTCGACCTGGACCGCGCCGGCGCCGCTGTCCGCCGCGAACGTCCGCGCCGCCGCCTCCCGGCCCGGCGCCACCCGCACCACCAGGCTGTTCGTGGCGACGTCGGTGTACCAGCCACGGATGCTCTTATCGGCCTTGGCGGCCCGTTTGTCGAGTTTGGCCTGGGCGGCGGCCAGCTCGTCGGCGCTACGGGACACGATCGTCACGTCGGCGCCCTCGGCCCGGGCCTTCCCGGCGGCCGCGGCCGAGGTCACCGCGACGGTGAGCTTCGTGCCGCCGGCCGGGATCCAGGCCCCGGCGAACGCCTTGCCGGTCCGGGCGCGGACGCGCTGCTCGACCACCGGCGCGGCCGCCTCGGTGGCCAGCCGGGCGCGGATCTGGTTGTCGTCGAGCTTCAGGTCGCGGCGCATCGCGGCGAGCATGCCGGGCGCCAGGTCGAACGAGGGGGTCGGGTTCGGGGCCGGCTCGGCGGCCTGACTGGGCGGGGCGATCATGCCGACCGCGACGAGAGCCGCCGCGGCGACCACGACCACCTTGAGGGGGCGGGCCATAGCTCACTCCTGGGGAGAAAGAGGGGATGGGAGAGCGCTCTCATCGGAGTCTGTCTATCTATTAACAATGTGTCAAGAAATCTCCAGGCAACATGGTGCGGGGACCGTACGAGGTGGCTCGCCGCTGAGCCGCCGACGTGCAAGGGTTGACGGCGGGCGCATTCACCACAGGGGGTTGTCGTGGGCATGGTCAAGGTGGTCGGTCTCGTGCTGCATCCGCGGCGTGACTGCGGCGCCGCGATCGACGCCATCGTGTCGTGGGCGAAGACGCGCGACGTCACCGTGCTCGGCCTGAAGGACGAGATCAACCGGATCGACTGCGACGCCGTCGCGGTCAGCTCCGAAGAGATGATCGAGCGCGCTCAGGTGCTGGTCAGCCTGGGTGGCGACGGCACCATGCTGCGCACCATGCGGCTGGTCGAAGGACGCAAGACCCCGGTGCTCGGGGTCAACGTCGGCCGGCTCGGCTTCCTGGCCGAGGTCGACCTGCCCGACCTGCCGTCGGCGCTGTCGGCCTTCGACGAGCACCGGTTCACCATCGAGTCCCGCACGGCCGTGCGCACCACGCTGCCCGGCGGCCAGGCGGTGTCCGCGTTCAACGACATCGCCCTGGTCCGGGTGCCCGGCGACGGGCTGGCCAACGTCGGCATCTCCGTCGAGGGCAAGAACTTCGTCAGCTACGCGGCCGACGCGGTGATCGTGGCCACGCCGACCGGCTCCACCGCGTACTCCTTCTCGGCCGGCGGCCCGATCGTCTCGCCCAACGTCGAGGGCCTGATCGTCTCGGCCTCGGCCGCCCACTCGTCCTTCAACCGCTCGCTCATGCTGGCCCTGGACGAGCGGCTCGACCTCGACGTGCTCCCGCGCAGCGGCCGCCTCGCGGTCGAGGTGGACGGCATCATCGAGGGGTACGTGACCGAGGGCGAGCAGCTCTCGATCGTGCCGGTCCCGGCCGCGGCCCAGGTCATCCGCCTCGGCAGCACCTCGTTCTACGAGCGGGCCCGGCGCAAGCTTCGGGTCGAGGGCAGCGCCCAGATCACCAGCGGCGACGCCGCCGACGCGGTGGTCGTCGACAGCTTCGAGCAGAGCCGGTACGAAGTGCTGCTCGGCGGCGAGGTGGCCGGCGTGCTCCACTACACCCGCCGGGGCGCCGCCGTCGACCTCACCCACACCGAGATCGACCAGGCGTTCGAAGGGCGCGGGCTGGCCGGGCGCCTGGCCACCGCCGCGTTCACCGACGCCCGCAACCGGGCGACCCCGGTCAAGGTCACCTGCCCGTTCGTCACCGGGTGGCTCGAGCGCCACCCCGAATACTCCGACCTTGTCGAAGGGACCTGACATGAGCAACAAACCGTGCGCGCACGTCGACGAGGTGCGGCTGGACGACGTGAAGCCGTCGGGCGACGGCTGCGTCGAGTGCCTCGCCGAGGGTGGCCGCTGGGTCCACCTGCGGCTCTGCGAGAACTGCGGCCACGTCGGCTGCTGCGACTCGTCGCCGGCCAAGCACGCGACCGCGCACTTCCACGAGACCGGGCACCCGCTCGTCCAGTCGTACGAGCCCGGCGAGGACTGGTGGTGGTGCTACGCCGACGACCTCGTCTTCACCGTTCCCGGCGCACCGACGTTCTCTCATCCCTGAGGTTGACACATGGGCCATCCCGCGATCCTGACCGTCGACGACGACCCCTCCGTCTCCCGCGCCATCGCCCGTGACCTGCGCCGGCGATACGGCGAGAACTACCGGATCATCCGCGCCTCGGCGGCCGCCGACGCGCTCGAGGCGCTGCGCGAGCTCAAGCTGCGCGGCGGCCGTGTGGCCGTGATGCTGGCCGACTACCGGATGCCCCAGATGAACGGCATCGACTTCCTGGAGCAGGCGATGGACCTGTTCCCGAACGCGCGGCGGGCGTTGCTCACCGCGTACGCCGACACCGACGCGGCGATCCAGGCGATCAACCAGGTCGACGTCGACCACTACCTGCTCAAGCCCTGGGATCCGCCGGAGGAGAAGCTCTATCCGGTGATCGACGCGCTGCTCGACGCGTGGCTGGAGAGCGGCGACCGTGACCTCGAGTCGATCCGGGTGGTCGGTCACCGCTGGAACGAGCAGTCCTTCCAGGTGCGCGACTTCCTGACGCGCAACCTGGTCCCGTACCGCTGGCTCTCGGCCGAGGAGCCCGAGGGCCGCCGGCTGCTCGAGGCGGCCGGGGTCGGTCCCGAGGCGGTCCCGCTGGTGGTCACCACCGACGGCCGGGCGATGTCCCAGCCGAGCACCACCGAGGTGGCCGAGGCGGCCGGGCTGTCCACCGCCCCCGACCGCGACTTCTACGACCTGATCATCGTCGGCGGCGGACCGGCCGGGCTGGGCGCGGCCGTCTACGGCGCCTCCGAGGGCCTCAAGACGCTGCTGGTCGAGCGGCAGGCGGTCGGCGGCCAGGCCGGGCAGAGCTCCCGGATCGAGAACTACCTGGGCTTCCCGGACGGCATCTCCGGCGGCGACCTGACCACCCGGGCCCGCCGGCAGGTCGGCAAGTTCGAGGCCGAGGTGTTGAATACCCGCGAAGTCACCGGGCTGCGGGTGGAAGGACCGGCCAAGACGCTGTCGTTCACCGACGGTGGCGAGGTGTCCGCCCACTCGGTGGTGCTCGCGACCGGTGTGGCCTACCGCCCGCTGGTGGCCGACGGCGTGCACGAGCTGACCGGCTCGGGCATCTACTACGGCTCGGCCTCCTCCGAGGGGCCGGCCTGCCAGGGCGCCGACGTCTTCATCATCGGCGGCGCCAACTCGGCCGGCCAGGCCGCGATGTACTTCTCCCGGTTCGCGAAGAACGTCACCCTGCTGGTCCGCGGCGATTCGCTCGAGGCGTCGATGTCGTACTACCTGATCCAGCAGATCGAGCGGAAGCCCAACATCCACGTCCGGACCCGCTGCGAGGTCGTCGGGGCGCAGGGCGAGGGCCACCTCCAGGCCATCACCATCTGTGACGGCAAGAACGGGCAGAGCACCACGGTCGAGTGCGGCTACCTCTTCGTCTTCATCGGCGCCGAGCCCCGGACCGACTGGCTGGACGGCGCCGTCGCGCGGGACGAACGTGGCTTCGTCTACACCGGGCCGGATCTTCTGACAAATGGCACCCGCCCGAAGGGATGGGATCGGGACCGCGATCCGTTCTACCTGGAGTGCAGCGTTCCGGGGATCTTCGCGGCGGGCGACGTCCGGGCCAACTCGGTGAAACGGGTGGCCTCGGCGGTCGGCGAGGGCGCGATGGCCGTGACGCTGGTGCACCGCTACCTGGAGGCGCAATGACCGACACCGGCACCGACACCGGGGAGATCACTCTCGAACCCTGTGAACCGGGCAAGCTCACCAACGACCAGCTCCGCACCCTGTTCCTGTTCGAGAAACTGACCGACGAGCAGCTGAGCTGGATCTGCGACCACGGGTGCACGATGCGGGCCAAGGCCGGCTCGTACGTGCTCCGCGAGGGCGACCCCGCGGAGAAGTTCTTCATCCTGCTCAGCGGCACCATCCAGCTCACCCGCATGGTGGGCCAGGACGAGGTGGAGACCAACCGCACCGAGCAGCGCGGCGTGTACATGGGCGCGACCAACGCCTACCTCCGCGACGACGGCGTGCAGCAGCAGTACATGGGCTCGATGCGCGCGCTCGACGAGTCGGAGTTCTTCGTCATGGAGGCCGCCGACTTCGGCCACATGATGCGCGAGTGGTTCCCGATGGCCGTACACCTGCTCGAGGGTCTGGCCATGGGGATGCGCAACTCGCAGGCCGCGGTCGGCGAGCGGCAGCGCCTCACCGCGCTCGGCGCGCTCACCGCCGGGCTGATGCACGAGCTGAACAACCCGGCCGCCGCGGCGTCCCGGGCCACCGGCTCGCTGCGTCAGCGGGTCGCCGGCATGCGTCACAAGCTGGGCATGCTGGCCGCCGGCAAGGTCGACCCGGCCCGCCTCGACGCGCTGGTCGAACTTCAGGAAGAGGTCATCGAGCGGGCCGCCAAGGCGCCCGTGCTGAGCGCCATGCAGACCTCCGACCTCGAGGACGAGCTCGGCGAGTGGATGGACGAGCACCACATCACCGGCGGCTGGGACATCGCGCCGGTCTTCGCCCAGGGCGGCCTCGACGTCGAATGCCTCACCGAGATCGAGCGCAAGGTCGGCGCGCCCGAGCTGCTCGACCAGGCGGTGCACTGGCTCGGGTACGCGCTCGAGACCGAACAGCTGATGAGCGACATCGAGGACGCCACCAGCCGGGTCTCCAGCCTGGTCACCGCGGCCAAGCAGTACTCGCAGATGGACCGGGCCGCACACCAGTGGATCGACGTGCACAGCGGCCTGGACAGCACGCTGGTGATGCTCACCCACAAGATCGGTGACGGCATCACCGTGGTCAAGGACTACGACCGCTCGCTGCCGCAGATCCCGGCCCACCCGGCCGAGCTCAACCAGGTCTGGACCAACCTGATCGACAACGCGGTCCAGGCCATGCAGGGCGTCGGCACCCTGACCATCAAGACCTACCTGGTCGGCAACCAGCTCGTGGTGTCGATCGGGGACTCCGGGCCGGGCGTGCCCGAAGAGCTGCGAAAGCGGGTCTTCGAGCCGTTCTTCACCACCAAGCCGGTGGGTGAGGGCACCGGCCTCGGGCTGGACATCTCGTACCGGATCGTGGTCAACCGGCACGGCGGCGACATCAAGCTCCAGTCCGAGCCGGGCGACACCCGCTTCCTGGTGCGGCTGCCGCTCAGCGAACCGTCCTCCGCCTGACCGCGGGGCTCACACCCCGAGCAGGCCGCGCACGTATGCGGCCTGCCCGGCGTGCTGCGCGTCGTCGTCGTAGACGCTGATCAGCCGGGCCATCATGGTGACCGGCGGATCCCAGTTCTTGTCCACGACCCGGTCGAGGTCGTCGTCGGACAGGCCGCGGAGGAACTCGATCGAGCGCTCGTGCACCGCGGTGTAATAGTTCAGCAGCGCCTGTGACGTCTCGGGCGCGACCTTCGCCACCTGCTTCGCCGAGTGGCCGTAGCCGGTGTCGTCCGAGCCGCCGGGCAGGCCGAACATCGGCGCCCAGCCGCCGGCGACGTAGACCTCCTGGCCGCCGATCAGCTCGGTGAGGTGGCTGTCCTGCACCCGGGTCAGGTGCCAGACCAGCCAGCCGATCGTGTTCGCGCCCTCGGCCGGCGTCTGGCGCAGCTGCTCGGGGCTCAGCCCCTCGACCGCGCCGGCCACCAGTTCCGGCAGCCGTCCGTACGCCTCGATCAGCACCTCGTTGGCCCGCACCGCTCGCTCCTTCTACTCGGTCGTGCTCGTGGTCGGGACGTCCGGCTCCCCGCCACCCTCACCGTTGCCCTCACCGGCGCCGCTGTCCGGGTTGGCCGGCTCGGTGGGCGCGTCGGTCGCCGGGGCGTCCGTCGTCGGCGCCGTGGTCGGCTCGGTCGCACCGGTCGACGGCGCGTCGGTCGGCTCGGTCGTCGGCGTCCCGGCCGGTGCGCTGCCCTCGTCGGTCGTCGGCTGCGTGGCCTCCGGCGACGGGGCCACCGGCGTCACCGGCTTCTCGTTGCGCGGTTCGCTCCTGCCGTCGAACGTGCTGCTCAGCGTCGTGCTGCCGGACGAGTTGCCGCCCACCATCGACGCCACCGACTTGCCGGCCATCAGCTCGATCAGGGACAACACCCCGATGGCGAGCACGAAGACGCCGGCCGTGATGAGCGCGACCCGCTTCCACCTGATCGTGCGCCCGGTCGTCCGCTCCGCTTCCGGAACGGTCTCCGACGGCTTGTCGTCCTCGGACGCCGCGGCCACGTCGGGCGTGCCCACCGCGGCGGGCGCCGTCACGAACGTGGGCGCGATCGTCTGGAGCTTCTGGGCCCCGCGCTTGATCGAACGGTGGTAGATCTCCGTCCCCACGGTGCCGATGATGCTGGCCAGGGCCGCGCCGATCAGGGTGCCGGCGACGCCCAGGAACGAGCCGATCACCGCCGCGCACACCGCGGCCAGCGCTCCGGCCAGGGTCTTGCCGATGTCGATGCCGGACCAGATCCGTTCTGCTGCCTGCTCGGACATGTCCTCCTTGCTCCACGCTCTAGTTCGGTCGCCGGAAGCCTCTGCCTTTACCTACCGGCGCATTGCTAAACCACGCCGCTCCGCCAGAATCTCGCGAATCGGGCGGACCACGACCCCGTCCTCGGCCATCCTTTGCCTGGCCAGCCGCCGGGTGCGCAGGATGCCCACGACCCCGATCGCACCGACCAGATACTGGACACTCAGCGCCACCCGGAAGTCGGCCAGGTCATAGCTCGCACCCCCACCGGTTCGCCAGTCGAGGATCAGCCCGACCAGCAGGATGGTCAGCAGCGAGGCGGTGAACCCGCCCACGTTGACGATGCCGGTCGCCGTGCCCAGCCGGGCCGGCGGGTTGAAGGTACGGGCCAGGTCGAAGCCGATCACCGACCCCGGGCCGCCCAGCCCCAGCGCCAGCACCAGCAGCACCAGCACGGGCAGCGGCGCCGGGCCCGGCCAGAGGAGCACCAGGCCCCACCCGGCGGCGGTGGTGACGACCACGCCGAGCACCAGCCACGACCGGCGCAACGGGAACCGCTGGGCCAGCACGCCCATCACCGGCCCCGCCGCCATGCCGGTCAGCACGAACACGGTCAGCAGCGCGCTGGCCGTGCCCCGGCTCAGCCCCTCGCCGGCCACCAGGAACGGGAACCCCCAGGTCAGCGCGAACACGGTGCCGGCGAACTGGGTGGTGAAGTGGGTCCACAGGCCCAGCCGGGTGCCCGGTTGGAGCCACGCCTGCTTGAGGTCGAGGGCGACCTGGCGCGGGGTGATCGCGGGACCGGCGCTCACGCGTACCTCAGGGGTATCGTGCAGCGCGACCACCGTCACCACCGCGACCAGCACGCCCAGCGCGGCCATGGCGACGAACGCGGCGCTCCACCCCTGGTAGGCGAGCAGGGCGGCCAGCGGCACCGCGCTGAGGATCTGGCCGAGCTGCCCGAGGATGCCGGTGAGCTGGGTCAGCACCGGCACCCGCCGGGCCGGGAACCAGCGCGGGACCAGGCGCAACACGCTGATGAAGGTCACCGCGTCACCCGCGCCGACCAGCACCCGGGCGACCACGGCGCCGGTGACGCCGTCGCTGAACGCCATCAGCACCTGCCCGGCCGCCATCGCGACGGCGCCGGCCACGATCATCCGCACCGACCCGAAACGGTCGAGCAGCAGGCCGGCCGGCACCTGAAGCGCCGCGTACACGAGCAGTTGAAGAACCGCGAACGACGCCAGCGCGCTCGCGCCGACCCCGAACCGGTCTTGCGCGTCGAGGCCCGCCACCCCCAGGGAGGTGCGGTGCAACACAGCGATCACGTAGGCGGTCAGACCAACGGCCCAGACGGCCCACGCTCGTCGCAGGGCCATCACAAACCTTCCAGCCGGACATCGGGGTACGTCCCCAACCCTTCTCCGGCCGCCCTCGACCTGCAACGAATCGGGCGCACGCCACACGTGTGCCTGGTCACCCCGAGTGACCCGCGCGACCGGCCGTCGTTGGGAACGGTGCGTCCCGCCGAGTGATCAACAGGAGTCGACGAGGTGCCGTACCGCGAGCTGATCGATCTGGTTCTCGCCGCACCGGGCCCGGCCGCCCCGGCCGGCGCCGTGACGGTGCTGCGTGAGCTCGCCGACGACGAGGACCTCGGGGCGGTGACGGCGCTCGGTGTGGTGCTGACGGCCGAGCTGGGCCTCGACGCCTGGGAGCCACCCGAGCTCGCCGACCCCGCGGACCTGCTGCACGTCCCCGGCGTCCCGGATCTGGTGCGGGCCTACCTGATCGGCTTCTATCCGCGGCTGTTCCACGCGAACGTCATCGAACTCAGCACGCCTGCCGCCGAGTGGCGTACCCCGGCCGGACTGATCCGGCTCCAACGGCTCGGCTGGCGCGGCGCGGCCATGCGGCACGAGGCGCTGCTTGCCTATCTGACCCAGGCGCTGACCGACCACGCGGTGTTCCGTCGCGACGTGCTCGGCATCGCCCCGGACGCCCTGGTCCAGGTCATTCTGCGGCAGATCCATCAGGGCGCGCGGATCGTCGACGGGCACAGCATCGACCACTCCTTCGAGGCCGGCCTGGAGTGGCTGCTGTCCGTCGACGCCGACACGTTCAGCCTCGCGATCCAGCACGAGTTCGGTCACTACCACACGGATCTCCTCGCGGCGGCGCCCGATGTGCCGGTCGAACCCGAGGACCGGCGACGCTTGATCGCCGAGGTGCGCCGCCTCGCCGGCGGGGCGCCACCCTTCGAACTGGTCAAGTCCGGGGCCGGGCCGGTTCAGATGCTCTGGAGCAGCGGCCCCTATCTGCACGTGTCGTTCAGCCGCTTCGGCCGGCCCATCGGCGTCGACGAGGCGGCGGAACTGGCCCTCCTGACCGGCGCCGTGGCCGGGGCCGATCCGGAGCTCGCGGCCGCCGCCTACTCCAAGGCGGGGATCTTTCACGTCGGCTTCGCCGGCGGGACCGCCCTCCGGACGGCCGGCCTCTGGTGGCCGCGTCGGAAGCAGGAGGAGCAGCGGCTGATGGACGAGGCGCGGGACCGTGCCCCCGGCTGGCTGGCCGGCCTCCGGGCCCGCGGCCGGGTCGGGCGCACCGAGCGCGACGTGTCGATGATCCTCGGCGCCACGCCACGCCAGGCCCGCTGGTTCGTCTCCGGTCCGCTGGCCCACGCCGACCTGCACGCGAGCGCATCGGGCCGGCCGCACCGCGCGAGTGTCCGGTGCGCCGACGCCGCGACGCTCGGCCGGCCGGATCCGGCCGAGGCGGGACGGTTGTTCGGTGAGCTGGCGTCGGCGAGCGGCGTGGTCCGGGACGGTTCGTCCACGCGGTATGCCGGCGCCACCGCGAACGGCGCACGCTCGGTGCTCTCCGCGCTGTGCGATGCCGGGTTCGACATCGACACGACGCTCGACGGGACCGGGACGACCTTGCTCGTCGACGCGGCCGGGCGGAACTCGGATCTGGTGGAGTTCGTCCTCGGCTGCGGTGCCGACCCGGACCGGGCGGATCGGCGCGGCCGGACGGCGCTGGTCACCGCGACGCTCGCCGGCCGGGCCGCGTCCGTCCGGCGGCTGCTCGAGGCCGGCGCCGATCCCGATCGGTGCGACGGCGACGGACGGACCGCGCTGGTCGCCGCCGTCGTCCGCGACGAGCTGGAGATCGTCGCTGTCCTGCTGGCCCTCGGCGCGCGCCCGGACGCCGCGACCGCCACCGGTCAGACGCCCCTCGCGATGGCCCGGTCGACCGGAGCGGTCGCGGCGCTGTGCCGGGCCGGGGCCTCCGTCCACGCCGCCGACCCGGCCGGGGTGTCCGCCCTGACGTCGGCCGCCGCCGCGGGCTCCACCGAGGCGGTCGCCGAACTGCTGCGCCGGGGAGCCGACGTGGACCGGCCGACGGCCCTGGGTCAGACGGCCCTGCACGGCGCGGCCGGCTGCCGGGCCGAAGGCCCGTCCGGCCAGATCATCGACCTGCTGATCGCGGCCGGCGCCGACCCGGACGAGGAGGACTCCGACGGCCACACCCCCCTGATGTACGCCGCCCGGGACATGAACCCGACCGGCGTCGAGCGGCTCGTCGCCGCGGGCGCGGACGTCAACCGCGAGGCGAAGAGCGGCAGTACGGCCATCATGTGGGCCGTCACCGCGGAGACCGGCTGGTCGCGGGACTTCATGACGGTCTTCGCGCGGCAACGGGCCACCGTCGAAGCGTTGCTGGCCGCCGGTGCGGACGTGATCGCGACCGATACCGAGGGGCGCACCGCCGCCGACCTCTCGACCTCGGCCGCGATCACGGAACTACTGCGCGAGCACGCACGCGGATGACCGATGCGAGCCGGGCGGCACCCGGCGTGGCGGAGCGGGTCGCCTCGGCCGGCCGGGACGGGACCGGGCGGGTCGACCTGAACGGTCTCGGTCTGCGCGAGGTGCCCACGGAGATCCTCGGACACCCCGGCATCCGCCGCCTCGACCTCAGCGGCAACCGGTTGCGCGAGGTGCCGGGCGAGATCTTCCGGCTGCCGGGGCTTGAGGGCCTCAACCTGGCCGGCAACCGGCTCACGGCGCTCCCGCCGGAGGCCGGCTCCGGCGCCGCCCTCCGGCATCTCGACCTCTCCGAGAACCGGCTGACCGCGCTGCCGGCCGAGCTCGCCGGCACCGGTCTCGTCGACCTTCGCCTGCGGGACAACGCTCTGGCCGACGCCGCGCCGCTGACCGGCCTGCGGCGCCTGCGCCTGCTCGATCTGTCGGGCAATCGGCTGCGCGCCCTGCCCCGGCTGGACACCACCGAACTCACCCGGCTCGATCTCAGCGGCAACGCGCTGGAGACGCTGCCCAGCTGGTTCGGCGCGTTGCGCGGGCTCCGGGTGCTGGATCTGTCCGGCAACCGGCTCGCCGACGTCCGGCCGCTGGCCGACCTGCCGCTGCGTGAGCTCTTCCTGGACGACAACGCCCTGGCCAAGGTGCCCGTGGCTCTCGCCGGGTCGCCGACGCTCCGCCGCCTGTCGATGCGGCGGAACCCGTGCGGCCCGCCGCGGGCCACCAGCCCCTCGTGCGCCGCGTGGCGGGCGGCGGCCAGGGCCGAGGAGACCGCGGGGGCGGTCCGGGCGCTCACCGCGGGGGAGAACGATCCCACCCGCCAGTACTTCGACGCGGCGATGCTCACGTTGCTGTGTGCCCTGCACGTGACCGGCCTGGGCGGCATGCTCGTGGTGGCCCGGCTCCACTACCGCCGTTACCGATCCTGTGCCCTGACCATGCGGTTCGCGGACGGGAGCCAGGTCGACCTCACGCACGTCTCGCTGAGAACCGCCACCGAACTGATCCGGCGGCACTACCGCGAGACCGGCGGGAAGCCGGCCGACGTCCGCTTCCAGCCGTCGCGATCGCGCGCTGACGTCGCGGTCGCGGCCGAGCTCGCGGTCGACGCGGTGTCCCGGTCCGCCGACATCTCCCTCCGCTCGACCGACGCGGCCGGGATCGTCATCAATCAGCACTTCGGAGATCAGATCATGGGCGACAACTACACCATCGGCGACGTCACCAACTCGAACTTCGCCATCCGGTCCAGCCTGGAGCGAGTCACGCAGACCATCACCGCCGGCGTCGCCGACGACGGCGCGCGGGCCGAGCTGAACCGGCTCCTCACCGAGCTCGCCTCGGTGGTCCAGGCGCTGCCGCCGGCCGAGCGCGCCGACGGCGAGACGGTTGTCGAGGCCGCCGAGGACCTCGTCACCCGCGCCGCCGGTGACCGCCCGAATCGAACCCTGGTCGAGCTGTCCTGCGAGACCCTTCAGACCGTCGCCGGCGGGCTGACCTCGGTCGCGCCCATCGCCGCGGCGATCGCGCAGGCGGTGAACAAACTGGTCGGGGGCTAGTTCCTCGCCCGGAGGTGGTGGGTGAGCCAGGCGACCGTCTCCTGGAGGTACTCGGCGCGCGAGTGGCGGTGCAGCAGCTCGTGGCCCTCGTCGCGGAAGAGCAGGTACTTGTGCTCGGCGCCACGGGCCCGCAGCGCGGCCACCACCTGCTCGGCCTCGATCACCGGGACGTTGCTGTCGTTCTCGCCGTGCACGACCATCAGCGGGGCGCGGAGGCGGTCGATCCGGGTGATCGGGGAGAGGTCGCGCAGCAGGTCGGCGTCGTGCACCGGGTCGCCGTACTTGCTGACCGCGGCCGCCGCGATCCACGGCTCGGTGTGCTCGTAGAAGGTGGCGAAGTCGCTCATGCCGCAGACGTCGATGCCCACCGCGAACAGCTCCGGATAGGTGACCAGCGCGGCCAGGGTGAGGTACCCGCCGTACGACCGGCCCATGATCCCGATCCGGGCCGGGTCGGCCACGCCGCCGCCGACCAGGTGCTTCACGCACGAGGCGACGTCCTCGATGGCGTCGTAGCGCAGCGGCCCGTTGTCGGCGTTGACGAACGTGCGGCCGAAGCCGGACGACCCGCGCACGTTCGGCGCGAACACCGCGATGCCCCGGTCGACCAGGGACTGGAACAGCGGGCCGTGACCGGGGCGTTCCTGCGCCTCCGGCCCGCCGTGGAACCACAGGACGGTGGGATGGGGCCCGGGCCCGGCCGGGCGGAACAGCCAGCCGGTCAGCGCCAGCCCGTCGTGCCCGGTGAACTCCTCGAGCACCGGCCGGACCGCGCCGGGCGCCGTCGCCTCGACCGACACCGGCGAGAGCTTGCCGTCGGTCCAGGCCCAGGTGCCGTGCGGCTGCCCGGGGCCCTCGACGGTGAAGGCGAGCGTGCTGCCGTCGGTGCTC
This sequence comes from Actinoplanes sp. NPDC089786, assembly GCF_040684855.1. Taxonomy (NCBI): domain Bacteria; kingdom Bacillati; phylum Actinomycetota; class Actinomycetes; order Micromonosporales; family Micromonosporaceae; genus Actinoplanes; species Actinoplanes sp. NPDC089786. The sequence continues at coordinate 2,139,394 of NZ_JBFBGU010000001.1, forward strand.
CACGACGGCCCGGCCGCCACCAGGCCGGGCAGCGGGATCTCGGCGCCGCCGGGCAGGACGGTCAGCCGGGACAGGCCGCCGCGCACGTTCCACAGCACGGCCGCCCGGCTGCCGTCGGCGGTCAGCGCGAAGGACTCCACCTCGTCCGTCGGCGACGACGCGACCACCGAGACCTCGCCGTCCCGCACGTGGATCAGCACCGGGAACTCCCCGGCGTCGCAGCGGGCCCAGATCGACCCGTCCGGCCCGAAGACGGCCTCCTCGCCGCTGGCCACGTGCTCCTCGACGCCGGTCGCGAGGTCGAGCACCGCGATGTGCCGGTCACCACGGGGACCGCGCCGGATCAGCGCCCGGGAGAAGTCGGGGCTGACGTCGAACAGCGAGATCAGGTCGCCCGAGGCGATGACCCGGCGCTCACCGGTGACCGGGTCGATGACCAGGGCCTGGGTCAGGTTCTCGGTGACCGCCAGCAGCGACCGGCCCGGCAGCCAGCGCATGTTGTCGGCGGTGTCGGCGCCGAAGCCGGCCACCTGGTGCAGCTCGGAACCGTCCGGCCGGACCAGCCAGACCTCGTGCCGGGGCGCGCCGCCGGGCGCCAGCAGGCAGGCCAGCCAGCCGCCCCCGGTGGACCACTGCACCGCCATCACCGGCTGCTCGCCGGTGTCGACCAGGAAGGTCAGCTCGCTGCCGACCGGCTGGACCCAGACCTTGGGAACCCCGCTCCGGTCGGACACGTACGCGGCGTGCCGGCCGTCCGGCGACAGGGCCGGGGACCAACTGCCACTGACCTCCGTCGGGAAGGAACCCGGATCCCGGGTCATCCATCCCATCGGCAGAACAGTGACGTCGACACGGTTGAGCTGACCGGTCATCCAGGTCTCCCTTCGTGGTCTAAATCCCCTTGTCCTGCAGCCACATCTCAAGCAGTGCCAGCTGCCAGAGCTGGTTCGCGCCGAGGGTGGTGCGAGGAGTATTGGGGTCCGCGAGGAGCGCGTCAACGTACTCCGGGCGGAACAATCCGCGTGTCCGGGCCTGGGGGGCATAAAGGGCATCCCGGACCAGGTCCAGCATCGGTCCTTCCAGGTGCCGGATGGCCGGAACCGGGAAGTAGCCCTTGGTGCGGTCGATCACTTCGTCGGGCACCACGCCCCGGGCGGCGTCCTTGAGCACGCCCTTGCCCCCTGATGCAAGCTTTAGCTCGGGCGGGCACGCGGCCGCCAGTTCGACGAGCTCGTGGTCGAGGAACGGGACCCGCGCCTCCAGCCCCCAGGCCATGGTCATGTTGTCCACCCGCTTGACCGGGTCGTCGACCAGCATCACCTGCGAGTCGAGCCGCAGCGCCGCGTCCACGCTGGTGGTGGCCCCGGCCCGGCCGAAGTTCGTCTCGACGAACACGCGGCTCTCATCGGTCGCGAGCATCCACGACGGGCTCAGCTGCCGTGACAGGGTCTCGAAATCACGATCGAAGAACTCCGCCGCGTACGCCGTGACGGCACCGTCCCGCGGAACGTTCGCGAGCGGCGGGTACCAGCTGTAGCCGGCGAAGATCTCGTCCGCGCCCTGCCCCGACTGCACCACCTTGACGTGCTGCGAGACGTCCTCCGAGAGCAGGTTGAAGGCGACGCAGTCGTGGCTGACCATGGGCTCGCTCATCGCGGCCACGGTGCGCGTGACCGCGGGCAGGAACCGGTCGCGCCCGATCCGGATCTGGTGGTGCTCGGTGTCGAACTGCTTGGCGATCAGATCGGAGTACGCGAACTCGTCGCCCTGCTCGCCGGCCGCCGCCTCGAACCCGATGCTGAACGTGGTCAGCCCGCGCTGACCCTGCTCGGCCAGCAGCGCCACGATCAGGCTGGAGTCGAGCCCGCCGGAGAGCAGCACGCCGACCGGCACGTCGGCGACCATCCGCCGCTCGACCGCGACCCGCAGCTTCTGCCCGACCTCGTGGGCCCACTCCTCGGAGCTGAGATCGCGGGCGCGGGTGAAGCCGGCCTCCCAGTAGACGCGCTCGGTGCTGGTCCCGTCGGCCTTGATCACGCGTACGGTCGCCGGCGGCAGCTTGCGCACCCCGGCGACGATCGTCCGCGGCGCCGGGACCACCGAGTGGAACGTCATGTAGTGCTGGAGGGCGACCCGGTCGAGCGACGTGTCGACGTCCCCGGCGGCGAGCAGCGCCGGCAGCGTGGACGCGAAGCGCAGCCGGCCCGGGGTCTCGGCCAGGTAGAGGGGCTTGATGCCGAGCCGGTCGCGGGCCAGCATCACGGTGCCCGAGCCGTGCTCGACGATCGCGAAGGCGAACATGCCGAGGAAGTGGTCGACACAGCCGGCGCCCCACCGGTGGTACGCCTTGAGGATCACCTCGGTGTCGGAGGTGGAGAAGAACGTGTAGCCGTACCCCCGGAGCTCGTCCCGCAGCTGCTGATAGTTGTAGATACAGCCGTTGAAGACCAGGGTGAGGCCGAGTCCGTCGTCGGTCATCGGCTGCCGTCCGGCGTCGGACAGGTCGATGATCTTGAGGCGGCGGTGGCCCAGCACGACCGCGCCGCGGGTCTCCAGCCCCTCGCCGTCCGGGCCGCGGGATTCCAGGCAGGGCAGCATCGCGCGGACGGCGTCGGCGTCCGCGGGCCGTTGGTCGAACCGGAGCTCTCCGGCGATGCCGCACATGATGGGACCTCCCAGGGTCATCAGATTGTGGGTCGGATGTTGCGGATCCATGTCGTAGCCGTAACGGCCTTATCCCGTTGCCTATATGCGCTCAGAGCAAGGGCCCTGCTCTGAGCGCATATAGGCAACACTCAGCTGAGCAGCCACGTGTCCTTCGAGCCGCCGCCGCGGGACGAGTTGACGATCATCGAGCCGGCCGGGGCGACGCGGGTCAGCGCGGCCGGGGCGACCACCGACTCGCGGCCGGTGAAGACGAACGCCCGCAGGTCGACGTGCCTCGGGGCGAGCTGGTGGCCGTCGAACACCGGGTGGGTGGAGAGGTCGACGACCTCCTGGGCCACCCAGCGGTGCGGCGCGGCGTTGATCTGCCGGCGTACCGCGGCCAGGTCTTCCGGCCGGGCGTGCGGGCCGATCACGATCCGGTCGCCGCCGTAGCCGTCGACCGGCTTGCAGACCAGCTCGTCCAGCCGGTCGAGCACCTCGGCCCGCTGCTCGGGGATGCCGCAGAGGTACGTCGGCACGTCGGCCAGCAACGGCTTCTCGCCCAAGTAGTACTCGATCAGCCGCGGCACGTACGCGTACACGGCCTTGTCGTCGCCGATCCCGTTGCCGAGCGCGTTGGCCAGCACCACGGTGTCGGCGTGCAGCGCCGCGACCAGGCTGGGCCCGAGCGGCATGCCGTCGGCGCCGGGGGAGTGCATCAGACTGTCCTCGCCCATCCGCAGGTAGATCACGTCCACCCGGTGGCGTTTGCCGTCCCGGAGCCGGTGCACGATGCCGTCGTCCACGAACAGCTCGGTGCTGCGGACCAGCGGGATGCCCATCTCCTCGGCCAGCATCCGGTGCTCGAACCAGGCCGAGTCGTCCGGGCCCTGGCTGAGCAGCACCACCTTGGGGTCGTCGCCGGCCGACGGGCCCGCCGCCTCACGCAGCGCGGTGCGCAGCAGGGCCGGGGTGCCCTCGACGCTGAGCAGGCCCTCGGGCCGGGGCAGCTCGGGCAGGACGCTCTCGGTGAGCCGGCGGTTCTGCATCGAGTAGCCGATGCCCGACGGCACCCGCAGGTTGTCCTCCAGCACACACCAGCGGCCCTCGCCGTCGCGCACCAGGTCGACGCCCGCGACCTGCGCGCGTACCCCCGGCCGGGCGATCAGCGCGCCGCTGGGCCGCAGCTCGGGCGAGCCGTCGATCACCCATTCCGGCACCACGCCGTCCTTGACCACGAGCCGGTCGGCGTACACGTCGCCGACGAACGCGTCCAGCGCCCGGACCCGCTGCACCAGACCGGCCCGCAACCGCCGCCAGTCGTCGGCCGGGACCAGCCGCGGCACCAGGTCGAACGGGAACAGCCGGGTGGCCGCCTCGCCCGCCACCGAGAACGTGATGCCGCGGGCGCGCTGCTCGTCGTCGCGGGCGTCCTCACGCTTGCGCAGACCGGCGCTGCCCAGGGCGGAGAGAACATTGACGATCCCGGTGTACGAGTGAGCGACGTCCCCGCCCGGGAAGGCTTCGTCGCCCTCGGCCGCGTACGGGAACAGCCCGGCCGGCACGGTCTGCCCGTCCGGCCCGATGCCGGTCGCGCCGCCCCGGGTGTCGGCCACCACCAGGTCGATCACGTCGGAGAGCCGGCCCCGGCGCTGCATGGCCCGCCGCTGCCGGGACGCCGAACTGCCCCGGCTCAGCGCCTGCACGCTCAGGTCGAACACCTGCTCCCAGTCGCCCAGCTGCTCGAGCTGCGGGCGCAGGTCGGTGATCAGCCGCTCGACGGCCACCGCGGCCGGCACCGGCACCGGCGAGCGGGGCAGGTCGAGCAGGTCGCCCTCCAGCCCGGAACGGGCCGCCCGCCACATCGCCGCGCGGTGCACCGGCGGCCGGACCCGCGTCTGCGGGCGGCCGGCCCGGTAGTCCTGCTGGGCCCGCAGCACCAGGCCGCGGAACAGGCCGGCCAGCAGCACCACGGTGTCCGCCTCGGGGCAGGCGTCGGTCACCCGCAGCTCGACGGTGGGCAGGTGGGCCGAGGGCCGGACGTCGAAGTAGACCATCTTGGGGTCGGTGATCGTGCCGGACGCGATCAGGTCGGCGACCAGTTGGTCATGGTCGGCGGCCGAGCTCACCTCGCCGCTGTCGCCGGCCGTCGGCCAGCGCAGCCAGACCAGCGAGCGGACGCTGGCGTAGCCGGAGTCCTCGCCCATCCAGTACGGCGAGCTGGCCGAGAGCGCGAGCAGCACCGGCAGGGCGGGCGCCACCCGCTGGGCGACCGACACGGCCTCGTCGCGGTCGGCGATGCCGACGTGCACCTGCGCGCCGCAGATCAGCTGCTCGCGGGCGAGCATCTGGTATTCGTCGAGCATCCGGCGGTAGCGTGAGGTCGGCGTGACCGGCAGCGAGTCCAGGTCGACGAGCGGGACGGTGCCGGCCGCGACCAGCCCGAGGCCGAGCGACTCGGCGACGCCGATGGCCTCCCGGCGCAGCCGGACGATGCCCTCACGCAGCCCGTCGAGGGTCGCCGTGACCGGGGTGTTCGTCTCCACCACCGAGCGGTGCAGCTCGGCCGAGAAGTGTTCCGGGTCGAGCCGGTCGAGCACGTCGGGGGCCCGCGGTACGAGCTCACGGGTCTTGAGATCGACGACGTGCAGCTCCTCCTCGACCCCGAGGGTCAGATCAGTGCCGTTGCCGATGCCCTCCTCCCCGTCGTCCGCGGTGACCTTCAGTGACTCCGTCATGCGTCCGCCTCTGTACGTCCGGATGCCATCTCCGGAGCCTCGCCAAAACGTGTTCCAGGCATGTGACGTGCCCATTTCCACCGGTAGTCAAGCACCTCGCCGCACGCGAAGACCTTGATCAATGTGTGGCTGGAGGGGTATTCGTGCAGCTCAGGGGACTGTAGCGTCGGGTGATGTGACCGACGATTTACGCCTGCGCCGCCGTGGAGTGTTAACCCTGGCGGCGCTGACCGCATCGATGGCCGCGTGCTCGCGAAACGCCCCCGAGGCGGCCGCGCAGCCACGCACCGTGATCCCACCGGTGTCCACCCCTCCGGATATGCCCGTTCCGTCCCTCTCACCGTCGGCCACGCCGTCGCCCAGCGCGACCAGCAAGGCCGCGGCCCCGAAGGAGGACGGCGACGAGGCCGAGGACAAGCCGGCCGCCAAGAGGACCGGCAAGGGCGGGCCGGTGCCGGCGCTGGACCGGGTGATGCTCGGCTCGTACCTGGCCCTGGGCGGGAAGTCGCTGTCCGAGAGCCTGGCGCTGCGCCGCCGCCAGCTGGGGCGCGAGCAGAAGATCGTGCACCAGTTCTGGGGCTGGTCCGAGCGGATGCCCTCGTCGGTGTCGATCGGCTCGTCGACCCTGATGGTGTCGTGGCACGGGACGAAGCTGGCGCCGGTGGCCGGTGGCGCGCGGGACTCGGTCATCGAGGCCGCGGCGAAGCGGCTGGCCGCGTACCGGAAACCGATGTTGTTGCGCTGGGCCTGGGAGATGAACGGCGACTGGTTCGAGTGGGGCGGCCCGAACAACGGGCGTGACCCCGGGCTGTACGTGACCGCGTTCCGCCGGATCCACCGGATCTTCCGGGCGAACGGGGCGGACAACGTCGCCTTCGTGTGGAGCCCGAACTGGAACTCCTCGCCGAACACATCGGCCAACGCGATGGGCAAGTACTACCCGGGCGACGCCTACGTCGACTGGGTCGGGGTGTCCGGCTACGACTTCTACTCCGAGTCGCCGTCGACGCTGTTCCGGCCGGTGGTCTCGGCCTACGGCAGGCGCAAGCCGATCATCGTGACCGAGACCGCGGCGATCGACCACGGTCGCGGCAGCAAGGCGTCCTGGATCGGCAAGCTCTCGGCGTACGTCCGGAGCACCCCGTCGATCGGCGCGGTGGTCTGGTTCGACACCGACGTGCAGGACGATTCGAAGCACAACTTCCGCTTCGACACGTCCAGCGACGCCCTGGCCGCCTACCGCTCGATGGCCCGGAGTGCCCGGTTCTCGGGCTGAGGAACGCATTTGTCCGGAAGCGAGCACAATGGACGGTCACGCTTCGCGTAGACGACGGCCTATCTCCGTGACGTTGCCGCGTCGATCAACGAACAGACCCTGGGGCTGTGCGGCTGGCGCGGGTAGGAGACACTTTCCTGCATGTCGGGTGTGATGGAGCTGGGCGCGCGGGACCCGCGCCAGGTCGGCCCCTACCGCCTGCTCCAGAAGCTGGGCGGGGGCGGTCAGGGCACGGTCTACCTGGGCACCGACGGCGGCGACGAGCGGGTCGCGGTCAAGGTGCTCAACACCGACTTCGACGACACCGGCCGGCTCAAATCGACGCTGAACCGCGAGCTGCTCAGCGCCCAGTCGGTCGCCGCGTTCGTCACCGCCGGCGTCATCACGTTCGACCTCGACGCCGACCCGCCGTACATCGTCACCGAGTTCGTGGACGGGCCGACCCTCCAGGAAGACGTGCTCTCCGGCCGCGGCCCGCTCCGCGGCAGCCGGCTCAACGACCTGGCCATCCAGACGGTCATCGCGCTGGAGGCGATCCACGGCGCCAACGTGGTGCACTGCGACTTCAAGCCGGCCAACATCATCCTCGGGCCCAGCGGCGTCAAGGTGATCGACTTCGGCATCGCCCGCGCCTGGGAACAGGTGCACCAGGCGGCCAGCCGGGTCATCGGCAGCGCCCACTTCATGGCGCCCGAGCAGGTCGAGAACCAGCCGCTCGGGCCGCCCGTCGACATGTTCGCCTGGGCCTCGACGATGGTGTTCGCGGCCACCGGGAAATACGCGTTCCCCGGCGGCAGCCCGGTCGCGGTCGGCGTGGCCGTGGTCCAGGCCGAACCGCGGCTGCACGGGCTGAACGGGCAACTGGCCGAGCTCGTCCGTGCCTGTCTGCGCAAGAATCCGCTGGAGCGGCCGACCGCGGCCCAGGTCCGCCAGGCGCTGATGGCGCCGCCCGGTCAGCGCCCGGCCACCGGCGATCCGGTCGCCTACCAGCCCGGGTCGGCGACGCCCTACATGCCGGTGCCCCAGTCGCCGGCGCCGCCGGCCCGGCCGGTCGAGCCGACGATCTACGAGCTTCCGGTGGCCACGGCGTACCCGACCGCCGCCGGCCGGCCGATGGCGCCGCCACCGCCGCCGCGCCGCAACGGCGGGAAGATCGCGCTCACCTTCTTCCTGGTGCTGCTGATCCTGGCCGGCGCGGGCGTGTCCGGTTACCTGTGGTGGGACCGGGCGCAACGCCGGGAAGCCACCGGTTCGCCGGGCGGCTCCGACCCGGTGAGCGGCGGCGGTACGGACGACCCGAACCTGGCCGTGCTCCAGGCGTTCGCCGGCGACCAGCCGTTGGCCGAATGCGTGGTGGGCACCCCGAACGACCGGCAACTCGCCCGGCGCGGCTGCACGGTCGACGGGATGTCGGTCACCTACGCGCTCTACAAGAAGACCTCCCTGCGGGACGCCGAGCGGGCGAAGGTCCAGAACAACCACGACCACAACTCGCCCCAGGAATGCCTGAGCCAGACCGGCATCAGCCCGGACAACCGGCGCGGGCGATACATCGAGTACACGTACAAGGCCGGGGACGACAACCGGTGGTACGCGGCCATCTGGTGGGACGACGGTGAGTCCCGGGCGGATGGCGCCACAGTGCTGACGATGCGTACGCCCTGGGACCAGAAGTCCGCCGACCCCGCCCAGTCGCTGCGTCAGGCGTGGCTGAGCTGGGGTTACAGATTGGCCGACTGAGACTGTGTCTTTGCTGAGCGCACACGTCGCGTAACCCGGGGTTAACCGACGGCCTATACGGTTCCGATATGCCGGATTTGTTCCGACGAGACCTGCCAGCTTCCGTGGTGGTCTTCCTCATCGCCATTCCCCTGTCCCTCGGCATCGCCGCCGCCTCAGGCGCGCCGCTCATGGCCGGTCTCATCGCCGCCGTCTGCGGCGGCCTCGTCGCCGGCGCCCTGAGCGGCGCACCGCTCCAGGTGAGCGGCCCCGCCGCCGGCCTCACCGTGATCGTCGCCGGAGTCGTCGCCGACTTCGGCTGGGCCGGCACCGCCGCCGTGGTCGCCCTGGCCGGCCTGGTGCAGATCGGCCTCGGCGCGGCCCGGCTCGGCCGTACCGCCCTGGCCCTGTCACCCGCCGTCGTGCACGGCATGCTGGCCGGCATCGGCGTGGTGATCGCCCTCAGCCAGCTGCACGTCGTCCTCGGCGGCGAGGCCCAGAGCCACGCGCCCGGGAACCTGCTCGACCTGCCGGCCCAGATCCTCGGATCCCACACGCCGTCGGTGCTGATCGGCCTGCTGGCCGGTGCGATCATGCTGATCTGGCCGAAGCTGGTGCGCACCTCGCTGCTGCCCGCCGCCCTGATCGCGGTGGTCGCCGCGACCCTGACCGCGATGCTGGCCGGCCTCGACGTGGCGCGGGTCGACCTGCCCGACCAGCCGCTGGACGCGATCGTGCTGCCGTCGTGGCCGTCCGCCTCCGTGGGCGCCATCGCCATCGCCGTGGTGACGATCGCGCTGGTGGCCAGCGTCGAGTCGCTGCTGTCGGCGGTCGCGGTCGACAAACTGCACGAGGGCCGCCGGGCCCGCCTCAACAAGGAGCTCGTCGCCCAGGGCGTCGCGAACAGCGTGTCGGGCCTGCTCGGCGGCCTGCCGGTGACCGGGGTGATCGTGCGCAGCTCGGCCAACGTCGCGGCCGGCGCCCGTACCCGGGCCTCGGCGATCATGCACGGCATCTGGGTGGCGGCGTTCGTGCTGCTGTGCGCCGGGCTCCTGGAGCAGATCCCGCTCGCGGCCCTGGCGGCGGTCCTGGTGGTGGTCGGCCTGCGCCTGGTCGACCTCGGCCACATCCGTGCGTACGTACGCCATCGCGAACTGCCGACCTACCTGGTGACCGCCCTCGGTGTGATCGCCTTCGACCTGCTCACCGGCGTGGCCCTGGGCATGGCCGTGGCGGCCCTGTCGATGCTGTGGCGGGTGGCCCGCTGCGACGTCCGCAGCACCGAGATCCGCCCCGGCCACTGGCTGGTCAACGTTACCGGCACCGCCTGCTTCATCGGCTCGGCCCGGCTGGCCCGCGAACTGGCCGCGCTGCCCGAGGCCCACTCGGTCGAGGTGGAACTGCATCTCGACTACCTCGACCACGGCGCCTTCGAGACGATCCGCGACTGGCGCGACGCCTACGAACGAACGGGCGGCCGCGTCGCCGTCCGCGAGGTCCACGACAGCTGGTTCCACCGGGCCACCGCCGGCCGCCTCGGTTCCGCCCGCAGCCGCCCGCCACGCTTCCTCGGCTCCTGGTCCCGCTGGCAGGCCCACGACCGCGGCGGCCGCGACGCCATGGCCGCCGGCATCGACGAGTTCGAACGCTCGGTCGCCCCGCTGGTCCGCCCCCACCTGGCCGGCCTGGCCCGGGCCGGCCAGCAGCCCGAGCAACTCTTCATCACCTGCGCCGACTCCCGCGTCGTCCCCAACCTGATCACCGGAAGCGGCCCCGGCGACCTCTTCTGCGTCCGCAACGTCGGCAACATCGTCCCGGTCTTCGGCGCCCCCGATTCGTCAGTGGGCGCCGCGATCGAATACGCCGTCGACGTCCTGGGCGTCTCGGTGATCACCGTCTGCGGCCACTCGGGCTGCGGCGCCGTCCGAGCCATGATGTCCGGCGGCGCGCCGCTCGACACATCCTTGGGCCGCTGGCTCTCCAAGGCCCGAACCGACGTCGCCGACGACAACGAGGAGTCCTGCATCGCCGCCAACGTCGTCCAGCAACTGGCCAACCTGCGCACCTACCCCAGCGTCGCCGCCGCCATCACCGAGGGCCGTCTCCGCCTGGCCGGCCTCTACTTCGACCTGGCCCAGACCCGCATGTATACCGTGGACGAGGAACAAGGCCTGCAACGCCCGATACCCGCCGCCTGACAGCCTTGCCGCCCCGGGCTGGCCGCCTCCGACCTCACGCGGTCAGCCCGCCTGTTTCATCCGCCACCAGTACTCCGGCGACGGCGGCCGGGGCTCGTACCGATACTTGGCGACCCGCACTTCCCACTGGCTACGCCTTCGGCAGACATCCCGCCACTCCCGGTCCCGATGAAAGGTCTCCGGAGGCCGGCTCAGCCCGTAGATGTCCCCCCACCACTCGCCCCGCTCCGGATCGAGAATCGTGTCCAGGTGACTGGGATAGCGCCGCTCCGCGCCGTCGCGGGTGTTCTCCCAGTCCTCCATCGGCAGCACGATCCGCCCTGCGGCGTCAACCGCCACCAGCCACAGCCCCGCCGACCGCAACAGCGCGAACATCACGCCCAGGCTCGGCGTCATGGTGCCGGCCTCGATCCGGCTGACCGTCGCGCGTGAGACGCCGGCGTCCCTGGCGATCTCGCGCTGGCTGTAGTCCGCGATCCGCCGAGCACGCCGGACAAGCCCCGCAGCGGGGTAGGCGTCGGGTCTCCGATGTGGCATGCCCCCGATGCTGGCAGATCCGCGGCCCCGCCCCTCCCACCCCTGTGGACAACCCCCTCACCGCTTTGCTCTGCGCACCCATACTCACCCCCTGCCGGCGCGGGGTCGTCGATCTCGCGTCACCAGGCGGACGAACAATTCTGCCGGCGCGGCGCCGTTGACGTCGCGCCGTGGCGACCTTTGGCCAGGTCAAGCCGGGGGTTCGTATGGGTGCGCAGAGCGGGAACGGTGCGGTGCCGTTCTGTCAGACGCCGGAGCGTCACCAGCAGCGACCAAGCGGGCCTCAAAGGCTGAACGGGTCGGCCTCAACCCCAGGTGGGAGCGTGGGTGAGTATGAGTGCGCAGAGCAAAGCGTCGTGGGGTGTTAGGGGAGGATGCCGGGAGGTGACGGAACGTGTGCGTGCCCGACCTCGGATGGTCACTGTTAATACTGCAACCGCACCTATGTTGATCTTCGGTGCCAGTGGGCTTGCTGGGCTTGCCATTTCCGGTCGCGGCGGAACAGTGACCCGGCTTTGGTGTGGTCGTTGTCCGGGTGACGCTGGTTGAGGGAGGGCGCCGATCAGACGGCGGGTTTCGGGCACGGTGATGGGTATGAGCTGCTGATTCTCTGTCCGGGTACCCCTTTTTGATGTTCGGTGGCGCGGATGGGCGGCGAGCCAGGCCAGGGCGAGCATCGATAAGGTGATGTGGGCGTACCAGCCTCGCCAGGTGCGGACCTGGTAGTCGTCCAGGCCGGTTTCCTGCTTGGCTTGTTTGAAGCATTCCTCCACGGCCCATCTGCGTTCGGCGACCCAGGTCAAGGTGGCCAGGGTGGTTCGCCAAGGTGCGTAGCAGATGTAGTGGGCGATCTCGGTGGGGTCGCTGATACTGCGCCGGGCGAGGAGCCAGTACCCGCGTCCCGGCGCCCAGTAGGGCCGGATCGCGACGCGTATCCAGTCGTAGACGCGGGGTCCGTGGGCGCCGTCACCGCAGGACAGGCGTTTCCACGCCCTCGCCGGGAGTCCGGCGATGATGGTGTCGACCCGGCCGTAGCCGATGCCGGTGGACGGACACGTCGTCGTTGCAGCGGGTCGCCACCACATAGGACACATCGTGCTCCTCAAGCCAGACCCGTAGGTATTTGACCTGCCCGAAGGCTTCATCGGCGGTATACCAGGCGAACGGCACCCGCGCGTTGATCGCGCGTTGCGGCATGTCGATCGCGGCCCGCGGCTTGGTCTGCAGTTCGATGTCCTCGGGGATCCCCGCCGCGCGGCAGCGATCCGGATCACTGGTCCAGGACTCGGGCAGATACAGGTGCCGGTCGATCAGAGCGTGTCCGGCCGGAGCGACATAGGCCAGGAACGTGCCGATCTGGCAGTTGTCCTTCTTGCCGCTGGTGCCGGTGTATGCCGTTGCACCCCGGCGGATTTCACGCCTTTCTTGACGAAGCCGGTGTCGTCGTTGACCAGCACGGCCCCGGTATGACCGAGCCGGTCGACCACGTAGTCGCGGATGTCATCACGCACACCATCGATGTCCCAATCCGCACGGCGCAGTAGTCGCTGCATCCCGTCCGGGCTGAGTTCGCCGGCCTGTTCCGCGATGGTCCAGCCGTTCTTACGTTCCAACCCGGCGATCAACCCACCCACATACCGGCCTACTCGCTCACGCGGCTCTGACCTGCCGAAACGAGCACCCACCACATCCAACAGCCCGTCCAGCTCAGCCTGCCAGCCCTCGACATCAACGTCAGCCACAAGCAGCCAACGCGCAAGCGGCCCAACCCGAAACGCCAGGTGCCGTTGCAGTATTAGGGCAGGACTGAGGCGGTCACGGCGCTGTGGTGGGCGGCCACGACGATGTCGCAGGGAACGACTGAGTCGCGACGAGCGGGTCGGTCGGGGGCGCGGGAACGGGCTGTCAGCCGCGACCGGGCTGGAGGACTCGCTGGAGGAAGGTGCGGGTGCGCTCGTGTTGGGGGTTGGCCAGGACGTCGGCGGGTGGGCCGGTCTCGATGATGCGGCCGGCGTCCATGAAGACGACTCGGCTGGCCACGTCTCGGGCGAAGGACATCTCGTGGGTCACCACGATCATGGTCATGCCCTCTTCGGCCAGTTTTCGCATCACCGTGAGGACGTCGCCGACCAGTTCGGGGTCTAGGGCCGAGGTGGGCTCGTCGAAGAGCATCAGGCCGGGGTGCATGGCCAGGGCCCGGGCGATGGCGACTCGCTGTTGCTGGCCGCCGGAGAGCTGGCCGGGGTAGGCCGTCGCGCGGTCGGCCAGGCCGACGCGGGAGAGCTGGGTGCGGGCCTCGGCGGCCGCCGCGGACGACGAGCGGCGGAGGACGCGGCGCTGGGCCACGGTGATGTTGCCCTGCACGGTCAGGTGGGGGAAGAGGTTGAAGTGCTGGAAGACCATGCCGATGTGGCGGCGGGCGGCGTCGAGGTCGGTGTCGGGGTCGGTCAGCTCGACGCCGTCGACGGTGACCGAGCCGGACGTCGCCGCCTCGAGGGCGTTGACGCAGCGCAGCAGGGTGGACTTGCCGGAGCCGGACGGGCCGACCAGGCAGACCACCTCGCCGGCCTCGACGTCGAAGTCGATGCCGCGCAGCACCTCGTTGTCGCCGAACGACTTGTGCAGGTCACGGATCTCAACGAACGGCACGGGCCGACCTCCGCTCCAGCAGCCGGACCACCTGGGACAGCGGCAGCGTGATGACCAGGTAGAGCAGGCCCGCCACGACCAGGGGAGTGGCGTTGACCTGCTGGTTGAGGGCGTCGCCGGCGTACTTGGTCAGCTCGATGGTGCCGGCGGTGACGCCCAGGACGTACACCAGCGAAGTGTCCTTGGTCAGCGAGACGAACTCGTTGGTGAGCGGGGGCAGGACGATGCGCAGCGCCTGCGGGAGGACGATCGAGATCATCGCGCGGGTCGGCGACATGCCCAGCGAGCGGGCCGCCTCGGTCTGGCCGCGCGGGACGGCCTGGATGCCGGCGCGCAGGGTTTCGGCCGTGTACGCCGCCGCGGTCGCGCCGAGCCCGACCGTCACCGAGCCGAAGAGGCCGCCGGGGATCTCGCGGTCGGGGAAGGCCAGCGGGATGCCGTAGCCGACCAGGAAGAGCACCAGCAGGGCGGGCAGGCCGCGGAAGATCTCGATGTACGCCGTCGCGAACCACCGGTACGGCGCCACCGACGACAACCGGGCCAACGCCAGGGCCAGGCCCACGACCAGGCCGAACACGAACGCCAGCAGGGTGTAGATCAGGGTGTTGACCAGGGCCGTGGTGACCACGCCGGGGAACATGGAGCCGGCCACGTCGGGGCGCAGGAACGCCTCGGCGAGCCGGCCCCAGTCGGCGGCCAGCACCACGAGGAGCAGGACGCTGACAAAGACCGCGTATGCGATGCCTCGGGTCAGCCGCCGCCGGGCGCGAACCTTCACTTGGCCGCCGGCTTGGGGCCGATCCATTCGGCGTAGAGCGCGTCGTACGTGCCGTCGGTGCGGGACGCGGTGAGCACCTCGTTGACCGTCTTCAGCAGGTCGGGGTCGCCGGTCTTCTTGAGCGCGAACCCGTACTGCTCGCCGGTGTCGAAGCCGGTCGGCACCTCGACCTTGCCGGGGTTCTTCTTGATGTAGTCGTTCCACACCGGCAGGTCGCCGACGGCCGCCTCGATCTGCCCGGTGCTCAGCGCCTGCTGTTCGGAGCCGAGGTCCTTGTACGACACCACCTCGACGTCGAGGCCGTCCTTCTTCACCTGCTCCTTGACGTACGCCTCACCGGTCGTGTCGCCCTGCACCCCGAGCCGCTTGCCCTTCAGGTCGGCCAGGGATTTGTACGGTTTGCCGGTGAGCACGACCAGCGCCTGGGTGGCGTCGAAGTAGGGCTCGGAGAAGTTGAGCACCTTCTTGCGCTCGTCGGTGATGGTCATACCGGCCGCGGCGATGTCGCATTTGCCGGTGTTCAGGTCTTGACCCGACTTGATGCCCTCGAACGGGGTGTCGACGATCGCCTGCGTCACGCCGAGCTTCTTGGCCACCAGGTCGATCAGGGCGACGTCGAAGCCGACGACCTTGCCCGAGGCGTCCTTCGACTGGAACGGCGGGTAGGGCAGGTGGGTGCAGGTGGTGATCGTGCCGGCCTTGACCAGGGTCACCCCGCCGGACTCGCCGCTGGTGTCCTTCTTGGCGCAGCCGGCCGGGATCAGCAGGACCGCCACGGCGGCCGCGGAAAGAAAGTATCGACGCATCTGATCACCCTACCGATCACATAGGGATTCCGGGGGTGGCCTGGGCCACCCCCGGAGAACGATTCAGTTGCGGTTGATGGTGAATGTCGACGTGGTGTTCTCGATGTCCCGCCAGTTGTTCGAGAGGCGGAGACCGGTGAAGGTGGCCGAGCCGACCGCCGGGCCCTGACCCTGCTCGGGGCCGGGGTTGGCCCAGATGCCGAAGCCGGACTTGGCGTCGAACTCGTCGCCGCTCTTCTGGGCGCCGCTCACCGACACGTTGGTGAACACGGTGTCGGTGATCGGCTGCAGCGGCGTGGTCGGGCTGGAGTACTTGGTCTGGAACATGATGCCGTGGTAGGTCGGGTCGACGATGTCGACGTTGCTGATCCGGATGCCGCGGAGCTCCTTCTCACCGCTGTGCACCCAGAGCGCGGGGAAGGTCTGCTGACCCCAGAAGTGCCCACCGGCCCGGACGATCGAGATGTTGTCGAAGTTGGTCGTCGGCGTGGACCCGAAGCCGAGCATCGGGATGCCGAAGTCGATCGACGCGATCGTGACGCCCGAATAGACCAGGGTGTCGGCGATGTAGATGTTCTTGAACGTGTTGCCCTGGCCGCCGTAGACCGCCAGCCCGGCCGCGCGCCAGGTGAGCGTGCTGGACAGGTTCTGGAAGACGTTGCCGGTCTGCTGCTGGTTGTTGGAGTCGATCGCGGCGAACAGCGCGAAGCTGTCGTCCCCGGTGGCCCGGGCGTCGACGTTGTCGATCAGGTTGCCGGTGCTGCCGTTGGTCATGTTGATGCCGTCGGCGAACATGTTCCGGATCCGGGAGTTGCGGACCACCATGTTGTCGACGTTGGCGCCCCAGTAGAGGCACATCTGGTGCTCGGTCCAGATGTTGTCGACGGTCATGTTGGCCACGTTGTTGAAGTCGAACACCTTGCCGGGGCCGTCCTGGCGGATCGTCCAGTTGCCGAAGAACCCGAAGTTCTTGAACGTCGAGCCGTTGGCCGAGGCCTCGGCCCGGAACCCGGCGTCGGTCTCGGTCTGGTTCTGCGGCGTGAAGAACCGGGTGTACCAGGGCCCGGCCCCGACCACCTGGATGGCCCGGCCGTACACGCTGAACTTGCTGTTCGTCGCGTAGTCACCGGCCGGCAGGTAGACGCCGGCCTTGCTGGTGTCCTGACGGGCGGCGTCCAGCGCGTTCTGCACCGACTGGTGGTCGAAGCCGGCCGGCACCACGAAGGTCGACGGGTTCGGGTTGGCGATCGGGGCGACCTGCTCGGTGTTGATGAAGTCGATGGTGATGGTTCCCGCGTTGCCGCCGTCCTTCTGCAGCTTGATCGTGCTGCCGCCCGGGAACGAGCCGGTCAGCATGATGTTCGCCTCGTCGTAGATGTGCCGCGGCCCGGTGCCGGAGTTCTGCGGCTGTGCCTCCGGTCCGTAGAGCCACGCGTACTTCGAGGTCAGCGGCAGCGTCTTGTTGAGCGAGCCGTTGACGTACACGTTGATCGAGCTGGTCGTGCCGTCCGGGATGGAGAACCGGGCGACCACCGTGTTCGTGCTGGCCTTGGTGGTCCACTGCACGTACGAGCCGGTGCTCGGCAGGGTCACCGCGCGCCGCCCGGACGCCTCGCCGGCCAGGTCGCCGATCCGCCGGTTCGCGGCCAGCACCTGGGCGCCGCCGCCGGTCTGGCCGTCCTCGGCCTCGTACATGTCGTACGGCATGTTGGCGCCGCGCCCCACGAAGAACGTCCGGTCCGACGTGTTGTTGGCCTGCTTGACCGGCAGCTCGTTGGCGTCGTTGGCGAGCACCACGCGAACCGTGTACTTGCCGTTGGCCGCCGTCCAGCTGCCGAGGCTGATGGCCGGTGACGAGGCGCCGGGCGCGAGCGTGCCGGTGTACGAGCCGGTCATCGTCTGCACCGTGCCGCCCGACTCGTTGAGCAGGGTGAGCGTGATGCCGTGGGCGCCACCGGCCGAGGCCGAGGTGCCCTGGTTCTGGATGGTCACGCTGAACGCCACCGAGTTGCCGGCCGACGGGTTGCTCGGCGACCAGGTGACCACCGAGGCGACCAGGTCCGAGCTGGCCACCGGGGAGACGGTCAGGGCGGAGCCGGTGAACGCGTTGTTCGCGTCGTTCTGCTCGACCACGGTGTTCGCCTCGTCGACGACCGCGCGGAGGGCGTACGTTCCCGCGTTCCGCGCCCCGATGTTCGCGGTCACCGTGGCCGAGGCGCCGGCCGCCAGCGCGCCGACGTTGGTGGTGCCGACCTTGGTCGTACCCAGATAGAAGTTGACGTTGCTGGCCGGCGACCCGGCGTTGCCCGCGTTCCGGACCGTGGCCGACAGCGTGATCGCGTCGGTCTCGACCGGCGCCGACGGCGACGCGGAGAGGGCGGTGACGGTCAGGTCGGGGTTCGGCGCGGGGGTGCCGAAGACCTGGAACTCGGCGACCTGGCCGCTGGGCGCGCCCGAGTTGCCGGTGAAGCTGAGCCGCAGGTCGGCGGCGGTCGCGCTGACCGGAACGGTCACGGTGTTGCCGGTGGACGGATTGAACGTGTACGTCGCCGAGCCCACCAGCGTGGTGAAGGCCGACGCGTTCTGTTCCCGCCCGAGCACCGAGAACGTCTGCGTCCGCTGCCCCCAGACCGGGTCCGGGTTGAGCTTGACCACGATCGACGACGTGCCGACGTTGGCGCCGAGCTTGACGGTCAGGGTCGCCGGGTACGCGCCACCCTCCCAGTAGGTGCCGGTGTTGTCGTCGTTGGCGTTGGCCGCGACGAAGTTCTGCGTCACCGACGAGGCTTCGATGGGCTTGCCGGCGGCCAGGTTGCTGCCGGCCGGCGGCGGCGGGTCGGGGTCGGTGCCGCCGGGACCGTAGACCTCGAGCTCGGACAGCTGCCCGGCCGGCCAGCCGGTGTTGGCGGTGATGGCGACCCGGACGAATCGGACGGCGGCCGAGCTGAGGTCGATCGTCACGGCGTTGCCGGTGGCCGGGTTGAAGACCCGCCCGGCCGAGGGCGACAGAGTGCTGAACGACGACCCGTCGGCGCTGCCCTGAATGCTCAGCGTCTGCGTGCGGGTGTCCCACGCGGTCGCCGGGGGAAGCTTCAGGACGGCCTGGTTGACGCTGGTGGAGGCGCCCAGGTCGACCTGGAGGTACTGCGGGAAGGCGTTGCTGGTGCTCTCCCAGTAGGACGACGTGTTGCCGTCGCCCGCGTTGCCGGGTTGGTAGGCCTGGACCGAGCTGCTGGCGGTGAAGGCCTTGCCGGCGGCCAGGTTGGGACCGGCGGCGTGGGCGGCGGTGGGGACGAGGAGGACGGTGGCGGCCGCGACGGAGGCTGCGACCAGGGAGCGGATCATGGGGGTACCTACTTCCCGGGGTGGAGGCGGAGCCAGACGGCCGCGTCCGGCGGCAGCAGGGTGCCGTCGAGCGGGCCGCTGGCCAGCAGGCAGGAGTGGTGATCCGGCAGGGGGACGGGAATGCCGGACATGTTGAGCACACACGCGAACGCGGATCCGCGGGTGTAGGCGAGCACTCCGGGCGCGGCGTCCAGCCAGGCCATCGTGCTCCGATGCAGTCCCTCCTCCGTACGGCGAAGATGGATCGCCGCGCGGTAGAGCTCCAGCATCGAACTCGGGTCGCCGGACTGGGCCTGGACCGTGCGGTCCTTCCACTCGGCGGGTTGGGGGAGCCAGGGCGTGCCGGTGCTGAAGCCGAACGGCGGCTCGTCACCGGACCAGGGCAGCGGCACCCGGCAGCCGTCCCGGGAGTGGCCGCGCCGCTGCCACATCGGGTCGACGAAGGCGTCGGCCGGAATGTTCTCGTTCTCCCAGAGGCCCAGCTCCTCGCCCTGGTAGATGTAGGTGGCGCCGGGCAGCGAGAGGGACAGCAGCGCGGCGGCCCGGGCGCGGCGGGTGCCCAGCTCCAGGTCGACCGGGGTGCCGTCGAGGTTCTCCTCGAAGCTGAACGTGGTCTTCGCGCGGCCGTACCGGGTGACGTGCCGGGTGACGTCGTGGTTGGACAGCACCCAGGTGGCCGGCGCCCCGATCGTCTCGTGCGCGGCGAGGGTCCGGTCGATGCACTCGCGCATCAGCTTGGGTTCCCAGGCGCAGCCGAGGAAGTCGAAGTTGAACGCGGCGTGCAGCTCGTCCGGCCGCAGGTACTTCGCGAACCGGGAGACGTCCGGCATCCACACCTCGCCGATCAGCGCGCGGTCGGGATAGGAGTCGGCCACCCGCCGCCAGGCCCGGTAGACGTCGTGCACCCCGTCCAGGTCGTGGAAGGGATGCGGCTCGCCGTCGATCACCTCGGGCAGGGTGCCGTCCTTGAGCAGCAGCGCCGCCGAGTCGATCCGGATGCCGTCGACGCCCCGGTCGAACCAGAACCGCAGGATGCTCTCGAACTCGGCCCGCACGTCCGGGTGCTCCCAGTTGAGGTCGGGCTGCTCCGGGGTGAACAGATGCAGGTACCACTGGCCGTCCGGCGCCTGGGTCCAGGTCGTGCCGCCGAACTCGCCGACCCAGTCGGTGGGCATGCGGTCGCCCCGCCCCGGCCGGAACCAGAAGTACTCGCGTTCCGGCGCATCCGGAGAAGCCAGCGCCGCTTGGAACCACGGGTGAGCGGACGAGATGTGGTTGGGCACGATGTCGACGATCATGCGGATGTTCACAGCGTGCGCCTCGGTGATCAGCGCTTCGGCCGCGGCGAGGTCACCGAACACCGGGTCGATGTCCCGGAAGTCGGCCACGTCGTAGCCGGCGTCGGCCATCGGGGAGGGGTACCACGGGCTCATCCAGATCGCGTCGACCCCGAGGCCGCGCAGGTGCTGGAGGTGGGCGCGGATGCCGTCGATGTCGCCGACGCCGTCGCCGTCGGAGTCCGCGAAGCTGCGGGGATAGATCTGATAAATCACAGCATTTCGCCACCACGGGTCATGGTCAGCCACTGCTACCTCTTTCCTTGTTGTGGAACCAGGAAGGGACTCAGCCCTTCATGGACCCCGCGGAGAGCCCGCCGATGATGCTGCGCTGGAAGATCAGGAAGATGACGATCATGGGTACGGAGGCGATCACGAGCCCGGCCATGAACTCGGTCTGCGGCACCTGGCTGGTGTTGGCGAGCCGGGCCAGGGCCACGCTCAGCGTCTGTTTCTCCGGGTCCTGGAGCACCAGCAGCGGCCAGAGGAAGTCCTTCCAGATGCCGATGATCGCGAAGATCGACACCACGCCGAGGACCGGGCGGGACAGCGGCAGCACGATCGACCACAGCACCCGCAACCGGCCGGCGCCGTCGATCGCCGCGGCGTCCAGCAGGTCGTTGGGGATCTGGTCGAAGAACCGCTTGAGCACGTACACGTTGAAGGCGTTGGCGGCGGCCGGCAGCCAGAGCGCCCACGGGGTGTTCAGCAGGTTCCACCCGAAGATCGGCAGGTCGGCGACGGTCAGGTAGGCGGGCACCAGCAGCGCCGAGGCCGGCAGCATCAGGCTGGCGAGCATCCCGCCGAGCACGATCCGGCTGAAGATCGGCCGGAGCTTGCTCAGCGCGTACGCCGCGAGCACGTCGACGACGAGCTGGATCAGCCAGCCGCCGAGCGCGTAGAACGCGGTGTTGAGGAAGAACTTGCCCATCCGCATGGTGGTCCACGCGGTGGCGTAGTTCTCCGGGTGCCAGGACGACGGCAGCACGATCGCCTTGCCCTCGGCCAGCTCGGCCGGCGTCTGCAGCGCGCTGGTGGCCATCCACCACATCGGATAGAGGAAGACCGCCGCGAACAGCAGCATGGTCACCGTGATCGCCACCAGATAGGCGACCCGATGGCGCTTCAGATCAATGGCCGAGATGAGGGTACGGGTGCCCGAGCCGTTTCCCCGGGTGCGGCGCCGGCGCCTGGGGCCGGTCGGGGCGGCCGCCACCTCGGTGAGCGCGGGCGGGGGCGGTGCGGTGAGCGTCATGTCGGGCTCCTCAGTCCGCGGACCGGGTCAGGCGCAGGTAGAGCGCGGAGAAGGCGCCCAGCACGACGAAGAGCAGCACGCTCATCGCGGCGGCCATGCCGAAGTCGTTCTGGACCTTGAACGCGTAGCGGTAGATCAGCACCATCACGGTGATCGTGTCGGGGCTGGACGTGCCGGTCAGCAGGAACGGCTCGATGAACACCTGCATCGTGGCGATGATCTGGAGCAGCAGCAGGACCAGCATGATGAAGCGCATGTGCGGGACGGTCACGTGCCGGATCCGCTGCCAGACGCTCGCGCCGTCCAGTTCGGCCGCCTCGTAGAGGTCGCCCGGGATGCCCTGCAGCGCGGCGAGGTACATCAGCGTCGCGCCGCCCATGTTGGCCCAGGTGGAGACCAGGACCAGCGAGATCATCGCGGTGCTGGAGCCCTGCGCCCACTGCGACGGCGGCAGGCCGACGCCGCCCAGCAGCGTGTTGAACAGGCCCTCGCCCGGGTCGTAGAACGAGCGCCAGAGCAGCACCGCGACCGCCGGCGGGAGCATCACCGGCAGGTAGACCAGGACCCGGAACAGGCCGGTCAGGTGGCGGAACTCGTTGAGCAGGATGGCGATCACGAACGGGACGGCGTACCCGAAGACCAGCGCCAGGCCGGTGAACAGGATGGTGTTCTTCCAGGCCGTCCAGAACAGCGGGTCGTCGAGCACCGCCCGGTAGTTGTCGAGGCCGACCCAGAACGGCGGGATCACGAAGTTGTCCTGCTGGAAGCTCAGGACGACGCCCTTGACCAGCGGGTACCACGAGAAGAAGCCGAAGCAGAGCAGGCCGGCCGCGAGGAACGCGTACCCGAGAAGGTTGTCCGCCATCCGCCGGCGCGCCCGCGCCGCCGTCATCACCGCCACGGTTGTTGCCTTTCTACGAAGTGGAGACGGGCCGCCGCCGGTCGGCGTGCCGACGGCGGCCCGGGTATCACTTGACGCTCTGCAGGATCTGGTTGACCTGCGTCTCGGCGTCGGCGAGCAGCTTGGCCGGATCGGCGTTGGCGTCGGTCAGCACCTTCTGCATGGCGACGTCGAGCACGGCGTAGACCTGCTGCGCGTTCGGCGGCTCGAGCTTGACCGGGATCTTGGCCATGCCGGCCACGAACGGCGCGTAGTTGGCCTGCGGAACGTTCGCGTACTGCTTGTCCGCGGCCGCCTGCTTCTCGGCCGCCGCGCCGGTGTAGATGGCCGGCTCGGGCAGGCCGACCGGCTGGTCGGTCTCGCCGGCCCACTTGTTCTCGTCGGCGAACTTGTCCGCGGAGGTGAACCAGAAGGTCAGCCACTTGAGGCCGGCCCGGATCTTCTCGGGGCTCAGCCCGGCCTTGAACATGTAGCCCTCGCCGCCGCCCAGGGTGCCCTGGCCGTCCGGGATCGGGCCCAGGCCGTACGTCTCGTACTCGCCCTTGTACTGGTTGACGATGGTCGGGATGTTGTCGGCGGTGGCCACGTACATGCCGAGCTTGCCGGAGCCCATCTGGTTGAGCAGGTCGGCCCACTCCAGCAGCTGCTTCTGGCCCATCGTCTTGTCCGTCCAGCGCATGTCCTTGAGCTGCTGGAGGACCTGCTTGCCCTTCTCGTTGTTGAACGCGGCCTTCCAGGCGCCGTTCTCGTTGACGGCCATCTCGCCGCCCAGCGAGTTCAGCTCCGCGGTGAAGTGCCAGCCGCCGGTGTT
Organism: Actinoplanes sp. NPDC089786; assembly: GCF_040684855.1. Classification (NCBI taxonomy): domain Bacteria; kingdom Bacillati; phylum Actinomycetota; class Actinomycetes; order Micromonosporales; family Micromonosporaceae; genus Actinoplanes; species Actinoplanes sp. NPDC089786. Next base: position 2,162,390 of record NZ_JBFBGU010000001.1, read on the forward strand.
GCTCTTGCTGTAGTCGCCGTACCCGACGGTGCCGTTGCCCAGCGCGGTGATCTTCTTGGCCGCCTCGCGGACCTCGGCCCACGTCGCGGGCGGCTGGTCCGGGTTCAGCCCGGCCTTGGTGAACAGGTCGCGGTTGTAGAGCAGGCCCATCGAGTAGTTCTTGTACGGCAGCCCGTACGTGCCGCCCTTGTCGTCCTGGAACACCCTCAGCACCTCGGGCTTGAGCTGCGAGGTGATCGGGAAGTCCTTGAGGTACTTGCTGACGTCGGCGACCTGGCGCTTGGCGATCAGGTTGGCCGGGTCGGTGAAGTAGACGTAGAAGACGTCTTCCAACTGGCCGCCGGCGAGCTTGGCCGGGAACGTCTGCGGGTCCATCTTGCCCTCGCGGACCTCCAGCTTGATCGTCGGGTTGGCCTTCTCGAACGCGGCCACGTTGGCCAGGAACCGGTCGTGGGTCGCCTTCTCGGTGGCCGGCGGCAGACCGTTGATGACCAGGGTGACCGGGCCGTCGGCCTTGTCCTCGCCCGCGTCGTCGTTGCCGCAGGCGGCCGCCGACAGGGCGAGCCCGGCGATCAGCAACGCGCCCAGCAGCCTCTTTCTCAGCATGGGGAGCAACCTTCCGTTTATGTGATGGGCGACGTCTCATGTTTCGTAGCGGTGACGGTAATTGGTCTCTTCTTGTTACGCAAGAAGTTCACTGAGCTACGAAAGAACCTGACTTTCGTGGCCCAGGGCACAAAAAAGACGGGCGGACCTCTCGGTCCACCCGTCGAAGCTTGCGAATGTGCTGGTCAGCTGGCCTTTGCCGGCCCGGTGCTCCCTCGGACGACCAGCTCCGGCTCGAAGAGGAGCTCGTCCGGCTGCACGCCGGACCCCTCGATCTGGTTGACCAGCAGGTCGACCGCGGCCTGGCCCATCATCTCGATCGGCTGCCGCACCGTGGTCAGCGGCGGGTCGGTGCAGGTCATCAGGGCCGAGTCGTCGAAGCCGACCACCGACACGTCGCCGGGCACGTCCAGGCCGAGCCGCCGGGCGGCCCGGATCGAACCGAGGGCCACCACGTCGGACACGCAGATCATGCCGGTGATGCCGCGCTGGATCAGCCGGGCCGCGGCCAGCCGGGCGCTCTCCATCGAGAAGTTGGTGCGTTCCACCCACTCGTCCGGGCGGTCCCAGCCGGCCAGCTTGGCCACCGCGGCCAGCTTGCGGCGCGACGGGATGTGGTCCTCGGGACCGAGCACCAACCCGATCCGTTCGTGGCCCAGCGAGCGCAGATGGCCGTACGCCTGCTCGACCGCGACCGCGTCGTCGGTCGAGATGTGCGGGAAGCCCAGCCCGTCCACCCCGGCGTTGACCATCACCACCGGCATCCGGCGGTCGAGCAGCTGGCGGTAGTGCCCGTGGTCGGCGGCGGCCAGCGCGTACGACCCACCGGCGAACACCACGCCCGACACCTGATGGTCGAGCAGCATCTCGATGTAGTCGCTCTCGGGCACGCCGCCGATCGTCCGCGCGCACAGCGCCGGCGTGAACCCGCGCTGGGCCAGGCTGGCCGTGACCACCTCGGCCAGCGCGGGGAAGATCGGGTTCTGCAGCTCGGGCAGCACCAGCCCGACCAGCCGGCCCCGCTCGCCCCGCAGCTTGGTCGGCCGCTCGTAGCCGAGCACGTCGAGCGCGGTCAGCACCGAGGCCCGGGTCGCCTCGGAGACACCGCTGCGGCCGTTGAGCACCCGGCTGACGGTCGCCTCGCTGACCCCCGCCTTCTTGGCCACCTCGGCCAGTCGTTTTGTCACAGCCGGAAGCTTACGTCAGCTTCCTGCAAGAACTGAACTCTGCTTCGCCCGTGCTTGCAAGAACCGACCCCACGGCTTGTAAGTGGACAGCACGGTCGCGAAGATCATCAGGCTGGTGGACACGGCCGGCGCCACCACCAGGTTGATCCGGTCCGGCCCCTCGGGGATCACGCCCGTGCTCAGCTGCGGGTAGAGCAGGAACGTGACCAGGAACAACATCAGCGTGGTGACGGCCAGCTTGACCACCACCCACCAGTGCTTGACCAGGCCCCACGGGGTGAGCAGCGCGTTCAGCACCCCGACCAGCCAGACCACCGCGCTCAGCGGCGTGAACAGCACCCGCCCGATCAGGCTCTGCGCCGGGTAGACCAGGTCCGGGTCGGCGCCGGCCAGCCCCGCGATGCCGAAGGTCAGCATCACGAGATCAACCCCGAGCCACCCCACCGCGGTGACGACGTGGACGGTCAGAACCAGCTTCCGCATCGGCGGCCTCAGCTTCATGCCCCCAGGCTGTCCTGGCCCCGGCCGCCCGTCGTTCCGCCCGCGACGTAATCCGTCATACGTCAGCGGGCGTAGTTCTTTCCACGCACGCAGAATGAAGGGTGCGCGGCTCCGTTCTGGCCGCGCCAGCGGCCTGGAGCCGCGCGCCCGCCCTCGGCGGGAGCTGCGGTCAGCACCACCCACCCGGCTACGACATCAAGCTCTTGATCTTGATCTTGATGATTGGCCTACCCTCGGATCATGGAGAGACAGCTCGAAGACGGGATCGTCCGCGACTTCAAGGTCAATCTGTCGTACGGGCGCTATCTGCACCTGGACGAGATCCTCGGCGCGCAACATCCGGTGAGCACCCCCGAACACCACGACGAGCTGCTGTTCATCCTGCAACATCAGACGTCCGAGCTGTGGCTCAAGCTGATCCTGCACGAGCTGCGCGCGGTGCTGCGGCAACTGGCCGGCGACGACCTGCGGCCCGCGCTCAAGGGGCTGGCCCGGGTCAAACACATCCAGCGCACGCTCACCGAGCAGTGGTCGGTGCTGGCCACGCTCACCCCGAGCGAGTACGCCGAGTTCCGCAGCTTCCTCGGCACGTCGTCCGGGTTCCAGAGCTACCAGTACCGCGCCGTCGAGTTCACCCTCGGCAACAAGGACGCCCGGATGCTGTCGATCTTCGACGACGACCCCGCCGCCAAGACGATGCTGACCGAGGCCATCGAGGCGCCCAGCGTGTACGACGAGTTCCTGCGCTACCTGCACCGCCGCGGCCACGACGTGCCGGCCGAGATCCTGCAACGGGACGTCACGCTGCCGTACCGCTACAACGCCGACCTGGTTCCGGTGTTCGTGAAGATCTACGAGCAGGCCGATCAGTACTGGGAGGCGTACGAGGCCTGCGAGGAACTCGTCGACCTCGAGGAGAACTTCCAGCTCTGGCGGTTCCGCCACCTCAAGACGGTGGAACGGACCATCGGCTTCAAACGCGGCACCGGCGGCTCCAGCGGCGTCGACTTCCTGCGCAAGGCCCTCGACCTGACGTTCTTCCCCGAGCTCTACGCGGTCCGGACCGAGATCGCGGTGCCGGCCCGGTGACCGACGACCTCGCCGCCCGCGCGGTGGCCCTGGACGCCGCCGACCCGCTGGCCGGCTACCGCGACCGGTTCCTGCCCGCCCCCGGCGTGCAGGCCTATCTGGACGGCAACTCGCTGGGCAAGCCGCTGGCCGAGACCGCCGCGCGGATGGATCGCTTCATCCGTGCCGAATGGGGAACGCGGTTGATCCGGGGCTGGGACGAGGCGTGGCTGGAGTGGCCGGGCCGGATCGGCGACCGCCTCGGGTCGCTCGCCCTGGGCGCCGCGCCCGGCCAGACCGTCGTCGCCGACTCCACCACGGTGCTGATCTACAAGCTGGCCCGGGCCGCCGTCGACGCCCGCCCCGGCCGCCGCGAGGTCGTCCTCGACACCGACAACTTCCCCACCGATCGGTACGTGCTGGAAGGTATCGCCGCGGAACGGGGCCTGACCCTGCGCTGGATCGAGACCGACCCGTTGACCGGCGTCCACCCGGCCCAGGTGGCCGACGTCGTCGGTCCGCAGACCGCGCTGGTGCTGTTCAGCCACGTCGCCTACCGGTCCGGGTGGATCGCCGACGTTCCCGCGATCACCCGGATCGCGCATGAGGCCGGGGCGCTGGCCATGTGGGACGTGTGCCACTCGGCCGGTTCGGTGCCGATCGAGCTGGACGCCTGGGAGGTCGATCTCGCGGTCGGGTGCTCGTACAAATATCTGAACGGCGGCCCCGGCGCACCCGCCTTCGCCTACCTCCGCAGCGGTCTTCAGGACGAGCTGCGCCAGCCGATCCGCGGCTGGATGGGCCACCGGGCGGCGTTCGAGATGGGCCACGGCCACGAGTACGCGCCCGGCATCCGCGCCCTGCTCAGCGGCACCCCGCCGATCCTCGCCATGGTCCCGCTGGAGGCCGGCCTCGACCTGCTGGCCGAGGCCGGCGTCGAGGCCGTCCGGGCGAAGTCGACGCTGCTCACCGGTTACGTGCTCGACATCGCCGACGAGTGGCTGGCGCCGCTCGGGGTGACCGTCGCCTCGCCCCGCGACCCGGCCCGGCGCGGCGGCCACGTGACCCTGTCCCGCCCCGGCTTCGGCGACCTGCTCCAGCCCCTGTGGGACGACGGCGTGATCCCCGACTACCGCCGCCCCGACGGCCTGCGGATCGGCCTGGCCCCCCTGAGCACCAGCTTCGCCGAGGTCCACCAGGGACTGTCCCGCCTGCGCGACCTCGCATGACCCTCCTCGCGCCGGACACCCTCTGGTGGGACGGCGGCTTCGTCCCCGGCGGCCTCCTCTCGGTCCTCCCGTCGGGCTGCACGCCGGTCGCCGCCGGGATCCCCGACCGCCGTCTCCCCGGAACGCTGCTGCCCGGCCTGACCGACGCCCACGTGCACCTGGCCCTGACCGACCTCGACACGATCCGCTCCGGCGGCATCACCGAGGTCTGGGACCTGGGCGGATTCGCCGACCCGGTTCCCGGCGTCCGATACGCCAGGCAGTTCCTGACCGCGCCCGGCGGCTACCCCAGCGACCGCCCCTGGGCGCCACCCGGAAGCTCCCGCTTCGTCCACTCTCCCGCTGACGGCGCCGAAGCGGTGGCCGAGCAGACCGGCGCCTCGTTCATCAAGGTCACCCTGCACACCGGCGGCCCCTTGCTTTCCCGGCCTACAGTGACGTCGATCGCGGACGCCGCGCATGCGGCCGGCCTGCCGCTGATCGTCCACTGCGAAGGCCCCGGCACGGTCGAAACGGCCCTCGCCGCCGGCGCCGACCTGCTCGCCCACACCCCCTGGACGTCACTCCTCGACGACGGTGTCCTCCGCGCGGCCGCCACCCAGACCACGTGGATCAGCACCCTGGACATCCACGGCTGGGGCACCCCCACCCCCGCGTGCGAGACCGCCATCGCCAACCTGCGGCGCTTCCTCTCGTACGGAGGAAAGCTCCACTACGGCACCGACCTGGGCAACGGCCCTCTCGTACCCGGCATCAACCCCCGCGAGATCCGCGCCCTCCAACACACCGGCCTGCCCCCCGCCGACATCCTCACCGCCATGACCCCCTCAGCCGCCACCCTCCCGCCCACCTGGATCCCCACCGGCCTGAACCTCGACCCATCCCACTTCGCCGATTCCCTGTCCACCGCCCGCCCCCTGCCCCCGCCTTAGCCCCCGCCTTAGCCCCGCCTCAGTCGCCCCCTTAGCCGCCCGTCGCGCCGGGTCGGGTCGATCCTGGCCGTGTCGGTCGCGTCGCGGCGCGATCGTGCCGGTTGGGACTGCCGTGCCGTGCCTGCCTCAACCAAGCGGTGCCGCTGTGTAGTCGCGCTGATTCGGCCGAGCTATTTCGTTCAACGTTCCCTTTGCTCTGAGCGCATATATGCATACCCGCAGTTGCACGTAACCGGAGGCTGCATCGAAGTGATGCGTATATGTGCTCAGAGCAAGCGAGGTTGTTCGGGTGGAACGCAAATTGCGGTGGTGCCTATATGCGCTCAGAGCAAAGGGCTGGACTCGGACATGAAGTCGCCGGCTTTGATGCGCGGCGGGGCGTCAAGGTGTTGGCTATGCGCGTTTAGAGCAGCGCCCAGTTCTGTTGATGCGGAACGCAAAAGTGTGTCGCGCGTCGAGGATGGGCGGGCTGTCCCGCGCGCTCAGAGCGAGAGCAGGCCGGCGAGTCGTTGTTGCGGAGCGGTAGGGCGTTGGGCCGGGTGTTGCCCATACGCGCTCAGAGCAAAGGGGCCGGTGTGGGTTGGCGCGGAGCGCCGCAGGGGGTTGCTTACGCAGAATGAAGGGTGGGCGGCTCTGTTCTGGCCGGTCACGGCCTTGGAGCCGCGCGCCCGGCCTCGGCCGGGAGCGACGGTCAGAACCACCCACCGACGTGCGACATCAAGTTCTTGATCTTGATCTGGGATGGTGAGCCGAAGAGGTGCGACATCAAGCTCTTGATCTTGAGGTGAGGAGGAGCGTCAGAGGTTGGTTTCGTCGAGCCAGGTGAGGATCATGTCGCAGCTGCGGAGGACTATTTCGGCGGCTCGGCGCTGGGCGGGGGTGGTGCCTGGGCGGTTGGGCTCGTGGCGCCAGCGGTCGGCGGCGGCGTAGGCCTCGGACCAGATGTCGTCGGCGGTGGCCTCGGCGGGCATGTTGAGGCGTTCGCCGACGCTGGTGCCGGCGCCGCCCAGCAGGCGGCGGGCCTCGGCGGCCGACTCCGCGGGCAGGTCGACGCGGCCGGAGCGCAGGGCGGACAGCAGGCGCAGCTCGCGGAAGGGGTGCACCTCGGCCATCAGGAGTTCGATCTCGGCCAGGTGGTCGCCTTGACCGGGCGGGGGTTCGGTGCGCAGCAGGTGGTCGAGCACGGTCAGGGTGGATCGTGCTTTCAGGGTGGCTCGGCGGGCGGTGAAGAGTTCGGCCACGGCCGATTGCAGTTCCTTGAGGCCGCTGTACTCCTGGAGGCGTTCGGACAGGTCGGCCCGGGTGGTGCAGCCGGTGCGGACCAGGGTGATGGCCAGGCGGACGCCGCCCAGGCCGAGGCGGCGGAGCAGGCGGTCGCGGTTCTCGACCGGGACGCCGGGGATGGCGTCGGTGGCGGTGAAACGGTCGGCCGACAGCAGGTAGGGCTCCAGGTCGGTCCGCTGGTATCGGGCCAGCTCGGCCAGGGCGCGGAACTCGTCCTCGTGCAGCATGCGGGCGGCGTGGCCGATCAGGGGGGACGCGGCGATCACGTCCTGGCAGAGGGCGCCCACCCTCGGTTCGCGGCGACGGCGGCGGGCCACCTGGCGGGCGGTGATCATGGCGTCGGGGCGGCCGCCGGAGGTGGCGTCGGCGCGGGACAGGACGACGATCACGTGCACGGGGAACACCGACGGGCCGCGCAGGCCGCGGCCGGCCCAGAGGAAGTTCAGGTCGGACTCGTCGAGGTGGCCGGTGAGGTAGAGGACCGCGTCGGCCTCGTGGAAGACGCGCTGCGCGCCGGTCTGGTCGTCACCCTCGGCCAGGCCGCCCAGGGTGTCCACGATGCGGGTACGCCGCAGCGCGCGGCTCGGCCACTCGACGATGGCCCGGCGCGTCTGGTCGGGACCGGGCGGGGAGGAAGCCGCGCCGGTGCTCAGGCTCAGGCCGGGCGTGGTGCGGACCATCGACACCTGGTGTGGCCGTTGGTCGTCGGCGAACCACCAGGCCCGCGGCTCGGGGCCGTCCTGGTAAGAGGCGAACGTGACCGGGCCGTCGGTCGGCGCGGCCGGCGCCACGTCGTCGCCGATCAGGGCGTTGACCAGGGTGGACTTGCCGGATCGGGGCGGGCCGGCGACGGCCAGGCGCAGCGGCTCGGCCAGGCGTACGGCGGCCTCCTCGAGCCGGGCGGACGCCGCGAGGTTGCCCCGGTAGGCGTGTTTCGCCTGGTCCAGCTGCCGGTGGACGCGTTGCTCGAGCTCCTCGTCCTCGATCACGACGCGCTGCGCTGCGCGGGGATCGCCTGGCGTTTCGGGCCGGCGGCGAGCGCGCGGGACTGCTGGGACAGGGCGGAGAGCTGGGCCAGCTCGTGCTGGACGGTGCGGGCGCGCTGGTCGCGGGCCGCCACCTCGCGGTCGGCGTCGGCCTTGGCGCTGCGCAGGGACTCCATGACGGCTTCCTGCAGGTCTTCGGTCACGGCCGTGAAGTGGTCACGCAGGGTGCGCTGGATGCGGCGCACGGTGTCGCGGGCGTCCTTGGTGAGGCGTACGAAGATGTCGTCGACGTGGCGCTGCACCGCCGTCCGCGCCTCGACCTGGCGCCGTTTCAGCAGCGCCTTGCTCTCGTCGCGGATGCTCTTGCCGCCGAACAGCGCGCCGCCGCCGATCGAGATCGGGTTGATCAGCGACATCCCGGTGAGGCTGGTGACCAGGCCGAACATGATGACGCCGCCGTACGAGCCGCGCAGCCCGATGAACAGCTTCTGGCTGGCGCTGAACGTGGCCACCGCCGGCGCGTCCAGGCCGCCCGGACCGTCGACCAGTTCGTCGGGCACCGCGAACATCTCGGCCGGCAGCACGTCACCGGCGTCCGGGGGGAACTCGTCGGCCACCTTCCGCGCCATCCACTGCGCCCGCTCGACCAGCCAGGTCAGGCTGGTCCGGGTCAGGTCCTCGATCGACTCGCGCAGCCAGGGCTCGAACTCGTCCCAGTTCTTGGCCGGGTCGGCCGTGGTGAAGAACTCGTCGACCTCGGACAGCACCGCCCGGGTCCGTTCCCGCAGGTCGTGCTCGATGTCCGACATCAGGTCGCCGACCTCGTCGGCCAGTTTGTTCTGCCACCGGCCGGTGCAGCGCCGCAGGTCGTCGAGCCGGCGCTGGGTGGCGTGCAGCCGGGCCACCGCCTCGGATGCCTCGCTGGCCTGGTCGGCGGTCAGTTGTGCCCGCAACGGCTTGGCCAGGCGTTCGAGCACGGTCCGGCTGAGCACCGCCGCCGTGGCCGTGGCCAGCTGGTCGGGCTTGGCCGCGAGCAGCTGCTGGAGGCGGACGATCAGGTCGGGGAAGCCCGACTCGGTGTTCAGCCCGGCGTCACCGGCCTTGACCGCGTGCAGCCGCAGCGACGCGGACACCGCGGCGATCGAGGCCGGCACCCCGGCGCGGCTCAGCCGCTCGCGGTTGCGGGTCAGGTGGTGCCGCCAGTCGGGGGCGTAGTCGGCCTTGGTCAGCACGACCATCAGGGTCGGGAAGAGGCGGGCCAGGTCGGTCAGCACCACCATCTCGGCGTCGCTCAGGTCGCGGTTGGCCTCGCAGGTGAACAGGACCAGGTCGGCGCCGGCGCCGGTGGTCAGGTCGCGGGCCTGGGCGACCGCGTCGGCCCCGCGGCCGGGCAGCCCGGTCAGCGGCGGGGTGTCGATCAGCACCAGCCCGCCGGCGAGCAGCGCGCGCGGGACGCCGATGTCGGCGTGCAGCGGTGTCGCCGCGGGCAGGCGGGCGGCGGTCTGGAGGATCGCGGTGTCCAGCTGTTCCAGCGCCAGCGGGATCCGGTCACGCAGCGCGACGTCGCCGATCCACTCCGCGCTGGGGGAGTCGCGACGGACCAGGTCGGCGACGGGCGAGTCGGCGTGCCGGATCACCGCCGGCACCGTGGTGCCGCCATGGTCCGGGACGCCGCACACGGTCGCATTGATCAAAGCGTTGATAAGCTGGCTCTTGCCCTGTTTGGCGGCCCCGGCCACCAGCACCCTCAGCTGCGGTTCGAGCATGCGGGTGCGGCGCCGGGCGAGCCAGTTGGCGATCTCCGCGCGACCGTGCGCGGAGCAGGCGCGGATGGTCGCGTCCATGACGTCCAGCCACGACAGCGGCGCGTCGGCCGCCCGCAACGGGTCGGGCATCGCCCGGTTCAGCGGGATGAGGGAGGTCGGACCCGCATACGCCGTGGGTCCGGCCTCCCAGTTACCCATCCTCGCCAATCCTGCCCTTCCGGCCTGTCATGTCGGGCTGTCCGCCGGACGGGCCACCGATCAGAGGTGCAGGTCGGTGAGACCGCCGAGGGCGCCGTGCCCGGTGTCCGTGTCGGCGTGCGCGTCGGTGCCACCGAGCAGCCCGCCGGTGACGCCGTGCACCGTGTCGACGGTTCCGCTGACCGTGCCCGCGACGGTGCCGTGCACGGAGTGCACCACATCGTCCGTCAGGTCCGGCTTGACCACAGACGATACGACCGAAGAGGTTGCCCCCTCGACGCCCGACACGTCAAGGCCCGTCACGTGGCTCAGGTCGAGCGACGTCGGAACATTGGCCACGTTGTCCAGCGTCTCGATCGGGCGCAGGTCGGTGTCCGGAAGGACGTGACCGGCGGCCGGGAGGACCGCGTCGACCGTGCCCTGGACGGCCACACCGGCGTCCAGGTCGAGGGCCGGGTCGTGGTCGACGGAGAGATCGGCCACAGTGCCCGTGTTGACGCCGCCGACACCCGGGATGTTGAGGCCGCCGCCGGAGAACACCGAACCGGTCAGCAGGTCGTCGCCGCCCAGGCCGACGGCCGCGGTGTGCACGCCCGCGACGCCCACGTTCAGGTCCTGCACGGTGCTCTGCACCGGCGAGAGCGCGGCGTGCGCGGTGATGGTCTGGAGGTGGGCGACCGCGCCCGCGACATCCAGGTTCGCCACCCCGTGCGACAGGTCGTCGACGCCGCCGAGCTCGGTGACACCGGAGACCGGCGCGTAATCGACGACGAGCGGGAGCACCTGCTGCACGTCGACCGGGCTGATGTCGCCGAGGCCCGCCTGCTGAAGGGCCGCCTGCGGGTCGGCCTCGAAGGCCGTCCGGGCTTCCGGACGGTAGAGAAGATCCAGGACGAAATCCTGCAACGTCGGCGACGCATCCATTCGAGATTTTCCTCCACTGTGGGTGGTGCATGAGTGGCGCCGGTCATCAGCGCCGGGGCAACCGTACGGTTCCCGGCAACCCCCGGGCATCGGGGCCGAGCCCCCTATCGGCCGGAGGCGTACGGTACTCGGCAACCCCATTCCGATTAGGGGATTAGGGGATTCCGGGGCCGGATTTACGGGGGCGGCCCGGGTCGGTTCTTCTGGTACGAAGGGATGTCCCATCCGGCCGAGAAGAGAGGCTGACGTGCCCTACCTCCTGGGTATCGACATCGGTTCCGGCAGCACCAAGGCTGCCGTCACCAGGCCCGGCGCCGCCCGCGACGCGCGCGGTCCACTGTGGGAACCGTTGTCGCTCGGCGTACGCACACGAACCGTGCCGTCCGCCCTCGCGACCACCCCGGAGGGCGCCGTCGCCCCGGCCGAGGCACACCGTGACAACTCGGCTGCGGTGAGTGGCTACCTGGCCCGGGTCGGCGACAGCCTGCCGATGCGGGTGGGCAGCGCCTACTACCCGGCCCACGGTCTGGTCGCGGCGATGGCCCGCTGGGTCGTCAACCAGGCCTGGGAGCTGCTGGACGAGGCGCCGGAGCGGGTCGCGCTGGCCTGCCCGACCGGCTGGGGCCCGGGCCGGGCGCGGCTGGTGCACGCGGCGCTGGCCGAGGCCGACCTGGCCGGCGCCGCCCTGGTGACGCGGGCCCGCGCGGTGGTGGAGAGCTTCCAGGCGGCCGGCCGGGTCGCGGCGTCCGGCGGGATGCTGGTCGTCTACCGCCTCGGCGAGGCCGGCGTAGAGGTCTCGGTGGTGCTCACGCACGGCCCCGGCCGGCTCGAGCTGCTGGGAAGTTCGGAGATCGAGGAGATCAGCGGGTACGAGCTGAGCGGCGCGACCCCCGACGAGGCGCGCGCGGTTCTGCGGTCCACCGTGGACCTGGCCGAGCACACCGTGCGGAGTTGCGGGGGAGTGCGGGCCGAACTTGCCGCCGTACTGATCGCCGGAGGCTCCGCGGCCGTACATCCCATCGTGACCGATCTGCTCAGTGCGGCCTTCCCGGTTCCCGTGCTGGTGGACCACGACGCCGAGATGACGGTGGCCGGCGGCGCCGCGCTCGCGGCCCGGCCGCAGATGCGTGCGGCGCCGCCCGCCGCCCCGCCGTCCGCGGCCGCCCCGGCCGTCGTCGGCACCACGCCGGCCTGGCCCGAGACGGCCGGTGGCGTGCGGGTGGTGCCGGAACGCCCGCCGCGCCCGCCGGTCCGGGTCAGCCCGGTGCGGGTGGAGGCCAAGTGAGCGCGCCCGTGCTGCCCGACCCGATGCTGAGCCCGTCCGCCCTGGTCAGCCGCCTGACCTCCGACCCGCGGGCCCCGTTGCGGCTGAGCGTCGGCGCGCCCGGCGGATACGGCAAGACGACGCTGCTGCGCGAGCTGGAGCGGGCCGGCCGCCGCGCCGGCCTGACCGTGGCGACACCCTGGCCGGCGGCCGGCGCCGCGGACGCCGACCTGCTGCTGGTCGACGACGCCCACCTGCTCGACGAGGACCGGCTGGCCGAGATCAGCCGGCTGGCCGAGCGGCCCGAGGCCCGGCTGGTCGTGGCCCACCGGCCGTGGCCCCGCTCGGCCGCCCTGCTGCGGCTGCTCGACCTGCTGCGGCGTACCCATCCTCCGGTGACGCTGACGCCGCTCGGCGCCGACCAGATCCGGGCCCTGCTACCCCCCTCGTCCACGCCGGAGCTGGTCGCCTTCGTGGCGGCGCAGACGCACGGCATCCCCCGATACGTGGAACGCGTGGCGGCCGGCCTGAGTGCGGCAGATCCCGCGTTGCCGCCACGCGTTCCCGCAGCTTCCCTGGCCCCGTTCGCGGCCGACCTCGACGAGCTGCCGGCCGCCCTGCGCACGCTGCTGCTCGCCGTGGAGGCCGGCGCCGGCCTGTCCTACGACCTGATCGCCGCGCTGCTCGGCCAGGACGCGGACCGGGTGGCCGACCTGGCCGACGCCGGCCGGGCCACCGGCATGCTGGCCGTCGACGGCACCCTCGTGCCGCTGGCCCGGCTGGCCATCGCCGCGCTCGGGCCGATCGCCCAGCGCATCGACGTGCGGCAGCGGCTGGCGGCGTCGCAGCTGGCCCGCGGCGGCCCAGTCCTGCCCCTGGTCCGGCCGCTGCTGGGCACCGCGTCCGGGGTGGGGCTGGTGCCCGGGGCGGCCGGCAACGACCTCGGACCGGTCTACGAGGCGGCCGGTGAGGAGGCGCTCGGCGACGACCCGGCGCTGGCCGCGCAACTGTTCGCGGCGGCGGCCGGCGCCGGGCGGACCACCGCGGCCCGGCGCGCCCTGGCCACCGCGCTCTCCGGCGACCTCGACCTGGCCTCCCGCCTGGCCGACCAGGCCCTGGTCGCGGGCACGACCGACCAGCGGTCCGAGGCGGCGTACGTCTCCGCGGTCGTGCTCACCCACCGCGGCCAGCCGGCCCAGGCCGTGGCGCTGTACGACTGGTCCCGGCACGGCGCCGCGCCCGGCTTCGGCGCCATCGGGCTGCTCGCGACCGGCCGCCTCGCCGACGCGCAGCAGCGGATGGCCGCGGCCGGCGCCTCGCCCGAGCCGCCGACCTCGCTGAGCGCCACCGCGTCGCTGATGGCCCGGGGCGTGCACGACTCGGTCACCGCCTCGCCCACGGCCGCGCTGTCCGCGCTGGTCCAGGCGTCGGCGCTGATCGAACCGGCCGGCCAGGGCGTGCTGCTGGCGGACAGCCCGGCGGCGCTCGGCGCGATCATCGCCGTCCAGGGCGCCGAACTGGACACCGCCGACATGCTGCTGTCCCGGGCGGCCCGCTCCGGCACCGGCGGCGCCCTGCTCCAGCCGCGGCACCGGCTGCTGCAGGCGTGGATCCTGATGCTGCGCGGCCGGCCGGTGGCGGCGGAACAGCACGCCCCCGCGGCCGAGGCCGGTGACACGGCGGTGCGGTCCGGGCGCGACGTCCTGCTCGAGGCGGCGCTGCGGGCCGGGCTCGCCCGCCGCAACAGCGACCTGGTCGCCCTGCGCGCCACCTGGCCCGACGCCTGCCAGGCCCTGATCGGCCACCCGGTCGATCTGTTCGGGCTCCTCCCGCTGGCCGAGCTGACCGTGGCGGCGGCCCGGCTGGGCGAACGACACCGGGTGGCCGACCACCTGGCCCAGGCCGACCAACTCCTGAGCAGCCTCGGCGACCCGCCGCTGTGGAGCACCCCGCTGCACTGGAGCCGGCTGCACGCGGCGATCCTGGCCGAGGACCACGCGTCGGTCGAGCGCCACGCCGAGGCGCTCGACCGCAACCGCGACTTCAGCCCGTACGCGGGCGCCACCGCCGCGGCCGCCGCGGCCTGGCGGCAGGTGCTGGCCGGGCGGATCGAACCGGAGCCGGTGATCGACGCCGCCCGCCGGCTCGGGGCGCTCGGGCTGACCTGGGACGCGACCCGGCTCGCCGGGCAGGCCGCGATCCGCACCCCGGACCGCAAGGCGATGACCGTGCTGCTCGACTGCGCGCGCACCCTGCAGGCCCCGGCCGAGGTCCGCGGCGCCCCCGAGCCCGGCGCCCCCGCCCGCACCCGGTCCGCCGACGGCGGGCAACACCTGCTCAGCGAACGGGAGCACGAGGTCGCCGCGCTGGTCCTCGAGGGGCTGACGTACAAGCAGGTGGCCGAGCGGCTCTACCTCTCGGCCAAGACCGTGGAGCATCACATGGCTCGTATCCGCCAGCGGCTGGGCTGCACCGACCGCCAGGAACTGCTGTCCCGCCTGCGCTCCCTGATCGGCGGCGCCTCCGAACCGGTGTCGGGAGCCCGCCGGTGAGCAGGGGGAAGTGGTGGGCCGGCCTGGCGCTGCTCGCGGTGCTGTGGGCCGCGGCGGCCGTGCCCGCGGTCGCCGCGGCGGTCCGGGTGATGTCCGACCGCGCCGCCGCCGACCGGCTGGAACCGCTCATCGGCCGGGCCGTCCTGGCCCTCGAGGCGGAACGCCGGCTGTCGGTCGCCGAGAACACCCGGCCGGGGACGAGTGCGGCCCCGGCCGGGCTCGCGGCCCAGCGGGCCCGCACCGACCAGGCCGGTGAGCTGCTGCGCCAGGGCGGCGACGGGCTGCTCGACCGGCTGCGGGCGACCGACACCACCCGCGCGGCCGATGCGCTCACCGAACGCATGGGCGGGCTGGCCTCGGTCCGCGCGGCGGTGGACGGCGGCCGGATGGATCGCCACGGGGCGCTGGCCGCGTACACGAAGATCATCGCTTTTGACGGGGTTGACCGCAGCCCGCTGAGCCAGGCCCGGGAGCTGCTGTCCGAGGAAGACGCCCTGCTGGCGGCGGTCGCGGGCACGCCCCGGCTGGCCGACGCCGACCGGGCCCGCCTGGCCGAGCTGGCCGGCGCCCGCCGCACGCTGATGACCGGCGCCGACATCCCCGGCGACACCCGGCTGCGGTCCATGGAGGACGCGCTGATCCTCCGCCCCGGCGCGGTCCCGGGCGGCTGGTCGGTGGCGTTCAACCAGGTCAACAACGCGCTGTGGGAGCGGTCGACCAACGCCGATCAAGAGACCCGATCCTCGGGTACGCCGTACGCGATCGCGGTGATCGCCTGGGCCGCGCTGACCGGTGGCGGCGGGCTGATCGCGGTCGCGGCGCTGCTCGTCTTCCTCCGGCGCAACCGCCGCGCCCCCGGCCTGGGCCGGGCCGCACGCAACGCCGAAACCCAGGCACTGCCGCAGGTGACCGCCCGCGGCGTCGACTCGCTGCTGCGCGACCTGGAACGCCGCAACCAGAGCCTGGTGCACCGGTTGCTGCGCCAGCTGGACGGGCTGGCCCGGCACGAGACCGACGACGCGACCCTCGGCGACCTGTTCCGGGCCGACCACCTGGCCAACCGCATGCGGCGCAACCTGGAGAAGGCGGTCCTGCTCAGCGGCGACCTGCCCGGCCGCCGCTGGAGCCGGCCGGTCCCGCTGGCCGACGTGGTCCGGGCCGCCGCGTCCGAGGTCCCCGAGTACGAGCGGGTCTCCACCAGCCGCATCGCGCCGGTCAACCTGGAGGGCGACGCGGTGACCGCCACCATGCACCTGCTCGCCGAACTCATCGAGAACGCCACGACCTTCGCCCCCGCCCAGACCCGGGTACGCGTCTCCGGCGAGCCGACCCCCGACGGCTACGAGATCACCGTGGCCGACGTCGGGCCCGGCATGACCGACGACGACCTGGCCACCGCGCACGCCGTGATGACCGACCCCGCGCCCCGGCCCGGCGGCACCTGGTGGGGCCTGTACAGCGCCGGCCGCTTCGCCGACCGCCTCGGCGTCACGATCCGGCTGCACAACGCGCCCGGCGGCGGGCTGGTCGCCACGGTGACCGTCCCCGCGAACCTGCTCGAGGTCCCCGCGGAGTTCCCCGTCGAGGATCTGGTGGGCCAGTCATGAGTCTGTGGACCGAGACCTGGTACGACGAGGAGAGCGGCCCCCTGGTCCGCCGGTACGCGCGGATCGGCGACCGGTCGGCCACCGTCGGCGACGACGATCTCGAACTCAACGCGCTGGTCACCCGCCTGCCCACCCCGGTCGAAGAGCCGCCGTCCGGGCTGTCCTCGACCGAGTCGGCGATCCTGCGCCTGTCCAGCCGAGCGGTGTCCCTGTCCGAGATCGCCGCACACCTCGATCTCCCGATCGGCGAGATGCGTAGTCTGCTCTGCGGCCTGCGCGACGCCGGCCTGGTCGTCGTGCGGCGACCGTCCGACGACGGCGACTCCTCCCCCGACGTCCTGCAGCAACTGCTCGTCGGGCTGCGCTCGCTCTGAGAGACCGGAGGCACCCCATGGCCGACAACACCCGCGGACAACGCCGTACCGTCACGGTCGTCGTCCTTGACTGGCTGCTGGGCCTGGCCGCCCGGGTGCAGGCCGGCCCGACCCCACAACCCCGCGTCCGCACGGCCGCGCTCTCCCGCCGCTCCCGGCTCTGGCGCGTCCTCCTGGCCGCCGGCGTGGCCGCCGCCCTCGGCGGCACCGCCATGCTGATCACGGTCCTGGTCCGCACGCCGGACGCGTCGCCCCTCCGCCCCGAGACCGCGGCCGGCCTGCCCGGGCCACCGTCCCCGCCGCCCGGCACGGTTGTGGCGCAGTCACCGTCGGCCCCACCGACCCGCACCGACTCCGCACCGTCCCTGCCGCCGCTGCCCTCGGTCTCCGCCTCGGCATCCTCGGGCAAGGCCGCGGTTCCCTCGTTCCCCCTGCCCGGCGGCGGCGCCCCCTCCGCCTCGGCGGGCGGCAGCGCGCCGGCCCTGACGGCCCGCTATGCGACGTCGTCGCTGCTGGTCGGGTTGCTCGGCTATCACATGGTCGTCACGGTCACCAACCCCGGCGCGGCTACCCGCAACGGGTGGACGCTGGTCGTCACGCTGCCCCGCAAATCGCTGTCGGTCGGCGGGGTCTCGGGGGCGTCGGCCGATCAGGATGGCGCGGCCTGGACCTTCACGCCGGACGACTCCACGTCGCGCATCCCGGCCGGGAAGTCGGTGAGCATTGCCTTCGACGTGCGGGGGGCCACGCTGCTCAACGCGGCGCCGGCCGGCTGCACGATCGACGGCGCTCCCTGCTCCTGACCCTTCTGCTCTGAGCGCGTATAGGCACCACCTTGTCGGTGTGGATGCGCTTCGCCTCTGGGTGGTGCCTATACGCGCTCAGAGCAAAGGCTTGCATGCGGCTTCTGTCGCCACGTGCGGTTGGTGGTTGGTCAGGTCGAGCGGCGGTGGCGGTGAGGTGCATGCTCGCGGCTTCTGGGCTCTGGCGCAGATTGTGTGATGGACGCCGGCCGATGAGTCGTTGTCCGGCTGTGCGATGCCGTCGAGCAACTCCTCCCGTACCTGGCCGGTATCAAGATCGAGGAGGTGCAGACAGGCGCTGAAGTTGTCATCACGGCCGCCGTGCGCGGTGACAAGGGCACGTGCCCTGCCTGCTCGAGGCCGTCTTTCCGGGTGCATTCGCGTTATGGCCGAACCTTGATCGGTGCTGTTCGCCATTCTGGGAACCGTCGTGTGGCACGCCGTCTGGCCCCTCGGGGCGGGTGCTCTGCTCGGCGGCCTGATCGGCCCGGCGATCGCCCGCCGGGTCCGGCCGGCGTCATGCGGATTCTCATCGCCGCTTGCGGGTTTCGTCCTCGCCGGCTGGTTGCTCTTGAGGTAGGAGTTGTCCACCCCGCGGTCCGGGCGCCTTCTTCGCGAACACGCGCTCGAACGGGCGGGTCACCTTCTGCAGCAGGAACATGCCGCGGAACAGTGCGACCAGCTTGCGGGGCGGACCGTCGGCGAACATGAGGTCGAGGCTCCTGGCCGAGCTTCCCGCGGCCTTCGCCCCGCGCCGGAACATCTTCAGCTCGTAGGCGGCGATCGCCTCGTCGACATCGGTGCGGCCGAGGATCTCCCGGGCGAGGTCGGCGCCGTCGATCATGGCCATGTTGGCGCCCTCACCGGCGAACGGCGACATCAGATGCGCGGCGTCGCCCAGCAGCGTCACTCCCGGCACGCGGTCCCACGTGTGACCGGTCGGCAGCGCGTAGATCGGGCGTGGCCAGATCGTGTCGTCGCAGTCGCGGATCAGATCGGTCAGAGCGGGAGCCCAGTCGGAGAACTCCCGCAACAGCGCTTCGCGGGCCGCCGGCGGGTTGTCCCAGTCGATACCGCTGGCGGTGACCCAGTTTTCCGGCACGCGCAGGCCGCAGGCGAACGCGATCTGGTTTCCGCCGTGCCCGCCGATGTACTTGTTGTCCGACAGCGCGAAGAGGTTTCCCGTACCCGTCGTGGCGAGTGCCTCGGGATGCCTGGTGGCCGCGTCGGACAGCCGCATCTCCACCACCGTGATCCCGGTGTACTCGGGCTTCACGGACGTGAGCAGCTCCCGGACCTTCGACCACGCCCCGTCGGCGCCGATCAGCACGTCGGCGTGGGCTGTCCGGCGATCAGCGAACTCCACCTCGTACCCGTCGCCGGCCGACCGGACCGCGGCGACCTTCCGGCCCCACCTGATCGTGCCCGGCGTCAGCGAGTCGACCAACATCTTGCGCAGGATCTTCCGGTCGATCTCCGGGCGGCCGTTGCCGCCCTCCGGCTCGCCATGGTTGAGGTAGACACGGGCCGTCTTGTCGAGCATCCGGATCGCCTCGCCTCCGGGGTGGGTGCGTTTGCGGAACTCGTCGTAGAGGCCCGCTTCCCGCAGCGCGATCTGACCTGAGTTGTCGTGGATGTCCAGGGACCCGCCCTGCTGCCGGGCCGTGTCGGACGGATCCATCTCGTAGACGACGACGTCGATGCCGTGCTGTTGCAGAATGCGGGCGCAGATCAGGCCACTGAGGCCGGCACCCACGACGGTGATGGTCATGTACCGCTCCTCTCGGTCGTTCCGCGGTTTCCGGCCGGTGGGCGTGCTGAGCCGCCGTCGGCCACGATCTGCTGGGGTCGGTGGGTCGGCCGGGTGGCCGCTGAACGCGCCAGGATGCCGTCCAACAGGACGTCCAGGCTCCAGTCGGCCCGGTCTGGCCCGGTCCCCGAGACCAGTTCCGGTCCAAGCCCGCTGATGTTGGGGTACAACCGCGGATCGAGATGATCGACCCGGTTGGCCATCTCGTACACCCGGTCGTCCTCCTGCGCGGGGGGCACCTCCACGTTGTGCTCGATGGCCGTCGCGGCGGGCAGCAGCAGAAGAAGATCGACTCCCCATGCCGCGGCGCGGTCATCGGCTCCGCCCTCGCGCAGCAGGGCGAGGATCTGCTCGACGATGCTGGTGAAGTTCGGGCCCGGAGGCTGCGTGGACAGCGCCATTCGAGCCATTTCGGGATGGCTGCGCAGCACCTTGCCGTAGCTGGTCACCAACGCCTTCAGTCGCTCGCGCCAGCCTCCCGTCCCGTCCCGCGTGACGGAGGCGAGCAGCCGGTCGAGAACCTGAGCGTGCACGTCCTCGGTGTCCCGTACGTACACGTAAAGCGAGGCGTGTCCGGTGTCGAGCACGGCGGCGATCCGCCGCATGGTCACCCGCTCCAGGCCTTCGCTGTGCATGAGGCCGAGCGCGGCGTCGATGATGCCTTGCCTGGTCAGAGGTGGTTTAGCGGGCCGATCGCGTCGGCTGCGCGGGGCCGATCCCGGCGTGTTCGCGGTCATGCGATCAACGTGACACGACCATGGTTGTTACGACCACGGACGAAGCGACCGCTGTCGTACCGACCATGGTCGTGTTATGGTTCGCCCTGATCCGTCCCTTCAACCGGCCACGCCGACCTGTCATCCGCCGGCCGGCCGAAGCCCGAAAAGGAGCCCTGTTCAACAGTGCCGACCGGCGCTACCGCATCGGATCGCAGGAAGTACCGCATGCGGCGAACGAACCCCTCGACAAGGAAGTCACCATGCCGACACCGACACCTCCCCGCCGGATACTCGCTCTGGCAACCGCAACGCTGACCGCGACGCTGACCCTCGCCGCGTGTTCATCGAGTTCCGACGACTCCGCCACAACCACCGACGGCGCCTCGGCGAGCCCGCACGGCGGTCATAGCAGCGGGCCGCCGGCACCGGCCGTGCCGTTGCGAGCCGGCGAGCGGTTCGTCAACCTGAAGACGCCCGAGCCGTACACGCCGTCGCCCCCCAGCGGTGGCACGGACGAGTACCGCTGCCTGCTGATTGATCCCCAGTTCACCGAGCCTGGGTTCCTGACCGGCACGCAGTTCGATCCGCAGAACAAGACGATCCTGCACCACGCCCTCATCAACCTCGTCAGACCCGAGGACGCCGCAGTCGCGCGGGCCAAAGACGATGCCGACCCCGGACCGGGCTGGACCTGTTTCGGCAGCCAAGACCTGGGCCCCGACCGTCCCACCTCGTGGGTCGACACCTGGACCCCCAACGGGATCGAAACCGTTCTGAAGCAGGACGTCGGTTTTCCCGTCAAGCCCGGCGGCCTGGTGCTCCTGCAGGTGCACTACAACCTGCTGGCCACGGACGGCCGCCCCGGCGAGACAGACCAGTCCGGCGTTCGGCTGCGCCTGACCAAGGGCACCGCGGCCACCACACCGCTGGAGACGACGCCGGTGCAGGCCCCGATCGAGCTACCCTGCGCCACCGGTGAATCCGGCCCGCTGTGCGACCGCGCCACCGCCATCGCCGACGTCACCAAACGATTCGGCGCCGAGGTCGGCGAAACCGAAGGACAACTGCTGCAGCAGTGCAGCAACGGCAAGCCCGTGCCGGGCAACACCCAACGCTGCGACTACCCGGTGCCGCAACCCGTGCGGGTCTACGCCGGCCTGGGACACATGCACCTGCTCGGACGCTCGATCAAGGTCGAGGTCAACCCCGGCACCCCCAACGCGAAAACCCTGCTCGACGTGCCGGCGTTCAACTTCGACGACCAGAAATACCAGGTACTCCCCACCCCCTACGACGTCAAGGCCGGAGACATCGTCCGGGTCACCTGCACCCACGACGCGAGCCTTCGAAAACTCCTGCCGCAGCTGAGCAAGCTCCCGCCGCGGTACGTCGTCTGGGGCGACGGCACCAGCGACGAAATGTGCAGCGGCATCCTCACCACCTCCGCCGTCGTCTGACCCACACCACCTCCACACCGCCCAGGAAACCCAGGTAACGGCGTCAACCCGACGTGAGACGCCGTCACCTGGGGTTCGGGCGCGCCCACGAAAGCGACTCCTCGTGTCCCTCACGCCCTCACCCGCCACCGGCGGGACAACACCGCGGCGCACGCGATCGGTCCGCTGGGCCCGGTTCCGGACTGACGCACCACCACAGACGCCGGCCTGTTGTCCATCACCGCCGCGATACGTCGTCGAAAAGGCATCGCCTCCGGCGACGACGAACGACGTACCCTGCTCTGGGCCGGCCTGATCACCGCGACGACCGCCGTCCTCGGCAGGGCCATCGCCCTGATCCTCGCCGCCTGCACCCACCAGGGCTGTCCCGTCGCCTCCACCGGCCCGGGCTTCCGCTGCCCGTGCCACGGGGTCCACCTTCGACGGTGACGGTCAGGTCACCGCCGGGCCGGCGACAAGTCCCCTCGTCAAGGTGCCCGTACAAGTCGTCGACGGGCAGGTGGTCACCAGATAGCCCGGCCATGTACGACCGTGGTCGTAACGACCATGGTCGTGCTACGATTTTCCGATGACGTCGCTGACTCCGGAACCTGTCTCGCGAAGCCGCCGGGAGCGGCCCGCGAAGCCCGCCCTGACCAGGCAGGGGATCATCGATGCCGCGCTCGGCATCCTATCCGAGGAAGGCCTGGCGAAGGTCACCATGCGACGCATCGCGGGAGTGCTCGACACCGGTCACGCGTCCCTCTACGTGTACGTGCGGGATACCGAGGATCTGCACGCCCAGATCCTCGACGCGATGCTGGCCGACGTCGAGCCGCCGAGCAGCGGGAACTGGCGTGACCGGCTGAAGGGTCTGCTGGGCAGCTACGGCGAAGTGCTGCGCAATCATCCGGAACTCGCCCGCATGGCGCTGTCGACCCAGCCGAACGGCCCGCACTTCACCGCGATCGTCGAGCAGGTGCTCGCGCTGCTGAGGGAGGGTGGCGCCGACGACCGTTCGGCGGCCTGGGGAGTCGACCTCCTGCTGCTGCTGCCGACGGCGCTGGCCGTCGAGCACAACGTCGAAGTCTCGCCGAAGCGGGAGGCCGAGCGGATCTCCGACATGGAGACCCGCATCAAGGCCGCCGACCCGGAAAAATATCCGAACATCGCCCGGCTCGGCGCCGACCTCGTCTCGGGCGACGGCCGGCTCCGCGGCATCTGGGCACTGGACGTGGTGCTCGACGGAATTCTCGCGCGCGCCGCCGCAAACCGCACGCCATAGCCGGACCACGGAACTCGCCCGGAAGGCCGCTTGTACGCTCCGCTCACCCCGGCTGCCGCCGCTCACGCCCCCTGCCCCGGGCGACAGTGATGACCGGGGCAGGCGATGCCGTGCTGTCCTACCGCTGTTTGTGGTGGTGGGCTGGGCTGCGCGGCAGGGGGAGTGGGCGGCGGCGAGGATGAGTGGGCAGGTGGGGGTGCCTGGTGCGCTTGAAGCTCCACTTCTCATCAGCGCGAGCCATGCCGGCTGGAACGAGCAGGGGAGGGCGCCGGGAATGGTGGAGGGGCTCTGAGCTGGGGGTTTGGTTGGGCGCGAAAAAAGTTGGGGAGAAAGTTGGCGAGGGTGTCGATTGGGGGTGGGGGCGTTCGTAGCCAGGGTGAGAGACCGGCACGAGGTCGGTCGCCGCCTCATCGGAGGAAGCAATGACCACCACCACTGACACCCGCATCGCTGCTGTTCGCGCTGACCGCGGCTCGATCCGGTCGGTCGTCGGGCATGGGCTGGTCGCCGCCCTGGTCGCCGGGGTCGCCACGTCGGCGGTTGCCGCTGCTGGGAGTGCGGCGGGGATCAGCCTCGACGTCGCGGGGGCGCCGATCCCGGTGACCGGGTTCGCCACGCTGACCGTGATTTTCTCGCTGGTGGGGCTGGTGCTCGCGGCGGTGCTGCAGCGGGTTGCCCGGCGGCCGCGGCTGGTGTTCGTGCGGACGACGCTGGTGCTGACGGGGCTGTCGCTCGTGCCGGATGTGCTGGCCGACGCGGCTACTGGTACCAAGGTTCTGCTGATGGTGACGCATCTCGTGGCCGCGGCCATTGTCATTCCGGCGGTTGCTCGCCGGCTGTCCGTCTGACCACCGTTGAAGAGGGAGACGATCATGAAGCAGTACATGCTGGCCGTGCAGTTCGACTACACCGCGCCGTCGCTGCCGGACGATGAGGTTCAGACGTTGTACGGCGACGTCGAACGGGTCAACGAGGAGTTGCGGAAGGCGGGGGCCTGGGTGTTCGGGGGTGGTCTGCTGGCTCCGTCCAGTGCCACCGTCGTGCGGGTCGAAGGTGGGGACACCACGATGACCGACGGGCCGTACGCCGAGACCAAGGAGACGATCGGCGGGTTCTGGGTGCTGCGCTGCGCCGACCTGGACGAGGCGCTGGCCTGGGCCGAGAAGTGCTCGCGGGCCTGCCGGGGCCCGATCGAGGTGCGGCCGTTCGAGGACGAGGACTGAGTGGACCTCGAAGGCATCTACCGCGCGGAGTACGGGCGCTGCGTCGCCACGCTCGCCCGCCTCCTCGGTGACATCAGCCTCGCCGAGGAGGCCGTGCAGGACGCGTTCACGGTGGCGCTCCAGAAGTGGGACGTGGCGCCGCCCAACCCGGGCGCCTGGATCGTGACCACGGCCCGGAACCGGGCCATCGACCGGTTGCGCCGGGAGTCCACCCGCGAGGCCCGCCACGCGCAGGCCATGTTGCTGAACCAGGCCGACGAACCCAGGGAGGTGGGACCGGTGCGCGACGACCAGCTGCGACTGATCTTCACCTGCTGCCACCCCTCACTGGCGCCCCTGGCGCAGACCGCCCTGACGCTGCGGCTGCTGGGCGGGCTCGAGGTGCCTGAGATCGCGCGGGCCTACCTCGTCCCGGAGGCCACGATCGCCCAGCGCATCGTCCGGGCCAAGAAGAAGATCCGCGACGCCGGCATCCCCTACCGGGTGCCGGGCGAGGCCGAACTGCCGGCCCGCCTTCCGCCGGTGCTGACCGTGCTGTACCTGATCTTCAACGAGGGCTACACGTCCACGGCCGGGAGCCTGGTGCGCACCGACCTGTCCGCCGAGGCGCTGCGGCTGGCCCGCGAGCTGGCCGCCCTGATGCCCGACGAGCCCGAGGTGCTCGGGCTGCTGGCCCTGCTGATGCTGATCGAGGCGCGGCGCCCGGCCCGGGTCGGCCCGTCCGGCGAGCTGGTGACGCTGGCCGAGCAGGACCGGTCGCGGTGGAACCGGCCGCTGATCGCCGAGGGCCACGAGCTGGTGCGCCGGTGTCTGCGCCGCAACCGGCCGGGCCCGTACCAGATCCAGGCCGCGATCAACGCCGTGCACACGGACGGTCCGGCCACCGACTGGAACCAGGTGCTGGCCCTGTACGACCAGTTGCTGGCCTTGACACCGACGCCGATCGTCGCCCTGAACCGGGCGGTCGCGGTCGCCGAGGTGCATGGTCCGGCGATGGCGCTGGCCGTCCTGGCCGACGTCGACCTGCCGGGCTACCACTTGCTGCCGGCGACCCGGGCCGCGCTGCTGGCCCGGCTGAACCGGACCGACGAGGCGCGCGCCGCCTACGACGAGGCGATCGCCCTGACCGCCAATGACACCGAGCGGGCTTTCCTCCGCGGCCGTCAGGCCGCTCTCGGAGGGTGACCACTCCCGCACGTGGAGCGGAGCGACCCTCGGCGGGAGCGACGGTCTGAACCACCCACCCGGCTACGACCTCAAGATTGTGACCTTGATCTGTGGTCCGCGGACGACACTGGTCAGATGACTGTGACTGTGGTGTCGGGAGCGACCGGGCGGCTGGGTGGGCGGATCGCGCGGCTGCTGGATGATCAGGGTGTTCAGCAGCGGCTGCTGGTGCGGGACGCGAGCCGGGCGCCGAGGCTGGGCAACGCCGAGGTGGCCGTGGCCGAATACGCCGACCGGGAGGCGATGCGGCGGGCGCTGGACGGCGCCGGCACCGTGCTGATGGTGTCGGGGGCGGAGAGCGCCGACCGGATGGACCACCACCGGGCGTTCGTCGACGCGGCCGCGGACGCCGGGGTCGGGCACATCGTCTACACGTCGTTCTACCGCGCCGCGCCCGACGCCACCTTCACGCTGGCCCGCGACCACTGGGCGACCGAGGAGTACCTGCGCGCGAAGGGGCTGACGTTCACCAGCCTGCGGGACAACCTGTACGCCGACTTCCTGCCGATGATGGCCGGCGACGACGGGGTGATCCGCGGGCCGGGCGGGAACGGGCGGGCCTCGCTGGTGGCGCAGGACGACATCGCGTCCGCCGCGGCCGCGGTGCTGCTGGCGCCGGAGGGCCACGCCGGCCGGGTGTACGACCTGACCGGGCCCGAGGATCTGTCGTTCGCGGAGGCGGCGGCGATCATCAGCCGGGTCACCGGGCGGCCGGTGCGGTTCCACGACGAGACCCTCGAGGAGGCGTACGCCTCGCGCGCGGTCTACAACGCCCCGGGCTGGCAGGTCGACGCCTGGGTCAGCACCTACACGGCGGTGGCAGCGGGCGAGCTGGCCGGCGTCTCGGGGGCGGTCGAGGAGCTGACCGGACATCCGGCGATGTCGCTGGAACAACTTCTGACATCGAAGTGATCACCTATCCGACAGTTACCTTGCGCTGATGTTCGAGGCAGGGATCGAGAAGAATCTTCGTCTCCGGGGTTACGCGGAGTAATGATCAGTGCCAGACTGAGCGTCACCATTAAACGGGTAGCGCGTAGGTAGTTCACCCGTGTCCACTGGAGAACGAGCGCCTCATAGTTGCAGCCAGAAAGGAGTGACCATGTGCGAGCACCTGCCGACCTGCCCCCAGGCGGCCGAACCCGGCCACGACGCCGCCCGGGTCGTGGCTGCTCACCCTGAGCAGGGCTGGAGCCTGCTCTGTAACGGTGTGGTGACCTTCGATGACACCGGCGAGTTGATGCCGGACGGTAGTGCCGTCGCCCCCCACCCGCCCAAGATCAGGATGGAAACCGCCGTACCCGCGTGATTCCGGCCATCCCGGCAGCGGTGCGCACCCACTAACGTGCTCTCCTATGAGCACTGCCACGACCGCGCGTGGTTCCCTCGGCAACCTTCCCGCCGAGGTGACCAGCTTCGTCGGTCGTCGGCAGGAAGTGACCGGCATCCGCCGGCTGTTGTCGACCAACCGCCTGGTCACGCTGACCGGCGGCGGTGGGGTCGGCAAGACCCGCCTCGCGCAACGCGTCGGCGGCGAGATGCGCCGGGCCTTCCCGGACGGCGTCTGGTTCGTCGAGCTGGCCGAGCTGCGCGACCCCGACCTGGTGGCGGTCACGGTCGCCGAGGCCCTGGGCATCCGTGAGGAATCGATCGGCGCGGCCGCCCCCGGCCTGGCCGAGTTCCTCGCCGACCGCCAGGCCCTGATCATCCTGGACAACTGCGAACAGCTGGTCGCCGCCTGCGCCGACCTCGCCGCGCTGCTCCTGCGCAGCTGCCCCGAGGTGCGCATCCTGGCCACCAGCCGGCAGGCCCTGCGGGTGGCCGGCGAGGCCACGCTGGCCGTGCAGCCGCTGTCGGTGCCCGACCCCGAGGTTCCGGCGACCCCGGCCGAGCTGGCCCGCAACGAGTCGGCCAGCCTGCTCGCCGAGCGCGCGGCGGCGGTGCTGCCCGATTTCACGGTGACCGAGGAGAACTCGGCCACCATCGCCCGGCTGTGCCAGGCGCTGGAGGGTCTGCCGCTGGCGATCGAGCTCGCGGTGGCCCGGCTGCGGGTGCTGTCGCTCGATCAGATCCTGGAACGCCTCACCGACCGTTACCGGCTGCTGACCAGTGGAACACGGAACGCACCCGCGCGGCAGCAGACGCTGCGTGCACTGATCGACTGGAGCTGGGATCTCTGCTCGGACGCGGAGCGTACCCTCTGGTCGCGGGTCTCGGTCTTCTCCGGCGGGCTGGAACTCGACGCCGCCGAGCAGGTCTGCGCCGACGACGCCCTGCCGGCCGAGCAGATCCTCGACCTGATCGCCTCGCTGGTCGACAAGTCGGTGCTCAACCGGATCGGTGACGGGCCGCGGGCGCGCTACCGGATGCTCGAGGTGGTCCGCGAGTACGGCGCCCTGCACCTGGCCGAGGCCGGCGAGCAGGACCGGGTCGCCGGGCGACACCTGGAGTGGTTCGCGCGGCTGGCCACCTACGGCGACCGGAACTGGGTGAGCCCCGACCAGGCCGCGGTCATGCAGCGGCTCAAGGACGAGAAGGCCAACCTGCGGGTCGCGCTCGAGTTCGCCGTCTCACACCAGCTCACCAACGTCGCCTGCCGGCTCGCCGCCGACCTGGAGAACCACTGGTTCGTCCGCGGCTTCCTGTCCGAGGGACGCCACTGGCTCGAGCGGGCCCTGGCGCTGCCGCCCCAGAAGCACTGGACGCGGGTGAAGGCGCTGCGGGTGGCCGCGTTCATCGCCACCGTGCAGGCCGACCTGACCCGGGCCGAGCGCCTGCTCATCGAGACCCGTGCCCTGGTGAACGAGCTGCCGCCGTCGATCGAGCGGGCCTACGTGCCGCTGATGGAGGGCCAGATCGCGATGTTCAGCGGCGACAACATGCGCGCGCTGGAACTGTTCGGCCGGTCGCTGATCACGTTCCGCGAGTTCGGCGCGCGCGGCGGCGAGATGTGGACGCTGTGCTGCCTCGGGCTCACCCGGGGCCTGTCCGGAAGACCCTCCGACGGGTACGCCGACCTGGCCGCCAGCCTCGACCTGGGCTCGGCCAGCGGCGAGGTGTGGTGGCGTTCGTTCGCGCTGTGGGCGTTGAGCGTGCTGCGCTGGCTGGACGGCGACAACGCCGGCGCCGCGGCGGCCGCCAAGGAGGGCCTGGACGTCCGCCGGCTGGTCGAGGACGAGCAGTTCGGGGTGGGCCTGTCGCTCGAGTCGCTGGCCTGGGTGGCCGCCGTCGAGCAGCGCGACCAGCGGGCGGCCCGGCTGCTCGGCGCGTCCCAGCGGGTGTGGCACGCGATGCACACGTCGCTGGCGGCGTTCCACCGCCTTGGCGACTTCCACGACCAGACCGTGGCGTCGGTGCGTTCCCGGCTGGGCGGCCGCGCCTTCGACGCCCAGCTCCAGCGTGGCCTGGCGCTGAGCGCGGCCGACGCGGTGGCCTACGCCCTGGAACGCACCGCGGCGCCGGCCCAGCGCACCGCCGCGGCCCCCGACGACTCCGGCCTCACCAAGCGCGAACGCGAGGTGGCGGCCCTGATCGCCGAGGGCCTGAGCAACCGCGAGATCGCCGCCCGCCTGGTGGTCGCCCAGCGCACCGCCGAGGGCCACGTCGAGAACATCCTCAGCAAGCTCGGTTTCACGTCCCGCTCCCAGGTGGCCGGCTGGCTGGCGGCTCAGTCGACGCCCGATTCCTGACGCGCCCTGTCAGCCTCTGCCCGCAGACTGGGGCCATGACCACGTCTGGATTCGCCACGTTGGCAATGCTCAACCTCGACGCCGACAACCCGGCCGAGCTGGCCCGGTTCTACAGCCAGGTGCTGGGCTGGGAGGTCCTGCACAGCGCCGACGAATACGCCATGATCGGCGACGGCTCGTCCAGCATCGGCTGGGGCAAGGTGCCCGGCCACTCGGCCCCCGGCTGGCCCGACGAGCAGTCCCCGAAGCGCTTCCACCTCGACCTCTACGTCGAGGACCTGGACAAGGCCGAGGCCGAGGCGCTGGCCCTGGGCGCGACCAAGCCGTCCACCCAGCCGGAGCCCGATCGCTGGCGCGTGCTCCTCGACCCCGGCGGCCACCCGTTCGACCTCTGCCTGAAGAGCTGAGATCAAGAGCTTGATGTCGTAGCGCGGTGGGTGGTTCAGACCGTCGCTCCCGCCGAGGGTCGCTCCGCTCCACGTGCGTGAGCGGTCACCCTCCCGAAGGCCCGCGGCGCCTGAGCGCCGCGGGCCATCGGAGAAAAGTTACTGCTGCTGCTGGCTGTCGCCGGCGCCGGTGCGCTGCTGGGCGGCGTCGACACCCTTGTCGATCTGGTCCGAGTGCTTGTTGCCGGTGCGCTGGTCGACCTGGTCGCCGGCCTTCTCGAGACCCTGGTCGACCTGCTCGTCGTGCTTGTCGGCGAAGTTCTTCGCCTGGTCCGCGATACCCATGATCGAGTTCTCCTTCGCTACTGCTGTGCGGCCTGCTTGGTCTGCTGGGCCGACGAGGCGGCCTGGTCCTTGGTGGTCTGAGCCGCGTCCTGGGCGGTCTCCTTGACCTGGGCCACCGCCTGCTGGGCGTTGTCCTTGAGCTCGGCGCCGAAGTCGCTCGCGGTCTCCTTCACCTTGTCGGTGAGGTCGCCGCTGTTGTCCCGGATCTGCCGGCCGGCGCGCTGCTCGGCGTCGGTCACCGGGATCAGCGTGGCGGCGAGCATGCCGACGCCGAAGGCGATGACCCCGGCGGCGATCGGGTTGCCCTGCGCCTTCCGGGCGACGGCGTGCGGCGCGGCGCGCACCGAGCCGGCGGCCTCGCGGACCGAGTCGGCGGCCGAGCTCGCGCCGTCACGGACCGAGTCGGCGGCGGAATGGGCCGCCGAGCCGGCCGAGTGGACGGCGGAGCCGGCGGCGTCACGGGTGGACTCCGTCGTACCCATCACCTTCTCGCGTACCGCGGTCCACCGGCGCCGGGCCACCTGACGCGGGCTGGTCTTCTCGGCCAGCAGGTCCACGTCGCGGGTGAGCGAGGCACGGGTGCCCTCGATGTCCCGCCTCAGCCGGTCGGGTTCTTCAGCCATTTCGCGTCCTCCTTCAGGGTGTCGACCGTGCGGTGCGGAACCGGGTCCACGGTCTTGAGTCGTTTGCGGCCGGTGGTGTAGAGGACGGCGCCGATGGCGGCCCAGACGACCGCCACGATGAGCGCCGCCCATCCGGCGTCGATGACGTTCGCCAGCCCGAAGACCAGCGCGAAGCTGAACAGCACGACGGCCAGGTAGCCGGCGAACCCGGCGCCGCCGAGCAGCCCGGCGGCCTTGCCGGCCTTGGCCGCCTCCTGCCGGATCTCCGCCTTGGCCAGGTCGACCTCCTGGCGGAACAGCTGCGACAGGTCGTTGCTGATGTTGCCGATCAGTTCGCCGACCGAGGTGTCGCCCGGATCCGGCCGCGTGTCGTCCGGGTAGGGCGCGGTCACAGCCCACCACCCGGACGCTCGGTGAACGGGCGCTCGGGGACCGGCGGGACGGCGTCGGGCGTGCCGGTTCCGGTCGACACGTACTCGGTCGCGACCGGGGCGGCCGGCTCGGCGTAGACCGGTTCGGCGTAGGCAGGTTCGGCGTACACCGGGGCCGGGTCGACCGGCGGGGTGGTGGCCGGGCCGGGGTCGCGGGAGACGTACGCGTCGGTCTCGGGCTTGTCGTCGGCCTTGGCCACGCTCTTGCCCAGCCGGCCGACCACGAAGCCGGCGGCCAGGGCGGTGGCCAGGAACGCGCCCGGCCGCCGCCGCGCGAAGTCCTGCACCTCACGCAGCACGCCGTCGGGTCCGTGCCGGTCGAGGTAGTCGGCGAACTGCCGGCCGCCGTCGGCCACCCGGGAGACGACCGCCGCGGCCGGCCCGTCGGTGCGCTCGCCACGCATCTCGTCGAGCTGGTCGGCGGTGTCCCGGATGGTCCCGACGAGCTTGTCGTTCTGGGTACGCGCCTGCTCGCCGACCCGGCCGCGGACGTCGGACGCCAGGTTGCGGGCCTGGGCCCCGGCCTCCTGGACGACCCGCTGGGTCTGTTCCTTAGCGGTCTCCTTCACGTCACCGGCGGCCTGCCGGCCCTCGTGTGCGACCTGCTTGGCACGATCACCCGCGGACGGTGTGTCGCGATAGGACCCCGGTGCGTCGATCCCGACGCCGGGGGAGACGTCACTCATGGTGCCCTCCAAGGGGGTGTGATGTGTCCTCGCTGGAGGCTGGCTACCCGCCGCCCTGGCCCGCAATCGTGTTGTGCCAATGAAAATCGGTCACCCCGGATGAGGAATAGTGCTGGTCATCGGGGGTACACGCGCTCGACTGCCATCGCTCTGCGACGGCGCGAAGACTCCACGCTTGTCCCCTGGAGTCGCCGCGCCGGCCGGAACGCAGAGTGATCGCCGACCCGGTGGCGCCGCCGCGCCCTCGCTCACGCGCTGCGACCGCGGCTGCACGCGCGCCGAAGAAGATCGGGATCGGGTTTGGCGCTCCTCGTCGGCGGGGTAACACCGGCGCCGCAACCCCACCGATCGAGGAGTTTCCATGGCCATTCAAGGCGTCTTCTATTTGATCGCTGTCATCCTGCTCGTGCTCGCCGCGCTGCCGATCGGCACCCGCGGTGTGTCCCTGGCCCTGCTCGGCGCCGCGTTCGCGCTGCTCGGCTACTCGTGGGACACGATCACGGGCTGACCGTGCGGCGGTACACCACGGCCTGCCAGGGGCCGAGGATGCGGTCGGACGGCGCCTGCCCGGTGTTGTTGAGCACCAGTTCGGCGTCGTCCCAGCCGGCCAGATCGTCCAGCGCGGCGGGCGTCGCGCCGAAGTTGCCGGCCACCAGCAGTTCGGTCGCGCCGAGCCGGCGGGTGTAGGCGTACACCTGCTCGTCGTGCGGCGCCAGCATGGTGAAGTCGCCGCTCACCACGGCCGGCTCGGTGTGCCGCAGGTCGATCAGCTTGCGGTAGTGGTGGTAGACCGAGTCGGGGTCGGCCACGGCGGCGGCGGCGTTGATCTCGGAGAACGAAGGATTCACCCGGAGCCAGGGCGTGCCCGTGGTGAAGCCCGCCTGCGGCGAGGAATCCCACTGCATCGGCGTGCGCGCGTTGTCCCGCCCGCGCGCCCGCAGCACCGTCAGCACCTCGTCCGGCCTCCGGCCCTCCTTCTCGACCGCCTGCGCGTACTGCCCGAGCGCCTCGATGTCCCGGAAGTCCTCGATGGTGTCCCAGGGCGCGTTCGTCATCCCGAGCTCCTCGCCCTGGTAGACGTACGGCGTCCCGCGGTGCAGGTGGAGCACCGTGCCGAGCATCTTGGCCGACTCGACCCGGAAGTCGCCGTCGTCGCCGAAGCGGGACACCACGCGCGGCTGGTCGTGGTTGTTCCAGTAGAGGCTGTTCCAGCCCACCTCGGCCAGCCCGGCCTGCCAGCGCCCGAAGATCGCCTTCAGGGCGGTGAGTTTCAGCGGTACGAGCTGCCAGGGGTCGGCCCCGCGGTCGATCCACACGTGGTCGAACTGGAACACCATGTCGACCTCGCCCCGGGCCGGGTCGGTGTAGAGCTTGGCCTCGTCGACCGTGACGCCGGGCATCTCGCCGACGGTCAGCAGCGCGTCCCGCCCGGCGAACACCTTCTCGTGCATCTCGTGCAGGAACTCGTGGTTGCGCGGCCCGTTCAGGTAGTGCGGGGCGCCGTTCGCGTACGACTGGCCGACCGACAGCACGCCGTCGGGCAGCGCCGGGTCCTTGGAGATGTGGTCGATGACGTCCATCCGGAAGCCGTCCACGCCCCGGTCGAGCCACCAGCGCATCATCTCGTACACGGCCTCGCGGACCTCGGGGTTCTCCCAGTTCAGGTCGGGCTGCTTGCGGCTGAAGAGGTGCAGGAAGTACTCGCCCGTGGCCGGGTCGTACTCCCAGGCCGAGCCGCCGAAGACCGAGCCCCAGTTGTTCGGCTCGGCGCCCGGGGTGCCCGGATCCATGCCGTCGCGGGCCGGCCGCCACCAGTACCAGTCGCGCTTGGCCGGGTCGCGGAACCAGGCGTGCTCGTCCGAGCTGTGGTTCACCACCAGATCCATGATTAGCTTCATGCCGCGGGCGTGCGCTTCGGTCAGCAGCTCGTCGAAGTCGGCCAGGGTGCCGAACAGCGGGTCGATGTCCTGGTAATCGCTGATGTCGTAGCCGTTGTCGTCCTGCGGGGACGGGTAGACCGGGGACAGCCAGAGGACGTCCACACCCAGCTCGGCCAGGTAGTCCAGGTGCTGGATGATGCCGCGCAGGTCACCCATGCCGTCGCCGTCGGAGTCCGCGAAGCTCCGCGGATAGATCTGGTACACCACCGCGCTTTTCCACCAGGGATCCGTCATGCCTCTTCCCTAACACGGGAAGTCCGCGAAATCCCCTCGTAACAAGATCAGGCCGTCACATACTGGCTGAGTGATTTAGACCACTTCGGGAGGCGACATGAAGATTGCCCTGCTGGGACCGATCGCCTGGCGTACGCCGCCGCTGCACTACGGCCCATGGGAGTTGATCACCAGCCTGCTCGCCGAGGGCCTCGCCGCCCGCGGCGTCGACGTCACCCTGTTCGCGACGCTGGACTCGCTCACCAAGGCCACCCTGGACGGAGTCTGCCCGACCGGGTACGCCGAGAACGACGAGCTGGACGGCCGCGTCTGGGAGTCCATGCACGTGGCCCACGCGCTGCGCCGCTCCGGCTCGTTCGACCTGGTCCACAACCACCTCGACTGGCTGCCGCTGGCCTTCTCGCAGCACTGCGCGGCGCCGATGCTGACCACGATCCACGGCTTCTCGGGCAGCCGCATCCTGCCGGCCTACCGCAAGGCCGAGAGCTCGTACGTCTCCATCTCGGACAGCGACCGGTCGCCCGACCTGGACTACGTGGCCACCGTCTACCACGGCGTCGACCTGGAGGCGCTGCCGTTCGACCCGGACGGCGGCGACGGGCTGGTCTGCTTCGGCCGGATCCACCCGGACAAGGGCACGCACGAGGCGATCGAGATCGCCCGGCGCTCGGGCCGGCGGCTGACGCTGTGCGGGATCGTGCACGACGACGCCTACTTCCGCGAGCTGGTCGAGCCGCACATCGACGGCGACCAGGTGGTCTACCTGGGCTCGGTCGGCCCGGCCGACCGCGGCCGGATCCTCGGCGGCAGCGCGGCGCTGCTGCATCCGATCTCGTTCGCCGAGCCGTTCGGGCTGTCGGTGGTGGAGTCGATGGCCTGCGGTACGCCGGTGATCGCGTACCCGCTGGGGTCGATGCCCGAGGTGGTGGACGAGGGTGTCACGGGACGGCTGGTCGGCGGCGTGGACGAGGCCGTGGCCGCGGTGCGGGCCATCGAGGCGATCGACCGGGGTGGATGTCGCGTACGGGCTCGGGAGCGCTTCGGCGCCGATCGCATGGTCGACGACTACCTGCGCGTTTATCAAAAAGTAATCCGATAACAAACTATTTTGGTACGCTCAAAATCAGCTCAAATCGGACACCCTAATGCTGCTGCGGGGAGGCAGCCCCGAGTCCAGGAAAGGCCGGCCATGCCTGCGTCGTACGGCTTTCTCAGCACCTATCCACCGACCCAGTGCGGTTTGGCGACCTTCAATGCGGCACTCGCCACGCATTTGAACGCCGGACATCTGGGCAACGGCGTGGTCCGGCTGGTGGCCGGCGACGACCAGGGCGGCCTGGCCGTGGACAAGGCGGCGCCGCGGGTGACGCACACGTGGCACACCGACCAGCCGGGCGGCTGGGTCGCGGCGGCCAACGCGCTGAACCGGTTCGACGTGGTGATCGTCCAGCACGAGTACGGCATCTACCCGGGCGACGCCGGCGAAGAGGTGCTGCCGCTGCTCCGGGCGCTGAAGAAGCCGAAGATCGTGGTCCTGCACACCGTGCTGGCCAGCCCCGACCCGCTGCAACGCGTGGTGCTGGAGCGGATCGTGGCCACGGCCGACGCGGTGGTCACGATGACCGACACCGCCCGCCGCCGGCTGACCGAGTGCTACCGGGTCGAGCCGCGCAAGATCTCGGTGATCCCGCACGGCGCCAACAGCCACGCCACGTCGGCCAAGGGCCGCACCGAGGTCCCGCACCTGCTGACCTGGGGTCTGCTCGGCCCCGGCAAGGGCATCGAGTGGGCGCTGCGCTCGCTGGCCGAACTGGCCGAGCCGAGGCCGGTCTACACGGTGGCCGGGCGTACCCACCCGAAGGTCCTGGAACAGCACGGGGACGTCTACCGCGACGGGCTGAAGAAGCTCGCCGCCGACCTGGGCGTGGCCGACGTGGTGCGCTGGGAGGACCGCTACCTCGACCAGGCCGAGCTGAGCGCGCTGATCCGGTCGGCCGACGTGGTGGTGCTGCCGTACGACTCGACCGAGCAGGTCACCTCGGGCGTGCTGATCGAGGCCGTCGGCGCCGACGTGCCGGTGGTGGCGACCGAGTTCCCGCACGCCGTCGAGCTGCTCGCCGACGGTCCCGGGCTGCTGGTGCCCCACCAGGACCCGCCGGCCATGGCGGCGGCGATCAAGCGGCTGCTCGCCGACCCGGACACCACCAGCCGGCTGACCGGGCTGGCCGGCGGGCCGACGCTGCGCTGGCCCGCGGTGGCCGCCCGCTACCAGGCCCTGGCCGGCAAGCTGCTGGCCGTCCGTACGCCCGCCACCGCGGCGAGCGTTCCGGCGTGACGCAGACATTGCGGCTGGTGCCGCCGCCGCCCCGACTCACCGACGCGCCCGCTCCGAGCTGGGCGCAGATCGCCCGGCTGTCCGACGACGTCGGCCTGCTGGAGCACGCCCGCAACGCGACGCCCCGGCGCGAGCACGGCTACTGCGTCGACGACGTCGCCCGCGGCCTGCTGGTCGCCTGCCGGGAGCGCCAGCCGACCGGCGCCGTGGTCACACTCACCGAGCGCTACCTGGCCTTCTGCGCGCACGCCCTGGGCCCGGACGGCGGATGCCGCAACCGGCTGAGCTACGAGCGGCGGTGGCTCGACGAACCGTCAACCGGCGACTGGTGGGGCCGGGCGCTCTGGGGGCTGGGCACGGCCGCCGCCCGCAGCACCGTCCCGTGGATCCGGCGTGAGGCGATGGAGGCGTTCCTGATCGCCGCCCGGCAGCGGTCCCCGTGGTCGCGGGCGATGGCGTTCGCCGGGCTGGGCGCGGCCGAGGTGCTGCGGGCCGACCCGCGCCGGACCGAGGCGGCCGACCTGCTGGCCGACGCGGCCACGGTGATCGGCGTGCCCGGCTCGGGGGAGTGGGCGTGGCCCGAGCCCGAGCTGACCTACGCCAACCCGGCGCTGCCCGAGGTGCTGATCGCGGCCGGTGACCTGCTCGGCGACGAGCACCTGCTGGCCGACGGGCTGCGCATGCTGGCCTGGCTGTGCGCCGAGCAGCAGAACGACGGGCACCTGTCGGTGGTTCCGGTGGGCGGCTGGCGGCCCGGCGTACCCAAGCATCGGTTTGATCAGCAGTCGATCGAGGTCGCGGCGACCGCCGACGCCTGCGCCACCGCCGCCGCGGTCAGCGGGGACGAGGGCTGGGACGCGCGGCTGTTCCAGGCGATCGCCTGGTTCCTGGGCGACAACGACACCGGCACGGTGATGTACGACCCCCAAACCGGTGGAGGTTATGACGGGTTGACACCGGATGGTCCAAATCTGAACCAAGGTGCCGAATCCACCCTCGCCCTGCTCTCCACGCTGCAGCACGCTCGTGCCCTGGCGGCGCGGAGATGCGCGACCCGACCCTCAGGCGGCTTAGCATGACCGCAGCCATGAATCCTCCACAGCTCGCCACCCGGCTCGACCTCACCATGGCGCCCGACGACCGGCGCACGGTGATCAAGCTGTTCGTGCCCGGCGAAGACGCCCAGCTCGTGCAGAACCGCGCCTCCGGCCTGATCGAGCGCATCCTGCAGCTCGACGAGGAGCAGATCGGCCGGATGCTGGAGGAGGTGCTGTCCCGGTTCGCCGGCCGGCACCACGACCTGACCGGCGTCTTCGCCCACCACTACGAGCTGGTCAGCCACCGCGTCCCGGCCGAGATCGAGCTGTCGCCGGCCGCCCGGACGCTGATCGGGGCCTACTTCAGCCACGAGTACTCGGTCGAGGCGGCGGCGCTGTGCAACCCGTCGATGGTGCCGCACCCCGACCAGTCCGACATGCGGGCGGGTGAGCTGCGCGCGGCGATCAGCCTGCGCCAGATCGGCGAGGGGCACATCTCGTCGATCGGGTTCGCCACCGCGATCCTCGGCCCCGGCCCGCAGATCCAGCTCGAGGACCGCGGCGGGCCGCTGATGATCGGCCAGCGGGTCGGCGCCAAGCACCTGCTCGAACAGCTGGCCGCCGGGCTGGCCGACGCCGAGATGGACAACGAGGCTTCGGCGTACGTGCTGTCGGCGCTGCCCGACCGCTACGACGACGAGGAGTTCGAGGACGTCCTCGGCCACCTGCCGTCCGAGCTGATGTCCCGGCCCACCACCCAGGAGACGCTCGAGGTCATCCGCCGGATCGTCAGCGCCGACTACGCGGTCGCCTTCCCCTGCACGGTCGGTCTGGACCAGCGGGTGCTCTGGCCGTCCACGCCGGCCGAGAGCAACGGCATGGAGGACGCCCGGTTCGTGCAGGAGATCGAGCCGGACGGGCGGATCATCTACCACGCGACCTACACCGCGTACGACGGCCGGCAGATCGGCGGCCGCCGCGTCACCACCCGCGACCTGCGGCACTTCGAGGTCACCGCGCTGTACGGCCCGGCCGCCCGGAACAAGGGCATGGCCCTGTTCCCCCGGCCGGTCGGCGGCCGCCGCCTCGCCCTCTGCCGCTCCGACGGCGAGACCCTCGGCCTGACCGTGCTCGACGAGCAGAACCGCTGGCAGCCGGCCGAGCCGCTGCTCCTCCCGCACCGCGGCTGGGACCTGATCCAGGTCGGCAACTGCGGCTCACCGGTGGAGACCGAGGCGGGCTGGCTGGTGCTCACCCACGGGGTGGGCCCGATGCGGCGGTACGCGATCGGCGCGATGCTGCTCGACCTCGACCACCCCGAGCGGGTCCTCGCCGACCTCCCCGCCGGCCTGCTGGAACCGGACGAGGAGGAGCGCGAGGGCTACGTGCCGAACGTGCTCTACTCGTGTGGCGGCCTGCTCCACGACGGGATGTTCTGGCTCCCGTACGGCGCCAGCGACGTCCGCGTCGGCTTCGCCTGCATCGAGCTGGACCGGCTCCTCGAAGCGATGGTGCCGGTCCAGCACTGATGCCGTTCGCCGGCCTCGATCTCCGTGCGGGCGCCGGCCTCCTCCTTGCGGTCGGCGGCCTACTTTCCGTCGCCGGCCTACTTTCCGTCGGCGGCCTCGACCAGGCTGAGCAGTTGCCGGCCGAGCCCGGCCGGCGCCTTGACGCGACCGCCGGCGGTCGAGACCGCCTGCGGGCAGGTCGCGTCGCCGAGCACGACGGTGATCGAGTCGGCCCGCTTCTCCCGTGACTCGTTGATGGCGAGCGCGACCGTGCCGGATCTCTCCAGGACGCATTCCTCACCGGCGGGCACGGGTTCGCGCAGCTGGGCGAGCTTGGCCCGGATCTGGGACAGGGTGGCGGCGTCCTGCGCGGTGACCATCTGCGGAGCTTCGCCGAGGACGCTGTCGAAGGTGGCCGGCAACACCAGACCGCCGGAGCGCGGGGCGGGCGCGCCGGCCGGCCAGGTGACCCGCGGCAGCAACTGCTCGTGGCCATCGTCGTCCCCGGCGGAGATGCCGGCCGTCGTCGCCTCGACGTCGTTGCCGAACGCGGTGTAGGTCCACATGGAGTCGACCATGCCGAAGCCGCCCCGCTGAACCTGGATCGGCTGACCGTCCTTCACGATCAGCCGGTCCGGGGTGAGGCTCCGGCCCATGCCCGTCCGGACGACGACCATCCACGCCCTGCCCTCCGACTCGCAGCCGCCGAGGCTGTCCCGGGGCTGCGGCGCCCGCCCGGCTCCCCAGTGCTGGGCGAGATAGACGGTGTTCGGTTGGGCCGTGCACGGCTCGAAGCCGTCGACCCGGCTGGTCTGCCAGCCCTTCGGCACGGCGACCGTCAAGCCGCCGAAGGTTTCCGTCGACCCGGGCGCCCCCGTGGCGTCGGGCCGGTTCGGAATCCCCATGACGACGGGCACGGCCACCACGGCCGCGACCGCGGCGGCGACGAAGCCGGCGGCTCCCAGGGAACGGCGGCGCCGCACACTGCGGCGGCCCAGATCCACCAGGCGGGCGGCGGGATCGGTCTCGGCCGGGGTCACCGACGCGGCCGCGCGGTCGAGCAGTTCGCTCACTTCGTTGTTGGTCACTGCATCTCCTTCGAGGTCTCCAGGAGCAGGCCGCCGGCCCGCAACGCGGCCAGGGCACGGGACGTGCGGCTCTTCACCGTTCCGACGGCGACGCCGAGGGTCTGCGCGACCTCGGACTCGGAGGCGTCGGCCCAGAACCGCAGCACGAGCACCACCCGTTGCTCGGCCGGCAGCCCGCGCAGCACGTCGAACATCTGCACGCTGAGATCCGACTGATCCGCGAAGCCCGGGCCGGACGCGTCCGGCATCTCCCCGGTCGGCACCTCACCGCTCCAGCGCCGCCGCCGCGCCCGCATCGCCGTCCGCACCATCACCCGACGCACGTAGGCCTCGGGCCTGCCGTCCGGCCCGCCGAGCTTGGGCCAGGACCGGTAGGCCGCGATCAGTCCTTCCTGCGCGAGGTCCTCACCCAGGCGGGGGTCCCCGGCCAGCAGCGCTCCGAAGCGGACGATCTCGCGGTACCGCCCGGCCACGAACTCCTCGTAGCCGCCGGTCTCCACTCTGCGAAACAAGCCCATGCCCTATTAAGGTCCCTGGACCCCCACTCTGGTTCCGCGCCCTTTGCTCTGAGCGCGTATAGGCAACACATCGATGGTGGCGGTATCCGGATGTCGCCCGCATCCAGGTGGTGCCTATACGCGCTCAGAGCAGAGGGCCGCGGGGTGGGGGTCGGGCGCGGAGCGCCGGGAGGGTGACCACGCGCGGTGCCTATACGCGCTCAGAGCAAAGGGCGGCGGGCTGGGGTGGGCGCGGAGCGCCCGTAGGGTGACCACGCACGCGGAATGAAGGTCGCGCGGCTCTGTTTTGGCCGCGCCAGCGGCCAGGAGCCGGGTGACCGGCCTCGGCGGGAGCGACGGTCTGTACCTCCCGCCGAGCTACGACATCAAGCTCTTGATCCTGGTGGGGAAGGGCCGAAGGTATACCTGGTGTCGACGAAGGTCGCTGGCGAAAGAGCGCCGGTCTGGCGTTGACTCGGCGCTGTGTATGACGGGGATGCCGTGACCACGCCGGTGGGGCTGCGGGTGTTGTTCTGGGCGCTGCCGCCGGTGCTCGGGGCGGCCGTGGTTTTCGGGGTCGAGCGGCTGGCCGATGTGGTGGTGGAGTGGCGCTGGGTACCGTGGAAGGGGCTGTTCCGGGTGATCCACGAGATCCCCGAGCCGTGGGCGACCGGCGGCGCGCTGGTGGTCGGGGCGCTCCTCGGGCTGGTGCTGGCCGCGATGGTCGACGCCGAATCGCTCGCCGTCCGGGTCGACGGGCCCGATCTGGTGCTGACCCGGCCCGGGGTGCGGCGGGTGGTGCCGCGGGGCGAGGTGGTCACCGCGTTCCGGGACAAGGGCACGCTGGTGCTGCTCGGCCGGAACGGGCGGGAACTGGCGCGGGAGCCGTCGAACACGTCACCCGCCCGGGTCGAGCCGTTGCTGCGGTCGTACGGGATCGCCTGGGCCGAGAAGGACCCGTTCGCGGACGCGTACCAGCGGTGGGTGCCGGACTCGCCGGAGGTGTCGGCCGCGGCCAACGCGGTCTTCGCGGCCCGGCAGAAGGCGCTCGAGTCGGACGACGACCGCGACGTGGCCGAGCTGCGTGAGGTGCTGGCCGGGCATGGCTACGTGGTGCGGGACGAGCGGAAGAAGCAGTACTGGCGCCAGGTCGGCCAGAAAAGCTAGAACGGCTAGAACGGTTAGAACGGCTCGAGGACGGTGCCGGTCACCACCCAGATGGTGAGGACGGCGAGGAAGTCGCCGCGCTCGCCGGCCGCCGCCACCTCGGTCAGCCACGGGTCGCGGTGCCCGTCCGGCCACATCCCGGCGTCGGCCGGCACGACCGGGTTGACCATCGGGAGCACCACGGCCGCCGAGGCCGGCGTACCGAAGAAGAGCGTGACCGGCACCGCCGAGACCTCGCCCAGGCCGTGCCGGACCAGGCGCGATCGCAGCGTACGGCCCATGTCGCGCTGTTCCGGGGCGAAGGTGCTCAGCGTGTGTGCCACCAGGGACCCGGTCAGCTCGGGGGACATCCCGTCGAAGGCCAGCGAGCGCCAGTCGGTGTCGATCAGGCAGATCCGGCCGCCGGGGCGGGTGACCCGGCGCAGCTCGGCGATCGTCTGCTCGGGGTCGGGCACGTGTTGCAGCACCCGCTCG
This sequence comes from Actinoplanes sp. NPDC089786, assembly GCF_040684855.1. Classification (NCBI taxonomy): domain Bacteria; kingdom Bacillati; phylum Actinomycetota; class Actinomycetes; order Micromonosporales; family Micromonosporaceae; genus Actinoplanes; species Actinoplanes sp. NPDC089786. The sequence goes on from NZ_JBFBGU010000001.1 coordinate 2,203,811, forward strand.
CACCAGACGCCGTCCATGCTCGCGTCGAACAGGTCGAGGTCGGCGATGTCGCCCTGCTGGTAGTCGACGTTGCTGCCGTCGTGCCGGCTGCGCGCCGCCTCGATGTGCACCGCGGAGAAGTCGACCGCGGTGACCGAGCCGGTCGGGCCGGTCCGTCCGGCCAGCATCCGGGCCACCTCGCCGCCGCCGCAGCCCGCGTCGAGCAGGTGCTGACCCGGCCGTGGGTCGAGGGCGGCCATCGCCGCCGCGCGTACCCGCTTGATCTCCGGGTGGCGGGACATCGCCTCCAGCGACGTGATCAGCAAGGCCAGCATGGGCGCGGGCATTCGGTCGAGGTCGGCGAAGGGTGTGCCCACCGTTGCATGGTCCATTCCGCCATTGTGCTGATCCACCGGCCGTGATCCGGGCGCTCGTCGGCCATCCGACAAGCTTCCGGCGTATTAATGCCTCGCTCAGAAATGCCCGGTTTCGGCCGAACGGGGAAAGGTGAGGCGGCTACGCGCGTGGGTTCCGGACACCAGCCTGGGCCGGGTCCGGCTGGTGGCGACGGGGATCTCCGTGCTCGGGCTGGCCGGGCAGACCACCAGCATCGGCGGCGCCACCGGCTCCCCGGCCTGGGACCACGCCGGGCGGATCGCGCTGCTCACGCTCGGCGCCATCGTGCTGAGCACCTACGGACGGGACCGCGCCTGGCCGTGGGAGCCGGTGGTGACCCCGCTGCTCTGCGTCGCCGCCGGATCGGCGATGGACGGCCCGGTCCCGGTGGTCGGCCTGACCATCGCCATGCTGCTGGTCCAGTCGTTGTACGGGAGCCGGCGGGGCTGGGCCGTGCGGTCGGCCGGCGCCATCCTCGCCGTACCCGCCGCGCTCTGGTTGTCGCCCAGCCCGGCCCAGGACATCTCGTTCGACGCGCCCGGCGCGCTGAGCGTCATCCCGCAGATCACGCTGACCACGGTGATCGCCCGGATGATCTACCACGCGCTCACCACCCAGCAGTTCCTGACCGCCCGCGACGCCGTGCTGGCCTCGGCCGGCGCCGCGCTGCTGGCCGCCTCCGACGGCGCCGCGGTGCACCGCGCGGCCCGCGACGCCGCCGCCGAGCTGATCGCGCTGTCGCCCGGCACGGTCGTGCTGCTGTGCGCCCCGGACGCCGGCGGTGTCCTGGTCATCGGATGTGTCGGCCCGGCCACCGACCTGACCGGGCAGGTGCTGCCGGAACGGGTGCTCACCGAACCGGCCACGGTCCTCGAGGGGTTCGCCGACTGGCACGTCGAGCAGCTGTCCGGCGGCCGGCACCGGATGATCGGCCACCCGCGGCGGGTGCCGCCCGGCATGATCAGCGCGTTCCGCTCGCTGACCCGGGGTGTCGAGCTGAGCGAGGCGACCCGCCGCTCACACGACGAGCTGGACCGCCGGGCCAACCACGACCACCTGACCCAGCTGCCCAACCGGGCCAAGTTCTTCGCCGAGCTGGCCGTCGCGGTCGGCCGTGGCCCGGACGGCACGATCGCGCTGCTGAACATCGACCTGGACGACTTCAAGCAGGTCAACGACACCTTCGGGCAGGCCGCGGGCGACGAGCTGCTGGTCCGGGTGGCCGAGCGGCTGGGCGCGGCGGCCGGCGACCGCGGGGTGGCCGCCCGGTTCGGCGGCGACGAGTTCGCGCTGATGCTCGCCGGCGTGCGCGGGCCGGGCGAGGCGGAGCAGGTCGCAACGGATCTGGGTACGCGGCTCAGCGCGCCGCAGCGGCTCGCCACGGCCACGGTCACGGTCGGCGCCAGCATCGGCGTGGCCGTCCACGAGCCCGGCGTCAACGCGGCGGCACTGACCCGGCGCGCGCGACCTCGATCGTGCAGGGCGTGACGTCCCCCGAGCAGGTCGAGTCGCTGTGCCGGACGCGCGCCGTCGCAGCTCAGGGGCCGTACATCAGCCCGCCCGTGCCGGTGGATCGAATCGCGTCGGTGATTGCTGCTTAAGATCGTCACATGTCTGAAACCGCTTCGGTCAAGTTCGCTCTGGTCGGGTACGGCTCGGGCGGCCGGATCTTCCACGCCCCGCTGCTGTCCTCGGCCGAGGGCGTCGAGTTCGCCGGCGTGGTCACCACGTCGCCGGAGCGGCGCGCCACGCTGCCGGACGGGCTCAAGGCGTACGACTCGCTGGCGCAGGTGGCCGAGGACGGCGTACGCGCGGTATCCATCTCCACCCCGGTCGCAACTCACGCCGACCTGGCCAAGGAGGCCATCTCGCTGGGCCTGGCGGTGGTCGTGGACAAGCCGTTCGCGCTGGACGCCGGGTCGGCCCGCGAGGTGGTCGCGGCGGCCGAGGAGGCGGGCGTGCCGCTCACCGTCTACCAGAACCGGCGCTGGGACTCCGACTTCCGCACCGTGCAGCGGCTGGTCGGCGACGGCACGCTGGGCGAGACGCGGCGCTTCGAGTCGCGCTTCGAGCGCTGGGAGCCGGCCCGCGAGATCGGCGCGTCCGGCGGCGGCACGCTGCGCGACTTCGGATCGCACCTGGTCGACCAGGCGCTGGTGCTGAACGGCCCGGCCACCCGGGTGTACGCCGACGTGCGCTCCGCCTCTGAGCATGATCTGGACGACGACTTCTTCGTCGTGATCAACCACGCCTCCGGTGTCGAGTCGCTGCTCTGGGGGACCTGGCGGCAGGGCGCGCCCGGGCCGCGGTTCCGGGTCACCGGCACGACCGGCACCTACGTGGTCGACGGGGTGGAAGGCATGGACGGGCAGGAGGCGGCGCTGAAGGCCGGGCGTACGCCGGCCTCGCTCGGCGACCGCTGGGGTGTCGAGCCCGAGCACGCCTGGGGCCGGCTCTACCGGGGCCGGGCCGGCGCGCCGGTGCGCTCGGAGCGCGGCCGGTGGGATCAGTTCTACCCGCTGTTCGCGGCCGCGGTGCGCGGCGAGGGGCCGCTGCCGGTCGACCCCAACGACGCGGTACGCGCCCTCGAGGTGCTCGACGCCGCCCGGATCAGCGCGGCGACGGGCACGGCGGTCGAACTGTAAAAGACGTTGCCCGGTGGACGATTCCGGTCGAAGATCGTCCACTGTGCAGCAGACGTGGCGGCTCTTCGACCGGTTGGCGTCCTCGTACGACGAGGTGGTGCCGTTCTTCGCATCGTTCGGCCGGTCGATCGTCTCGGCGCTGGATCCGCCGCCAGGATGCCGCTTCCTCGACCTCGGGGCCGGGCGCGGGGCGTTGACCGATCCGGCCCTGGCACGCGGGTGCCGGGTCACGGCGGTGGACGCGGCGCCCGGGATGACCGAGCGGCTCGCGGCGGCGTACCCGTCGGCGACGGTTCTGACCTTCTCCCTGGGCTTCTCGGACGAGCTGCCGCTGCCCGCGGCGTCATTCGATCTGGTCGCGGCGGCGTTCGTCGTGCATGTGCTGGACGACCCGGCGGCCGCCGTCGCCTCGGCCCACCGGGTGCTGGCGCCCGGCGGACGGTTCGCGATGACCGGGGGCGGGCATCCGTCGTCCGGGTTCGTCAGCGGCCTCGATGACCTGTTTGCCACCTTCACACCCCACCTGCCGCCGGGCGGAAGCATGGGGGCGCTGCGGCCGCCGGCCGCGTTGCTGGCCGGCTTCGACGACGTCCACGAGGTAATCGTCACCTCCGAGGTGCACATCCCTGACAACGATGTCTTGTGGCGCTGGGTGATGTCGCGCGGTTACCGAGCGTTCGTGGAGGACCTCCCACCTGGTCCGCGTGCGTCCTTCGAAGATCACGTGCGTGAGCTGCCACTTGGTGACGGGATGCTGCGGCGCAGCAGCTCCCTGTGGATCGGGACCAAGCCCTCGGGGTGACCATCCGTATCAGGACGGCGAACACGGGTAGTGATGCGGGTAGTTTCCCCGTGTCCCCCGTGCCGGTGCTGACGAAAGATGGAAAACACCAATCGCAGCAGAGAGGGGAACGCCATGGGCCGCCATGCCGCCGGCCGCCCGCCTTTGCATGCCGACCTCTTCACCCCGCCGCCCGGCAGCAGCGCCCGGCAGGCCGGCGAAGCCCGTTCCTCGGCCGCGTTCGAGGCCCTGGTCCGGCCGCACCGCGCCAGCCTGCGGGACTACGTCCACAAGCTCACCGAGGGCGACGACGCCCTCACGGAGTCGATCGTCAAGGAAACCCTCTACCGAGCCTCCCAGGACCCGGCCCGCTATCCGCAGCGACCCTCCGCCGTCCGCCCGTGGCTGGTTCTGATCGCCCGCACCGCGCTCCGCGACGGCGAACGCCTGGCCCCCGCCGGCCATGACGACCGGCCCGACCTCGTCCCGTTCACCGCACCGACCTCAACCACCATCCTCGGTGCGATGGACGCCCTGGCCGACACCCACCGAGACATCCTCGTCGAACTCTTCTACCGCGGCGTCTCCCTCGAGGAGGCGGCCCACCACCGCGGCGTCCCCGTCGAAACCGTCAAGGCGTGGCTGTACTACGCGATGCGTGCGCTCCGCGGTGTGATCGATCGCCAGGTGGGCGATCAATAGACCTTCCCGCCGAGCCGGTCACGCCCTCCGACCGGCTCGGATCCGGAGAACAACCTTGCCCCCCAGGGTCGACTCCGGTGAATGGCGGGCCGGCGTCGTCGCGGCGGCGCCGGCCCCCCTCCAGGAGCCCGTTGCTCTCGAACGGGCTCCGGCGCGGGGCCGGGCTTCACCCCTCTGAAGCCCGGCCCACCCGCTCCCGTTGGCACCCATGGATGCGCTGGTCAAGTGGCGTTACACTGCCGCGGTCATGGCAGCTCGGAGCGGGAGTCGGACGCGGTCCTGGTGCACGGCGGCCGGGGTCGCGGTGGCTGTGCTGCTGCTGGTGGCGAGCAGTTCCCCGCCCGGGCGGCGGCCCGAACCGGCGACACCGAGGGACCCGGACGTCAGCCTGGTCGCTCTCCGCCGGCACGCTGTCGACGTCCTGGCCGCCGACGGCTCGACCCCGCCCACATGGGACGCCTGGGTCGAGGCTCCCGACGGTGTCAGTGTCGACGCCGTGGCGGGAACGCCGGCCTCGAACCGGCTGACGCTCAGGTTCATCGGCGCGAACGGGCCCGCGACGGAACCGTGCGGTGCCGACTACACCGCCACGGCGGTCGAGTCCGCCACCGCCGTCGCGCTGGTTGTCGTCGAGGATCGCGGCGGCGTGCCCTCGTCGCCGCGGAGCGAGTACGGCGACGACCTCGTCGAGATCTGCACCCTGGCGGGCTTCCCGCGTTCCGGCACGGTGACCCTGACCAGGCCGCTCGGTCATCGCGCCGTGCTGGACACGCAGAGCGGCGCCCGGCTACGCGTCTGGCCGGCCTTTCCCACCCGGGTTCCGCTTTCCCGCTGACGCGCCGCTTCCTCGAGCCGGCCACGGACTTGACGGAGGGCTACCAGGCTGGCGGGTCGAGGTGGCGTCGGACTTCAGCCGCGAATTTGGGTACGCCGGTTCGTTCGAGGAGGACCAGGATCTCCGGCACGGTGTTCGGCACTCGCCGGTAGGAGGCCGCCTGATGGCGGAGCACGTCCATGGTCACGCCGGGGTAGAGATCGAGTTGATCGAGGAGGAACTCGTCGGGGTGGATCGACGCGATGTCGTAAGGCTTGAGTGCCGGTTGGGGGAAGTCGTTGAGATTGAAGGTGACGATGACCTCGGCGTTGGCTCGTACAGCGGCGGCGAGGACGTGCCGGTCCTTGGGATGGTTCGTCATGCCTTCGATCAGCGACTCATAGCCCGTGACAAGAGCGTCGGGGAATGATCGGCGCATCTGCCCGAGCCGCCGATCAACTCGGTCCGGTGAGATGCCGCGGTCGGTGAGATTGCGGCCCAGCTCGATGAAGACGTCGGCTGACCACAAAGGCCGGTACGCCGACGCTTCCGCGAGTCGAAGCAGCGTGTCGCACAGATAGGCGGGGTAGAGCACGCATGTGTCGAGGAACGGGGGAAAGGCCACCATCGCTGCCTGTCACCTGGCGAGGCGGGAGTCGATGGTGGCTTCGTACAAGCCGTCGTCCTCGGCGTCGGACGCCATCTGGTCGAGGGCGCTGCGGCGCTCGGCTCGGGTGCGCTCGGTGTAGTCGAGGATGTCCCGCAGCAGGACGCGGCGGTGCCGGCCGCGCATGGTGTGTGGAATTTCGCCGTCGGTGAGCAGCCGGACCAACGTGGGCCGCGAGATGTTGAGCAGGTCGGCGGCCTCCTGGGTGGTCAGCATCGTGTTGTGGGGGGCGATGGAAATGGCCATTCCCTGGGAGAGTGCGCTGACGACGTCACGCAACACGTCGTACAGCTCGGCCGGGATGTCGATCTGCGCTCCGTCCGGGCCCACCAGCCTTGCTCGCGCGGGAGCCTTGACATCAACCAGGCCTCGCGCGAAACGAACGAGGTCAGCGGGGTCCTCGGGTGGCAGGACCGTTCGTTCGCGCAGCTTGCTCGACATGAACCGAGCATACCGCTATTCGAAAAATCCGAAAGCGGGTCGGATCTGATGCTCGAAACGAACGGGGTGGTCAACCCGCTTGGGCTCGTTTCGCTTCGATGAGGGTTCGGGTGGAGTGGGCGGTGAAGGCGCCTTCGGCCTGGATGTGGGTGTGCAGGCGGCGCAAGGGGTCGAGGTAGCGGTCGACGGTGAAGTCGGGGACCCACCAGACGCACTTGCGCAGGATGTAGACGACGGCGCCGATGTCGTGGAAGTGCATGCGGAGGCGGGCGGTTCGGAGAGAGATGATCTCCAGGCCGGCGGCCTGCGCGGCGGCCGTCTCGGCGGACGGGGATCGGCGGTCGCCGTCGCGGGGGAGGGGGCCCAGGAACCACTCGCTCAGCTCGATCGCCGATTGCGGGCCGACGTGCTGGGCCAGGTAGGTGCCGGAGCCGGTCAGCACGCGGGCGATCTCGGGCCAGTCCGGGCGGACCGGGTGGCGGCTGGTCACCAGGTCGAAGGATGCGTCGGGGAACGGCAGGGGCTCGCCGGGGGAAGCCGGCACCACCTCGGCGCCGCGGGGGGTCAGGAGGTGGCGGGCGCGGGCGATGTTCGGGGGCCAGCCCTCGGTGACGGTCATGCGCGGCGGGAACACCGGGGCCTCGGCCACCACTTCGCCGCCGCCGGTGTCGATGTCCAGGGCCGATGTCGCCTCGGCCAGGCGGGCCGCCAGCAGGTGGGAGTAGCGCCACGGCGGGCGTTCCTCGGTGGCGCGGCCGGTCAGCCAGTCGAAGTTCCAGCCCGAGACGTCGGCCGCGGCGGCCTCGGCGATCAGGGTTTCGAAGGTCATATCAGGGTCAGCGCCTCGGTCAGGTTGTGCTCGGCGATGGACGCCATGAAGTCGCGGTCGGGGAACGGGCCGTCCAGCAGGCGCAGCGGGCCCGCCGTCAGGGACAGGCGCTGGGTCAGCAGGTAGAGGGCCAGCCGGGCCTCGTCCAGGCCCTCGGCGGCGACCAGGGCGTAGTCGTCGTGCAGGCGGATCTCGAGGAAGACGTGTTCCCACTCGACGTCGAAGTACATCAGGTCCTCGATGTCGATCAGCGCCGGTCGGCCGGCCGCGTCGACCATGACATGGTCCAGGCCCAGTTCGCCGTGTACGACGGAGAACTCGGCCCGGGGACGCACGGCGCCGTGCAGCTCGTGCAGGCGCGCGGCGAGGCGTGGCTCCGCGTCGGCGATGCGCTGGTCACGGGCCGCGGCCTCGGACAGGCAGCGCAGGGCGAAGCCGAGAGCCGCCGCCTCGCAGGTGGCGGCCCGGGAGCGGCCGCCCGCGTCGACCAGCGCGATCTTGCCGAAGGCGGGCGCCCGGTGGCGGCGCATGCGGGCCAGGTCGCCGGCCAGGCGGGCGATGATCGGCTCGGCGGTGGCCCGGTCGCGCTCCAGGAGCTCCTGCAGGTTGTCGCCGGGGAAGTCCTCCACGATCGCCAGGTGATCGTCCTCGACCAGGTGCAGCGCGGGGACCCGCAGCCCGAGCGCGGCCAGCCGGGCGTGGGCGGCCAGGAACAGGCGCAGGCCGGTGGCGGGGGAGAACGGGTCGAGGTCGTCGTTGTCGTGGGCCGTGGCCGGCCAGTAGTTCTCGGCGTCGGTCCAGACGTAGGCGATGGCCGTGGTCGCGTCGTCCAGCCTCAGGCGGTAGACGCCCTTGTGGCTGCCGCCGGCCAGGCGGTCGAGGCCGGTGAGCCGGCGGCCGGGGCCGAAGGCGGCGCGCACCGGCCCGGTCAGATCGGGCGTGGGGATCACGAGGCCGGACCCTACGTGGACCGGGCCGCCGCGAGGTAGCGATTTGTCGCCAGCGACTGCGCGACGCGGGTCAGCGGACCACCCGCCCGGGCCAGCCGCGTGGCGGGCCGGCTGAACGCCCGTATCTCGAACCGGGTGCGGGTGACCAGGAACAACTCTTCGCCGGACTCGGGATGCCCGGGCAGCGTGCCGTACGCGAAGCCCCGCCGGCCGGGCTCGTCGACCACGTACACGACACGGCACGGAATCGTCAGGAACGCGAGACGCATGACCACCGTGAGGCCAGGCGTAGGAGGCGGCGCCGAAATGGTTAAAAAAGCGCGGCGATGGATGGACCAGCTCATCAGGGCGCCGGCCACGCGCTCGAAGTCGGAGATCGGCACGGACCGGGTCAGGTGATGGAACCCCGCGGGCAGGTCGGCGTCACGGGTGGCGCCGACCTGTGGGTAGGTGAAGTGACCCATGCCCCGACGTTAAGCCCGGAACGGGCGCAACGGCCGCAACCCACCGCCTGGGTCGCCGAGTGGGAACGGGGCCGTGGTGTGCCCGTACCGGAAAAAAGGCCGGACCCGAAAGACTCGGGCCCGGCCACAACAAAACCCTTAGCGGAGAACGACCAATCCATCGACGACAATGCCGGGGCGAGTCCCGCTGCTGACGATGCGGACCGTGTGGCGGCCGCTCGCGCCCCAGTTCTTGGCCCAGATCGCCACCCGGTTGACCGTCTGGCGGCTGCTCAGGTCGAGCGTGCCGGTGTTGACGCCGTCCACGTAGATGGTGGCGCGGCCGCTCGCCGGTGTTCTGGTCACGGCCAGTGCGGCCGAGCGGCCGGTGAACGTCCACGCGATGCTGGAACCCCTGGTCGTGCTCTGGGAGGCGGTGCCGCTCAGGTACAGCGGGTTACGCACCGTGGCCCAGCGGCCGGAGTGGGCGGCCGTCGCGTCGTTGACCATCGACGGGGTGCGGACGATCTTGCCGACCGTGGTGTTGCCGGGACGGTCGACCGCCTTGATCGCCCAGGCGCGGGCGGCGTTCGGGACCGCGACCGTGTCGAAGGTGCGCCGGCCGACCCCGAAGAACACCGGCCGCGGGCTGGTCAGGGCCAGCGTCCGCAGGCCGCTCGGGTCGCCGACGCCCCAGCCCAGGCGCACCGGAACCGAGCCGTTCAGGCTGCCGGGCCGCAGGATCAGTGATGGACCGGACACGAACGTCGGCGGCGTCGCGTCGACCACCACCGTGCGGGTCAGGCGGGTCGTGCGGCCGGACAGGTGGATCGCCAGGACGGTCACCGTGTGCCGGCCGGGGCGCATCCGCAGCAGCGCGATGCGGCCGGCGCTCGAGGCCGAGGTGACGTGCCGGCCGTCCACGTACACGTCGAACCGGCTCATCATCATCGTGGGCGTGGCCAGGCCCCAGTACACCCGGATCGCGCCGCGCGCGTAGTAGACCGAGCCGCCGGCGACCGCCCCGTACACCGCGCGCATCCGCAGCCCGGCCGGCGCCGCGCCGGCCACCCGGCGGATCGCGGGCAACTGCCGGTAGAGCGACCCGCCGGGACAGGTCGTCTCGTTGGTGTCGCGGTGGCCGGAGATCCGGTTGAGTACCACCTTCGTGCCGCGCGGGAAGAGGTCGCTGCCGCTGGAGATCAGCGCCGACCGGCCGATCGGCGGCACCCGGTACATTCCCAGCTTGTACGCGGCGACCTGGGCGACCACGTTGCGGACCGTGGCCGGGGCGCCGACGCCGTCGTAGTTGCCGATCACGGCGATGGCGCTGCTGTACGAGTTGAAGCCGAGCGTGTGCGCGCCCAGCACCGGCCGCGTCACGCCGCCCCTGCGGCCCTCGAAGAGCGTCCCGCACTTGTCGACCAGGAAGTTGTAGCCGATGTCGTTCCAGTGGTTGCTCTTCACGTGGTACGCCTCGATGCCGCGGACGATCCGGGCCGAGTCGGCGCAGCGGTAGTTGTTGGCCGTCGCGGTGTGGTGCACGAAGAACGCCCGCACCGACGGCGTGTACTCGGGCGCGTTCTTCACGATCGACTCGTCGGCGCCCCAGCCGGCCCGGCTCACGTAGCGCGGGATCGGTCGCGGCGGGAGGGCGGCTTTTCGCGCGACGTCGGTCTCGATGTGGCGGGTGTCCGGGTTGATCAGGTCGAGGCGCAGACCCCGCGGGAGTACGCCGTCCGTGGTGTGCGCCTCGACGGCGTCGGAGGTGTCCACCCACACCGGGTCGGTGCGGCCGCGGCCGAAGCTGTCGGCGCTGCCCGGCTCGGCGGGGGAGCGGCCGTCGCTCTCCAGCGGCTGCCAGGCCGACCACCGGCCGGTCGCCGCCGAGCGGGTGCGGACGGTGATGGTCGTGGCCAGGGCGGCCGCCGGGTCGTCCCAGGTGGCGCCGACCAGGGCGAACGGGCGGGTCTCCGGCGCGGCGGCGGCCCGGTTGGCCACGCCGATCGGCAGGGTCTGGAGCACCGGCGCTTCCGCGGCCAGCGCCGGGTTTGGAACGGACAAAACGGTCATCAGTACGACGGCAGCGGTCACTTTCGGAACGAGAGTCACACCTGTCCCCTCCGCAAGATAGGTACCAAGTTCCCCGAACAGGATGAAACGTCCGGGCGGCGGGCGGGGTGGCTTTCGGCAAAGGGGCCTACGGCTGCACGATCAGCACTACCTTCCCCCGCCCGTGCCGGGACTCGACCGCGGCGTGGGCGGCGGCCACCTCGGACAGCGGATAGGCCCGGACCGGCATGAGCAGGGCGCCGTCGGCGGCCAGCCGGGCGACCTCGGCGAGGCGGGCCGGGTCGCGCGGCGCCCGCACCACCCGGCCGCCGGCCGAGTCGTCGACGATGGTGCCGATCCGGTCGACGCCGAGCTTGATCGAGGCGGTGACCGCCTCCGGGCCGGCCGCGTCCAGTGCCACGGTCGGCACGAGACCGGTCGCGACCACGTTCTCGACCAGACCGGCGCCGTACGCGACCGGCACGGCGCCCAGCTGCCGTAGGTAGTCGTGGTTCGCCGGGCTCGCCGTGCCGATGACCTTCGCACCCAGGCGCCGGGCCAGCTGCACCGCGACCGTGCCCACACTGCCGGCCGCCGCGTGCACCAGCAGCACATCGTCCGGCCGGAGGTCGAGTTCCCGCAGCGCCCCCGTGGCGGTCTGTCCCGCCGCGACGATCGCCGCCGCGGCTGGGAAGGACAGGCCCGGTGGCTTGCGCACGACGTTCGCGGCCGGGGCGATCAGGGCGGACGCCTGCCCGGCCAGCATGGTCGAGCCGAGCACCTCGTCGCCCACCTCGAAGCCGGCGCCCGGACCGACCCGGTCGACCACGCCGGCGTACTCCTGGCCGATCCCCGACGGGAAGGTCACGTCGAGCCACGGCATCCCGCCCGCGCGCACGGCCACGTCGAACGGCTGGACGCCGGCCGCCCGCACCCGTACGCGCACCTCGCCCGGGCCGGGTTCCGGATCGGGCCGCTCGACGACGTGGAGGACATCGGGCGGCCCGAAGCGGTCGAACACGGCGGCTCTCATGCCGCGAGCGTGCAACTTGAAGTTCGGTTGAGGTCAACCTAGGGTTCTGGCGTGACCCCGATCCTGGCCGCCTTCGCCCAGTGGGTCACCCCTGATCTGCCGCTGTACGGCAACGACCACGACCGCGGCGACTTCGCTCCCTGAGCGACACGGTCCCTCCGTGTCCCCCTGAACCCCAGATCCGGGAGCGATCACCCATGCCCGATACCGGGATCCGTGCCGTCCTGCGTGCCCCGCAGGTGGCCCTCGTCCTCTCCGCCAGCCAGATCGGCCGGTTGCCACTGGGCTCGGCGCCGCTGGCCCTGCTCATCTTCGCCCGGCAGGCGCAGAGCCTCGCGCTGGCCGGGATCACCGTCGCCGTCTTCACCGCCGGGATGGCCGTGGGCGCTCCGGTGCTCGCCCGCACGGTCGACCGCTGGCGGCAGACGCCCGTCCTCTGGGGATCCGCGGTGCTGTCCGGCCTCGGCTACCTGCTGGTCGCGTCCGGCGGCCGGAACCTGGTGCTCACCCTGGCCGGCGCGGCCGTCGCCGGTCTCGGCACGCCGCCGCTCGAAGCCTGCCTGCGCGCGCTGTGGCCGGTGCTGGTGCGGCCGGCCGCGGTGCCGGCGGCGTACACCCTGGACATCGCCGTCCAGGAGATCATCTTCGTGGTCGGCCCGCTGATCACCGTGGCGGCGGTCGCCGTGGCCGGCCCCGCGGCCGGGCTGATCACCGCGGCCGTGCTCCAGCTGGCCGGCGTGGCCGTGTTCACGCTGGCCCCCGCCGTACGCGGCTGGCACGGCCAACCGGCCCACCGCCACTGGGCCGGCCCGCTGCGCGTCCACCGCTTCGCGATCATGGTGGCCGGCGTGGTCTGCGCCGGCGCCGCCGTCGGCAGCCTGCCCGTGACGCTGACCGGCTACGCCGAGGCGGCCGGCGACCGTTCCCTGACCGGTTGGCTGCTCGCGGCCCAGGCGGCCGGCGCGCTGACCGGCGGCCTGCTCTACACCCGAGCCACCCCCGGCGACGCCCGCCGCTTGCCGTTGCTGGCCACGGCGCTGGCCGTCGGCTACCTCCCGCTGCTGACGGTCCCCGGCGTAGGCGTGATGGCCGTCCTGGTCACGATCAGCGGCCTGGCCCTGCCACCCCTGCTGACCGCGGTCTTCCTCACCGCCGACCGCCTGGCTCCCCCCGGCACCGCCGTCGAGGCGTTCGCCTGGATCATGACCGCGTTCACCGTCGGCAGCGCACTCGGCGCCGCCCTGACCGGCACCCTGGTCGAGACCCAACTCTGGTACGGCTTCGCCTTCGCCCCCATGGCCGGCCTGCTCGGCGCCGCGTTCATGACCCGGGTGGCCCGATGACCATCCCACCAGTCCCTGAACCCCGCCCAGGTCGTAGGCGACAGCATCGACGACGCCCAAGCGACCCAAAGGGCCCGCGGAGCAGGTGCCAGACACCGTTGCCATTGGGAGGATCCGGCGGAAACGCCAGCCCCCGCAACCGCCGGCACCGACCCAGGGGCTCGATGTGCGGCGGGGTGGCAGGTAGGACGGATCTTCAAACCCGCCGCCCGGCACGGCGTGAACGGATCGGCCACGGGCCAGACGCGCGGCAGGCGGCCGACGTCTGCCACCAACTCGGCCTGGGCACCGAACCCAAAGACACCGAAGGCGTCCGAGCCAAGCTGAAACGACTGGTCAAACGCAGTGTCCTGTCCGAACCCGAGGCCGGCCTGTTCACCCTGGCCGGCGCCGGCCGAACCGACCAAACAGCCCGCGACCAGCAGCCCTAACTCCTCACCAAACACGAAACACACCTAAAGCGCGCCTATCGCCCTCTCACGTTGTGCCATTCACTGGCGCGGGCGGGACGGATACGGGAAACTGCCCCGATGCCTGCTGAGTACACCCAAAGTGACCAGTTCCGTGGTGCCCGCATCCACCTATGCGACCTCTCCGGCCTCGAGATTCGCGATTGCGACGTCACCGGCCTGAAGATCGTGGACTGCTATGGGGGCAACGTCTCCCTCGGTGGCGGCTTCGAGCGTGTCGTTGTCAACGACGTCGACGTGACCGCCTACGTCGAGGCCGAGCTCGACCGGCTGCATCCCAACCGGGTGCTGGCCCGTGAGGCCACGTCCGCCGCCGAATACCGGGCCGCTTGGGATGCCATCGAGAAGCAATGGGAGGAGACGCTCGACCGCGCCAGGCGCCTACCCGAGGCGAAGCTGCACGAGCAGGTCGACGGCGAGTGGTCGTTCGTCGAGACGCAGCGGCATCTGCTGATGGCCAGCGATGCCTGGATCGGCAACGCCGTGCTCGAGGAGGACGCGCCGTACCACCCGTTGGGCCTTCCTGGCGGCGGGATGCCGGCCGAAGCAGCGGCGAAGCTCGGGCTCACCCTCGATGCCACCCCGACGCTCGACGAGGTACTCGCGCCGCGGCTGGCCCGCATGGCCACGATGCGCCGGCTCGTCGACGAGCTCACCGAGGCCGAGCTCGATCGGGTGTGTGGTCGCAAGCCGGCGGACCCATATCCGGACCGGGAGTACGTCGTGCGCCGCTGCCTCACGGTGGTGTGCAAGGAAGAGGCCGAGCATCACCGGTATGCGGTCCGCGACCTCACCGTGCTCGAGGCCGATGCCCGAACCGGGTGAAGGCGCGTCCCGGCAATGGCCGGCGATCTCGCGATCCTGCGCTTGACCAGCCCATCTTGCTGTCGGAGCCCCTCATCGCACCACACTGCCCAGCCAGGGCGCGGTGCCGACCGGCGAGGTAGTCACGACCGGCTACGGAAAGACCAGCAATGCGGGCTTCCCCCACGAACGACGCGAGGTCTTCCTCGCTGTCACGCCGCGGTGGACCTGCGAAGGCATCTACCAGGTCGTGAAGCCGATCACGCCCGGAACGAACTGCACCCGCAAATCCGGCCAGACGGCCGGAGCATGCGGCACTGGGTGATGTCGTCATCGGAATCGTCTCCTGAAATATCTCTGGCCAGTGCGGCAACCCGACCTATCCCACCGTGAATCAGCACCGAACCTGGATAAGCGGCAACGTGGGGAGGTAGCCGGCGGTTCATCCACCTGCCTTCAGCCGGAACGCGAGGCGGCGAGGTGCCTGCACGCGGTAGCTGTCCGTCACCAGTTCGGCAACCTCGACCCAGTCCGTCTCGTCGTCCAGCACCATTCCCACGACATTCACACCCCAGTCGGCCCGGAAGAACGGAGGGCCGGCATGCGCCAGCGCGGCCAACTCCCCGGGCGGCGCCCGGAAGGTCATCAGGATGGCCGGATCGTCCATATCGATGTACGCCGACCGCCTCCCGTCGGTGGTGTAGACGTGCAGGAACGTCCGCCGGCGAATCCGCCACCGCAGGCCGATCCACGCCGGCTCCTCGTACGCCTCGGGCAGCTCCCCGCAGATCACCCGGAGCCGGCCCACAACGGCGGGTGGAACGTCCACGATGTCGCTCATCTGTACCTCCCGCGCCCATCCTGCCCGCCGGTTAGGACATCAGCACATCAGAGCAAAAGGGCCGAGGGCATCTACAGCCGGACCGTGAATTTGGTTGGTCAGATGGCGGCCGTCAGCTCGATCAACGACGGCATGTTCAACCAGGGCCGTGATAGTGGTGGGCGGCTGACGCGTATGGCGGCGATGTAGACCCTCGATTGCTGGGGGTCGGGGGGCGTTCGTGGTGGCGAGCGTCGCGTCGGCCGATCCCGGCGAGGGTGCGTTCCACGAGCCGGCGGCGGGAATCTTCGACGGCATCGGCCCGCGCGACGCCATCCGCGAAGCCGGACAGGCCGCTACGACGCCTTCGTGCTTCGGCGCGGGTGGTTGGACAATGCGTTGGCGTTGGCGTTGGCGTTGGCGTTGGCGTTGGCGTTGGCGTTGGCGTTGGCGTTCGGGTTCGGGTTCGGGTTCGGTCAGTGGAGTTGGCCGTCGTCTCGGAGCTGGTCGAAGATCAGTTTGTCCACAGGGGAGACTCGGTTGCGGTCGGCGTAGGTCAGCCAAGCCAGCTCGGCGATCTCGGCGGCCGGGGTGAGGGTGCCGGAGTAGGTGGCGGTGTAACAGGTCATGCGGACCCGGATGCCCTGGGGGTGGGCGTGGGCCTGGGCCTCGAAGATGCCGGCGGGGGCGGCCGTGGAAGGGTCGATGGCTACGGTCAGTTCCTCGCGGATCTCGCGCACCAGGGTGTCCAGATCGGACTCGCCGGGCTCGCGTTTGCCGCCGGGGAGGTAGAAGGCGTCCCGGTGGTGGCTGCGGGTGCTGAGGATTGCGCCGTCGCGCAGGTGGATCCAGGCGATTTTGTCGATGTCGGGCATGTCGGCCGTTCCTGTCGGTGAGCAGAGCCGGACAGGTTATCGCGTTGCCGCCGGCCGGATTGCTGCGACGGTCAAGGGCTGCCAACAAACGCGGTGCGCAAACGAGGCGGTTGGGGAAGGCCGCGGATCCGGTGGTCGTCGAGGTCGCGGCAAGGAGGGGGTCGCGTCGCCCGGCCGGATGAACACAGGGGTAGGGGCTCCGTGGAGAAACAACGCGGGCGAGAGGTGATCTTGTCGGGGGAAGGGCGGCGCGGCTTAGAGTCGGTGGTCATGGGTGTGGGGGTGGAAGTTGTCGAGGAAGCGGGCGACGAAGTTGTCGCTGCGCTGGCTCGGCTTATGCCTCAATTGTCGCCCCTGGTGGATCTGATCGGTGTGGAAGCTGTGGGGGTGCTGGTCGCCTGGCCCGGTAGCCGGGTGCTGGTGGGGCGGCTTGACGGGGAGATTGTCGGGACTCTCACGCTTGTGGTGTTTCCTACGCCTACGGGGGTACGGGCACGGGTTGAGGATGTTGTGGTGGATGTTGGGTGCCGCGGGCGGGGAGTCGGGTCGGCCCTGCTGCTCGAGGCGGTTCGGTTGGCCAGCATTGATGGGGCCTACACGATTGATCTCTCGTCCCGGCCGTCGCGGGTGGCCGCCAATCGGCTGTGTGAAGAGTTCGGGTTCGAACTGGGGGACGATCGGGCCTATCGGCTGAATCTGCCTCGGCGGGGGCGGCGGCGCTCGGGAGAGTGACGGACCGGTCACGCCCGGCGGTCGCGGCACGGCCTGGACGGGCCGGTCAGGCCGCGGAGCGGGAACGGTGCCGTGCTCGTGCGTACCCGGAAAAAGGGTGACCGATACCGTTAGCCCGTGTCTCCGATCCCGTGGTGGGCGCTGCCCCTCGTTGCCGTCGTGTTCGCGCTGGCGGGCGCCGGTGTGGCGCTGCTCGTACAGGCCCGCACCGACTATGCCCGCAGCCGGTACCGCCGGACGAAGCGGTGGTACACCGAACGCAAGTCCGCGTACGTCGACCTGATGGCCGTGTTCGAGCGGGTCGTGTACCGGCTCCGCACCGAGGACAAGACCCCGGACGCGATGGCCTACCTGGGCGAGGTCGGTCCACCGCTCGCGCAGGTGCGGCTGCTGGCCTCGGGGCCGGTACGCAGCGCCGCGCTCGCCGTGCACCTTCAGCTGGAACAGCTGCACGCGACCAACGGGCCGGCGCCGCCGGGGGTGGAACCGCAGAAACACGTCCGAGAGCTGCTCGCCCAGGTGCCGCTGGTCATGCAGGAGTTGGAGGCGGCGATCCGCGAGGAGCTGGAGATCCGGACCGAACCCCCGCAGCGGAACGTGGTCCGGCAGGATCGGAGCTGACACCGACCCTGAGGAGGGCGACATGTCGGAGATGGACAGCACCACCGCCGCGCTCGTACGCAGCGGGGTGGTCGCGGTGCTGCGGGCGGCGTCCGCGGACGGCTTCGCGGCGGTGGCCGACGTGCTCGTCGGCAACGGGATCACCGCGATCGAGGTGACGCTCACCTCGCGCGGGGCGCTGGACGCGCTGGCGGTGCTGCGGCGCGAGCTGCCGCCGTCCGCGGTGATCGGGGCCGGCACCGTGCTCACCCCGGACCAGGCCAAGGCGTCGGTCGACGCGGGCGCGGCGTTCCTGGTGTCGCCGGTCGTCGACCCGGCCATGCAGCAGGACTTCGGCGTGCCGTTCTACCCGGGCGGGCTCACCCCGAGCGAGATCCACCGCGCCGCGCAGGCCGGCGCCGGGCTGGTCAAGTTGTTCCCGGCGTCGGCGGTCGGCCCGGGCTACCTCAAGGATCTGCACGGCCCGCTGCCCGGCACCCGGATCATGCCGACCGGCGGCATCGGCCTCGACGACATCACCGCCTGGCTGAGCAGCGGCGCCTCCGCCGTGGGTCTGGGCGGGCCGCTGCTCGGTGACGCGTTCACCGGCGGCGACCTGGGTCAGCTCGCGGTGCGGGCGCGGCGCGCGGCCGAGGCGGTCGCGGTGGCCAGGTTCGCCGAATGAGCGGGCTCTTCACCTTCGGTGAGACCATGGGCCTGGTCGCCGCGGACGGGATCGGTCTTCTCGAGTACGCCCGGAGCTTCTCGTTCGCCATCGGCGGCGCCGAGAGCAACGTGGCCATCGGGGTGGCCCGGCTCGGCGGCCGGGCCACGTGGCTGGGGCGGGTCGGCCGGGACGCCACCGGCGACCTGATCGCGAACCGGCTGCGGCACGAGGGCGTGACCACTCACGCCATCCGGGACGACGCGTTCACCGGCCTGATGGTGCGCTACCGGCGGACCGGCGCGCTGACCCACGTCGACTACCACCGCGCCGGGAGCGCCGGGTCGCGGCTGTCACCGGCCGACCTGCCCGCGTCCTTCAGCGACATCGACATTCTGCACGTCACGGGCATCACGCCGGCCTTGAGCGCGGGCGCCCGCGCCGCCGTGTTCCAGGCCGTCGAGCAGGCCCGCGCCGACGGGGTGACCGTGTCGGTCGACGTCAACTACCGGGCCAAGCTGTGGTCGCGGTTCGACGCCGCGCCGGTGCTGCGTGATCTGGTGACGCGGGCCGACATCGCGTTCGCCGGCCCCGACGAGGCGGCGCTGTTCGTGGGCGACGGCGATCCGGTGGCCGGGCTGGCCGGGCTCGGTCCGGCCGAGGTGGTGGTCAAGGACGGCGCCCGCGGCTGCGCCGCCTTGATCGAGGGCCGGCGGTACGAGGTGCCGGCGCTCGCCGCGACGGTGGTCGACCCGGTCGGCGCCGGTGACGCGTTCGTGGCCGGCTACCTCGCCGACCGGATGGCCGGGGCGGCCGCCGGGCCACGCCTGCGGACGGCGATCGCGGTCGGCGCGTTCGCGGTCACCACCCCGGGCGATTGCGAGGGGCTGCCCTACCGGGACGACCTGGTGGCGGCGACCGACAACGTCACGCGGTGACCCCGCCCAGCCGCCTTCAGCCGCCCAGCCCGCCGCCGGCCCGGAGGTTCTGGCCGGTGATCCAGCGGCCGTCCGGCCCGGCCAGGAAGGCCACGACATCGGCGATGTCCTCGGGCTGCCCGACCCGGCCGAGCGGCGTGTGCGCTTCGATCATCGCCACCTGCTCGGGCGAGTTGGTGGTGCGGAGCAG
The DNA here is from genome assembly GCF_040684855.1 of Actinoplanes sp. NPDC089786. NCBI lineage: Bacteria > Bacillati > Actinomycetota > Actinomycetes > Micromonosporales > Micromonosporaceae > Actinoplanes > Actinoplanes sp. NPDC089786. The sequence goes on from NZ_JBFBGU010000001.1 coordinate 2,222,979, forward strand.
GTCGGTCTCGGTGGCGCCCGGCGAGACCGCGTTGACGGTGATGCCGCGCGGGCCCAGCTCTCCCATGAGCGCCCGCCCGAACTGCTCGATCGCGCCCTTGGTGCCCATGTAGAGGGCGGCGCCGGGCGCGGGCATCCGGGTGTTCATCGTGGACAGTGTGATGATGCGGCCGCCGTCCCGCATGTGCCGCGCGGCGTGCTGCATGGAGAAGTAGACCGACCGGGCGTTGACCGCCATCACCCGGTCGTACTCCGCCGGGGTGACCTCGGCGACCGGCGCCGGCGAGAACCGCGCGGCCGCGTTGCACACCAGGATGTCGAGGTCGTCGACCCCGGCGAACAGCGTGTCCACGGCGTCGTCGGCGGCCAGATCGACCCGGACGGCCCGTGCGCCGGGCACCGCCTTCACCACCTCGGCCGCGTCGTCGGCCCGCGAGTGATAGCTGAACACGACGGTCGCGCCGTCCCGCCCCAGCCGTTCGACAATCGCCCGCCCGATCCCCCGCGAGCCGCCCGTCACCACCGCCGTCTTCCCGGTCAGATCCCCCATCGCCCAAACCTATCGCCCACCTTCGATATCCCGCTGCCCCTGTCCGATCAGCCCCGCAGAGTGACCGGATCGTTCCGGGAGGGGGCTCGAACGTGACTTCCGCTGGGGTAGGCGGGTGACCAGACTGTGCAGCATGACGAGTGCGTTGCTGGTGATTGACGTGCAGGAGAGCTTTCGACAGCGGAAGAACTGGGCGGAGGTGTCGAATCCGGGGGTGGCCGTGGAGGTGGGGCGGCTGGTGGATGCGGCCCGGGAGAAAGGGGACGTGGTGATCTGGGTGTTGCACTCCGAGCCGGGGAGCGACACGCCGTTCGATCCGGAGTCGGGGCATGTGCGGCTGGTCGACGGGCTGGCGCCCCGGGACGGTGAGCCGGTTCTGACCAAGACGTCGCGGAACGCGTTCACGACCACGAATCTGCAGCAGCGGCTCACCGAGCTCGGGGTTCGGAAGGTGGTCGTCTGCGGGATCCAGACCGAGCAGTGCTGTGAGACCACGGCGCGGCTGGCGGCCGATCTCGGGTACGAGGTGGACTTCGTGACCGAGGCCACGGCCACGTTCCCGATCCGGTGGGACGACCGGGTGCTCGGCACGGACGACATCATCGAGCGGACCGAGTTCGCGCTCGCGGGGCGGTTCGCCACCATCCGGACGGTGAAGGAGCTGACCGAGGCGTGACCCGGGTCGTCTTCCTGTTGACGCCCGGTCTGCATCTGCTGGATCTGGCCGGGCCGGCGCAGGTGTTCGGGGCGGCGGCCGATGTGGGACATGAGTACGAGTTGCGGTACGTCGCGGGGCGGGCTGACGTACGTACCCATCAGGGTTTGACGGTCGTGGCCGAGACCGAACCGCCCAGAGTGACCACCGGCGATCTCCTCGTCGTGCCGGGCTGGCGGTCACCGCTGCGGTCGGGGGAGTTCCCGGACCGCTACCAGCAGTCCTTGCGGCTGGAGCGGGCCGAGCATCTGATCGGCCACGGATCCACCGTGGAAGCTGCCGCGAGGGCCGTCGGATTTGGCGACGCGCGCATGTTGCGGAGGCTTCGCAACCGTTAGGACACCTGGCGTCCACCTGCTCGGAAGCTGCTCTCAACGTTGTTCCGGCTTCATACCGTGAGCTGGGAGGACATGAGGTGGCTATGCGCGGATCGATCGGGCCCTATGAGCTCAAAACCATGATCGGCCGGGGTGGCATGGGCGAGGTGTGGGAGGCCGTCGACGCCCGCAACAACCGCCGGGTCGCCCTCAAGATCCTCACCGACGAGGCGTTACGGCAGGACGAGTTGCGGGCGCGCTTCCTGCTGGAGATGGAGGTGGCGTCGGAGATCGAGAACCCGTACGTGGTGCCCGTCTACGACTTCGGCATCGGGCCTCCGCCGTACATCGCGATGCCCCTGATCCGGGGTGGGAATCTGGCCACCGAAATCGCGGCCGGGCGGATGACCCCGGAACGGGCCGTGGCGATCACCCAGCAGGTGGCGTTCGCGCTGTCCGCCGCGCATCGCATCAACCTGCGGCACCGAGACGTGAAGCCGTCGAACATCCTGCTCCACGACGGTGTGGACGACGGCGTCGACCACGTCTACCTGACCGACTGGGGCATCGCGCAGCGGGTCGACACCAGCGACCCGGCGATCACCCGCGTCGGGCAGATGGTCGGCACCCCGCCGTACATCGCACCGGAGCGCCTGCTGGGCACCCAGGCCGACCACCGCGCCGACATCTACTCGCTCGCGGTGGTGCTCTACCAGGCGCTGTCCGGGCGGCTGCCGTTCGGTGCGGAGGGGCAGCCGTTCCCGCTCAAGGCGCACCTGTTCGACCCGCCGGCGCCGCTGCCGCCGACGGTGCCGCGGGCGCTGCGGGACGTGGTGATGAAAGGGCTGGCCAAGGAGCCGGACGACCGGCAGCAGGACGCGGCGAGTTTCGGGCGGGCGGCGTACGCGGCGTTGAACGCCGAGCCCAAGACACCGGCGCGGGCCAGGAAGCCCATCATGGGAGATCAAGATGAACCTGCTCCGTTTCCTTCTCGACGCCGCGACCCTGGTCCCGCCGGACCTGCGGTTGCTCGAACGATGAAGCCGCTCCGGGCGGTCGTCGGCACGATCGGCGCCGCCCTGCTGCTGGTCGTCGCGTTCGTGGTCGTGCGCAACGTGGTGACCGGCGGCGACGACGCCGGGTGCGCCGGCGACCCGCGCGCGGTGCGTGGCATCGTCGGCTCGGAGAAGGAGGCGTACCTGCGGGACGCCCGGGTCGCCGAGATCTTCCGGTGCGCCGGGTACGACCTGCGGATCGACGCGCGGGGCTCGCGCGAGATGATCAGCAGCCTCCGGCCGGGCAACGACTACGACTTCGCGCTGCCGTCGAGCACGCCCACCGCCCGCACGATCATGACCACGCTGAAGATCGACAAGTCGTACCGGCCGTTCTCGTCGGTGATGGTGGTGGCCACGTTCACGGAGACCGTGGACGTGTTGCGGGCCAACGGGATCGCGCGGAGCGTCAACGGCACGGACACGGTCAGCGTGGCCAAGCTCGTCGAGCTCGGGCGCAAGGGCACCCGCTGGCGCGACCTGAAGGGCAACACCGGCTCGCCGAACGGCAACGTCGTGCTGATGCGCACCACCGACCCGGCCGACTCGAACTCGGCGATCATGTTCGTGTCGATCGTGTCGTCGGTGCTCAACGGGGACAAGCCGGTCGCCGACGACGGCGCGCTGGCCAAGGTCATGCCCGAGCTGTGCCGGCTGATCTCGTACCAGGGCCAGAAGCCCAGCACCAGCGAGGTGCTCTTCGACGAGTACCTCACCGACGGGCCCAACCGGACGCCGATGGCCCTGATCTACGAGTCCCAGTACTACGACGAGGCCTCGTCGTCGCAGGTCCCGGAGGACGGCCGGCACGTGCTGCTGTTCCCGAACCCCACCGTCTACGCCTGGCACACCCTGGTGCCGATCACCGAACCGGGCGACGCCGTCGGCCGGATGCTGCGGGACGACAAGGAACTCCAGGACATCGCGGTCCGCTACGGCTTCCGCCCGGAGGGGCGCTCGCTGCCGGACCGCCCGGCCCCGCCGGTCGTCGTCGAGCCGCCCGAATACCCCCTCCTCGAGAAGATGATCGACCGGCTCGGCCCCTTCGACCAGCAGAACGGGAAGTGCGCGCAATGATCCGTCGCGTCCTGGCCGGGGTGGCCACGGCCGCCCTCCTCACCGCCTGCACCTCGGCCCCGCCGGAGAAGAAGCCGCCCGCTCCGCCCGCGGAAAAAGTCACCCTGCGCGTGCTGGCCGGCAGCGAACTGGCCGATCTGAAGCCGATCCTCGACGCGGCCGCGAAGGCCACCGGCGTGATCGTGAAGATGGACTTCACCGGCAGCCTGGAGGGCGCCGAGACGGTCGCCACCGGCCGGGCCGACGGCAAGTACGACGCCGTCTGGTTCTCGGCCAACCGCTACCTCGAGACCATTCCCGAGGCGAAGAAGCGGCTCGGCGCCGCCACCCGGATCATGGGCTCACCGGTGGTGCTCGGTCTGCGCGCCTCCACGGCCGAGCGGCTGGGCTGGACCGGTAAGCCAGTGACCTGGAAGGATATCGCCGCGGCGGCCGAGGCCGGCCGGTTCACGTTCGCGATGACCGATCCGGCCGACTCCAACACCGGCTTCTCCGCCCTGGTCGCGGTGGCCGCGGCGCTGGACGGCAGCGGCCGGGCGCTGGACGCGGCCGCCATCAACAAGGTCGCCGCCCCGCTCACCGGCTTCTTCAAGGCCCAGAAGATGACGGCCGGCTCGTCCGGCTGGCTCACCGATGCGTACGTCAAGCGGATGTCCGGCCCCGAGCCGATCGACGGCCTGATCAACTACGAGGCGTCGCTGATCGCGCTCAACAACACGAACCGGCTGAACGAGCCGCTCACCCTGATCTACCCGTCCGACGGCGTGGTCAGCGCCGACTATCCGCTCACCGTGCTCGCCGGCGCGCCGGCCGGGATCCGCGACGCCCACCAGCGGCTGACCGACTATCTGCGGACCGAGCAGGTGCAGAAGCAGATCGGTACGGAGACCGCGCGCCGCCCCGCGGTGGCCGGTGTGCCCCGCCCGGCCGGCCTGCCCGAGTCGCCGGTCGAGCTGAACTTCCCGGAGACCCGGGCGTCGATCGACGCGCTGCTGAGCGCCTACCTCGACAAGCTGCGGCGGCCGTCCCGCACGGTCTACGTGCTCGACCTCTCCGGCTCGATGGGCAAGAACGGGCGGATCACCCAGCTCAAGGCGGCCCTGACCGGCCTGACCGGTGTCAACCGGACGCTCACCGGGTCGTACTGCCGGTTCCGCAGCCGGGAGGAGGTGGTCATCCTGCCGTTCAGCGACAAGCCGGGCCGGCCACAGACGTACACCATCGACGCGCGGAACCCGCAGCCGTCCCGCGATCGGCTGCGCGGTGAGATCGAGAAGCTTCAGGTACGCGGCAACACCGCCGTGTACGACTCGGTGATCGCCGCGTACGGAGCGCTGGGCGCGGCCGCCGACCAGGACCGCTTCACCAGCATCGTGGTGATGACCGACGGCGAGAGCAACCGGGGTCGTGATCTGGCCGCGTTCAAGAGGTTCATCGCCCCGAACGACGGCGCGGCGGCGGTGTTCCCGATCCTCTTCGGCGAGGCGCAGGAGGCGCAGATGCGCGAGCTCGGCACGCTGACCGGCGGCGAGACCTGGGACGCCCGCGGCGGCGACCTGACCAAGGCGTTCTGCCAGATCCGCGGCTACCAGTAGAGCGCGTCAGAGTTCGGGGTGGCCGAACAGCGCCGGCAGGCCGCCGGTGTGCATGAAGACGACGCGGCCGGTGCGGGTCAGGCCGTCGCCCCGGCCCATGGCGATCAGGCCGGCCAGGGCCCGGCCGGTGTAGGTCGGGTCGAGGAAGAGACCCTCGGTGCGGGCGGCCAGCTTGATCGCGTCGCGGACCGGTTCGGTGAACGCGGCGTACCCCCGGCCGATCTGACGCTGGTCGATGGTGAGCGAGGACGGCGGCACCGGGAGCAGGGCGCCGACCGTGGCGTGCGGGTCGGCCACGGCGCCGACGTCGACCCCGTACACCCGCTCGGGGCCGAGCTCGCGCACCAGGCCGGCCATCGTCCCGCCCGAGCCCACCGCGACCACCACCCGGTCGAACTCGGGAACCTGCCCGACCAGTTCCTTGGCACAGTCCACATAGGCCTGGACCGACGCCGCCGACGTGCCGCCGAACGGGATCAGGTGGGCGCCGTCGTGCCGGGCCGCCTCGGCCTGGGCCACCTGGGTGGGCGACTCGTCGCCGGCCCAGACCACCTCGGCGCCGGCCAGCGAGTCGAGGATCAGGTTGCCGGCCAGGGAAGCCGGCGGGTGCCCGGCGAGCACGAGGACGCAGCGCAGCCCGAGCCGCGCGGCGGCGGCCGCGGTCGACCGGCAGTGGTTGCTCTGCGGCGCGCCGGTGGTGATCAGCGTGTGGGCCCCGGCGGCGAACGCCTCGGCGCAGGTGTATTCCAGCTTGCGGACCTTGTTGCCACCGCCGCCCAGACCGACCAGATCGTCACGTTTCACCCACAGTTCGCGCAGGCCCAGCGCGGCGGCCAGCCGAGGGGCGCGTTCCACCGGTGTCGGCCAGGCGCCCAGGGCCAAGGGGGTGACCATGATCGAAGATTACCGGTTAGGCCCGCCGCCACGCGAGCCTCTGGACGAGCAGCGTCAGCACGCCCGCGGCCACGATCGCGGTGATGTTGATGAGCAGTTGCAGGGCCGAACCGGCCGCCTCGTCGGTGACGCCGTAGGCCAGGGCGACCGCCGCGTTGGCCGCGGCCGGGACCGTGGTCACCGAGATCAGCACCCCGACCAGGGTGCCCGCCTTGGCCGAGGTCAGCGAGAGCATGCCGGCCACCCCGGCCAGGAACCCGACCACCCAGCTCAGCGCGTCCGGCTGCCAGATGAAGCTGGTCAGCGGCCGCTCGTCGAGCAGCATCGCCTTGCTGACCAGGCCGGCCGCGTTGAGCAACCAGGTGGTCAGGACGGTCACCACGACACCCACCGCGAAGCCGGCGACCAGCGAGGTCACCGCGCGGCGGACCAGCCCCGGCCGTCGCCGCACCAGGCCGACGCAGAGCGCGGCCACCGGCCCGAACTCGGGGCCCACCACCATCGCCCCGACGATCAGGATCGGCTGGTCCAGCAGCACGCCGATGCCCGCGATCACGGTGGCCACGACCATGAAGGCCAGGTACGCGGCGGACAGTCGCGTCTCCTCGCCGGTGGTGTGCTCGATCTCGTCCCACACCACGGCGTCCACCCCGAAGCCGGGCGCCCGCCGCTCGGCCCGGTCGGCCGACGCGGACATCACCGCGTCGACGCGCTCCATCATGATCGAGCCGTCCTTCTCCAGGCCCAGCTCCCGGAGCTCGTCGAGCACCTCGCTGGCGCCCTCGCGGGCCACGTCGCAGGTGATCAGGTCGCCGGCCGGATCGCGGGCCACGCCGGGGAAGGCGACCACATGGGTGACCGCGGCGCTCGCGATCAGCACCCGCTCGACCCGTTCGGTCCGATCGGTCGGCGTGATGATCCGCAGGTGCAACATCGCGCTATTCCATCACGGTGGGGCGGGTATGAAGATCGCGTGCCGTTTCTCGCGCTGTTCGCCGCCGTCCTCCTGCTCGGCATCGCCGACTCGATGGTCAACTCGTACCTCGTCCTGTTCGGCGCCGACGTGGTGGGCCTGACGCCGTTCCAGATCGGCGTGTGGTCGTCGGTGTTCGCCGTCAGCGGGATCACCATCGGCTGGTGGCTGGGCCGGCTGTTCGACCGCCGGCCCGCGCGGGCGTACGCGATCGTCGTGATCCTCCTGGGTTCGGCCGGATATCTCGTGCTGCCCCGGGTCGCCGGCTTCCTGGTGCTGCTCCTGATGGCGGCCACGGTGCTCGGGGCGATGGGCGCGGCCTTCCCGCAGTTGTTCACGCTGGCCCGCGCCGTGCTCGGGGAGGGCGCCGCCGGGCAGCGCTCGGCCCCGCTGCTGCGCTCGGCCTGGTCCCTGGCCTGGGCGGTCGGGCCGTTGCTGGGCGCGCTCGTGCTGTCCAAGGGCGGCTACTCGTGGCTGATGTGGACCGCGGCCGGGTTGTTCCTCGCGTCCGCGCTGACCGTCCTCGTGGTGCCGCGGCCCGGGCCGGTCGTGGAGGTGAGCTCGTCCCCGGGCCAGACCCCGGTCCTGCTCACCGCGGGCGTCGTCCTGTTCTTCACCGCGGTCTTCGGCGGCGGTCTGGCCCTGCCGCTGTTCGTCACCCGCGCCCTGCACGAGCCGCCGGCGTCGGTCGGCGTGCTGTTCAGCGTCTGCGCCGCGGTCGAGGTCGCGGCCACCCTGGCGCTGGCCGCCCTGCCCGCCCGGGTGAACCAGCGGGCCCTGATGCTCGGCGGCTTCGCCTCCCTGGTCGGCTACAACGCCCTGACCGTGGTGTCGTCCGGCCTGGTCATGCTGGTGATCGGCCAGGCCTTACGCGGCGTGGCGATCGCGGTCGTGGCCGGGGCCGGCATCCGGTACTTCCAGGACCTGCTCGCCCCGGCGACCGGCCGGGCCACCACCCTGTTCGCCAACGCGGCCACGGCCGGGATCCTGGTCTCGGGCATCCTCACCGGGCTGGCGGTCGAGCAGGTCGGCTATCGCACGACGTTCCTGCTCGCCGGCGTGGCGGCCGCGGTGGGCGGGGCCGCCTTCGCCCTCGGGTCCCGGCGCCGCACGCTCTAGGTGTCGGCGTGGATCGGGCCGTCGGTGGCGGTCAGGCGGTGGCCCGATCCGCTCCAGCGCACCGCGACGATCTCGGCGGCCACGCTGACCGCGGTCTCCTCGGGGGTGCGGGCGCCCAGGTCGAGGCCGATCGGGGAGGAGAGGCGGGCCAGCTCGGGCGGCTCGACGCCGGCCTCGCGGAGGCGTTTGAGGCGGTCGTCGTGCGTACGCCGGGAACCCATCGCCCCCACGTAGCCGAGCGGCAGACGCAAGGCGACCTCGAGCACGGGTACGTCGAACTTCGGGTCGTGGGTGAGCACGCAGACCACCGTGCGCTCGTCGATGTGCCCGGCCTCGGCCTCGCCCGCCAGGTAGCGGTGGGGCCAGTCGACCACGACCTCGTCGGCGGTGGGGAAGCGGCGCTTGGTGGCGAACACCGGCCGGGCGTCGCAGACGGTCACCCGGTAGCCGAGGAACGAGCCGATCCCGGCCACCGCGGCGGCGTGGTCGGTCGCCCCGAAGACCAGCATCCGGGCCGGCGGGGCGAACGCGCTGACCAGCAGCGTGGTGCCGGCGCCGCGGCGCTGACCGTCGGGGCCGTAGTGGAGCAGGCCGGTCCGGCCGGCGGCCAGCAACCCGCGGCCGTCGTCGGTGGCGGCGTCGTCGAGGCGGTCGGGGCCGAACGTGCCGGTCCGCTCGTCGGGGGTGATCAGCAGGTGCTTGGCGATCGGGCCGGCCACCCCGGTGACCAGCGCGACCGGGCGGTCGGCGGCGACCGCGGCGGCCAGCTCGGGCAGCTCGGGGAAGGTGTGCCGGTCGACCTTCTCGACCAGCAGCTCGATGATGCCGCCGCAGGTCAGGCCGACCTCGAACGCGTCGTCGTCGGAGATGCCGAAACGGACGGTCCGCGCCTCGCCGCTCTCGGCGACCTCGCGGCACAGCTCGTACACCGCGCCCTCGACGCAGCCGCCGGAGACACTGCCCGACACCGTGCCGTCCGGACCGACCAGCATCGCGGCGCCGGGCTGGCGTGGCGCGCTCTTCCAGGTCGCGGTGACGGTGGCGAGACCGACCGCCTCGCCCGCGTGCCACCAGCGCAGCAGATCGTCCAGGACATCACGCATGGCCCACACCCTGAGGAACGTCGAGGTCGAAGTCGTCGGCGACATCGGAGACGTCGACCACCCGCACGTCGCGGGAACGGAGATAGTCACGGGCGCCGCGGTCGCCCACGGCGGCGGCGGAGGCGCCGGCCCAATGGTCGCGGCCGAGCAGCACGGGGTGGCCGCGCCGATCGCCGTAACCGCCCATGACCAGGGCGTCCGGCGCCGCGAAGGCGGCCAGGCGGTCGACCGCCGCGCGCGTGACGCCGGGCATGTCGACCAGCGTCACCACGGCGGCGCCGGCCTCGGGCACGGCGGCCAGCCCGGCCTGGAGCGACGAGCCCATGCCCGTCTCCCAGCGCGGGTTGTCGACATAGGTCAGCTCCGGAGCGACATTCCGGACGTCGGGGGCGGAGGCGCCGATCACGACGATCACGCGGGAGAGACCCGACAGCGCCACGGCGGCGTGGCGGACCAGCAGCTTGCCGTCGTACGCCACCAGCGCTTTGGGCATGCCGTAGCGCCGGCCGGCTCCGGCCGCCAGGACGACCCCGGCGATCTCCACACGATCGAGCCTATCCCCGATCGGTCAGCGGAACACCAACCCGCGGACCGCGGCCAGCGGCAGGGCGCTGCGCGGCCGGAACGGGACCCGCCACAGCCCGCCGTGCGCCGCGGCGTAGGCCTCGTCGGCCGGATGCGGTTTGCGCAGGCCGTGCACGAGCAGGATCGCCATCAGCTTGCTGGCCGTGGCCGGCTCGAAGATCTCCACGTCGAAGATGTGCGCGCCGGCGTAGGCCGCGGCGAGCAGCCGGTTGCTGGTCACCGATCGGGTCCGGGTGGACGGCGCCACCCCGAACGACACCGGCGTGCCCTCCGACCGGGCCAGCGCCGAGCGCCACCGCAGGATGCGCTTGGCCAGCGCGTAGTTCGGGCCCTGGATCGGGAGGAGGCCGTCGCAGATCGGCGGGGAGCCGGCCGGATAGTTGGGGCTCAGGCCGCGGCCGGCCAGGAGGACGTTGCCGATCCGGGCGCGCGCCGACCGCCGCTGCCACCGGGCCCGGCTCTCGGCCATCGCGTCGGCCGGCACCGCGAAGGAGTCGGTCGGGGTGGCCAGGCCGGCCAGGGTGATGTCGTCGCGCCGCTGCCGCAGGTGTTCGCCCAGGGCGTCGACGGCCACGGCCAGTCGTGGGTACACCGCGCCGGGGGGAGATCCACGCCGATGACCGTGCCGCCCCAGCCCAGCCAGGCCGGCAGCGGACCCATCTCGGCGCCCGCGCCCAGCACGACCAGGGTCCGGCCGGCGAGGTCGAGCCAGTCCGGGTTGGCGACCACCTCACGCACGGCGGCGGCGCAGGACGGCTCGATGATCCCGGCGGACACCCAGGCGTCGAGCCGCCGGTCCAGCGCCTCGCCCCGCAGCAGCTGACCGCGGTAGGGGAGGGTCACCTCGCGCTCGGGGGTGCCGCTGCCGGTGATCGTCTCGGGCGTCAGCTCTGGGCCGGCCAGGTCGGGCGTCTCGATCCGGCGGTGGACCGACGCCAGCCCGGCCGCGGCCACCTCGGGCGAGGCCAGCGCGGTCAGCCTGATGAAGTGCTTGACGTACCCCTTGCGCCAATCGGTCTCGCGCTCGGCGGCCGCGGCGGCGGCCGGGTCGGCCGCACGCAGGGCATCGGCGACCACCGCCCGGCCGAAAGCCAGACTGCTGCGCCTGCCGTCGGCGTCGACCGGGTAATCGATGGGCATGCGCTCAGTATCGCCTCCTACCCAGGTCTGAGCCCGGCTCCTCCCGGCGGTCGCGAGTCGGGCCGCTGGGCGGGCGATTCCAGCGACGTTCGTCGACAGAGTCAGGGCATGGAAATCAAGACCTGGCACCGCCCCCTGATGGTCCTGGTGGCGGCCATGGCGCTGCTCACCGTCGGCACGGCGGTCGCGATCCTCGTCGACGACCGGGTGCTGCTCGGCGCGCCGGCCTGGATGAAGCCGTTCAAGTTCTCCGTCTCGATCCTGCTCTACTCGCTCACCCTGGCCTGGGTGCTCTCGCTGCTGCCGCGGCGCAGCCGGGTCGTCGAGTGGTCGGCGTTCGTCATCGTGCTGGCGCTGGTCGCCGAGATGGTGGTCATCGCCGGTCAGACCGTCCGGGGTACGACGAGCCACTACAACGAGTCGACACCGCTCAACGCGACACTCTGGGACATCATGAGCATCGCGATCATGGTGCTGTTCCTGGCCCACATCGTGATCTCGATCGCGGTGCTGCGGGCCCGCATCCCGAACCGGGTGGCCCGCACCGGGGTCGCGCTCGGCCTCGGCATCTCGGTGATCGGCCTGCTCGCGGCCACCCCGATGGTGGCCGCCCGGGACGTCGGGGCGCACACCGTCGGCGCTCTCGACGGCGGACCGGGCCTGCCCGTGGTCGGCTGGAGCACGGTCGCTGGCGACCTGCGGATCGGCCACTTCATCGGGCTGCACGGCCTGCAGGCGCTGCCGCTGCTGGCCTGGGCCCTGACCCGCTTCGCGGCGCGGATGTCCGACCGCACCAAGGTCCGGCTGCTGCTCGTGGCCGGCGCCGGCTACGCCGGGGTCACCGTCCTGACGACCTGGCAGGCGCTGCGTGGCCAGTCGCTGATCCACCCGGACGCGCTGACCCTGGCCGCGTTCGGCATCCTGGCCGGTGTGGTGCTCGGCGGCGCTGGACTGATCGTCCGCAACGACCGTCGGGAAGAGTTGGAGTTGGCGGCATGACCGAGCGAAGCGAGCGACAAGATCGCGTTCTTGTTCCTTCTCGGTTGGGCGGCACAGCATGACGGGGTTTCTGTTCTCGATCACGTTTCTGGTGGCGGCGCCGTTCTGGGCCCTGATGATCCTGCTGCCGCACTGGTCCTGGACCAGGCGCATCGCCGGCTCGCCGTGGATCGTGCTGCCGCCGCTGCTGATCTACGGCGCGCTGGTGGCCGGCGCGTTCACCGAGGTGCTCCCGGCGGTCGCTCAGCCCACCCTCGGCGGGGTACGCGATCTGCTCGGCACCGCGGACGGCGCGGCGGCGGGGTGGGCGCACTTCATCGCCTTCGACCTGTTCGTCGGGCGGTGGGCGTACCTGGATTCTCGCGAGCGTGAGATCCCCGCCCTGCTGATGGCCCCGATTTTGCTCCTGACCATCCTGCTCGGCCCGCTCGGCCTGCTGGTGTACCTGCTGGTCCGCACCCGGTTCGCCGTCAAGACAGCACCCGTAGGCTGACCGGCGTGAGCTGGATGAGCAGGTTGTTCGACGCGCGGGACACCCTCGTGCGCCTGATCCTGCTCGACCTCAGCGGGCTCAGCTACCTGATCTTCGGCGGTGGTCACGGCGGCACGCCGGTCGCGGGCACCACCCAGTGGGTGCTGGCCGGGGCGGCGTTCGCCGGAACCCTGCTGCTGCACCGGCGCCCGCTGGTCAGCCTGGTGGTGCAGGCGGCCCTGCTGGCCGCGGCGTTCGCCCTGGTCGACGACGCGACGATCAACATCGTCGGGGCGAGCTGGATGCTCTTCGAGGTCACCATGTGGGCCGGCCGGCTGCGTACGGTCGGCTGGTGTGTCGCGCTGGTCGCCGCGGTCCACGTCAGCGACACCATCACCGACCCGATCGGCCAGCTGCGGTCCAACCTCTTCGGCCTGACCGCGGTGATCGGCCTGCCGCTGCTGGCCGGCATGGTCGTGCGGACCACCCGCGAGCTGGGCCGGCAGGCCGCCGAACGGGTGGTCGAGGAGCAGCGCCGGCACGAGTCGGAGAGCCGGGCCGCGCGGGCCGACGAGCGCAACGCCATCGCCCGCGAGCTGCACGACGTGGTGGCCCATCACGTGGCGTCGATGGTGCTGCGCGTCGGCGTGGCCCGGCACGTGCTGCCCGGCCTCGACCCCAAGGCGGCCGAGGTCTTCGACGACGTGCACCGCAGCGGGACCACGGCCCTGGCCGATCTGCGCCGGCTGGTCGGGGTGTTGCGCGACCCCGATGGCGTACGCGGGGACGCCGCGCTGACCGCCATCGACCCGTCCGCCCTGCCCGCCGCGCTCGACGGCGCCGTGGAGACCGCGCGCCGAGGCGGCCTCGTGGTCGACGCCGAGGTCTCCGGCCCGCTCGCCGCGCTCGACGCGGTGCGCGGGCTGGCCGTGCTCAGACTGACCCAGGAGGCGTTGACCAACGTGGCCAAGCACGCGGGGACGACCGCGCACGCCCGCCTGATCGTGGCGGTGACCGCCGACCGGGTCGAGTGGGAGGTGTCCGACGACGGCGGCCCCGGCGTGACCGAGCCGGCGCCGCCGGGCGGCGGGCACGGGATCATCGGGATGCGGGAGCGGGTCGAGGTGCTCGGCGGCGAGCTCGAGGCCGGACCGTACGGCAACGGGTGGCGGGTGCGGACCGCGCTGCCGGGCGCCGCGTGATCCGGGTCCTGCTGGTCGACGATCAGCAGATGATCCGGGCCGGGTTGCGGATGCTCTGCGAGGCCCAGCCCGACCTCGAGGTGGTCGGTGAGGCCGGCGACGGACGGGAAGCGGTCACGCTGGCCGCCCGGCTCACCCCCGACGTGGTGGTGATGGACCTGCGGATGCCGGGGGTGGACGGGATCACCGCGACCGGGCGGATCCTGGCCGGGCGGCCGGCCACCCGGGTGCTGGTGCTGACCACGTTCTCCGACGACGACCACCTCTATCCGGCGCTGACCGCGGGCGCGACCGGCTTCCTGCTCAAGGACGCGCCGCCGGCCGAGCTGCTGGACGGCATCCGGCGGGCGGCGGCGGGGGACAGCCCGTTCAGCAACGAGGTGTTGCAGCGGCTGGTGCAGCGGGCGGTGGCCGCGCGTTCCGGCACGCCCGGCCCGGTCACCGGGCTCACCGACCGGGAGCAGGACGTGCTCGACCTGATCGGGGAGGGACTGTCCAACACGGAGATCGCCGACCGGCTGCACATCGGCGTGACGACCGTGAAGACGCATGTCACGTCGCTGATGGCCAAGACCGCGGCGCCCAACCGGGTGCGCCTGGCGCTGCTGGCGAGGGGTCTGTAGGCGCAGCGAAAGGCCGGGAACCCGTGGCGGCGGATCCCCGGCCTTGTCCGTAAACGGTAACGCCCTGGAGACCGCGTAGCCCAGCCATGGCCACCACCCGAGTCGCCGGCCCGTCGCCGGATGGCGTCAAACTAGGAGCTTTCTGTTACGTATTCATGACCGTCGGTTACGCAACTGCTTCGCACCCCTCACACTCCCGATTCGCACCCGGGGGTGCCGACTGTGAACACGTGACTCGTACCCCCTGGGCCGTGCTGGCCCTTCTCCCCGGTCTCCTGGTCGCCCCCGTCCCCGCGTCGGCGGCTTCGACAACCCACGAGGGCGTCGTGATCGGCGCCGATTCGCCCGGCGCGGTCCCCGGCCGCTACATCGTGACGCCGGCCGTCTCGGCCGACTCGCTCGGCGCCCCGGCGAGCTACACCGCGTCGATGACGGCCACCGAGGCGCGCCGGCTCGCGGCGTCGCCGGACGTGCGTACCGTCGAACAGGACCGCGTCGTCCGCGCCTTCGCCACCCAGGCCAACCCCACCTGGGGTCTCGACCGCATCGACCAGCGGAGGCGGACGCCCGCCTCGAAGACCTACACCGCCTCGGCCGACGGCGCCGGCGTGTACGCCTACGTGATCGACACCGGCGTGAACATCACGCACAGCCAGTTCCGCGGCCGCGCCACCTACGGCTACGACTTCATCGGCAACGACGCGGTCGCCGCCGACTGCGCCGGCCACGGCACGCATGTCGCCGGCATCATCGGCGGCTCCACCTACGGCGTGGCCAAGAAGGTCCGGATCGTCTCCGTCCGCGTCCTCAACTGCCAGGGCATCGGCTACCTGTCGCAGATCATCGCCGGCGTCAACTGGGTCACCGCGCACGCCCGCAAGCCCGCCGTCGCCAACATGAGCCTCGGCGCGGACGGTGTCTCGCCGTCGCTGAACTCGGCCGTCGCCCGCTCCATCGCCAGCGGCATCACGTACGCGGTGGCGGCCGGCAACGACAACCGCAACGCGGCCGGTTACAGCCCCGCGTCCGTACCCACCGCCCTCACCGTCGGCGCCACCACCAGCGGCGACCGTCGCGCGTCGTTCTCCAACTGGGGCTCGCGCGTCGACCTGTTCGCGCCGGGCGACACCATCCGATCGGCCTGGGTCGGCGGCAACTCGGCCTCGGCCGTCCTGAGCGGCACCTCGATGGCGGCTCCGTTCGTGGCCGGCGCCGCGGCCCTCGTCCTGGACGCGCACCCCGCCTACAAGCCCGCCTCGGTCACCTCGGTGCTGCTCCACAACGTCACCACCCGCGCGATCGCCGACGTCAAGGGCTCGCCCAACCGCCTCCTGTTCGTGCCCCGCCCGCCGGCGCCTGCGGCGATCAAGACCGTCAACCTTCCCGCGGGTACGGTCGGAAAGGCCTACGCCGGCCGCATCGAGCTGACGGCGGCGCGCACCGGCAGCTGGAAGATCAGCGCCGGCTCGCTCCCCTCCGGGATGCGCCTGTCGTCGATCGGCCGCATCGTGGGCACCCCGCGGGCCGCCGGGACGTACCGGGTGAGGTTCGCGTTCACCGACTACGTGCCGCAGACCAGCGTGCGGACGTTGGTCCTCACGGTTCACTGAAGTTTCGCCGGGGCCGGCCGATGGCCCCAGGTCGTACGGGCCGGCCCCCGGCTCTGGAGAGAAGGAACCCGTCCACCATGACGTCCATCACCAGCATCAGTGCCGCCTCGGCGGCCGCGGCGTACCGGGTCGAGCCGGCGCCACCCGCCCGCCGCGACCTCGCGCCCCCGACTCCCGACCCGGGCACGCGTAGCGGTGTGCCTGATCCCGATCGGCTCGACCGGGTGAGCTCGCTGCTCGACCTGCCTGTCGCGGAGGTGGCCGCGCAGTCGCCGGCCGAACTGGTCACCATGTTGCAGAATCGGGGGCTCGACGTGGGGGAGCTCCGCAATGTGATGTCCAGCGGAGATCTGCTGGACGTACGCGTCTGATCCTGTTCCTTCTTCTGGAGGGGAAGCCGGCTCTCGGCTTCCCCTCCTTTCTGTTTGTCGCCCCCGGGTTGACAGTAACCCCCGGGGTGACACATGCTGTCCCTCGTGAGCAGTCAACCCCGGGGTGACATCGGCTGGGACGTGGTCCTGGCCCATCGGTCGCCCGACATCCGAGAACAGGTTCGGGAACGCTTCGAGTCGTCCGGCGTCACGGCCGCCCAGGTGTGGGCCGTGCTGGCCGACGGGGGCGACAAGCTGTTCGCCGCCGTCGCCTCCGCTCCTGCTCTTGCTCCCGCTTCCGCTTCCGCTGCCGCTGCTTCCGCCGCTTCCGCTTCCGCCTCCGACGTCGCCTGGGCCGAGCCGTTTGGTGGGCCCCTCGCGGTCGCGTTGCTGGCGGCTGAGGTCGGCGCCGTGACCGCCCACCTGACCTCGCGCAGCTCGGCCATCCGCGCCGCCGCGGTGGGCGCGCTGCTGGACGAGTACAGCGCCGTGACCGTCGCCCGCCGCCTGGGCGTGTCCCGGCAGAAGGTCTACGACATCGCCCGCCCCGGCACCGGCACCTACATCCCGCGAACCCCTTGGAGCTCCTGATGAACGCCGCCGACGAGATCCGCGAGGACGTCACCCTGCCCGACCCCGCCGTCCAGCCGCTGGTGCATCCGCTCGACCTGCCCGAGGCCCGGCCCCTCTACCGCAACGCGCGGCTGTTCGCCGCCTTCACCGGCTTCCCCGTCGCCGCCCTGGTCGCGGCGATCATCGCCTACCTGACCCGCCACGTGATGCCGCCGCTGGTGGTGGTCCTGTCGCTGACCATCCTCGGCGCGCTGTCCGAACGCTGGTACACCGCACGCGCGTGGGACTACATCCCCCGCAAGCGGCAGGACCGCGACCGCCCGCCGCCGAAAGCCTGGGAGATCGGCTCGTCCGCGGTCCTGGCCCTGGTCCTGGGCGTCGCGCTGCTGCTGGTCGTCGTCCGCCTGGACGACCCCGACGTGACCCTCCCGATCCGGTCGTTCACCTTCGGCGGGTGCGCGGTCGTGGCCGTCTTCGTGGTCGTCGACGTCCTGGCCGGCCTGCTCCGGCGCTCGGCGCGGCGGCGGGCGCTGGCCGGCCTGGCCGGAATGCTCGTCGTGGTCGCGGCCACGATCCTGGCCTGGACCCGGTGGTTCACCGGCGACGCCGACACCGTGCAGGTCTTCTGGGGCGCCGCCACCTTGACCGGCGTAGCCGTCGTCGCGGGCGCGATCAAGCTGTGGGGCCGCCGCCGCGCCGCCTGACCCGTGCCCTTCCTGGCCTTCCCTCCTCGCCGCGCGTGGCCGTCATCGGCCGCGCGCGGCTTCACATCTGTTGCGCGGTGCCCGAAGTCACACTATTCCCATATGGTGGACATGCTTTGACGGGCGGTTGGGGGACTGGTGACGATGGGTTCATGCAGCGGCGTGAGCGACTCACCACGCGCATTGCCATCGACCTCCTGCGGTGCGCAAGCGCCCGGTGTCCGCGCTGCCTCTGACCCGCCCAGGGTCCTTTCGCGATCTCCGCGCCCGCGCACAGAAGCGCCGCAATCCCTATCCCGCATATGGGAAATATATCTAAAGCCACCGCCGCACAACGGCGGCCCGCGCGCTCCACCATCCGACCACCCCGGAGGACCAGATGTCCGCACCCGCCGTAGCCGACTTCACCACCACCGAAGCCCGCCCCGCGCGTCCCCACCGACGCCCTCGCCTGCGCGCGGTCCCCGACCCTTCCCATACCGCCTCCGAGCCCAATGCTCCCGAGCCCACCGCCTCCGCGTTGTCGTCCGGTGTTCCAGCTCGTGCCGTTCCTGTGCCCGTTCCCGGCGTTCCCGTTCCCGCAGTGACCTTCAGCGGCGTGGCGCAGCCGGCCGTGGCCACAGTCACCGGCCGCAACCTCCCCACCGCGGCGCCCACCGCCAGTTCGTCGATGACCGCCGCCGCAGACCCGGCAGCCGCGAACCCAGGCCCGTTGACGGTGACGATCAGCATCGACGGAGGCGAGGGCGAGAACCGCGAACGAGTCCTGACCGCCCTCCGCGAACTCCTGGCCGTGGCCGGCCCCGCCGCCGACGTAGCCCTCCGGGCCCCCACCGAGATCCCCACCGGCGAGCCCGGCGTGATCAGCCTCGACCCGGCCCCCCGAGCGGCCTTCCGCGACGGCAAACTCCTCGACCTGAGCCGCCTCGAGTACGACCTGCTCCTCTTCTTCGCCGAACACCCCCGCCAGGTCTTCACCCGAGCCCAGCTTCTGTCCCGGGTCTGGGGCCACGTCCACACCGGCGTCCGCACGGTCGACGTCCACATCAGCCGCCTGCGCACCAAACTCGACGACCCCGAACTGATCACCACCGTCTACGGCGTCGGCTACCGCCTGGCCGACTCCGCCCCCGTCCGCGTCGTCTGACCCCCCTCGGGTGTGCGCCCGCGGCGACCCCGCCGTGGCGCGCGTGCCTGCGTCCCTGCCGTGGCGCGTGCCCGCGGCCGTGCCGTGGCGAGCGTCCCTGCCGTGGCGTGCGTCCCGCGGTGGCGTGCTTCCCCGTTGGCCCCGCGGTGGCGTGCGTCCCCGCCGTGCGCACCCTGCGTTCGGCCGACGTCCACCCGCCGGCCCCACACCGCAGAAACAGCTGCTCGCGGTCAGGATCGTGTCGCCCGTCCCGCAGCCCTTGTCGTGGCACGCTCTGCGTTCGGCGGGTTTCGCCCGTTGGGTTCGCTCCGCGACAGCAGCTACTTGCGGTGGGGCTCGCACGGCCCGCGCCGCAGCTTTGCCGTGGCGCTCTGAGTTCTGCCACCGCCGGGGCTGCGCCGCGAAACAGCCGAGTTGGGCCGTCACAATTCAGCGACTTGTCTGATTTGTCGCGCGCCCACCACCGCCACCCCCACCCCTCTGGGTGGGCAGGAAATGTAGCGGGTGGGTGTGACATTTCGCGCTGGTTATCCACAGGTGGGGGCGTGTAACCGGCAAATCGACCGAACGGCACCGGATAAAGTGTGGCTCCGAGATGGCTTGTCTGGACCGGCATAGCCTTCATTGCCTATCGTGTGGATAGGAGTTCGGTCGAGGGGGCGCGGATGTCCGGACGACGGGTTGTGGCGGTTGTCGGTGGCGGGGCGGCGGGAGTGTTGGCTTCCGTGGCTCTGTTGCGCCGGACCGACGCCGATGTGGTGCTGATCGAGTCGGGCGAGCTGGGTGGCGGGGTCGCCTATGGTGCGTCGGCTCGGCCTTGGCAACTGCTCAACTCGCGTGCGGGTGCGATGAGCGCCTACCCGGATGACCCGGGGCATTTCGTGCGGTGGGCCGGGGTGGAAGCGTGTGACTTCATGCCGCGGCGGGCCTACGGGCACTACCTGCGCGAGGTGCTGGATTGGGCCGCGCTGGCCCACCCGGGGCGGTTTCGGTGGGTGCGGGGCCGGGTTTCCGATGTACGTACGGACCCGCTCGTCATCCTCGACGACGGCCGGGAGGTCCGGGCCGACGACGTGGTGCTGGCGCTCGGTAACCCGGTGAGCGGGCAGCCGCCCGGCCTTCCCTCGGCCCTCGGCGAGGATCCGTCCTTTGTGGCCGACCCGTGGCGCCCGGGCGCTCTCGACAACCTTCCGCACGACCGCCCGGTCCTGCTCATCGGCACCGGCCTCACCGCGGTCGACGTCACACTCACCCTCGCCGCCACCGAACCCGCGCGCACACCAGGAACCAGCGGCGCCGCCCGGACAAGCGCCACGCCACCCGCAGGCGCCACGGCTCACGCGGCCGGCGCGGCAAACATGAACGGCACGGCCCAGGCAGGCGGCACGGCCCAGGTGAGCAACGCGCAGGTGGGCAGCGCAGCCGATAAAAGCAGCGCAGCCGATCAAAGCAGCGCGGTGGGTGGAAGCAGCGCGGCGCCGGCGTGGGGCCAGAAGCCGGCACGCGACCCAGCCGCCCAGTCCTGGGAGGAAGTCCTCTGCGGCGAAGCCACGGTCGGCGACCTCGACGCCGGCCCGGGCGCATTCTGGGACGGCCCGGTCTGGGGCGGCCCGGACCGTGAGCAGGCGCGCGGCCTGAACACCACAGGCGCGAGCGACCGCGTGATCATCGCCTACAGCCGCCGAGGCATGCTCCCCCTGGGTCACGTCGAGCGTCCGGCCGACCTGGACTTCCCCGACCTCACCGGCAAGAGCACCCTGCGGGAGATCATCCGCGCCGTACGCGAATCGGCCTCGACCGCCACCGACTGGCGCGCCGTCGTCGATGGCTTGCGCCCACAGACCGATGCCGTCTGGGGCCGCCTGGCCGACCGGGACCGGGACGCCTTCCTGCGCCACCTGGCCCGCCTCTGGGAGTGTCACCGCCACCGGATGGCGCCTCCGGTCGCCGCGCGCATCGCGCACCTGCGGGAGACCGGGCGGCTGATCGTCCGGAAGGGCGCGCCGCCCGAGGGGCTGCCGAAGGCGGCGATCGTCAACTGTGCCGGCCCGGGGCGGCTGCCGGGCGCGGCCACGGGACTCACCGCGACGCTGCTGCGCAAGGGGCTGGCCCGGGTCGGCCCGTACGGGCTGGGGCTCGACGTCGACCACGACGGGCGGATCCACCGGAACATCTGGGTGCTCGGGCCGTTGCGGCGTGGGGTGCGCTGGGAGACGACGGCGGTGCCGGAGATCCGGTCGCAGGCCCGGGACCTGGCCGAGGAGATCGCCACGACGGGTCTGGAAAGGGCAGCCTAAGCCGGAGCATCCCGAATGAGTAATAAGACCGACGTATGACATCCATGAACGCCCAGCTCAATGCTTGTTTGACGGGTATCGACGAAACATTGTGTAAACCTTAACGAGCCTTGAGGAACGTATCGACGGCGTTCAATACTGCGTGAGCACCTCCGGCACACCGAACTCCCGGCGTGCCACCCACCCCCCTGGGAGGAAACGTGCTCAACCCGAAGCTTCGCCGACCGATCGTCGGCCTGGCCGTCGGCATTCTCGCCAGCGGCGTCTTCGCCTCACCGGCTGTGGCCGCCCCGCTGAGCGCCGACGCGGCGGTCGCCGCGACGACTCTTTCGCACACCCTCGAGGCTCAGCTCGGCGAGCGCAGCGCCGGCTCGTACGTCGGCACGGACGGCAAGCTGATCGTCAACGTGACCGACGCCGCCACCGCGAAGACCGTCTCCGCGGCCGGCGCCACCCCCCGCATGGTGGAGCGCGGTGGCGCGGTGCTGGCCGCCGCCAACGACTCGCTCAGCAAGGACCTGAAGATCGCCGGTACGTCGTTCGGCCTGGACCCGATCGCGAACCAGATCGTGGTCACGGCCGACAGCACGGTGAAGGGCGCCAAGCTGACCAAGGTCCGCGAGCTCGTCGCCGGTCTCGGTGACACCGCCCGGCTGGACATCGAGGCCGGCACGCTGAGCACGCTGATCTCCGGTGGCGACGCCATCTACTCGGGCGGCTCCCGCTGCTCGCTCGGCTTCAACGTGCAGTCGGGTTCCACGCAGTACTTCCTGACCGCCGGTCACTGCACCAACATCGGCACCACCTGGACCAACGGCTCGCAGACGATCGGCACCCGGGCCGGCACCAGCTTCCCGGGCAACGACTACGGGATCGTGCGCTACACCGGCTCGATCTCGCGGCCGGGCACGGTCGGCGGCGTGGAGATCAGCAGCGCCTCCACCCCGGCGGTCAACACGACGGTCACCCGCCGTGGCTCCACCACGGGTACCCGCAGCGGCCGGGTCACCGCGCTGAACACGACGGTGAACTACTCCCAGGGCAGCGTTTCCGGCCTGATCCGCACCACGGTCTGCGCCGAGCCCGGCGACAGCGGCGGCTCGCTCTACTCCGGTTCGACGGCCCACGGCCTGACCTCCGGCGGCAGCGGCAACTGCTCCTCCGGCGGCACGACCTACTTCCAGCCGGTCACCGAGCCGCTCTCGGTCTACGGCGTCTCGGTCTACTGACGAACCAGAACCGCAGGAAGGAGAGCCCCGCTCACCCGAGCGGGGCTTTTTCCTGAACCAGAGCCAGGTACGCGGCGGTCAGCGAACCGAGGACCGACGGGGTCCCCGAAAGCCGCGGCACCCCGAGATGCAGCTCCCGCAGCTCGTCCATGAACGCGTCCCACAGCGGCGGCCCGCCCTCTTCGAGCAGCTGGGCGCGGATGGCCAGCTCGGGCGACACCGGCAGATGACGCCGCCCCCACGCGCCCAGGTGGGCCATGACCGGCACCAGCTGGATGGCCGGCTCGGTCAGGCTCAGCCGTACCCGCTGCTTGTGGGACGGATCGGGCGCCGACGTGATCAGCCCGAGCTCGGTCAGCTTGCCGATCCGGTCGGCCAGGATGTTCGAGGCGATGCCCTCCTCGGACCGGGTGAGCAGGGCGCGGAAGTGTCGCCGGTCGCCGAACATGATGTCCCGGATGATCAGCAGCGACCACTTGTCGCCGAGCACCTCCAGCGAGAGGTTGATCGGGCATCCCGACCGATGCGCGTCGCCCACGAAACCCCCTACGGATGCGAGACCACTTGCAGTCTACAACCGGTTCGAAAGGGGGTGAAAGTCACGAGGTCCTGGATCGGAACGCGAACAGCCGCTGATCACGGGGGCGGTCGGCGTTTTTCGCGCTTCGCCGCCTGCCCAAAGTATGGGCCGATCGGTCCGAATCGGGCGTTAACGCCCATTGGCCGCCCGATCGTCGGCTTCCTTCTCCTCGCCGCGCCGCTTGAGCATCCGCAGACCGGGCAGTCCGGCGATGGCCAGGTGGAGGTCTTCGGTGACCCCGAGCAGCTTGTGCAGGTCGGGGCCGACCTGGTCGAGCTTGCCGAGCAGCGGCAGGATGTCGTCGACCAGGTGCCGGCGCAGCTCGGGGAAGGTGTCCACCATCCGGATCGCCGCCGAGATCTCCTCCGGCGACAGCTCGTTGACGAAGCGCTCGGCCAGCGGGGCGGCCTTCTGCAGGGTCGGCGCGTACGCGTGCAGCAGCGCCTCGGCCTCCCCGGTGGCAGTGGCCGCCCGGACCACGACGGCCGAGGCGGCGCCGGTGGTGGCGGCCGCGTCCTTGATCACCGCGGTGGCCGCGTCGGTGGCCGCGGCCGCGCCGCCCACCACCCTGGCCGCGCCCGTGGCCACGTTGTCGGCCTCGATGACCAGCTGATTCGCCCCGGCCGCGACGCTCTCCACCTCGGCCACGAGCCGGGCCGCGGCGCTGGCGATCGTGCGGATCTCCAGCATCGCCGCCTCCGCCTCGGCGACCGAGTGGCCGGCCCGGTCGACCAGCGTGTCGGCCTTGTCGGCGACGACCGCGATGCGGGCGGCGAGCAGTTCGGCCTGGCCGAGGACCGCGAGCACCCGGGCCGGCACGCTGACCAGCGTCGCGCCGATCTCGATCACCTGGCCGGCGGTGCTGCGGGCGAGGTCAACGGCGGCGCGGGCGAGATCCAGGATGGCCATGCTGTTCATTGTGCCCACGAGACGCTCGAGTTCACCGGCTGAGCGCCGATTCCGACGCGGTCGGGCACCGGAAGATCAACGTTGACAGCAGGTTAACGAGAATCATACGAGGGGTATACGGCCCTGGTCCTGGCCATCACGTACGGTTGTCGATGCACAACGAAGAGAAGGGACGTGCTAGGTGACGACGGGATTCTGGCAGCCACATCCGCTGCGGACCTTGGCCGGCCAGGCGGGCGAGGTCGAGCTGAAGATCGTGGTTCCCGATCACCGGAGCCGGTCGCTCGGCATCGACACCGCCCGCGGGCCGAACCGCCGCGTCTACTACCTGGACACCCCCGACCTGGCGCTCTACCAGCACGATCTGATCGTCCGGGTCCGCGACCGCCGGCTGGGGCGCGACGACGCCGTGGTCAAGCTGCGCCCGGTCGACCCCCGTCGGGTGCCCGGCTGGCTGCGTTCGGCCGACCGGTTCCAGATGGAGATCGACGCGCTGCCCGGGCACGCCGTCTGCTCCGGCGCGCTCAAACGCCGGCTGCGGCGCGGCGACGTGAGCCGCGCGCTCAAGGCGGGCCGGCCGCTGACCAGCCTGCTGTCCGCGCGCCAGCGCAAGCTGTTCGCCCGGTACGCCCCGTCCGGGGTCGGCCTCCGTGACCTGGTCGTCTACGGGCCGGTCGACGTGCGGAAGCTCAGCATCAAGCTGCGCGGCATCAAGGGCGGGCTGACCGCCGAGCGGTGGCGCTACCCCGACGGCTCCGACCTGTTGGAGCTGTCCACCCGGTGCCCGGTCGACGAGGCCGAGGCGCTCGCCTCCCGGGTGTCGAGGACGCTGCGGGCCTACGGCGTGGCTCCGGCCGAACTCCAGCGCACCAAGACCGAACTAGCCCTCCTGGCCTAGGCGTGTTGCCTATACGCGCTCAGAGCAGCTCTGAGCGCGTATAGGCAACGGCGGCCAGCGTCACTCAGCGTGAACGGCATGCCGCCCTGCGTCGAAAGTTGGGGCCAATCTTGATCGGATCCCGCCCACGGGTAACGATTCCGGCATCGGGCGCGGCAATATGCATGGGTGCTTCGGACGAAGAGCGTGATTCTGGCCGTTGCCGCCGTCGGAATTCTGGGGGGTGGCGCGCTGGTGGCTGTCGGCATGACCCGCGACAGCGGGGGCGAGGGCGGTGGCGTCCTGTCGTCCGGCGTCGTCGGCGGCCCCTCGAAACCGGCGGCCAGCCCCACGCCGACCGGCCCGAGCCCCGAGGAACTGCGCAAGATCGAGCGCGCCAAGCAGGTCAGGAGCCTGAACACGGCGTTGAAGAAGTACTCCGCCACGGTGCCCGAGTTCTCGGTGGCCGTGCTCGACCGGAAGACCGGCGAGACGTACGCCTTCCGCGGCTCGGAGGCCTACGAGACCGCGAGCGTCGTCAAGGTGCAGGTGCTGGCCTGCCTGCTGCTCGACGCCCAGGGCGACGAGCGTGAGCTGACCGCGAGCGAGAAGGAGCGGGCCGGGCGGATGATCCGGGCCAGCGACAACGCCGCCACCACCTCGCTGTTCACCCAGCTGGGCGGGGCGAAAGCGATCGGGAAGTGCAACAAGAAGCTGGGCCTCAAGTCGACCAAGGTCGTCACGGCCTGGGGCCTGACCAAGACCACCGTGAACGACCAGGTGAAGCTGCTCAATCAGCTGGTCAACGCCAAGGGGCCGCTCGACGAGGGCTCCCGGGCGTACGCGAAAGAACTGATGAGCTCGGTCAACTCCGACCAGAACTGGGGTGTGCCGGCCGCCGCCGCGAAGGGTGAGAACTTCACCGTGAAGAACGGCTGGCTGCAACGCTCGACCGAGAAGAACCGCTGGATCATCAACACGGTCGGACGGGTCAGCGGCGGCGCCAAGACCGACGTCTCGATCGCGGTCCTCTCGCACAACCACGTCGAGATGCCGGGCGGGATCGCCGTGGTCGAGAAGGTCGCCAAGATGACCCGGCAGTACCTCAAGTACTAACGCCCTCAAGTACTAACGCCCTCAAGTGCGGGCGACCTCAAGTGCTGGCGGTCGCCTTGCGGCGCTTCTGGACGAAGCTGATCGCCCAGTTCACGATCAGGATCAGCAGGACCGCCGCGACGACGCCCTGCCACGGCTCGGGGAAGATCGAGCCGCCGGCCAGGCCGACCCCGGCGTAGACGACCGACCAGAGCGCGCAGGCCGGCAGGTTGGCGATCACGAAGGTGCGCCACGGCAGGCCGGCGAAGGCGGCGGCGAGCAGCACCGGCACCCGGCCGCCCGGAATCAGCCGCGACACCAGCAGCACCTGGACCTGCTTCTCCTTGAGCCTCTCCTTGACCGTGGCCAGGTGCTCCTCGTCCCGCAGCCAGCGCAGCCGCCGGGCCAGCTTCTCGCCACCGGCGCGGCACATCGCGTACATCACCAGATCGCCGACGTAGGCGCCCGCCGCGCCGAACGCGACCACCAGGACCAGCACCAGCGGCTCGGTGTGGAAGGCCAGCGCGGCCGCGCCACTGACCGCCGCGCCGGTCGGCACCACGGGCACGATCGCGCCGAACGCGACCACCCCGAGCAACCAGAACAGTGAGCCCAACCAGGCGATCACGCGGCGTCCCCGGCCGGTGTGGCGGGGCGGAAGGTCAGCGTCTCACCCTGGCGCAGCACCCGGACCTGGGCGTCCGGCGCCTTCTCGGCGGCGAACCGGGCGAACGCGGGCCCCGGCTCGCCGAACATGTGCTGCCGGACCCGGCCCAGGCCGACCGGCCAGAACGAGCCGTAGTGCACCGGCACGGCATGGGTGGCGCGGACCCGGCGCAGGGCCTCGGCCGCCTGCTCGGGGTCGAGGTGCTCGTGCGCGTGCAGGGTCGGTCCCCACCCGCCGACCGGGATCAACGCCAGGTCCAGCGGCCCGAGCGCGGACATCTCGTCGAAGAGTCCGGTGTCCCCGGCGTACCACGTCTTGGAAGTGCCCTCGACGACGAAGCCGAGCGCGACCGACCGCAGGTTGGACCACGGCCCGCGGTCACCCGGATGGGCGGCTTTCACCGCCCGGATCGTCACGTTGCCGACCTTGGTCTCGTCGCCGGGCGAGAGCTCGACCACGCGCTCGGCGGCGGCCCGGCCCAGGCCCTTGGCGATGAAGCCGGCCGACCCGCGCGGCACCACCAGCGTCGGGTGGCCGGGAACCATCCGCAGCGAGGTGAGGTGGAAGTGGTCGGCGTGCAGGTGGGAGAGCAGCACCGCGTCGGGCGGCCCGGGCAGCCGCGGCGCGGGACCGGCCATGCGGCGCAGATGGGCCAGCCGGTTGGTGAGGACCGGATCGGTCAGCACGGTCGTGCCCGCATCGGCCAGCCACATCGTGCTGTGCCCCCACCAGGTGACGCTCGTCTCGCCCACCAGTTCACGGTACTCACCTCGACATGCGGTCGTGACCTGGCTCCGCCAGACTGGCGCCGTGACTGGACCCCGCTCCGCCGTCGTCGTGAACCCGTCCAAGGTCGACGACATGGATCAGCTGCGCCGCTTGATCACTTCAGGGCTGGCCGAGGCCGGGTGGCCCGAGCCCCGGTTCCTGGAGACCACGCCGGAAGACGCCGGCCGCGGTCAGGCCGAGCAGGCCGTCGCCGACGGCGCCGAGCTGGTCTTCGCCTGCGGCGGCGACGGCACGGTGATGGCGGTGGTCACCGCTCTGGCGGGTACGGACGTCGGGATGGCGGTGCTGCCCGCCGGCACCGGCAACCTGCTCGCCGCCAACCTCGGGCTGGCCGGCGACGCGGCGACCGGGGTGCAGGTGGCGATCGAGGGCGGCCGCAAGCGCATCGACGTCGGCCAGGTCGGCGACCAGTGTTTCGCGGTGATGGCCGGCATGGGCTTCGACGCCGAGATGCTCGACGCCACCTCCGAGACGGCCAAGAAGCGGCTCGGGTCCATCGCGTACGTCGGCGGTGGCCTGAAGAAGCTGCTGGCCAACCCGATGCGGGTGCGGGTGGTGATCGACGGCGGCCCGCCCATGCCACGTCACCCGCGGACGGTCATCGTCGGCAACGTCGGCCGGTTGCAGGGCGGCCTGCGGCTGCTCGAGGAGGCCACGCCGGACGACGGCAAGCTGGACGTGGCGATCCTCAGCCCCAACAACCTGTGGCACTGGCTGGCCATCGGCTGGGGGGTGCTGAGCCGGCGCAAGCGGATCCCCCGGATGGAGACCTACCGGGCCGAGCGGGTCGAGATCCGCAGCAACCGCCCCCAGCCGCGCCAGCTCGACGGCGACCTGATCGACCCGGGCAAGAGCATGCAGATCACCATCAAGCCGAAAGCGCTGCTGCTGTGCGTGCCGCGGCCGGCGTCCGACCCCGACCTGGCCTACGACGTCAGCGTGACCCGCGACGCGGCCGAGGGGGTGCGCGCCGCCGCCAAGGAGGCGGAGTGAGCTCCACCGAGCCGGTGCCCGAGACCCGGATGATGCCGGGTGACGAGCTCTCCGCCGACGACGCGCTGGAGGCGATCCGGCACTACGGCCGGTGGCCGCTGGTCCGGGACGCCTTCGTGCGGTTCCGATACGGCGACGGCTTCAGCCACTCCCGGGCGCTGGCGCTCCAGCTCTGCCTGGCCATCGTGCCGTTCCTCATCGCGCTGTCCGGCCTGGCCACCGACCTGGGCGCGGAGGAGGGCGGCACGATCGTCGCCGACACGGTTGTCGCGCTCACCCCCGGCGCCTCCGAGCCGCTGGTCCGCGACCTGCTCCGGGCCGGCGAGGAGGACGAGGACCAGGGCGAGTTCGCGCTGGTCGTCGGCCTGATCACCGGTCTCGTCGCGCTGACGCAGGCGATGGCGCAGATCGAGCGCGGTGCGAACCGGATCTACGGCGTCGAACGTGACCGGCCCGCCCGGCCGAAGTACATCCGCGCGGCGATCCTGGCCGTGGTCGCCGGTGTGCCCGCGCTGATCGGCTTCCTGCTGCTGGTGGCCGGGGGAGCGGCCGGCGACTCGCTGGCGCGGGAGCTGGGGTGGGGCTCCGCCCTGCGTACCGGGTGGGACTGGATCCGCTGGCCGCTCAGCCTGGTGCTGATCGTGGTGGCCGTGGGCGTCCTGTTCGAGCAGTCGCCGCGGCGCAAGCAACCGGCCCTGTCCTGGCTGCTGTTCGGCGCCGGGGTGGCCACCGTGCTGTGGTGGCTGGCCAGCCTCGGGCTCGGCGGGTACGTGCGGATCAGCGACGACTTCAACGCCACGTACGGCCCGCTGACCGCGATCATGGCCCTGCTGATCTGGGCGAACCTGACCGGCATCGCGTTCTTCCTCGGGCTGGCCTTCGCGGCCCAGCTGGAGGCGCAGCGGGTCGGCGTCACCCAGCCGGCGCCGCCCGACCGGTGGCAGCCGGGAGATTGATTTTCGTGGCGGCCGGGTAACTGGCGGCCGTGTCCGTGTCACGTCGTTTCGGTATCGGCGCCTTCGCCGGCTTCCTGCTGGTGGCCGCCGTCGGCTTCGGGTTCGGCCTGCTCCTGCTGCTGGTCCGGGGCCGGTGGGCGCCGCTGACCGGGTTCGATGTCGCGATCGCCGACGGTCTCAACGCCGTCGTCTCGCCGTACGTCGGCCTGCTGAGGTGGTTCTCCCAGCTGGGCGGCCGCCCCTTCATGTTCTGGCTGGTCGTGCTGGCCGTGCTGGTGCTGCTGATCCGGCGGCGCTGGCGCCTCGCGCTCTACCTGGTGGTCACCGGCGTGGGCGCGCTGCTGCTCGACCCGTCGCTGAAAGCCCTGGTCGGGCGGGTACGCCCGGTGGTCGAGACCCCGGTCGCCCACGCGCCCGGCAACAGCTTCCCGAGCGGGCACGCCCTGGGCTCGATGGTGGTGTACGGCGCGCTCGTCCTGGTCTTCCTGCCCGCCGTGCCGCCCCGGTGGCGCAAGGTCTTCGTTGGGTTCCTGGGCCTGATCGTGCTGCTGATCGGCTTCAGCCGGGTGGCTCTGGGCGTGCACTACACGACGGACGTGCTCGGCGGCTGGCTGCTCGGGGTGGCCTGGCTGGGCGTCACGGCGTACGCGTTCCGCCCCGACTTCATGGACCGTGGCCTCGAGCCGTCGTCCGCCGCCGACCTGCGTCCGGCCCCGGCCCACCACGGCTCCGCCCACCCGTGGCGCGCGGTCTTCCAGATCGTCACCGGCTGGGTGCTGACCTTCGGCCTGGTGTACGTCCTCGGCGTGCTGGTGCGCGGACAGCACGACGACGGGGTGAACCGCTGGCTGCAGAGCTTCCGCACCCCGTCCCTGGACGACCTGAGCTACTTCTGGAGCAAGGCGGGCGACACCCACGCGATCACCCTGGTGCTGCTGATCTCCTGCCCGCTCGCCCTGGCCCTGTGGCGTCAGTGGCGCCCGGTCGTGTTCCTGCTCGTGACCATGGCCGGTGAGATCACCCTCTTCCTGTGTACGGCCGCAGCCGTCGAACGCCCCCGGCCGCGGGTCGAGCAGATGGACGGCCAGATGCCGACGTCGTCCTTCCCGTCCGGCCACATCGCCGCGACCCTGTGCTTGTGGACCGCGATCGCCATCCTGGTCATCGGCCGGGGCCGGGGCTGGTACCGCTGGCTGGCCCTGGTCCCGGCGATCGTGATGCCGGCCGGGGTGGCCCTGTCCCGTGTGTACCGGGGCATGCACCACCCGACCGACGTCCTGGGCGCCCTGCTCCTGACCGCCCTCTGGCTGGGCGTCCTCTGCTGGGCCATCCGCCCGCTGCGCACCGCCGACCCGGTCGAGACGAACGCCGGCTCCGCCTCGGCGCCCGCGCCCGCCGCACGGGAGTCCCCGCCGCGCGAGAGGGTCTGACGGCCGATGCGGGTCATGACGTGGAACATCCTGGTCGGCGGGCAGGACCGGCTCGGCGCGATCCTCGACGTGGTGCGGCGGGAACGGCCCGATGTGCTGGCGTTGCAGGAGCTCAAGGGGTGGAGCGCGAAACGGGTCGGCGAGGTCGCCGGTGAGCTGGGGATGACCGCGCATCTGGCGCCGTCGGTGTTCGGGCAGCCGGTGGCGGTGCTGGCGCGGACGGCGCTGACCCGGACGCGGTCGATCACGTGGCGGCTGCACCACGCCGCGGCGGTGGCCACGGTCGGCGATCTGACCGTGGTCAGCACCCATCTGAACCCGTTCTCGCCGGAGCGCCGTCGCCGGGAGGCCACCTGGCTCGCGGCGTGCTTCTTCCGTACCCGCCGGAAGGTCTTGATCGCCGGCGACCTGAACTCGCTGGACCCGGGCACCGACCACGCCGAGGCGCTGGCGGTCATCGACCAGCGGTATCAGCGTCGTCACCTGACCCCGGCCGGGACCGCCGACACGCGGGCGATCCGGGCGCTGCTCGACGCCGGGTTCGTGGACGTCGGGCGGGGCATCGGGGCCACCGTGCCGACGGCCCGCTACCGGGAGAGGGAGTTCGGGGAGTTCCGGCTCGACTACCTGATGGCGAGCCCGCCGCTGGCCAGGCTGACCCGCTATGTGTCGGTGCGGCGGGACGAGGTCACCGATCGCGCCTCGGACCACTATCCGGTGGTCGCGTCCTTTTCAGACGAAACTGAACAGCCGGCGGGATGACAGCCGGTTCAGGCCGACCCGGAAGTGCGCGTCGTCCGGCCGGGTGAAGGCGAGTTCCTCGAAACCACAGTCCTCGAAGTGCGCGCGCAGGTCCTGGGCCGGGTCGCGGTCGTCGTCGGGGAAGTGCCCGCGGGTCCAGATCACCAGGCCGCCGTCGGCGAGCAGCATCGGCATCGCGGCGATCGTTCGGCGGGCGTCGGCCATCGTGACGTTGCCGAAGACGCCGCAGGCCATCAGGATGTGCGCCGGCGCCAGGTCGGCGTAGGTGGCCGGGTCGCCCGCGTCCGCGACCCGGACCCGCACGCCGGACAGGCCCAGCTCGGCGGCGGTGGCGCGGGCCGTCGAGGCCAGGCCGGGATCGAATTCGACGAGTACGGCCGACACGAGCGGATCGCCGGCCGAGGCGAGCACCGGCAGCACGTCCCGGCCCTCACCGGCGCACATCGCGACCAGGCGCAGCCGGCCGTCCGCCCGCGGCGCCTCGGCCAGGGCCCGCCGCAGGTCGCGCTGCACCACCCGCAACCGCCCGGCCAGGGATGACCCCGGGTCGTCGTAGTGCTGGTGCCACTCCTGCCAGTTCTGCTCACCTTGGCCATGAGCAGGAGTCTGCCCGCACCGGGCGGGCCTCAATCGGGCAGGCGGCGGTGGACGCCGGCCAGCAGATCACGCATCGCGCCGCGGAAGATCTCGGCCTGGAACGGGGCGAGGAAGTCGGTGTGCCCGAACGCCTCGAGCACCACCAGGCCGTGCAGGTGCCCCCAGACGCTGACGAAGAGCGCCCCGGCCGCCGGCGGGAGCGCGCCGATCGCCTCGGCCGGCAGCCGGTCGAAGCGTTCCCGCAGCCCCGCGCTCATCGGCGGCAGCTCCATCCGGCTCAACCGGTCGGCGCCGAGCCCCGCGAACAGCGCGTCGCAGACCACGACCGCGAGCCGCTGGGCGGCGCCGGTGGTGCGGCCGTCGTCCGGCGCCCGGTAGTTCCGCAGCGGCGTCCCGTAGATCAGCTGGAACCGGGCCGCGTTGGCGATGGCCCAGCCCCGGAAGCCGTCGGCGGCGGCGATGAAGGCCGGATCGCCGGGCCGCGCCGGGTGGTCGACCGCGGCCCGCACGGCGGCGGTCAGGTCGTCGTAGGCCTCGACGATCAGCGCCGTGACCAGCTCGTCGCGGTTCGGGAAGTAGTGGTAGAGCGCCTGTACGGTCATCCCGAGATCGCGGGCGACCGCCCGGAGGGCCAGACCGGCCGGACCGCGCTCGACGATCTGCTTGAGGGCGGCGTCGAGGATCTCGCGGGTGGCCGCGGCGCGGCGGCGATCTCTCAGCGACACGCGCCTCACCTTAACGGTGTCAGTTTAATCTGGCACTGCCAGAGGGCGGCTCTTCGTCGCTAGTTTCGGTTCGCTACTCACGTACCTTCAGGAGGACGACATGAACGAGCTCATCGACGGATGGCTCCAGCTGTGGAACGGCGACCTCGGCCGCGCCCAGCAGATCATCACGCCCGGCTTCCGCCTGCACGCGGCAATGATGGACGGTGGTGACGGGTCGGCCGTCAAGGGCCCCGACGGGCTCGCCGAGTGGATCGGCCAGACCCGGGCCGCCTTCACCGACCTCACGTTCGCCATCGAGGTCGGCCCGATCGTCCAGGACGACCACGTCGCGCTGCGCTGGACGGCTTCGGGCACCTACGGCGGGGGCTTCCCCGGCGCCGCGGCCGAGCCCGGCACCCAGGTCGCCTTCACCGGCACCGACCTGCTGCGGGTGGCGGACGGCCAGTTCGCCGAGTACTGGGTCAACTCCGACATCCACGTCCTGCTGGCCCAGCTCCGGGTGACCCCGCCCGCCTGACGATCAGAGGGTGTCGACCACCACGCGGTCGCGGCCGGAGCGCTTCGCGGCGTAGAGGTTGCGGTCGGCCTGGGAGAGCAACGCGCTCGGCGTGCTGCGGCCCTCGGCCGCGGCGGTCACCCCGATGCTGGTCGTCACCGGCAGCGTCCCGGTCACCGGGGCCCACGGGAAGGCCCGGATCCGCAGCCGCAGCGCCTCGCACCGCCGGGCCGCCTCGGCCAGGTCGACCCCCGGGAAGACCAGCAGGAACTCCTCGCCACCCATCCGCGCCGCCAGGACCGGCCCGGTGGCCACCTCGGCCAGCATCGCCGCCACCTCGACCAGCACCGCGTCGCCGGTGCTGTGCGACAGCGTGTCGTTGACCCGCTTGAAATGATCAAGATCGACGATCGCCACGGCCAGCGGGGTACGCCGGACGACGGCCTCGCCGATCAGGGCGGGCAGCCGCTCGCGTACAGCAGCGCCTGCTCCTCGCGCACCCGTGCCCGGATCGCGTGCAGCCCGCGCTCGTCGCACATCCGCAACGCCGCGTCCAGCGCCTCCTGGGTGGCCTCGTGGCGGCCCGCCGCCCGCCGCGCCTCGGCCAGCGTGAGCAGGCACTCGGCGAACGCGTCGCCCTCGTTGCCGAGCACCGCGGTCTGGCCCGCCTCGAGCACCGCGCGCAGCGTCGCCTCGACCGCGTCGTGCCGGCCGGACATCATCTCGACCCGGGCGATGGTGTCCAGCTCGTTGGCGCTGAACGGGGCGCCGCTCCGGGCCTGCACGTCGCGCATGTGCTCGATGTAGCCGCGCGCGGCCGGCTCGTCCCCGGTCTCGGTCGCGGTGTAGGCCAGGTTGTTGAGGATGTAGAGGGTCAGCTCGTGGTCGCCGACCGCGGTCGCCACCTGGAGCGCCTCCCGGAACCGGCGCTCGGCCTCGGCGCTGCTGCCGGTCTCGTCGAGCGCCGTGGCCAGCGACAGCAGATGCCGGGCCCGGATCACCGGCGCCACGTCGTCGGTGAGGTGCGCGACGCACTGCACGGCATGGGTCAGCGCGGTCGCCGAGTCGCCCACCTGGCGATAGAAGATGGCGATCTCGCGGTGGGTGCGGGCGATCAGGTACGGGGTGCCGTTGCGCTCGGCCCAGGCGAGCACCTGATGCGCGGCGCGGCCACCCTCCCCGGACCGCCCCTCGCGCAGCAGCGCCCCGGCGACCAGCAGCCGCGCCCGGTTGGCCAGCTCGTCGTCGCCGATCGCCACGGCCCGGCGCTCGGCCGCGGCGGCCGGCTCGGGCAGCGTGCGGAACTGCGACATCGGGCGGCTCTCCAGCTCCGCCACGAGGGCGGCGAGATCCGCGCGCCCGCCCGGATGAACGGCGGCGCTCGACGTCGGTGCCGCCTCCGTTGTCACCGAACCTGCTTTCCGTGATGGCTCCCTGTCCGCCCACGATGCCGGGCCACGGGTTCCACCACGGTGTGTTCGGGGTGCAGAACGGTTGCGGGACGCTTTGCTGTTCCCATGCCGGGTCGTGCTCGCCTCCAGCAATCACGCCGCCGGCCGCTACGAACGCTCGGACGCGTCTGGGCCGGCGCTTCAGCGGTCGGTGTTTCAGCGGTCGGCCCTTCAGAGGGCGGCCCTTCAGAGGGCGGCGCTTCAGAGGGCGGCGCTTCAGAGGGCGGCGCTTCAGAGGGCGGCGCTTCAGGGGGCGGCGCTTCAGCGGTCGGTGCAGATCGGGTCGGTGGCGGCCACCCGGTCGGAGGAGTAGACGACGGCCACCGAGAAGCAGTAGTCGAGGCGGTCGTTCAGGCCGTACGCGATGTAGTTGGAACTGCCCGGCGGCATCTGCTGGAAGACCTTGCGCTCCTGGCCGGCCCGGCCGCCGGAGATCAGCACGGGACCGTCGGCGCCCTTCGGGTAGACCCAGGAGATCACCACGGCGTCGCGGTTGTCGCGCAGCTTCAGCCCGGTGGGCGCGCCGTCGCTGCCGCCGGCGCCGGTCGGGCCGGACGGGCTGGGCGTGGGCCGGCCGGACGCGGTGACGGCGGGTGCGCTGGTCACGGTGGCCGGTGCGGCCGCGGGCGGCGCCTCGTCGCCGCGGGGAAGCGTCGCGGCGACCACGGCCGCGGCCACCCCCACCCCGGCCACCAGCACGGCGGCCAGGATGAAGGGCTGCCGGGAACCGCCCGACTCCGGCTTCTCCCGGCGTACGGGGAGCAGGTCGCCGGCGGGGGCGCTGCCGGTCGGGACGCGGCGTCCCTCCGGCGTGTACTCGGGGATGCGAGCGCCCGGCATCGGCAGCGGCGTGTCCGCGCGCGCGTGCCGGCCGCTCAGGTCGCCGGGCGCCTGATGCACGTCGCTGAGGTAGAGCGGTTGCTGGTAGAGCTTGCCCTTGGGGTCGGTGGGCCGGTTGTCCGGCTCGGGCTCCGCGGGCGCCGGCTCCGGCGGGGCGTCCGGGCGGTACGTGGTCTGGTCGGCGGCCGGATCCGGGCCGTCCGACCCGGTGACCCGGCCGCACACGTGCTTGCCGGTGGCGGGGGCGCCGGCCAGCCGGTCGACCTGCTGCACCAGCGGGTGGCCGGCCGGCAGGTAGCGCGCGCACAGCTCCTGCGCCATCGCCACGTGCTCGGCCGCCTCGGTGCGCCGGCCACACTCGCGTTCCATCACGGCCAGCCGGGCCAGCATCTTGATGCCGGCCGGGGCCGAGTCGCCGTACGCGTCCCGGTGTCGCGTCCAGGCGCTCTTGATCCGGTTGCGGGCCACCGTGCACTGTCCCGAGTGGTGCTCGGCGGTGGCCAGATCGGCCTCGGCCGCCAGCACCCGGGCCGAGTCGGGCGGGTCCACCGCCTCCAGCGCGGCCAGCAGGTCGCGGTAGACCTGGGCGGCCCGGCCGTGGTGACCGATCCGGGAGAGCACCGCGGCGTGGGTGGCGGCGGCCGCGACGGCCCGCTCGTCCCGGGCGCCGTGCAGGCGTTCCTCGGCGGCGTGGGCGAAACCGGCCCACAGCTTCGCGGCGTGCGGGTCGCCGAGCGCGATCAGCACCCGGGCCTGAAGGGCGGCGGCGGTGGCCAGGTCGGGGGAGGCGCGGCGCGGGTCGGTGTCGGACTGGTCGAGCGCGCCGCCCAGCACATCGCGGGCCGCTTCCAGCTCGCCCGCGGAGGTCAGGCTCTGAGCGCGGGCGGTCACTTCGGCGAGCGGCGGGGCCACGTGCCCATAGTGCTGGCATGGACACAGTAAGTACAAGTCTCGCTGGTCGATGTCGTCGGCGCCTTAAGGTTGCCTCTTGGTGCACACTCCTCGCCACCCGGCCGCCGGAT
This sequence comes from Actinoplanes sp. NPDC089786, assembly GCF_040684855.1. Lineage (NCBI taxonomy): Bacteria > Bacillati > Actinomycetota > Actinomycetes > Micromonosporales > Micromonosporaceae > Actinoplanes > Actinoplanes sp. NPDC089786. Next base: position 2,259,520 of record NZ_JBFBGU010000001.1, read on the forward strand.
GCCGCGGGCGGGGATACTGGAGCCCGGTCTGGCAGCGCGCAACCCAGGGGGTCGGCCGTGGCATGGTACAGCTCGCTGATCGAGTCCGAGCAGGTCAGCGCCGCTCCGGAGCAAGCCGGTGGGCAGCCGTCGCCGCCGGCGATCAGTGGCCGCGCCCAGGCGCTGTTCGCCCTCCAGGGCTCCGCCGGCAACCGGGCGGTCGCCCGCCTCATGGAGCCCGCGGGGCACCCGGAGAGCGAGGAAGCGACGGTGGCCGAGCCGGAGCCGCCGGGCGAGTTCAACGAACTGTCCCCCGAGGAGTCGGAGCCGATGTCGGCGCCGGCCGCCGAACCGGCGGGCACGGACACGGCCGCGCCACCCGTGTCGGCGCCGTCGGCCGCTCCGGCCGCGCCGTTCCACATCGGCGGGCCCACCGGTCTGTGGTGGCTCGACGGTTTCTCCCCGGCGGGCTACAAGACCAGCGCCACCCTGAGCACCAACACGCCGGCCGCCGGGACGTTCGCCTGGACCGTCGTCGGGCCGCTCGGCCTGAGCGACCCGGCCGTGGCCACCCCGACGGTCACGACCACCGGCGCCAGCACGGCGCGGCGCGACGCGAAGATCTCGGTGACGCGGACGGCCGGCGGCAAGACCCAGAAGGCGTCCTACAAGCTCACCGTCCTGGCCCCGGACGCCCTGGGGCACCTGCGGAACGTCGACGCCGCCGACGGCGCCTTCGGCTACGTCAGCCACGTCCACTACAAGATCCTCGACCAGTTCGGGACCACCCTGCCGAGCGCCGTTCCGATCAACGAGCACTTCACGGCCGCCCCGACGGCCGACGCGGCCGGCATGGACTGGCGCCGGGGCAACGAGGGCGCCGTGCTGGCCGGCCCGGCCGACTGGATGGACGTCATCCAGGGCGAGTCGTCCACCCACACCCCCACACCGGTCGGCCCGGCCCACGCCAACGCCGGCGACGCCGTCTACCACTGGCCCGGCGAGTGGCGGGTCGGCTCGCTCAGCATCGGCCTGGGCCGGCGGGTCAAGTCGGTGACCTGGCAGAAATACCGCGGCCGGGCCAGGCACACGTGATGAGCGACCCGCCGTACGCCTGGGGGCCGCCGGCCTCGTCCTGGCAACTGGGCCTGCGTGCCACCCGCCCCGGGCACCACGTCGAGCTCTACGCGGCCGTCCGGCGCACCGGAGAGGCGATCCTGCCCGCCGGCACCCTCACCTTGCAGACCCGGACCAGCGACGGCGCCATCACCGAGGACGGCAGCGGCCCGCGACCCACCACCGCGCTGCCGCTCGCCGAGACGGTGACCGAGATCGCCGGCTGGCGCCTGCCGCCCGACGACGGCGCGACCTACCGCGCGACATTCATCGTCCCGGACGGCGGCCCCGCCCTGGAGTCCGGCTGGGTGAGCGCCGCCGAGAGCCCCGGAACATCGTGACGAGGCGGCCCGGTTCGCGACGCGGCGGGCACGCTGCCTGAACCCGGCACCTCGTTTCCGGGAATGGTGGCTGGACGCGGCCGACGCTGAGGAGCTGCGGTCCGCACGATCCGGCGGAACCTGCCGCCGAGCCCCGAACTCGAGACCGGCGAGCCGATCGCGGCCGCGGGGGATCAGCCTCACGACATTGAGCCGGATGACCGAGAACCGGCCTGGCCACGGTAGAAAGGGGCATGACTGTCGGCGAGCTTAAGCGCGAGGTGCTGGTCCGGCACCTGGAGACCTGGGCGCCGGCGGCGCTGCACAAGCGGCGGGCGACCTATCTGCACGGTGGGGCGGACGCTGACGGCGGGGCGCTGGCCGAGGCGGCGCTGCGGGTCTTCGCGGAGCAGTCCGACCTGGTCCGCGGGCGTGAGCTGACGATGGTGGCGGTCGGTGCGGACACCGCGGAGGTCGAGCGGCGGCTCGCGGCGGTGGGCGTGGACAGCCCGGGCCTAACCGTGCACGTCGTCGCGGGTGGGACGGATGCGCGGCTGACAGCCGCGCTGAAGGCGGTGGGTGCTGCGCGCGTACCTCTGCTTGGATTTTTTGAAGCTCTTGATCCGCTTTCGCCGGAATCGGTCGCGGCGCTCGCGTCGGGCAAGCCGGCGGAGGCGATCTTCGCGCTGGCGCCGGGGGCGGTGACCGACGTGGACGCCTATCGGTCGGCGCTCGGGGAAGGCGGGTTTCCGCTGGTCGCGGCGGTGGAGCTGGCGACCGGGGACGAGCCGGGGGAGTTGTTGGTCTTCGCGACCACGCAGGGTAAGAGCCTGGAGGCCTTCAAGGAGACGCTGTGGGCGGTGGACGAGTTCGCCGGGGTGCGCTATCGCGACCCCGGCGACCCGGAACGGCATCTGATCGACATCTCGCTCACGCCGCACCCCGGGCCGCTACGCCGTGAGGTGCTCGCCCACCTGGCTTCCGTGGGTGCCGCCACGGTCACCGAGTTGCGGACGTTCGCGCTGACCGAGACCGTCTATCGCGCCGCCGACGCCACCCAGGTGGTGCAGAAGCTGGTGGCGGCGGGCGCGGTCACCCGCGACCCGCCGGCCGGGCGGCTCGGCGGCGACGTGGTGATCCGGCCGTCAGCGTGACTTGTCCTGCTTCCAGGACAGCGGGCCGGGCAGATCGACGCGGTGGGCCTTGGCACGTGAGTTCCACGACCAGCGGCCGATCTTGATGCTCCAGGACGAGAAGCCGTTCTGGGTGAAGTTCAGGATCAACGGGCCGAACTTCTTGCGTTGACGGAACAGGACAGCCATCGGAACGTCCTCCTTGGACTTCGCCTCGATGGATGTCTCTTTCCCGATGCTCCTGATCTACAAACTCACCGCGGCTGCCACGCGTCCGGGCGGGTGGTCAGCTTGCGCACGTGGGCCGGCATCCGGCCGCTCAGCAGCTCGGCCAGGCTGACCTCGTCGACCACCTCGCGGACCGCCGCGCGCACCGCCACCCAGAGGTTCGGCAGGTTCTCGGCGGCGCCGGAGTACTGCGTCTCCTCGGGGCGCATGCCACGGACCCCGGCCAGCGGACCGTCGACCGCGCGCAGGATCTGGCCGATCGTGACGTCGCGCGGCGGCTGCGACAGCGTGTAACCGCCCTCGGCGCCACGCTGCGCACGGACCACCCCGGCTCGGCGGAGATCGGCCAGCACCGCTTCGAGGAACTTCCGCGGCATCTCCTGGTCCTGGGCGATGGCCTGGGCGGACATGAGGGACGGATGAGCTTTCGCCAGGCTCAGAGCGGCCCGGACGGCGTAGTCGCCACGCGCGGAGATCTGCACCCACCCATCATGCCGCGCCGGTTCCACTGCTGGTAATGCCACCCCCAAAACCATGGGGATATAGGGATTACCGGTGGTTACCCGCCGGCGACACGCTGCTGTGGGACCTGATGGTTCGAGCCGTCCCGGACCGCCAGCCGGAAGTTGCCCGGGCTCTGCCCGACCTCCCGGTGGAAGAACCGGCCGAAGTTCGTCGGCTCGGGGAAGCCCAGCGACCGGCCGACCTCGGCGACCGAGTCCTCGGTGCACGCCAGCAGCCGGCGTGCCTCCAGCGCGACGCGGTCGTCGACGACCTGCTTGGCGGTGCGGCCGGTGATCGCCAGACTCGCCCGGGTGAGGGTACGCACGGAGCACCCGAGATCCTCCGCGTAGTCCTCGACCCGGCGGCTGCTCGCATGACCCTCCTCGAGCGCCCGGCGGAACCGGGCGAACGTGCGGGCCTCCGCGCTCGGCGGTGACTCACCGTCCGGCCTGGTCAGCAAGGCCATCCGGAGCAGCAGCGCGGCCAGCTCGTGGCGGACCAGCGAGGCCGCCACCGGGCCCGGGGTCAGCCGCTCGAGATCGTCCGCCAACCGGGTGAATCCGGCGCCGATCACGTCCGCCTCGTCGCCCGCCAGGTCGCGGCTGGCGGTCGGGCCGGCATCTTCGACGGTGAGGCCGGGCAGCTGCTCGCCGCTGAGCAGGTCGCGTTCCCAGGAGACCAGGCTCGCGTCCAGGCCGGGCTGGCCACCGAAGCGCAGGGCCTGGCCGGGCCGGATCCAGACGACCGTGCCCGGATGGCAGCGGCGGGTGTCGAAGTCGATCTCGATGGTGCCCTGACCGACGGTGGTCAGGACCAGAAGGTGATAGCTGAGACGCCGCGGGGTGGGCTGCCGGACCGCCAGGTCGGTCTCCGGCAGAGCGCAGGCGCCGACGCCCGCCCAAGCCGGGGCGGGTGGCGTTCCGGCGGGTCGCCGGGTGCGGTGGCCGATCGAGAACATCGAGGCGACCGTATCCGCTGGTGACAAGGGATGCACGTGCTACTCGAAGAGAGATCGTTTTGCTGAGCGGAAACGGTCGATAACCGTACGTCTGGGCGTTTTCTGTTTTTGACAGTAATGACCGTTATAAGCAAAAGGCCCGCATGGAGCGGCAGTCTCCACACGGGCCTCATGCAATTGCGATTTATCTCCCGGCGAGCAGCCGGTTCACCGCCGCGTCCACGTCGAGATGGTCGGATTCGCGCCCCCGGGGCACCACCACATAGGTGCGACGGAGGAACCGGACCAGAACGCTGCGTGGTACTTCGAACAACGCGTTACCGTCCGGGGATGACAGCGCCAGAGCGACGAAATCACCCCTCGGTGTGGCCCACGGCCACACCCGGACGTCACCGATCCCGGCCGGCTCATCGAGCCCCGTGACCAGCAGTTCCCGTGCGAAGGACCAGCTCACGGCTTCCCCACCGGCTGATTCCGCGTGGAACAAAACATGGACCGCATAAGGATCAGCGGGGTCGTAACGGAGACTGGCGCGCACGGGCAGAGCCGTGGCGTCAGGCGCTACGAGCCGCAGCGAGGTCTCTACCTCGACGGTCGTCGGACGAATGGTACTCATGGACGAACTCCCCCCGGCACCGCTGCGAGGTCGGTAACCCCGCGTTTCCCATACTCAGGTGATCCCTGTCGTTACGCTCCGCCATACGCTGATCTCACCCAGTAGTGGGAAGACGGTGCCGAATCCGTCCCGAAACGGGTCGAAGAACGCTATCTTGTCGGCCCTGCCCAAGTACTCGGTTCCGCCCGGTGTCGGGTGGTCCAGTCGTTGACTTACTCCGGTAACGTCCATTCCTCCCGGGTAGTGACGGGGCTCCGGAACACTGGGGGATGAAATGGTCGCGAAACCCGACAAGCAGGGCCACTCCGTGGGAGTCCTGGACAGAATCCGTTCCACTCCCGCCGGCCGCCACGCCCTCAAGGTCGGCGTCGGCATCTTCGGCGGCCTCGTCGTCGCCATCGGGATCGTCCTCATCCCGTTCCCCGGCCCCGGCTGGGCGATCGTCATCCTGGGCCTGGCCATCTGGGCCGTCGAGTTCGCCTGGGCCAGGAACCTGCTCGTCTTCACCCGGCGCCACGTGCAGTCCTGGACCCACTGGATCGGCCGCCAGTCCTGGCCGGTCCGGTGCCTGGTCGGCATCGCCTGCATGATCTTCGTGAGCGCGATCGTGTATGTGTCGGTCCGCCTCAGCTTCGGCATCGACCTGATCCAGGTGGCCCGCGACTGGCTCGCCTGACCCCTGATTAGGAGGCGGTGTCAGGGTTCCGGTATTGTTCGGTGCGTTCCCGGGCGATTAGCTCAGCGGGAGAGCGCTCCGTTCACACCGGAGAGGTCACTGGTTCGATCCCAGTATCGCCCACCAGCGTCTGTGCAGGTCAACAGCTCGTTACCGCAGTTCAGGTAACGGGCTGTTTGCTTGTAGCTCCTTACGTTGGGAGCACAGGGGGAGCGCAAGATCATCTTGAGCGGTCCGGGTCAGCGGTCTGGTCATCGACGGTGCGCAGGCGGGCGATGCCTCTCTTCGCCACCGATCCCACCATTCCTAACGTGAGCCGGATGCGGCGCCGGGCTGGATGGGCGGCGTGCGCTGTTGCTCAGGTTCCGCAGAAGGTCCGGTAGGCGCCGAAGTCGGGCGGCAGCGGCGTACCGCTCGAGGTATGACGGGCGAGCACGAGTTGGCGTTCTGTGTCCCGGGCAGGCTGCGCCGGCGGCGTGATCAGATCGTGCATCACCGACGACGCTGGCTGTCGGCCTGGTGTTGGTGCAACCGACGACGTCGTCGATCTTCTGGCTGGATTTCACCGCCACTGCGGGTTGACCTTAAGACGCTCATTGACGTCCAGGGAGCCCGGACCGCAGCGGTGGTCCGGGCTCCCGGCGGGGATGGCCTTCCTGCGGGTGTGTCAGGCCGCGTGGAGGTGTCGTTTGGGCGTGGGGCGGGTGGCGTGGCTGTTTTGCCAGCGGGTTTGGAGGCTGGTGGTGACCGCTGAAGGTGGGCGTCCGCGCCCGACCGGGACCTCACGCGGGCCCTCCTATGCCAGAACTCGCCGGGCGGACGAGGTTCGGCTACGTGCTCGTTGGCCCCGCCGCTCCGCCCGTTGACGGCCACGCTCCGTCGACAGCATCCACGTGAAGGGCGAGACTCGGCGCGTTACTCTGCCGATGAGAGGGTGTCCACTAGCACGCCGGTCGACCGTGGAGTCAACCCCGTTGATCCCGAGGGATGTGGAGTTTTTCCAGAGCTCGCCGA